>NZ_CP012643.1:3850000-5165513 GCF_001310085.1 Rufibacter tibetensis
ACTCCTGAGAGACCGATAGTGAACCAGTACCGTGAGGGAAAGGTGAAAAGAACCTTGAATAAAGGAGTGAAATAGAACCTGAAACCATGCGCCTACAAGCGGTCGGAGCCCTTTTGTGGGGTGACGGCGTGCCTTTTGCATAATGAGCCTACGAGTTACTCCTCCCTGGCAAGGTTAAGTATCTGGAGATACGGAGCCGCAGCGAAAGCGAGTCTGAACAGGGCGCACAGTCAGGGGGGGTAGACGCGAAACTTTGTGATCTACCCTTGGGCAGGATGAAGTTGCGGTAACACGCAATGGAGGTCCGAACCAGTTTCCGTTGAAAAGGATTTGGATGACCTGAGGGTAGGGGTGAAAGGCCAATCAAACTGAGAAATAGCTCGTACTCCCCGAAATGCCTTTAGGGGCAGCGTCGAGGTTGAGTCTCGTGGAGGTAGAGCTACCGATAGGACTAGGGGGAGTCAAATCCTACCGAATCCTGACGAACTCCGAATGCCACGTGACATACTCGGCAGTGAGGCTTGGGGTGCTAAGGTCCCAGGCCGAGAGGGAAAGAACCCAGACCATCAGCTAAGGTCCCTAAATTTACGCTAAGTTGAACAAAGGAGGTTCAGTTGCTTAGACAGCCAGGATGTTGGCTTGGAAGCAGCCATTCATTTAAAGAGTGCGTAACAGCTCACTGGTCGAGCGACAGGGCATCGATAATAATCGGGCATCAAGCGTGATACCGAAGCTATGGATAGAATTAATTCTGTGGTAGGGGAGCATTCCCGCCTGCTATGAAGGCGCCTGGCAATGGGCGCTGGAGCGTCGGGAAAAGCAAATGTAGGCATAAGTAACGATAATGCGGGCGAGAAACCCGCACACCGAAAGACTAAGGTTTCCTGATCAACGCTAATCGGATCAGGGTTAGTCGGGTCCTAAGGCCGATGCGAAGGCTAAGGTCGATGGACAACTGGTTAATATTCCAGTACTAGCGTGACCCAGCGATGCGGTGACGGAGAAGTGAAAGGCCCGCCTGGTGACGGAATACCAGGTTGAAGGGTGTAGTTATAGGACTAGTAGTTAAGCACGCTAGACCTGACGAAACCCGATAGTACCCCAAGCCCCCGGGCGAGGGGATAGTGGCCCTAATCCCGCTCCCAAGAAAACCCGCTAAGCGTTCACGGTCACGCTACCCGTACCGCAATCCGACACAGGTAGTCGAGGAGAGAATCCTAAGGTGCTCGAGTGAATCACGGCCAAGGAACTCGGCAAAATGGCCCTGTAACTTCGGGAGAAGGGGCGCTTCCTCCAGCGATGGAGAAGCCGCAGTGAAGAGGCCCAGGCGACTGTTTAACAAAAACACATGGCTATGCGAAATCGAAAGATGAGGTATATGGCCTGACACCTGCCCGGTGCCGGAAGGTTAAGAGGGGATGTCAGCCGCAAGGCGAAGCATTGAATCGAAGCCCCGGTAAACGGCGGCCGTAACTATAACGGTCCTAAGGTAGCGAAATTCCTTGTCGGGTAAGTTCCGACCTGCACGAATGGTGTAACGATCTGGGCGCTGTCTCAGCCGTGAGCTCGGTGAAATTGTAGTCTCGGTGAAGATGCCGAGTACCCGCTACGGGACGGAAAGACCCCGTGCACCTTTACTATAGCTTAACATTGACTCTGGGTAACTCATGTGTAGGATAGGTGGGAGCCTGTGATCCGGCGTCGCCAGGCGTCGGTTAGGCAGCGTTGAAATACCACCCTTGAGTTATCCGGGGCCTAATCCCGGAGGGGAGACATTGTTTGGTGGGTAGTTTGACTGGGGTGGTCGCCTCCAAAAGAGTAACGGAGGCTTTCAAAGGTACCCTCAGCACGCTTGGTAACCGTGCGCAGAGCGCAATAGCAGAAGGGTGCTTGACTGTGAGGCCCACAAGCCGAGCAGGGCCGAAAGGCGGATATAGTGATCCGGTGGTTCCGCATGGAAGGGCCATCGCTCAAAGGATAAAAGGTACGCCGGGGATAACAGGCTGATCTCCCCCAAGAGCTCATATCGACGGGGAGGTTTGGCACCTCGATGTCGGCTCGTCACGTCCTGGGGCTGGAGAAGGTCCCAAGGGTTCGGCTGTTCGCCGATTAAAGTGGCACGCGAGCTGGGTTCAGAACGTCGTGAGACAGTTCGGTCCCTATCTGTAGTGGGCGTTGGATTTTTGAGGGGACCTGTCCTTAGTACGAGAGGACCGGGATGGACGAGCCTCTGGTGGACCTGTTGTGGCGCCAGCCGCAGCGCAGGGTAGCTACGCTCGGATGAGATAAGCGCTGAAAGCATCTAAGTGCGAAACTCACCCCAAGATGAGAAATCCCTTTAAGGGCCGTGGGAGACGACCACGTCGATAGGCGGCAGGTGTAAAGCCAGAAATGGCATAGCCGAGCCGTACTAATTGCCCGAGAACTTTCCCGCCACCAAAAAGGCGCGTACCCTGGTGTTCTCTCTTTTCCCAAGTATATCAAAGCACCCCCCGACATCATTGACACTCGCCCCCGAAAGGGAGGAGAAACGGAAAATAATGGTGGCTATGTCGCGGGTGTCCACCTCTTCCCATTCCGAACAGAGAAGTTAAGCCCCGCCGAGCCGATGGTACTGCGGTCACACGCGGGAGAGTAGGTAGCCGCCAACCCCACCTAAACAGCCCACCCCTCTAGAAGAGACGGTGGGCTGTTCGCGTTTACAGGTATGTGAGATGGGGGAAATAAGGTGAAATATGGTGGGATGGAAGGCTACTTTGTATATTTTTTTAATCATTAGTGGGGTAGCTAATTCCTATTCCAACGTTTTATTTCTCCTTTCATAAAGAATGCGTGGGACTGTAAAGTCTTTTTAAGTTCAGATTAAGGAAAAATTAACAATAAAAAGGGGAGCTACTTCATAATTGAAGTAGCTCCCCTTTTTGTCTTCAGTCCCTTTTACATCCGATTTGGAATCTGTTCACTCTGTAGTAAATTGGGCCAGATGTGGAAAGTAAGCTTAACTATGAATACCTCATCAGTCTTATTCAGCAACTTTCCCCCGCTTCTAAACCAGTGTTCAACCTTTATGTGATAGATGGTTACACCCATTAAGAAGTAGCTGTGTTGCTAGGAATATCTTTTGGTACTTCTAAATCTATCCTCTCCAAGGCTCTGCAAATCTGGGAGAAATTTTAAGTAAAACAGAGTTGATGAACTGGAGCAATATATCTGACGAAGAGCTTGATCGTCTGTTTAAGGCATCGGCAGATAACTTCGATCTACCTTTTGTTCAAGAGGCATGGACTGCTATGGACCAGAAGTTGGAGATGGTGCTTGAGCGCCATAGTTGGTTCAGAAGATTCTTTCCTAATTTCTGCATTCTTGGCTTCGTAACTTTAAATTCTATTTCCCCCATTACATATACTCAAAGCAACCTAACAAGGTAGACTAAGAAATTATCGCTGCAACAGAGGAGCAACAAAAACAATGATAAAATCAGAAGAATAGGCAAGAAATTGGAATCAATGTTACTCCTAAGCCTAATGTGCCGAGATACACTAGTTCTACTGTAGACAATGATGCTCTTGAACCTGAGATAAATGGGTCTGCAGTCAATAGAATAGGGGAACAAGAATACTTTCCTGAAAAAGTTGAGAAAAGTGTAGGAGTAAATAGAAGGAGAGGAATACAAAAAGATAAGTTCCTTTTCAAAACACCTTCGTTGCGAGTAGAAGCTAATTTTGCTAAAACCCCCTTCAGAACTACTAAGGAAAATGAAGCTGGAGATGATATTTCAAAAAAGTATCATGGCAAATTAGGGGCAGCAGCAGCAGCAGAATAAAAAAACGAAATTATTTCAGAACCTAAGAAAGCCATAGATGAAGCTATTTCGTACATAGATTCTTTTTAGTCAGTTTCAATGGTTTCACAGACAGATTCTACTAAAATACTTGAGGTTTCAACTAGTTTCCTTTCAAAGGACTCAACTACTCAAGACACTCGATTGAATTCTGAAGAGAGACCCTAGTTTTTAAGTTTTGTACAAATAGATTGGCAGTAGTCCCGGCTTTGACTACTGTTAAATATAAAGATCCAGAAGGGGTAAGTGAGAATGCAGGTATTCCAATTGGAGTGCCACTTACCAGAAGATTGAGTTTTGTCACCGGAGTAGTGTGGGCATATAAGAAATATAGTGCTGATTCTGAGAAATACGATTTCGGGAGTGGAATTGCTTCTACTTCAACATTGAGGCGGCTTGTAAGGTGCTGGATATTCCACTATACCTAAGATACCAAGTGATAGAAGCTGGAAAAATTCGGTAGCGCTGCAGGCGGGTATTTCCAGGTATGTGATGCTGAATATAAAGTACAGCTCAGGGTATGGAGGCTATTATGGTTACTACTACGAAGTAGACAACAAAAACCGTCACTGGTTCAAGGTGCAAAATGTGTCTTTGGTTTATACCTGAACCATTTAACCGGCTTTTTCAGTAGGTGTTGAGCCGTTTGTGAAAATACCTTATTTATGAATATGAGCAGGTAAAGTGAAATTAACTAGTGCAGGAGTGTTTTTCACGGCAGGATATACACTCAAGCTTAAACCATAAATGAATCTAGTTGCTCATCAATGACAGCACGCTTCATTTGTGCTGGGTGGAATGCCATTACTTTTACTCTTTTCAAAATCTAACCTTACACCTAACCTCAAACCTTATGAAAACAAATCAAATTTTAACACGTTTGGCCCTTGGCCTTTTTGTTGCCCTGTCATTTGTGATAACCAGTTGCAGCAGCGATGATGATGGTGATCAACCAACAAACATCATCAACTTTAAAAATGCAATTATTAGAGGGTCTGAAGAAGTGCCCGCAAATACTTCTACAGCTACTGGTACTTTTACAGGCTCTTACAACCAGGACACAAATATCCTGTCCTACACCATCACCTTCTCAGGGGTCAATGTCACCGCTATGCATTTCCATAAAGGAGCTAAGGGAGTTAGTGGGCCAGTAGTCATTCCAATTGGAACTGCTCCTTACACAAGTCCTATCAATAGCCAAACTCCTGCCTTGACTGATGCACAGGAAGCAGATCTTTTGGCAGGTTTGTGGTATGTGAACATCCACAGCGCGCAATTCCCAGCTGGAGAGATTCGGGCGCAAGTGGAACGTCAATAAAATAGGTGGTTCCTCTTAAACTATCTAAACCCTTGTGATGGCACATCTCCTCTTTATCATTCTTTAACAGTATATCTTATGAAAAATAGCATATGGTTCTTTTTGACAGTATCCATCTTTTCTGTCTCTGTGGTTTCGGGCTGTAAAGATGATAAAGAGGAGGAGATTACTCCCACCAACAATCCGCAGCAGCAACAGTGCGATACCAATGCAGTCACCTATTCAAGCACAGTATCAAGCATCATTAGCTCTAACTGTCTGTCCTGTCATAGTTCATCCTTGGCACAAGGAGGAGTGGCTCTGGATACTCATACTCGGGTAAAAGCTGTGGCTGATAACGGAAAACTGATGGGGGTGATCACCCATGCTGCAGGATTCAAGCCTATGCCACTGGGTGGGGCAAAACTTTCTGACTGCAACATTGCAAAAATCAAGAAATGGGTAGATGCAGGCGCTCCCAATAACTAACCAAAGACCACTTTTATGAAACAAGGCTTACTTGTGCTGGGAATAGTTTTGTGGCTTGGGTTGGGACTGGTAGCGGGGCAGTCAAGGTTTTATACCAAGACTGGCTACATCTCCTTTTTCTCTAAAGCACCTCTGGAAGACATAGAGGCCAGCAACAAACAGGTGGTTTCTTTTTTGGACGTGAAGTCAGGAGAAATGGCTTTTTCGGTTCCTATGAAGGCTTTTCAATTTAAGAAGTCGCTCATGCAGGAACACTTCAATGAGAACTACGTGGAGTCAGACAAATACCCCAAAGCTTCTTTCAAGGGGAGGATAATTAACCTGCAGAACGTCAACCTAACTCAGGACCAACTCTACAAAGTGTTGATTGAAGGAGTGCTGACCATCCATGGAGTTGATAGACCTGTCAGAACAGATGGAACCTTGGAGGTGAAAGGAAAACAGCTGATAGGGAAGTCTACTTTCTCAGTGACACCGCAGGAGTTTAACATTGAAATTCCGTTTCTGGTGAAAGACCACATTGCCAAGCGCATTGACATAACCGTGAATGTAGTGTATGTCCCTTACGTAGAGAAGAGCCTATGAGAACCTGGAAGATTCTGTTTTTGATGGTTTTTCTCTATGTTGGGGCAAAAACAGATGCTCTTGCGCAAACGGATACTGACCTGCTGAAGTTAGCCGAAGCCAATGACAGCGTCACGAACGAAGCAGTTTCTGCCACCTTTAAAGCCACCCGCCTGATTAATGGTCACACCGTGGAAACGAACGGAGCAGGTTCACTACTGTTTCTCATTTCCCATAGGTTTGGCACTCTCAACAGTGGTGCGTACAACTTTTGGGGGCTTGATCAGGCCACTATAAGGCTGGCTTTGGAATACGGGATAACCAACAGGTTTACAGTGGGGCTGGGAAGAAGCTCTCTAGAAAAAACGTATGACGGATATCTGAAATACAAAGTACTGCAGCAAAAAAACACAGGCTCTCCGGTTACTGTGACCGCTTTCACCAGTGTAGCAGTAAAAACAATGGATTGGGCAGATCAGGAGAAAAACTTTGAATTTGCCCATAGGTTAACTTACAGCCATCAATTGCTGGTGGCCAGAAAATTTTCCGAAAGGCTGTCCCTGCAAGTAGCACCCACTGTGGTACACCGCAACCTGGTTGAGACCGGTTTAGGAGAAACCGATGTGTATGCTGTGGGGGCAGGCGGGAGATTTAAAATTACCAAGCGCACCTCCTTCAACGCCGAGTACTTCTACCTTTTGCCCGGCGAAACTGCCGATGATTTCAAAAACAGTTTATCCTTGGGGGTAGACATTGAAACCGGAGGCCACGTCTTCCAGCTGATGCTGACCAACTCACAGGGAATGATTGAGAAGTTCTTCATTCCCAGAAACACGGGCGGCTGGTCTACTGGTGACATTTATTTCGGGTTTAACGTGTCACGGGTATTCAACCTTGGCAAGGACCGGCGTGAATGGTAATACGTAAGGTGGAACAATGAAAAAAGCCCTCGATTTTCGGGGGCTTTTTTTGTGGGATAACATTAACGCAGAGTATGCTTCATTTTTAAGCTACTTATATTATTAGGTTTAAAAATGAAGCATGTCAATGGCTGTAAAATTATGTAAAGTATATTTGTGTCTGCTGTAAATACTTACTCCTAAGGAGATAGTTCTCATAATAAGGAAGGAATCTCCAAAAGTGAAAACCTACCAATAAGAAAGTAGAAACAGACGCTAGTCGCATATAAGCGAAAGTGGGACATGTAAACTTTTGAATGGGGGAGGTATGAAAAATCCTGGCTTTTAAGCCCTCTTTGTACAAAGAGGGCTTAAAAGCCAGGACAGAAACATAGTACTCTACCCTTTAAAATGAGAATAGCCCTAAATGGAAAAACTATTGTTGAGGGGTAATTTTCCAGAGTTCTCCGTTAGATTGATCGGTTACAATATAAAGCGCTCCATCTGGTCCTTGCCGAACGTCTCTGATGCGCTGGCCACGTTCTTTCAACAGGTGCTCTTCTCCGGTTACCTTGCCGTTTTCAATCTTCAGGCGCACCAGGCGCTGGTCTTTCATGCCACCCACAAAAAGATTTCCTTGCCACTCCGGAAAAGCGGTACCGGTGTAAAACTGCGCGCCAGACGGGGCAATCACCGGGTCCCAGTAGTATACAGGTTGTTCAAAGCCCTCTTTAGCTGTTACTGAATTTGGGACAGGGCTCCCCGAGTACTCTACGCCGTAAGTCACCAGAGGCCAGCCGTAATTTTTGCCTTTTTCAATTAGGTTTAACTCATCGCCTCCCCGAGGACCCATTTCCACTACCCATAACTTACCCGCAGGATCAAACGCAGCGGCTTGTACGTTCCGGTGCCCCACTGACCAGATTTCGGGTAAGGTTCCGGCCTGACCAGTGAAGGGATTTCCGGGAGCCGGTGCTCCATCTGTGGTAATCCGAACGATCTTACCCATGTGGCTGTTCATCTGCTGCGCCTGCGGCCTGATCTCCAGGTCAGAGCGTTCGCCTAAAGTAACATACAGCATATTATCGGGTCCAAACGCCAAACGGGATCCATAATGCAAAGTGCCGTTATAGGTGGGCAACGCTCTAAAGATAACTCTAACCTGTTCCAGGCTTCTACGGTCAGCTGAAAGTACTCCGCGGGCCACGCTGGTACCATTCCCGCCTGTACGGGGTTCAGAGAAACTCCAGAAGATGGTTCGGTCAGAAGCGAAGTTCGGACTTAAGGCCACATCCAGTAACCCTCCCTGGCCTCGGGCATCTACCGCGGGTAAGCCCGTGATGGGCTGTCCTTTGTCACCAGTAGAAGATACAATCAACAAACGGCCAGGCTTTTCTGTCACCAGCAGCGAACCATCTGGCAAAGGCTCTACTGCCCAAGGCTTTTCTAATCCCCTAGCCAGCACCGTCACGTTCAGTTTAGCGCTAGTTGTGATACCACAGGCCCGGGTCTGCCCAGCAAAGGCAGGTTTCTGGTCAGGGGCGTTAGCGGTTCTGGTTTCCAGGGGAGTGCAGTTGTTAGGACCCGTAGGAGCAGGGTTTTGGGACGGGTCCTCCTGAGCGGTTTCTTTATTACTACAACTGGAGGCCATCAAAGCCACAAACACAAAAGAATGCAGAAGGGTGAGGGAAGTACGCATAGAGTAAATAGTTATAGAGGGAGACTCATATAGGGTAAGAACCGGCTACATCTCTAAAAGTTAGGAAACAGCAACAGCATTACGTGTTTTTACTTTGTTTTCCTGATTTTAGTTTGTTTCCAATCCTTTGAGCATCAGGATCGTTACCTTCATGAATTCTTAATAGAATTTGTTCAAGCCTCAGGTGGAGGTTTTCCAGGTGTGCAGCTTCAACTTTTCAGAAATGGTGGCTTATTTTAAGAAAGGGATTTTTATGGGGTGGACCCTCTGCCTCCTGATTATTGTTAGCACCAATCTTACAGCCTCGGGCCAAGGAGTAACGGCTGAGGTCTTTGCCGGTACTTCATGGAGTTTGCCTTTGCCCCTGAAAATAGAGCAGCCGGGGGAGCCTACCATCAAATTCAGAGCGCGCTACAAAACCAAACCCTTCACGGGGTCTCCTTATTATGCGTACCGGGTGGGGTATAACCAATGGACCGCCGAACTGGTCCATCACAAAGTTTACCTGCAGAACCCTACTTCTGAGGTGGAGCATTTTGAAGTGTCTCACGGGTATAACCTGGCCATGGTAAGCAGAACTGTCCCTTTTACGCAGGCTCCTTCACTTTTCAGGCTGGGACTAGGGCTGGTGATCGGGCACCCCGAAGGTCGCATCAGGGGGAAGGCCATCAACCCGGTGAAAAGCCTGCTTGGGGGCGGATACCAAATCTCAGGGGTTTGCCTGCAGGCTGCAGTAGGACCCAAGCTCGGTGTCGCAGAACATTGGTTTTTCAGACCAGAAGCAAAGCTGACTGCAGCCTGGGCTAAGATGCCCTTAGCCGGGGGCGGCTCCGTCACTGTTCCAAACATTGCCTTCCATACCTTGTTTGGGGTGGGGTACAGGAGGCATCGCTGAAGGTAAAGTACTTTCCTCCTGGTAAGTAGATCATTAACCCAAGCCAACCTAAAGCCTGCCGGTGAAGTAAGCTAAGCTAGTGGAGAGAATAATACATCTTCTGGAAAAGCTGGGGCTCACCCTGCAAATTGCTAAGACTGCTTTCGCGGCTGCTTTGTCCTGGTTTGTCGCTTCCAGTTTGCTGCAGTCTGAATACCCTTATTTTGCTGCTGTGGCAGCCATTATCACGGTGCAGGTCACCGTAGCAGATTCAGTGGATAAAGCCACCCAGCGCATCATTGGCATAATTGGCGGAGTGCTGGTGAGTATGTTGCTGGGCCACTGGTTCCAGATTGGGGCGGTCTCCATCTTCTTTATTATTCTGATTGGAATGGGCTTGGCTAAAGCCCTCAAGATGAACCCCCAGATCATTTCGCAAGTAGCCATTAGCTCGCTTTTGGTGCTTGCCTTTGGGCAGACCAAAGAAGGTTACGCTTTTGAGCGAATCATTGAAACGGTGCTGGGCTCCGGCATAGCGGTGCTAATCAACGCCTTAATTGTTCCCCGTAACGCCCTGCCAGACGTAGAGCTAGGCATTCTGTCTTACAGCCAACTCTCCGCGGCCACTCTCAAAAGCTTGGCTGCAGTTCTGGATGATCTGGGACCTACCCGTAAAACCGGCCGTTCTGAGGTGGATGCCCTCATCAAAGAAGCCAACCAATGCCGTAAGACCTTTAGTTTAGCCGAGCAAAGCTTAAAGTACAATCCACTGCTGACGCACAAAAGAACCAGGTTGAGCCGGCTGGCCTATACCATGGAACAGTTGGAAAGCATCACCATCCAGGTAAGGGGTATCAGGAGAAGCCTAGCCGATATTCAGCTAAACCAGCACCTAACAACGGAGCAAACCTATCTTCAGAAACTCAAGGTAGCCATGGAAACCACGGCTGATGCCATCACTGCCTTTGGGTTAGCGTCTATAAACGTTTCAGAGGAAAACCTTCATAGTTTAACTCAAGCCATTCAGCAGGCCCAAGTAGAGCAGGCACATTGTCTGGACAGCCTCAACAGTATTGGTTCGCTAGCTACCATAAGAGACATTGGGAGCATCCTCACTGATCTGGGGCGAATTGCCTCGGAAACCCAACCCCAGAAACTGGCTGCAGAAAGTGTTGCCACCTCATAAACCCATAACAAGTTGTACAGCTGTTTTGAGCCTGTTTTCCTGAAAAGGCAACGTAAATACCTTTTCTGGTCAATCTTCATATTTAAAGATAAACCTCATTTTTAGAAAGTAGCCCTACTTATTAGGGCAGAAGAGAGGTATCTGTCACAGCTATTGCCGCTTCCGTCACATTTAGTTTTTGTCGCAAAAAGCACTGCTTATCCTTGTCCATAATCAGACGGGTTTACCAGGTGTTTAACAAAAACTAGCATGAAAACTTACAGCAAAACAGCATCGTTTCCTGAGCAGCCTCCAATGAAGGAGCGACTCCTCAGAGGCATTTCTCTCTTTCTTTTACTGGGATTATTAGCTTGGGTGGGTTGTACGCCCAAGGCCCGTCTCAACCAAAATGGGCCTTTACTTTCCGGAGGGAAAACCCAGGTACCGACTCTTGATGCAAGCCGAATTTCGATCTTAGCTGATTCCCTGGCGCAGGTTTACCTGAAGGCAGGAGAGATACCCGGCATAAGCATGGCGGTCGCCAAAGAAGGAGAGGTGGTGTTCTCAAAAGGCTATGGCGAAGCGAATCTTGAATTGGGGATGCCTGCCTGCTCCCATACGGTGTACAAAATAAGGTCAGTCACCAAACAGTTTACGGCGGCTCTGGTCATGCGTTTGGTAGAGGCCGGCAAAATCTCGCTGGATGATTCCATCACCAGGTTTCTGCCTGATTACCCTACGCAAGGGCACCACATCACCATCAGGAATTTACTGAACCACACTTCTGGCATAAGTAACCAATCCTCCAGCCTTACTCTGCAGACTGCTTTAAATGGCGGAAACAAACAATGGTTTAAGCTGGACCTTTCTCTTGAGGAAATGATTGATCGGTTCGGGAAGTTGCCATTCAATTTCAAGCCGGGGCAGCAATTCCAGTACAATAACCTGGGCTATTACCTGCTGGGGCACATCATCCAGAAAATAACCGGAATGCCTTACGCCGCCTACCTTGAACAGGAACTGCTCCAGCCCCTGGAACTGGGCGAAACCCTCTTCGCCGATGACCACCGCATCATTCTCAACCGGGCTGCAGGCTATGAGTTTTATGGAGGCAAACTCATGAATGCTCCTTACACCAGTCCACAGGCAGGGTTTGCGGCCGGGGCAATTGGGTCTACCGTGGGTGATCTGGTGAAGTGGACGCATTTGCTGCACAGCGGGAAAGTAGTCTCCAAGGAATCCTTGCAGCAGATGACCTCACCTACGGTGCTCTCTAACGGTGATACGGTAGGGTACGGATTCGGGCTTTATTTGGCGGAACTGGGCAGTCACCGCAAGGTATACCATGGCGGCACTCGGCCGGGTTTTGGAGCGTATCTGGCCCACTACCCAGAAGCCGGGGTTACCATTGCTATTCTTACCAACTCAGGGAGTGGACGGGAGAAAGCTGCCGAAATGGAAAAGGTGCTGGCCCGCTCTGCACTTAACGAGAAAGTGCTGAACCTGCCGCTGGCCCAACAAGACCTGGAGCCCTACACCGGAACCTATACCTTCCAATCTACTCCCACAAAATCCAGAGAATTGCGGGTGTTTTATGAAAACGGGCAACTGAAAGGCCAAATGACCGGAGGCAAGCCTTTTAGGCTGCTGTACCAGGGGCAGCACGTGTTCATTCCTGAAGTGAATGATACCATGCGTCTGATCTTCAGCATGGAGAACGGCAGGGTAGACAGGTTGAAAATCAAAGAGGGACCTTGGGAGGTGACTCCGGCTACCCGAAAGTCTTAGGTTAAATCCCCCATGGGTAGCTTTCTTTAAAACTTACAAGGGCTTAAACCACCTGAGTACTCCTTCCTGTCCATCCCATATACTTAACCATTCGTCACATTTTTTGTTTTCTAACGGGCCTAAATCTTATCATTGTTTAATAATCTACCAGAATGAAAGACCTCATCAATAATCCGCAGTATCTGAAAAAGATTGAGTTTTGGGCAGTGACCACCATATTTGTTTTTGCGGTGTTTTTCCTGAACACAACTGATCCTTCGCTACTAAGAGAATTGTTTAAAGAAGCGAATACACCATTCTATTACTACTCAGACTACTTTTTCCCACTCTTTTTTCAATACACCACCCTTTTTCTGGGGTTCCTGGCCCTTAACTTTTACATAGTACCCAACCTGATCAAAAAAGAGAATCTGGCACAAAACATCATTTTCACAGTCATGATTTACCTGGCCGTGGGGCTGGTGTTTGGGATCACCTATACCTACGCCAAAAACTACCTGTTCGCCAGGTATGCCACGGAAGATGAGGTGTATACCATGTTGTTTAAAGACAGCTTTTTCTATGCCTTCTGGCTAGCATTGATGTTTGGGGTGTACTCCGTAGTGAAGTTTGCGGGCCTGTACCTGCTGTCCCATTCAGAAGTGATCCAGGCTAAATACAAAATCATAACCCGCGATGCTTTGATTGCCTTTGTGCTCTGGATGATCAGTATGTTTCTCTTGATGCTGGCCGATGCGGAAGGAGAGATTTTGATAGGTTGGGCCATCATCATTCCGTTTGGGATAGCATTCTTTTGCTATTCCTTTTATAAGCTGCTTCCAATAAGTATACCTAAAAAGAACCCCTTCCGGACCTACCTGCTGTGGACGGTTCTGGTGTTGGCGCTTGCGGTGATACCAGTTGGGGTAATTGCCCTGCTGATTGCCAGAGACGGGGATTATGCGGCGGGATTGTCCATGTTTAACACGGCTTTTCAACTCCTAATCACCATGCCACTTTCCTGGGTTTTGTATAAGCGGCAAATGCGCGGGAACGAGGAGATTCATGTGCTGAAGAAAGAGCTGGGGCAGTCTAACGCAAATTTTGACTTTCTGCGCTCACAGATAAACCCGCACTTCTTATTTAACGCCCTCAACACTATTTATGGCACGGCCATCCAGGAAAATGCGGAGCGCACCAGTGAAGGAATTGAGAAACTGGGAGACATGATGCGGTTCATGCTGCAGGAAAACATGCAGGAAAAGATTCCGCTGGCCCGTGAGATAGAGTACCTGAACAATTACATCAGTTTTCAGAAGCTGCGGACAGATCCTAATCCTATTGTGAAGATTGAGTCTTCTATTGAGTGTACGCCCAACACTATCCAAATCTCGCCAATGTTATTGATCCCTTTTGTGGAAAATGCCTTTAAACACGGCATCAGCTTACGGGAGCCTTCCAACATCAACATCACGCTGGAAGTGAAAGACAAAACCCTGTATTTTGATGTGCACAACAGCAAGCACGTAAAGCAGGGCAATGATCCGGAGAAGTTTAAAAGCGGGATAGGCCTGAACAACGTAAAACAGCGCCTGCAGCTATTGTATCCGGGGAAACATGACCTGATCATCAGGGAAACCGGAAAAGAATTTTTTATCCACCTTACATTAAAAGTATCTTAGGTCTACCAAAGCTTACTGCTCCGTCTGTATGAAAGCCATTGCCATTGACGATGAACCCATTGCCTTAGAAATCATAAGGTCACACGCCTCCAAGGTCCCGTTCCTGGATTTGAAGGCGGAGTTTACCGATGCGTTCAAGGCGCTGGAATACCTGCAAAAAGAAAGCGTGGATCTGCTTTTCCTGGACATCAAAATGCCGGACATCTCAGGCCTGGACTTTTATTGTTCCTTAAGCAAGAAGCCGCTGCTGATCTTTACCACGGCGTACATGGAGCACGCCGCCACCAGTTTTGAGATGGATGCGGTAGATTACCTGTTAAAGCCTTTCTCGCTGGCCCGTTTCATCAAAGGGTGCAACAAGGCATTTGAGCTCTATAATTACAGAAACTCGCCAGAAACTCAGGACCACATTTACATCAAAACCGGCTATGAGCAACTGAAGGTGTCGTTTGAAGAAATTCTGTACTTAGAAGCTACTGGCAACTATGTCACCTTTGCCTTGAAAGACAAGAACATCCTTTCGCGGAGCACTTTCATTGAAGCCATCAACTTACTGCCTACTGACAAATTTGTGCGGGTTCACCGGTCGTATTACGTTGCGGTGCATAAGATTGACAAAATGGAAAGGCATCAGGTCACCATCCAGAACAAGCACATTCCTATCAGTGAAGCGTATCGGCAGAACCTGACCGCGTTGCTTCATAAGTAACTTAGCTAAAGGTTTAACAAAAAATTGCGCATATCAGGGGTGTCATAATCTTGCAGCCCCTCATGTTTGGTAACGATTTTACCCTCTGGAGAAATGATAAAGGTGGTGGGGATGGAAGGGCTGTAGAATTCCTCAGGAATTGGTCTAGAGGCTAAGTAAACGGGAAAGGTATAGCCTTTCTTCTGAATGTACTTCTTTACTTTAGGTATGCCTCCTCGGTCAACTGAAAGCATGACAAACGCAATTTTGTCTGACCCTACTTTCTCATAAAGCCGTTGGATGTTGGGCATCTCGGCCACGCAGGGAGGACACCAGGTAGCCCAGATATTCAGGAAAATTACTTTGCCGTGGAGGCTTTCAAAAGCAATAGGGCTGCCGTTAAGGGTGGTCATCTGGAAACCGGTTCCTGCCTTATAAGTGCTGCTAGCAGAAGCAAGAGCAGCCGCATTTTTTCCGGTTGTGGGTACTTCGGCTTTCTTGAGTCCGGTGGCTAGTAAAAGGCGCTGCATTTGCCCAATTACCTCAGTGTGAAGGCCGGTGGCATACAATCCACCAAAGAGGAGGAGCATGATTGCCCAGCCTGGTATCTTCCGGAAAGGGAAGGTTGTATTCTTCATATTAATTTTGACTTGGTTTACCCGTTGTTTTCTTAAAGCAGCCGCTAAAGTAAGTTAACTATACTACCCGTCTTTTTCTCTTACCTGAACACTTGGCTTAAACTGCTCAGACAGCAAAATACCCAGATAATCAGAAACAATGCTTCTATGGGTTCGTTAATAAAGCATTATGTAAAGCACATTGAGGAACTAGTTGCGTAGAGAAGCCCCACCTGCATAGTGTATTTTCCTGCATGAATCTGGAAAAATAGAGCTGTGAGCGATTGAGAAAGATACCTGATTTCTCCGCATGGAAAATGATTACTACTTCAGAAGTTGCACCCGCTCCGGTATTAGCCCCATTTGTTCGCTGCTACACCTACCGCGAATTTGAGACTGATGGAGCCTCTCTCATCAAGCCATGGCATGCCTCTCATGAAATGAGTATGCCCTTCTTCTTCAAAGACAAGCCGGTTTCCTTAGACAACCCCAGAACCGGCCAGTTCCTGAAAGGCGGAAGCTATGGCGGAGTAGTAGGATTAGGCACTCAAGCCAACGGAAAGATGACGTTTAAGGGCTCCTATGCCTTTTTTGAGATTATCTTCCGTCCAGCAGGCTTTACAAAGCTTTTCCGGCATCCGGGGAGTGAGTTCACCAATTATGTCTTCAACACCGAAGACGTTTTAGAAAAGCGGGTAGAGGAGTTGTATGAGCAGTTGTGTTCTGTTCAAACGTTAAAGGAAATGGCCGCGATCACAGATCCTTTCTTAATACACTACCTGAAGCTCCAGCGGCACATTGACTACAAAGATGGAATTGCCGCAGCCGCTAATTTGATTCTGAAAGAAGCCAGAATGTTGCCCATTGACAGGTTAGCGTCTGAAACGAACATGAGCAAACGTAATTTTGAGCGAAAATTCACCGAACAAGTGGGAATGTCGCCCAAGTTGTTTTGCTGCGTAGTCAGGTTCAATCATGCGCTGCTTAGCAAGTTGATAAATCCCAAAAAGGAGTGGACTACTATAGCTCAGGATTGCGGTTATTTTGACCAAATGCATCTGATAAAAGACTTCAGGAAATTTGCAGGAGAAAGTCCTTCGCATTTCCTGAAAGAGACTCCTCTTTCAAATGAACTCTACTTAAATAGAGTAGAAAATTAACAAAAATTGTCGTTATTTTACTATTTACGGGGTAGGTGACCTTGTATCTTTGAATTGAATCGGAACAGGAATAGACTCATGGAAAAGCGGACTGGAGCGGTGGCCATTGAGGTTTGGAAAGGCAGAATAGAAAACAAATAGACATCTACAGTTTCGTGCACATAGCAGAATCTTATCCAGATAATAGATTGAAAAGCTTAAAGTAGAAGGAAGTAAGAACGCAGTCAGACTGTATCCTGTACTTCAATCCCTGCACAGAGACAGGGAATCCACAAATTCCACCCTACGGTAAAATAACCCTTTCCTTGCCATTTAGAAGTTACCCGACATCCTACAATCCATTTACCTCCTCTTCCCAGCTTCTTAAGTTAGCTGGTTGTTACCTCTTTCGTTATTGATAGATTAAACAAGTAAAGGTTTTTTGCACTTAGTTAATTTATCTGGTTAACCAAATTCAATCAACATCCTCATCATCCTGTGGCACTTGACGGTGCCAGACAATGTCTCGGGTCATTTAATAAGACCGAAGTATGAAGGACTCTCTAAAGCAGCTTACCATTACTTATGAAATCATGAAAAATTTATTAATCATAATCCTGCTCATTACTTTGCCAGTTGTGGGGTTTGCCCAAACAAAAAAGGGAAGTGCTGACCATAAAAGGAAATGCATTGAAGCTCAGGTTATCACTGATGACGTGAAAATGTATCGTCAGGCAGCTACCTCATCAGAAATACTTACCAGCCTTAAAACCTCTGATGAGGTGTTGTTCCTGCGCAAGCACAATAATCACTGGGCGGTAGTTACAGTAGGCGATAAGGCAGGGTATGTCTTATATGGTGAAATTACCAACCGTGCAGTCCCAACTCCAACTCAACCGGCAATTGCCCTGCAGAAGAAACGTAAGTAAACAGTACAAACCCTGACAACAGAAAAGCACGCTATAAGCGTGCTTTTCTGTTGTCAGGGTTTAGAGAAACTTCCACTAATAGACCTGGAACGGCTTCATAGAGGTGAGAATTAATTATTCTGCTTCTCTGAGCTTTGAGGCCAATTTTTATAAAACCTATGCAAACAAGTTGCCCTGTTCAGAGACGGGTTCCAGCACCGAGGGAACATCATTCTTAGGTGAGTTGACCAAAGCAGAAACCGGATAAGCCTTCATTTCCTCGGCGGGGTAGGGGCGCAGGAGTTCCACCAGCCTAGCCACATCATCGGTGTTGGAGAGCCAGACGCGTTCTTCCTCCAGATGCAGGATAGCGGGCATGCGGTTATGGATAGAAGCCATGAGCTCGTTTGGTTCGGTGGTGATCACGGTGAAGGTATTCAGGATCTCGCCGGTTTCCTTGTCTACCCATTGGTCCCACAAACCGGCAAAGGTGAACATCTGTTCCTCCTTCATGAGAATGCGGTACGGGGTTTTGTCTTTCCCTACCCGTTTCCATTCGTAAAAGCTGTCGGCGGGTACCAGGCATCGCTTGCCTGATAGCAGACGTTTGAAGCTGCTCTTCTCCATAATGGTCTCGGTGCGGGCATTGATGGGCCGTAGTCCGTGTTCCTTTTCTTTCGCCCAGCTGGGTAGCAATCCCCAGGAGAAAAACTGCACTTCCTCTGGCGCCTCACTGGTTACCACTGGCAAAAGCTGGGAAGGGGCGGCGTTGAAGCGCGGCTCTTTCTGATACTTCTCCAGTATTGCGGCTACTGTGCTGGAAGACTGCGTTTCTTTTGCTTTTTTCTTCGGGATAACTGTATAGCGTCCACACATAGAATTTCTGTTTTGACAGGTTAAGCTTGCTTTCGTTTCAGGGCTGTTTTAGGCAAAAGAGGTTTAAATCAGGTGCTTTCTTTAAGCAAACCGCTCTGCTTTTTAGTCTCCATCCACCCTCTTATACGTGCCAATTTGATTCCAACAAGCCATCAATTTAAGGGTAATTGTTTGCTTTTAGAGAATTAAAGGTAAGTTTAAGGGTTTTAAGTGTATCTCTCGTATCTAAGTCAAAAACGAATATGACCAATATGGAATATGATTTTGGAATGGTAGGGTTGGGAGTGATGGGCCGGAATTTACTTTTGAACATTGCAGACCATGGCTTCTCGGTGGTGGGGTTGGATTTGGACCCAGTAAAAGCCGCCGCCTTAGAGGCCGAGGCTGAATCTGGAAAACCAATAAAAGGCACTACCTCCATACAGGAGTTCGTGGATTCCTTGCAGAAGCCCAGGGCGTTGATGCTGTTGGTGCCGGCTGGTAAAGCTGTTGACGCGGCCATCACCAATCTGCTTCCTTATCTGGAGCCCGGCGACATTGTCATTGACGGAGGCAACTCCTATTTCCCAGATACCAACCGGCGTATTCTTGAATTGCAGGAGAAAAACCTCCATTTCTTCGGGATGGGCATTTCGGGTGGTGAGAAAGGCGCGCGTTACGGTCCCAGCATGATGCCGGGCGGTGACCGTCAGGCCTATGAACGCTTACGTCCGGTTTTTGAAGCGGTAGCTGCCAAAGTTGATGGCGAGCCCTGCGTTTCTTACCTGGGCAACGGATCGGCGGGGAACTACGTCAAGATGGTGCACAACGGCATTGAATACGGCATCATGCAGCTCATTGCTGAAACCTATGATTTGTTGAAGCGTGGGGTGGGTAACTCCCATGAGGAAATCCAGCACATGTTTGAAGAATGGAACGGAAGCGAAGTGCAGTCGTTCCTGGTGGAGATTACGGGCCAAATTCTGAAAAAGACCGATGACGTAACCGGGCAGCCTTTGGTGAACCTCATCTCAGACCGGGCCCGTCAAAAAGGAACCGGCAAGTGGACCTCACAAAACGCCATGGACCTGCAGGTGCCACTGCCAACCGTAGACATTGCGGTGACCATGCGTGACATGTCAGCTTACAAAGAAGAGCGCGTTTTAGCGGCCCAGAGTTTAGCCATTAAGCCCACCAGTTCTGAAGCAAATGCAGAATGGCACGAATTGGAAAACAAACTCCGCAACGCCTTCTATTTTGCCATGCTCGTGACGTATGCCCAAGGTCTGGTGCAGTTGCGCGTTGCCTCAGATACCTACCAATATGAATTGGAATTACAAGAAGTAGCTAAAATCTGGCGAGGCGGCTGTATCATCAGAGCAGCTTGCCTGGAAGATATTAGAAAAGCCTTCGCAGTTAATCCCGCCTTGCCTAATTTGTTGCTAGACCCCATTATTGGCCAGGAGTTGCTGAACCGGCAGGAAGACATGCGCACCATTGTGAAGCTAGCCATTGAAAGGGGCATTCCGGTACCCGCCATGATGACTGCGCTAGCGTATTTTGATGCGTACCGCAGTGAAACCTTGCCTACCAACCTGATTCAGGCGCAACGCGATTACTTTGGGGCGCACACCTATGAGCGTATTGACCAGCCGGGTATTTTCCATACCGACTGGGATTAGGAACCCTGCTTATTTTCAACATTAGTTTAGATGGCTGCTTCTGAGGCAAGCAAATAGCATCAAGTTCTCAGAAGCAGCTGTTACTACCATATTCTACTTATGAAATCAGTTAAAAAAGCAACTCCTACCATTGTGGTGATCTTTGGGGGAACCGGCGATTTAACGAAACGCAAATTGTTGCCTGCTTTCTACAACCTGTACCTGGCAGGGTGGCTGTCTGAGCAGTTCGCCATCATAGGGTTGGGCCGTTCAGAGTTCAGCGATCCTAATTACCGGACCCACCTGTACGAGGGCTTAACGGAGTTCTCCCGTACGGGTACTCCCGTAAAAGAGAAGTGGGAGTCGTTTCACGAGAACATTACCTACCTGAAGTCTGACATCAATGATCCGGCGGCATATCAAAAACTAGCCGAAAAACTGGACTCCCTGGACAAGGCTTGGGGGCTTCGCGCAAACCGATTGTTCTACTTATCGGTGGCTCCGCAGTTCATTGAAGCAGTGACGGTGAACCTGCACAATGCCAGAATCGCCAGCGATGTGGAACGCGACCATATCATTGTGGAGAAGCCTTTCGGGAAGGACCTGGAAACTGCCCGCAGCCTGAACAAACTGCTAACGCAGCATTTCCAGGAAAGCCAGATCTTCAGGATTGACCATTACCTGGGCAAAGAAACGGTGCAGAACATTCTGGCCTTCAGGTTTGCCAATGCTTTGTTTGAACCACTCTGGAACCGTAATTACATAGACTACGTGCAAATCAGCGTGGCCGAGCAGGTAGGAGTAGAGGACCGGGGTGGGTACTATGAAGGGGCTGGTGCCCTGCGCGATATGATCCAGAACCACCTGCTGCAACTTTTGTGTATGGTGGCCATGGAGCCGCCTGTGTCTTTTGAAGCAGAGGAAATACGTAACCGCAAAGCCGATGTGTTGCGGGCCATCCGTCCGTTAACCCATGAACAAGTAACTCGCAACGCTGTGAGGGGCCAGTATGGTCCGGGGTGGCAACAAGGCAAGAAAGTACCGGGCTACAGGGAGGAGGAAGGGGTGAACCCTGAATCCAATACTGAGACTTACGCGGCCGTGAAATTCTACCTGGACAACTGGCGGTGGCAGGGTGTTCCGTTTTACCTGCGCACCGGCAAGCGCATGCAGGAGAAATCCTCCAACATTACGGTACAATTCAGGCCGGTGCCGCACTCCACCTTCTCCAGCACCATGTCTGAAAATCTGTTGCCCAACCGCCTGACCATAAATATACAACCTCAGATGGACATCCGGCTTCGGTTTACCGCTAAGCGTTCTGGTCTGGAGATGGACTTAACTCCTGCCGAGATGGTGTTTGACTACGATAACTGCTCCACCCAATCACCGGAAGCGTACGAGACCTTGTTGTTAGATGCTTTGCAGGGAGATGCTACCTTGTTTATGCGTTCTGATCAGGTAGAAGCCGCCTGGGAGGTGGTTACGCCCATCCTGGAAACGTGGGAGTCGCGCCCCTCTCTGGAATTTCCCAACTATCCAGCCGGCATGTGGGGGCCTGAAAACGCCGAGGCACTGATTGCACGGGATGGACATACCTGGGCGGTCACCAATTACTACCACGGCTAAAAGAGATAAACCAAAAGAGGTGCCATGATCAAGGTATTCAATTCTACTGCCCAACTGAGCAGAGCCGCAGCGGAAATATTTGTGCAGACTGCCCAAGAGGCGGTGCAGGAAAACGGCCGGTTTACCGTAGCTCTTACGGGCGGCTCTTCGCCGGAGCAGTTGTACAAACTACTTGCCCAGCCCCTGTACCGCGATATGGTGCCTTGGGAGCACACGTTCATTTTCTGGGGAGACGAGCGTTGGGTAAAACTCACCGACGACCGCAGCAACGCTAAAATGGCGTTTGAAACCCTGCTGCACCACGTACCCATTTCCAAGAGCCATATCTTTCCTATGTGGGGGGAAGAGTCGCCGGAGGATTTTGCCTTGATTTATGAAAAACGGCTCCTAAACCACTTCGGAGGTGCCACCCCGCAGTTTGACCTGATCTTACTGGGCATGGGCGATGATGGCCACACCGCCTCCCTATTTCCAGGTACTTCAGTGCTACAAGAAACGGAGCGGTGTGTGCAAGCCTATTACCTGGAGCCACAATCTATGTACCGCATCACGTTAACGGCGCCGTGCCTGACCCAAGCCAAAAAGATCGTGTTCATGACCTACGGCGAAAAGAAAGCCAAGGCCTTGTATGAGGTACTGGAGGGTGAGCAGAACCCAACCCAATATCCCTCTCAACTGGTACAGCCTGTGCACGGGGAAACCATTTGGCTGGTGGATGAGGCAGCAGCTAGCAAATTGTCTCAGAAGGGCTAAGGAATACCGTAATAATAGTACCCTTTCTGTTGACCCTTCTTTTAAGCCTGCTCGTCTTCATTACAAGTGAATTTTGGAGGTAAGTTTTTAAAGCCCTAAAGCCTGATGTTGTTCAGGCTTTAGGGCTTCTTTTCTGAAAACACCTTAAAACCACCTTTATTATTCCGTAATCAGGTTGGGCTGCAGCAAAATGCTTCATGAGTTCTTAAAACTCGCTCTCTTTGAATATCTCTAAAACCAAGATAAGTTTCTTGTTTGGTTTACTGAATCAATAGGGTAGATGTCCATTCCAATCTTGCATGATGCCTTTGTTAAGCATTGGTTATCAGGGTTTTATTGTTAAGAATAATCCTTTTAATAAATCCATTTTCAAGAAACCTATAATTGATGTTAAATTTGCTAATTATTAAAATGGTTATAAATTAAAAAGGTTATCAATTTTTTTAAGTTTTTCTTGTATTTTAAATATATAATCTATTTATTTAACTAAAATCTTTAAATCCTGTATTAAACCAAATATTTTATAATAACGTGATTGTTCTTAAGAGTAAAACAACCGCCACTATTCTTTCTTTCTTACTGGGAGGATTAGGGGCTCACCATTTTTATCTGGAAAATAAAAAAAGAGGACTTTTGTATCTGGCCTTCTTCTGGACCCTTATCCCAGCTGTAGTAGGATTTGTGGAGTTTATCTTGTTAGTAACCCAGTCAGAAGATGATTTCAATTTGAAGTACAACCCTGGAGAGTTTTGTGAGAAATACCGTAAGCCACACAGTATGCCTGTAAGTCGTAGAGGAAAAACAGCCACTACTTCAGAGTTGAATTTGGAGGAACAACTATTACAAGTGCATTAATGGTGAATTGTTTTTATCCCCTTTTAGGAAAATTTTTATAAAACTCTAAGCTTGTCTTAGTCTTATTAGAGTAGCCCCATCCCTAAAAAAAGAAAGCCCTGAGTAACATCTGTTACTCAGGGCTTTCTTTTTGTCGCTTAGCTACCTGTGAAAGCTAAAAGAATGGAGAATAATGAAAGCAGGTTTTCAGAATCAAAATTGCTAGAAATAGAAAACAGGCTTATTGGTGAGATGCGCTAAAAGGTGCACACGGTTAGTGTATCACTAACCGTGTGCTGGTTACACCCTGCTCGGTTACCAATTGAAGCAGGTACAAGCCTTTGGCGTATTTAGCGGTAGAAAGAGGAACAGATTCACTTTCTCCAGATTTAGCTACTCCTTCTCTGAGCGCTTCCACCAATTTGCCGTTGCTATCAAAAAGGGCAAGCTTGTATTTGCCGGCTTTTGGCAACGAGAACTCAATAGTAGTGTGGTCATAGGCCGGGTTTGGAAAGGCTTTGAGGTTTGCGCTTGCTATGCCAGCTTCTGCCAGGGCTGACTGTGACTGCCCTGAAGAGGCAACCTGGGTGCTTGTGCAGTTACCTAAGTTGCATCCATGGCCAAGGTGTTCCTGTACCGAACTGGCCTCTACGCAGACCGCTGCTCCTTTGTGGCAAACAAGGACTTTCCCCAAGCTGGTGTTACACCTGGCGTCAATCACTTTCACTAGCATCTCCGCGAAGGTTTGGCAGCCAAACTCATTGGTAGCGGTTACCCTGATCCTGTAGGTGCCGGCAACTGTGGGTTTGAAAGTGATCTCTGCCCCGTGGGTACTGCTTAGACCCTCACTAGGGGTCCACTGGTAAGTGGTGAGCCCTGTAGGGGTAAGATTGCTGGCTGTCAACAGAAGTTCCTGGGCGCCATACCCTAAGAAAAGGGTGTTGGCATCAGCACCCGTAAAGGTTGGGTCGCGGCGGCTCACGCTGATGGCAGGAGCAGGCAATGCCCCCTCTACGGTGACGTTTGCCGTAGTGGAAGCCGAGTTTCCGTTTTTGTCCGTTACCTTCAGCAGTACTTCATTTACTCCTAAAGCACTGCAGTCAAAGCGGTCTTTGCTTAATGACACAGAGGCTATCCCATAGGCATCATTACTGCCTGCATCTATCTCCTGGGGCTGGATCATGGCCATGCCATCCTTCAGGGTAACCGAAATGTTCCGAACCAGAACAGTAGGGGCTACTCGGTCTTCCACGGTGAAAGACCAGACTTCCCCAACAGCCACCTGCCCGTTTGTGACTGCGTCTACCCTCCAGTAGTAGGTTCCAATGGGCATTTGATCAGGTACCCGTAACGAAGTTGCGGAAGTATTGGAAGCTACTAGCTCAAGTTGGTTAGGGGAGGACCCCAGATACACGTTGTAGCTCTGGGCATTTCCGGTCCAGAGCAGTTGTAGGTTTTCATAAGAGACAGTGCGGCCGTTCTGGGGAGCCGTATAGGAAGCTTTGGAGACAATGGATTCTGATGGTCGGTTAATGTACCATCTTTGGCAGGCGCAACCGTTCTGCCCCCAGGTGATGAGTTCCGTGCCCGGCTCCCGGGAGGCAAAGGGCACTTCTACCACCAGGTTGTTGGCTAGGGAGGTAAAGACATAAGCCCCATCGGCAGCCCGTTCAATCTTGAACTTTTGGCAGTCCAGGTCCAAAGGAATGGTCATTTGCAGTTTAGTTCCCGGGGCGGTGTTGCAGGTGAGGGGTACTGTGGACGGAGTGAGGCTTAACGCCAGGCCACTCTCAGCAGACCGGATGGTATATACTCCATCACCTACCGGGGTAAGGTCCCACTGCTGGCAATTCAGTCCAGTCCAGGGAGCCTGCGCCAAGGGCTCGCCTGACTTTCCGGTACAACCTTTTGATTCCCACGCTAACTGGCTGTTTTGGTTGGTCATTTTGTAGCGTCCTGCCGCTACCCAGTCGCGGGTGAGGAACGGCCATCCGGTGGCATCAAACCCCAGGTTGGCGATGTCCAGCTTGGCATTGCCGTTGTCGTTTCCGTCATAGTAATGCATGGAGACATAGTTATACCCATTTTCCCGCATCAGCCCGAAATGGCCCGGCCCAATGTATTTTCCAGACTTATTGAGGAGGGTAGTGCCGCCCCCATTTCTCAGGTCAACCCCTGCCTTGTCTACATAGGGGCCATTGATGCTGGTAGAACGACCCATCACCAGGTAATAGGTGCTGCTGGTGCCCCGGCAGCAAAAACCGCGGTTTACAACCAGGTAGTAATAGGGCCCTTCCTTGAAGATATAAGGGGCTTCCCAAGAGGCGTTGTTTCCCCCGGCTACCGTCACAATTGCAGCTCCCACTTTCCGCTTACCGGTGAGCGGATCCAGTTCTACCACTCCAATGCCGGCTGAGAAGGACCCATACGACATATAAACCCTTCCGTCATCGTCTTTGAAGATAGCAGGGTCAATGGCGTTGATGTCTGTGCGGGCCGAGGAAGAAACGACCATGCCATGGTCTGTCCATTGATAGGCGGGTGAATCCTGGTCCAGAGTAGGACTAGAAGCTACCCCAATGGCAGAGGTGGAAGAGCCAAAGGTAGAGCAGGAATAATAAAGGTAATAGCGGCCATTCATGAACACGCATTCCGGAGCCCAGAAGATGCCCTCAAAACCCGGCACTACCTTGTTGATCCATTCTGGCCAGGTGCCGATGGGGAACACGGTTTTAGGGGCAGAGTTCCACCTGATTAAATCCTCCGAGAAGGCAGCATAGATACCGGCTCCTGTGGTAAACATCCAGTACTTTTTCCCATCCTTTAACAAGGCTCCTGGATCATGGGAGTTGATGTTGCCGTCCAGGGCGAACAGCCGGGAAGGAAAGGCCAATAAGAGGAGCAGCCAGAATGCTACTAGAGAGTAAAGGTTCTTTCTCATTATGAAAATTAGATTGGTGAGGGGAAATATTTAAAATAATCTATAATAAAGGGCGAGATCAAGGGATGTGAATGTTAATTTAATAAATGTAATAAATACATTTATTATTTCTGTAGTCTTTTATTAACAAAATTTCGTCTGCTATTTGGCAGACTTTGGAATGACGAGGCATTGGAGACGAAGTAGGGATGCTCACCGGTGAATTGAAGTAAAGGGATAGAGGTAAAAGAGAAGTCTGTGCGGGGCAGGTAAAAAGGGAAGAAGCAGTGCAAGGGTTTTTCTGAAGGATACTTCTATAAATAGGGTATGCTTCTGGCTGATGAAAAAATTCAAGCGATCAGCACGCAGTTAAGTTTGTGCAGCCGCTTCCCAGGCGCCATTGTGTTCCCGCAACGCGGCACTGAAGAGTGGACTGATTGGGGCTTTACCAATGCGGTACAGGTGAAACTGGAGAAAGGCACACAGGAACTCACCTTGCCGTTTGATCCGGCCAACGAAAACATGAACAGCGAGATCAACCGGACCATGTTAGATTACCTTCGACTTACCAGGATTCAGTAAAACAAACAAGGGGTGTCGGTATAAACTGGCACCCCTTGTTTTATGATTTGTTTTTGCAAAACTGCTTTAAAATGGAGCAACCTGGCCATTACAGTTCCAGGCGTACAGGTTACTTTACTCTAAGGTATTTCTTTGCAGCTAACGGGACTGAGCTAATTTTTAGTCGCGTCTTTAAGTCCTGAGTACTTTCTGCCACCAGAAACTTCGTTGATAAACATAGGCATCATTTCACCTGAAGGCAGCAACTGTAATTTGTTAGTAGTACCCGTTCGCTTTTTTTGTTCAGGTTGAAGTATCACATCGTGGTTGGTTGTTTTAACCTGAAGCGTTGAAAAGTGGTTATGTCTTCTAAAATTTCACTACCACTTTTCCGATTGTTTTGCCGCTTTCTAGTAAACGGTGAGCTTCTTTCATGTTTTCGGCAGTCAAGCCCTCCATCGTGGTATTAAGGGTTGGTTGTATGATGCCCTCATCCAGCAGTTGGGCAATCTTGTTCAAAATGTGGTGCTGCTCTACCATGTCTTCTGTTTGGTACATAGAACGCGTAAACATCAGCTCCCAATAGAAACAGACACTCTTTCTCTTTAGCTGATTTAATTTTACCGGTTCTGTCGGGTCGCTGATACAACCTACCTTTCCCAGCGGTTTGATGAGTTCTACTATGGCATCCCAATACTGGTTAAGGTCTACAAAGTCTACAATATAGTCTACCTGTTCAAAGCCGATACTTTTTACCTCACTAACAAGGTTGCTGTGGTTGACAACATGGTCTGCCCCCATTTTTTTGCACCATTCAGCTGTAACGTCTCTTGAAGCGGTGGCAATAACGGTTAACCCCAGCAGCTTTTTAGCCAGTTGGATGGCTACTGAACCGACCCCTCCTGCACCGCCAATAATAAGCATGGTTTTGCCTGCATCTTTTTCTTTGCTCAATTGTAAATGGTCAAAGAACAGTTCATAAGCTGTAAGTGAGGTAAGCGGCATGGCAGCAGCTTGTTCAATAGGTATGTTTTTCGGGGCGAACCCTACAATGTGTTCATCCACTAACTGGTATTCCTGGTTAGACCCATCCCTTGTAAGATCTCCTGCATAAAACACCCGATCACCTTTCTGGAAGAGGGTAACTTCCTCGCCGGTGGCCTCTACTGTACCAATAGCATCCCAACCAATGACCTTCGGGGTATCCTGCTGTTTGTCTTTAAGGCTGTTTTTTCTTATTTTATAATCTACAGGGTTGACCGATATGGCTTCAACTTTCACCAAAAGGTCTTTTCCTTTCACAGTTGGTATTTCTTTTTCAAACTGGATAAAGCTATCCGCTTCATCAATGGGTAATGACGTTTTAAATCCGATTGCTTTCATAGCATCTGTTTTGTTTGTGTTTTCTGGTTTTAAATAGTACTCCAAAAAACCGATTTTGATGTACTCTTGTAGTGTTGTCAAAACTTCTTTTTTCCCAATATCCTTGGGTTCTGCTTCTGGGGAGTGTGACGGCTACCGATCTCGTATAAAAGGCGGCAGGGGCCATATGCCCAGACTGGCGTTTATACAAGACCGTTGAGAGTAGTAACTTGTTCCGCTGGACTACTAAGATCAGGTGTCGTATTATCAGGATTAGTCCGATTACTGCTACAAAGAATTTGTTTTTGCAGAGGTGAAGAAATGAGAGAAATATCTAATCAAAGATGCCTGTTTCTTCTATGATTTGTGGGGTACTTGTGATCATTGCACGCAAGTGCCCCACCTGGTGAAGGCAATAGTTTTCCTGTATCTATGATAGAAACTTTATCTCCCAACTTCCTGGTCTTTGACCACCAGGTACCTGATCCATAGGAAATCATCATAGATGCGGTCCACGGACTTGATCTTGAACTGCGTGGCTTTCCGGTTTCCATATCCTTTTTCTGCCTCAAACACCGTGGGTGATCCAGTGGTACCGTCGGCTACCGGGGCAAGAACAAGACTGAACTCGTCTATTAACCCTGCTTTCAGAAAAGATCCGTTTACGTGACCACCGCCGTCAATGCGAACCGTCTTCATGCCAAACAAGCTGTAAAGTTTTCTCAGTACCAGATCAAGATCTAACTCGTCTTTTCCACCAAAGAGGTAAGACACATTCTTGCTTCTGAGGTGCGCCAGGTATCCAGCAGACACCTGTTCAGTCAATACCTCAATCACGTGTTCTGTAGAGACCATGTTGGTATCCCAAAAGCATTTCCCTGACGGGTCAATTACCACTGCATACGTTTTCGCCTCCTGCTCCGCCACAAAGTCTTCTTTTGGGATAGGATTATGATCACCCTCTATGGAATAAGTTTCTTTGCTCGAAAACTCCTGGTTGGTCACCCGGCCGACCAACCAGGCATCGGTTTAAATTTTCTCGGCCGTTTCTTCAAAGTACTTATGATGGTCTTTAAATCCCCAGATATCCTGCTTGATTCGGCCATCTACAGAGCCCAGCATGTGGCAAATGACATAAGGCTTATTGGTATCTAACATGTATGCTTTCTCTTAATTTGATAAAACACGAAGGCCATGCAATAGTCTCTACAAGACATTGAAAGCCTGATTAGGTAAGTACTACGTAGCCGGACAAATTATAACCTGCTTTCTAACAACCTGGCAATTGCATATAGCCAAATGAAGATACCCTTCTTAAGCCGCACGTTGTCGTTCGCTAATCAGTTAAGTAGGGGAGGCTAAGGGCTTCTAGTTTAGCACTGCCCAAGTCTTTAATTACACTTGGGAGCGAAGGATTTGCAATGTTTTCTCATCCTGATGGCCGTTGAAGAACTTCTCCAACACTTTTCTGAACACAGGAGTAGTTTGTGGTAATGAGGAAAACAACGTCATGGAAGATTTGAGTTTTAGATCATCGGGGCTTCCGAAAATGCGATGGGCATCTTTCTCCTCCAGTTCCAGTAACGTTTCACAGATCTGAACGAGCCTGCTGCCTAAAACTGGGTGCTGCAAAAATGCCTTGGCTTCTTTTGCATCTTGGATGCCATAGAAGATGGCAGTTTCGCTAAAGCCCAATCCCCGCATCTGAGGAAAGACATACCACATCCAGTGGCTTTGTTTTCTTCCTTTCTTTATCTCAGAAAGCGCCACCTCATAAGCACTTTCCTGAGCGCTCAAGAATCTTTGCAAGCTGTTCTCTTTCATGGGAGTAGTTTAGATTATTATTGAATAGATTAAATATTAAAACCAGAACTATCATTTAAGTTGTATTTCGCTCAACAAAGACCCGATCACAATCAAAAGAGAGCTGAGTGGCACTAAAAAGCAAGTATATAAGAACTCAGCATTTGATTCTATACATATGGCTAGAATTGTATTTTAATTTCCCTTTAAGCCAGTTCCTATGAAAATGGGTTGCAATCTCCTTCTGATCATCCTTGTGATTTAGGCCATATTCTGTAGACTCCTATTTAGGTTTGAATTTAAGGTCGAATGCAAACGTATAATTTATTTCTTCTAATCCATCTCTTTTATAGAGCCATGTATCCATTAGCATAAAGGTTATTAGCTATAAAAGCTGTTTATTCATACCTAAGTAAAATCGTATCTACTTTTTATGGCAGTTATCAGAAAAATCGTGTTCAGCTTTTTGTTGAGCTGTATGGCAGGCATACAAGCAGGTTTTGCGCAAAAGGTATACGTGCAGTATGATGCATCTACCCCGCAGGCAGCCTATGCCTCCAAACAGTTGAAAGAAGCACTGGTGGCGCAAAAATATACGGTGCTTGAAAATCAGGAAGGTAATGATTTTTTGATCAGGATAGGGGTGGACACAACCCTTTTGGAAAAGGAAGCTTTCCATATTATACCGGAGCAGAACAGCATTGCGATTACGGGTGGCGATAACAGAGGCATAATCTATGGCTGCCTTTCGTTGGCGGAAAGCATACAGCAGGGCATGCGCCTGAAACAAGTGCAGAAGCGCAGCGAAAAACCGCAGTTTGCTTTTCGGGCCATCAAGCATAACACTCCCTGGTATTCATATCGGTCAAGTTCCGCCTTGGATCAGCATCATGAAACTGTGCGTGATGTGCGGTACTGGGAGGCATTCCTGGACATGATGGCGGAAAACCGCTTCAATTCCCTTTCCCTCTGGAACTTGCATCCCTTCGTGTACATGATACGCCCGAAGAACTTTCCGGAGGCCAGCCCTTTCAGCACAATTGAAATGGAAGAATGGCAACAGCTGCACCGGGAAATATTTAGAATGGCCCACGAACGTGCCATTGATACCTACCTTGTTCCCTTTAACATCTTTGTGAGCCCAGAATTTGCAAAGGCCTATGGGGTGGCACACAAAAATGTATACCCCCATTATTATGTGTCGGGTGATACTTCTGAAGTGGTCAAACGGTACATGCGCGAAAGCATCACGCAGGTGTTCCAGGAGTACCCAACGCTTACCGGCATAGGCCTTACCCTGGGGGAGGGAATGGCGGGCATGACGCCTCAGCAACGGGAAGATTGGATCTATGATACCTATATTGAAGGGATGCGCCAGGTGGGCCGGCCTTTAAAACTAATCCACCGGATTCCTTTTTCCAGTACTACTGAATCGTTAGGGGCGACAAGTGTGGAGCTGGAGCGACTCACCCGTAAGTCCATAGAAAGGGAAGCAGCACTAGATTTCATTAAGGGGCCCATCTGGGCTGATTTAAAATACAACTGGTCGCATGCACATTCTACGCCAAAACTGGTAAAAGTACATGGCGGGGAGATGTTCGATACGTTTTATAACCCCATGCCCAAAGGCTACAAGATTACCTATACTGCCCGTAACGAAGACTTCTTTGCCCTTCGGTGGGGTGTTCCTTCTTTCATTCGGGCACATGTTGCCCAAAACAGCCAGCCTTATGTAGGGGGGTATTTTATTGGGTCAGAAACCTACATTCCAGCAAAAGATTACTTCACCGCCGTGGAGTCACCGGTCAACTGGAAGTGGGCATTTGAGCGGCAATGGCTGTATTATAAACTATGGGGAAGGTTGCTGTACAATCCGGCTACTCCAGATCAAGTGTTCCAGAACGACTTTAACAATCGCTATGGTCAAAAAGGCAAAAATTTGCTACAGGCCTATGCCTTGGCCTCGTCTACCCAGTTGCGCCTTGCCTCGCTCTACGATTCTAAGTGGGACTTCACCTTGTATGGCGAGGGATTTATGGCCCTCATAGGCGACAGCACCCAGTACATTTCCGTTGACGCCCTGATCAACCAACCAACCCTTGACCCTGAATACGTATCGGTGAAGGACTATGTGCAGAAGAGCCTGGCCGGAGATTCGTTTGGAAAAGAGAAAGTAACACCACCCGTTTTAATTCAGATAATGGAGCGCGATTGCCGGAAAGCCCTGCGTTTGGTGAAAGGCATTGATACCGGAAATAACGCTTCTCTTCTGTATGAGGTGGCGGATGTAAAAGCATGGGCGAACCTGGGCCTGCACCTCGCCGAAAAGTTGAAAGGAGCCGTCGCGCTGCAAACCTACCGGATGAAAGGGGGGAAGGAACACCAGCAAACAGCGGTGGCACACCTGCAAAAAGCACTGGGCTATTGGGACGAAGTCATTAAAATAACCCGTCCCCTCTACAAAGACATGCCCCTGACGCATTACAATGGCAGCAGCCATGACCGCAATGACAACAATCTATTCCACTGGGCACTTATCAGGCCCCAAGTAGCCCGGGACATTGAGATTGCAAAAGAAGCAATTGTGCAAGCAAGGGAGTAACAGCAAAAGTTAAAGAGAAGGGAAAAGCCACCAGCGGGAAAGGTTTATGATGATATTTGGAATTTGGTGCTAAGCCATGATATATGCAATCTGCATAAAAGTGATTCATTAGTAGGTGGATACAATAGTAAAAACAAGTTTATCGAAAAAAGAATAATTCAACATGAAGAACCTGGTAACACCGGTTTTTTTATATTGCAATTGCTATAGAAACAATCTTCGAGACAAATTTTCATGTTGTCTTGAGTTGATAGTGATTAAATAAATAGAATATAATAATAACAGATTAGTTAATTAATAAAATATGACTAAGGCTTATAAAGTTAAACAAATCTTTACGCCAACACGGCCAGCTATAAATACATTTGTTGAAAGGGCACAAACATTAAATAACCATCTCGTAGACGCGTTAGATACACCAGGTATGCAAATTGTGCTTTATGGCCATTCGGGTTGCGGTAAAACAACTTTGATAGTTAATAAGCTAAATCAAGTTTACGAGAAAGAGATTATTACTAGATGCGTTGAAGGAATGACATATGAAAGTATCATCCTTGATGGATTTGACCAGATTGGCAAGTATTACACTGAAGAAAATAAAACTGTAGGGTTCAAAATCAATCCTGCAGTAACAATTTCTTATAAAGAGATTAGAGCAACTTTAAGTGTAGGTGAATATTCTACTCAAAAACAAATATCTAAAAAGAGTTTTATTCCCCCTCAATTAACTCCTCGAAGATTAGGGCAATTCTTTGGAGAAGCAAATATATGTTGGGTCTTAGAAGATTTTCATAAAATTCTTAGGGAAGATAAGGCCAAAACATCGCAATTGATGAAGGTCTTTATGGATATGTCTGTTGATTATGAAGACTTAAAAATAGTAGCAATTGGAGCCGTTGGAACTGCCCGACAGGTAGTTGAATATAATCATGAGATGAATAATAGGGTAGCTGAAATTTATGTGCCCTACATGACTTCATCTGAAATTGAATCTATCATAACTAATGGAGAGAAATTACTTAAACTAAAATTTGCAAATAAAGTTAAGGAAAGGATAGTTAAAATTTCTTGTGGTCTTCCCTCGATTTGTCATCATTTATGTTTAAATATTTGCTCAATAAAAGGAATTCGAGAAACTGAAGAAGGTGATTACCCTCTTTTTATTGATAATCAAGATTTGGAAGATGCGATTCAAAAATATATAGCAGTAAAATCTGATACATTGAAAGCTGAGTTTGACAAAGCTATAAAAGTACCCAATAAGACAAAATACAATCTTCCAAGCGAGATTCTAAAAGCTGCGTTAGAGAATGGAAAAGATGAGTTTACATTTGATATAATATTTTCAAGACTTAAACATCTGCAGTCACAAGGGTTATTAGAAAGCATTGTTGAAAATATGTTAAATGAGCTTTGTTCTTCAGAAAGAAGTGAAATCCTTGTTTATGATGATAATTCTAACAAGTACCGGTTCAATAATTTATTTTTAAAAGGATATGCTATTTCTCAATTCGAAGATAACGAGCCTGAAATTAGAAGAGCTACTGGTAAAAGTAAAAAGATTATTGACCGATTAATAGCAATTATTGAGAATGATATATCAAGGTTGGATGATTTTGAATATGAAGAAATTTATGAGGATTAATTTATATAATTAATAATTGAAATTGAAGTTTTAATACATGATGGAATGTATTAAGAATAAGTGTTTTATGGGTCATGACTATAAAACTTTAGTTTTTATATGTTTTTATTTTAAATCTGGTCAACTTCAATGTGTTTAAAGTATAATCTAATTCAAGTTATTTTTTAGTAAATCCTATATATATATATATATATATATATAGGATTTACTAAAGTGATTTCCGTTATCCATCAGAATGAAATATATGATAAATAAGAAAGAATACCCTCTTTTCTTTTTGCGTGATGTAAAATCTCTCATGCAACAAACAAGAGAGTTTGTTAAAGTAAACGATGATGTGTTAGTTATTACTAAAAATGAAGAGTTTGAGATAACAATCAAGGATTCAGCTAAGGATTCAAATTTTGAATTTTCAATATTTAAACCTTATATACTTGAAAACAGAGTTAACTATACTGTTCAATTTAATCCTATTAATCATTTAAGATTAGATATACATAAAGTTAATACGACATCTGAGTTTGTAATAGATCACTTAAAAAAATGGACTCGAATAATAAAGGAGTATAATCTTATTGACCTTTCCCCAGAAGAAAAGATATTAAGTGAATACGAGAGAGAGTTTTATGACGAATTTGAAATTGTGGATGAAGATGCAGATGTCTTACCATATAACTTAGAAACTCAGGTCAAGATTCATGCTTTTCTCTTACATGCAGTAAATGTTCTAAGAAAAGATGAAGAAGAAAACTCTGCATTGATCATCGAAGCAAGTGACCTTCAAAATGATTTGCCTAATCTCACTAAGAAGAATACTGTTAAAAGACTAAGTAAGTTTTTTGCTAAAGTGAGACAAAAGAGCTTACCTCTTCTAAAGGAGATTTTAGTAGAAGGTAAAAAAGAAATATTCAAAAGAATGATAAGTTCTGGGTTTGATAACGTAGTTAGCTTGATTGATTTGATAAAATAATGTGAGATGAAGCTTACATTAAATAAATAAACTGTCCCCTTAACTGTCCCCTTAAAACAAGAAGGCCTTGTAAATATTTGATTTACAAGGCCTTCTATGTGTTCTGAGTACCCAGAGCCGGAGTCGAACCGGCACATCCGTGAAGATATTGGTGTTTGAGACCAACGCGTCTACCAATTCCGCCATCTGGGCGTGTTTCCACTTTTTTGGTAGATTCTGAAAAACAAGGCGTAAACCGCTTTATCTGTCAGAAGAGGATGCAAACTTATTCAATGATTCCTTTATACGCAAGAGGTAACGTTGCTTTAAGTAGTAATTTTTTACCTGTTTTAAGGCTTCTGCCTGAGCATCAGGCGGTAAATTTTCATAGTTTTCCAGCACCGGCCAGATAGCAGCCTTCAGAAAACCCTCAATTTCGTTGGTTTGGTCAGAAACAATCTTGAACTGCACCGAATCATAGTCCATTTCCAGGTCCATCAATTGCTCGTTCAGCTCCATGACCTCCATCAGGAAATCCTGTGGCAAGTCATTCTGCCCGCCTTCCTCCAGCAAACCATGCTGCTCCAGAATGTACTGCATGCGGCGGTCAAAGTTGGAAAGGGTACGGTAGGCGTTGGTGTTGAGGGTAGACTTCTCCAGAATCTCCTGCTGCTTTTCCTGCGGCTCCAGGGTGTAATAGTCGGGGTGGAACTCGCGGCTTAAGGCGTAGTATTTGGTCTGGATGGCTTTCTCATCTGGTAAAAAGCTTTCCGGGATCTCATAGAAGTGGAAGTAGTTCACAGGTAAATGGGCACTAGAGGTGAAACGTTAGGTACTAGACGTAAGAAGAGACCGCCAAGATTCACTTGGTGGGGCTTATACGTCGGCAGGTTTAAAAGAGAAAGCCTGGGCAGGCTCAGCGAACAAGGCTTTGGTGGGCTTCCAAACACTCCCGAACAACTCAGAGCTGCGGTAGTTGTTCAGGGCTTCGTCTGAGTCCCAGAGGCTGTAAGTGCTATATACGTGGGGCAGGTGGTAGTCCTGCAGGAGTTCTACGCTCCGGCACTCCGGAAATGCACTTATCTTAGTTCTGGAAGCGTTAAAGATCTCCAGAAAAGCCGGTACTTTACCCTCCTGAAAGGTCATCCTGACAACACGGATCAACATCTCTTTAAATTAGAAATTATGAATTAGAAATTAGAAAATACTGGAAGAGGGTGTCTGCGCTTTTTTGTAAGCGTAGTTCTTAGATAAGTAAAGGTACATTCATGCGGCTTGTTTAAATCCTCATTTCTAATTCATAATTTTTAATTACTCCTTACTCCACCGGATCAGGCGCAAATTTAATTTCCACCGGAGAGTCAAAGTACATGCCCAGTAACTCAGAGGCATGGCCCTTGTTAATGCCAATGGTCAGGAAGCCCTGGCGGTTGAAGAGCGCCACGCTGTCGCCTTCGCTGGGCTGGTTGTATCGGGTGCTCAGGCGGTCAATCACCTCGCGGTTGAAATGGATAGAGAATTTACGTCCGTGGCCAATGGCTTCCACGCTGTCTTTGCTGATGTCGGTGATCAGGTTACCGTAATGGTCTACGTGTACCACGTGGCCGGTAATCGAGTGGTCGTTCAGCCGGAGTTGGCGGTTAATCAATTGCTCCATGCCATTGGCCAGTTCACCCACCTCGGCCATAGAGGCGCCTTGGGCCAGGGCAACGGCCGCCGGTACCATGATATCACGGGCGGGGGAAGAGGAATTTTCCTGCAGGGGCAAGTCAATCAATTGCTCAGGGTCGCCGTCTGTGAGCAGCGATAAAAGACCGTTGTCGGCGCAAATAAAATAATGTCCTTTGTGACGGGCCACCTGGTATCTTCCGCTGCGGGTACCATGGGTGTCTATGGCAATCAGGTGAACGGTGCCTGCGGGGAAGTCTTCAAAAACAGCATTAATCACATGAAAGCCATGGGCAATGTTAAAAGGCTCCACGTGGTGCGAGATGTCAACGATAATTTGTGCAGGATTGATAGTCAGTATCTTAGCTTTCACTGCAGCCACATAATGATCTGTGGTGCCAAAGTCTGACATAAAAGTGAGAATTCCCATGGGAACGGTTGGTCAAAAGAACTTAAATATTTGTAGAATTGTCTTATAACAAATCTACTATATTTTCAGTAGATTGGTTTAAATACCACATATATAAACGGAAATAGCCTTTGGTAGAAAAAACAATTACCCTGGAGAACATCTCACTGCTAGATTTCCTGGGCCTCGAAAATCAGAACATAAAACAACTTGCCGCCGCTTTTCCAAGCAGCAAAATCATCTCCCGCGGCAACGAGATCAAGATACAGGGCCAAACCCCTGAGATCACCAAAATTCACGAGATCCTTTCCTCACTTATTGAACATTACCACCAGTACGGGAAGATCACTGATAAAAGCGTGCACAAGTTCCTGACCGCTGACAATGACTTTGAAGAGGATGTAGTGATTACCTCGCCAGACGTCATTGTGTACGGCAGCAAGGGTGGTGTGATCAAGGCGAAAACCCCAAGCCAGCATAAACTGGTAGAGGCCGTTGCCAAGAACGATTTAGTGTTTGCGCTAGGACCAGCCGGTACCGGTAAAACCTTTATCTCGGTGGCCATGGCGGTGCGGGCGCTTAAAAATAAAGAGGTAAAGAAGATCATTATCTCGCGTCCGGTGGTGGAAGCAGGTGAGAGCCTTGGTTTCCTGCCCGGTGACATGAAAGATAAGGTTGACCCGTATCTGCGGCCTATCTATGATGCGCTGGAAGAAATGATTCCGGTGGAGAAATTGAAATATTACTATGAAAACAAAATCATAGAAATAGCTCCGCTGGCGTACATGCGTGGTCGTACTTTGAACAACGCGTTTGTATTATTGGACGAGGCACAGAACACCACGCCCATGCAGATCAAGATGTTCATGACCCGTATGGGACCTACCTCTAAGGTGATGATCAATGGTGACCGCACCCAGATTGACTTACCGCGCAATCAGCGCTCAGGGTTGATTGAGGCCATGACCGTGTTAAAAGACATCAAAGGAATTGGCTTTGTAGAAATGCAGGCCGAGGACGTGGTGCGTCACCGCCTGGTGAAAAGCATTGTGGAAGCCTACACCAAGTTTGACGACAAACGCCAGAAAGAACGCGAAGAGCGCGAAAAGTCTGAAACCGATGGTCAGGATGAACCGCGCCGCCGCCAGAACTTCCGCCGTCACGGCGATTAATTTGTAAGTACGGCAAAGGAACTCACTTCAATGAGTTGAGTTTCTTTGCCTTTTTTTTGAACCAGGCCTTGCACTCTATGACTTGTTTCACTTACCTCAAGAAGGCCCTGAATGGCTAAAACAACTTTCACCGGCTCTATGCGCCTGGTGGGTTGCTTTGTTTTAGGGATTATTCTATACCATACTGTAGGCCACGGCTTCTCTTTTGCAGGGGAGACCGTGGCTTTTTTCTTGCTCCTTTTCCTGGTCACGGGGTACTTGGCTTTAAAGCGGCCCCTGACCCGGCGTAGAAGGTGGGCCGGACTGGTTGGGTTGGGTGTCATCATTGCCTTTTCGTTTTGGAGCACTTTCCTGAAAAACCAGATTGAAACCCTTCCGGTGCCTTCTGGGGCTATTACCCACTACAAAATAACCCTGGTCAAAGCAGTAGGGGTAAAGCCAGCTTCTGTGAGTTCAGTGGGAAGAGTAGAGGCTATAAGAGCTCAGGGGAAGTGGCACCCGGCAAAGGGGCAGGTAGCGGTTTTCTTCCCGAGGTCTGCCAAGGCAGATTCTCTGAGGTATGGGCAGCAGCTGTTGGTGAAGGGTTCTTTGTCTCCACCAAAGGCACCCGCCAATCCTTACCAATTCAACTATAAACGGTATTTGGCGCTAAAACACATTCAGTGGCAGGCCTACCTTCCAGACCAGCACTGGGTACCCATGGGGTATGAGCCGCCCAGTTATGTAGTGGCCCTCAGCTTACAGGTTAGGAAAAGATTAGAAAACGCCTTTAAAGAACAGATTACTTCCCATAGGGAAGTGGCCATTGCCAATGCCTTGGTATTGGGTGTGCAAGACGACTTGGATGCAGCCCTCAGAAATGCTTATGCACGTACGGGCACCATGCACGTGCTGGCGGTAAGCGGGCTGCATGTGGGGCTGCTGTACGGGGTGCTGCTGCTTTTCCTGAAGCCACTGCGCCGGGGCAGCTCAGGCAGGCTCCTGGTTTTCCTCATTATTTTGGCAGTGGTGTGGTTTTACGCATTTGTGACCGGGTTGTCGGCTTCGGTGCTGCGGTCGGTTTGTATGTTCTCGCTGGTGGAGTTGGGCAACTTGCTCAGGCGCAGGTCCTCCATCTTGAACACGTTAGCCTTGGTAGCCTTCGGCTTGCTGTTGTATGAACCTAATTACCTGCTGGATGTAGGCTTCCAGTTATCCTTCCTTGCCGTGGCGGGCATTGTGCTGTTGCAGCCACTGTTCTTAGCCTTGTGGCATCCAGAGCATAAGCTGGTTAGGTTCTTTTGGGAACTGCTGGCTATTTCCATTGCGGCGCAACTGGCCACATTTCCGCTCAGCTTGTATTACTTCCACCAGTTTCCGGTGTATTTCTGGGTGGCGAATTTAGTAGCGGTGCCGCTTACCTCTCTGGGGTTGTACCTGGGGGTAGCCTTTATGGCTTTGTTCTGGGTGCCTATTGTGAGTACCTGGCTGGGCAAAGCATTGGAAGGTACGCTCTGGCTCCTGAACGAACTGCTGCTTTGGCTGGAACATTGGCCGGCTGCCGTATTAGACGGATTCGTCATTACGCCCGGTCAGGTGCTGGCGCTTTACCTATTCCTGCTGTGCGGCCTTCTGTTCCTCCTTCAGAAAAGGCTGGCGTGGTTATCAGGAGCAGTGCTTTGCCTGGCGTTTATCTCGGGTACCGAACTTGCCGAAGCGCAAAGCCAGCGCCGGTCACAGGAACTGGTCATTCACAGCGTAAGGAGGAGCAGTGCCGTTAGCCTCTTACAAGGCAGGCAGGTATCGTTTATAGCCGATTCTTCTTTCCTGGCCCAACCGCTGCAGTTCACCTACCAGGTGCAGCCTTACTGGTGGGCCAAAGGGGTACGGCAGGAAAACCGTTTTGAGGCTACTTTCCTTAAAACAAGCCCCAAACTGGGATTTGCCTTGCATGAAACGCCCGAAGGAAATAAGCTGGTGGTATGGAAAGGAAAACGCCTTTTGTGGCTGCAGAATAAGCCTACTCTAACTATGCAGCCTGTTTCGTTAGATGCCATCGTCCTGCAGCATAACCTACGGCTCCCCGCCCAAAAGCTTCAGGAGTACTTCTCTGTGAAAACAGTTATTCTTGATCAAACCAATTCCAGAAACTATGTCACCCGGACGACCGCTGAGTTAAAGGCTGCCGGTTTTAAGGTGCATGTTCTGGAGGAAGAAGGTGCCTGGCAAATCAGGTTATAACCCTCTGTGTTTCTAGCCCTTTTTCTTCAAATCAGGTCCAAATCTGGAGTTTTAAGCTGCTATGCGCAAAGTCCAACAGAGGTAACGTGTTGGTGTAAAATCCGTTAATAATCTTAACAGAACAGCTTGAAAAAAGGAGGTTTTAGCTAACTAAAATAGTTTACATAGCATATTGAAAGCCAAGGTCTTACAAATTGCTAAAAATAATTTAGCAATGGCTTGTAAGTGACTGATTATCAGTGCTATTAATTAGTGTTAAAATTAAATATTTTGGCACTTTTATGAAAGAGGGTCTGTTATGAATCTGAACTGAAACTAGAAGATATATAATGCAGACCAAAGTGAACCAGGAAACCAACGAAGAGAAAGTGGTTAAGAAGAATAAAATCGAGAGTTTTGATATCTCCCGCTCGGACGAAACCATGCACTTGGCCGTTGATTTGGCGAAGTTCATTAAGGAAAACCGACTGTATCAAAACATCCAGGGCAAAGAGTATGTGAACGTGGAAGGCTGGCAGTATGCTGGTTCCCGTTTGGGTATCTTGCCTGTGGTAGACGAGCTCACGAACATGAGCGATAGCACTGAGATCAAGTATATGGCCAAAGTGAACCTTCTGAACCTGCGCACAGAGCAGGTAGTAGGAGCGGGCTTCGCGATCTGCTCTAACAAAGAGCAAGGCCGTAAATACTATCAGGAATACGCTATTGCTTCCATGGCCCAGACCAGAGCTATAGGAAAAGCTTACCGGAACATTCTGGCCTGGATTATCAGAGCCGCCGGTTATGAGCCTACCCCAGCCGAGGAAATGGATTATCAAGGTAATGTTCAGGAGTCTAAAGTAGAGCAACAGGTTAAACCTGCCGCCTCAGCTAAGACCATGAAAGCCGTACCGGTAGACACCACTGCTGAAGCAACTCCGGCCCCTGCTCCTGTAGCAGCACCTGTTGCCCCAGCTGCTCCACAAGCCCCGGTGGCCGAGGAAGCAACCGTGAAGTATGCTACCGCTAAGCAGAAAGAGGAGATCATCAGATTGCTGAACAACCCGGTGATTACGCGTCAGGAGAAAACCAAAATGCTCCTGAACATAAATAAACTGGATGAAGAGCGTGCCAAGCAGTCTATTGTGAAGTTGAAGAAAGTGATTGAAGACCGCGAGCATGAGCAATCTGCCGCTGCCTAAGGTTTATAGTAGAGATGAATGTTCAGAAGCCCGGCCCCTGGTCGGGTTTTCTGTTTTAAGGCTGTTCTGAAAAGATGGCCCCAAAACAACCTGCCTGTGAGCAGCGCCGGGAAACAATCATCTGCGGACTATTCGTAAATTTGGGTGATCTATGGCAGACATTCAAGATATCCTAAAGCAATACTGGGGGCACGAGGAGTTTAGGCCGGGACAGGTAGAGATCATTACCTCTGTGCTGAAAGGACAGGACACGCTGGCTATTTTACCTACGGGCGGGGGTAAGTCGGTCTGTTTTCAGTTGCCTGTTCTGGTGATGGGCGGCGTGTGCGTGGTGGTTTCTCCTTTGGTGGCGCTCATGAAAGACCAGGTAGAGAACCTCCGCAAACGGGGGCTTTCAGCGGCGGCCCTACATGCGGGGCAGCCCGAGCGAGAGCGGGACCTGATTCTGGATAACTGCGTTTTTGGCGGAGTGCAGTTCCTGTACGTGTCGCCGGAACGGTTGCAGACCGAGCTCTTTTTGGAGCGGGTAAAGCGCATGAACGTGTGTTTGCTGGCCGTTGATGAAGCGCACTGTATCTCACAATGGGGTTATGACTTCCGACCTCCTTACCTGGAGATTGCCAAGCTGCGCGAGGTACTTCCTGACACGCCAATCTTGGCCTTGACTGCTTCGGCCACTGAGGTGGTGAAAACTGATATCCAGGAAAAGCTGAAGTTTAAAAAGCAGGTGGTGGTGCAGCAAAGCTTCGCCCGCAAGAACCTGTCTTATTCTGTTTTGCAAACCGAAGACAAGGAAGGCCGGCTGCGCGAGATCTTGCAGAAAATGAACGGAACGGCCATTGTGTACGTGCGCAACCGCCGCCGCACCATGGAACTCGCCGATTGGCTGCACCGCCAGGGAATCAAAGCGGGCGCGTACCACGCAGGGCTTCCGCACCAAACCCGCACCAGCGCCCAGAATGACTGGATCATGGATCGGGTGCGCGTAATGGTGGCGACCAACGCCTTTGGGATGGGCATAGACAAACCCGATGTACGCCTGGTCGTGCACCTGGACTTACCCGATTCTCTGGAGGCGTATTACCAGGAGGCCGGTAGGGCAGGGCGTGATGGCAAATACAGCTACGCTACGGTTCTGTTAGGACCCGAAGATACCGGACTGCTCCTAAAGAAAACGGAGGAGGCTTACCCGCCGGTAGAAACCCTGAAGCGGGTGTACCAGGCCCTGGCTAATTTTTACCAACTGGCCACGGGCAGCGGCGCCTTTCAATCCTTTGATTTTGATTTAGCAGAATTTAGCCGCACGTACCAGCTTTCCCCCATTGAAACCCATTTTGCCTTAAAGCAACTGGAGTCTGAAGGGCTTCTACAGCTAAACGAAGGCTTTTTTAGTCCGTCTAAAGTCAACCTGCTGCTCGGCAATAATCAACTATATGAGTTTCAGATTCTTAACGAAAGTCTGGAGCCTATCATTAAAGGGTTGTTGCGGCTTTATGGCGGCGAGATGTTCCGGGACTTTGTGAAGATTTCAGAAAAAGGGTTGGCCAAGCATTTATCTCTCCCCGAAGCTACTGTTAAGCAGCAATTACAGCACCTGCACCAACGCAAGGTCCTGGTGTATGAACCTCAGCACGACGGCCCGCAGGTACAGTTCACAGCCCCACGGTTTGATGCCGCTTCTTTGCCCGTTGACCAGAAACGGCTGAGTTTATTCAGGGAGCGAGCCTTGGAGAAGGCACATTCAGTAGTGGCGTTTATGCAGAACTCAAAGCAATGCCGCACCATTCAGATTTTGGGGTATTTTGGCGAAAACTCCTCTGAACCTTGCCGCATCTGTGACTACTGCCTGGCCCAAAAGAAAAAGAAGAAGCTGGATGAAAATAAGCTGCACATGGAAGCTCGCGTGCTGAGTCACCTTAAACAAACCCCGCTGCACCCAAAATCCATTGCCATGCACTTCAGCTCCTCTGAGCAGGAATTGCTGGGAAACCTTATACAGGAAATGCTGGAGAGCGGCGTAGTCGGGTATACAGCAGAAGGGAACTTGGCCAAGAAAGAGAAGTAGTGTCTATGGCTTATATAATATGTTAAATAAAAAGGATTTTCTAATCCTTTTCAGGAAACACCAGGTAAACAGAAGGGGCGGCCAAATCATTGGCCGCCCCTTCTGTTTATAGAGGAAGTAATGCTTAGGTTAACGGAGTTTCTTCCATTTGCAAGGCAAGCACGCCCGGAAGCTGTTTGCCTTCCATGTACTCCAACAGGGCACCGCCGCCGGTAGAGACATAAGAAACATCATGGCTGTGGCCCATCTGGGTAACCGCTGCTGCTGAGTCACCGCCGCCAATCAGGGAGTAGGCCCCGTTTTTTGTGGCTTCTACTACCGCTTCGGCAATGGCCTTGGTGCCGGTGGCAAAGTTCTCGAACTCAAACACGCCCATTGGTCCGTTCCACAGAATGGTTTTGGAGGTGCGCACTACTTCAGAAAACGTAGCAATGGTGTCTGGTCCTATGTCTAAGCCCATCCAGCCATCTGGAATGGTACCACTGGTTACTACCTGGGTATTGGCATTGTTGTCGAAAGCATCGGCAATGACGGTGTCAGACGGCAGGTAGATTTTAACGCCTTTTTCTTCGGCTTTCTTCAGCAGCTCCAAAGTGAAAGACTGCTTGTCTTCTTCCAGAAGCGAGTTCCCGATGGTTCCGCCTTGCGCTTTGGCGAAGGTGTAGCTCATACCACCGCCAATAATAAGGTTGTCTACGCGGTCCAGCAATTGCTCAATGACCTGAATTTTGTCTGAGATTTTGGCACCGCCCATGATGGCGGTGTACGGACGGTCAGCGTAAGAAAGAACCCGTTGGGCGTTTTCCAACTCAGCCTGCATCACAGAACCGCAAACTTTGTCGTGCGGGAAGTAATCGGCCACAATGGCGGTAGAGGCGTGCGCCCGGTGCGCCGTCCCAAAGGCATCGTTCACGTACACCTCGCCCAATAAGCTTAATTTTTCAGCGAAAATCTGGTTTCCTTGTTCTTCTTCTTTATGGAAACGCAGGTTCTCCACTAACAGGATCTGACCTGGTTGCAGATTATTGGCCATTTCTACGGCTTCACTGCCAATACAGTCCGGCGCAAATTGAATAGGCAGCTGGAAAGTTTCCTCTAAAGGTTTGAGCAGGTGCTTTAACGAATACTTCTCCTCTGGTCCGCCCTTAGGTCTACCCAGGTGCGACATAAGCACCACAGACCCGCCATCGTTCAGGATTTTCCGGATGGTAGGTACCGCTGCCCTAATGCGGGTATCGTCAGTGATTTCAAAGTTGCTGTTAAGAGGTACGTTAAAGTCTACTCGCACCAAGGCCCGTTTGCCCTGGAAATTGTATTGGTCAATGGTTATCATAGTCTGCTATTTGTTTGGTTCTAGCTACGGATTCCCGCCGAAACAGGTCGAAGCAAATATAGTAATTCTATTTAGATACGGAGCGAAGGCAAAAGGAGGGAGGGTTGCCCTAAAAGAAAAGCGCTTTAGCTCTATTTCCTCCAAAACAGGGCTAAATCGCTTTTCTACAGCCAGAGACAGAGACGTTGGTTTGTTGACGCTACTCCTATGATCCGCTTTTACCTGGAGGAAATGGTTTGTCTTTTAGGAAGTACACCCGAAAACGTGATTTATATAGCATAGGCGGAAAACGAGGTGTTTTGCTGGTCTTTGTAGGTCATGGCCGTGTAGTAGATCCCCACAAACCCATAGGCTACTTCAAAGATGGCGCCGGGAGCTCCCTCTAGTTTGAAGTCTCCGCCCAGTCCATCTTTAATGAAATAAATGTTCCGGTGTGCTACCAACCCTGCTCCTAACCTAGATTTATCTGTAGCCATCCAGTTGGCCGTGAGGTGCAGCGGAATGCGGGTAAGCGGAATGTGGGCGCTTTCTGCCTTCGTGGTGACGTACTTGTAGGCTATTGTGGCCCGCAGCAGGAGTCTCTCCAGATTAGGAAGTTAAAACTAGCCTCCATTGTCCAGGGAACCACCTTGCCCCGCTCTGGTACAGTAATTCTATTTCCCTATTGCTAGTCAAAAATGATATCGGTTGCAATGTAAATTTTGGTGCTATGGGCAGTGTTTATTTTAAATATTTCATTTTATGTTAAGTATAGGGGTTTGTGTAGCAACATAGGTAATTTATTTGTGCTTACATTTTGATAAATACATGATAAAACCTATTAAATTTTGAAATCGGTTGCAATTATGATAAAAACAATCTAAGTTTAGTATAATCAATAAGGATGCTGCCTTGGAATGAAAGTTTCAGAGATGGGGATACACTCAGTTTAACCTGAGTGGGAGAGAGGCAGGCAAGAGAAACAGACGGAAGCCATTGGGAGAGAGGTAGAGAATCCAGCCACAGGTAGTGCTGGGCAGAGGTTGGTGGTGCTTGGAAAAGGATTGAGACAGTGAGTTTATATAATCATTCAATAATTTTTTTCATACATCCTCTAACCCCTAACCCCCAGTACCATGAAAGCAAAAATTACCATTTTATCCTTCCTTCTTAGCCTCTTCTGCCAGAGATTGTATGCGCAGATTCCTCTTGTTTACCCGGTTGAGAATACCGGGGCAAACTATACGCTACCTCCTTTGCCCACCCTGAGTCAACTGCCCGTGGTAGAACCCCTTACCGATCCATTCATGTGGTCTGACGGGAGCGGGCGTTCTACCAACTTTGCTGACTGGGAACGCCGCCGTAATGAGATCAAAGCAGAGATTGAACACTATGAAATAGGAACTAAGCCCACCCGGCCGGAAACCATTACAGCCTCCTTTGCGCCCAATGCAACCGGAGGGACACTTACTGTGAATGTAACGGTGAACGGCCAAACGCTAACCCTTACTTCCGCGGTTATACTTCCAACGGGTGCTGGTCCTTTTCCGGCAGTTATCGGGATGAATAGCCAGAACGGGAGTGTTCCGGCCAACCTGTTTTCCAGCCGTAACATTGCCAGAATTGCCTTCAACGCCAATCAGGTGACTACGTATGGCAACCCTCAAATAACCAATCCTTATTACCGTCTTTACCCAGATCAGAATCTGGACAATGCCGGGCAATACAGTGCCTGGGCTTGGGGAGTAAGCCGCATCATAGATGGCCTGGAGCTGGTGAAGGAAAGCCTTCCTATTGATCTACAACACCTGGCCGTCACCGGATGCTCTTATGCCGGTAAAATGGCGCTTTTCTCTGGTGCCCTGGACGAAAGAATTGCCCTTACCATTGCCCAGGAATCGGGCGGGGGCGGAGCTCCGGCCTGGCGGGTTTCTGAAACCCTTGGTGCCGTAGAAAAACTAGGGGCCACAGATTACAGATGGTTTAAAGATGACATGCGCCAGTTTGCCGGCGCCAATGTCTCCAGGCTGCCGCATGATCACCATGAGCTAATGGCTATGATAGCACCCAGAGCCCTATTGGTGACAGGGAACACTGATTTTGAGTGGCTGGCTAACCCATCTGCCTATGTATCGGCTAGGGCAACGCATGAAGTGTACAAAACCTTGGGCATAGGAGACAGATTCGGCTTTTACATTGACGGCGGACACGGCCATTGCGCCATCCCTACAAGCCAGCGGCCAGCTATTGAGGCATTCGTAGACAAGTTTCTGTTGGGTGATGCCAGTGTCAATACAGATATCACCGTTCATCCGTACCCACAGATAGACCATCAGCGCTGGTACCAATGGTGGGGAACCGGTAATCCTGTTTTGCCCGCTGAACCCCTTGGGAAGAGAATATGGATGGAAGCAGAGTGTGCCACGGTAGGTTCTGACTGGGCGATAGTGGCTGACACCGCTGCCGCCGGTGGTTCTTATGTGACCGTGAAAAGCGGTTTGAACAGTACGGCAGCAGCTCCTGAAGGGGCAAGTGGGTCTGTTGTGTTTCCGTTTACGGTAGATAGCGCGGCTACTTATAATTTTGTGGCAAGACTCAATGCGCCCAGCGCCAATGATGATAGCTACTGGATAAAGGTAGACAATGGGCCTTTTGTAACAGTAAACGGGCTTGCTACCTCAGGTTGGCAATGGATGAGATTAACCAGCGCCAACCTCACGGTAGGGCAGCATGCCTTCACAATAGCCTACCGGGAAGATGGCGCCCACCTTGACAAATTGCTGGTGACTACCTCCAACGCAACCATCAGGGGCATGGGAGATACGGGCATAGATACAGGGGCCCCCGTGGTCTTGGCGGCAGGATTCACCGTTGCTTTAGATAAAAATGGCACGCGCACTATTGATGCCGCAGACGTGGACTGGGGCAGTTATGACAGATGCAGCAGCATTGCCTCTATGACCCTGGACAAGTCTACCTTTGACTGCTCAAACTTGGGCGCCAATCAGGTGACCATTACCGTAACCGATAGCAATGGCAACAGCGCTTCTCAAACCGTTACCATCAACGTAGTGGATGGCGGAGGCCCAATAGTGCTGGCTAGTGGCTTTACAGTTGCTTTGGATAACAATGGCACGCGTACTATTGATGTGGCAGATGTGGACTGGGGAAGCTATGACAAGTGCGGCAGCGTTGCCTTCATGTCTTTGAGCAAGACTACCTTTACCTGTGCAGACCTGGGGGCCAACGAAGTAGTCATCAAGGTTACCGATGATAAAGGCAACTCTTCTACTGAAACCGTCACCATTAATGTAACGGGTACCTGCCCAACTAACACCACCATGGCTGGTGCGAAAGTAGGGAAGGAGCAGGGCAATCAATTGCTGGCCTTCGGGGCTTTCCCGAACCCTTTTACTGACCAGGCTACCATCCACTTCCGCTCAGCCGAACGTGCGCAAACCAAATTGGTGGTGTACGATGCAACGGGCCGACTGGTAGCTACCTTGTATGACGGGGAAACTGAAAGTAGCCGTGATTACCAGGTATCGCTCAGCAGCCAATCACTAGCAAGAGGAGTATATATCTGTCGCCTCATACGTGGAAATCAGGTAGACCAATTGCGGTTGGTAGTGAGTAAGTAAGTTCTTCAGCTTCATACCAGAAAACAGAAAGGGCGCTACATGAGCGCCCTTTCTGTTTTATAGAAGAATGTTAACCTTTTAAACCAAACAGCTGGTGGTTGGATGGCGCAAAATCACAGCTTTCTCAAGGTTGGTTTAACGGTGCTGGTCAATGAGAATGAGATTTCCGTCTGGGTCGGTCAGCATTAGGCTTGCTGGGCCTGATGTTTCTTCATCGGCCTCGCTCGTTAATTCAATTCCCTTACTTTTCAGGTGTTTCTGAATCTCTCTTACATCATCAAAGTTTTCAAGGTTATTGGCGTTTTCATCCCAACCCGGATTAAACGATAATATGTTGCCTTCAAACATGCCCTGAAATAAACCAACAAGGGCATTTTCATTTTTCATTATAAGATAATTCTGGTCCATACTGCCAGCAAAAGCATGGAAACCCAAACACTCATAGAATTGCTTAGATGTTTCCAGATCTTTGACATTGAGACTAATTGAGAATGCACCTAATTTCATGGTGGCTTCTTTTTATTTGTATATGATTACAGGTAAAAGATTAGATTCTTATTGATGATAGCGATGAGGTAGCAATCTATTAGAGATGTTGTTAGAATTATAAGAATGCAGGTACGGTTAGTATAAACAACGTGCTAAGCCGTCGGCCGTGGCATGATGTTTTATACAATGTTGTGAAAGGTCTTTTTTAACAAGGTTCCCAAAATTCAATCTTTTCCAAATAGCCTGACTTAAAACTGAAAACAAGTCCTTCATCCGCGCCTTTGAAAAAAATCAAAACATCGGTCATACCATTGCCGCGCTCATTAAAGTTTTTGTTTGTTGATTGACCGAAGATTTTCAAAAATTCCTCTTTGGTAAGTTGGTTGGTGAATTTGTGTTTACCGTACTCAAAGGTGAGGTCACTTATTTGATTAAGATTTATTGATTCCAGATCGTAACCTTTGGTGTCGTTCCCAACGAAAGAAACATGTTCGTAAGTCAACTGGTAGAGTTTTATGCCTTCCTCTTCTGGGCTGACCCCACACTCATAAATCAGCTCCTCTACTTTCTGAGGTTTCCCAAATTTTTGGTTATTGCTTCTTTCTTTGAATGAAAGGCAAACCCTTTTAACCTGATTTGCTATTGCATCAATAGTGGCTTCCTGAGCAAGGCATGTACCGATATTTATTAAAAGGCTAAGAACTAAGCTTAATGAGGTTTTCATTGTTTAAGATTTTGCACAACGGACTTGGCTATGCGGTGGCATAGCTACCGTATAGGTGTGGTTAGTGGCAGTAATGTTATTTAGTGAACACTTCGTCAAACTCAATTTTTTCAGGCTGTTCCCCTGTCCTAATAGGATTGGGTATCGTCTGAACAGATACCTTGACCCTCCAATTGCCTTCTGGTGTTTTGGTGCCTTCAATCAAGCCGCCCTCAATCTCATACATTCCCCTTGCCCAACCGCCAACCTCATTGAAAAAGCAGTTAGTTAGATTAACGTCGTCACCCACAAAGCGGAATTGTGTTGCCTCAGTGTTTATCTCGAAGGAGAATATCCTTGCCAGTTCATCATCGATACGATTGTCACACTGTGCCCTAGAGAATACATGCTCAAACACGGTGTTGCCTCCCTCTTCAACCGTATAGTAGTTTAAGTTGTTGGCGGCGTAAAATTCCTTCTTAATTTTCTTGCCATGGGTGAAGGTGGTGGTCACTGAATCAGGTTGGCAGTCATCGCGTTCTTCACAGCCAATTAATGAAGATAGAGTCAATAACATTGCAAGGTATAGGTTCTTCATATGGTTTGGTTTTGATTGTCAGACCTGTTGAGCCTTTCCCAAGACACTATCTTTAGTGAGACCCAGAAATTTCTGTCAGGGTTGCATTGCTATTTTAATTATTTCCACTAACTACAGTATATAAGGAGCTGTTCCGGTTATTGGCTCTTTGGTTGGAGTCACACCACCCTATCTGCCTGGATCAACCAATACCAGTTGCTGAAACGAAGTTGTATATATAACCTAAGCAATATACACAACTTCGTTTTCAGCGTGGATTAAGTACCCTTTTATTTTGAGCCTGTTTCTGAAATTCCAGCCCCAAAGCGAAACAGCAGTAGGGGAGATGATCGTTGTTAACAGGCACAACGTTAACGGTCCTTTATATTGCCCCACATGGAAACCGCTGGCACTAGGAACGAAAGAGCAAAAACCAGTATCTTTGCCGTAATGAAAATTGGAATCATCTTCGGTGGCCCGTCCCGGGAGCGCGAAATCTCTTTCGCCGGAGGCCGCACCGTCTTCGATAATTTAGATAAATCCCTTTTTGAGGCCGTTCCGGTGTTTGCCGACAGCCTGGGTAACTTTATTTTGCTGGACTGGCACTACATCTATAAGGGTACCATCCGTGATTTTTATCCACCGGTAGACGTGCTGCCTTCCACAGAGCACGGCCTGCAGATGTACCTGGAGTCTTTAGGGCAGCTGAGCGAGGAAGAACTGAATGACATTGCCTCCAGAGTAGGGCAGCGCATTCACCCGCACCAGTTCAAAAACCTGTTTGACTTTGCATTCCTGACGCTGCACGGACCGTATGGCGAGGACGGAAGTATCCAGGGCTTGCTGGAGTGGTATGGCATTCCGTATTCCGGCTCCGGTATTTTGCCGTCGGCGATCGGGATTGACAAAATCGCGCAGAAAGCACTGTTGCAACAGCACGGGTTTGCCACGCCAGATTACCGCATTTTAAGCTTGCAGGAGTGGCACGCCACTCAAGACCGCGCCGCGTTGCTAGACAACCTGGTAGATGATCTGGGCCTGCCATTGGTATTGAAGGCGCCGCACCAGGGTTCTTCCATTGGGGTGTCCATCATTAAAGAGAAAAACCTGCAGCTGTTTGAAGAAGCTGTGGCGCGTAGCTTGTTTTCGCTCACCATCAGGAAAAGTGACTGGAACAGCAAGAGCGCAAACCAGCAGCTGAACTTTATCAAAACCTTAACCGATATCCGCGAGGGCATCGGCTTGCCGGTACAAACTCAGGATGGACAACTGATTTATGCGCCGGAAGAATTGCTGAGCCTGCTTTCGGCCACTTTTAGCCAAAATGGCCCTGAAACAATCACACTCACCAATGTGGAGAGTGAAACGCAGGTACTCATTGAGGCGTTCATCAACGGTCGTGAGTTTTCGTGCATTGTGGTGCAGGACCAGGCGGGCCACCCCATTGCCTTACCACCCACCGAGATCAGAAAAGGCGGCGAGGTGTTTGACTACCGCTCTAAATACCTGCCCGGCCTAAGCCGCAAGATTACGCCTATTGATTTGCCTACGGAGCAGATCCAGGAAATCCGGCAGCAGTGTGAGCGCCTGTACACCAGCCTCGGCTTTAACGTGTATGCGCGTCTGGATGGCTTTATCACCGAGGCAGGCGATATTTTCCTGAATGACCCGAACACCACGTCGGGCATGTTGCCGTCTTCGTTCTTCTTCCACCAGGCCGCTGAGATTGGCTTGAACCCATCCCAGTTCCTGACCTACATCATCCGGACATCATTATCCGAGCGGGTGAAAAGCGGCAAGAACACGGCGTACTTAACCAGCTTGCTGAAAAGATTGGATTCGGCCATGGCCAAAAAGCGGGCGCACCGTCATGACAAACTGCGCGTGGGCGTGATCATGGGTGGTTACTCGTCTGAACGTCACATCTCCGTGGAAAGCGGCCGGAACATCTATGAGAAACTGGCTTCCTCTACTAAATACGAGCCTGTTCCTATTTTCCTGACCGGAAACGAGGAATCGCATCAGCTATACCAGATCCCGATCAACATCATGTTGAAGGACAACGCTGATGACATTAAAGAAAAAATTGAAGCCTCTGAAGCAGGTGTGCCTACGCACCCAGTGTTGGCCCAGATAAAGGAAGCTGCCTCCAGCATCACCAGTTTGTACGCCGGTAACTCTTTGCAGAAGCCACAGCGTCTGACTTATGAGCAGTTGCAGAGCCTGGTAGATGCCGTGTTTATTGCCTTGCACGGTCGTCCTGGCGAAGACGGGGAACTGCAGACGGAGCTGGAAAAATACATGATTCCTTACAACGGATCAGGCATTCAGTCCAGCCAGGTGACCATCAACAAGTTTGAGACCAACCGCATCCTGCGCGAGAACGGCGTGCACGTGGCAGAGCACATGCTGGCCTTCAAGAAGGACTGGCAGGAAGACAAAGACGCGTTCTTCCAATTCATTGAAGAGCGATTCGCCTATCCGTTCATTGCCAAACCCGCCGATGACGGGTGTTCTTCAGCGGTGAAAAAGATCAAGACCCGTGAGGAACTGGAAGCCTTTTCTGAGCTGATTTTCAGAAATTCCATTGAAATCCCTGAAAACCCGGCGCAGGTGCTGAAACTGAGCTTCAAGGAAGAGGTGCCCATGAAAGGCTACTTCCTCATTGAAAACCTGATTTCGCGCGAAGGGGCGAAGCATTTCCTGGAGATCACCGGTGGTCTGTTGACCAGCTACGGACCTAACGGCCGCACCGAATACGAAATATTTGAAGCTTCTGAAGCGTTGGCCGAAGGTGAGGTACTCAGTTTGGAAGAGAAGTTTTTGGCAGGAGAGGGGCAGAACATTACCCCGGCCCGGTACGCTCGTGACCCGGAAGAGCGGCAACGCATCTCTGACCACGTGAAGCAGGACCTGAGACGCGTGGCCGAGATTCTGCGCATTGAAGGCTATGCTCGCATAGATGCCTTCGTGCGGGTGCACCAGGACGGCAAGGTGGAGACTATCATCATTGAGGTGAACTCTCTGCCCGGTATGACACCGGCCACATGCATCTTCCACCAGACGGCCATCAACGGGTACAAGCCTTATGATTTCATTGACCGCATCCTGCAGTTTGGCATGGAGCGCACCAAAAAAGTTATCTCTTAAGTAAATGAGCGGTTTTCTGAAAGCCCAAACGCTGGGCGATGTATTCAAGCACCTGGCCATTATGGCGGCCATTGTGTTTCTGCTGTTGTTTTTGTTTTTCTTCGTGTATCTGCCCAGCACCACCAATCACGGCGAGACCATTTCGGTACCAAACCTGGCGGGAATGTCAGTGGATGAATTGGAAGATTTCCTGGCCGATAAAGACTTGCGCTTTTACGTGAGTGATTCTACCTACCAACAAGGGAAAGCACCTTTCACCGTTATCACCCAGGAGCCCAAAGCAGGTGAAAAGGTGAAAGAAGGCCGCAAGATCTACATAAGCATTAACATGAAGAATCCGCCGCTCATTAAAATGCCAAAGCTGATTGACGGTTCGGTGAAGAACGCGGAGATGATCCTGAAGAGTTATGACCTGAATCTGGGTGATATCAAGTATGTGCCAGATCTGGCAGAAAACTCTATTCTGCGCCAGTTTGTGAACGGCCGTGAAATCAAGCCAGGTGAACCAGTTGCCAAAGGTTCTCGCATTGACCTGGAGGTAGGAAACGGCTTGGGGAATACTGAATTGGACGTGCCGGAACTTGTTGGCATGCCTATTGACGAAGCCACCATGCTGGTGACGGGGCAAGGATTACAGATTGGATCCGTTATCTACATGGAAGCCCCCAACGGAGAGCTTGATGGAATCGTATTGAAGCAAAGACCGATATCTGGTGATAGTGTAAAGACCAAAATCAGAACCGGGCAATTTATAGACATTTGGGTGGCCGGACCTCAACCCGTAGCGCCTATACAATAGAACAACTTATGCGGCAGTGGCTGATCCTCTTTTCAATACTGGTTTTAGGTGGACAAGCAGCAGACGCACAGGTACTCACTCCCTTAAATAGCCTGCCTCCGCAGGCTATTTCTGTTCCTGCCAAGCCCGGTGTTCCGGGTGCTCTTCCGCAGCCCTTAGCCTTTGGGGATACCTTGGGCCTTCCTTTTTTTGATGATTTTGCTAAAGGGGAGGGTGCTCCAGATCCGGCCCGCTGGGTTTCCCGAGGGGGCGTTTCGGTCACCAACCGGTTGGCCGCTAACCCACCCACCATCTTTGCCGCCTCCTTTGACGGGCTGCAAGCCGATGGTGAACCCTACGGAACCGCCATTGGCACGGGGCCTACAGATACGTTAACCTCCAAGCCCCTCAACTTGGGTAACCGGCAGCCGCAGGACTCCCTTTACCTGAGTTTTTACTGGCAGGCCGGCGGGTTGGTAGATGCCCCTGATTTTGCTTCAGGCAATGTGTTTTATTTGCAGCTGGAGTTTAAGCAGGCCAACGGCTCCTGGGCTCCGGTCTGGGCCCAAAAGGGAAGCGGGCGGTCTACTGATTTTGCTTCGGTAATGATTTCCATAAAAGAGGCCAGATTCCTGTTCAATGGGTTTCAGTTTAGGTGGGTGAGCAGCGGAAGACAGAGTGGCCTCCGCGATGTCTGGCACATAGATTACGTTTACCTGAACAGAGACCGCCGCCTAGGGCAATTGCAAAACGCAGATGTAGCCCTTACCCGGCGGCTTCCTTCCCTGCTGAACCGGTACACCGCAATGCCCATCTGGCAATTCCTGGAGAACCCTTCCGGGGAGATCAGACCGCAGGTGGGGTCTGAAATGGTTAACCTCAGCAACATTCCGGCTGCCATCAGCTGGCGTGCCTCTGTCAGGAACCTGACCACGGGGGCTGTGGATACCTTCCTGCGCGGGAGTGCTCCGGTGAGTGCCGGTACCAGAACCACCATAGCCGCTGCCCCTTCCAGGGCCTTTCTAACCAGCCAGAACCAGCCTTTCTCTCTGCAAACGGTATTGTTCCTGAACACCAAAGAACCAGACTTCTACACCCGCTACAATGACACCCTGCGGCGCCAGACGGACCTCCAGGATTTTTATGCCTATGATGACGGCACCGCTGAAACCGGGTTTAGTTATCCATCGGGTACGGCCGTACAGTTAGCCTACCAGTTTGATCTGAGTAAACCAGATCGGGTCAGGAGCGTCCGGATTTTCTTTACCGGCACCAACACACCCGGTACAGAGCTGTTTCTGCGCCTATGGGCAGACAACAACGGCCAACCCGCCGATCAGCCCCTGTATGAGCAGCGCTTTGTGCTCCCTGCCACTACGGGCTTGAGCAACTGGTTAGACATCACCCTTGACCGGCAGGTAGAAGTGCAGGGCCGCTTTTACGTGGGGTACCGCCAGCCTACCGGGGCCACCTTCGTGAACGTGGGATTTGACCTGAATGAAACGGCAGAAGGAAAACTGTTCGCCATGAACGGGGCAGCTGCCTGGAGTACTGTTGCAGATCTGGGTGGCGCCTTGCTCATTAGACCTGTGATGACCGGGACGCTGACTTCTTCTGCAGATAACCTGGACGCTTCTTCCTCTTTGTTGTATCCTAACCCTACCACCACTGGTGATTTCTTCCTGAACCAGGCTGCTGACGAGCTGCAGGTGTATTCAGGCACTGGTCAGCTGCTGCATACCTGGGGAAGGGTGAAGGAAAAACAAAAGCTCATTTTGCCCTCAAATCTGCCTCCGGGAATATATCTTGTGAAATCCCAAAAAGGAAACCAAATTAGAACCGCAAAACTTATCCTTACCCGATGATTACGACTGATATCACCGCCGCTGAACTGAAGCAACGTTTAGCCAATAATGAAACCCCCATCATCCTTGATGTTCGGGAGCCCTGGGAGCACGAAGAGCAGAATATTGCCAGTGCCAAGCTGATTCCTTTAGGAGCCTTGCCTGAGCGCTTACATGAATTGGAAGAGTATAAAGACCAGGAAATTCTGGTGCACTGCCGCTCTGGAAAGCGTTCTGCTACTGCGCAGGCCATTATGCAACAGCAGGGGTTTACCAACGTGCGTAATGTGTTAGGAGGGATGCTGGCCTACAACGAAGCTTAAAATTACTCTCCAAATATGGATCCCCGTTTCAGGCTTGGTTTCTAAAAACCAAGCCTGAAACGGGGATTTTTGTTAAGCGGTATTTTGAAATTCAGTGGCTAGGAGGAAGTTTGACTTGATCAGTTGTTCCTCCTCCTTATTTTTTAGTGTTTATGTTTTAAGCCTGTTTTCTAAAAAGGGCGCCTGAAATCCATTTATGCTTTGAAATGGTGTAAGTTGAAGCAACAGCAAGTAAGCAGGCTTAATCCACAATAAAAGGAGCGGGGCTGAAGCAAAGGATAAAGACCACCAACGCAAACCAACCCAGTATGATCCTGCCTCTGCTCAGCGGTTCTTCATTAGGGCTAGGCGGATGAAAAACCCCCAAAGCTCTGGATAAGACCAGCCCAAACACCAGCCACCCGTTATAGCCTTGCACCTCTGGCCAGATGACCTGTACCAGTAATTGAGTGCCAAATACCCCAGTGGCCAGCAACAGTCCCTGCTTTGGCTCCGGGAACAAAGGCCGGAAGACAATGATCAGGTAGAGGGCGTACCCTGCCCATAACCACCAATCTTCTTCCATGTTCACCTCTAGAGACAGCAGCCCCAAACCCGCGTAAAAGATAAAAATGGTGTACAGCATAGGCGATAACCTGTTGAACCGTTTGTACCCCATCATGCCGTACAAAATGTGTCCGCCATCTAACTGGCCAATGGGCAGCAGGTTCAAGGCAGTGAAGAAAAGAGACAGGAATCCCGCAAACAGGAAAGGGTAGTGGGTGATCTCGTACCGGCTGGGTAGTAAGGCCGGGTCTGCTACCAGTTTCTCGAAAAGCAGAAAGAGCAGATTCTTTCCTATGGCAAGGTCATCGGCTCTGAAGTAGACGTGCGCAGCATAGTTTGCCCCCCAGACCCGGTACTCAGGATGGATTTCAAACAGGTACTCCAGCGGCGGAAGATGGGTGAACCCATACCCCAGTAAGCCCAACGCTACTACAAACCCTGCAAGCGGACCCGCAATACCTATGTCAAAGAACTCCTTCCGGGAGAAGATGCGTTCTTTGATTCTAATGAATGCTCCCATTGTGCCAATCCCAAAGGTAACCCCCAACCAGATGGGGATGTAGTAGGGCAGGGTTACCCGTACCCGGTAAAATCGGGCAGTAAAGTAGTGGCCAAACTCATGCGCCGTCAGGAAGCCCAGGAAAGAGGCCGAAAACAGCAGCCCCCCCATTATCTCTTCCTGAGTAATAGCCGGTGGCCAGATGAATCCCTCCAGTCCGTAAAAGAACGACTTCCCGTAGCGCCACTCTGCTCCCGCAAAAGTTGTGGTTACCAGCGTGAGCAGAAAAAGCAGGAGGTGCAGGGGCAGTTTATGCCTCATCCTCTACCAGCGCCTCCTTCAGCACTTGGTTAATGGTTAGGGGAGGGGTTAAGTGAATGGTTTGCAACCCTACGGTTTTAGCCCCTTCAATATGCTGGATGCTGTCATCGATGAACAGGGTCTCTTCGCGGTTTAATCCGTTTTCTTCTAAAATGTGCTCAAAAACCTCGCCGCCTGGTTTGCGCTTTCTTACCAAATGAGAGTAGTAGGTTTTCTCAAACAGGCTGTCCAGACTTGGCATGCCATGGGCGTCTGACACAATCTTGTTGAAAGCCAGCATGTGAATGGCATTGGTGTTGCTCAGCAAAAACAAGCGGTATTTTTTAGACAAGGAGCGCAGCAGCTCTATTCTCTCGGCGGGGATGTCCAAAAGCATGGTATTCCAGGACACATCTATTTGTTCATCGGTAGCTGTGATGCCGTACTCCTTCCTTAGGCCATCCCGGAATTCTGCCGAGGAGATGTCGCCACGTTCATACAAGTCAAAGAGTTCAGACTGAGCTTTTTGGCTAAAGTCTACTTCGGTTTGGGTGTTGGCAAAGGCACGGAGCGCGTCTGTGCTCTTGGCGTAGTCAATGTTGATGATGACACCGCCCAGGTCAAATATGATATTCTTAACAGAAGAAAAGTCCACGATTAAAGAGTGTTTTGTTTTGCGTTTTAAAACACAAATTTGTAGAATTGCACTCCCAAATCAAAGATTTAGCCGGGCCTATAGCTCATTCGGTTAGAGCAACTGACTCATAATCAGTAGGTGCTTGGTTCGATTCCAAGTGGGCCCACTTTATAATCAGCCACTTACGAGGTAAAACTTGTAAGTGGCTTTTTTGTTTGCACACAATTTGCACACAATTTATGTTTTTCTATCTCTGATATTAAACTATGCTTGGGCGTGATTTTCAGAGAAGTAATGGAAGTTCAATCCATTCTTTATCACCCAAGATCAATTGAAATCAGAGCGGCGGCGGGGCCAACTACTAGTCCACCACTTTCTATACCACTAAGGTGCGATTGAAATATGTTTTCGCACCTGTTCAGGCAGAGAAACCACCTTTCTATACCACTAAGGTGCGATTGAAATGTGCTGGAACCCACCCACCCCACCGTGGGCGTGGTGCTTTCTATACCACTAAGGTTACAAAGTCCCCTAGTACTCTTAAGTGCCTGATTCCCGCTGATTGTTCCTGCCGGTAAAAGGGAGAGGACGGCCATTCTCAAGAGAAGTTTGCTATGGTTCTTAGTATGAACCAATTCTTGCTCTCCCACGCGTACTATTACTTAGTACCTGTAGGAAAACACACTTAAAGCGGTAGGGGATTGATGCCTATGGATTGAGGTGAAAGGGCATTACCAAAGAGCAAGTGGGCGCTTCCTTTTTTTATGTATCAACTTTGCACGGATTTGCATGGTAATGATTCTGTCATTGACTGAACCATTGCTGTTTTGAGGGGATTCTAATCCCTTGTGTTTTCTTTTTGCTAGAATAGGGGGGAAACATAGGCATGGTGAGGTCTGGAAAAAATTTACAAAAAAATTTTCAAAGGCACCTGCCTCATTTCCTATCAATATTAAGAAGGGGGATAAGCAACTGGTAAATAAAAAGGGACTGACGGGCGCCTTTCAAGGGGAGAAGCGGCCATGTCAGTCCTTTTTATTTTTAAACAGCCAAAGGAGGCTGAAGCTCGATGAACTTGGCAAGGGGGCCTAGCTGCTGCCTGATTTGGCCTCCAGAGCCCGCCTTACCTGCTGGAGCCGGTCAATGTAGGGCAAAAAACCATTCTTGCCGAAGTTCGCCATAGCGAAGGATAAGTGGGAGGACACAAACAAGCGGAGGTCACTGATGACCCCCAGGTCTGGTATAGCCATGGGAATGCCTTTCTTATAAATTTCATTTAAACGATCGTGGCTGTTGCACAACTCATCATTAGGCGGAGATTAACGCGGACTGCACTTCCAATTACCTGGAGGATTTTGTATCTTAAGGTATGCAAGGGAGAAAAGACTATACCGAAAAACTCTTCACCAGTTTCCAGTTGTCGAGCCGCATCCCCAGGGAGAACTTCTACCGGCGTCTGAAGGAAACGCTTGACCTGGGGTTCCTTTACCGGGACACCAAAACCCTTTACGGCAGAACCGGCAACCCCTCCATCGACCCAGTAGTCTTCTTCAAGCTCATGCTCACCGGCTACCTGGAGAACATCACCTCCGACCGGAAACTGGTCGAGCACTGCTCCATGCGGATGGACATCCTCTACTTCCTGGGCTACGACATCGACGAGGAGTTGCCCTGGCACTCCACGCTCTCCCGGACTCGCCAACTCTACCCCGAGGCCCTATTCGAGTCGTTGTTTGAAAAGGTCTTCTGCCTGTGCGCCGACAGGGGCATGGTGGCTGGCCATACCCAAGCCATAGACTCGGCCCCGATCAAGGCCAACGCCTCGATGGAGAGCCTGCTTGTCAAACAGCCGAAGGAGTCCGTGCGGATGCACCTAGCCGGGGTCAGAAGGGAAAACGGCGAAGAGGGCAAACAGCAGGGGGTCATCTCCGCCTCGGAGCATCAGCTCAAGAAGCTGGAGAAATATCAGCAGAAGCTAAAGGGGGCCGTCGGTTCGCCGGGTGCAAGCCACGGTAAGGCACGCCTGGTGAGCAATATGACACACTACAGTCCCACGGACCCGGACGCCCGCATCTCCGTCAAGCCCGGCAAGGCCCGGAAGCTCAACTACCACTGCAGCCTGGCCGTGGACACGGCGCAGGGCGTGATCAGCCATGTGCAGGCGGACTTCGCCGACGGCAGGGACAGCCAGCACCTGCCCGGCATCGTAGGGAAGCTGCAGCAGAGGCTGAAAGACCATCAACTTCCCATGCAGGACCTTGTGGCCGACGCGGGCTACTCCAACGGGGCCAACTACGCTTTGCTGGAGCAGCGGGGTATCACCGGCTGGATACCGGTGTTCGGCAAATACAAGCCCGAGATAGAAGGGTTCCCCTACGACGAGCAGGCGGATTGCTTCACCTGCCCGGCAGGAAAGGCCCTGCCCTTTAAGAGTTACGACACCACTGCGGACGGCGGCCTGGTGAAGGTCTACCTGGCCCGTTACCAGGACTGCAAAAATTGCCCCCTCAAGTCTTCCTGCGCCCCCAAGAGCCCCTGCCGCCAGATCCGCCGAACCGCTTACGACAAGGAGTACCGCAGGGCATTGCAGCGGCAGGAAAGTACCCGGGGCAGGCGCATGAAGGGACTCCGGCAAAGCACTGTGGAGCCGGTCTTCGGGACCTTGGTCCATCACTATGGGATGAGGAAGGTAGGCGTGCGGGGAAAAGCAGGGGCCCGCAAGGTGATGCTCATGGCTGCTGTCGCCTTCAACCTGAAGAAGTACCTGAAGTTCAACTCCGTCAAGGCAGAAGGCCAGGCAATGGCGCTGCAAAAGGAGCATTATCGGGCTTTCCTAAGCTATTCTTTCACCTCTGGGGCGCTCTTCCTGAACTGAGAGTCAACCCGGAAGCACGGATTCGGATTTTACCTTAGAAATGGACGATTGCACAGGGTTGTGCAACAGCCACGATCGGATATAGGGTTCGGAGGCAGAGTTCCCGACCGGATACGTTGAGTATTCCTATCTTTCAGATATTGTCTACCCTGCAAAGGAAAGGCTTATGCCTATATATCATAGGAGCGGTTATAAGGGAGTCGCTTTCCTTTCCTTCCGCACTTCTATGGGAACAGAGAACTATGGGGGCCGGGAGGCTGCCCGACTAAGGCCAATCCTCGTTTGCTTTCTTGTTAATTTGCTTGTTGGTCCAGTGGTAGGGTCCTTCGGAAACAGAAGCAGGCCGCGCGGCAGAAATTCCCTCTATCCCTACAGGGGATGAGCTGCTTTGTGGCCGGGTTAGCACCTTTGTACCGGCAAGCGGCCTGAAGCTGCTTTCTACAGGAATGGCATAGCAGGTTCTGCGTGCCGTTCCTTTTCTTCCGTTTTTTACTATCTTACTGCTCTGGCAGTGGGGACAGTTTACTTTGATGAAGACTTCGAACATTCCATCGTCGCAAACACTCCGCTGCCAGCTTTTACCCTGTCATACTTTCTACACCACTACCAAGGAAGTTAATCCAAAAAGTAAATGAGGACTGTTTTTAGGGTGCTTAACCCTGGTCTACTTCAATCACCAAAACTATTTACTGCTTGATGATCTCTTTGACTTCGGTTATTCCTTTTGCCTTAATACGAATGAAGTACATGCCATTGGTTTGATCTTCTAAAGAAATGGTTTGGAGAACCTCCTCGGCCGTTTTCTTGAGGGTATTGCGCTTGATCACCTTACCGGCCGCATTGATCACTTCCAGGCTTACTTCTCCGGTTATCTGAGAACCTATGGTTACCTGTACTCTGTCAGCAGTTGGGTTCGGGAACACATTCCAGTTTACAGCAAAAGCATCTGCTTTAACTGCAGCAGACTTTACCAGGTTCATACCGCTGCCAATCTCCAGCCAGTTGATGTTCCAGCCAGCAGTTAATGCAAACAGCTGCAGGGTCTGGGTGCCAGAAGTTAGAGCCACTGGGGCGCTCACCGCCTGCCAGCTTTGCCAGCCGCCCGTGCCGGGTACCACCACCGTGGCCAGTACCGCACCATTAGCATTGCGTACCTCAAACCTGCCACCTGTGGAATAGCCAGAAGCCACCCGGAAGTTCATGGTATAAGTACCCGCTGAAGACACGTTTACTGAGTAGTTCATCCAGTCGTTGGCGTCTATGTGGCCCACGTTCTGGCCGGCTCCTGCGTCTGTGGTGGTTTCTACCTGCACACCGCTCATGCTTGTGTAACGCTCGGCCTCTATTCTGTTGGAAGTACCTGTAATGGTTGTAGTTCCAATCTCAACAGGGTGCTCAATGTAAGAGGTAACCTTCAGTCCATTTCCGGCGGCGTTGCCCAGGTTCATGCGATAGGTGAGCTTCTGGCCAGTGGTCCAGCTGTTCTGCAGGGAAAGCAGCCAGGTGGTGCCGCTTCCAGCAATACCCGTCACGGTGTTGCCTTCCACCTCGTAACCCGCAATCCCCGACTGGATAACAGCCTTGTCATAGGTGATGGAGAGTTGGTTTCCGCTGGCCATTACTGAGGTGATCTGCGGGGGAGTCGGGTCGTTGAACGGGGAGGAGACATTTTCATTAGCCTCATAGATGTTGATCAATTTGGTAGCCGCGTTGAAAGAGAAGCTGTCGGCGCCCGTTACGGTAACACTGCTGATAGCCGCAGGGCTGTTTACCAACAAAGACATGTCTCTCAGCTTATTCCTGTCAGATACTTTGGACAAGTCCAGGGTTATGGTCAGGGTGTTGCCCGAAAGTGCCTCCGACTTCACCGCATTTTCCTTGGTCTCATAGTACTCAGCAAACTCCTGGGTACCCGCGATCCATACCTTGTCATTGTTGGAAGGATGGTTCTTAACGTAGTCAATGAACTGCTTGAAGTACTGCGTTTCCGTTGCCCCGCCAGGCCCATGGGAGAAAGCGTGCGCCATGATCTTACTTCCGTTGGCCGCAGCGGCGAACATGCCATCCACCCAGGTGTCGGCACTGCCCAGGTCCGCCTGCCACATGCCGTCCATGTTGAAGCGGGAGACCAATAGGTGGTTGGTGTTCATACTCTTGACGAAAGCACGGTCGTTCCAGTTTACATAGGCGTCGTAGCCGTCACGTGAGGCGGCCACCCCGAAGGTGCTCCCCACGAACTTATAGCCTTCTTGCATCCAGGAAGAAACAAATCCTTCGTCTGCGGTGGGGATCACGCCAGTCCGGGTTCTATAGCCGGTATTTTGGAAAATTTCCTTCTCCAGATCCTTTATCTCCTCATAACGGTGGAACCCCCCGTGGGAACGGGTGTGGTTCATCAGATCGAAGCCGCTGCCCACCATCTCCTTCAGCTGCGGGTACTGGGTATAGACCGAGTTCGGCTCGTCTCCCTTGTCGTTGATCGCGAAGCTCCACTTGTAGCCTACCTGGTTGCCGGCCCCGTCGGTGTAGGTAACGCGAGGGTACGTTTTGCCGTCGATGGCGGTGCCGCCGTTCAGCACCTTGTACACCAGATTGTAGTTGGCCAGGTGGGCATCGTCGGCCACAAAGAGGAAGCCAAGAGACTTGTCATACTTCATGTCGGCGAAAGAGGCGGTCGCCAAGGTAGGAGTCGAGGCAAATTTCACCTGAACGGTGATGCTGCCTGCCAAAGGAGTAGTTGGAACGATGCTGGCTGCCGGGCTAGTGCTACTTACTGCCTCGAACCAGTTGAGGTTCCAGCCGCCCCTCTGGGCGTGGAGGCGCAGGGTCTGCTCGCCGGCCGGCAAGGTAACTGTCGTTTTCACGGTGGCGTAGGCCTGCCAGCCGCCCGTGTTGGGCACCGCGGCTGAGCCGAGCACACTACCAGCAGAGTTGCGTACCTCAACCACTCCGTTAGTATTAGGGGAAGCCAGGCGCAGGTTGAGGGTGTAGGTTCCCGAGGAAGCCACGTTCACCCGGTAGTCCAGCCAGTCGTTGTCGTCCACGTAGCCGATGTTCTGCCCGCCGCCCGTGTCGCCGGTGGTCTCCCGCTGCACACCCTGCATGGCGTCGAAAGCCTCCGCCTGGGCCAGGCCGGGGATAGGCTTTGCCGTAGAGGTGGTGATAGCAGTTGTAGTGGAGTTCACCCCCTCGAACCAGTTGAGGTTCCAGCCGCCCCTCTGGGCGTGGAGGCGCAGGGTCTGCTCGCCGGCCGGCAAGGTAACTGTCGTTTTCACGGTGGCGTAGGCCTGCCAGCCGCCCGTGTTGGGCACCGCGGCTGAGCCGAGCACACTACCAGCAGAGTTGCGTACCTCAACCACTCCGTTAGTATTAGGGGAAGCCAGGCGCAGGTTGAGGGTGTAGGTTCCCGAGGAAGCCACGTTCACCCGGTAGTCCAGCCAGTCGTTGTCGTCCACGTAGCCGATGTTCTGCCCGCCGCCCGTGTCGCCGGTGGTCTCCCGCTGCACACCCTGCATGGCGTCGAAAGCCTCCGCCTGGGCCAGGCCGGGGATAGGCTTTGCCGTAGAGGTGGTGGGGGTCACGTTCTGGGTCCGCACCACGTAAGTGGCGGCACCATGTGTAGCGCTAGCTGCCTGGGTTGTGGCACCTGTGGTCCCATAATCACGTTCAAACAAATCTACTTTCGCAATGTTTAATGCTGTAGGAAATGAATAAGGCTGGGAGTAGGTTTCTGTACTGCCATTGGGGTTTTCAGCCCTATGAACACGGGCTTTTTCAGTGGCTTTTCTGAAAGCTCCCCCCTCTAAGCTGGCGGGTAAGTTCAGAGCCGACGTCTTGGCAGCATCATAGTTATAACCTATTAAGAGCTTAGAAGTTGTTTTCACCCCCTTGTCTAAATGGAATTCGTATTTTTCCAGGGCTTCGGTATCCCTGCATTTACGAAACGATTGGTTTGTCTCCCACAAGGGCTTCTCCGAACCTATACCTCCAGCAGTGGCCACCAGGTTCGGAAAACCCATGAGTGTTACCATCAAAAGCGTCAGTCTAAATGTTCTTCGCATACTTTCCGGTTAATCTGATTAATCCAACGTACTGGTGAAAAAGGAAGTGGTAGTGTTAAGCCGGATAGTCACCGCCAAGGTATGGCAATGAAAGTCGAATCCGATAAGGTGAGAAAGGAAAGGTTGGTCTTGGGGCGTTTGGGGATGCTTCTCCGAGATCGCGGCATTATTACATTTGTCGAAGCAGTCAAACTGGAGGTAATACTTGGCATGACAATCAGCGGAATGCACATAAGGCGAATTCACCATTTGTTTTGCCGTCTGCCCGTTCATGGCATTGGTAGCCAAGGCAACTAAAAAGTAGCAGCTAAGCGATACCCATACCATTACATTCTGCAGCATCCAAGTAATCATATAGGCAAGTCCTTTGGCTAATCAACAGATATTCTGTAACTGTAAATAGGCGTTCCCGGCAAGCCTTTGCTTTGGTCACCAGACTACATACGGAAGGAAAGGTTGGAGTGGATTTATTTTTATGAGTATTTGTATATTTATCTTTTATATACCGTACTGAAGCTTAAGATTCCTTCCACAATACCTACCAGTTGAATAGTGATGATGTTTCCTTTCTCTCCTGCTCCAATAGGAGTAAGTCCTTTTATCAATCAGTTTAAAGGTATGGCAGTTTAAAGGTATGGTCCATTATGTGCCAGGGATTCTAAACAAAGGAGGAGAGCATGCAATTGGAGGGTATCATCTTGGGTCCGAATTACGCGTCCGTGCCCCTGGACGAGAGGCCGGACGGTTTCCCGGTGGGAACCGGGGAGCTGTGCGCCTCGCTTAAAGGCAGCGAGGCGGAGCTGCAGCCCTACCTGGGAACCCTCCTCAGGGAAGAGTTCATCGTTCCCTGTAGGCTTTGCTCTGCTTTGCCTCACCGAGGCCAGGGTCTCCAGGGTGGAGCGCCTAGGCGGCCCTGGGAGGCAACGCCCGCCCCAACGCCATAGGGATTCCCCGGCCCAGAACCTGCCCACCTGCCCGGCACTCTCCGGGACTCACCCTAGAAACCCCGTGGAAGCACTGAAGGAACATAAATGCAAGGCCCTGTACGCCATAGAGGGGGACGTCTGCACGCTGAGCTACGCGGGTGAGGCGGGAGGCTCTTTCCTGCCGGCTTCACGTTTTGGGGTTGCCCCTCAAAGCAAGGTAGTAGCGGCTGACTGGCTTGGGGTAGATGAAGCCTTTGGCGAAATAGATCCCGTCCCGTTGCTTGAAACCTGCCAGGTTATAGCTTATGTAAGCTGTCTGCTTTGTCCTGATGTAGTGAACAATGATGTCGCTCACCAGGCCAAGGTACTACCTGACAACCCGATTCAATAGCCCACTGGGCGGCTTTGAATAAGGCGAACAGAGTAAGAATCACACTCCCCATAAAAGGGCTTCTTGGTTGTAAAGGTTGCCAGGTGTTTTTTGGGTTATAAAGGGGCTTGCCAATCAATGCTTCACACGCTTCCGGGCTTGCCATGCCTTCCTAGTTCGTTTGGTGCGACAATGTGATGCCTACCACAGCCACGCACAGGAAGTCAAGCTTCTGCTGTGGCACCTGCAGGGATTCGCCTTTTTTTGCTAGGGTTGGTTTCCAGGGACATATCAGATCCTTTACATTCCGTTTAGATAGCCGGTTAGGCTTATATCGGTTTTACCAACGCCTGCTGTAGCGCCTACGGGTAGCCATGATCCATTTCCTTAGTTAAGGAAGCTCTGGTGATAGTTCCGGCGCCTCTGGGTGGCCAACGGCAAACTGATGCTTGTTCTTTATTGGTAATATAGTAATAATACAATTTAACTATAAATCAATTTTTAAGGGGGTTCTTTCATGTAAAGATTAAAAATAAGCTTTCATTTAATAAAATAAATTTAAACGGGTTGAAAAGAAGGTTTTTATACGGATTTTTCAAAAAGCTTCCTTTAAATTTTATTTTTATGTTAACTAAGAATTTTTTACCACGTACGGATTATTGCTTTTAAGCAACTTTAATATTAAAAATATCTTATATCCTTCAAGCCAACCCCAACCTGTAAAAGGTTGGCTTGTGGAAACATGAATGATAAAACTCAACAAAGTGGCTAAGTAGTACCTTAAACAAATTCAAACAACTTTAACTTTAAAAACAACCTTATGAAACTAATCAAAACCTCTGCCTTGGCTCTTCTCATGAGCTTTATGTTCTTTGCCTGTTCAGAAAAGGAAATAGACGACTTAAACGTAAGGGCAGTAGACACCAGCAATTCGCACGAAACAACTGACATGGATGAAGATGATTGTCCAGGCTTTGGCTACTGGTTCATGAAAAAAGGGAACTGGGCCTCAAAAGGATATTCCGGAAGGACCATCATGGTAAACGGGATGACATATACTGAAGCCCAGATGATGTCTATGTACATGTCACAGGTGAAGAAACGCGGCATGAGTGGTTTGACCATGGAACAAAAAGAATTCTATAGAATGGCAGCCATGATGTTGAGTAAAGCCGCTGGTTATGATTGCGATGACATGGATGATGACGATGATGACATGAACGGCGGAGGCAACAACGGCGGAGGCAACAACGGCGGAGGTAATAACGGCGGCGGCAACAACGGCGGAGGTAATAACGGCGGCGGCAACAACGGCGGCGGCAACAACGGCGGCGGCAACAACGGCGGCGGCAACAACGGCAAGTAAAATAAGTAACCAATCACTACTTAGCTACCAGCAAAGCCTCTTCCTGTAAACCAGGAAGAGGCTTTTGTGTTTACTCCTTTACCCTATTTTTTCAGAAAGTTTAGAAAGTATGCCTGATTCTTTCCCGCCGGCGTTTGCAAAAGAATCCAGCCGCAAGGAGAGATACCAGTCCTCAAAAGAGGCTGGTTCTCTCCTTGCGCTTCTGCCAGTTCTTGTGTTGGGCTAATTCCTTGCAAATAATACCAATGAGATGTTTTTAAGAAGTAAGATTTATTTCAGCAAGGGGTGCCCATGCCATATCTGATTTTTCCTTTCCCCATCCTTATAGATATACTCCCTTGCCATTATAATCTTCCTGTTGGCTTTGCCTCCGGAGGCATTATGATAGCCTATGGAGGTGGGATGGGGCCAGAAAGGCGCCTTAGAAGGGCTTTTCACAGGCTCTAACAGAAACGCACTTGTCCTTTATGGATTCATTCATGGCAATCTTGGCTTGTTGCTCATTGGGGAAAAGTGCTATCGTTTCACTTGGAGGCGCAGATCGTGACAGCGAAGGGGAATGCGCGCTGGGTGAGGGTGATCGCGGAACCGGAGACGGTGGACGGCAGGTGCACCAGGATCTACGGCAGCTTCCAGGATATAGATGAGAGGAAGAGGGCCGAGCTTGAGACCCTAAGTGCCATTGAGGAGAAAGACCGGATATTGGAGAGCATCGGGGACGCCTTCTTCGCAGTGAATAAGGAATGGACAGTCACCTACTGGAACGACCGGGCAGAGGAGGTGCTTAGTCGCCCAAGAAGGGAAATCCTTCACCGGAACATGTGGGAAGTGTACGCCGATGCCGTCGGCACTCCTTTTTATACCTATACGCACAAGGCAATAGCCGAAAATGCCGCTCAGCACTTCGTGGCCTGCTATGAGACCCTGGGTATCTGGTTCGAGGTGAGCGCATTCCCCTCCCCCGGCGGGCTATCAGTCTTCTTCAGGGACGTCACCGGGCGGAAGCAGTCCGAGTTGGTCCAGCGGGAGCTGAACCAAAAGCTGCAGGCGTACACCGAGGAACTGGTAGCCTCCAACAAAGGCCTGGAGCAGTTCTCCTATATCGTCTCGCACAACCTGAGGGCCCCCGTGGCGAACATCATCGGCCTGGGCGAGCTTCTGAGGCAGGAGGGATACCCCGCCGAGGCCAAAAAGACCTTCCTAGATGGCCTGCTGGAGAACGTGTGGCGCCTGGATACCGTGATCAGGGACCTGAACACGATGCTGCAAGCAAAGAAAGGGCTCGGCGAGAGGACGGAGCCGGTAAACCTGGCGGAGCTGGTGGAGGACATACAGGGCAGCATCCATAACCTCATGGAGGAGAGCCAGGTGCAGATTATCACTGATTTCGGTATCGGGGAGTTCAGCACCATCAGGAGCTACCTGCAAAGCATCTTCCACAACTTGATCACCAACAGCATCAAATATGGGCAGCCGGGCGTCCCCCCCATTATTGAGATCGGCAGCAGGCTGTCCCAGGCCGGGGTGGTCATCACCTACCGGGACAACGGCCTGGGCATCGACCTGGAAAAAAGAAGGAACCAGGTATTTGGGCTGTACAAGCGATTCCACCGCCATGTGGAGGGCAAGGGCATGGGTCTGTTCATGGTGAAAACCCAGGTAGAGGCTTTGGGGGGGAAGATATCCGTCAGCAGCGAAGTCAACAAAGGCACCGAGTTCACCATGGAGTTCAAACTTTTGCCCTAAAGTTCAAACTGTTACATTAAAGAGAGAAATCAAGGAATGAGTATACCCAACCGCTTCATCGTCGTCGATGATGACCCAACGAGCAACATGATCTGCCGCTTCTCCCTACAGGGGCTCAGCACCGAGGCAGAAATTGATATTTTCACCGAGCCGGAGAATGTCCTGGCAATCATAGAGCGCACCTATGGCGGGCCTACTGAATGCCCGCCCGCGGTCCTTTTCCTGGACCTGAACATGCCCTCGATGACCGGGTGGGAATTCATGGGGGAACTCGGCGGGATGGACCGCCGGGTAAGGGAGCAGCTGACTATCTATATCCTTTCCTCCTCCCTGGACAAGGGTGACATGGAGAGGGCGGGGGAGCACCCGCTCGTCAAGGGATTTATTTCCAAGCCTTTGACCTTGGAGATTCTCAGGCAGGAGTTCGGACATGGGTAATGAATTGTCCCGTGGCAATGGCTTGTTGCAGCTATTCAATAGAAAGCAGGGCTGTTTGATGACCTTTTCAGAAAAGGGAGATTAGGATTCTATTTCTTGGGTTCTTCCCTGGTTGAGCTCAGGGGAGCTTACCCGAAGGTTTGCATAAACCTCATTGTAGACAAGATGAATCCTCTTCCTGTCAAACTCATGTGTTCCATATTTTACAATGCTTCCAATGTTCAGGAACAGATATAGTTTAACTATGGGGCACCGCCGCCAGTGTATAGTAGGGGCGGCTGTCGGAAGGATGTCCTGAGTATGATGTCGCCAAAAACGGTATTCTTCTAAGTGCTGTTGGGCACCCTGAAAATGGAGGGGCTCTGCTTTCCAAAAAGGGAAAGCAGAGCCCCTCCTGCTCACTGGCAGAAGGGCAATGCACGCCATCCAAGACTGCTTACACTCGCCCCGGCAACTCTTTAACGGCTATGCCGTTGGACCCACTATACTGGAAGAAGTACCTATGGACTGCAAATGCCTTAAACCCGGAACGTACCGGGTCATTGGGCCAACCGTATTTGCCCGATGGCCAAGCATGGGGATATGGGGGAAAGACCTCGGCATAGCGGGCAAAGGCAAGCCAAAGGGTTGCAGTACCATAGAGACTTCCAGCATCCAACTGCCTTAATACCAGCAGCAGCCATCTATTTATATTCTTCTCATTCCCCATGAATGGGCATGGAAGGGGTGCTACAACGCATTCCCGGTATAAGACAGGATGACACTTAGCAAAGAAGGGCTTACCTGATAAAGAAATGAGAGACAACCTCCTTGACCATGTGATGAACCACTCCTCGGATATGATCTGCACCATCGATGCGGAAGGGAGATTTATCCAGGTAAGTGAGGCTTGCAGCCGGATGCTGGGCTACCGAAGGGCAGAGCTGGAGGGGCAGCCGGCAGAGGCCTTCATACGTCATGGCCATCACCCTTGGGCGCATGTGGCTTCAAGGCTCACAAAGGAAGAGGGTTCAGTCCCCAGCCTTGAGAAATGCTATGTCAAAAGAAGCGGGGAAGAGGAGCCTATCCTTTTGTCGGTCGTCTGGTCCGGGGAGGATGGCTTCTTTTTCTGCATCGCGCGCGATGCCATGCCCCAGAAAACAGCCGCAGGGGAAATTCCGGTCAAGGGGGAACTCAACCGCCTCATGGGAGAGCACGGCGCAGACATAGTGGCCTTGCTGGACGAAGGAGGCAACTGCCTTGAGATAAACGGGACCGCCCTGAAAAAGCAGGGGTACCAAGCGGGTCAGCTGATCGGGGCGAGCGCCCTCCAGTTCATCCACCCCGAGGACGTAGCCAGGGTCTCGGAAGCACTGGAGCAGGTCAAGCAATCGCGGGAACCAGCTAGCGTCCATGAATTTCGTACCAGAACCGCTGACGGAGAGTGGCGGTGGATGGAGGCGACTCTCAGTAACCAACTGTCAAACCCCCTGGTTCAGGCTATCTTCGTCAGTTTGCTGGACATTACCCATCGGAAGCAGGCCCAACTGCAACTGGCCGAGAGCGGGCAGCGGTTCAGGAGCCTGTTCGACAGCAACCCGGACATGGTGCTCTACCAGAATGAGGCGGGCACGATCCTGGATGCGAACCCTGCCTTCCTCGCCTTTATGGCCAGACGGAGGGAAGAGGTTGTGGGGCATCCGCTGTCCGCCTTCCTGCCGCCTGAGTCGGTGCCGCTATTCCGCCAGAAGCTACAGGATGCCTTCTCCGGCATGGACGTCAGCTTCGAGGCGGCGGTGGCGTTTGGGGGGCAAGGGCAGAAGGTGCTTAGCGTGGTGAAAGTCCCTTTGAAAGTGGGGGAGAGTATATTGGGGGTGCATGCGGTGATTAAAGACATAACGGAGGCGGCACGGGCCCACAGGACCGTGGAGGAGCAGGCCAGAAAGCTCAACACCATCTTCGAGAGCATCACGGACGGGTTCCTCACGCTGGACAGGAACTGGTGCATCACCTACACCAACCCTGAGTTTGACAAGATCTTGCTGGTGGACAGCAAGGATTTTCTAGGCAGGAGCATCTGGGACCTATACCCGGAGGAAGTCCATGGGGGCTTTTACAGGGAGTACCACCGGGCCCTGGAGACGGGCGAATCCGTCCATTTCCAGGCCTACCTGGAGCGGCTCGGCAAGTGGCTGGAGGTGAAAGCCTTTCCATCCGAGGATGGACTCTCGGTTTACTTCAATGACATCACCCCGCAGGTGCAACAGAGGCAGGAGATGGAGAAGCTGTCCCTTGTGGCCAGCAAGACCGTCAACTCGGTAGTCATCATGGGGCCGGGAGTCCGGATAGAATGGGCCAATGAGAGCTTCACGAGGCTTACGGGCTACACTCTCGTCGAGGCAAAAGGGAAAACGCCCTTCGATTTGCTTTTCGGAGAGGAGACCGACCGATCTACGGCACAGCGAATCAAAGAGAAGATGGAGAGTGGCAAGGCGTACAAGGGGGAAGTCCTCATATACAGGAAGTCCGGGGAGAAACGCTGGTTCGAGGTAGAGGTAACACCTGTCTATGATGAGGCAGGAGAGTTAGCCAAGCATATTTGCATGCAGACGGACATCACAGAGAAAGTGAAGGCGAGGAAGGAGCTGGAGAAACTTTCCCTGGTAGCCAGCAAAACGACCAACAGTGTCATCATCACCGATGCGCAGGGCCTGACGGAGTGGGTGAACGAGGGTTTCACCAGGGTGACCGGCTATACGTTGGCCGAGATGGCAGGCAGAAAGCCGGGGGAAATCCTGCAGGGGCCGGAGACCGACCCGGTAACGGTGGAAAGAGTCCGCAGGCTCCTGAGGTCCGGCAAGCCCTTCACTGATGAGATACTCAATTACAAGAAGTCAGGGGAGAAATTCTGGGTACTGAAGGAAATCACCCCTGTCTTTGACGAGGCAGGGGTGATCACCCGGTTCATCGCTGTCCAGAACGACGTCACCGAGAGAAAGAAAAAGGAGGAGGAGTTAAGGAAGCTGTCCCTGGTAGCCAGCAAGACAAGCAACAGCGTCATCATCATGGATGCCCAAAGGAGGGTTGAATGGGTAAACGAGGGCTTCACCGCCATGACGGGTTACTCGCTGGCGGAAGTAGCCGGGAAAATGCCTGGGGAGGTATTGACCGGCCACGGTTCCGACCAAGCCGAACTGCGCAGGATCAGCGAGAAACTCGCGGAAGGGGTACCGTTCAACTCCAACCTAATCAGCTACCGAAAGTCAGGGGAGCCTTTCTGGCTTGCGATGGATGTAAGCCCTGTCTACGAATCAGGGGGCAACATCACCAACTTTATCGCCATCCAGAAGGACATCACCTCCCGGAAGGAGGCGGAAGAAAACCTGGTAAAGTTAAGCCAGGCCCTTTACCGGCAGAACAAGGACCTGGAGCAGTTCACCTACATCGTTTCCCATAACCTGAGGGCACCTGTCGCCAACATCATTGGATTGGCTGACTTGATGGCAAGAATCAACAAGGACTCCGAACTTTACAATGAGTCCTTCCTGTATTTGAGGGAAAGTGGGCATAGGCTGGACACAGTCCTAAGGGACCTGAACACCGTGCTCAGCATCCGAGACAGCAAGGGAAATCTGGAGCGGCAAAAGGTAAATGTCCGGTTGAAGGTACGGCAGGCGCTTGCTTCCCTTCAGGATCGGCTTGAAGGCTGCGGAGGGACGGTGACGGTAGATATTGACGAGGGCCTTTTCGTATGGGTAAGCCAAGCTTACCTGTACAGCATCTTTTATAACCTCCTGTCCAATGCCATCAAATACAGGTCAAGGGAGAGGACCCTTCAGGTTCAAGTCAAGTGCCTGGGGGACTCCGAGCAAGGCGTGACTATTTCCCTCTCCGACAACGGCTCGGGATTCGATATGGAAAGAGCCAAAGACAGGGTCTTCAAGCTCTACCAGCGCTTCCACCCTGAGATCGAGGGAACGGGTATCGGCTTGTACTTGGTCAAAGCACACCTGGAGGCCATGGGGGGAGGGATAGAGGTGACAAGCCGGGTTGGGGAAGGCACTGACTTCATTATCTATTTACCAAAGACGTAACATGAAGATATACATCATTGATGACGACGGCCTGAGTCTGTTCCTGACGGAAAATGTACTGCTCCTGGAAGACGCCTCGTTGGAGATAAAGACTTTCCTTTCCGGCACGACGGCTTTGAAGGCATTGCAGACCGGCGGTGAAGACGCTATTCCGGACATCATATACCTGGACCTCAACATGCCTGTAATGGATGGGTGGGAGTTTTTGGACGCCCTCGTACCGCTTTTCCCAACGGTCGAAAACAGATGCAGGGTCTATATCCTTACCTCCTCACTTGATGTCTCAGACACGGCCAGGAGCAAAGAATATGGGCTGGTGTCAGGGCTTATACACAAGCCGCTGTCGTGCGAGGAAGCCAGGATGATTGTATTCCAATGACCGTTTGGGAAAAGGCTATCGGGTGGCTTCCTGGATTAAGGGGAGGGAAATAGTTCCCTTGCTTCCCTTTCTTGATTTTTTATTCCTGATTAGCAGTTTCAGGCTTATTCAAGCATTTGCCGGAAACTGGTACTAACGGGGTTTTATCACCAGTCTTTTGGGAGATAGGCGTGGCTTTAGTTTGATATAAGCCACAAGGTTGTTTGCCGGTTTTCCCCGGATCTATGCCTAGCCCGTTATCGGCAACCGCAAGACAGACTTTGCCCGGTTCTGTCCAGTTAGCATATTCCATTTTTATACCCGTGATCAGCTCAATCCACCTGTGCAGGAAACTTCAATGAGTAGAGCTATTTGCCTCACTTCATTCACGGCCTTTGGCTGGGATTGTTCAATAAGCCCCTTTGGGTGCGTTGGGCCGGGGCATGCTCGGCAAGTAAGTCCCAGGAAGGCCTTTGCCCATCTGCTCGCTGCTTTAACTGCTTCTACGACAGCAAACCCACTGCTTTCCACATTCCGGAGGGATAAGGGTGGAATTTTCCCCTGTTTCTGATTCGTAGATTACCTTTCAAAAGCAAAGGGCCGCAAGTAAAAGGCCACGGCTCCTGCTTTGCCTCTAACCGGGGCTTTAGTTGTGTGGGTCAGGAGTGCGCCAGCCACCCCATCGCCTCCGCCTTGGTGGTGAATGTCTGAAGCGCAAAGCGGAAGGGCTCTCTTTGGTGGACACGATTTATCCCCTCCCTGACCTTCCACTCGGAAATCAGGCTGGGGGAACCCACCCGGGCGATACGCTCTATCCCTGAGGTTTGGCAGGTCTCGGCAATGTGCCTGGACGCGGCCTCGGCCTCTTCCTCCGGCATAGGATTGAAGGACTTGGAGGAATCTAAAAAAAGGCTTTTCACCCCATAGGCGGTGGCGCATTCCCCGACGTGGCGCATAAGGTCTGCAACGTCGGCGAGCCTATATCCCCTGCGGTCCCTATAGGTGACCTTTAACAGGTTAAGGCCGGTGTCATGCTCCAGTGTGGCGAAGGGGCTCTCGAATAAAACCATGCGCGAAGATAGAGGTTTTCCATAAGATTCGAAGTGCGAAAGTCCAACTAACCATCTCCCTCCCTTTGAATCTTATTCCTTCTTATTCTTGGAAAGGGGTGATATGCCTCCTTGTCAGTTGAATGGATTGCATGGTTATGTGCTTTCAAAGAGAGTGAAATCATCTTTGGCCGAGTCTAAGATTGTAACGTGAGGCTATCCGAGTTTTACATAAAAGCTTTATAGGGTCAACGGAATCTTTCATGGCATGACATAACCTTCAATAGATACCGGGGGGGCTATGGAGATCCGCTTTTTAATATCCTTGGCTACGGGGGATGGGCATCAGCCGTTAGGGAAAGGCTTTCTCCTCCCGTCTCCGCACCAGGAAATCCACCGGCCCGTACTTGCCCAGCCCATGCTGGCAGGCCTCGTAGAAGCTGTTAAAATATCCTCTCACCATCCCCCCGTGTATCAGGAGATAGGTAGGCACAGGTGCGGGGGCTTTTGTAGCCTTAAGGTCGTGGAGGGGCTTTCCGTCAGGAACCAGCATGGAACAGATCTGCTTTTTGTGGGTTTTGGTGTAACAGGAAATGCGCCGGAATGTTTTACGGATGGGGGTTGCTATAGACCAGAAGCTGACCGTGGCCATGCTTTTGCTGATGGAAAGATCACGGGTGTACCGATCGTATGGAGCAGATCCGACATCCTGTTTCAGGCGTAGATCGGCTAGAGGAAGATAAAACTGGGAATAGACGCACTGGATCTTTTTGGCCAGAGCATTGGCATACAGGTAATCTTCTTTGTCCATAAGCGCCTCCCGCGCGCGGGCAAGGAACTCAGGCGCTTCGGGGTTCACGTTGCTTTTCACCGGCCCACCGCTCCAGAAAGTAGCCTCGTTCAATTGGAGCAGCTCCTCGGTGGGGTTGCCAAAGACCATGACCCCCAGCATACCGTTCCCTACTGGCAAAGCTTCGGTCCATTTGGATACCGGCTTGTTATACCAGAGCTTGAGACCACTTTGAGTGTGAACAGGGAAGCAGGCTATACAAAGAGACCACAGCAATCCTAATAAAACCAGGAAATTGGCTTTCATCATTTGGGGAAGGGTTTGATCAATTTCTATAAAGCTTGAAGGGACTTCATTCCAGCATCAGAAGTGAAAAAGGCAGGATTCCATAAATCCAGTTCTCTTTCAGATAGACCTCAACAAACCCTCACTACCTCCATATCCAGCAAAGAGCCTAGCTTCTCGATCTTTGAGCTTATATGCCCCACGCCAACCGCGCAATGGTGGGCAGGTCCGTGGCTGTTCCAATGGTTCACGAAATTCCTGGCCCCAATGGGGAAACGGTAGCGGCTGTTGGTGTTGCCGATCTGCAGGATGGGGCCCGCAACCGACTCCCCCTCGGCCACCAAGAGCATCAGCCTCCCTTTTCTCTCCACCACCGAGAGCAGGGTAACCGGGCCGTTCTTCACGGACATCTCCACCGAGAGCCCCTTTCCCACTTTCCCGTGGAAAACTTTCAATGGGCGCACCTTTGTCTTGCCTTCGGCAATGGCAATATGGCCCGGACCGTCGTGGCCCATCAGCACCACATCGTCCTTGAAGTCCATGGCATAATATTCCGTGAAGGAGCCGCCAGCCCCGAAACTGTCCATAATCTTCATGGCTTGGGCATTCTTTATCTCGTATTCTCCGGCCACAGGAACCCCGTTGGCGGTTAGCAGGGAGTTCCCGAGGATGATGGAACTGATGGCGTTCTCGTTCTCCGGATTGCCGGTGCCTTTGTAGTAGTAGGCCATAGAGCCTAACTTGTACTGCGCCACCAGACGGTCCAGGGCAACGGAGGTGATGGCCGCGTTTCTCAATTCCTCCTCCGCGCAGTCAGGCTGCACCTCAAACGTATCTTTGAACAACTCCATCCGCTGGTTTGCCTCCTCCTCTCTTACCTGCTTCCGGTGTGCGACCAGTTCCTCCACTTCTAGCAACTCTATGTGTCCGCCGAAGTGTGCGTACTGCTGCGTGAGGTCGGAGTAGATATCGAGCATGCCGCTGTAGTAATGGCCCATACATCCCATGCGGTTGTAGGCCATAACGGTAGCTACTTTGGCTGCCTCCACCCATTCGCTTATCTCGTCCCAGCACTCAGGATCATCGTGCAGCATGCCGGTTACCTGATGGAATTTGATGCCTGTTCTGTTAAATACATTGGCAATCTCGGGCACCGGGCAGGCGGAGCAGTAGGACAACCACTCACCGGTCATCTTGGTGCGGTCGGTCATGGCATTGAAGTTGTCATAATCAATGGCCGCCTCGGGTGCCAGGTTAAGGATGATCACAGGCACCTTGGCCCGCTGCACAATAGGTAGCACCGTGGAGGATAATGCGTAGGTAGTTACATATAAAAATATGATACTCACATCTTCCTTCCTGAACAGCTTGCCGGCTTCAAATGCCTTATCGGTCGTGTCCACCAGGCCGGCATTGACGATGGAGGGGTTAATGGCTTCTAACTTCTGATGCACCTGCATCAGGTACCCTTGCAGCCGCTCTATCAAGCCCTCGAACTGGGGCCAGTAAGTGTCTAATCCTATGCCAAACAGGCCTATTTTTGCGCTATGATCTTTCATTAGTGTATCAGATTATCTTAGATTGCACCTCTACCTTCACCTTTTGCAGAAAACTTAAGGATTTTTTTCGGCTAGAATAACTAGTAAATATAGGTTGCTTATAGTAAGAGAGACGAAGCGTTGAATTTAGACGTTTGAAGAGGTTTGAAATGTAAAATTGTTATGACTTTACTGGCAAAAATGGCAATTCACAGGTGTAAACGTCTTTGGTATGAAGCACAGGCTTCCCCTTTGTTTCTATACCAAGGAAACTGTTTCGCTTCAGGGCGGATGCAGAGTTAAATATTTTCTGCCAAAACACAGGAAAGCAGCGTTACGGCTTACTAACTAATATCAATCAAAATTGGAAAAACGTATCACATACCGAGTAGCGGAAAGCCACGAGGATTTTCAACAAAGTCAAGCCATTATAATAGAATACTTAGAAACTTTAAGGATTGACCTGGCTTACATGAATTTGCCCGATGAGTTTGCAACTATGAGTCAAAAATATGGGGCCCAGGAAGGAGTGTTGATCCTTGCACTGGATGGTGAAGAAGCAATCGGCTGTGTGGGCGTAAGAAGGCTTGAACCTGAGATCGCAGAGTTGAAACGGCTATATGTCAGGGAATCGCACCGCGGGTATAAAGTGGGAGTAACTCTATTTGAAAAGGCATTGGAGAATGCCCGAAGCCTTGGTTATACGAGGATCAGGTTGGATGTTATTCCCACCCTGGTCAAGGCGAAAGAACTTTACCGATCGTTTGGGTTCTATGAGGTACCACCTTATTTTAACAATCCTGTGGAAGGAACGGCCTATATGGAGAAAGTGCTTGACGAAAAACAATGATACTTAGCCTTAAACAAGAAGAAAAGTATCGTTGATAATAAACTGAGATATGTTTTATACAAGCGAAATCAAAGAGACAGCCCCACTACAGTTCAAGACGCCTTTGCAAGAAAAGGTTTATACGTCATTACATAAATTAGATATTCCCTTTCAGCGGGTTGACACTGACGATGCTATATCAATGGAGGACTGCATCGAGATCAACCGAAAGTTGAATATGAAAATGGTGAAGACCCTTTTCCTTTGCAATAGGCAACAGTCCGTATTCTACTTGTTTGTGACTACAGGTGATAAGCCGTTCAGTTCAAAAGCCTTCAGTAATGCCTTAGGTGCTGCTCGGTTATCTTTTGCACCTGAAGCGCTGTTAAACAGCATGCTGGGAACAAGTATAGGCGCCGCCACCGTTTATAGCGTACTACTGGACAGGGAAAACAAAGTACAGGTTGTATTTGATGAGGAGGTAGCTTCAGAGGAATGGTATGGTTGCAGCGACGGTACAACAACAGGCTACATGAAGGTTAAAACCACACATATTATTCATGATTTTCTGGAGTATGCATCGCACAAGCCCACAGTGATACAAGTTTGAACGAGAGAGACAAAGTAGATCAGTTTACGTAATAATAAAGTTACTTCTATTTATTTGTCATCAAACACGTTTAGGTCTTCCACTACTACTAACGAATGCGGTTATGGAGGAACCCCGTTACCCTATGTGCGGAGCCAAACATGCGTTAACCCAACCCACTGTAGGTATTTGAATGGAACTGGTCTACTCAATATACTATTAGGTAGGTACCTCTTCAAACTATAAATTTTCTTCAAAATAATCCTTGCTTCAAATTCCTAATCCTCTGTTTGCCTGCGCATACTTTGCCCCACATATTCACTCCACATCTAGCAAGTGCTAACTGGATTATCAGTAGGGGGAAATAAGAAATTAACAGGTTCAACTCATGTTGTTGTGATAGTTTATTACATACTTAAAAGGTTAACAGTCATTTGCAAGAGACAATCTCTCCAATCATGAGTTCACATTTTGTAAAATTAAGGGCGCCTAAGAGATCAAATGTATATTATACATATTGGAAGTTCGCCCAATTGCGACAGCAGGTTTTCTTAAACCGCATCGTTGATCAACAAGGGCCTTGGACTGACGATCCTATTCTTAGGCACCATAGGTTTACTAATGTGTTCCGTGCCTCTGACCGGGTTAGCCAGCAATTAATTAAGCTGCAATATGAATTTGATCTCTCTCCAAAAGAAGTATTCTTTAGAACTATGTTGTTTAAAATCTTCAATAAGATTGAAACATACAGATTTCTGGAGAAGGAGTTAGGGGAAGTAAGTTATTCAAACTTCAACTTGCGGGAATATGATAGCCTACTTACCTACCGAATGTCAATAGGTAAGCCAATCTATTCTGCAGCATATATAATGCCCTCTGCTGGAAACGTATTTGGTCATAAGCTAAAGCATAGTAATCATTTGGATTTGCTCACAATGATGATGGAAGACAGAGCTTACGAACAGATTGCGAGCGCGAAATCTTTAGAATCTGTTTATAAAATAATACTTTCATACCCTTCTTTTGGCAGATTCTTGGCTTTCCAATATACCATTGACCTCAATTACAGTTCTCTCATTAATTTTTCTGAAATGGACTTTGTTGTGGCAGGTCCGGGTGCAAAAAATGGTATTCTAAAATGTTTTGAGTCACTTGGAGATTATTCCCTTGAGGACACTATACGATGGATGGCTGATAACCAAGAAGAGGAAGCAGCAATGTTCGAATTTGAAGCCCCAAATCTGGGAGGACGGAGAATGCAACTTATCGATTGCCAAAATGTATTCTGTGAGGTAGATAAGTACCTCCGGGTAGCTCATCCAGAAATAACTGGGAGTTCTGGTAGAAAGAGGATAAAACAATCCTTTAAGCCTTCTGCTGCACCCATAGAGGTTATGTTCCCTCCTAAGTGGGGTGTCAATTTTCAAAAAGAAAAATAATGGCAAAGGAAAGTGAGCGCAGACATGTGTTTATAAACCACCATTACAAAGATGATGCACATTTTTTAAACTTACTGAACTCTTAAGAGGAGAGGGTATGGGGTACGAAATAGCCCAATAAGGGCTAAACCTGAAAACCAGAAAAGGCTAAACTAAAGGAGAGTACCACAGCAGACCCTAGAGAGGCTTTAAAGAATGAAGGTATCTTGGGCTGGATAGGGATTGTACTCATAGGTAAAGAAACTTACTCAAGAGAAAGAGTAAACTGGGAAACTTAGGAGACAAGGTACACTAAAAAGTGGTGTCCTGATAGAGGTTTGGAAGGATAGAACCCTACGAACCACACACTGTCAAAAAGGGGCTCGCACGGCTCAAATATCGTTGAAACAACAGATCATGGCAGACAACAGACATTTTAATAAAGAATAGAGTCCAAAAATCCGAGTGGATCCAAATGTGTGTTTTCTTAAGTCCACACTCGATTATAGAAGTGCCGACACCAATTTAAATTTAATCTAAATAGCTTTGGTTGGTTAAGAGTTGTTGTATAGTTTTGCAGGGTATTTGAAATTAGTCTAAATAACCAAATCAAAACACATGCTCTCTTTACTCACACGTAAGTCAGTTGCTGTTGCCAGCTTAGCCCTTTGTACGATCTTCACTTCCTGCTCTGATGAGGACCAGGAGGTGTCATATACCGTTCCCTCCACTTACTCTTTTGAGAATGTAAACTACTCTGGACAGACAGATAGGATGGCAATGCTATCTGAACTGGATGCCTATGTAAAAACCGGGAACAATGGCGCTGTGCTGAACCTGCAGAAGATGAGGAACATGTATGCAAACACCAATGCTCCTTTTAGCAGTGCCCAACTGAACAACTCAGGCAAGCAATTGAAGGATAAAACTATCCTTTCGGCCCAGAATATCATCGAGAGTTATTTTGAGAAAGCTGCCACTGCCAGCTTGTTAGCGGGTGCTCCAGCCACCAACGGTACTCCGGGTATCCTGACTACCGCAGACAACTCTAAGTACCTGGTAGATGCCAACGGGGTAGAGCCAGCCCAGGTAATCCAGAAAGGGTTGATGAGCGGGGTTTTCTATTACCAGGCAGTTGAGTCATACCTTACAGAGGCCAAAATTGGTGCCGCAGTAGATAATGCAACGGTAACCCCGGGCGAAGGCACTAAGATGGAGCACCACTTTGATGAGGCTTTCGGCTACTTTGGCGCCCCGGCAGATTTCCCTACCAACCTAAACAATCTTAAATTCTGGGCTAACTACAGCAACAAGGTAAATGCCACGTTAGGAACCAACAAGGCCATCATGGATGCCTTTTTGAAGGGCAGAGCGGCTATTTCAGCTAAAGACATGAAAGCTAAAGACGAGGCCATTGCCACCATCCGGACAGAGTGGGAGAAACTGGTAGCCGCCTCAGCTATTCTGGAACTGAACTTAGCTAAGACCCACATCGCTGATCAGGCGAAAAAGAGCCATTACCTTTCTGAGGCGCTTGGTTTTATCATGGGCCTGAAGTACAAAACCGATCGTAAGATCACCGATGCCCAGCACCAGGAGGTTTTAACCAAATTAGGCACCAACTTTTACGTAACCACCGCGGCAGACATTAACGCAGCCCTTAACATCATCAGTACCGCCTACGGGTTTGACAGTGTTAAATCTCAACTGTAGTTGCTGCCCAAGCAGATAATCTTTTAAACCTAAATGAGCAGCAACTGCGGCGTTTCAAGATGCCCTGGTTGCTGCTTTTTGCATTCATATTCCTATGGCAAACCATAAATTTCATCCAATTGCAGCGGCCTTATTTTGTCTGGTTCTACTGGCTGGCTGCAGTTCCAAAGAAGAGGACACCCCTACCTCTGAATATGACCGCAAACTTATGTTAGCGAATTACGCCGACAACCTCCTTTTGCCTGGCTACATAGCCTTTAAGGCCGAGGTAGGGGAGATGGCTACCGCAATCACTTCTTTTACGGCAAACCCTTCTTCTGCAACGCTAACCAACGCCCGCAAGGAGTACCAAGAAGCCTATCTTGCCTGGCAGACGGTTAGTATGTATGAGTTTGGCCCCGCCGATGAGCAGATGCTGCGCAATACTCTGAATATCTATCCTGTTACGGTCAACCAGATTGAAAGCAACGTGAACAGCGGCACGTATGATCTGGGAGCCAGCGCCAACCTAGCTGCGCAAGGGTTTCCGGCCATAGATTACCTGCTGTTCGGGCAGGCTACCCAAGAGGCGGTAGTGGAAAAATTTGCCTCGGCTGCTCAAGCGGCTAACCGCAAAAAGTATCTGCAGGACATCACCGCCAAAATAAAGCAAGTGGTGGATGCTACGCACACCGCCTGGACCTCCGGCAACACTGCCCAAAGCTTTAGAGAATCCGGAGGAACGGCTGTTGGAAGTTCGGTAGGCAATCTGGTGAATCAGCTGAACTTTGAGATAGACCTTACCAAACGGGCAAAAGTGGGTATCCCGGCTGGTAAATTCACAGCAGGTACTTCCCAGCCGGAACGTACCGAAGCCTTCTACAGCAAAAACTCGCTGGCTTTGCTGAAGCGCAACCTGGAAGCAAACAGGGCAATCTTTCTGGGGCAATCAGCCGCAGGGGTGAACGGCCCAGGTTTAGATGATTACCTCAACCATGTGGATGCTGCTAAAAAGTACAATGGGAAAAGCCTTGCGGAAGCCATCACCCAGCAGTTTGATGCTGCCCTTGCCGCAGTAAATGCGATCACGGTGCCCTTGTCTGAGGCGGTGAGCACCCAGCCACAGGCAGTGAACAAGGTGTATGAAGAACTGCAGAAGCTGATTGTGTTAACCAAAACCGATCTGCCGGCAGCCTTAGGAGTGAGCATTACCTACACCGATAACGACGGAGACTAAACCAGCCCTGTTTACCAGAAAAGGTAAATGTAGAACGTCACATGCTAAGAGCCTTTAAAACCATCCTTGTCTCTCCCTTCTCAGCTGCTCCTTTAGCAGTCTTCCGCCTGTTGTTTGGCGCGATGATGCTGGGGAGTATCCTGCGGTTTGTGGCCAAAGGATGGGTGTATGAGCTCTACGTGGCTCCTAAAGTGTACTTTCCCTTCTACGGTTTTGAATGGGTGAAGCCTTTGGGAGAAACCGGCATGTACCTGCTATTTGGCCTAATGGGGCTTTCAGCTTTGGGCATCATGCTGGGGTTATTTTACCGCTGGTCCTCTGTTTTGTTTTTCCTGAGTTTTACCTACGTAGAGCTCATAGACAAAACCAATTACCTGAACCACTACTACTTTGTAAGTATAATGGCTCTTCTGCTGATGTTGGTGCCCGCCCACCGGCACTTCTCCCTGGACGTGCTGCGGAAACCTGCCTTATGGGTGAACCAGGTGCCTAGATGGTGTCTTTTGATTTTCCAGCTACAGCTGGGGCTAGTGTATTTCTATGCGGGCATCGCCAAGCTGAACCCTGACTGGCTGCTGGAGGCCATGCCTCTTCGGTATTGGTTGCCGGCCCACAGTCATTTACCTGTCATTGGCCCTTTGCTGGATGAAGTGTGGGTGGCTTATGTGTTTTGTTGGTTTGGCGCCTTCTATGATCTAACCATCCCGTTTTTCCTATGGTTTCGTAAAACCAGGCCAATAGCTTATTTCACGGTAGTGGTTTTTCATGTGCTAACGGCAGTGCTGTTCCAGATTGGCATGTTCCCTTACATCATGATGGTGAGCACCTTGGTTTTTTTCTCACCCGGCTTTCATGAGAAGATCCTGTACTATTTGCGTGGGGTGACCCATGTGCAACTACCTGAGAAACCAATTTCGCCCTCTTTTTCTAAAATAAGCCAAAAAACACTGTTAGGATGCCTGGCTCTTCACTTCTGTGTGCAGATGTTGATGCCCTGGCGCTTTCTCCTTTACCCCGACAAGCTTTTCTGGACGGAGCAGGGGTATCGTTTCTCCTGGAGGGTAATGCTGATGGAGAAAACCGGGACTGCTTTTTTCTACGTGCGGGACCCTCGAACCGGACAGGAAACAGAAATCCATAACCCCCATTACCTCACCGTTAACCAGGAGAAGATGGTGGCCACCCAGCCCGACATGCTCCTGCAATTTGCTCATATGCTGCACAAGGACTTTAAAGCCAAAGGTATTCCGGATCCTCAGGTACGTGCGGAAGTATATGTCACCATGAACGGCCGGGGAAGCCGGCTGCTGATAGATCCTGATTTCAACCTGGCGGCGGCTAAGGAAAGTTTCCGTGCCAAAACCTGGATTTTGCCTTTTGATGAAAAAGCCCTGCACCCTAAAGCCGTAGGGCAAAAAAACTAATATGCGTAGCCTTCTTCTTTTATTGTTTCTTTTAAGTAGCCTTCAGTTCTCGATGGCGCAGACCTACAGTATCTCAGGCACCATCACCAACATGGCAGGCCAGCAGCCTGCCCCAAAAGCGGAGGTATTGCTGGCAGAGAAGGGACAAATGGTGAAAGCTGATGGGCAAGGTCATTACCTCTTCCAAGACCTGCCCGCCGGTACGTACACCCTGACGGCTTTCAGCTACGGCCTAGGTAGCCTCACGCAGCAAGTCACCATCACTAATGCGAATGTAACCTTGCATTTCGGTTTAAAGCCCTTGGAAGGGGTTTTGAAAGAGGTGAAAGTAAAAGGGGAAAGAGCCAGGGATCTTGGTATTTCCCGTCTACGGTCAGTGGAAGAGTCTGCCATCTACGAAGGGAAGAAAAGTGAGGTGATCATGATGAGTGAGGTCACCGCTAACCTGGCTACCAACAACAGCCGTCAGGTGTTTGCCAAAGTAGCTGGCTTGAACATCTGGGAAAGCGATGGGGCCGGTCTGCAACTGGGAATTGGCGGCAGAGGACTTAGCCCTAACCGAACCTCAAACTTCAATACCCGCCAGAACGGCTATGACATCAGCGCCGATGCCTTAGGATACCCCGAAAGTTACTATACACCACCCACCGAAGCATTGGACCGCATAGAGGTAGTTCGAGGCGCGGCTTCTCTGCAATACGGCACTCAATTTGGCGGTATGCTAAACTTTGTAATGAAAGAAGCACCGGAGGACAAGCCCTTTGAGTTGGTAAGCCGCCAGACGGGTGGTTCTTTCGGGTTATTCAGTTCCTTCAATAGCATTGGGGGCAAAAAGGGCAAGTTCCACTATTATAGCTTCTACCAATACAAGCGCGGAGATGGCTGGCGGTCGAACTCTGGGTTTGATGTGCACACGGCATATGGCAATGTGCACTATCAGCCAACCGAGGATCTTGAGATAAAGCTTGATTACACCTATATGAATTACCTGGCGCAGCAGCCTGGTGGTTTAACCGATGCTGCCTTCTCTCAGAATCCACGTCAGTCGTTAAGAGACCGTAACTGGTTTGAGGTGAAATGGAACCTGATTGCCCTTTCACTAGACTACAGGTTTAATGATCGCACAAAGCTGAACATCCGGAACTTTGGTTTGCTGTCTGAGCGCAATGCCTTGGGCTACCTGGAGAAAATAAACCGGCCTGATCCTATGCAGGAAAGGTTGCTGTTGAAAGACAAGTTCCGCAACTTCGGCAATGAGACCCGCCTGATTCACAGGTATACTCTTTTGGGTAATTCCTCTACTCTACTGGTAGGTACCCGTTATTACCACGGCTTCACTGATCAGAAACAGGGGAATGGTTCTGCCGGATCAGGCCCTGATTTCAGATACTACCCATATAATAACAACCCCAGCATCTCTGACTACGACTATCCAAGCCGAAACCTTTCGGTTTTCACAGAGAACATCTTCAACATCACCGACAAGTTCAGCCTCACGCCCGGAGTCCGCTACGAGTGGATCAGGACCAAGGCAGAGGGCCGTTATGATATTGTGAATAAAGACCAGGCCGGAAACGTGCTGTACGAAGAGCGGGTGCCGGAAAGCCGGAGCAGTACCCGAGGGCTGGTGCTATTTGGCCTGGGCGTGAGTTACAAGCAAAACGATCACCTGGAAATTTACGGAAACATCTCCCAGAACTACCGGGCCATCAACTTCAACGATATGCGGGTAGTGAACGCCAACATCAGGATAGATCCTAACCTGAATGATGAGAAAGGCTATAGTGCCGATCTGGGTGTGCGTGGGGGAATAGCAGACTTAGTCAACTTTGACGTGAGCTTGTTTACCCTGGTATATGACAACCGTTTGGGGTTGAAACCGCAGAAGGACGAGGTCTTGTTTACCAACTACCTGCTGCGTACCAACATAGGTAAGTCCAGAAACAGAGGCGTTGAAACTTTCGCTGAAGCTGACATTCTGAAACTGCTGTATGGCAAGGAACACCGGACTGGCTTGTCAATCTTCTCTAACGTTACCCTGGTAGAAGCGAAATACCTGATAGAGGAAAACGTGTTCAAAGACAAGAAAGTGGAATTAGCACCTTCGCTTATCGCTAAAACAGGTTTGAGCTTAAAACGGGACCAGTTTAAGCTTTCTTACCAATATGCCTACACCTCAGAGCAATTCACAGATGCCACTAACAGTGTAAGCGAACCAACGGCAGTATTCGGTAAAATTCCGGCATATTGGGTGATGGATTTATCTGGTAGCTACACCTACAAACGCTTTACTTTAGAGACGGGAATAAACAACTTAACAGATAACCGGTACTTTACCCGCAGAGCTACTGCTTATCCGGGGCCGGGTATTATTCCATCAGATGCGCGAAATCTTTATGTTACCCTTCAGTTTAAGCTTTAGAATTTGCCTGAGTTAACAATTCCTGCTAACTAGTGGAACCAATCCTTCATCAGGTACCAACAATACGTTTATCACTAACACAAATAATAAAGCTATGATAATGAAAAAAGTAATGATGACCGCTCTGGTAGCGGTGGCACCCTTCTTCTATGGTTGCGGAGAAAAAACAGATGTTGTGGAATCAGGTACTTACCAGGGGGTAGTGGAAGAGGTAGAAGCAGAGAAGACCGAAATCTACGTAAAGACCGCTGATGATAAGTTGTTGGAGCTGTACTTCACTGACAAAACCTCTCTCACGCAAAACGGGCAAACTGCTACTTTTGACCAGCTGAAAGAAGGAAGCAAAGTAGAAGTTCAGGTAGAGAAAGTAGGTAACCGCCTTGATCCGGTGGCTGTAAAAATTATGGAATAATCCATGAGTGAACCAACCATTCTGCGTACAGAACTCTGGCATCCGCTTACGGTCCATTTTCCTATTTCTTTTTTATTACTGGCTACAGTTGTAAAAGCGGTAGCATTGATCCTTAAGGGAGAGAGGAGTGTTTTCTGGCAGAAGGTTGGTTCTTTTTTATTAGTTCTGGGGGCAGCTGGTGCCTGGTTGGCAGTATACACTGGCAATTTAGCTGAAGGTACAGTAGCCCGTAAGATATGTGACCCCATCCTCCTCAAAAGCCACGAATTGGCTTCTCTGAACATGGCCTGGCTTTTCACCGGGGCCTTCGTCTTGGAGATAGTACAGCATCTCAACTTCCTTCAGAAGAAAGTTATGGTACTACGTGTACTCACTACTTTGATAATGGTAGGAGGGGCCGGGTACCTCATTTACACCAGTCATCTGGGAGCACAGGTAGTCTATGAGCAAGCCGGTGGCGTAAATGTTCCCCCTTCAGACTGCGCGGGGTTATAGTTCTACTATCTTATAGTCCTTTCTTTTAAGGTGAAGCGCTATAGAATATACTGGCATTAATAAGCAGATATCAGGTGCCTTTTATACTAGTTATATGAAGTCGCCTGATCTCTTAGCTTGGCCTACAAAGGTTTTTAATTAGAGGATAAGAGGTTATCTTGAATTTACCGCTTCAACTCCTTTCGGGCTTTTTCCAGCAACGTTTGAACATACTGTTTATCTACTTTGCTTTGCATGTCTTGCTGGGTGGCTTCTTCAATGGCAGTCAATTGCATGTCAAAAAGAGTTGTGTGTTTCTTTTGTTCGTCATGCTGGTGCAGTTTAGTGACCAGATTTATGAGCCGTGCCTGCACCGTTACATCCTGTGAGGAGTATGGCCGTATGCTTGCCACGCATAAATAAAACGTTTCCTCAAAAGGGATAGGAGCATAAATAACGCAGGGCTCCCCGTTTTGATATTTAACCACTTTTCGCCCCTCTAAACGCTGGAAACGGCAAAGTAAATCTGTCAGGTAATCGATGGACTGAATTGCGGTTCCTGGGTCGTTCACTGCAGGGCTTAAGGCCTTTACCGCTATTTCAGTTAAATGCTTGAAACCATAGAATAAGTTCTCTTTCACTATTTCCTGATGCCGGAGCAAAATATTTTCCTCCAGCAGGTTCTTAGTTTCTTTTGTAAAGGGCTGATTAATCTCTAGAAAAGGATCCCCTTTCAAGAGGTACATTCCCTGGTTTTTAAGTAACCTAACCTCTAAGCCAAGCTTTCTGGCTCTTTTCTTGAAATCATTGACGGTGACTGTATCAAAGTGACCAGAATCCCAGGCTCTTACCAGAACAGTTGTTCCGTTTTCTTTCACTTCGGTTACGTAAGAACCGCTAGTAAGCTCTCTTTCCAGACCATCACGTGTTGTGCTGTAAATACCATTCAGAATGTTTCCTATCTGAATATCAGTAGAGATTTTATGGATGAAATAGATAAAGCAGAACAAGCAGACAATAGCAAGAAACATGGCAAGAACCACAGAAAAGGCAGGCACTTTGTGTACAATGGTCAGGCTCTCTATGTTACTAAGTACTACGGTGGTGTAGCAGATGGTCCCCATGATAGTACCTAGCACCACTTGGTTTCCCTTGCTACTCACCAAGTTAGACAACAGCCTTGGCGAGAAACTGGACATGACCTGGGTGAGGACAATCATCACCATGGAGAAGGTGAACGTCACCAGGCTAATCAGGCCTGTGAGGAGAGAGGATAAAAGGCTTCTGGCGGTATCCGCATTATCTATCTGCAGAAAAGAAACTTTACTGATGATGGATTTGCCCACCGAAATCCTGTCCAGGTAAATTGTTCCCCAGGAAAGAGCCAGAAGGAATAAGGCTATGATAAAAGGGTAAAAAGAAATACTACTAACAACTGCTTTGTATGCCTTTTTAACCAAATAAATTTGCCTGGCTGTATTCATGATCCGTTTTCAATAAAATGACCTGAAAAGCAGGTAAGTCTAAATAGTTAAATGGTGTTTTGAATCAGCTTTTGATGATGGCAAATAGATTTGTTTGCGGTTGAAATAGGAGTCTACGTTGATCTTCTTAAGCTTCCTGATATGGTATTGGATTTTTGCCAATTACCCTTTTGGAATGTTACTGTTCCAAACCAGTATGGTACAACCTGTAGGGCTTGTAGCGTTATGCTCGGTGCCAGCAGGGTAGTAAAGATAGGAACCCGCTCCAAACTCCTTTCCTCCCTCAACTTCGGGATCCACATAAATGCCATCCACCACAAATACCTCATCCGGGACTGAATGGGCATGTTTAGGGTATGCCTTGCCAGGAGCAATGCGCAGGAGCACACGGTTTTCTCCAGGCTGCGCCCTTAACACAATCTTGTCAACCCCTTCGCTGACGCTTTTCCATTCTGATGCACCGCCCTCTGTAAAATCTATATAAGACATGGTTCCTGATCTTTTATGCCTACGAAAGTTAAGGAGACATCCTCTGTTCTTCTTTCTAAGTCTTGGTTATTTATTGTATCCTGTACGGTCAGCTATCAAGAAAGTGACTTTCATTCTCTTACCCACCCATAGTCTAGGCGCGGGGAGAAGCTAGCGGCTCTGCCTTCAGAAGCGTATCGGTACCTAAATACTTGCCGTCCTTGTTCAGGTACCATTTGCGCACTTTGGGTATCTTAATGCCCTGCACGGTTTCCTCTTGCTCCAGTAAGATATATTCTCCGCTTTCAGGTTTGCCGTGGTTGAATTTGTACGCCTGCATGGCATAGGTCTGTGGGTCTAGGTAAAAGAACCAGTTATCTTTCCCGGCGGTGGGCTTGTAGCGCACCTGCAGCACCTGGTAAGTTTTGCCGCCCAATTCCTCGCTCTCAGGGGCATCGGTCGCGATCGCGCCTGCATCGGTTAGCTTCATGGGCAGGCCGTACAGGTACCCGTAAAAGCGGTGTACCCATTCTACATCTTTCGGGTTCATACCGTATTTTTTGCGGTCTTCCTCGCTGATCTCCGCTTTACCATCCAGTAAGTAAAATTCCTTGCCTCCTGACATCCCCTTTACAAGCTCTTTGCCATCTTGGCGGCTGACATGGGCGAAGTACCCGGTGGTGTTGTCCATCTCTATCTCGAAAGCGGTTGCCTTGCCGATTGAGTCGGTGCTTCTCAGATAAAGGCGCGTCTTCAGTTTCGGCCAGTTCCCCTCGGGGTCGTGGTAAGCCAGGGTCTTCCTCAGTAAGGGAGAGCCCGTATTTGTTCCCACTGTGTTTTTTCCAGCATCTGAGCTGCAGGAGGTGAGATAAATCAAGAAAGCCATCAAAACTGGCCCTACAGAAAGAGATTGGTAAGTTCCTAAAGTCATGCGCATGGTAAACTGTGATAGGTATATACCCTAAAGTACTCATTTAAAATAAAAAAGTAGGTATACGTGGCAAGTTGTTGCTTCGGAAAAACATAAGGTTGTGCCTAAAAAGATTTCCTTTCAAATTGGTTAGTACTTCACTGCTCCTGCCAATCAAGTTTGCAGCCTTACACAATGTTTTAAGCTGCTTACTTACTCATCCTTTCTGTTCCTGTAAGCATTCCCACTTTCCTTCATAGCCAAGCATTTATAAAGACAACTAAAAGAGAAATTATTTAAAACCTTATTAATTAGGTAAGCGTAAGTTAAATTTTAGATATGTCTAAATATTTAATTAAACATATCTAAGTACGTGAATACTTTAAGTACATTTGAGCTAATGAAGACACACTTACGCTTGCTTTTCATGGTTATGCTCCTGTTAGGAGCCTACACCACACAGGCCCAAACAGCCGCCATTAATGGAAAGATTACCTCATCAGGAAGTCCAGTGCCATTTGCCAGTGTTGGGCTAACCGGCACCACAAAAGGAGCTACCAGCGAGGAAACGGGTATCTACTATATCGGCCAGCTCGCTGCGGGAACCTACACCGTCAGGGTATCAGCCATGGGATATGAACCAGCCTCCATGACCGTGACCGTGGAAGATGGGCAAACAGCCACTGCCGACCTGCAACTCTCCGCAGTGGCGGCTAGGGTCAATGAAGTAGTAGTAACAGGTACCTTAAAAGAAGTAACTCGCCTGGAGAGCCCTGTGCCTGTAGAGTTATATACCCCAGCTTTTTTCAAAAAGAATCCTACCCCTTCACTCTTTGATGCTTTGCAGAACGTGAATGGGGTGCGCCCACAGCTTAACTGCAACGTGTGCAATACAGGAGACATCCACATAAACGGTTTGGAAGGTCCTTATACCATGATTCTGATTGACGGTATGCCCATCGTGAGCGGCTTGTCATCGGTGTATGGGCTCTCTGGCATTCCAAACGCTATGGTAGAGCGGATTGAGATTGTCAAAGGTCCGGCGTCTTCCCTTTATGGCTCAGAAGCAGTAGGAGGATTGATCAACGTGATCACAAAGAAACCGGCAAATGCTCCTCTTTTTTACGCCGATGTGTTTGCCACCTCCTGGCAGGAATACAATGCTGACCTGGCCTTCAAGCTCAATGCAGGACAGAAAGCATCAGTACTCACAGGGGTAAATTACTTCAACTACAATACCCCCATAGATAACAATGGTGACCGCTTCACCGACGTGACCTTGCAGGACCGGATTTCGGTTTTTCAGAAATGGAACTTCCAAAGAAAAGAGAACAGGCTGTTCTCTGTAGCCGGTCGCTACTTCTATGAAGACCGCTGGGGTGGTGATACCCGCTGGAACAAGTCTTTCAGAGGTGGTGACAGCATTTACGGCGAGAGCATCTACACCAACAGATGGGAATTAATTGGTAACTACCAGTTGCCTGTGAAAGAGAAAATGCTCCTGATGTTCTCGCTGAACGAGCACAACCAGAATTCTTATTATGGGGATGTTCCCTACTTCGCCGATCAGAAGATTGCCTTTTCGCAATTAACCTGGGATAAAAAAATCAACCGACATGACCTTCTGCTTGGGGCAGCCCTGCGCTACACGTACTATGATGACAATACCCCTGCTACCGCCAGTCCTGATTCCCTGAACCCGTTAAACCAACCAGACAAAACCTGGCTGCCCGGAGTTTTCGTGCAGGATGAGATAGAGCTATCACAGCAGCACAAACTACTGTTGGGCATGCGGTATGACTATAACTCCAGGCATGGCAACATCTTTACACCCAGGCTGGCCTATAAGTGGGCGCCTAATGAAAATAACATCCTGCGGCTAAATGCCGGCACAGGTTTCAGGGTGGTGAACCTGTTTACAGAGGAACATGCCGCCTTGACTGGATCCAGAACAGTGGAAGTAAAGGAGGAGTTAAATCCCGAAAAGAGCTACAATGTCAATCTGAACTACATTAAAAAAGTGGTCACCTCTAATGGCGCATTCCTGGGCTTTGACGCCACCGCCTGGTACACCTACTTCAACAACCGCATCATTGCCGACTATGACACTGACCCAAACAAAATCATCTATGATAACCTTAAGGGCCATGCTGTCACGAAGGGGTTGACCTTGAACATGGATATGGAATTCCTTAGTGGGTTGAAAGTCCTGGCCGGGGGAACCTACATGGATGTGTATACGAAGGAAGTAGGCGAGGGCGGAACCTTGGTGAAGCAGCGACAGATACTTACCGAGAGGTGGACGGGAACTTGGGCTGTCTCTTACAAGATAAAACCGCTTAACCTGGGGCTGGATTACACAGGCAACCTGTACGGTCCAATGCGGCTGCCTTTGCTTGGAGAACTGGACCCCAGGCCGGAGTACTCTCCCTGGTGGAGTATCCAGAATATCCAGCTTACCTGGGGTAACCGCAGCGGCGGGTTGGAGATTTACGGGGGCATAAAGAACCTCCTCAACTTCACCCCGGCGGCAAACAGCATAGCAAGGTCAAGAGACCCTTTTGATAGGGAGGTTTTATTTAATGAAAACGGACAGGCAGTGCCTTCGCCAGGCAATCCTTACGCTTTGACTTTTGATCCTGCCTATGTTTACGCCCCTAACCAAGGTATCAGGGGATTTTTGGGAGTTAGGATAAAAATTAAATAATGAAAAAAATGCAGAAAGCTCTTTTGGTTTTCTTCTTAGCAGGTATAATTGGGCTTCTCCCTCAGGAGGTAAAAGCCCAACTAAAAACAATTCGTTTTGAGCAGTTAGACAGCTTGCAACAAGCGGAGAGAAGGCCAATTGTGGTACTCTTATCAACAGACTGGTGTACCTACTGCACCAGAATGAAGCTAAGCACCTTAAAGGAAGAGCAGGTGGTGAAACAGCTGAATGAAACCGTCTATTTTATCACTCTGAATGCCGAAGAGAAGAAAGACATTCGTTTCCATGGCCACACTTTCAAATACAAACCTACAGGCGTTAAAACTGGAGTGCACGAATTAGCGGAACAGCTTGGCAGCATAAACGGGCAATTAACTTACCCAACAGTCTGCATCCTGAACGCAGAAAGGGAAATAATTTTCCAGCACGTAGGCTATCTGTCTGCCAAAGAACTATCACGTATTTTGTCTATGCTTAGGAAGGAAGGAAAATCAGGATGAAATAGGTCTAAAGTTAATTTGAGAAAACTCAAGCTTCGACATATACATCAAACCGGTACCGGCTCCTAAGTAAGTGACTACAACTTTTTTAACCCATGGGAGTGAGTCACTAACTCCTCTTCCAATTCGCTTGCGGCCAGATCGCACACAGATTCTATTTTGGAGAATAGGGAAAGGATGACGCCCATGGTTTTGCCGTCTACGCCATCATCGTTTGGATTGGCCCTTACACTAGATACCAGGGCTTGTAGCGCCTTTGCAATTTCCTCAGCCTCTGGGTTAATACCCATGGTAGAAAAGGTGGGAATGATGGAGTGGGTGAGGTTCTTAAGAGCCAACCAGTTTCTTTCATTGATGGCCGCCTTCATTTCTATTACCAGTTGTGGAATCTCCATCAGGTAAAGTTTAATCATCTCTACCATCCGAGCTTCGGTTTTGGTGATGCGCTTGAGGTAGTCAAAATTGACACAGGTAAGGTATTGTTGGCGTAGGTCTTCGTCCCCTTTCTTTACCGTTTTCTTGACGTCTTCTGGGTTTTTAAGGTACTTGATGATTTTGCTGTAGAGGAGCTTATCGTCTATTGGTTTTGAAATGTAGTCATTCATGCCCACTGCCAGGCACTTGTTCACGTCAACAGTGGTCACATCGGCAGTGAGGGCAATGATGGGCACCTTAAGTTTCAGTTCATTCCGTATAAACTCTGTAGCCTCAAAACCGTTCATCTCTGGCATCTGCAAGTCCATGAGCACAATGTCATAATGGCTTTGGCGTAATTTCTCAACCGCAATTTTACCGTTGGCGGCCACTTCCATCCCAAACCCGAAATCTTCTAGCAGGGTTTTCATCAACAGTTGGTTCAGGGCGATGTCTTCCACCACCAGGACTTTTACATCTTTGAAACCGGCTTCCAGTTCAATGTCTAAACCCGTTTCAACGTCGGGTTTTTCAACTGTTTTACTAAAACTAAGGATAAAACTAAAAGTAGAACCTTCGCCAAATTTACTTTTCACGGCTATAGTGCCGCCTTGCGGCTCCACTAGGTTTTTCACGATGGCTAGCCCCAGGCCCGTACCGCCGTACAAACGAGAGGTACCACTGGTGGCCTGTTGGAAATTATCAAACACAGTGCTCAGTTTGGCTTCTTCTATCCCGATGCCGGTATCTGTCACAGAGAATTCCAGAATAACCTTCTCGGTATCCTGCACCAGCATGCGTACCCCCACGGTGATCTTGCCCTTGGTAGTGAACTTAACAGCGTTACTCACCAGGTTAAGGATGATCTGGTGCAGACGCACGGGGTCGCCTACCAGCACCTCGGGTATTTTAGGGTCATATTCCATGACCAGCTCCAAGTTGCGTTCCTGAATCTTGGTCTCAAAAAGGTGCACCATGGCAAAAATGGAAGCAGACAGTTTAAAGGGAACCTGCTCAAACGTCATTTTGCCGGCGTCCACCTTAGCTAAGTCTAGGATGTCATTGATAAGCACGATAAGTGCGTCACCGCTTAGTTTGATGGCTGTCAGGTATTCTTTTTGTTTGTCTGTGAGCTCAGTTTTCAGAACCACCTTGGTAAACCCTATGATGGCATTCATAGGCGTTCTGATCTCATGGCTCATGTTGCTCAGGAACTGCTGCTTGGCCTTTACGGCGTCCTCGGCAATGCCCGTGGCGAGCTCCGCCTTTAACTGGGCTTCCTCAGCATGCACCATGGCTAGTTCCGCCGCTATTTTGGCTTCGTTTAGTTCTGTGGCTACCTTTTTCTGGTCAGTAACGTCACGAGCCACAATCACCACACCCAACACAGTACCCTCATCGTTTTTGTAGACAGAGCCATTGAAGAGAACATCGGTGAGTTTGCCGGCCTTGTGCCGCAACGTGAGTGGAGAGTCTGCCACGGCACCTTTGGCAAACACTTCCTGGTACACTTCGCGGGCCATCTGTGGGTCAGTGAAATAGGCGAAGAAATCAGAACCTATTAAATGCTCCCGGCTCATGCCCGTAATTTTCACCATGGCCTGGTTCATGTCCGTGATCTTTCCTTCCGGGCTGATGGTCACCAGAGGGTCACGGCTGGCTTCTATAAGCCCGCGGGCATAATTTGCGATGCGCAGCTCAGCGGCGCGCTTTATTTTTTCATCGTTCTGGAAAGCCAGCTCTTTGTTGGCAAGGACCAGTTCTGCCGCACGTTTTTCTTTCTCGTCATTCTGAAAGGCTAGCTCTTTGTTCGCGATGCCGAGCTCCTGGGCACGTTTTTCCTTCTCGTTATTCTGAAAAGCAAGCTCAGCATTTGCGATGCTTAGTTCCTGGGCCCGTTTCTCTTTCTCATCATTCTGGAAGGCAAGCTCTGCGTTGGCAATACTCAGCTCATCGGCACGCTTTACCTTCTCATTATGCTGAAAGGCCAGCTCTTTGTTGGCAAGAAGCAATTCTGTGGCCCATTTCTTTTCAGCGGTTTCGCGGGCCACGATCACGGCACCCTGTAAGCTACCTTGCTCGTCTTTGTAGACGGAGCCGGAGATGAGCACCTCTGTGAGCGTGCCACTGACATGGCAGAGCGTGAAAGGTACATTGGTCAGATCTCCTTTTGCCAGCACTTCGGCAAACATGTTGCGTACCTGTTCCGGTTTGGTGAAATGGTTGAATATATCCGCACCCATAAGATTGGTGCGTCCCACACCTGTCATGGTCACTGCAGCCTCATTCGCGTCAAGGATTTTTCCCTGAAGATTCACCGTTACCAATAAATCCCGGCTGGCTTCAATCAATCGGCGGTATCTTTTCTCACTTTCATTCATAACGGTATGGGTATGAGCCAGCTTTTATAAGGTGATAATAGGCACTAAGGCTGGTAAACCAAGAATTTCAAGTAAAAAGAAATAATACTTTTAACTTCTGGAGAGAAGATAGACTTGATTCTGTAGCAAGGGCAGGTGTGTGTAATCAACAAATCTTGCTGATTACTTTAAAGGTACGCTTTTTAAACGTAATAAATTTAAGTTTTTTGATGGAAGGCTTGTGCCCTGTCCATATCTGGCAGGAGTATTTTCTGGTTTTAAGCAGTTTAGACAAGGTTTTTATTTGCATAGAAGCAACCATGTTCTCTGTGTAAGATATAGGGTTATTCTTAGTGCGTAAAGTCTGTTGATGTTGCTTTGAATGTGCTGATGCGAGATTGAGGTCAGTCTAGTTTAGGACTCAGGCTTTTCTGCTTTGTTGCCCTGAAAATCGAGACTATTTGGGCTCATACCGCGCTTGGCAGGTGCCTGAATGGGCGGTGAGCTTTATGCATCTGATGGTATGATGCTCTTTAAGTTTTTATAAAGGGGAAATCTATGAGGAAGATAATTGAACACTAATAACCTTGCCAAGTTTTACAATAAGTAACCAAGCTAACTGAAGCTGTACCTTACACATTCTCCAGTTATAAGGTGGGTTTTCAGAAGAGTAAAGGCAATAGTGTACCTAACACCATAGTTAGGCTCATAGGTGTCTCTAATGCAAAAGGTGCAATTGACTGTTGAAGTCCTCTAGCTGACCAACAACGCCAAGGCTACCCTTGCCACAACAATGTTGGGGAAGGTAGCCCTCTGTTATCAAGGGCTATTATGGGTTAACTCTAGTGAACTTTTATAGAAGATGAATTCCAGGGGAACCCTGAACGCCATTACTGAGGAATGCGCACCAGGTCATAGCGGAAGGCCGCCTTATAAGGTTCCATCTCTTTCTCAAGAGGCTCGCTGGGGAAGTAAAGCCTTTTAAGTAAGAAGTCGCGGCCCGGCGGGAGAGGTAGGGATCCTTCACCCGATTGACCATTTGCCGCCCTTGTGGCGATTATCTCAAACCAATACTCTGGCATGGGTAGATAAACTACCCGATCACCCACCCTAAATTCCTTTGCCATTTTGAAGTTGTCATGCTGTCTCTGTCCCTATACAGCACTTGTTAAGTTAGGTTGCACTTTAAGTAAGTTTTTGAGAAACAACCTTAAAAGCGTTTTTAATGGTCCGGAAAAGATGCTAATAATTTATAACATTTTGCAGAGAACACTGCCTAACCCGCAATGCTGGATTTTCAATGAATGATGTATTTCGCACATAAGTAGAAGCTAGGAACCACAATCAAGGCATACCTAACATTCACCTTAAAGGTGCTGTCAATTGTAAGCCGCTCACAATTTTTTTTGACTGCTTTAGAAAAGACATTGCATAAGATTCAAATATTGTATGGCTAATACAATTCCCTCGATGAAATCCAAAGCTTTCTCATTGGACATGCTTTCAGGTAATCCCCAGTTAATGCCACCTGCAACTAAGCTTCCTGTTAACATGGGTAAAAAGTTAGATCCCATGAGCATTTCGCCTGCTTATGTATATTATTGAATCTTAAGTATTGGATGAACTACGCTTGTCTTAAAACTCTAATCTCCATGCTTGATTTGACAGGACAGGAGGATCTCCTCCTTCTCTAACTCATCCGGCCATCTAAACAGTATTGCTTACGGCGACAATAGATTTAGAAATAATCCCAACCTGAGGCAGAACTCCAATTGACAGCTTTGGTTAATAAGATCATAGATGTCAAACATATTGGAGTACTTCCCTTCATTTCTGAAGAAAAGCAACCTGTTATCTTTTACAACGGCATTGTTATGGATTTCCAACTTAGAGCCAGGTTCAAGTAATTGGCTCAGGGTGCTTTTTCCTGTATTTACATTTCTCCTTTCCATGGCTCAGCCTCCCATCCCATAAATGTTTTCATCCTTTGATGGGAAAGTATTAAGAAAGAAATGATAATTTCTTTAGTATTTGTCTGCAAAACTTGTTCTTGCATAGAACTAAGGGGTAATATTTGCGTATAAAATTAGCAAAAACGAAATTCTATGAAACTGAAGATAGAAGAAAAGCCCTTTTTGCCAAACGGTCGCCATGTAGTAACCATAACTGAAATAGAGGAAGGAAAAAGCGAGAACAAGGATATCCCCTTCATCAACTTTCGATTGGAGAACGAAGATGGTTTTGTAAACCAGCGTTTTTACCTGAGCGAGCCCGGTCAACCAATTCTTGCTTCTTTCCTGAAAGCTTTGGGAGTAGACAAACAAGAAGTAGATACCAAAGAATTGAAAGGCAAAACCCTTTCCGTAGAAGTTGAGGAACGCTCTTATGAAGATGCGGAGGGGAAAGGGAAAACCATCAAACAAGCTACGCACTTTGAACAAGTAGGTAAAGCCAATACCTCTGATAAGTTCTAAAACGTATAAATAAAGAAGGCGAAACCTAAGGTTGCGCCTTCTTTATTTACTTCTTTGATGATTTTGCTTTTTTAGGCATTAACACGTTAGGCTTGGGAGCTTTCTTCATATCCTCGCCAAGGTAAAAACTTAAATGTGGTGGCTGATTATAGGCAACATTTTGCCAGGCTACACTGAGCCTGTACTGAGGGTCGTGCATGAGGGTATAAAGCCGATGGTTTGTGGGAATGACCGTGGTGTAGACGCGGAGTTCGTTGGGCCCTGCACTCATAATGAACTCTTCCCGCCAATCACCAAACAGGTCGGCGGTCAAATTAGGGTTTCCTCTTCCGTTGCCTCTTTCCCCGTTACCATTGAAGATAGTGCTGCCTTTGTATTTACTGATTTTGCCGCCGCCCATCAGTTCACGGGTAAAATCGCCATCCCACCAGATTAACCAGGACGCGGAAGGAGTAGGGCCTATTTTGGTGCCTTTCATGGAATGTAATCCGTCAGACCCTGACCACCACATTTCAGCACCGGCATTGTCCGGATCAATGTTTTCTGCCACTCCTGCTGCAACATCAGTATCCATAGAGCCTTTAAAGTACACTTCCCCGGTACGGGCACTATACACAGCCACTCCGGGACCTGCATCTTTCACGTATCCGGAATCGCCTTTAGAATGATCTTCTATTTCATGGGGGCCAAACACTTCCAGTCCGGGGCGATCCAGATCAAGGTCACTCACGTGGAGGGCATCGCCATGGCGGAAACCGGTTGAAAACAAACCTTTTCCATTGTCGTCTACCACCATGGCGCCATATACAATCTCGTCCTTCCCATCCTCATCCACGTCGGCAACTGTAAGGTTATGATTCCCCTGCCCGGAGAAAGGGTTCTTGCCATCTTTGGTGTCAAACACCCAACTGGAGGTGAGTTTTCCATTTCTGTAATCCCAGGCGGCAAGTACTGTCCTTCCATAATATCCGCGAGACATCACCACGCTGGGCAACTTGCCATCCAGGTAAGCCGCACAAGCCAGGAACCGGTCTACCCGGTTTCCGCTGTTGTCGTTTCCCCCGTTTCCGCCGGGTCCGCCCCAGCCATCGGTAGGGTAGCGGGAGGGGATGTAGTCTGTCGTGGCAAGTGCTGCTCCGGTTTGTCCGTTAAATACCGTAAAGAACTCAGGCCCATCCAGAACTTTGCCTAAGGTAGCAGGCTTTTTACTGCGGTAATCTTTTGTGGAGTCGCCAATCACTTTTCCCTGGCCATCAATAGTGCCATCAGCGGTTTTCATGGCTACTTCAGCCTTCCCGTCACCATCCATGTCAATGACTATAAACTGGGTATAGTGTTCACCCTCGCGGATGTTGCGCCCCAGATCAATGGTCCATAGCAAGGTTCCGTTGAGTTTGTAGGCTTGCAGAACAGGTTTGTCGGTGTACCCATTGAAGGAGTTATCCAATCCTTTTCCTACCTGGTGGAGGATAATCTCGTATTCGCCATCACCATCCAGGTCGCCGGCCGAAGCGTCGTGTGGCCTGTAACCTACAGGTGTCTTTAACGGAATGGACAGGTACTGGCCTACAGGAGCCTTTGCGGGGATTACAAAAGGTTTGCTTCCGGCAGTTTCTTTGCCTTTTACAATGGCTTTAACAGTGTAAGCGGTGTTTTGCATCAAATCAGCCTTGGTGTCAGTAAAGTTAGTGCCTCCAGTAAGGGGCTGCGCATTCAGCTTTACAGGCTTTCCCGAGCCGGTAGTGCGGTAGAGGTTAAAAGGTGGGTTCTCAGATTCGGTCCCTAGCAGACGCCAGCTAATAAATACAGAATCAGGGGCATGCCGAACGGCGACAACCCCACGGTCCAGGTTTTCCATGATACGCTGACCGTAGCTTGAAGCAGTTACGCAGAAAAAGAATAGGTATAAGAGTAGTCTTTTCATATTCTATATAAAGATGTTCAGGTGTTAACCTGGGGTTCAGCACTTTGCAGGCTAATTGAAAAGGAAAAGTTTGAAGATAGGCATTTAAAGCGATTCTATTTCATTGGTTTCCAAGGTGCACGAACTATTTGCCAGCAGGCTGCTCTTCAATGATGTTCTTGCTTTTGCTCATTGCAAAGTAGTCACATATCCTTGTTTGGAATACGTCTTAGTATCTCCTGTATGTTGCTGACAATTTGCTATATAGGTTTGTATTTGTTAGATTAGATAAAGCATAATTTAACAGAGACGCAATCACTCAGCTTTCCCAAAAGAGTCATGCTGCCAATCTTCCTACTTTGCGCAATAATCTGTAAATGTGATGTAACTGATTCTTTAATTCGAGTCTTTCTTACAAGCTAATATCAGGTTCATTAAACTTAATACCATGGCCTTACAAGTATCACCCGCAACAATCACCTTGCAAAAGAGGATTTCTATTATTGTGCTACTTGTATTTACAGTGGCCTTTTTTAACCCCGTTTGCGGACAGTCAGTTATTTCAGGCAAGGGTAGGGTTGTACACGTGCGTAGTTTTGATTTAAAACCAGGGGTAGATACGTTGGAATTTGAACAGCACATTAAAAGAGAATTAAATCCTTCCCTTGAAGCTATCCTTCCTGGACTAGAGATTTTTATTGCTAAGGGAAACAGAGGGAAAAGGCCAATTGGGAATTATGCCTACATTATTATTTATGATTCATACAATTCCAGAGATAAATTATTCCCTCATACAGGCCTTGCTCCTGATATTTTGGCTATTGTTCAGAAAGCTCATAAGGGTATTGAAGCAACCGCAAATAAGTATATTGAAGGAGGCTATCAATGGTGGATGAAACTGGAATCCTATAAAGATTATGCAGAGATTCGGTAGCAGAGAATTGATGAATGATTACCGTATTAGAGGTGTAACAGTTGCTGACGGGCTTATATGACTTAGCTTTAGATGCCATTGAAATTAAAATTCTAGATTTGTGAAGTTAGTGCGGTAACTGGAAATCATATTGCACTCAGGTACTTATAAAGCGGAGCAGAAGCGTATTTGCTTGCACTTGTGCTATTGAAGTAGCTACCAATGAGGAAAAGCCAAGTTGTTTTAGTTGAGGTTCCGCTAGGTTTCACACAATATATCTCCCTTTAGTAAACCAAGCCATAGCTAGAGGCTACTGGTGGATTCCATTCTGGTGCTTATTTAATCCCTCTTTTATTTCTGAAATCCCTCCGGCATTCGTTCAAATATACCATCCTTTATCGACTAGATTCATTTCAAATCATTAATATCTATAAGCCCGTCTTCAGACAAATACCTCAGACTCATTTTGATGCCATCCAGAGAAATGTAAGTGTATAGTCCCTTGCTGAAAAACAGGCGTAACAGAATCCGGGTTATTAATTGAATGAAAGTTTAGGAAGAAAGGAGCGGGGAAGATTTCCTGCTCCTTGTTTTAGCTCTTTAGGAAGTGGTGTTTTTCTAGCTTCTATCAAAAGAGTTAGTGATTAGCCATGTTTACTATAAAGTTGAATAGTAGATGTTTTGAACCTGAATGGCTAAAGAACTTTAAATTTAAGCTAAATCACACCTAAAAGCTTCCGGCCAATACCCAAGTAGCTTTGGTAAGTAAATCCTAAAGAACATTATTCAGGCATTTTTTCAAAAATGCAGACAGTCAAAGGATTTGAAACTTCGTTAGAGGTTGGACATGGATATTCCAAAAATCATGGCATAAAGCATAGTACCCGCAAATCTAAAAATGAAAGAGCCGCTCCTTAAGAAGCGACTTTTTCATTTTTACGGAGGGCATAAGTTTTACATCTTCACCACACGTATAGTCGTTTTGCTCGAGGCAGTCTGCACCTCTAGGAAGTACATTCCCGAAGTTTGGCTTGAAAAGTCTAACATGAAAGGGCGGCCAGCTTCGAACTGGGTTTGCCACTGGTTCATTTTGCGACCATTGCTTTGGAACAGTGTGATGGTGGCAGCGCCCTGCAGTGCGGCAGGGGAGAGGGTGATCATGCCGTTTGTAGGGTTCGGGTATACTCCAAGGGAAGGTTCTGCTATAACCTTGCCACCGGCTTTCAAGGCAATCACCTTTGAGTACTCCATCTCACCTTCAAAGTCCACCTGCTTTAGGAGGTAATACACGGTTCCTTTTGGAGCGGAGGCATCCTGAAAGGTGTAGGCTAGCTCTATGCTGGAGTAGCCGGCCCCTTTCACCTGCCCAACCGCAGTGAAGGTCTTTCCATTTAGGCTCCGCTCCACCTGGAAGTAGTCGTTGTCTTTTTCTGAAGTCGTGGACCAGGCAAGCCTTACTACTCCCAACTCGATGGATCCCGAAAAACGGGTGAGCTCAACGGGAAGCGGAGTGTTGTCGACCTGGATGGTATAGGTGGCGGCGTTGCTTTGGTGTCCCTCATTGTCTATGGCAGAGTAGGGGAAGCTTACCGAGGCGGGGGATTGGGTGTTAGGGAGGTAAGTCAACCCAGCAAGACTATTATCAGTTGCCTGGTATTCCGTCCCGGCTGCAACAGAGGTCCCGTTCAGGTAAAGGGTCCCAGAGCTGGGCAATTCCGTCACCTTGAAGCTAGCGATTCTGCCGTCAGCGTCAGTGCCTGTGAATGGGTTGGTAGGGGCTGCCTTGCCGGTATTCATGATAAAGGATGTGACATTGCTGGCCAGTGGGGGGCTATAGACCGGGATGGAATATGTTGCGGGTGAAGATGTATTTCCTTGAGAATTAGTGGCAGTGTAGGTGAAGGAACTGGTGCCAGTATAGCTAGGTTTCGGATCAAACCACAGATATGCGGTGCCCCCGCCAGACACGTTGATGTTAGTACCCGCGGTAGAAATCAGTGTTTTAGTCCCTGTGGAAGATGTTGCATAATAGAGCTCGCCTTCATTGAAGTTGGCGGGAGTGACAGTGTATCCGGTAATTGTACCGCCAGTGGCGCTCAGGGGAGGGATGCTCGTCTGAGTTGCCTGGTTAGAGATAGGGGGTGCAAATATTGCCGTGGAGCTGGGAGTGACTGCAGCCATCCCCACAGGTATGTTGAAAGTAGCAGGTGCTGAGGGGAGTCCCTCATTGTCGGTTGCGCTGTAGGTGAAAGTGGGGGTTGAGGATACGCTTAACGGAGCGTCATATGCTAGCATTGTGGCCTCAGCCGGCGTTAGTACCTGCCCCACTGTGATGTTAGCCCTATTGAGGTGCAGGGTGCCAGCGGTAGGCAAAGACAAGATGGTGTACTTGGCGATTGTGCCGTCCGCGTCAGATGCTGAAAGGTCAGTCAGATTGACATTGGTAGCAATCGATCCCACTGGCGCGTTCGTGATGTTGCTAGCCACCGGCGGCACGTTGCTCGTTTCAGTATAGGAAATGCCATGCACCTCATGGATGTTTGAGTAGTCTCCAGTGCTGGCCGTAAACCCGAAGTAAACTATTGGGTCTCCCCCGAAAACGGTGTTGATGTAGTCCTCCGAGTAGCTCGTGCGGAAGTTGCCGTCGAAGTACACGTAAAAGGTCTTGGTAACCCGAAGCCATTTGATGGTCACTGAATGTAAGGCATTGTCCTCGGTATTTGCACTGGTGTGGCTCATCTGGACGGGTTCTGCCACTGGCTCTCGTTCTTCCCCGTTCTTGAAGATAGCAATATGGTCAGAGGCAGGTTCTACTGCCGTGCCCCCCGCCTCAAGATTACGGTGGGTGTCAAACTCTATTGCCACCGAGGGGGTTACCCCACCAGTGCGCGTACCATCCGCTGCTGTTTGTCCATGCCCAATTCCCAATCCTTCTCCCGTCCTACCTGCGGCTGTAAGCGGGTCGCCTGCCTGCCTCTGGAAAGCAAAGGCGATTCCATCTGCGCCATTAGCATCCTTGCTGCCGAGGAAAATCTTAAAACTTATTTCAAAGGAATTGTGCAAGGACACAGGGGTTTTCCTCCAGATCTCCCCCCGCGTGTTCGCCAAATCCGGGGTAAGCCTAAAAGAATTTGAGTTCAGTTGAATGGCGCTGTTGTTATTTTGGTGGTCTTGGGTGTAACCTGTTTTGGCTAAGAAAACTAATAAAATAGAAGTAGCGATAACCCAGGCTTTGTGGAAGCGAGAAGTTTGCTCATTTGATTTCTTGCGTTTGGTTAAGTGCGCTAAAACTAAATCTAAATAAAAAACTGAGTCTTTATCAAATAAATATGAGTCAAACGAGACGAGCTTTTCGGGGGAGTAAAGTTTTTCCACTGAATATTAAATTTAAAATTATATATATTATAATATATAGAAATAATATTTGTTTATATGGTACTAATTAAGCGCTTTAATTATTAATTTGGAATATGTTTATAAAGTTATATTAACAAAGCGATAATTCGTTTATGAAAAAGCCCTCACTTACTTAAAGTAATTAGAAGTATTAGTTTTATAATAGGTAAATTGATCTAGGATGGTTAAGAAAGGTTGTATATATGGCTATATTTATAATATGAAAACTTAAGGATGAAAATTTAGATGGAAATATTTGAGTGTGGTAAATGATAAATTCACATATAATTTATATAGCTTATCTAACTAGTTATATTTTAATTATACCTATTGATAATTTATATCACAACGTTTGATAATCAATTTCCCTGCATGAACATAACTATCAAAGGTACAGGATAAGCAAAAGTTAAGATTTTTAAAAATCTATATATAATTGTATGTACTTGTTGGTTAAGTGTTATGATGGGGGTCTTTAGTTTAAATTATCCAAATTACTTTTGTGTCATGGTAGACTTAATGTCTGTCGTCTGCCATAGTCTGTCGTTTCAACGACTTTTGAACCGTGTGAACCTTCTTCCTTGTCAGTTGAATGTGTTTGCACGGTTCTGCCCTTATAAACTTCCTAAAGTCAATAGTCTTTAGCTTCCCAATTTTTAAAAGCGTCCGCTTCTGTAATGGTAAATGACTGCTAGCTCCTGTATCAGCAATTACAATCAGCAATCACAATCACCTCTTAAATCTTCGTATCATAAACCTATACGGACTATATGTCTGTGTCTTGAATTTTACCAAACACTTGGGTTATACTCGAGGTAATACCTTGCCTGGGAATCTGCCATCTTTTGTCTGCAAATTCTTTTACAAGTGGAGACAGGAGGGTTGATTACACATGCTTCTATATTTTCCTTTTATTACTATCTTTCCTAAAAACATAACAAAACCATTATGTAAGCATTTGCTCGTTTGACGCTTGCCTGGCTTACCTTTGGATATTACCTAGCCCAACATGGAGAAGCATAAAAGTCTGAGTTATCTAAGCCGTAGAAGTTTTCTGCGTAATTCCGTCATCGCTGCCACTGGGGTAGTGCTTTTGCCATCTGCCCTCATTAGTTGCTCTGATGATGAAACTGGATTAGATCCGCAGGGCGATTTCGGCTTCTTTGAGGGGGTAGCTAGTTTTGACCCTACTCAGGACAAGGTAATCCTCTGGACCCGCTACACCGCGGCTACTAATGAAACTGGTAAACCAGTCATCCTTTTAGATGTGGCAACCGACAGAACTTTCAGCAAGGTAGTGGTAAGTGAGTCTGTTGAGATTGATACTGCCAGTGATAACACGGTCAATGTTGATGTGAGTAATCTGTCTTCCAACACCAGGTACTACTACCGTTTCAGAAATGAAAGAACCGGTGCTACCTCGGTAGTGGGAGAGACCAAGACCCTGCCTAAAGTGGGAGAGGCCACCGAAGTGAGAATGGCGGTGGTGTCCTGCGCAAACTTTCAATCTGGTCTTTTCAACGTTTATGGTGCAGTAGCAGAGTCAAATGCTGACTTCGTGGTGCACTTGGGAGACTATATCTATGAATATGCAATTGGAGGCTATGGCTCCAATGCGCTTACTGCCTCTTTAGGAAGGGAGCACCAACCAGAAGGCGAGATCCTGAGGCTGGAAGACTACCGGGCTAGGTACCGCCAATACAGAGGAGATGAGCAATTGCAGAAAGCCCACCAGTTGAAGCCCTTCATCTGTGTGTGGGATGACCATGAGATCACCAATAACGCTTACAAAGACGGAGCGCAGAACCACCAGCCTAACGAGGGAGATTATTCCACCCGTAAACTGACTGCCTTGCAGGTGTGGCACGAGTACCTGCCTGCGCGGGTGAACGACAATGCCAAAATTTACCGGAGCTTTGAGGTGGCAGGCATCGTGAACCTGATGATGCTAGACACCAGGATAGTGGGCAGAGACAAGCAATTGGAGTATGGTAATTTCCTTACCCAAACCGGAATTAACGAGGCCGCTTTCCTTGCTGCCTGGCAAAACCCCTCCAGAACTATCCTGGGCACCGAGCAGCGCTCCTGGCTGATGTCACGGCTGGCTGCAAGCCAAGCCAGGTGGCAGGTGCTGGGAAGCCAGGTGTTAATGGGAAAGATGTTTATTCCTACTGAGTTGCTTTTGATGACTGCCCAGATTGCCGCAAGCAATCCCACTCCAGAGCTGTTCCTGCGGTTCAATACTTTAGTGGCCCAATTAGTGGCCATCAAGACCAGGATTTTACAAGGAGACCCAACTGTAACCTCCGCGGAAAGAGCAAGGGTGGAAACGGTGCTTCCTTATAACTTAGATGCGTGGGACGGCTACCCGGTAGAAAGAGAAATGGTCTTTGCGGCTGCGGCAGGAAAAGACCTCATCTCCCTGGCCGGCGATACCCACAACGCCTGGCACTCACAACTAACAGATGCTTCCCGAAGAAAAATAGGGGTTGAGTTTGCCACTCCTTCGGTTACTTCCCCCGGTTTTGAGGCCATTTTCGGGAATTCACCCCAAGTGATAGCGGGAGTAGAGCAGTCCTTTGCTTTGCTCATTGATGACCTGGAGTATCTGAATGCATCTCAAAGAGGGTTTATGCTGGTTACTTTCTCAAACAATAATGCCCAGGCTGATTGGAGGTACGTGGGCACCGTCTCGTCCAAAACCACAGCCACGACCTCAGGTCGGACTGCCACTGAGGTCTGAGTCTATTTAGGAGCAGTTAGTACGAAACTGATAGCCTTAAAATCGGCCGCAAAACTGGGTAAATGAAGGCGGTAGCTTATGGCCGCCTTTATATTGTCTCAGTTAAGCAAACATTGAAAAGAATGCTTGTTGCTTACAGACTATCGGTAGTGATAAAGAAGGTTTCAGCAGGAGTCTCGTTTACTTTAGGGGCAGTATTCTGCATCTTCTATTTATGATAGGAGCCTACAATAGAAGTTAGACTTAGAGCCTGATTAGTATGTTAAACCAAAATTTAGATTTTGATCAATAGGTTAGCTTACATCATTGAAATTTATTCCATAATCTTCCACCAGGTAAAAACATAAAGACCCTCTTTGGAAGGGTCTTTATAAAATCAGCTATTAAGCACAATTATCATCTACATGCTAGGTGAGGGCTTTTAAACCTGCCTCTGCTACCGTATGGTCATTCTCCACGGTGCTACCAGATACACCAATAGCACCAATAATTTCACCTGCTCCATTCTTAATTGGAATACCACCCGGAAAGGTGATCAGGCCACCATTAGAGTGCTCTATGTTGTAGAGGGGGCCACCGGGTTGTGATGCCTGCCCTAGGTCTCCCGTAGGCATGTCAAAGAACCGGGCAGTTCTGGCTTTGCGGATAGCAATGTCAACAGAGCCAAGCCAGGCGCCATCCATCCGCGCGAAAGCCGTCAAATTTGCCCCGGCATCTACTATGGCAATATTCATCTTTAGGTCTAAGTCCTGTGCTTTCGCAATAGCTGCTTTTAAAGCTTTGTCAGCCTGTTCATAGCTTATTCCCATTGGTCTTGAGTGTATATAGTGAAAGGATTGATTCTGCTGCTTGTTTTCTTAACTAATACTGTAGGCGACAAGAAAGGTTGGTAAACTGGTTCACTAGAATCCATGAGGATTTCCTAGGAGCAAAAAAAATACAAATAGTAGAAAGGCATGGATAAAATTAAGAGCAAACAGGACAGAACAGGATGCGCTTGAAATAATCGTTCAATAAGTTAGATGTCTCGTTAAATACCTTTTTTGAAGCCTAACCTATTCTACGTCTTTAAACTAACAACTTACCTTAAACCACAATCTATGGACAAAATTCTACGATTACATCAAGGAAAGTGCAATTTGCAACATCTCAAGGTTTCCTGCATTCATCTACGATACCTGTTCTGGGTTCTTGCGTTCTGGCTCGTAAATGCACCTGCTTCTGTAGCCCAGCAGTGGACCATCTTAGGCAATGAAAGCCAGGTAGGTTCTGCTGCCTCTTCGTTCACCTCCATCGCAGCATTGGATGATGTTCCCTATGTTGTTTTAAGAGAGGGTACTATAGCCAAAGTTAAAAGAAGGAATCCTGCTACTGGTATTTGGGAACAGGTAGGGAATGACATTGGAACAAATGTAACCTATACCAGGATTCACCTAGACAAGACAAGCAACCTGTTTGTTACTTATGTGGATGCATCAAATGGAAACAGGTTAGCGGTAAAAGTTTATAACACTGAAACCCAGGTGTGGGAGCCTTTGAACGGCAACAGCAGCAACCTGTATGTTTCTGTAGGGTCTGTGACTAACAATGTTTCCCAATACAGTTCAACACCTCGGAGTTCGCTTGCCTTTGACTCAGACAACACACCCTACATTGCCTTTGGCGATGGTGCGAACTTAACCCCTTTTGTAAAGAAGTTTGACGGTACTTCATGGGTGACAGTAGGTATAGGCCCGGTGAATGCAACTGCAAAAGCCGTTGGTGTAAGCTTAGTCATCGACGAAACGGATGTGCCTTGGTTAGCCTTTGTAAGTTTGGGAACCCCAACCTCCAGCACTGGTAGTATGGCGCTGTACACCTTGAATAATGGGTTCTGGACCTCTATAGCAGTTCCTAATCCCATACCCGGAGGGTCTTCCACTACAGGGGCTACTGGTGGCATTCGCCATACTAACATGGCTCTGAATACGGCTGGCAACCTTACCATTGCTTATTTTAATACGGGCAACTCTAATCGGGCCTCTGTATCGGTTTATAATAAAACTGCTGGCACCTGGAGTTACTCCGGTGCGCTCTCTTCCCGTGATGCGCCTAGCTTAAGCTTAACTAAGGATATTGCTGGAAACTTGTACTGCTCTTTTGTTGATAATGTTGATAGAGCCCCTCGTTTCGTAGCTCGGGTATTCAAGCAGGCTGCAGGTACTACCTCGTGGTCAGAAATGAAAGACCAATCTGTCACTATAGGTATCGACGAGCCAGTAGGTAATCTGACCATTGCCCCTGGTAGCGAACAACCTTTCATTGTTTACACCAAAAACAATGCAAGCGGTGTTAGTACACCCATTGTCCGGATGTTTACCCCGCCGGCAGCACCAGCCGTACTTACAACCACTGGTCCGCGCGATATCACCCCAACATCTGCAGTGGCCGGAGGCAACATTACCTCTGACGGTGCTTCTGCCATTATTGAGCGTGGAATTGTCTACAGCACTAATCCTACCCCAACTACCGCCCATACCAAGGTGGTAGATGCATCAGGGGGAATTGGTTCGTTTTCGGTTACCCTAAGCGGCCTTACGCCAACCACCTTGTATTATGCGAGAGCCTATGCTATCAACGGGGAGGGGACCACCACCACGTATGGCAATGTGGTGCGACTCTACTCCCTTGCGCAGCCCGATGCTATTGTGACCGGTCCCAAGCAGATGGAGTTCCTGAACCGCGGCGTTGTGGCGGCGCGTACCTCCAGCACCAAGGTGTATGTAGGCTGGCGCCTCCTTGGCACAGACCCATCGTCCATTGCTTTCAACGTGTACCGTGATGGAGTAAAGCTGAACCTGACCCCAATCACCACCTCCACCAATTTTGAGGACAATACCACCGAGGACGGCACGTACACGGTGCGCCCCGTCCTGAATGGGAAAGAAGGCGCCCCTTCTACTCCGGTTTCCGTTTGGGCTAAGAACCAGTTGTCCATTCCCCTGCAGATTCCTGCCGGTGGAACTACAATTGATGGTATCTCTTACACCTATTCAGCCAATGACTGCTCTGTGGGTGACGTGGACGGCGATGGCGAGTACGAGATCTTCCTAAAATGGGATCCATCTAAACTGAACCACAATGCCGGTGGCTACTCCGGTGACCAGATCATTGATTGCTATAAAATGAATGGCACCCGATTGTGGCGCATTAACCTGGGCAAGAACATCAACGCCGGTCCCCATTATACCCAATTCATGGTGTATGACTTTGACGGAGATGGAAAAGCTGAGATAATCCTGAAGACCGCCGACGGCACCGTGGATGGAACCGGTAAAGTGATGGGTGACGCCAATGTGGACTACCGCAACTCCGGTGGCTGGGTGCAGCAGGGACCTGAGTACCTGACCGTGTTCAATGGCCTTACCGGGGCAGCTATGGCTACTACTGATTACCAACCCGCCCGGGGCAAGGTATCGGATTGGGGGGACAATTACGGGAATCGCCAGGACCGGTTCGTGTCGGCGGTGGCTTACCTGGACGGTACCCGCCCCAGCCTGATTGTGGGCCGCGGCTACTATGACAAACTGGTGCGGGCAGCCTATGATTACCGTAACGGAGAGCTTACCCTGCGTTGGATCTTTGACAGCAAAGACCCCAATGACCCGGCAAACAACACCTTCTCTAGCCAGGGGAACCACCAAATGACAATTGGTGATGTGGATGGTGATGGCAAAGATGAGGTGATCAACGGTTCCAGTGCCATCAACGACGACGGCAAGCGCCTCTGGACCTGGGGCTATGGGCACGGCGATGCCCTGCACATGTCTGACATGGACCCAGACCGACCGGGCCTGGAGATCTGGATGAGCCTAGAATCTCCAAGCCAGTATGATAGTAAAGGGTTGCGGCTGTATGACGCAAAATCTGGGCAGACCATTTTTGGAGTGTCCACCACCGGAGATGTTGGCCGTGCTATGGCAGCTGACATTGACCCCGGCCACAGAGGCTATGAGGTATGGGGTTCTTCGGGGAACCTGTACAATGTAAAAGGGGAGCAGATTGGCACTACTAAGCCTAGTGTGAACTTCGGGATCTGGTGGGACGGTGACCTGAGCCGCGAGCTGCTGGACAAGAACGTGCTGGATAAATGGAATCCTGCTATGGGCAAAATGAACCGGCTTTTTACCATCTACCAGGCCGCTCCGGTAGTCTCTAATAACGATACCAAAGCCACTCCCGGGCTTACCGGTGACCTGCTGGGTGACTGGAGAGAAGAGATGATCTTCAGAACTTCTGACAACACCCAATTGATCCTCTTCACCACTACCATCCCTACGGAGCACCGTATTCCTACGCTCATGCATGATCCGCAGTACCGCACGGCCGTGGCTTGGCAAAATTCAGGCTACAACCAGCCGCCTCACCCAAGCTTCTTTTTGGGCAATGACATGCAAGCCCCGCCAAAAGCTAATATAGCGGTAACTGATATTGTGGCCCCTACCGTGAACAGTGCTAGCAGACAGCAACCTGCAGCAGAGCTCACCAACGCGGCTTCGGTTACCTACCGGGTTACTTTCTCTGAGAATGTAAAGGGGTTAGATGTTTCTGACTTTACCCTTACTGCCACTGGTACTGCTGCCGGAACTATTGAATCGGTAAGTGCGGCTTCCGGTGATGTGATAGATGTGATTGTAGCGGTAGCCGGTGATGGAACCTTACGCCTAGATGTGAACAGCACCGGAATCACTGACGAAGCTAACAACCCATTAGAGGAAGGTTTCGCCACCGGTGAGATGTACACCCTTGACCACACTGCGCCAACCTTAACAGCTGTATCTTTCACTTCCAGCAACGCTAATCCTGCTTTTGCAAAAGAAGGAGACGTTGTTACCTTGAACTTCTCCGTTTCTGAAAGTATTGACCAGCTTAAAGTTTCTATGGCAGGACAATCAGTTGCTGCCACAGCAACTGCCGCTGAAGGCTATACGGCCTCTTATACCTTAACCAGTTCTGATAAAGAGGGTCCTATTGCCTTCACCATTGACTTTGCTGATCTCAGCGGGAACACTGGTGCTCAGGTGACCACTACAAGCAATGGCAGCATTGTGTATGACCGCACAAATCCGGTGATCTCAAATGCTTCAGTAAGCAAAACTAAGTTGCTGGTGCCTAACCATGAGATGGTTGACATCAAGGTAAGCTATACTATAACCGACCGGAACATAGTTGATGTGGTAGTTGCAGTGACCAGCAATGAGCCCGAAAATGGGTTGGGTGATGGGGATACCGGGCCAGATTGGGAAGTAGTGGATGCCCATAACGTAAAGCTTAGGGCAGAGCGTTCAGCTACAGGAAAGGGCCGTGTCTACACCATCACTATTACAGCCACTGATGTAGCCGGAAATGTAAGCACACAAACGCTAACCGTAACGGTACCACACAACCAAGGCTTTCAGCACATACCAACTGCTATCAACTCTAATGAGGTAGTGGGACAGAAAGGATTCCTAATAAAGGCGCATCCTAACCCGTCCACAGACTTCTTCAACCTCAATGTTCAGAGTAACAGCACAACGCCAATAACACTCATTATTACTGATGCAACCGGTCGCCGTATTGAAGAGAGAACAGGGGTGACCGCTAACAGCAACCTGACGATCGGGCACTCTTACCTACCTGGTATCTACTTTGTGCATGCGATTCAGGGAGACGAAAGATCTGTACTGAGACTGGTGAAATAAGGAGAGTAGAATCCTAATTTCAATCCATAAAAAAAAGCTGCCCCAATGTTCTGGGGCAGCTTTTTTTATGTAAAGGTTCTCGCTGTTTAATGGTCCATAGCTAGAAAACAGGTGTAAACCGAACACGGCTTCTACATTAAATTTGTGAACCACACTTCCTTTTAAGGAAGCTTTAGCTACTTAGTAAAGTTTTCCCCTTCCTTTACTTTTACTATCCATTTATCAGGTGTTTTGAGAAAATTGGCTTTGAAGCCACGCCAAGCCCTGCAAGTGCAGACGAGTGCCCAGCTGTACCCGTTTATCAAAGTCTTCATTGCCGGTAGAGCCTTGTTTGCTGAACTGTTGAATCAAGTTGAGATTATCTTCCAGTTTCAGATCCGCTACGTGTTCATCTGCCTCCATTCTGTAAGGTGCGAAGGCTTCTTGGGTGGCGTCAATGGAGTGTGAAATAAAAGAACTATCTGCCTGGATTGCGGCGCAGACAATTCCGCTGGCTTTGGCAAGGGAAGGGGCCAGGGTTCCTTCCAGCCCCCGCTTTAGCACGATCACTCCTTTGAATCCTGCCATGCCCGCGAGCCTGATCATCTTCTCTATATAAGTAATGTGAAAAACAGAGGTAACCAGGATCTGGGCGTTGCAGGGGTTTAAAACCTTCTCCAACGTAGCCAAAAATGGACGCTTGAAAATTAGCCTTCTCCTTTCCACCCACTTGTCCAGCGCCGGAGACAAAAGCTGCTGATGCAGTGCCCAGCCATAAGTTGGAGCAGCGTCCTCCAGTTCTCGGGTACTTTTCAGAAAATGGCCCGAAAGCCCTTGGTAAATATCCAAAGTATTCAGGCTGACTTTAGGTCCAGACGTCCTGCCCAGGGAAACGATGGTGGGAAACCCTGCCTCCTGAAAAGCATTTGCCAGAAGAGGCGTAATCATGTAAGAGTGCTCCACTCCGTCAAAAGGCTCCGCTAATTGGACAAGCCCATCTATTTTTGGTCCGTTTTCCTGAAAACCAGTTGAAAATGTGGCATTCGCTGCTTCCATTAAGCCATGATATTCCTCATCGGTTTCGTACCTGATGCGGAGCATGCTCGCGGCCATCCCCCGGAACGTCTCTCCCGGTGCGTCAGAATAAAGAAAGGTGCCCAGTCTGTTTGCTTCCTTTTTAGTGAGGTGAGCCCTGTCCAGAAGTTTGATTCCAATCTCTTTAAGGAAGCTCGGGGCATCGGGGCAAAGCACGTGGTACAGATCTTCGGTGCCTGAAAGAGGGCGGTTGTCTAATGCGAACAACAGTTTCTGTTCTTCCTCGGTTACGCCTTTCGCCAGCAGTGAGCCAAAGAAAGCTCCTTTTTGGATGGGGATAGTCTGGCCTTGGGAGAGGTAATGGGTAATCTCCTCTATCTGGGCGCTGGCTAAAGGCTTGCTGCCGTGTTTGCCAATGCCTATGACCTTAATACCTTGAACCAGCGGGTTGTCAAATGTATCTGAATAAGATGTCTTCATGAGCAAATGCTTTACTGTTTACTGGAAGCTGTTTTCAAAAGCGCAAAGCGAGAACTTAGAATTTAAATGCAAAAATTTAAACAGATTTTCTCTGTCAGTGCATTTAATGGCTGTTTTGCCAAAAGTAAGGGATAAACCTTACTTATTTTGTTTCTGAGGAGTTGAGGTAAGGCAAGTTTAGTTTCTTTTTGCTTGCTTATGCGTACCCTCTAATTGGGGTAGGCGGGCCTCAAAACAAGCCTGTAGTTCTACCACCCACCCAATAATGATGAGGGAGGGGTGGGTTAACTGGTGTTCCTGAATTAAAGCTGGCAAATCTTTTACTAGCCCTTTAACAGCTTTCTGGTGCGGGAGCGAAACATGCTGTATGACCGCTACGGGTATATGGCCGTTCCCGGCAGTACAATAGGTGTGGGCAATCTCTTCTGCTTTTTTCATACCCATGTAAATGACCACAGTGGCGTTGCTTTGCATGGCCAGAAGCAAGTCTGAGGAAAGGGAGCCGTCTTTCTTGGTGCCCGTAAGTGCCCATATGCCTTCGCTTACCGAGCGATGCGTCAGCGGGATGTCCTCCAGGCCTATGGCCTGCATGCTGGAAATGCCAGGTATGTAATGGGCTTCAATGCCGTGTTCGCGGGCAAAAAGCATCTCTTCAAAGCCTCTTCCAAAAATAAAAGGGTCTCCTCCCTTCAGGCGCACCACGGTTCCTTTGTGTAACGCCTTCTCTACTATAAGGTCATGGATAGCTTCTTGGGGCGTGTAGTCTTTATAAGGTTGTTTGCCCACGTAGATTCTTTCGCAATCTGCTTTTGGAATGGATAGTAAATCTTTGTTGGCCAGATTATCATATAAGACCACATCGGCTTGCTGTAAAACCTTATAAGCTTTCATGGTAATCAGTTCCGGGTCACCTGGTCCGGCGCCCATTACATACAGCGTAGGAGTTCTTGAGTTTTTTGTCATAGTAAATAAGGCAGGGCGTACGCCGCAATGGTATTACACTCTTTCTCTTTTGATGGCATGGAGTAGCCACGTTAGTTTTTGTGGGGCAGGTTCTTCAATTAGCAGTTCCCCATTTTTGCCTAGCTAATTCTTTATCCCCTAGTACCCGGGTAATCCTGAATTGTGCTTTCTGGCTTGAAAAAAAGAGCCTTGCTGTAGTAATTCTTAGCCGTGTGCACCTAGGTAAAGCTAAAACCTCCTATAATTTCTGAAAGTCGAAATTTTAAAACTCAAACCTTCTCAAAAAGCAGGTGTTTGGTGCAAACCATCTACTTTTTAGCTTCAATCCTTAAATATAGGATAAGTTACAAAGTAAAAACATGAAATATATAAAATGGTTGAGGTTAAGTTTTAGGGTGGTGGTTTAGATAAAGTAAATGGAATTTTAATATCGACCCTTGGATTTAAGGGGGTTGTTGTTTATGTTTATACCATATCAGGTAAATAGACCCTATAAAATAGGGCCTAAAATTTAAAAGTCACTTTGTTGTAAATTGTGGTTAGTTGTTGGAATAATAACAAAGTGTAAAAAGGAGAAGCCTGTAAAGACCAATTGTTAGAAAACTTTGAAAATATAGCTTCTGGAATTTGAATCTTTCATTTAAGCAGGAAGAACTTGGAAGGAAGGTAGAGGCAAAGAAGGACAAGAGAAGAAAGTTCGGGAAGTCAAAAATGATTTAGGATTGAAGGATGGTTTTCAAAAAAGATTGTGAAAACGAAATTTTTTTTCTGAATCAGTCCTGGGGAGGGAAAACAAAATAAGTGTTCATCTTAAAGTAAGAGTAGTATGTCACAGCAAAGCAAGCCAATAGTAGTTGTCATCGGGAATGGGATGGTGGGCTATAAGTTCTGCGAAAAGCTCATGGCCAAAACCAATGCTTTCCAGGTGGTGGTGTTTGGAGAGGAACCGCGACGCGCCTATGACCGGGTGCACCTAAGTGAATTCTTCAATGGGAAATCGGCTGAGGATCTGTCTTTGTCTGGGCCAGACTGGTACGCTGAAAAAAACATTACCCTGTACTTGGGAGAAACCATTTCAGAAATAAACCGCACCCAGAAGGTAGTGCACTCCCTACATGGCATTTCCCAGCCTTATGATTACCTGGTAATGGCCACTGGTTCGGCTGCGTTCGTGCCCGATGTGCCGGGCGTAGAGAAAGAGGGGGTTTTTGTGTACCGCACCATTGAAGACCTGGAATTAATGCAGGCTTATGCCAAAACAGCCCGCAAAGGAGCCGTGATGGGCGGTGGGTTGCTGGGTCTTGAGGCTGCCAAGGCCTTGATGGACCTAGGCTTGGAAGAAACGCACGTGATTGAATTTGCTCCCCGGCTTATGCCGCGGCAGGTAGATTTGGCCGGCAGCAACATGCTGCAGGCCAAACTGGAGGCGCTGGGCCTGAATATGCATCTGAAGAAAAGCACCACCAACATTTTAGGGGACGGTAAAATTGATGGGCTGCAGTTTGCAGATGATACCCTCCTGGAAGTTGACATGCTGGTGATCTCTGCCGGAATACGCCCAAGGGATGAGTTGGCCAGGTTGGCTGGGTTAGAGGTAGGTACCCGGGGTGGCATTGTGGTGAATGACCACATGCAAACCTCAGATACCAGCATTTTCGCCATTGGTGAGTGTGCCTTGCACGAAGGCATGATCTATGGCCTGGTGGCGCCGGGCTATGAGATGGCCGAGACCGTGGCCACGCTCCTGTGCCAGGGCGAGAAAGCCTTTACTGGTTTTGACATGAGCACCAAGCTCAAGCTGATTGGGGTTGATGTGGCCAGTTTCGGTGATCCTTTCATCTCTGAGCCAGACGCCCGCAGCATTGTTTTTGAAGATTCACACAAAGGCATTTACAAACGCATCAACCTTAGTCCAGACGGCAAGTACCTGTTAGGAGGGGTGTTGGTAGGTGATGCGGCAGCCTACAACATCTTGTTGCAGACCGTCACAAACAACATTGTATTGCCCCCTAACCCTGAGGATTTGATTTTGGGCTCCAGAGGAGGAGAGAGTGATGCCGGAGCCGGGGTGATGAGCCTGCCAGACGAAGCCCTGATCTGTTCCTGCGAATCGGTGACCAAGGGCGATATCTGTTCAGCCGTCACGCAAGGGGGCGTAACCTCTCTGGAGGGTATGAAGAAATGCACCAAAGCGGCTACCTGTTGCGGTGGGTGTGCGCCGCTGGTGAAAGACTTGATTCTGGAGACGCAAAAAGCCAATGGGGCCTACGTGAAGAACAATGTGTGCGAGCATTTTGACTTCTCCCGTCAGGAATTATTTGATCTGCTCAAACTCAACAACATCCAGACCTATGATGAGGCGCTGGACACCTTTGGCAAAGGCGACGGCTGCGAGGCTTGTAAACCAACCATTGCCAGTATCTTGGCAAGCCTCTGGAACAAGGTGATTGTGAAGCAATCTACCATCCAGGACAGCAACGACCGTTATCTGGCCAATATCCAGAAAGGAGGCACTTACTCTGTAGTGCCCCGTATTCCGGGCGGTGAGATTACCCCAGATAAACTGATTGTGATTGGGCAGGTTGCCAAGAAATATGACCTGTACACCAAAATTACCGGCGGGCAGCGCATTGACCTTTTTGGGGCTCATTTAAGTGATTTACCCGATATCTGGGAAGAGCTCATTGACGCAGGTTTTGAAAGCGGCCATGCCTACGGAAAAGCTTTGCGTACCGTGAAAAGCTGCGTGGGTAGCACCTGGTGCCGCTTCGGGTTGCATGACAGCGTCTCGTTTGCCATAGAAGTGGAAGACCGCTACAAAGGCATCAGGGCGCCGCATAAACTCAAAGGCGGGGTGAGCGGCTGCATCAGAGAATGTGCCGAGGCGCAGTCCAAAGATTTCGGCATCATTGCTACGGAGAAAGGCTGGAACCTGTACGTGGGCGGCAACGGAGGCTCCAAACCCCAGCATGCCCAATTGTTGGCCGCCGACATAGACAAGGAAACCTGCATCAAGTACCTGGACCGTTTCCTGATGTTCTACATCAACACCGCCGACGCCCTTACCAGAACGGCCACTTGGCTAAACAAACTGGAAGGAGGCATGCCGTACCTCAAAAACGTGATCATCAACGACAGCCTTGGCATCTGTGAACAGTTGGAGCAGGAAATGCAATCACTCATTCATAACTACCATTGCGAGTGGAAAGAAGTGGTGCAAAACCCGGAGCTTAGAAAACGCTTTGTGCACTTCGTGAATGCCCCCCGCGAGAAAGATCCTCAAGTGAAGTTCGCCCAAATGCGCGGGCAGGTGAAAGCAGTGGAGTGGTAGGTTTCAATTAGAAATGTGAATCAGGAACAAAGAATCAATGCAGTAGTACCTAAATATAAGTCAGTTATGGAAGTAGCAGTTTTAACCTCAGTAGATTGGATATTGGTTTGTCACACTCATGATGTACCCGAAAACGGTGGGGCCTGTGTCAAGTACCAGGAGGAGCAGATCGCCATCTTCAACTTCAGCCGTCGGGGCGAATGGTATGCCACCCAGAACCTCTGCCCTCACAAACAGCAAATGGTGCTCTCCCGCGGTATGATAGGCAGCACAGGGGAGGCCTGCGAGCCGAAAGTAGCCTGTCCTTTTCACAAGAAAACCTTTTCCCTTTTGTCTGGTGAATGCCTGACGGGGGAAGACTACCAGATCAAAACCTACCCCGTGAAAGTGGAAGGAGACAAGGTGTACATCGGCTTTGAAAGCTAAAACACCCGCACTATTTGTAAGCAGGAAAACGGCTTGTTTTTCATTCTACTCATCTTTTAAGCAAGTGCCAGGCATTGCTCTATGTAAAAGGGCGCAATGTCTCTAAACAAAATTTAAAATAAGTCACATATCTAAGTTTCTCTTAATAAGGCAGTTTATGACCTTAAATGGGGAAAGTATGCTCAAAACAAGGCAAACCCCAGCATCTGCTGAGTCTAACCTTCCTAAAAGTTGTAGTCTAACTCCATCCATGTCAGCTTTCCTATGAAAAACCTTTTCGCTCATAAAATACTGTTGATGGCATGTGTGCTGTTCTGGTGCTCTAAACAGGCAAGCGCTCAATTCACGCTTTCTGCGGAGGTGAGGCCAAGGGCTGAATTAAGACATGGTTTCAAAACAGTGAAAGCGGAAAAGGATGATCCTGCCTTTTTTGTGGAGCAGCGGTCTCGGTTGAGTGCGCTGTACAAGAGGGAAAAACTAGGGGTGAAAGTAACCCTGCAGGACGTGCGGGTGTGGGGAAACACCAACCAGATCTACAAATCAGACCCCAGTCTTTTCAATGTATACGAGGCCTACGGCGAATACCAACTCACTCCTCAGCTAGCCATACGCGTGGGCAGGCAGGAACTGGACTATGACAACGCCCGCTTTCTGGGCAACCTGGATTGGGCACAGCAAGGACGCAGCCATGATGCCGCTCGCATCAAGTACGCCGATAGTACTGGGTTTGCGGTACACGCTGGAGCAGGCTTCAACCAGTCGGTGGCTTCTGAGCCTACCAAGCTTTTTGACACCTATTATTCAGGGGTAGACAATTACAAAACCATGCAGTACCTGTGGGTGCACAAGGAGTGGAGCTTGGCCAAAGTGTCGGCGTTGTTCTTTAACGACGGGCGGCAGAAAGCGGACTCCACCGTAGCTTTCCGGCAAACCTACGGACTTGCCGGCGAGGTGAACGCCGGACGGGTGAAGCTGGGAAGTGAGTTGTATTTCCAGGGCGGGAAGGATGTGGCTGGCAAAACGGTGCGGGCGTATTTGGCGGCGGCATACGCCACCTTTACTACTAAACTCACTCCCGTGACCCTAGGCGTAGATTACCTTTCAGGCACCGGCAGAGGAGAGTCGCGCAACCACGCTTTCAATCCGCTGTACGGGACCAACCATGCTTTCTATGGCTTGATGGATTACTTCTACGTGGGCAGCAGCCATGGGCAGGAGGGACGTACCACGGGTTTAGTAGATGTTTTCCTGAAAACGGCCTTTAAATTAGGCCAGAGCAGTTCGCTTCTGGCGCAATTCCATCATTTTAAATCACCGGTAACGTTAGTTAATCCTACAGAGGCTACAGGTACCCTCTCTTCGCGGCTAGGCGAAGAAATTGACTTGGTCTTCAATCAGAACATCAGCGCTGACTTTAACCTGAAACTGGGGTATTCCCAACTCTACGCCACCAACTCCCTTGATGCGCTAAAAGGCAAAAGGGGTAGTGGGGTCAACCAATGGGCCTGGCTCATGCTCACCTTCAAGCCGGTTCTGTTCCAGCAGCAGGCTCCGTAATCCTTTTCCTTCTCACCGGCAAATCCTTCGCCACTCCCTAACAAACCTACTCTTCACCTTAAATCAGCAGTATCATGAAAGCATCACACGGTAAGGCAACCTCCATCAACCTATTCAGCCTGAAAACCATACAAATGCGCACTTTCCACTTGTCGTGGTTCGCGTTTTTCCTTTGTTTCTTCGGGTGGTTTGGCATTGCCCCGCTCATGGCCATAGTCCGCGATGAACTGAACCTTTCCAAATCGGAGATCGGGAACATCATGATTGCTTCGGTGTCCATCACCATTATGGCCCGCCTGATCATTGGCTGGTTATGTGATAAAATTGGTCCGCGGATCAGTTACACCATCATTCTGATTTTGGGAGCGCTGCCGGTGATGTTCATCGGGTTCAGCACAGACTATGAAAGCTTCCTGCTGTTTAGGCTAGCTATTGGGGTAATTGGGGCTTCGTTCGTGATTACCCAGTACCACACCACCGCCATGTTTGCCCCCAACGTGGTGGGCACCGCCAATGCGACCACCGCCGGCTGGGGAAACCTGGGAGGAGGCATTACCCAAATGGTTATGCCGCTGTTCTTCGCCGGTTTTGTGGCGCTGGGTTTTGTAAATGCCCAAGCCTGGCGCTACGCCATGGTGATTCCCGGGGTGCTGATGATCCTTTGCGGTATTGCTTACTTTTTCTGGACCACAGATTACCCAGCCGGGAACAAGGCTGAGCTGCAGAAAGCGGCCGGTGATAAAAAGAAAACTGGGGTTTCGTTCTGGAAAGCCATTGCCGATTACCGGGTATGGGCGTTGTTTGTGCTGTACGGTGCCTGCTTCGGGATTGAACTCACCATCAACAACATTGCCGCCATCTACTACCACGACAACTTTGCGCTTAGCCTGGAAACCGCGGGCATGATTGCCGGTCTGTTCGGGCTAATGAACATTTTCGCCCGTACCCTGGGGGGGTACTTCGGCGATAAAGCCGGCATCAAGTGGGGATTGTCTGGCCGGGTATGGTTTTTAGGAGCCGTAATTCTGGTAGAAGGACTGGCTTTGATGGTGTTTGCGCAAATGACGGTGCTTTCCTTCTCCATCATTTCGCTGGTGGTATTCAGCCTTTTTGTGCAGATGGCCGAAGGAGCCACTTTTTCGGTGGTGCCGTTCATCAACAAGAAAGCCATGGGCGCCGTGGCTGGGGTAGTGGGCGCCGGGGGCAATGCCGGGGCTGTGGCGGCAGGTTTCCTGTTCAAGGTAGAATCCTTTTCCTATCCGCAGGCGCTGTTCATCATTGGGTTAGTTGTGGCCGGGAGTTCCGTGCTGGCCCTGTTGGTCCGCTTCTCAAAGGAGACCGAGACCGAAGCAAGGTTGGAGCTGAAGCAGCTGTTGGCCGAGGCCAGAGGAGAGCATGTTCCAGCCATGCTGTACGCCCAAGAGTAAGTGAATTAAAACGGTTTCAAGGCTCTTTTTCGAAAAAGAGCCTTGAAACTGCAACAATCGAATTCTCCTGGAGAATCATTTTACCAAATCAAGAAGCTTTTAACGTATGGTACCTTCTAACGAACGGCAATCGGCAAGTCTATCCAGTACCTGTTGCTATTGTGGCGTGGGCTGTGGCGTAGTGGTCACCAAAGAGAAGAACGGAACGGTAGCCGTAGAGGGTGACAAGACCCACCCGGTGAACAAAGGCATGCTTTGCAGCAAGGGAATTAACCTGCAGTACACCGTCAACGACAAAAGCGACCGGCTGCTCTACCCGCAGATGCGCTACAACAAGAGCATGCACCTGCAACGGGTAAGCTGGGACGAAGCCCTGCAACGGACGGCTGCTGTGTTTAAGACCTTTATTCAAAAATTCGGACCAGATTCGGTTGCCTTCTATGCTTCAGGCCAGTGCCTGACGGAAGAGTACTACGTCATCAACAAACTTATCAAAGGTTTTATAGGCAGCAATAACCTGGATACCAACTCCCGGTTGTGCATGAGCAGCGCCGTGGCCGGGTACAAAATGGCCCTGGGCGAGGACAGCGTGCCCATCTGCTACGATGACATTGAACTGGCTGATTGTTTCTATGTGACCGGAGCGAACCCCGCCTGGTGCCATCCCATTTTGTGGCGTAGGGTAGAAGCGCACAAAGCCGCCCATCCCGAGGTGAAGATCATTGTGGTGGACCCGCGGGTGACCGATACCTGCTCAGTTGCTGATCTGCACCTGCAACTGAATCCCGGCACTGATGTGACCCTGAACCACGCTTTGGGCAGAATACTGATTGAGAATGGCGACATAGACCTATACTTTATTCAGCACCACGCCGAAGGGTTTGAGAAGTACAAAGAGCTGGCTTTCCAGAAATCAGTAGCCGAGGCGGCGGAAATCTGCGGGGTACGGGAGGAAGATTTGCGCTTGGCTGCTCATTACATCGGCAACCCCAAAGGCTTTATTTCCATGTGGACGATGGGGCTGAACCAAAGCTCCATTGGGGTGAACAAGAACCTGAGTCTGCTCAACCTGAACCTGATCACCGGACACATAGGTAAACCCGGCTCCGGTCCCTTTTCTCTGACCGGCCAACCCAACGCCATGGGCGGCCGCGAAGTTGGGGGCTTGTCTAACCTGCTACCCGCGCACCGCAACCTGAATGATCCTATTCACCGGGCCGAGGTGCAGAAGTTCTGGGGAGGAACCTCTATTTCAGAGAAGCCCGGCTTAACCGCCACCGAGATGTTTGAGGCCCTGAACGATGGTCGCCTGAAAGCCATCTGGATTCTCTGCACCAACCCATTGACTAGCCTGCCTAACGTGCGGCTGGCCGAGGAAGCCCTGAAGAAAGCCAAGTTTGTGGTGGTGCAGGAAATCAGCAATACCCCTGAAACGCTTGCCTATGCAGATGTAATTTTACCTGCGGCGGCCTGGGCCGAAAAGGAGGGCACTATGACCAACTCTGAAAGGCGCATCAGCTACCTGAATAAAGTCCTTGACCCACCCGGTGAGGCCCTGCCCGATGCGGAGATCATCTGCCGGTTCGCGCAGCACATGGGTTTTCAGGGGTTCAGCTATTCTAATGCCGCCGCTATTTACCAGGAACACGCCAAACTTACTGCCGGTACGTCTCTTGACATCACTGGGCTGAGTTATGAGGTGCTGAAAAAGCAAGGTTCTGTGCAGTGGCCTTACCGAATGGGCGAAACAGGTGCCGGTACCGCCCGGTTGTTTACGGATAAGCAGTTCTATACGCCTTCGGCGAAAGCCATCATCCATGCCGTGCCAGATGAGTTCCGGAGTGAAAAGCCTGACGCTGACTTCCCTCTCATTTTGACTACTGGCCGTATCCGAGATCATTGGCACACCATGAGCAAGACGGGCAAGGTGAACAAGCTGAAGAAGCACATCGGGCAGGCGTTCGTGGAGATTCATCCGTTGGATGCCGAGATTTTGGGCATCAAGGAGGAAGACATTGTACAGGTAAGTTCCAAAAGGGGAGAGGTGCGGGTGAAGGCGAAGTTATCTGTCTCCATCAAGCAAGGCGTGGTGTTCCTGCCCATGCACTGGGGCAAGATTCTGGGCAGCGACCTAAACCGCGCCAACAACGTGACCAGTGACTTGATCGATCCTATTTCCAAAGAACCAGATTTTAAATATTGCGCTGTAAAGGTTGAGAAGTACCAAAAGCCCTTTCAGCGCATAGTGATCGTGGGAGCCGGGGCTGGGGCGTTCGGGTTTGTAAAATCCTACCGTGAACTAAACCCGGACGACCAGATCACCATCTTCAGCAAAGAAGATTTTCCTTTCTACAACCGTGTCATGCTGCCTGACTACATTAGTGGGCAGCAGAAGTGGGAGCAGCTGGTGAAGATGCAGGACTCCGAAGAGCCGGCTTATAACATTCAATTGCTGCGCGGGGTGAGCGTGGAGAAAGTGGATCGGGAGCAAAAGTTCGTGGTAGACTCCCGGGGCATCCGGACGGACTATGATGTGCTTTTGATGGCGACCGGCAGCCGGGCAGCGGTTCCCAAACACGTGCCCAGCATTCCGGGCATCTTTACTATGCGCAGCCGCACCGATGCCGACAATTTTAAAAACCACCTGCCCGAGAAAGCGCACGTGGTAATTGTGGGTGGTGGTTTGCTAGGGCTGGAAATGGCCGCTTCGTTACGGGAGATCGGGACCAAGGTCACCATCATCCAACGTATTTCACGCTTCCTGGACCGACAGCTGGACCCGCTGGGCAGTCAGATGTTGCAGGACGAAATGATAGACCAGGGCTGTGATTTATACTTTGATGATGAGGTGCAGCTTTACTATGGGCGATCCCGCCTTACCGGCGTTGGACTGAAAAGCGGGCGGCGCATAGACTGTGATGCTATGATTATAGCCATCGGCACCGTTCCTAACCTGGAGCTTGCCCGTGAGTGTGGCCTGGACTGCAAACGTGGAGTGCTGGTGAACGAGCGCCTGCAAACCAGTGACCCCAACATCTTTGCCATAGGTGAGATTGCGGAGTTTGATGGCATTCTGTACGGCATTACCGCCGCGGCAGAGCAACAGGCCGAGGTGGTGGCCAGGTACCTAATGGGCGATGTGGCCAGTTACTATACCGGAAGCACCTTCATGAACATCATCAAAATTCATGGGTTCGACTTGTGCAGCATCGGCTTGCCAGAGTGCCCGGATGAGGAGAACTATGAAGAGGTGGTGTTCATTGACAAGTCTAAGCGCTACTACAAGAAGTGCATCATTCACCAGGACCGGTTAGTAGGTGCCATCCTGATAGGCGACAAAAGTGAGTTCCAGGAATTCCGGGAGCTGATCTCGAACAAAATAGAGCTCAGCGACAAACGTCTTCAATTACTGCGCAGCGGCAACAAACCCGAACCCGTGATTGGGAAGCTGGTCTGCAGCTGCAATAACGTGGGCAGCGGAAACATCCAGAACAAAATAGCCGAGGGCTGCAACGACCTGAAACAGCTCTGCGCTTCTACTGGCGCGGGAACAGGTTGCGGCTCCTGCCGTCCCGAGGTAAAACGACTACTGGAGGAAAGTTTAGAGTTAGCGGTAGTGGAGAAGGTGTAGAAATACAGTTCCCTAGTGGCGCCGCTAGCGAAAGCTTGCAGCCCGTGCCCGCATATCGCCAAGCTTAGAGCTCGGGAATACATGCGGACACGAGCTGCAAGCTCGTGCCATCAAAAAGGTGACAATAAAGAGATTAGGAGATTGAGATTAAAAACCAAAAACAGGAATGGCAGCAAAGGACTATACCATTAAGATCAACCTCACGGGGGGCATTGTGTCGGCGGGAGATTTGTATCAAATTCTGGAGGCAGCCGAGAGAGCAGATGTACAGGACATTCGCTTAGGAAACCGGCAGCAGTTATTCTTCACCGTAATGGAAGATAAGCTGAGTACCCTAACTCAAGACCTGATTACGGCAGACATCATTTATGAAGTAGATGCGGACGAGCACCCAAACATCTTAAGCTCTTACGTGACCGAAGACGTGTTTTACCATGCCAACTGGTTGCGGGAAGGGGTGTACAAAGACATTCTTGATTTGTTTGATTACCGGCCTCAGGTCAAAATCAACCTGGTAGACAACAACCAGGCCTTTGTGCCTTTCTTTACAGGTAACCTCAACTATATTTCTTCTGAAACCAGCAATTATTGGTTTCTATACATCCGGTTTCCTAAAACCAACATCATCTACCAATGGCCCTCATTGATTTACTCTGAGGACATTCCGGGGATCAGCAGTGTCCTTGAGCAGATCATCTTTTCAAACAAAGAACTGTTTTATGACCAGCCATCTATTGATGGGAACAGACTGCATGACATGGTGCGGGCCAGCGGCTCCTTTGTGATACAGCCTATCACTTCCCCCTTGAAATTACCAGAATTTAAGCTGCCGTATTACGAGGGGTTCAACCGCTATGGCCATAAACTATGGTTAGGTATTTACCGCCGAGATGAACTGTTTCCGGTCTCTTTTCTGAAGAACATCTGCAAAATATGCCTGCAAACCAGAATTGGCCAGCTGTATACCACCCCCTGGAAATCATTGGTGGTGAAGGGGATTGAGCTGAATGACCGTGATCTTTGGGACAATGTATTAAGCAACCACCGCATAAACGTACGGCATGCCTCCAATGAACTGAACTGGCAGGTAGAGGATCTGTGCGTTTATGGCCTGAATTTGAAAAACTACCTTGTAAGAAAGTTTAATGAAGAAGATGTAAGAACCTATCGGTTGTGTTTCGCTATCAAGACACAGCCAAAAACCGGACTGTTCGGGTCTATCGTCATCCGGACGCAACAAGATATTAGGAAAGGGGCGAAGCTAAAAGAGGAATTGTTTGAGATTCTGCATACCCGTGACTTCAACCCGAACTCAAAAGATTTTATCAGTTTCAGAAGAGAGGTTGCCAAAGAGGAGTTGAGCAAGAACTTGATTGCCCTCTGCGATCTGTATTATGAGCAGCAAGGTAATCCGGAACAGTTTTCAGGAGAAGCTTATAACCTTGTAAACCAGGAAGCGCTTGATTCAAAAGATTTGCCGGTATACAAAGTCTATCAATGCCAGCACTGCTTTACAAGGTATGATGAAGCCTTTGGTGAGGAAGCAAATCAGATACCCAAGGGAACAGCGTTTGAAGCATTTACAGCCTATGAATGCCCCACCTGCGGATCTCCGAAGGAAGATTTTGTGGAGGTAGAGGGTCTATTGGCTTTATGCTAGGTTGGCTATTTCTTGTTTGTCGTTCTTGCCAAGATTAAAAAAAGATGGATGAATTTAAATTGACCATGTAAGGTTTGTTTGGGTGAAAGACTGATCAATCTATTTGAAAGGTTTTGATAAAAATTTATCTTTATCTGTATAAACCTATATAGTAAAAGATATGTTTATCGGACACTTTGCTTTTGGACTTGGAGCCAAGTCCATGGCGCCTAAAGTATCTTTAGGGTCGCTGTTGTTAGCGGCTCAGCTACTGGACCTTCTTTGGCCTACGTTCCTCTTACTGGGTTGGGAGCATGTAAGCATAAGCCCTGGCATTACCGAAGTGACTCCCCTTGACTTTACGCATTATCCCATCTCTCATAGCCTTTTGGCGGTATTGGGGTGGTCCATTGCCTGTGGGTTGATTTACTGGCTGTTGAAAAGAAATCGTAGGGGCGCTATAGTGATGGGTATTTGCGTGTTGAGCCACTGGATGCTTGATGTCGTCATGCACCGGCCAGATCTTCCGCTGTACCCCGGAGACTCTCCAATGCTTGGATTAGGCTTATGGAATTCTTTGGTGGGCAGTCTTCTAGTGGAAGGTCTGTTTTTTGCTTTAGGTGTAGGATTATACCTGCGGAGCACAAAGGCTAAAAACAAAAAAGGGACATGGGGTTTTTGGTCCTTTATCTTATTTCTGGTGTTTGTGCATGTAGCAAACCTGTTTGGTCCACCTCCGCCTGAAGTTACAGCAATTGCCTGGACAGGCCAGTTGCAATGGCTTTTTATAATCTATGGATATTGGATAGACGGCAACCGACAAAACAAAAATGTTCAGGCCCCTCACTTAGAAGCAGTTTACCATTAGGTGTTAAGCCCTGGGCTAAAAAGAGAAACCTCTGCCATCAATAAGATAACAGAGGTTTCTCTTTTTATGATTAATACTTTTAGTTTAGTGTGCCTTTTTCAGAAAAGTACCTAAAAGCAAAGTTTTTCAATTTTCTTGATTTGAATCTACACCATAAGAAATGACAGTTGCTTTCAAAGGATGCTTTAAAGGGGAATTTGAACGACGATCTTTCAAGCTGCGGAAATATTTAGCCTCTGCAGGCTGGTCTTCATGCTTTCTCTTAAGCTATGTATAGCCTTCAGATAAAGGAAAAGGTCGTACTTAGGGTTTGAAAGCATGTTAGAAGCTTCATGAATAAGGATGTCCAGGTTCCAGAACAGGCACCGGTAGTTGTCAGCTCCTTGTAAGGTCAATTGGTGCTCAAGCGTTCTTCTACAGGAAGAGGCAACCCGATGGACTTCTTCTATAGCTTCGCCTCGCTCATGCTTGTCTGACCCTAGAACAGTTAACAGGTCACGTAAACATATCTCTATTGATAGGTCACCTGCCTTTTGACCTGATGTACTATGAAAATTGCCCATGTTGAAATCTGCCCCTTTCAAGAAAAATATATACATTACAAATATAACTTATTGTATTCTTCCGTAAGTTTCATTTTTCAAACAACTTAATAGAATATTAGCAATACTTCACAGTTGTAACTAGTTGAAATTTGAAGCAAATAAAAACATTTTGTAGAATTCTAAGTTTTAGTCAGTTTTGTTATTCTTAAAATTTTAAAAATTCAAGTTCAGGTGAATGGCTAAACATGATGAGTAAAACTGTAAGTAGATTTTATTTGTGGTATTTTAGCTGCTTTTTGAAATAAGTAGGGTTACTAAAAGCTTTCATATGTCTTAAATCAAAAAACTTAAAAAAGAAACACTCATGAATAGGCTATTATAAAATTGTGATTAATTTATATGGGTTGTTTACTTTGCTTCTTTATAAAAACAATCTTAGTAGCTAATATGTTTAGCATGTCTCAAGTTGGAGAGGAAGGTAAATTTGTGTTTTGTAAATAGTAATGAGGCCTCAAGCTTTGAGACATAAAATGTTAAATCGAATTTACGGTACTAGACAAACTGTATGATAAGACAAGCTTTTCCTTTATCTTTTTCATGGTTAATAAGGAATACCCTGCTAAATTGGCCTCTGTTAATCTACTATTTGAACGTACTATGTCTACTGACAACCAGAAACAACCGCTTTTTGTAGAAATAGAGCAGGAACTTACCTCCAAGGGGTTTACTATTGCAAATCAGGATCAAACCAGGCCTTGGGGCGGTTTTTTCGTGATTGATGAAAACCAGGCGCAGCAATTTGCCGACACCTATTTTGATGGGATCTCTGTGGAAGATCTTCGGATTTCAGGAAAACTTAGCCCTAAGATCTTAGTAGTGGCACCTGAGAAACGTCTTTCCTGGCAATACCATCACCGTCGCGCCGAGATCTGGAAAGTTGTGAAGGGAAGAGTAGGAGTAGTAACCAGCCCTACAGACGAAGAAAGTGAGTTGAAGCAATTAGAGCCGGGTGCTCTGATAACCTTAAAGCAATCTGAGCGTCACCGGTTGGTGGGTTTACAGGAGTGGGGGGTACTAGCCGAAATCTGGCAACACACAGACGCTACAAACCCTTCCAATGAAGATGATATAGTGCGCGTGCAGGATGACTTTGGGCGTTAATAGAACTAAATAAGATTGCTCTTGGGGTGATTGCCACCGTCAAGGAGAATCATAAAAGAAAGCCCTGTTCAAGCTTTGTTTATAGAAAACAAGGCTTAAACAGGGCTTTCTTTTATGGGTGAAGTTCATGAAGTGGTTTGAGCCATATTTTTAAAATATTAATTAACCTGCCTTGGATCGTGTTCAACATGTACTCCTTTTTGAAGGAGATAGTAGCAAGAAGGTAGACGCAAAAAGTACAGGTTTGTGTTAGTTGCCTTATCAGTTTATAGATAAGGTCTTGAGTTTGCTTTTGGAAATCTAGTTGGACCAATTCTTACATGCACCATACATAAGAATGATTGCTGAACCAGTCTTCTTGTAAGCTAAATCATAATAATTTGTTGTGCTGAGATTGGTGTATGGAATAGACCATTGAAATTTCCCATTTAGGTGAGTATATAAATCTGGTCAAAGTCTTCTATTCTGGTCAAAGTCTTCTATAACTAGAAGATTTTCAAAGAAGTTAATGCTGTGGAAATAAAAACACTTTTTGCCTGCTTTTCTTAAACAGATCAAAAAAATACGTTACAAAGCGAAGTTAATTAAGGCATTTAGCCGCTAACTATGCAAAAAGGAGAGTAGATGGTGAATTTTCGAGCAATTTCTTAAATAAAGGTAGAAAGTACTTCTGTTGGTTTCCTCCGTTAATCGCTTCTAAGTATTTGTTTCTCTTGCAGAATATACCTAGTATTAATACTTGGTGTATCTATGTCCAAACCATATTTACACAACAACAGAGCTTAACTGAGAAGGCTAGAGGCCTACTTTAAAAATAACGTCAGCACGTCAATAACTTTATGGGAAATTACAGCAAATGGTATCATCCGTATACCATTAATGAGAAGTACAGTGAGCGGGTGGCTTACTTCAGTATGGAGTTTGGGATTGACCAGGCCCTGAAAACCTATTCCGGTGGACTTGGGTACTTGGCCGGTTCCCACATGCGCAGCGCCTATGAACTGCGCCAAAACATGATCGGGATTGGCATACTCTGGAAGTACGGGTACTATGACCAGGTGCGGCAAGACGATCAGAAGATGGGGGTTCAGTTCCTGAAAAAATACTACACCTTTCTGGAAGATCCAGACATTAAAGTACAGGTAACTATTCACAACAACCCGGTATGGGTGAAGGTGCTGGTGTTACCCGCCGAAACCTTCGGAACGGTGCCCATGTACTTCCTCACCACAGACATCGCTGAGAATGATTACATCAGCCGGACTATCACCCACCGCCTGTATGACCATGAATTACCTACCCGTATTGCGCAGAGCATAGTCTTGGGAGTTGGGGGAGCTAAGGTAATAGAGGCCTTGGGCGGCGTAGCCACTTACCACATGAACGAAGCACACGCTTTGCCGCTGGTCTTTCACTTATATGAAAAGTACCGCGATGTGGAGGAAGTGAAAAAACGCATGGCTTTTACCACCCACACCCCTGAAAAAGCCGGAAACGAAGAAAACGAAGTAGAACTGCTCAACAAGATGTCGTTCTTTAATGGGCTTTCTATTGAAGAAGCCCGGGAGATTTCCGGAGCCCATGGAACGCACCTGGACTACACGTTAACTGCCCTTCGCTTGTCAAAAATGGCAAACGGGGTTTCCCAATTGCACGGCGAAGTATCCCGCGACATGTGGGAAGGAAACGAAGGCATCTGCGGAATAAAAGCCATTACCAACGCTCAAAACGTGAAGTACTGGCAGAATACTGAGCTTAGAGCAGCGCTGGACACGAACGATGATGAACAATTGGTACAGCTCAAAGCCGAGATGAAAAAGCCTCTCTTTGAACTGGTGGCAGACCAAACCGGAAAAATATTCAAGAACGATGTTTTGACCATTGTCTGGGCCCGTAGGTTTGCCGCCTACAAACGTGCTGACCTGCTTATCCATGACCTGCACCGTTTCTTTGAACTCATCAACCGCGAAGGCCAGCCTGTACAGGTCATCTGGGCCGGAAAGCCGTATCCTTATGACCATGGAGCCATTGGTGTTTTCAACAGGCTTATTGAAGTATCGCACAAACACAAAAATGTAGCGGTGCTTACTGGATATGAGTTAAGCTTGTCCGCCAAACTTAAGTACGGTGCTGACATATGGCTGAATACTCCCCGTCGTCCGCGTGAAGCTTCGGGCACCAGCGGCATGACCGCTGCCATGAACGGCGCCATCAACTTCTCAGTTCAAGACGGTTGGCTTCCTGAATTTGGACGTCATGGAGAGAATAGCTTCCTGTTCCCGATTGTAGATACATCTCTACCAAATGAAGAGCAGGACCTGATAGACTACAACAACATGATGGATATACTGGAGAACGAAATCATTCCGGCGTATTATGTTGACCGTAAGAAATGGGTAAGCATCATGAAGCAAAGCATGAATGAAGTGGTAGGGTATTTCAGTTCAGAACGTATGGCTGATGAGTACTATCATTTGATGTACCAGGACGGAAAGTAAGAAATAATTACTTTTAGTTTGAAGGGCAGCAGGAGGGTTTATCTCTTTTGCTGCCCTTTTTGTTGTTGAGAGTAGTTTTAGGTGCACGCCTTTTGTTATCGCTGGCGTGGCGGCTGGTTGATGCGGAGCCCTTATATTGGATTGTTTCATCTTAGGCGATAAGCGCTCACGGCCGCGAGGCCACGTCTTCCCCTCTCGCACTGCCCTTTCGGCCTGAGCTTTCTGTTCCTCTTAGCTAAAGCTTATCTAGGGCCAAAAGTGAGGCGCTCGATGGAAAGACTGGAACAGGGGAAAGTAGCAAATGCTGTTTTCCTCCTGCTATCTTTCCATGGTTCAAGTCTGTGACTTGGACCTACCATGACCTGAAGTTTGCAACTTCATTGAGGCGCTAGCCTTAAAAAAACCATTGATTTACATATCTGAAGAAGACTTAGTCAATCATTCCTTAAATAATACTTACCTCTTTAAGATAACAAGGAGATGATTACAACTGCTAATAAAAGTTATTTAGAACCTTCTTGCTTTAAGATCATTTTCCATTAAAAACTTTAAAAGTTGTTAATCCCTTAAAAAACTATTCACGGAAGTAGACTAGTTTCACTGAGGGTACCAGACAAATGCGGTATTTCTGGGGTTTGGTATTAGACCGCTGTACCTTTGCCTTCTTTGGTTTTAGTTATGACGCGTAAACGATATTTCCTCATAATCCTGATTCTGGGATCCCTCTCCACCATTAGTCCTTTCTCCATTGACATGTACTTGCCGGGGTTTCCGGCCATTGCCCAAGACCTTAACACCACCATTTCCCAGGTTCAGCTTTCTTTAACGGCATACCTGATCGGGATTTCTGCCGGACAGTTGTTGTATGGTCCACTGCTAGACCGGTTCGGAAGAAAGTATCCTTTGTATGCGGGATTAGGCATTTACATAGCTGCCTCCATAGGTTGTGCCCTGGCTGACTCTCCTGATATGCTGATTGCCATGCGCTTTCTGCAGGCTATTGGAGGCTGTGCGGGTATGGTGGCGGCGCAGGCGCTGGTTAGGGACTTATTCCCGGTAAGCGAGACTGCGAAGGTGTTTTCCTGGTTGATTTTGGTTATTGCCGTTTCTCCTATGATTGCCCCCACCGTGGGCGGCTATATGACGGCTGCTTTCGGCTGGCCTTCCGTTTTCCTGACCTTGGCTGTTATAACCTTGGTCATGTTGATTGGGGTTTTCTTCGCCTTGCCCGAAGGGAAACAGGCAGACCCCGGTATGTCCCTCAAACCTAAAGCAGTACTTGGGAATTTCTACGCCGTGTTGCGCAACCCACAGTTTCTGGTGTACACGTTGGTGGGAGGGATTGCCTCGGCAGCACCGTTTGCATATATCGCTGGGTCGCCTGATGTGTTTATGACCATCTATAAGTTGAGTGAACAGGAGTACGGCTGGATCTTTGCCATCTTATCGGTGGCAATGATTGGTTCTCCGCAGTTCAACCACATATTACTGCGCAAACTCAGAAGCGACCAAATCATTAAGATGGGCCTGGTTTATCAGACCCTCATTGGTACGTTTATGGTAGCAGGGGTGTATGCCGGTTGGTATGGCCAAATGGGCCTGATCATTGTGCTGTTCCTGTTCCTGCTGGGGCAAGGGTTAACGGCTCCTAATGCCTCGGCTCTATCATTGGCTCCTTTTTCTAAGTTTGCCGGAAGTGCATCCGCATTGGCGGGAAGTTTCAGGATGGGCATTGGGGCCCTGGTATCAGGAGCGGTCAGTGTGTTGCACAACGGCACAGCCTTGCCTATGGTAGTAGTCATGACCTCCTGTACGGTACTAGGCATCTTAATCTACTTCTTCGGGCAGGGTAGTGCCACAAGTTACCGCGAAGCTGAACTGGCTGGCGCAGTAAATGAAATGTAGAAATACATTCTCTTGTGTTGAAAGCCCTGTTTAGAAATAATTTCAAAAAAACTGCTACTAAACAGGGCTTTTCTGTGGAGGAAAATAAATAATTGCAGTGTTCTAAAAAGGTAGTTCCAACCTTATATTTCGTTAAGGAAGAAAGCAGGGATGAATAAATCATATGCATCTTTCTAACTTAGCCCCATGAAAATACTGCTTATTGAAGACGAGCCCAAAGTAAGTGCTTTCATTAAGAAAGGCCTGGAGGAGCAGATGTATGAGGTGGAACAGGTCTATGACGGTTTTTATGGAGCCAAATTGGCCACCGAAAATGAATATGCCCTTGTCATTCTGGACGTCATCTTGCCTCGCATGAACGGGGTAGAGGTGTGTAAACTCATTAGGCAGCACAGCCTTACGGTGCCCATACTCATGCTTACCGCCTTGGGCAGCACCGACGATAAAATTTTGGGCCTTGACTCCGGTGCAGATGATTACCTGGTGAAACCTTTTGAGTTTCAGGAGTTGCTCGCCCGCATAAGGGCTTTAACCAGAAGATCTCAGGAAAGTGTGGGGACCGAAGTCCTGAAGATGGCAGATCTGGAGTTGGATGTGCAGAAAAAAACAGTACATCGGAAAGGCGTGCCTATTTCTCTGACGGCCCGCGAGTTTTCTTTGCTTCATTATTTATTGCGGAACAAGGAACGGGTAGTCTCAAGGGTAGACATCATTGAGCAGGTGTGGGAGACTTCTTTTGATACAGGCAGCAACGTGATAGATGTGTACATCAACTTCCTCCGGAAGAAAATAGACAAAGACTTCTCGCCTAAGTTAATCCACACGCTGGTGGGCATGGGGTATGTGCTGAAGGAGATGGAAGAGAAATGAAAATCAAGACCAAACTCACACTGCAGTTCACGGCCATCTTCACGTGTATCCTGCTTATATTCTGCGTCTCCGTTTACTACTTCAGCGCCCTCTATCGTAAAAACGACTTCTACGGCCGTATCCTTAACCGGGCCTTCGCCACAGCCCATTATGTACTGGATGCCGACACGGTAAGTCAGCAACAGCACGCCTTAGACCAGCGCCTGTACTTCCAGATGCTGCCCAGAGAGGTAGTAAAGGTGTATGACCAAAACCAAAACCTTGTTTTCACAGAGGGTGAGGATAACGTGCAGATACCTCCAAAACTGCTGCAGCAGCTCAAGACAGACGGAGAGGTGCGAATGGAGTTTGGAGACCGGCAGATGGTGGGCATTCAGTACCTGCACCGGGGGCAGATACATTATGTGCTGGCTTCGTCAATGGATTTGTACAACCTGAACAAGCTGCAGCACTTGCGCACCTTGCTGTTCACAGGCTTTTTTATCGCTTTAATTATTGTCATACTCTGCGGAATAGCTTTCTCCCGGGCGGCCTTAAACCCCTTCTTGCAGGTTGTGTCTGAAGTGGAGAAAATCAATGCCACAGACCTGCACCAAAGGTTAACGCAGGCCGATGGAGAAGATGAGGTATCTCATCTGGCCAAGACATTCAATAACCTTCTTGACCGGTTGGAAACAGCCTTTGAGGCGCAGCGTACGTTTGTGTCTAATGCATCTCATGAACTGCGCACCCCGCTTACCGCCATTATTGGGGAGTTGCAAGTGGCCCTCATGAGCAAACGTCAACCTGATGAATATGAACGGGTACTCAAATCTATTCTGGAAGATGCCCAGCTATTAGCACAACTTTCTAATGGGCTGCTGCAAATGGTGCAGGCCAGCACAGACTCCTCCAAAGTCCAAATGACAGATTTACGGCTGGACGAATTGGTATGGCAGGCTTGCGGCGAGGCTCGCAAAAGGCAGCCTAAAATGAAAGTAGAAGTAGAGTTTGCCAACATGCCCGAAGATGAAAATGAGCTTTTGATCAAAGGGAATGAGGCGCTTCTTCTCATTGCTACCGTCAATGTCTTAGAGAATGCCGCCAAGTTTTCAGGGGAGAACCCCATGATTTCTGCCTCCATTGAGGTAAAGCCCCGCACCTTGCTGTTGAAAGTACAGGATAGGGGCATTGGCATGGCGCCCGAAGATGTACGTAAAGTGTTCGTTCCTTTCTTCAGGGCAGAGAACGTGCGAGATATCTCGGGACACGGAATCGGGCTACCCTTAGCCGAAAAAATTATTCAGTTGCATCGCGGTTCTATTGCGGTTCATTCCCAACTAAACCAAGGAACCGAAGTAACGATCACCCTGCCCAAACTTTACGGGGTTTATAAACTCTAAGAAGCTAGCGCCACTTTCACTTTACTTAAGTAAACTTTTGGATCATTTTGCCTAAAACAGTCCTAAAGCTTCGCCTCCAATTCCCTGATCTTTTAAGAAGCTTTTAATAAGTTTAAATCAGTTAAATAAACGGACAAGTTGCTATTGACCAACTCTCTAAGTGGTGTTGATAGGAATTCTTCTATCTAAAATTAAATCCAGTTTTAATCGGATTTTAATCTTGTTTTAATTCGATCTTAATTCCCCATTGTGACTTTTGCAGAATAATTTCCTTTAAAGAAGTTATTCCATTGCCAGTTTTACAATAAGAGCAGGTCACAAATCATATGAAAGAAAGAGGAATGTTTGACACCGTAGGCAAAGACTTATCTGCGGGATTAGTAGTGTTTTTAGTGGCTTTGCCTTTGTGTCTTGGAATATCCCTGGCCTCTGGAGCGCCCCTTTTCTCCGGGCTTATAGCCGGTGTTATTGGTGGGTTGGTTGTTTCCTGGGCAAGTGGCTCTAGTCTAAGCGTGAGTGGTCCTGCGGCAGGATTAACTGTGATTGTATTAAACGGTATTACGCAACTGGGCACGTTTGAAGCATTCTTGCTGGCCGTGGTGATATGCGGTATCATGCAAATCATTCTAGGTTTCCTGAAGGCTGGTATCATCGGTTTATATTTCCCTTCGTCAGTAATTAAAGGGATGCTGGCAGCTATTGGTTTGATCCTGATCCTGAAGCAAATTCCTCACTTTTTAGGGGCTGATGAAGACTTCCTGGGCGACATGGATTTCTTCCAACGCGATGGGCGTAATACGTTCTCTGAGATTACGTATGCTTTCAGTAACCGCTTGCAGGTAGGGTCTTTGATAGTAGGGATTGTTTCACTCTCTATCATGATCCTGTGGGAGAAGCCTTTCATTCAAAAAATAAAGGCCTTTAAGTTAGTGCCAGGTGCCTTGATAGCGGTTCTGGTATCTATAGGCTTGAACCTGTTGTTCCAGGACTCTTTTCCTGTCCTGACTATTGCCAATACACATTTGGTACAGCTACCTGATATTTCAGGACCAGCCTCCCTGTTGAATGAGTTACGTTTCCCAGATTGGTCTGCCATCACCAATCCTGCTGTTTGGGTAGTGGGGGCAACCTTAGCCATTGTGGCCAGCCTTGAAAGCTTGTTGAGCCTGGAAGCCGTTGATAAATTGGATCCGCATAAACGCCGTTCGCCTAATAACCGTGAATTAAAAGCCCAAGGTATTGGGAACATGCTAAGTGGCTTGATTGGAGGTATTCCGGTGACCGCAGTAATTGTAAGAAGCTCGGCTAACGTGAATGCCGGTGGTGAGAGCAGATTGGCTTCTTTCTTCCATGGCGTGTTCTTGTTGCTGTCTATTTTATTCCTAACTAATTTCTTGCGGTTGGTGCCTTTGGCAGCCTTGGCAGCGGTGTTATTGATGGTAGGGTTTAAACTTACGAAGCCTGTTTTATACAAAACACAATGGAAACTTGGCCTGGGTCAGTTCCTGCCTTTCATCATCACCATTGTAGCCATTCTGTTCTCAGATTTATTGAAAGGTATTTCTATTGGTTTAGTAGTAGGGGTGTTCTATATCCTGAAGGCTAACTACAAATCGCCTTACTTCTTCAAGCGTGAAACCCATGATGGCCAGGAGAAAATACATATCAAACTTAGTGAAAATGTTTCCTTCCTGAACAAAGCCAGCGTGGCGCTTACCTTAGACCATCTGCCTGAAAACAGCGAGGTAATCATTGACGGTTCACATTCCACGTACATTGATTATGACGTGCTGGAAGCTATTGAAAACTTCAAGACGGTAGCCCATGAAAAAGATATCCGGTTAACCCTGCGCGATATCCCTTCAGTAGCTACTGTGAGCATGCACTAAGATTAGAATTAAAAACTCACTTTTAGTCTGATAAAAAGAAAGCCCCACCAAAAAGGTGGGGCTTTCTTTTTATCAGACTAAAAGGTAATGATTACCAACCGGCATTGTTAGAGCCTGATCCATAATTATAAGGAGCAGAGCCAGAAGAATTTCTCCGGTTGTTGTCATAGTTGTCATCATCGTCGCCGGCAATGCTATTCCAGGCGTCTCTTATTCCGTGGGTGATTCTTCCAAAGAAGCCTTCATCCTCGTGGTTGTCATTATTGTCGTTATTGCTGCGGTTGTGGCTATAACGGTCCTGGTCATAGTGCGTGCCATGGCTCATGTTATTTGGATGGCTGTAGTCATCTGAATAACGGTTTTCATTGGCATTGCCGTGGCTGAAACGAGCATGATCGTTGTCATTGTCGTTGTCTTTGTTCATCCAGCTGCTGCCTCCGCGGTTGCTGCTTTGGTTGTTGGTTCCAAACATGTTGGTGTTTCCACCAGAATGACGGTGGTCGCTATCCCATGAGTTAGAGCCTCTGTTCATGCCTGAAGAGGAACCCATTCCCGTGCCGCTCATTCCGTATCCAGAACCGCCTCTGGAAGACTGCCCGTAATTAGATTCAGAATTACCCCCATACGAAGACCCGCTGTGGCCAAAAGATCCTCCATAATTGTTAGATCCTGATTGCTGACCTCTGCCCTGGCTCCCGTAGTTGGAAGAACCATAGCCTGAGCCAGAACCTCTGAAGTCATTAGAGTTACCGTAATTGCCATAGGCATTTCCTCTGTCCATGGCACCACCAGAGGTGTGCCCGGAAGAAGAGCCAGCGTAGCCTGAACGGCCTCCGCCATAAGTTCCTATGTCACGGGAAGAACCTCCGGTGTTGGAAGAACCACCTTGGCCATAGGAGCTACCGCCACGAGAGCCGTAGTTAGAAGATCCTTGATTTGAGCCTGAACCATAATTAGAGGAACCAGAGCCGTAAGCACCAAATCCGCCGGTGTTCATGCTGTTTTGTCCTCCTGAAGAAGAACCATAGTTGGAAGAGCCATAGTTAGACGAACCGCCTCTGTTTTGCATGGAATTACCTTGGTTTCCTCCTTGCATAGAGTGTCCGCTCCATCCGCTGGTACTGCCGTGTTGGCCACCACCGTTACCTCTGTTTTGGTCGCTCTGGTTTCCAGAACGGTATTGGTTTCCGCCGTAGTTTGAACCTTGGCTGCTGTAATGGTTTTCTTGTCTGTCACCCAGGTTTCCACTAAAAACAGATCCCCCTTGGCTGGTGAAATTGCTTTCGCCTCTGTCACCGGTATTTCCGCGGTTATTGCTTCCGCCGTAAGATTGATAGTCTTTATTCCCTTGTCCTTCTGTGCGGTTGCCTAAGCTTCCCCATTCGCTACGACTAGTGTTTTCATGTCCAGAGCGATACGAGTTAAACGCATCGTACCCCATTCCGTGATTTCTCATAGTTGTTTATAGTTTAAGGTGAATGTATACTTCAGATGTCCCAAAGAACACCGGTTAGTTTATACGATTCCATTTTAGGTTGGTTAAGTATTAGTACCAAAATGGGGGTTGTAAGCCTAACAAGTGTAAGGATGTTTATGTAGTCTAACCTATTGAAAACTAATTGATAAATGAAATCGATGTAGTGCTCGAAAAATTGTAACATATAGGTATAATGCTATATGGTTGAGAGAGGGCCTAAATTGGGGTTTGCCTTCTAAAATGCGTACCTTTGGGGTCTATATTTGACTTGTTTTTAGAAAAATAGCCTTGAAACTCTGCATCGCCGAAAAGCCTAGTGTCGCCCGTGAAATTGCCCACGTAATTGGTGCCAAGACCAAGATGAACGGGTATTTTGAGGGCAATGGATACCAGGTCACCTGGACCTTCGGGCACTTCTGCCAGCTTTGCGAACCAGATGATTACAACGCAAACTGGAAGCGCTGGTACCTGCCAGATTTGCCCTTGGTGCCAGACCGTTTTGACATTAAACTCATCAGCAACAAAGGGGTAGAGCAGCAGTTCAAGATCATACAAGGGTTACTGGACAAAGCCGAAGAGGTGATCAACTGCGGTGATGCCGGGCAGGAAGGAGAGGTGATTCAGCGCTGGGTGTTACACCAGGCCAAGTACCGGAAGCCTTTCAAACGCCTCTGGATCTCCTCGCTTACCGAAGAAGCCATCCGGCAGGGATTTGCCAAACTGCGCGACGGGAAAGAGTTTGACCAGTTGTACCAGGCCGGTAAAAGCCGCGCCATTGGCGACTGGCTTCTGGGCATTAACGCCACCCGCCTGTTCACCATGAAATACGCGCAGGGGCGTCAACTGCTTTCCTTAGGGCGGGTACAGACCCCCACACTGGCTATGATTGTGCACCGCCACCTGGAGATTGTCAATTTCAAGTCAGAGCCGTTCTGGGAGTTGAAAACCGTGTACCGCGAAGTCACCTTTAGCAGTACCTCGGGCCGCTTCAAAGACGAAGCCCAGGGCCTGGCTATTCTGGAGCAGATCAAACCAGCCGAATTTGAGATAAAGGACGTGGAAACCAAACGGGGCACCGAGAGTTCGCCGCGCCTCTTTGACCTTACTTCTCTGCAGGTAGAGTGCAACAACAAGTTTGGGATGTCTGCCGATGAGACGCTCAAAACAGTACAGAGTCTCTATGAGAAAAAGGTAGTCAGCTACCCAAGGGTAGACACCACGTTTCTACCCGATGACATTTACCCAAAAATACCTAGCATACTAAGTGGCCTCACCGGCTACCAACACCTCACGCAGGAACTTTTGGGCAAAAAGATAAGAAAATCAGCGAAGGTCTTCAATAACAACAAAGTCACCGATCACCACGCCATCATTCCTACCGGCTCTGAAGCTAGAGGCTTGTTCGGCACGGAAGCAAAAGTGTTTGACATCATCACCAAGCGGTTCATTGCAGCTTTCTACCCAGATTGTATTGTGAGCAACACCGTGGTGAACGGTGAGGCGGCCAAACACGCATTCCGGGCTAAGGGTAAGCAGATTCTGGAGCCCGGCTGGCGGGTTGTCTATGGGCCCGAGGAGAACACTTCCGTGCCTAAACCAGCCGCAAAGCCAGGAGGAGCCGAGGGCGAAGAAAAAGAAGAGGAACTGGCGGTTCTCCCGCATTTTGATGCCGGTGAGCGTGGTCCACATGAGCCCTTGCTAGACCGGAAGTCTACCAGCCCGCCCAAAGATTTTACCGAGGCAACCTTGTTGCGCTCCATGGAGACTGCGGGAAAGCAGGTGGAAGACGATGAGCTGAAAGAGGCGCTGAAGGAAAACGGGATTGGTAGGCCTTCCACTAGAGCAGCCATCATTGAAACCCTGTTCAAGCGCAACTACATCCGAAAGGAGAAAAAGAAGATACTTCCCACCCAGACCGGAATTGACCTGATTCAGGTGATCAAGAACCCAACCTTGAAATCCCCGGAGATGACGGGGCAATGGGAAAAGAAACTTCGGCAGATTGAAGGGGGAGAGTTTGGCGCTGATGTCTTCCTGCAAGAGTTGAAGCAACTGGTGTGGGAGATGGTGCAGGAAGTAAAGCAGGACAACCATACGGTTACCATTCAGCCTTCTGATGCCCCAGCGAAACCCCAGGAAAAAGAGGCTCCTAAAAAAGGGGAGAAGTCTAAAAAGGAGGCAAAAAGGGCTCCGGCTGCAGCAGGTGGACTAGGCAACTGCCCTGCTTGTGGCACTGGTTCTATCCTGAAAGGAAGCCAAGCTTACGGGTGCGCCCGATTCAAAGAGGGATGCCAATTTAGGCTGCCCATGACATTTAAAGGAAAACCTTTAGGCGAGAAACAAGTGCAGGCTTTGCTGAAGAAAGGCAAAAGCCCGGTCATTAAAGGATTTGTGGATGAGGAGTCCGGAGAGAAATTTGATGCGGCGTTTGCTTTATCTCCCTCTCATGAACTGCAGTTGGAAATAGCTGAAGCGAAGGAGCAGAAGCCCGTGGTCATGATTTGCCCCAAGTGCAGCCAAGGCCAGCTGCTCAAAGGAAAAACGGCGTATGGCTGTAGCAGGTTCAGGGAAGGGTGCCAGTTTATGGTGCCGTTTGAGCTGCACGGCAAAACCTTGTCTGAGAGCCACATCAAGGCATTGGTACTGAAAGGCAAGACCGGAAAGATTAAAGGCTTCACTTCGCCTAAAACTGGCAACAAATTTGAAGCTGCGCTCAAATTGAACGAAGATTTCAAAGTGGTATACCTGTTTTAAGAAACGTCCGTTTTCTGGTAACCAGAAGGACTGATGCTTCTTAGAATTAAGGCCACTTTTGTAAAACGAGCCGCTAAACGGAAAAGCCGAACAGAAGGTTTCTGATTTTTTTGGTAACTTACACCCTTCCAAGACCTTCGAGGATGTTGTTTTATCCTTTTAAATCGTCTTGGTATAACGAGAGGTTAGCTGATGAAAGCCCTTTTACGGGTGTTCTTCAACGCATATGCCTAATTAGCAACCTCTGATTATTAATTTGAATAATAGAAGTAGAGTCCATGTTTAAGAAGTTTGTGTTTGTTCTGGGGTGTGCCATGCTTTCATATGGCGCCGCCTCTGCCGAGACTTTATTTGTCCGTGATTCCACCGGAGTTAAAATCCAAAACGGGAAAACCTACATCACCCATAAAGTAACTCCGGGCGAGTCTTTGTATGGCCTGGCCCGCAAATATGGGGTGGCCGTGAATAAAATTGTGGAGGCGAACAAGAATATTGACAAAGCCCTGATTATTGGGCAGACCGTGCTTATTCCTATAAACACGCCTGGTAGTACTGCTACTGCCGCAAATTCTTCGGCTGAGACGTCTGGGGCAAGCCCAGCGGCAAACCGCACCTACGTGGTAGACGCCAAAGGAAACAAAATCCATACGGTACAGGCCCGCCAGACTATGTTTTCTATTGCTAATCAGCATAAAATAAGCATAGATGACATTCAGAAATGGAACAAACTCACGGCTACTGCTGTGAAAGTGGGCCAAAAACTGATTGTAGGGGTAGGGGAAAAAGCCCCTGCGCAAGCTGCCTCCAACGCAAAGGTGTACACACCAGAGGCCGATGATGTGGTGACTTCACCTAAACAGCCGGCAAACGCTTCCACCTCTTCCTCAGCCGTGGCTTCTGCTGCCAAAGCCAACAATGCAGGTTCTCCAAAAGGAGACGCAGAGGAAGATAAGCCCGCTTCTAAAACCTCTGACTACGTTTCAAGGGTAAATGAAAGCGGTATGGCCGAACAGATTGAAACCCGTACCGACGCGAACAAATTCTTGGCCCTGCACAGAACTGCCCCGGTAGGCACCATCATGGCCGTGAAGAATCCTATGAATGATCAAACCGTGTACGTGCGCGTGATCGGTAAACTTCCTTCCACCGGTGAAAATGACAAGGTGGTGGTGAAACTTTCCAAAAAAGCCTGCCAGCAGATTGGGGCCGTAGACAAGCGCTTCAGGGTAGAAGTGTCTTACATGCCCTAAGCCTTTTTGAAGCCAAATTTCTAAAAAGAGGCAAAAAGCGGAGTCCACAGCGGAGCCGCTTTTTGCCTCTTTCCCATTTTAAACGTTCTAAGCAGGAGGTCCTTTTCTTATGATGTTCCGTTTGCTTTCAACTCTACTCCATGTCATCGTATACTACCGCTGAATTAGAAGCCTTACTGGAAGACCGTTATCAACGATACAATACCAAAGACTTCATTCCCCACGACCCCGTTTCTATTCCCCATTTGTTTACGCAGAAGCAGGATATTGAAATTGCGGGTTTCTTTGCGGCCATTCTGGCGTGGGGCCAGCGCAAAACCATCATCAACAAATGCCGGGAACTGCTGCAGCGCATGGATAATGCTCCGTACCAGTTCATCACCCAGCACCAGGACGAAGACCTTAAAAAGCTGCTTGGGTTCAAACATCGCACCTTCAATGACACAGACCTACTGTACCTGGTGTATTTCTTTAGGTGGTTTTATGAGCAGCACGAGAGTTTAGAGGAAGCCTTTGTAGGATACCCTGGTGCGCCTATTTCAAGCCAGAAAGCTCGACTTGAATTCTTTTATAGTCTGGTGTTCTCTTTGCCTGAAGCTTCACACCGCACCAGAAAGCATATCTCCACGCCTGCTAAGAAATCAGCTTGCAAGCGCATCAACATGTACCTGCGCTGGATGGTGCGGCAAGATAAGGAAGGGGTAGATTTCGGAATCTGGAAACGCATGTCTCCCGCTGATCTGGTTTGTCCCTGTGATGTACATGTGCAACGCGTAGCAAGAAGGTTGGGGCTGATTCAAAGAACCCAATCTGATTGGGCTATGGCTGAAGAACTTACCCAGAACCTCCGTCAGTTTGATCCCACAGACCCGGTGAAGTATGACTATGCTTTATTTGGGTTAGGAATAGAGGAGAAGTTTTAATTTGTCTCTGGGTGTATTAATATGTTAAATACTGTGCCTTAATAATTATTAACGGACCAAGGAACATACAGCTTACTCCATATGTTCTAATATCCTGACCAATCCTGTATTTAGCTTACTTTTGCGTATTCGGGCTTGAAACAAAAAATAAAACTAGAAAAGAAAAGACTTGATATATCCTTCAAATTTTGAACAGAAAATAGGCTTTAGCCAAATCAGAGAGATGTTGTCTGAAGCCTGTTTGAGTCCGCTGGGGCGGAGGTTTGTGGAGCGGGTGTCGTTCCTGGACCGCTTTGACCTGGTACAGCGTCTGTTGCTGCAAACGCATGAGTTTGCCAACATTCTGCGTGCTGGCGAAGATTTCCCTTCCAGCTATTACTTTGACGTAACCGAGCACTTAAACCGCGCTTCTTTGGAAGGAGCCTTCCTTGAAGTGCGGGGCGTGTTTGAGGTGAAAATGTCCCTTCGGGCTATCCGTCAGGCGCTGGGCTTCTTTGTGGAATCAGAAGATGGTGAGTACTCGGCTTTAAAAGCCTTGACGGAGGGAGTAGAAGTAGATCGCGCCTTGGTAGCTGCTTTGGAGAAACTGGTAGACGATAACGGAAACGTGAAAGACGATGCCTCTCCGGAACTGCAGCGCGTGAAGCGGGACCTGATCGGGCAACAGACGCAGCTCCGCAAAACCATCAGCAGCATTCTGCGCCACGCCAAAAACGAAGGCTGGACGCCCGGCGATGCCGAACCTACTATTAGAGGAGGTCGTTTGGTGATCCCGGTCATTGCTGAGTACAAGCGCCGCATCAAAGGTTTGATTCATGACGAGTCAGCCACTGGGCAAACCGTGTACCTTGAGCCCGAAAGCGTCTTTGAACTGAACAATGACATCAAGGACCTGGAGAACGCTTACCACCGGGAGTTGATCAGGTTGTTGACTGCGGTAACCAACCAAATCCGTCATCATTTACCTGCTCTCCGGAAAGCATACCAATTCTTAGCCTTGCTGGACTTTATCCGGGCAAAATCTGTGGTGGCAAACAAACTGGGAGCCATCATGCCCGAGTTGCACAAGCGCCCAGTGATGAAGTGGAAGAACGCGCGCCATCCTATTCTGCACCTGACCTTACAGGCACAGGGCAAGAAAGCGGTTCCTCTATCTTTGGAACTGGACCAGGAACAGCGTATTCTCTTAATCTCTGGTCCCAACGCCGGTGGTAAATCGGTGGCCATGAAAACGGCTGGTCTGTTGCAGTACATGCTGCAATGCGGTTTGTTGATTCCGGTAGAGGAAGGTTCTGAGGCGGGATTGTTCGGGGATATTTTCCTAGACATGGGCGATGAGCAATCCATTGAAAATGACCTTAGTACTTACAGCTCGCACTTGCAGAACATGAAGCAATTTGTGCTGCTGGCAGATAAAAAGTCACTAGTGCTTATAGACGAGTTTGGCACGGGTACTGAGCCTGCGTTGGGCGGGGCTATTGCTGAAGCAGTGTTGGGACAATTGCACAACCAGAAAGTATTTGGCGTAATAACCACCCATTACACTAACCTGAAAAACTTTGCCGAGAAAAACGAAGGCATTGTGAACGGGGCTATGCGCTACAATCCCGCCGAGTTGCAGCCTTTGTACCAGTTAGAGATAGGCAAACCGGGTTCGTCTTTCGCCTTGGAAATAGCCCGTAAAATCGGCTTGCCCAAGAACATCATCGACAAAGCCGGTACGTTGGTAGGGAAGGAGAAGATCCGCTACGACAAACTGCTGGAGCAACTGGAGCAGGAGAAAACCGACTTGGAACGCAAGAACGCGGCCGTAGCCAAGCACGAACGCAAACTGCAGAAGCAAGTGGAGGAGTATACCGCTCTGAAACAGCACCTGGAAGAAAGCAAGCAGGACATCATTCGTACCGCCAAAGGGCAGGCCAAGCTGCTTTTGAAAGATGCGAACCAGCAGATTGAGAGCACCATTGAGCAGATCAAACGCAGCCAGGCCGATAAGGAGCAAACCAAAATAGCCCGTCAGCAAATGGAGACGTTTAAAGAGAAACTCACGCCTGAACCGAAGCCGGTATTCAAGCGCAACGGCTCTGTGCCAACTGGACCTTTACAGCCAGGCGAGCGTGTAGCCTTGATCGGGCAGGATTCAGTGGGTGAACTGCTGGCCATCAAAGGCAAGACTGCGGAAGTGAGCTTCGGAGGTTTGAAAACCATTGTAAGGCTGGAGAAACTGGAGCGCCCTGATCCGAACGTGGTGCGAGAAAAAGCAAAGAAGGAGAAAGAACTGGCTACGGCTGCTACTCCTTCTAAAGGTTTGGACGTGACGCAACGCATGGCTGATTTCCAGTACACGCTGGATGTGCGTGGTCAACGCGCCGAGGAAGCCCTGACAACCGTCATGAACTTCATGGATGATGCCATTATGCTGGGTATGCCCGAGGTGAAAATCATTCATGGCCGCGGTAACGGCATCTTGAAGCAGATCATCCGGGATTACGTGCGTACCCTTCGGGAAGTAGCCAGCGTAGCTGATGAACATGTGGAGCGCGGCGGCGATGGTGTTTCTATCATCGTGCTGAAGTAACTTGGTTTAAGGCATTCTTTTAGAATAATAGCCTTAAAATGAATTTAAAAAGGGGACCTGCTTTAGCAGGTCCCCTTTTTAAATAAGTCATTACTTGAGAATGGGTTTATTGACTTAAATGATATTGACCTCAGGCGTAAGAGCTATTCCGAATTTCTCGTCCACCGATTTTATAATTTCATAAGCCAGGGTCTTCACGTCGTTGCCTGCTGCGCCGCCGTAGTTTACAAGTACTAGTGCCTGGTCTTTGTGCACTCCGTGTTGGCCTAAAACTTTTCCTTTCCAACCGCATTGCTCAATTAGCCAACCCGCAGGTACCTTAACGGATTCAGGAGTAACGGGATACCCTGGGATGCCAGGGTACTGGGATTTCAGAATCTCAAACAGAGCCAGCGGGATCTCCGGGTTTTTGAAAAAAGAGCCCGCATTTCCAATTTTAGCAGGGTCTGGTAATTTGCTTCTTCTGATGTGGCAAACCGCTTCACTGATGGCCTTCAAGCTTAGTTCCTTCACCTCTTGTTGGTTCAGGGTGTCCTGAATGGCCCCGTAGGAAGTGTTAAAGGTGTGTTCTTTGGTTAAGCGCAGGGTAACGGAAGTGACAATGTATTTGCCCTTGGCTTCTTTCTTGAACACGCTTTCACGGTAGCCAAAGCCGCACTGCTCTTTGTTGAAGGAAACCACTTCGCCTGTTGCAATTTCCAGAGCCTCCAAAGAAACAAAGGTGTCCTTCAACTCCACTCCATACGCGCCAATGTTCTGCAAAGGAGCCGCACCAACCGTACCCGGAATTAACGAAAGGTTCTCAATACCGCCCAAGTCATGCTCCAGGGTGTACAGCACCAAGTCATGCCACGTTTCACCGCTGCCTGAGGTGACCAGCACATGTTTGCCGTCCGGTTCTTCTGTTTGAATAACACCTTTTATGCGGTTTAGCAGAACGGCTGCTTCTACATCCTGGGTAAACAGCACGTTGCTGCCGCCGCCTAAAATAAGCTTGGGAAGAGCCTGCACCTCGGTGTTCTGTAGCAGTTCCCGCAGTTCCTCTACTGAGGCGAATTCTGCCAATAAACTGGCTGTTGCGTCAATGCCAAACGTGTTGTAAGCCCGCAGGGAAGCTTCTTTGTGAATAGTCATGTAGGGTACGCTGAGTGATGGGGCAAAAGTACGGAAATGAAAAGAGAAATCAGTAGAAGCAGCATGCATAGAAAAAGCCACCCTGGTGAAGGTGGCTTTTCTGTTTTGGAGGTACTTTTCTGAAAACGCACTCAAAAAGGCTTCTTATCTGGTTCTGATTTTATAGCCACTGGCGGCGAAATACCAGATGAACAGGTAACACGGCACCATCATCCAATAGGCTTGCTGTGGATTTACAAGATCTGCCAAGTAACCGTAGAGGAGCGGAAGCAAAGCGCCACCGGCAATCCCCATGATTAACAGCGAAGAACCCATCTTGGTGAACCGGCCCAGATCAGCAATGGCTAAGGGGAAAATGGCGGGCCACATGAGGGAGTTCGCCAGACCCAGCAAAGAAATGCTGAGTACCGAAACGTAGCCTTCCGTGAAAATAGCCGATAGAGCGAAAACCACCCCTAAAATGGCGCAGATCTGTAAAGCTTTTTGCTGGCTTAGGTATTTAGGAATAGCGATGATTCCAATGATGTACCCGGCAATCATCGCCCACAAGGTAAAAGTGGTAAAGCGTGAGGCTTCATCTAAAGGAATGCCTTGGCTTGATGCATAACTGATGACGGTATCACCGGCCATTACCTCCACGCCTACGTACAGGAACAAGCTCATCACCCCAATCACCAAATGAGGGAACTGGAACACACTGGTTTTACCGGTATTGGCTGCAGCCACGGTCTCATCTTCCTGCTCAGTGTCAACTTCCGGCAGTCCGGAAAAGTAGGTGAATATCGCCAGCAAAATAAGGGCACCCATGATAATTAAATAAGGGGTGATTACCCTTTCTGCCAACGCATCTAACCCGGCTACTTTCTGCACCTGGTTCATGGTTTCCAAGCTGGCCACCAATTCATCAGTACCTGCCAGTAAAATGCTTCCCAAGATGAAAGGGGCAGCAGAACCGGCAATCTTGTTGCAGATACCCATGATGCTGATCCGCTTGGCAGCACTTTCGGCAGGGCCAATAATGGATACGTAGGGGTTCACTGCCGCCTGTAACACCGTTAACCCGGTTCCCTGTACAAATAAGCCCAGCAGGAACAGGGCATAGGTACGGGTCATAGCAGCCGGAACAAAGATGAGTGCGCCAAGTGCGATAATGAATAACCCTACTGACATGCCTTTCTTAAAGCCAGTCCGCTTCAGGAGCCAGGCTGCCGGAACGCCCATGACCAGATAAGCAATGTAAAAGGCGAACGTAACCAGGTAAGACTGAAAGTTGGTTAACTGACAGGCAATTTTGAGGTACGGGATGAGAACGGAGTTCAGCCAGGTAACAAATCCGAAAACAAAGAACAGCGCCCCAATGATGGCCATAGAGCGAACGTAATTTGTTTGTTGGGCCTGACCCGGGGAAGGAGGCGAAGACATTACTTTTGACATATCAGATTTGGATAGGATTAAGCTCGATTACCAATATTATGAAATATCTTTTTTCTGTTAGCCATTCCAAGTCTTAAACTTTATCCTTTTTCAGAAAGTAGTAAAGAAACGGGAGATTATCAGCTTGAAAAACTATTTATAAGGAGGCCGAACGGCTGACCTGCGGAAAGCGCTGCTTTTTTCCGAAATTGCACCAGAAACTAACACCCACTCATTTACGCCCCGCACTTATGGCCAAAGCAAAATCATCTGGCAATTTCAACATGACAGCTACCACTCTGGCAGGCTTAGAGGAAGTTCTGGCCCAAGAGCTTCGTGACTTAGGGGCACAATACGTGAAGCCAGGCGTGCGGGCCGTTACCTTCAGCGGAAACCAATACCTTTTATACCAAGCCAATATCTGGTGCCGCACGGCTATCAGAATATTAAAGCCTTTTGTGCAGTTCAAGGCCCGGGATGAAAAGGAGCTGTACATGAAAGTGAGGGAGATTGACTGGGACTTGTACATGAGTTTGAATGATACCTTCGCCATTAATGCCGTGGTATCCCGCTCCACCTTTGAGCACTCGCTGTATGTATCGCAGTTAACCAAAGATGCCATTGTGGACCAGTACCGGGAGAAAACCGGCAGACGGCCTAACGTTGACGTTACCACGCCAGACATACGCATCAACCTGCACATGCACGAGAACATTGTGTCATTAGCGCTGGACTCCTCAGGTGACTCGCTGCACCGTCGGGGCTACCGTCAGCAAACGAACGTGGCCCCTTTAAATGAAGTGTTGGCGGCTGGTATTCTGCTGTTGAGCGGTTGGGACAAAAGAACCCCCTTGTATGACCCAATGTGCGGCTCAGGAACGTTTCTGGCCGAGGCGGCCATGATTGCCCACAACATTGCCCCAGGCGTGTACCGCAAGGATTATGGGTTTATGCGCTGGCCTGATTATGATCCTGCTTTGTACCAACGTGTGTTGCAGGATGCTATTTCAAAAGAAGACAGAGAAGTGGAAGTTGAAATCTTCGGATCAGACGTTGACCCCGACTTTGTAGAAGCTGCTTTTCAGAACCTGGAGTACGCCGAGTTGGAAGAGTATGTGCGGGTGAAGGAGCAGGATTTCAAAGATGCGGTGAAACCTGCACACCAAGGAATTGTTATCATGAACCCTCCGTACGGCGAGAGAATTGGCGAGGAAAGCGAGATAAATGGCCTTTACAAGATGATAGGTGACACCCTCAAATCAAACTTTCAGGATTGGGATGCCTGCATTTTCACCGGAAACCTGGAAGCGGCCAAGCACATCGGGTTGAAACCTTCGCGCCGAATTCCATTGTACAACGGTCCCATTGAATGTCGTTTGTTCAAATACGAACTATACCGGGGTAGCAGGAGAGAGAAAGAAATAGGGGAAGAGGTTTGATTTCTCCTACCAGCCTTTCAGCCTGAGTTATATTTAAAAGCAGGGCCCCTCTTAAAACAAGAAGAAAGTCTAGTTTCAAGAGGGGCCCTGCTTTTAAATAAGTACCGAAAGTTTATTGTGGTTGCATCAGTTTGCCAATGAACAAGATAGCATTGGTTGATTTTTCCCTGATCATGAACACAAAAGGCTTGTCTATCATTACAGATGGTGGAAGTGAGGTGAACACAATCCCTACGGAAGTGGCCGCGGCAGCTTCGGTTCCTTCTTCGTTCACTTCTACAAACGTTTTGTGTTTTACTTCTGAAATACTTAAACCTCCATTTGCTAAAATCCGGCTAAAATCTGCCTGGCTACTAAAAGCAACGCCCATATCCAGGTTCGTGAGCATCTGTTTGAGGTTGTCTTCATACTCCAGCTCAAGCTTGAATTTAGGCATGTGCAGTTCCATTGAAGAGGAATCAGCTTTTGATAACCAGTTAGCCAGATTTGTAGCCGAAAGCTCTGGCATGATGTCCTGAATTTTTCGTTCCGCTCTCGGAACAACCAGTGTCATGCTGTACTGGCCGTTTCCGTAGGGCAGATCAATTACTTGCTTCGTGGCATCTTGGTAGGAGAGGTATTTTCCGTTCTTAAGGGTCATAAAAGAATGAGAAACGCTGGAGCCATCTTCTAATTTGAACGGACGGGTATGGGTTAAATGCTTGTTGAACTGGTAGGTCCAGGTACCTTTAAAGTAGATGGCATTGACCAGAAAAAGTAAATAGTCTGGGGTTACCCGCTCTACTATGGTCTTGATTTTTCCGTTGGTTTTCTCATTCACCCAGTTGTTTATTTCATTTTTAGCGGAAGGAGAGGAAAAGTCAAGGGGTTTAACAGTGGCGTTAAAATATTCTTGGTTTGTGCTAACGAAGGGTGCCAGTAAATGGTAGTTATGATTCAGCCACAGGGAATTAGCAGAGGTGAAGTGGACCTTTTTATCCATTCCTGTCAACAGCTCCACCAGGCTCTTGAAGGATTGATTGATCTCCTGGTCAGAAGCATCACCAAACCCCAGGGTTTGTTTCATGGCTTCTTTGGTGCTGTTTGCCGCGCCATTGTAGGTCATGGTCAAGGCCATACTTAAACTGAGAGGAGAGATGAACACGTTCTTGCCTTCTTCCTCTAATTGGCTAATCTGAGCAAAGGATTTAAAGGCAAACTCGTTGGAACCAGCCACAGTCTTGGCCTCTTGAACTGTCAAAGGCCTAACATTAGGAATGTTGCTTCCGGGCTCCGGTTCTTCGCTTTCACATCCAGAGGTGAGTAAAAGTAGAGAAGCGGCTAAGCCTAACAAAGACGATTTAAGCAAGAGAGGTCTCATAGGTAAAAGGCTAAGTTAAGATAAAGGGTTTCTAAAAAGATGACCCCTTCCATGCTGAGATGGTTGCATCTAGATTCTCTGATTCCCTTTAATGCCCCTTAATTGGAAAGTGCCTTAAGTTTAATTTATGGCCACTTTCCAATTAAGAGGTTTCAAACGTTAGGCCATGTTCCGTTTTCGGAGGTAAATCATAATGCCCAGGCCTGCCAGCCACACCGGCCAAATGTAAAAGAGTCCCACTACCAGGGAAAGCCACAGCTGCCAGCCTGTGTTCATGGCCTCCAGCAGTCTTGTAAAAAAGCTTGGTCCTTCTGGTGCAGTGGCCGGAACGATCTGGTACATAGATAGCCGGATGGTGCTGTAAGCCGTTTGGTTTTGAAGGTAGCGCAAACGAGCCTCGGTGCTTTCAATCTCTTCCCGCACTGCTTGGATCTGGCGTTCTACCTCTAAGATTTGGGTGATGTTCTTTGCTTCTTTGAGCAAGCCTAAGAACCGTTGTTCCACCGCCAGTTTGGCTTTCTTGCGGGCTTCCAGGTCCACATACTCCAGGGCTACATCTTCGGTGGAAATGGTTCTTTGCTCTAAGTGAATGCTTTCTTTTTGCATCTGCCGCAGGAGGGAAGCAAATTTCTCTGGCTGAACCCTGATCACAAAGTCAGTGGTTTTGGTGTCTTCGCTTTGGTGCTGGGTGGTGTTAGTAAGGGTGGCGCCCATTTCCTCTACCAGGTTCTCTACCCGTTGCGTACTGCTGGAAAGGTCCTTCACCTGAAACCTGACTTCGGCCTGGCGTATGACGTGTTCCCGTGTTTCAGGTGTTGCCTTTGCTGGAGTTACCCTTTGGTCTGCTACTGCCTTTATAGACTCGGCTGACTCTGTCAGGGCCTCAGGACTGGTAGAGCACCTTGAAAACAGCAGGGTAGAAGTGCAGAAAAGAAAGAGGGAAAAGTAAGAGAAAGTCGTTTTCATAGGCCGAAGTTTTCTCTTAATCCATTCAGCCTCAAAAAGGTAACCCTTTTATATAGAACAATATATGTAGAACTTGCCTCGTTTGAGGCGCCTTGTTTCTACAGGTAAACAGCTGTAAAGTAGCCATTTCCTGTTTCATGCCCCTTTTATAAAAAGGAGATAAAAATGGGAACAGCTTCAAAATACAGAAAGAAAAGCCCCTCTAAACAGGAACCCAAAACGGAACTCCTGTTTAGAGGGGCTAAAGAAGATAACTAACCCAATGAACTACAGACGGCTAATCTGCGCACCCAAGGCGTTCAGACGGCCATCAATGTTCTGGTAACCACGGTCAATTTGCTCAATGTTGTGGATCACGCTGCGGCCTTCGGCAGAAAGGGCAGCGATCAACAAGGCCACACCCGCTCTGATGTCAGGCGAAGTCATGGAGATACCACGCAATGGAACTTGTTTGTTCTGGCCAATTACCGTAGCACGGTGCGGATCACACAGGATGATCTGCGCGCCCATGTCAATCAGTTTGTCTACGAAGAACAGACGACTTTCAAACATTTTCTGGTGAATGAGCACGGTACCTTTGGCTTGGGTAGCTACCACCAGCGCGATGCTTAGCAAATCTGGGGTGAAGCCTGGCCATGTATGGTCAGAAACAGTCAAGATACTGCCGTCAATGTAGGTGTCAATGGCATAAGAGTCCTGCGCCGGGATGAAGATGTCATCGCCGTGGAACTCCATGTTGATACCTAATCTACGGAACGTGTCTGGGATCAACCCCAGCTCTCTGATCTGGGCATCTTTGATGGTGATCTCAGAACCCGTCATACCTGCCAAACCAATGAAAGAGCCAATCTCAATCATGTCGGGCAGCATGCGGTGATCAGTACCACCCAATTTCTCTACTCCCTCAATAATGAGCATGTTAGAGCCAATACCACTGATTTTAGCGCCCATTCTCACCAGCATTTTGCAAAGCTGCTGCAAATAAGGCTCACAAGCGGCGTTGTAGATGGTGGTGATTCCTTCTGCTAAAACGGCCGCCATCACTATGTTAGCAGTTCCGGTCACTGAGGCTTCGTCCAACAGCATGTACGTGCCTTTCAGGTTTTTGCCTTCCAGGTGGTAGAAGCTGTCATTGGCGTCATAGGTGAACTTGGCACCCAGCTTCTCAAAAGCCAGAAAATGCGTGTCAAGCCTTCTACGGCCAATTTTGTCACCGCCGGGTTTAGGAAGTTTGGCTACGCCATAACGGGCCAGCATAGGTCCTAAAATCATCACTGAGCCTCTGATGGCACGGGCCTGGTCCACAAACTTCTCAGAGGAAAGGTAATCCAGATTGACATCTTCGGCCTTGAAAACATAGGTGTCTGGCGCGGTTTGCTCCACGTCAACGCCCATGTCTCTCAACAGTTCTATCAATTTGTTTACATCCCTGATGTTAGGAATATTGGAGATGGTCACCGGTTCTGAGGTCAGCAATACGGCGCACAGAATTTGTAACGCCTCGTTTTTTGCTCCCTGTGGGATAATCTCGCCGTGTAAAGTACGACCCCCTATTACTTCAAAAGAAGCCATGCGTTCTTATTTATTCTTACTGCGATTTTGATTCTGATTCTTGTTCTGGTTCTTGTACTTCTGGTTAGATTGATAATTGTTACCAGGCCCCTGCGGGGTTTTGATAGTACTTTCAAACAAATTCCCTTTTTCCAACAGGGCAGCATCCAGGTCCAGGTCTCCTTTGGAGATTTCGCGGAGGTTTTCCAGAATTACCTCATCTGTTACGCTGTCCTTGTTGTAGGTGCGGTACAACACCTTCATCAGTTTCCCGATGGAAATGATAGCGGCTTCCCTTTCCTGCGGATCATTGATTTGCTTGGCTTTGTCAATGAGGCGCTCCAGGTTAGTGCCGTAGTGCTTGAACTTAGGGTTTTGGGTTGGATAATCTACCCGCTGCGGTTTATCATTCAGGTACTCCATGGCGCTTAGCGCGAAGGGCGCATCAACGTCCAGTTTGCCGTCAGACATCACGTACAAGTGGTTCCAAAGGGTCTGCTGGGCATCCTGAATGTCCTTTACGTTTGGGTTCAGGCGTCCCATCAGGTTCACGAGCAATTGGGCCAACTGGGTACGTTTGGTCCGGTCTTCTACCGTTAGAATATATTGTACAATGTTCTGCACGTTGCGGCCGTACTCCCGCAGCAAAAGCTCTTGTTTAAATGTGGAACTGGCTACCATATGATAGAGTTTGTCTCAAAGTCAAAATTAGGAATTTAATGGGTATCACGAAGCATTGTATCGCGTAGCTGGAAGAAATAATTGCAGTATTTACCACAATGCCCCTCAGGTACCCGGCATCAGAGCCATTATGTTTAAAACAATTTGGGGCTGTTTTTGTAAAAACAGCCCCAAATTGTTAGGAATCTATCGTTGCGTTGTTTAAAGCCTTACGCGTGTATCCGAAGTTTGGCGAAGCTTAGGAGCAGGGTTTTTTCACCTACGCCCTCAAACTCAATGATTGCCTTGATAGAATTTCCCTGGTTATCAATCTTGGTCACGTTACCAAACCCGAATTTAGGGTGCTCTACGCGCATACCCTCCTGTAGGTTAGAAGTATCGCTCGGAGTAAAGTCAGCCGGTGGGTTATAGGCAGGGGCAGCCGAAGGTTTTTTGGCCGGGCTGATCAATTGCGCAACCGGGGTTTTCCGCTGTAACACTTTCTCAAACGGCCCGCGCTCATCGCCAAACTTAAAGTTCAGGAACGTGGGATCAATCTCGTCAATGAACCGGCTTTTCTCCGCGGCCCGCAGGTTACCCCACTGATAACGGCTGGTAGCGTAGGAGAGGGTCAATTTCTTCTCGGCACGGGTAATGGCCACGTAGAACAGGCGTCGCTCTTCTTCCAGGTCAGCGCGTGATTGTAGCATCATCTGGCTGGGGAACAGGTTTTCCTCCATGCCCACAATGAACACATTTCTAAACTCCAAACCTTTGGCCGAGTGAATGGTCATCATGGTCACGTACTCACCTTCCTCTTCTTTTTTTGTGTCAGTGTCAGTAAGCAGGGCGATGTCTTGCAGGAACAAGGCCAGTGAATTATCTTCTTTCTCCGGATCGTCCACAAACTCCTTAATGGCGTTCAGGAGCTCCTGGATGTTCTCGTAACGAGCCAGACCTTCCACCGATTTGTCTGAGTACAGATCATCTACCAGGCCAGAGTGTTTGGCTATGTAGGTAGCGGCCTCAAACGCATCTTTCTCCTGGGCCATTACCGCAAAGCTTTTGATCTTGGTCGCGAAGTCCTGAATGGCAGCACCGGCTCTTCCGCCTAACAATTGGTTTGCGTGGCTCACTACTTCCCATAGGCTATGGTCCGTTTCATTAGCCGTGACAATCACCTTTTCAATGGTAGTGTCACCAATTCCCCGTTTAGGATAGTTGATCACACGACGCAGCGCCTGCTCATCATTATGGTTAATGGCAAGGCGCAGATAGGAAATCAAGTCTTTGATCTCTTTGCGTTGGTAGAACGACAAGCCACCTACAATGCGGTACTTGATATTCATTTTGCGCAAGGCCTCTTCCATAGCCCTGGACTGAGCATTGGTTCTATAAAGAATGGCAAAGTCCTCATAGGAGAGGTGCTGGTTCATCTTCTCTTCAAAGATGGCGTGCGCCACCAGTTTGCCTTCTTCGTTGTCTGAACTGGCTTTGATGACGTCAATGAGTTGTCCTTCCTCGTTCTGGGAGAAAACGTCTTTGCGCAACTGAGCTTTGTTGTTCTTGATCACCGAGTTAGCCGCCTTCACAATGTGCTGGGTAGAGCGGTAGTTTTGCTCCAGTTTAAACACCTCCAGTTCAGGATAATCACGCTCAAAGTTGAGGATGTTCTGAATATCGGCCCCGCGGAAAGCGTAGATACTTTGGGCATCATCACCCACCACGCAGATGTTCCGGTCTTTGGCCGAAAGCTTGCGGGTAATCAGGTACTGGCTGTAGTTTGTATCCTGGTACTCATCTACCATCACGTACTTGAAGATGTGCTGGTACTTGTTGAGCACATCCACGTGGTCTCTAAAGAGTACGTTGGTATTGAAGAGCAAATCGTCAAAATCCATGGCGCCGGCTTTGAAGCACCGTTCAGCATAGGTTTTGAAAATCTGGCCTATTTTCGGACGAAGTGCTGCCTCATCATCGGCTTGGATGGCGGGGTCACGCAGGTACTGAGCTACCGAGATAAGTTTGTTTTTAGCGGCCGAGATGCGCCCTAACACCATGTTAGGTTTGTAGAGCTTGTCATCCAGGTTCATCTCCTTCACTATGTTTCTGATGAGAGTTTTGGAGTCATCAGAATCATAGATGGTAAAGTGACTTGGGTAGCCTATTTTCTGCGCCTCGGCGCGAAGAATGCGGGAAAAAACAGAGTGGAAGGTTCCCATCCAAAGGTTCTTGGCTTCAGGTCCTACTACTTTTTCGATCCGCTCCCGCATCTCTTTGGCAGCCTTGTTGGTAAAGGTCAAGGAGAGAATGTTGAACGGATCAACGCCTTTCTCCAGTAAGTGCGCAATGCGATAGGTAAGCACCCGGGTTTTGCCGGAGCCCGCCCCGGCAATAATCATACAAGGGCCTTCGGTATTTAAAACAGCGGCTCGCTGTGACTCATTCAGGAGTTTCAGGTAATCCATGCTCACAAATATTCTTTCTTCAGGAAGAACACAAAATTACGGAATAAAGTCGCATTATCAGAGGTCGTTTTTCAGAGGTGGGCTGTATAATGCTATAGATTTTAGCTTTTTGATTAACTTTCAGGAATACAGTTTAGGTTAACTCTTGTAAAGGATTCAACGATCCTGAGTTATCTAAAAGCAGAAAGCTACCCTGTCTTAGACAAAGTAGCTTTCTGCTTTTCAGTTTGTTTTGGAAAAAGAAGGCTCAAAAGAACTTACCTTTTCACCGGCGGCAGTACTAAATCACCGAAGATTATAGTGGCTTTTTGACTTCAAAGGTGACCATCTTGCTGCCGGGAAGACCTTCTCTGGTGAGGCCCTGGATGAAGATGGTGTAAGTTCCGGCTTGGTCTGCTGTGTAAAATTGAGAGCTGGCTTTTCCGTTTTCACCGGTAATCAGGTTAGGAGACCAGTAAAGGAGGTTGCGCCAGTCGGGCAAGCGGCTGAGTTTTTGCTCGTCGGTGCTGTAGGTGGGGGCGTAAAACTCACGTTGCAACTGGAGCCCTTCGTATTCCTGTAGTAGTGCCCTTGTATCTAAAGGAAAGCCCGCCAGATCTCCTTTGTAGGTGGTATAGCTCACCACCCCATGTGACACCAGGGATCCGTTGTAGTACTTGCTCTCCATCACATCTAATCGCTCAATTTTCAAGGGGTCAAAGGCCATGATTTTGTTTGTGTCAAAGACCGGAACCCCGTCTAAGAGAACCAATGGGTCTTCCTCAAAGAAAATCCTGCGCGGATTATCCATCACTAGGAAGTGGAAATTTCCGCGGCGTTTTCGTACCATCACCCCGGGCACATACTCCCGCATGACTTCCTCCATCACCTTGAAGCGGGTAAAATCATCTAAAAAGTAATGTTTGCTGGGGTTGCCGTAGAACGGAAGGCTGTCTATACCAGGTGCCCGGTAGCGGTTCAGGTATTTTTCAAAGTAGATGTTTTGAGCCTGTACATCTAGGTGGCGGGCATAGATAGCGTCTTTGGAGGTGGAGTCTACATTAAGGGCTGAAAGTGGTCTGGCGGTGTATTTGGTTGAAAATGGATCTTCCAGTTGAAAATGGTAGGTGCTGTCTTTCAGGAAATTTGTTTGCACCACTACTTCCTTAGACCCAAAGAAATCCTTTACATCAAACAGCACCAAACCATTATCTGTGCTGACACTGCTGTAAAACCTGATATTCTTGCCCGGTGAGGAAAGATAGGTTCTGATTTTTCTAGCGGGTTCGCCCGTGGCCACGTTCGTTACTTTTCCTTTGATTAGGTGCCCTTGGTATTCGGGTAGAAAAGAGTAGGCCGGAGGCTGTGGACTGAGCACTTCGTCCCAGGTGAAGCGACTCCAGCCGTGAGTCAGCATTAGGTTGTCCAAGGCCTGTTCGGCTTGTGGGCCGGCTTGGGTAAAGTAGGAGGAGGGGTTCTCAACGGTTCCTTTCAGGTCAGAGGAAAGCCAGAGATACGCTTTTATGTCTGCAAGATTATGAGGGTTAAGACTATCCTGTTTGAAAACCGCTAAAGATAATTCTGCGGTAGTGGGGGTGCCTTTTTCTCGATGGGTGAGAACCTCCAGGGTTACCTGCTCGCGGGTGGCAAAGGAAGGCTTGCTAACCGCCAAATCAATTTCCAGCTGCTGTGTTGGGTACTTAAAGTAAAGGCGCTCAGCCACTGGTTTCAGTTGGCTGTTAAAAACCGTGAAATGGGTAATGCCGGTAGTCAGTGAATCTTTCACTACTGAAAAGGTTGCCAGTCCGTTAACTGGCTGAGCAGTAGCCGCTACAATGGCCGCATGGCGGGTATGCCCCAATAAGTAAAGGGAACCTTGCTGCTGATCTGAGGTGCGCGCTGTCAAAACCAATTCTCCTGGCTTTTTTTCTTCCAGGCCTAAAGTATATCCCTGCTCCTGAACAACCGGGAGCTTCTGGCGGACCACTTTCCCGTTAGGAAACCGGACCACCGCAGTGTAGTCGGTGGAGATAGTAGGAGTGAAGCTGAAATGGCCTATTCCTAACTTGGAAGGCAGAAAGGTGGCCACGGTTGTACCGCTTTGGTCCAACACCTCGCCCTGGAAATTGGCTCCTTTGCCTGTGTTGCTGTTAACCCCTTTAAAGGCTACTTTACTTGTAAAGCCTTTCACCAGATTCCCTCCTTCGGGAAAGAATTGAATGGCAAACGAGGCAGTATCTGTTACGGGAGGCAGGTTGAGCGGTTGAAAGGTATTGATGATGGTGATGGGCTGCTCAAAGTAATAGTCTGGGCTGAAGTTTTTCATCCAGTTGGTGTACGCCCGCACGGTGTAGTTACCGGCACTTAGCGATGTAGGCAACACAAATGACCCATTTCCGGTACCGTATTTCAAAGCCACTTTCCCTTGTACCACGGGCTTTTGCTCCGCATCCAGAACTTCTACATACGCCACTTTGCTTAGGTCAAAGGGTGTATGAAAAGTGCCCTCTACATTGTACACTTTAAACCACAGGATATCTCCGCTAACGTATGAGGGCCTATCCAGATGGAGAAAAACTTTTTCCTGAACCGATTTAATGCCATGTTCTTTGAAGTTAGTCAGTAGGTTCGGGAGGGAGGCAGTTTGTCCCAACACATCTCCAGCGGTTGACTGTAACAATGCCAGTCCCATCAGTATTCTTAAACTTAGCGCCCAAGACTTCTTCTGGAAGGAAGAAAAGGTACCCTTGGCAAAGCCACCTCGTTGATTTATTTCTATAAGTAATCTCATTTTGCCGTCTTAATTATTGCCAGTAAGCTGGTCTGACTTTGGTACCAAATACCCTGCAATCCACGCAGGACTTGGAAGCACCTGCATAACCTATCAATTCCCTGGTTTCTGAAATGATCATATCAATTGGAATGGCACCGCCGCTAGAAAAATAAGCAGCTTCTTCCCCAACTTTGACAGTATCAAAGGGGCAGAATTGGCTAGGGGGCCGGTATGAGGCGGGTAGCTCCTGGCGGGTCACAAAAATTCTTTTCTCTTCCACTGACGAGATGGTTACAAACCCAATGACTGGTTCTGTGGGTGAGGTAAGGCATTGAATGTTGCCGGTAAGCTGAGTTGGTAGAGGGTCAAATAAGGAACCTATGCTTTCGGTATTTTTTTTAAGGGCTTCCCAGTACTCATAAGACTCTTTGGTTTGGGCATACTGCTTTACCAGCAAGCTGTATTTCCGCTTCAGTTTCTCAGAATTGGCAGGAACCTTAACGATTGGGAAATTACTAACCACATCCTGGCTGAGCTTGACAGTGTTGCCCACCTGGATGGCGGAGGAAGTGTTGTGGCGCCAGCACAAGAAGATATCATTACCGGGCTCCCGATCCCGTATTTGTCCGTTTACATACTCAAGTACCGAAAAATAGAAAGCTGCGTATTCCCAAGTTTCTTCAAACTCCCAGCGGTAGTAGCGGGTATCATTTTCGTTGTCATGGGTATTGACATACAGTTGCAGGCCATCGTTCTCTGCGGTCCAGTTTAGCTTGTCAATGGCAGGGGTGATTCTGGGCTCTACGTAATCAGAGGCGTAGTCCTTACCACCAGTGCGAATCACCAACCGGTACTTCTTGGAAAGGGTGATGGGGAGCAATCTGTGGGTGTAGGTTCCTGGTTCGGTCTCCTGGAGATTGTATTTAGCGCCACTTTCCTCCTCTACAGTCACAGAAGCCCTTGTCTCCAGGGTAGGGCCGCTTGCATCGGTGAGGTTCTGGGTGTGCGATAGTTTGATGGTAGTAGGACCGTTGGAGTTGATGAAGCCACTCACTACCAAATAGTTGTTGTCTTGCTCTAATACTTCGGGAGTATAAGGTTCCTCACAAGCTGCCAAAGTAAAGAAAAAAAGCAGGGGGAGGATGTTTTTGAGGCAGTTTTTAGGAAAATGCATTAAAACTTAAAGTTATAGGTAACGGTAGGAATGGGCTGGCCAAAAATGGAAAGTTTATAGCCTTTGATTTGTCTGTTCTCAGACCTGAAATACACTGAGTAAGGATTCTTGCGGCCGGTGACGTTGTACACCGCCAATGTCCAGGAGCTGTGGGCAAGTTTCTTGACCTTGTGGTTGCCTTCAATGTTCATGGCGAAATCTACCCGGTAATAATTTGGTACCCGGTACTGGTTTCGGTCTGAGTAGAAGATGCGCTGCGTATTGCCGTCATAGTACTTGGCTATGGGTAGGGTGATGGGCCGTCCGGTGCTGTAGGTGAAGTTCAAAGAGGTACTAAACCGCTGGCTAAACCGGTAGTTACTTATCATGGTAAAGTCATGGGGTTTGTCAAAATTGCTGGGGTACCATTTGCCCTGGTTGATGATCTCAGACACCTGCGGGTTGTTCAGCCGGACCAAGGTGCGGGAATAGGTATAGGAAACCCATCCGTTGAGCTTGCCCGTCATTTTTTTAAGCATCATTTCAACACCGTAGGCTTTTCCTTCAGCATTGGCCACGTCGGTTTCAATATGGTGGTTCAGAATGATGTCGGCACCGTTCCGGTAGTCCAGGAAATCCTTCATCTTTTTGTAATAACCTTCCACCGATAGCTCCACCGTGTTTGCCCTGAAGTTCTGATAATACCCCAACGCGAACTGGTCACCCACCTGGGGCCGGATGTTGGCGTCGCTCAGTTTCCAGGTGTCTGTGGGCGACATGGTGGCCGTGTTGGAGAGCATGTGAATGTATTGGCGCATCCTGTTGAAGCTCGCCTTGATAGAGGTATGGTCGGTTAACCCTAACCTGGCCGAAACCCGGTATTCGGGACCATGATAGGTGGCGATGGCTTTACCGGAGCTATAGGAAACAGTGTCCAGGATGGTGCTCTCGTTTTTTGGAACGTTAGGGGCGTAGGTGTACGCCTCTCTTGGTCCTAAGGCATTGAACATAGAATACCGAAGGCCCAAGTAAACCGAAAAGCGGGGTGAAATGTCTATCTGATCAGAGACATAAAGGGCACTTTCCAGCGCTTTCTCTTTTTGCAACACGTCCCGCATTACCAGTGACTCGCTCCCAACCGGGGTCAGACTGCCAGGCGATACATTGTACAAAATAGAACTGGCCCCAAAATCTACAGTGTGTTTAGAGTTCAGGAAATAGTTGAAGTCTGCCTGCAGGTTAGCCTGATTCATGCTGAATGCCAGGTCTGCCGCGTTTACGGGGTTATTTTCAGAATTTACCCCATAACCGTAGCGGCTATAAGCGCCGGTTACCACGCTATACAATTGGTTGTGGAAGATGTGCTTCCACTTAACGCTGGCGTTTTGGTTTGAAAAATTGTAGAGGGAGTCTGAGCCTAACCTGAATTTGTCCTTGCTCAGGTAGCTAGACAGGTAAAGGGTGTTTTTGCTGTCAAATTCATGATTTATCTGGGCATTTAGGTCGTAAAAAGATGCGGAGCTCTTCTTGAATGATTCCTGGGGTAACTTCTTGAGGAGCCAGTTGGAGTACGTGCTACGGCCTGCCACCATGAAAGACGTTTTGTCTTTTATGATGGGCCCTTCCAAAGTTAGCCTGCTGGTTAAAAGACCAATGCCACCGGAGCCTGCTAGTTTCTTTTTGTTCCCGTCACGGGTGGTTATTTCCAAGACTGAGGAAAGCCGTCCGCCGTACCTGGCCGGAACATTGCTTTTATGCAGCTCCACTGATTTTATTATGTCTGGGTTGAAGGCCGAAAAGAAGCCAAACAGGTGAGAGGGGTTGTAAATAGTGGCATCATTGAAGAGAATCAGGTTCTGGTCTGTAGAGCCGCCCCGTACGTTCATGCCAGTGCTTCCCTCGCCTACAGATTTAACTCCGGGGAGCGTCAGCACTACTCTGAGAATATCAGTTTCACCAAAGGCGGTTGGTACCTGTTTGATGGTCCTGATGTCCAGGCGTTCCATCCCCATTTGCATGCCCGCTACGTTCCGGTCCTTTTCAGCCTCCACCAAAACTTCTTTCAAAGACCGCACATCTTCTTCAATCTCAATGTCCAGTTTCCCGTCTGCGTACAACCCAATCCGCCTGCGGGAGTTTTTGATCCCGATGCCCCTGATCAGCAACTCGCGCTCGCCCACCGGCAGAGTCAACGAGAAATAGCCATACTGATCAGAGGTGGTGGCCAGCAGGGGAGACTGGATATAAACCGTAGCCCCAATGATGGGCTCCCCTGATTTAGCATCCCGTAGGTGACCGGCCAGGTTCGCGTTTCCATTGGCATTGTCGCGTTTCGTGCCAATCAAGTAAAGCTTTGCCTCAGAGGTAGCTTTCTTCTTGTTTTGTTCCCCCGCAATATAAGGTGTGGCATCTGTGCTTTTCATCACCAAGGTTTGGTTCCCCGAGGATTTTTGCTCTCGGTTGAAAAATCCTTCCGGAAGGGTGGCCATGAATTCCTTGCCTTGGGTAATGAGCACATATCCCTGTTCCGTCATGGCGTATTTCAGGTTTGTTCCTTCTACTACCTGGTCCAATATTGACTTCAGTGGTTTCTGGGTAACCTGAATAGTTACTTTAAAGGAGTCTACAGCCGCGGGCTCATAATAGAAGCGGTACTTTGTTTTACTTTCTACTTCCCGTACAAAATCCTCAAAGGAAGCATCTTGCAGAGTTAAAGTAAGCAGAGGCTCGTTGACAGTTTGTGCTTTCCCTTGGGTTTTGCCAAAACATAGCAAAATCAAGAGAAGAAAAGCAATGCGGTAATAGTGGGCCATTTTGTGAAGGAAGAATTGGAGGATATTGGTAGTAAACAAAGCAGCAGATGCTTTATTTCAAAGTCTCATAATGGAGCACAAGGGCCAGAATAGAAGCTTCCCGCTGTTTTCTGAAGTTCAGTTTTTGGGCACGGGCGTATCTTTTCAACTCCCTCCTTTTGTCATTGAACACTTTGTAGACCGAGCTCTTGGATTTCACTTCTTTGTAGGTATTCCCACTCTGAAGGAAGAACTTGTCCTGTGGGCTGTATCTCTCTACATCTTTATTGTCTTCAATGACCCTTTCCTTCAACTTTATCCGTTTCACCAGCAGATTGGTGTTACCCGCCTTGAAGACATCATAGAAGCCTGTTTTAAGTGCATTTTCATTAGAGGAATCCTGGGCAACATGGCGCACAAACGTATGGCCGCGTAATTCAAAAGATGTTACTTTTTCATTGACCAGCTTTTGCAACAGGAAGCCATTCACCACTATGACTACCTCGTCTGTGACCATATCGTACAACATGGGTACTTCTTCATAATGGGCACCATCATAGTAGACCTTTCCCAGCGATTTCTCATCCTGAATAAAGAATTGGTGGCCATCCCGCGCAGGTCGTCGGTAGTCCACATACTCTGGTCCGTTGTATAGATGAGACTCCTGATTTATCCCTTGCTTATAGAGTTTGATCGGGTAACTGGCCAAGGCTTGATTTGCTTCTGCGCTTGGTTTCACTTGTGAAAAGGCCTCTGTTGTTGCTAATAAACATGAAGCAATCAGTAGTAATGATCTTATTTTAAATTTGTAGCACAACAGGCAAGTAGGGGAGACCTTCAAAATTTTACTTTTTAGAATATTATAAATCAATTATATATAAAAAATATTAAGTTTTTATGTTTTTCTTCAAATATATAGGAGGTACTGCTTTAGCTTATTGTAGCTCAGTAGATAAGGCACGAGAAGAGTAGAAACAGAAGTTTCTTATAATAAGAATAAATACACTATAACCAAAAACCGTCGATATGTTTGTCCTTTAAATAATGCAGAAAGCTAAACATATTAAATAATATATCTCTTATATTGCATAAAAGCTAGAAACAAACAGAGGTGTTACCTAGTACAAGTGAGTGTGATAACTGCAATGGCCTTTTAATTTGATCAGGCAAAACCATACCTTGTACAAAGGCCCTCTACTTTGACTTTCATCAGTTTTGCAGCAACTCAGACAGACAGATACCAAAATGATTTACTTTCAAAACGAATACATCATCATCACCTATGATGAAGAACCAAAACTGGTGCGCACCCAATGGAAGGGGTTTGCCAATAGTGAGGAATACCGGAGGATTCTGGGTATTTACCTTCAATTAGTTTCTGAAAAGCAGGTCATTAGATGGATCGGAGATAATACGAATGCCAAGGCCATAAGACCGGCAGATCAGGAATGGACAGCCAAGGAGTGGGCACCTCAGTTCTCTAAACAAGGAGATGTGAAGCGTATGGCCGTGATTGTGTCTACTGATATTTTCAACAAAATGGCCATTGAAAATATTTTGATGAAGAGTAGCGGCGGTGTAAGCTTTGACACGCACTTTTTTGACAATGAAGCAGCGGCAATGGATTGGGTGATGGGAGCCTAGCCATTTATTACCTTTTTTTTGAAAAGCAGCCCCTAAAAGGCTGCTTTTCATGTTTTAGATATTCTTATTCCTGCTTTTGCGGCCGAACTTAAATAGCGGTACTTTTGTCTTTCTGCTGTAAGAAATAGCTCATGATTGTACTTCAAAATACCGTTCTCTCAGATGACCTTAAAGACAAGTTCTTTGTCTGTAATTTGGAGAAATGCAAAGGTGCCTGCTGTGTGGAAGGTGATCTTGGCGCCCCTCTTGACAAAGATGAATTGCCCCTTTTAGCTGAAGCTTATGAACACGTTAAGCCCTACATGTCTGCTGAGGGCATTAAGGCCGTTGATGAGCAAGGTTTGTACGTAGAAGACTTTGAGGGCGATTACAGCACTCCTACCATTGGAGACCGCGAGTGTGCCTATGCCATATATGACGAAAACTTCACCCTGAAGTGTGCCATTGAGCAGGCTTACTTAGATGGAAAGATCTCCTGGAAGAAACCTATCTCTTGCCACTTATACCCCATCCGGATTACCAAGTACGATGGCTTTGAGGCCTTGAACTATGACCGCTGGGAAATCTGCAATCCGGCTTGTTCTTTTGGGCAGGAGCTGGGTGTGGCAGTTTATAAATTCCTGCGTGAACCATTGATCCGCAGATACGGAGAGCAATGGTTCCAGGAACTGGATGAGATGGTGGCGAAAGAATCAGTAACTAAACCTGTCGTGTAATTTATACCTATTTAGGTAAGTATCGCCTGCTTTGAGGATGTTTTCATGGAAACAGCCTTGAAGCAGGCGATACTTTTTTAACCCCTATTGAATTTCAAGGAGTCTTATGTGCTACACTATGCTTGCCTCTTCATATTAGAGGCTATCATAGGAACATAAGGTAGAATTGATCCTAAAGGGGAGGGACAAGCTTTGGGAATTGCCTCTAAACAGAAAAAGCAACCATTAAGGTTGCTTTTTCTGTTTAGAGGCAATTTTGGCTATAACTGCGTGAAATCGTAGCTGTCTAAGTAGCTGGTTGTGAAGTTTCCGGATTTGAATCCTTCATCATCCATCATGGCCAAGTGGAAAGGAATAGTAGTTTTTACACCTTCAATCACAAACTCACTTAACGCACGCTTCATTTTAACAAGAGCTTCTTCCCGTGTCTGGGCACTCACAATCAACTTCGCGATCATAGAGTCATAGTTAGCCGGAATAGTGTAACCTGCATATACGTGGGTGTCTACGCGTACACCGTGTCCACCAGGGATGTGTAATACGTTGATCTTACCCGGGCTAGGACGGAAGTTAGCTTTAGGGTCCTCCGCGTTGATACGGCACTCAATGGCGTGCATCTGCGGATAGTAGTTCTTTCCAGAAATAGGAATGCCCGCGGCTACCTTAATTTGCTCTTTGATTAAGTCATAATTTACTACTTCTTCAGTAATGGGGTGCTCCACCTGAATACGGGTGTTCATCTCCATGAAGTAGAAATCTTTGTGCTTGTCTACCAGGAACTCAATGGTACCCACGCCTTCATACTTGATGGCTGCGGCTCCGGCAATGGCTGCCTGGCCCATGCGCTCACGCAAGTCATCATCAATGAAAGGAGAAGGGGTTTCCTCGATTAGTTTTTGGTGACGGCGCTGGATGCTGCAGTCCCGTTCAGAAAGGTGGCACACTTTGCCGTATTGGTCGCCCACAATCTGGATTTCAATGTGGCGGGGTTCCTCCACAAATTTCTCCAGGTACATGCCGTCGTTCCCGAAAGCAGCTTTCGCTTCCTGGCGGGCATCGTTCCAGGCTTTGTCAAACTCATCAGCTGATTTGATGATGCGCATGCCGCGTCCACCACCACCAGCCGTGGCTTTGATGATGACCGGATACTTGATCTTGGACGCCAGTTTCTTGCCCTGCTCGGCAGAAGACAACAAGCCTTCTGAACCAGGAATGGTAGGCACGCCGGCTCTCTTCATGTACTCCTTTGCCGAGGACTTGTCTCCCATGGAGTTGATCATCTCAGGCGAGGCACCTATGAACTTGATACCGTTTTCGGCACAGATTCTGGAAAACTCGGCGTTTTCAGAAAGGAAACCATAGCCAGGGTGAATGGCATCGGCGTTGGTGATTTCCGCAGCGGCAATCAGGTTTGGAATGTTGAGGTAGGAAAGTGCGCTGGAGGCTGGGCCAATACAAACCGCTTCATCGGCGAAGCGCACGTGCAAGCTTTCTTTGTCAGCAGTAGAGTAAACCGCTACCGTTTTAATTCCCATCTCTTTGCACGTCCGGATTACCCTTAGCGCAATTTCGCCACGGTTGGCAATTAGTATTTTTTTGAACATGTTTTCAGATTAGATGACTTGAAGATTTGTTTATTTGAAAATCATAAGGAGAAAATGGAGATACACTTATGCATCTCCATTCTCAAATTTTCTCATTCGCAAATATTCAAATTAGCTTGGGTCTACCAAGAACAACGGCTGGTCGTATTCTACCGGTGAGGAGTTGTCTACCAACACTTTCACAATTCTGCCAGATACTTCAGACTCAATCTCATTGAATAGCTTCATGGCCTCAATGATACAGATCACCTGACCTTGTTTCACCTCGTCGCCTACGTTTACAAACGCCGGAGACTCTGGGTTGGCAGAGCGGTACAAAGTACCAATCATTGGAGCTTTAATGGTGATGTATTTGCTGGTATCATCAGCGGCTGGTTGAGGAGCAGCTGGAGCGGCCGGGGCAGCAGGAGCCTGAGACAGGGCAGGGGCAGCTTGAGGTAACGCCGGTGGCGCTGCTGCAGGAGCTGGCTCAGATACATACTTCACCTTTTGGCTTGCCTCGCGCTGTACAGAGATCTTAAACTCTTCAGTCTCAATGTCAACTTTGTTCAGGCCTGATTTCGCGATGAAATCAATTAGTTCTTGGATTTCCTTTGCTTTCATAGTTCTATTTTACTCGTTCGGCGTAGGTATAGGTACGCGTGTCTACCTTTATTTTTTCGTCTTGCCCAATAAAGAGCGGCACAGAGATAGTGGCTCCGGTCTCTACGGTGGCTGGTTTGGAGGCGTTGGTGGCAGTATCTCCTTTAATGCCTGGCTCTGTATACGTAATGGTCAGTTCCACATACGTAGGAAGTTCAGCAGTTAACGGAGTTTCTGTTTCAGCATGGAACAGGATAGTCACTTCCTGGCCTTCTTTCATTAAGTCAGCAAACGGCACAAGTCTCTCCTCCAGGGTCACCTGCTCAAAAGAGTTCATGTCCATGAAGTTGTAGCCGTAGTCGTCTTTGAATATGAATTGGTGCGGACGCTGTTCTACACGGGCCGTGGTAACTTTCACTCCGGCGGTGAAGGTGTTGTCCACCACTTTGCCGGTTTTGATGTTCTTCAGTTTGGTGCGAACGAAAGCGGGGCCTTTACCAGGTTTCACGTGCTGAAACTCAGTAATGATCCATAAGTCGCCGTTGAATTCGATGCAAAGCCCGTTGCGAAAATCAGCGGTAGTTGCCATAGTTTGTCTTGTGTTTCGGTTTAAAATGCCTGCGGGTTTTTCCCGATTGGACATAAAAAAATTCGGCCAAAGATAGCCGAATTTTTTGATCTATTTTATAAAAGAAACTTAAATACGAGGGGATTACTTTGGATCATATGCCCATTTCAAATAAATGGATCCCCAGGTAAAACCACCGCCAAAAGCAGCTAAAACCACGTTATCGCCTTTTTTCAACTGGTTCTCAAATTCCCAGAGGCACAATGGAATGGTACCACTGGTTGTATTGCCATATTTCTGGATGTTGATCATGACTTTTTCAGGACCTACGCCCATGCGGTTGGCGGTAGCGTCAATGATGCGCTTGTTGGCCTGGTGAGGCACTAACCAGGCAATGTCATCAGCAGTAAGGTTATTCCGCTCCATGATCTCGGCAGATACATCGGCCATGCCTTTCACTGCAAACTTGAAGACCTGCTGGCCTTCCTGGAATGCGAAGTGCTCCCGGCGGTCAAGGGTTTCCTGCGTGGCCGGACGGCGGCTACCGCCCGCTTTCTGGTGCAGGAAGGGAACACCAGACCCATCTGATTTCAGGATGCTGTCTTGCACCCCTAAACCTTCTGTGTTGGGCTCCAGCATCACCGCCCCACCACCATCTCCGAAGATGATACAGGTAGCGCGGTCTGTATAGTCAACAATGGCAGACATCTTATCTGCACCCACTATGATGATTTTCTTGTATTTGCCAGTCTCAATAAACTGAGCACCCGTTGCCAGTGCAAACAGGAAGCCAGAGCAGGCGGCCTGCAAGTCATAACCAAATGCGTTAACACAGCCAGTCTCCGCAGTGATGATGTTGGCTGTAGCCGGGAATACCAGGTCTGGGGTAGTGGTAGCGCAAATGAGCATGTCTACTTCCGCAGGGTCTGTGTTTGTCTTTTTGAGGAGGTCCAGTACGGCCGGAATGGCAATAGCCGAGGTGCCTTGGTCTTCGCCCTTCAGTATGCGTCTTTCTTTGATTCCCGTGCGGCTAACGATCCATTCATCGTTGGTGTCCACCATAGTTTCCAACTCATGGTTGGTCATCACATATTCCGGGGCATATCCGCTCACACCGGTGATCGCGGCGGTTATCTTACTCATATTGTTCTGAAGGGTTGTCTGGTGAAGGGGCGCACAACTAGGCGCTAAAATAATTTCTGAATTTCTCTGAGATATGCGCAATTGCCATTTTGTTAGCCAAATGCAACATATTACAGATAGCGGTTGGGCTGGAAACACCGTGTCCAATGACTGCATTTCCATTCACCCCAAGAATCGGGCTTCCGCCTACCGCTTCATAATTGAAACGATCAAAGAAAGGATCGGAGATTTTCTTTTCGCAGAGAATGTCATAGATAGACTCTGCCAGTTTAAGGATTACGTTTCCAGTGAAGCCGTCACACACAATGACATCGGCCTTGTCGTTGAACAGGTCGCGTCCTTCAATGTTCCCGATGAAGTGAATGGATTTGTTTTCTTTAAGGAGTTTGTAGGTAGGCTGGGTGACCATGGTGCCTTTGCCTTCTTCCTCGCCCAGGTTCATAAGGCCCACACGGGGCTTCTTGATGTCAAAGATATGCTGTGCGTAGATAGAACCAATTTCACCAAACTGCTCCAGAATCTCAGGTTTGCAGTCGGCTATGGCACCTACGTCCAACATAATGCCGTAACCGCCGGAAAGCTTAGGGATAAAGCTGGCCAAGGCTGGCCGAAGAATTCCCTCTACCTGTTTCACGCTAAAAACAGCGCCTACCAGCATAGCCCCGGTATTACCGGCGCTGCAAAAGGCATCTACTTTTTTGGAGGCCAGCATGCCGTACCCTACCGCAATGCTGGAATCTGGTTTCTGGGTGAGGGCTTTAGTAGGATGTTCACCCATCCCAATCACTTGAGATGCGTGAACAACCTTTACTCTGGAACCTTTGTAGTCGTGCTTATGCAGGAGGGAATGGATTCTGTCTTCATCTCCTATCAGGATAATCTCAACATCATCCGTCAAAATCTCAGCCGCCATTAGTGCGCCTTCTACAACTGCGTCGGGGGCGAAATCGCCGCCCATTGCATCCAGAGCTATTTTCATGTAAAGCGTGTTTCGTAAATTATCCTACAAGTAACTAAAATAAAGCCTGAACTGGCAAGCTTTATTAGGCAACAGAGGTATAATTTTTGATAGCCACTTTACCGTTGTGGTATAAATCTCCGTCTACCACGTATGCTCTGTGGTACTGGTGCACCTCTCCGGTGTTAGGGCAGATAGAAATCGCTTTAGGAGTGATTTTGTCGTGCGTTCTTCTCTTATCTCTTCTGGTTTTGGAGATTTTTCGCTTAGGATGTGCCATCTCAGGTAATTATTACAAAATTGGTTAGAAACTTATTTTAACTTTTTAAGGGCGGCGAAGCGGGGGTCAATAGGACCATCTTCATCATCGTCGTCCTCGTCTTCCTCTCCATCGGAGCCGGTAGAGTAAATCAAAAGGCCTTCTGCCTCTGGGTCGTCCTCTCTTTCTTTGTCTTCTTCAATAAACCGGGGCGCCAGCTTTTTCATGGGCACTGCCAAGCCAATGTAGTCATACAGGTGCTGGGCAATGTTGATGTACTGGGTTTCCGGTACTATCTGCAGCACGTTCACGTCAAGTTCCAGGTCTTCCTGGCCATAGCGAACGAGCAACGTCTGTTCTACTTCCAAAGGATTCTCAAATTCCTCTAAGCTTCTATCGCAGATCAGGCGAACCGTTCCTTTGATATGAAAGTCGAACTGCAAAAGAAGCTCCGACTTGTTCAGCACTACCTCAGCCTTCAAGTTGCCACCCAGGATCAGATCCTGGTCAAACAACTCAAAGAAGTGGTCATCCAATTCAAACTCGTAGCTGTGGCTTTTGTTGCCAAGCTTCACAAGATTGATATCGTATTTTTTAATCTCCTTCACGTTGCCTCTTTTTTTGCAAGTCGCAAAATTAGCAAGAATATCTGTATTATAAAATACAAATGCCTTTTTTGCGATGGTTAATAAATTGCCGTTTTCGGCTTGTCCCGGATAAAACAGCCAAAAATCAGGAGTGGTTCATTGTTAGGAAGGTGCCAAGAATTAAATGCCAGCCAGTTCTTGTATAATCTTTACAGGGTCTGCCTTAATTTTATAAAGCTAGGTTTTTTATCTTGGAATGCTGAAGAAATGAAAAAGCGTTTGGAGGCTTTTTTGAAAATAAACCTCCAAACGCTTTTTGCAACAAGGCAAAGACCCTACGCCTCCGCTCTGGCTCTTAGTATATCAACGGCTGCAAACAACGCTTCTCTGAACGAGGTCTCATCTGCCTTATTTTGCCCGGCAATGTCATAGGCGGTACCGTGGTCAGGGGAGGTGCGCACAATGGGCAGACCCGCTGTGAAGTTAACCCCACGTTCAAAGGCAAGCGTTTTAAACGGTATCAATCCTTGGTCATGGTACAAGGCCAGGGTAGCATCAAACTTTTGGTAACTGCGGGTGCCAAAGAAACCATCTGCGGGGAAAGGTCCGAAGATCAGGTTGCCTTTGTTCTTGAACTGCTCTATGACCGGGGTAACAATATCTGTTTCCTCGGTTCCCAGTAATCCGTTTTCACCGGCGTGTGGGTTTAAGCCTAGCACCGCAATCTTTGGTTTCTGTATGCCGAAGTCTTTGCGCAAAGAATTCTCAAGAATGGTGAGCTTTCTGATGAGCAGTTCCGGGGTGAGCCGGGAAGCCACCTCTTTCAAAGGGATGTGCCCGGTCACGGTAGCTACCCTTAGCCCATCAGCCACCAGAAACATCAAACTCTCTGGCGCATTAAAGTGGGTAGTAAAGAACTCAGTATGGCCAGGGAACTGGAACCCTTCGCCCTGGGTGTTGTCTTTGTCAATAGGCGCGGTTACTACCGCCTGTATATGGCCATCCTTCAAATCCTGGGCAGCACGCAGCAGGGCGGCACGAGCCAAGGCCCCCGTGGTGGGGGAAGGAATGCCAGGGGTAAACTCTACCTCTTCCTCCAGGCAATTAAGCACGTTCACCTTTTTAGGGTGCACCTGATCAAACGTCTGTATTTGTTGAAAGCTGAAATTATCTAAAGACAGCAGCTTGCGGTACTTGTTCACCGCTGAGGCCGTGCCATAGATAATAGGGGTACAGTAGTGCAGCACTCTGTTGTCAGCAAGAGTTTTCAGGGCTACTTCTGGTCCAATGCCAGCAATGTCTCCTATGGTAATCCCTATGCGGGGTTTGGTTTTTTGCTCCATTGATTAAGCAGTGGCTTGTGAAGAAAGGAAATGGTACAGCAACCGGACGCTGCTACCCGTGGCATGTTTGCCGCGGTAGGAGTCTGGGCTAAGTAAATAAGCTGTACCGGCTATGTCCAAGTGAATCCAAGGGTAATTGGTGAAGAACTCCAGGAACTTGCCTGCCGAGATTGCCCCCGCTTCGGCACCGCCGATGTTCTTGAGATCGGCGATGTCTGATTTCAGGTGCTCCTGGTACTCCTCCCACAGCGGGAACTCTACCAGACGCTCGTGCGCCATTTCACCGGCCAGCTTAAGGTCTGTTTTGGTCAAATCATCGGCAGTCCCCATCATCACAATGCCTTCACGCCCTACGGCTCTGGCGGCAGCTCCTGTTAAGGTAGCAATGTCAATGACCAGGCTTGGATTGTAGCGTTTTGCGAAATGCAGGGCATCAGCCAGGATCAAGCGACCTTCGGCATCGGTGTTCAAAACCTCTACGGTGTGGCCGCTGTGCATGGTGATTACATCGCCGGGGGCGAATCCTTTGCCGCTGATCAGGTTATCTGTAGCCGGGATCAACCCGATCACATAAAGAGGCACCTTGTTTTTAGCCAAGGCAGAAAGGGTTCCGGCCACTGCTGCCGCGCCTGACATGTCTGATTTCATGTAATCCATGGAGTTAGGCGTCGGCTTCAGGCTTAAGCCGCCGGTGTCATAGACCACACCTTTGCCTACCAGAATGATAGGTTGGGCATTGGTGGCGTTCTCGGGCTTCCACTCCAGAATATTGAACGTGGCAGACTCATCAGAAGCCTGGTTTACGCTCAGGAGTCCGCCCATTTTCAAAGATTGGATCTGCACCTGGTCCAGCACTTCTACCTGCACACCTGATTCGTTCAGCATCTCCTGAATCTGCTCGCTCAGCATAGTGGCGGTTTGCATGTTAGGAGGGGTGTTGATGAGGTCGCGGGTGTTGTAGACCGCTTCCAGCAGATTTGAAAGCTCCTTCACCTGGGTTTGGGAAACTCCAATGCCGGTGATGGTCACAGACTTCAAAATAGGAGGGGTAGCTTTCTCCGTTTTATAGCGTTGAAACGAGTAGTTGCTCAATACTAGGCCTTCGGCTACATATAGCGCCGCTTCGCCATCTGCCCCATCCAATAACACAATGCTATCCACCTTATCTGCCACCAAACGCTGGTGCAGGGCATGACCTGCTTTGCGAAGGGCCTCCTGGGTATGGGTCTCTTTGGATTTTGGATCGGTGAGCACCAGGTACAGCTGATGGGTGAATCTATTGATGGCGACCAGTGTGCTCTTCAGCGACAGCTGGCGGCTGATGTATTCCTGTTCATCTTGGGAGAAAAGCTCCTCGGGGAGGTGCTCGTGGCCCGGAACTAAGACAGCGGTGCTGGTATTAGCCGGTAATGTTGCGGCGTAGGTCAGTTCTGTGCGCATAAGATGTGTATCTTTGAGCTGCAATATAGCCTTAACAAACGGAAACCGAAAACCAGTGAAGCCCGTCCAGCCCAAGAAACACCTAGGTCAGCATTTCCTCACCGACCTAAACATCGCCCAGAACATAGTGGAGGCGCTGCGCCTGCCCAATGGTGTGCAGGAGGTGTTGGAAGTAGGGCCTGGCATGGGCGTGCTCACCCAATATTTGATCCAGCACCCCGAGTACAAAACAACCATTGTAGACATTGACCGCGACTCTATCGCGTGGCTGAACGAACATTTTCCGCAACTGGAGGGCCGGGTGCTTCTAGCCGATTTTCTCAAAACAGACCTGAAAACGTTGTTCTCGGGTCCGTTTGCCGTCATCGGAAATTTCCCATACAACATTTCCAGCCAAATCTTCTTCAAGGTGCTGGACCACCGCGACCAGGTGCCTGAGGTGGTGGGCATGATTCAGAAAGAAGTAGCGGAGCGGATTGCGGCTCCGCACGGCTCCAAAACCTACGGCATCATGAGTGTGCTGTTGCAGGCTTTCTATACCATTGAGTACCTGTTCACGGTGCACGAGCACGTGTTCAACCCGCCGCCTAAGGTGAAAAGCGCGGTGGTGCGGCTCACCCGCAACGAGGTGGCGCACCTGCCCTGCGACGAGAAGCTGTTTTTTAAAGTAGTGAAAACTAGTTTTGCCACCCGCCGGAAAACGTTGCGTAATTGCCTAAAGCCATTCAATCTGCCTACCGAAGTTGCCCAAGACACTTTGTTTGACAAACGCGCCGAGCAGCTTTCCGTGACTGATTTCATCAACCTTACTCTACTGATCCAGCAGCATGCAGTCTGAAATCACCCGTGAGTTTATTGACCAGATAGAGGACGCCATTGAGCGTCGCGATGCCGAGTTCATTCTCTCCAACATGGAGGAAATGTACGCTGTAGACATCACCACCGTCTTGTACGAGCTCAATACTGAGCAAAGCAAGTACGTGATGGACGTGCTTCCGGCAGATGTTTGCGCGGAGATCCTCAGTGACCTGGACTCAGATGTACGCACCAATTTCCTGAAGAACTTCACCATAGAGGAGATTGCCCGCTACATAGGCGAGATGGACTCTGATGACGCCGTGGATTTGCTCAACGAGCAGCCCGTGCAGCGCAAAGAAGAGATCATCGCCTTGCTGGAAGACCAGGAACAAGTAGCTGACATTGTGGAACTCCTCCACTATGACGAAGACTGCGCCGGTGGTCTGATGGCCAAGGAGTTGATCAAGGTGAACATCAACTGGCGGGTAGGGCAGTGCATTGATGAGATCAGGCGGCAGGCCGAGGAAGTGGAGAAAGTCTACGCTGTGTACGTGGTAGACGACCGCGATAAACTCCTGGGTCGCTTAAGTATGAAAACCCTGATTCTTTGCGGCGACGAGACTCCCATCAACAAGGTATATGATGCCGATGTGATCTCCATTGAGTCGTACAAAGATGAGCAGGAAGTGGCCGCCGTCATGCAGAAGTATGACCTGGAAGCTATTCCGGTGGTGAACATACAAGGTCGTTTGCTGGGCCGCATTACCATTGATGACGTCATTGATGTGATCCAGGAGCAGGCGGAGTTAAGCCGCCAGTTGATGACCGGTATCACTGAAAGCATAGAAGAAGACGACAGCGTTTTCCGGCTTTCGCGCGCCCGCTTGCCCTGGCTCATGGTGGGTATGGTAGGCGGTTTGCTGGGAGCCCGATTCATAGGACTGTTTGAAGGAGACATCGCCATTATTCCGGCTCTGGCTATGTTTACGCCTCTTATCACTGCCACCGGGGGAAACGTGGGCATCCAGTCTTCTTCTATCATCATTCAGACACTGGCCAACAAAACCATCGTGTTTGATAATTTCGCTTCCCGTATCATTAAGGTGTTAATGGTAGCGGTGATCAATGGCTTGGTGATGTCTGGGTTGGTACTTGGCTTTAATGTGTTGTTGGGCGTACAGTTAACCTTGTCTATAGTGGTGGCCGTGGCTTTGTTCAGTGTGGTGTTGCTGGCTTCTTTTATGGGAACGGTTACGCCCATGATTTTAGATAAGTATGGGGTGAACCCTGCAGTAGCCGCCGGTCCCTTTATTACTACCGCCAATGACTTGCTGGGACTGGCAGTTTATTTTATGGTTGCCCACGCACTTTTGAACCTCTAATTATAGAATAATTTCTACAAATCAGCTCCGAAACATATTAGCTATGTCCCTCTCTACTGCTTCTCCCTTCCGCTGCCTCATCATAGACCTCATGCATGAAAGCCTGTTGCCCATGCTAGAGAACTTGGGGGTAGAGGTAATGTACCTGCCCCAAATCAAAAAAGAAGAGGTGCCCGCGTTTCTCCCAGATTATCAGATGCTGGTGGTGCGCAGCAAAATGCGAATTACCGCTGATTTACTTAAATCTGCCCCTAAACTGGAGGTGCTTGCCCGCGCCGGAGCTGGTGTAGATAACATAGACGATGGCGTTTTAGAAGCCAGGAACATTACCTTGATCAACGCACCTGAAGGCAACCGAGATGCCGTAGGAGAGCACACGCTGGGGATGCTCTTAACCTTGTTCCGGAAAATCAACCAAGGTGACCGTCAAATCAGGGAGGGGCAATGGCTGCGGGAGGATAACCGCGGTGAGGAGATAAGAGGAAAGACCGTTGGCTTAATTGGGTACGGCCACATGGGCAAGGCTTTCGCCAAGCGCCTCATGGGTTTTGACTGCGAAGTGCTGGCGTATGACAAGCAACCAGTGGAGAATCCCTTCGCCCACGTTAGACTTGCTTCCCTGGAAGAACTTCAGCAGAAGGCCCAGGTGCTGAGTCTGCACATTCCTTATAACAAAGAAAACCACCATTTCATTAATGCCCGGGTTCTTTCTGGGTTCCAACATCCGCTTTGGGTCTTGAATACAGCCCGTGGCGAAGTGTTGGACCATGCCGCGTTGGTAGATGCCATGAGCACAGGGAAGGTGAGGGGAGCCGCCTTGGACGTGTTAGAAAACGAAAAGCTTAAAACGTTAACGCAGGAGCAGCAGGAGCGGCTTACGTTCTTGATGGACCACCCTCGCGTGGTGTTAACCCCTCACATTGCCGGCTGGACACAGGAGTCTTACGTCCGCATTAATGAGGTGCTGGTAAATAAATTGAAGGCTCATTTAAGCCAAAAACACAGTTAACTTCTTTTGTTTGTTTTTTTGAAAATAGACCAATATCGTAATACAATCAAAAAGCCTCTCTTATATAAAGAGAGGCTTTTTGATTGTATTACCGTTGAGGGTTGAAGGTGATGGTGGAATACCCAATGATCAGGTCTGCTCGGGAGCCTGGTGGACGATAATACACCAGCACATCATACACGTTCTCCGTTTCAAAGTGGCTTCCTTCAAAATACCGGGCATCTGCCTGGCCGTTGGCACCTTTCAAGGCGAAGTAGTAATTGTAATACCCTTGTTTAAGAAGGGCAGAGCCGGTGTACACTTGGTTTTCCGCGTCGTATGTCATCCGGAGGGGTTCCTGCAATTGCCAGTCGGTTAATCCCCCAAAAATATAAACCGGACCGGGAGCTGGTTCGGGAGCCTGCAATTGGAAGAAGACCTGCTGGTAATCGGCATTGAGAGGAGCGTTGCCGTACTCGCGGCTCCCGAAGATGAACTTGCCGTTTGCATCTGGTTGGGTGCTGTAGGCGGCACCGGCGCGGCTTCTGCCCGGAACAGCAAACACGCGGTCTGGGTTGGTGGAGTTATCGCGGCGTTCTACGCCAATACCGCTGTAACGCTCACTGCGGGTGTCCAGAGGCCGGAATTCGCTTAAGCCTAGGAACGCCTGCTCTGGTTCAAACAACTGGTATTCTAATCGGCGCTGGGCTTCTTGTATAAAGGTGGGACGGGTAAAATATTTGGCATTGTCCCAGCGGTGATTTTGACGCAGTACCACCTTTATCTCCTGTGCCGGGTTCACCAGCGGGTACTGCGGATAGAAGATGTTGAAATCCATTTGTTGGCGCTCGTACCGGTCTCCTGCACCGGACGTTGCCACAGGTCTGAGCCCAACGCTTACCTGGTCTTCGAACACCGAGAACCGCCTACTTAATAATAGGTTACCGCCTTCTTCAGAGACTTCCATTACGTAGTTTCCGCTGAGTTTCACCCGGGGCAACTGGAAACGATAATGCCAGTAAGGCACTTTGGTACCTGCTGACGGTTCCACTTCAAGGATATAGAATTCATTGTAGTCCTGCACAAACTGGAGAGGCTGCAGTTGGGACGGTTGCCAGTCGGCATTGCAATGGTACAGTTTAACGACTGCGCGGGCCCTGGGTGCGGTCATGCGGTCAAACTCCAGCATCAGGGGGGCACTTTGGTCAATAGATACTATGGGCGGAGCTAGCACATCGCCCAGGTTATTGCTGCGGGAATAGAACTGCACCGAACGTACGTCTGCTGAGTAGACGGCATCTGCATATTTTACTGACCCAGTGCCTGTAGCGCCAGTTCCCGATCCGGTTGATTCAACCGGTACACATCCTGTTAAGGAGGTTGAAGCTAAAGCGATAACTAGGATTGCCTGTTTCCAGTGGATGGTTCTTATCATGTAGTGAGGTTTCTTGTCTTAGAGGTCATACTGAGCAGAAGGGGATTTGTTCAGTAGTGGAAAGTGTTGTTTGAGTTTAAGATGAAACGTTTGCTGTACCTTAGGCTAGGCCTAATCAAAATGCAACGCCTGGATCTTCCGACTCCTGCTCTAAATTAGTCTTTTAGCGGAAGATTCCAGAAAACGAGCCTAAAAAGAAAAGCCTTACAGGATTAGGTTCTGTAAGGCTTGATCTGGTGCTTATTTCAATTGGTTTTCTAACTCGTCTACCTGCTCCATGAGCTGTTCCCAGGCGCTTTGCTCTTTGTCTAGCTGCGTCTTGATTTTGTTAAACTGTTGGGTAGCCTCATGTAAGGCGTTCGGGTCTGAGTAGGTGCTGGGAAGGGCCAGTTTACTTTCGCAGTTCTTCAGCTTGCTTTCTAGGTCATTCACCAGGCCTTCCACCTGCTTCAATTTCTGGTTTATTTTTTTCAGTTCCTGCTCCAGTTCCTGCTGCTGGCTGGCCGTTGGTTTCGGTTTGGCTTGCGTCTTGGCCGCTGCAGGTTGTTGCTGCGCTGTGCGTTTCACGCCGCGGTCCCGTTGCTCCATGAAATACTCGTACTCATGGTACGTGCCCGGATATTCCTTCAGCTCATGATCCTCGATGTACCAGATCTTGTTGGCCACATTCTCCACAAAGTACCGGTCGTGGGAGATGACCACGAAGGTACCCTCGTACTGATCCAGTGCCTGAATCAGGATGTTCACCGACTGCATGTCCAAGTGGTTTGTAGGCTCATCCAGCAGCAGGAAGTTGGCCTCAGAGATCAGCGTTTTAGCCAAGGCTACGCGGCTTTTCTCTCCCCCTGAAAGCACTTTGATTTTTTTGAAAACCGTATCACCGGTAAACAGGAAAGAACCTAAGACGCCCCGCAATTCCATTTCGGTACGGCGGCTGCCTGCCTGGATCATTTCCTGCAGGATTTCGTTTTCTACGTTCAGGCTTTCCAACTGGTGCTGGGCGTAGAAGGCCATGATCACGTTGTGACCCAATTGGCGATCACCTTTGATTGGTTCATCTCCGGCAATAATCCGCATGAGGGTAGATTTACCTTTACCGTTTGCCCCAATCAGCGCGATTTTGTCTCCGCGCTCAATGTTTACGTTCGTGTTTTTGAAGATCAGCTTCTCGCCGTAACTTTTGGCTACGTTCTCCAGGCGCAGAATATTACGGCCGGGTTGCACGGTAAACTGGAACTTGAAGTTTACTACGGGCGCGTCACCGGCCACGTCTTCAATACGCTCCAATTTGTCCAGTGCTTTCATACGGCTTTGGGCCTGCTTCGCTTTGGTTGCTTTTGCCTTAAAACGGGCAATAAACTGTTCAGCCTGTTTTATCTGCTGCTGCTGGTTTTCGTAAGCGCCTTTCTGAATTTCGTTCCGGAGCTCTTTTTCTTCCAGGTAGAAGCTATAATTACCGGCGTACACGTTCAGTTTGGCACCGGAAACTTCCACGGTAACGTTAGTAGTCCGGTCCAGGAACTCGCGGTCGTGGGAAACAATCACGAGGGCACCTTCATATGCACTGAGGTAATTTTCAATCCACTTGATGGAAGGTAGGTCCAAGTGGTTGGTAGGCTCATCCAGTAACAGGAGCGAAGGTTTTTGCAACAGGATCTTGGCCAGCATCACGCGCATGCGCCACCCTCCGGAAAAGGTCTTAAGCGGTTGCTGCAGTTCTTGCGTAGTGAAACCAAGGCCTTCCAGAATCTCCTCGGCTTTTATTTGCATGTTGTAGCCGTCCAGTGCCTCAAAATGCTCCTGAAGCTTGGCAAGTTTGTCAATGTGCTCGTCCTGGTAATCTGTTTCCATCTCGTGCAGCACCTCGTCAATCTTGCGCTGCAGCTGAATGGCCTCGTCAAAAGCCTGCATGGCCACGTTCAGGATGCTTTCATGGGTGTCATAGGAAAGCAGGTCCTGGTTCAGGAAGCCCAAGGTGGTCTCGCGGCTCATCTGGATGCTGCCACCGTCTGGTTTGTACTCTCCCACTAACAGGCGCAGCAAGGTAGATTTGCCCGTTCCGTTCAGCCCTACCAACCCAATCTTGTCTTTGGGCTTGATGTGCAGGTTGGCGTCTTCGTACAGGGTGCGGCTTCCGAAATGGAAATTGAGGTTATTTATGGAAATCATGGAAAAAGCGTATCAAACCGCAAAGGTACGCAATTCTGTAGAAACCTTATTCTCAGGATTTCTGGGGTAAGAAGAGAAACAGCCTAGAGGAAATTTGAGGAACAGTTAAAGCCGAAGAAGTATGCGATTCAGACTTGTCTACCAAAGGAGTCCCTTCAATATTTAAACCCTTCGGCACCAATACCGTTGAGGTTAAAAGTTATTTTGGTTTTTGACGTTATTTTGGGAAAAGACCAATAAATCTTAACATTACCTTCTATGGTAGCAATTGTATCCTTACTCGACGCTCAATATTCAGACAAAGTAAATGAACTGATATTTAGCTTAGAGCGGGAGTTTGGGTTGAAAGGTGTGCAGATGACCCCTTATCCGCACCTTACTTGGTTAACAGTCAATGATGGCAGTTTACATAAACTGAAGGCGACGTTAGGCCAAGCCGCTGGCATTTGTTGCAAGTTTACAATTGCCACCACTGGACTGGGGGTTTTCCCGGGAGAAAAGCCGGTTCTTTACATTCCTGTGATCAGGACCGTGACGGTGAATGATTTTCATGGACAATTGCACAAAGCGGTAGGGAAGGTTTGCCAGGAAATTGGCCCTTACTATCACCCTGAGGTTTGGATGCCGCACCTTTCCCTTGCGCTGGGAGACACAACGCCTGAAGTAGTTTCTAAAGCCATTCTTTTCCTGAACCGCGAGACGTATAACTGGAAAACAGAATTAGACAACATAACGCTGCTCACCAAGCACGATGATCTCTTCCTAAAAGATGGGGTATTCCCATTGGTGGGTGATGAGGTGGAAGACACCATCAAGCTTTCCTCAAGGTAAAGTATATACCACCTCCTTTGAACGAAGTGGTATATACGTCTAATCACTACTGTTACACTTCAACTGAATTCTCTAACTCACTTGCTTTTTCCTGTAGAATCTGGAGCGTCAGGTCTATCGTGTCCTGATGGGTTCTGAAAGAAAGAATGGCCATGCGGAGCATAAAGGCGCCGTTCAGCAAGGTAGAGGAAAGAAAAACGCGACCGTCTGTTTGCACGGCCTTAATCAGTTTCTGATTGAAGGCATTCACCTCAACACCCTTCTTAGGCAAGTACCGGAAAATCACCACGGATAGTTCTGGCACCACGGGCACTTCAAAGTCAGGGTGTTGCTTTAGCTGTGAGTATGCATAGTTTGCTAACGTAAGTTTCTCCTCCAGGGCATCTCTAAAAGCACTTACTCCATGCAGTTTGAGGGGAAGCCACAGCCGGAGTCCCCTGAAGTGTTTACTTAACTCTGGAGACAAATCTGCTGGCGAAGCCTCTTCTGTAGCTGAAAGTGCGTCCTGCATGTAATTGGCCTGGTAGTGGTGTGTCTCTGCAGCTTGTCGTTTGTTTTTGATGAGGACTGCCCCTAAACCATACGGAATGAACAAGCCTTTGTGGGGATCCATTACCACTGAGTCTGCCTCTTCAATACCGGCTAGCCCTGGTTTACCAGAAGCTGCTAACGCAAAGAACCCGCCGTACGCAGCATCTACATGATACCATAACTGGTGCCGCTTCGCCACTTGGGCTATGGCTTGTAAAGGATCAATAGCTCCCACGTCAGTGGTGCCGGCTGAGGCAATGATAAGCCAGGGTTTTAGATCAGCAGCGTTGTCTTCTACAATTGCCTGTTCCAGAGCTTCCGGGTTCATCCGGTACTGTTCATCCATGGGAATGTAGCGAATGGGGCATTCGCCTAGTCCAGCAATGCGCAATGCTTTGTCAAGGCAATGGTGGGCGTGTTCGGTGGTATACACGACGGCATCAGGAATGAGACGGGCCTTAATCTCTTGGGCATCACGGGCGGTAGCCAAGGCAATCAGGCTGGCAATACTTCCTCCGGAGGTGAGATTTCCCGCAACATCTGTCGGGAAGCCGATTAAATCAGCCATCCAGCGCAATAGCATGTTCTCCATGCGCACCGCTCCAGGGGCTGAGAAGAAGATACCGGCGTATTTGTTTGTCACGGCGGCTAAATAATCTCCTAACCCCGAGTAGTACAGTCCACCGCCCGGAATGTACCCTAGGTGCCCACCTGAGGCAGAGTTGATACCAGGAATGTCCACCTCTGTTTTCAGTAAGCCCAAAGCCTCTTCTATGTCTCCGGGTTGTTCCTGAAAGGGACTTTCCAGTAGCCCAGCACCTTTACTTGGTGAATCAACAAAGGCCGGCAACGAAGGCAGTTCCTGCAGGAATGTCTGGACATAGGTCTCAACTGCTTGCTGTACTCGCAGACGATCGGCTAGCTGAGGCTCAAGAGGGTAGGAGTGGGTATTCATGAAGGTATATACTCTTGTTAGGTGGTATTTTGAATATCAAAAAGGTTTCAAGATACTAAATATTGTCTGCAGGGCTTTCATTAGGTATAAACCTGTATACAGAAAAGGGGTGTTTTAAGGCCTGTTTCATGAAACAGGCCTTAAAACACCCCTTTTCTGTATACTTAGATGCTTCTAGTTGTTGGAAGAGTTTTCCCGCAAGTAACCTTTCCGGAATACCCTGTATTGGTCGAAGATGGTTCTAACGGCCCTGTTCAAATAAGCGGTACTTTCGGAAGTAGGGTCCGAAAGCACCCCCGAGGTATAGCCCTGCCAAACTGCATTTTGTTTTTTATGGTCTAGGAGAGTCACAAGCAAGGTTCCTTGGCTCATGTACATTTTGATGGGTTTGTACGCTTCGTGCTCTTTGGTAGGCTCTTCATTGTTAACCAGCCAAATGTCGAACTCTTCCTGCTCATACCCCTTCATGTTAAGGTCATTGTAGTAAATGTAATAGCTTACCAGTAAGTCCGGCTTCTTGTCACTGTACTCGTATCCCTGAATTTCAAGCCGCTCCCTGATGTATTTTTTCAGAACCTCGTAGTTCTTTAAGGTGACGCTATCCTCTTCAGAGGCATGGGTAATAAAGTTAAAGGTGCGGTATTTGTGAAAAGCCCCGTTATAGCTGTAGTCAGACCCAAATTTACGGTGCCCGAACCCTAGGCAGCTGCTTAACGCCCCTATTAACAAGATTAGTAAGATAGTGGACAGATGGTAGTGCTTTCTCATTTCTCTTCGGCTTTAAAATTCTGTATCTCCGTTACTTACGACTTAATATTCTTAGAAGGTTTTCATTTATTAAAAGAAAATGAAAAAATAGGGTAATCACTTATTTCATCAGTATTTCTACTTTTTGGGAAGAGGTGACTTTATCTGAAGAGCAAATTTTTTCAGAATCTATCAAGTAGAAAAGCTCTTACAAGCTGATTTCTACCTGCAAACGAGATGCAGTAGCGGGCAACTGGGTGGGGAACCAGAATCTGCCTTCCTTAACTACTATATATTAACCAGTTTCAGAGGTAATTTCTTTCAAACCAAAGCTGACCTCCTGACAGGTCTTTTGGTTGGTAAGGGGCTTCAATTTAACAGTAGCGGTAGTAGCATTAGCCACCACTACAACAGTGGGTTTCCGCTGGTTGATTAAGACGGTAGCTGAGAGGTAGAGGTGATGTATCAGCATGATAACCAAATAGTTTAATTAACTGTCAAGCAGTCTCTTATTTTCAAGTTACAAAATAATATTGGAATTATTTTACTAAAAGGGCATAAAAAAGGCGGGAGATTATCCCGCCTTTTACTTCTATGCAATCTTGTTAGATTACATGTCTAATACGATAGCAAATACCAGAGGTGCTACAATGGTCGCATCTGATTCAATCACGAACTTAGGGGTATCAATTCCAAGTTTCCCCCAGGTGATCTTCTCATTCGGCACCGCCCCAGAATAAGAACCATAGGAGGTGGTTGAGTCAGAAATCTGAGCGAAATAACCCCACAACGGAACCCCGGTGCGCTGTAAATCTTGGTGCAGCATAGGAACCACGCATATAGGGAAGTCACCGGCAATACCACCACCAATCTGGAAGAAACCAATAGTGGAGTCTTCCTTGGCGGTGTTGGTGTACCACTCGGCTAGTTCCATCATGTACTGAATACCAGTACTCATGGTATGTACATTCTTGATATCACCAGAGATCACGTGACCAGTGTAGATGTTACCCAAGGTAGAATCTTCCCACCCTGGTACGAAGATGGGCAGGTTCTTCTTGGCCGCTTCCAACATCCAGCTGTTTTTAGGGTCAATTTGGTAATACTGCTCCAGATCACCGGACAATAAGATTTGGTAGAAGAACTGGTGCGGGAAATATGCCTCACCGGCCTGATCTGCTTTTTGCCAGTATTTAAGAACCGTGTGCTCTAAACGGCGCATCGCTTCTTCCTCTGGAATACAGGTATCAGTTACGCGGTTCAGGTGGCGGTCTAATAAATCTTGTTCGTCTTGTGGCGTTAAGTCACGGTAATTAGGAATGCGCTCATAGAAATCATGAGCCACCAGGTTGAAGATATCTTCTTCCAGGTTTGCGCCGGTACAGGTAATGGCCTGTACTTTGTCCTGCCGGATCATTTCAGCCAGAATAATCCCCAATTCAGCGGTACTCATGGCACCAGCCAGGGTGATCATCATTTTACCACCCCTGTTTAAATGAGTCTTATAACCTTCAGCGGCATCAATCAGAGCGGCTGCGTTGAAATGCTTGTAATGATCTTTCAGGAACTGCGTTACCTTCATGCTGTTCAATTTTTATGAAATGGGTTGTTGGTTGTTGTAAATGTTTGCTTTTGACTACTATCAAAAAGGAGCCATGGAGCAAACAGGAAATTACTGGTGTTAGTTCGGTTTTTCTATTACCAGATTGTGATTCGTGTAAATACAAATATCAGCGGCAATGTTGAGGGCCTCACGTACCATTTCCTCAGCGGTGAGGTGCGGCGCGTGCTTTTTAAGAGCCAAAGCGGCTGATTGGGCATAGGTACTCCCAGACCCAATAGCGGCAATCTGGTGGTCTGGTTCCAACACGTCACCGGTTCCGGAGATAATCAATAGTTCTTCTTTATTGGCTACCACCATCATGGCTTCCAGTTTGCGCAGGTATTGGTCTTTACGCCAGTCTTTGGCTAACTCAATGGCGGCCCGTTTCATGTTGTTGCTGTAGGCAGCCAGTTTCTCTTCAAAGCGCTCCAATAGAGTAAAGGCATCGGCAGTAGAGCCGGCAAACCCAGTTACAATTTTACCATCCTGCAGCTTCCGCACTTTGCGCACGTTGCTCTTAGCAATATATTTATCTATCGTGGCCTGGCCATCGGCACCCAAAGCCACTTCTCCGTTATGGTAAATGCCCAACACGGTGGTAGAACGTATTTTCGTCATGATGTACCTTTCTTTATAAGAAGCCGTTGTGGCCCGTTTTACAGCCGCGAAAGTACGACAAACTTTCCTAATACCCGAACCAGCTCCAGGAATGTCCGTTTTGCAGGTGTTTTATAAAAATGGAGCAGAAATAGACAAACAAAATCTGCAGTGATCAACAAAACATAAAAGAGAGACTTTGAACATTAGTTTTAATGAATAGGATAATTGAGGAATAAGATGAGATATTTTTTAAATATATTTCAGTATAAATAACATGTTATTAAATTTTGTTAAATAGATAGACTTTATAAATTTGCTTGTTCCATACCTAAAAACCTACTAACCAGAATATAATTATGAGCAGGCTTAACCTATTGGAAGAAACGCGTTATGAGAAGGTGCCAGTTACGGTGTACCAAAATCAGCAGGAAGCTTCCAGAGCAGTGGCACACCGGATTGCAGCCTTAATCAGGGAGAAGCAGGGGCGGGGAGAAAAAACCGTACTTGGTTTGGCGACGGGTGCTACGCCAGTGGGCGTGTACGCTGAACTGGCTCGTCTGCACCGCGAGGAGGGCCTTAGCTTCCGGAATGTAATTACGTTCAACTTGGATGAATATTATCCTATGCAGCCAACCGCTCCCCAAAGCTACGTGCGGTTCATGGATGAGAACCTGTTCAACCACATAGATATTGACAAGGCCAACGTGAACATTCCAGACGGTACCTTATCATTGGAGGAGATTCCGGCTTTCTGCCTTGCTTATGAAAAGAAGATAGAGGAATTTGGTGGATTGGATTTGCAGGTGCTGGGGATTGGTAGAACTGGCCACATTGGTTTCAACGAACCAGGTTCTGCCCCTAACTCGGGAACCAGGTTAGTCACGCTAGACGACCTTACCCGCCGTGACGCTTCCCGTGATTTTGGAGGAAAGGAAAACGTGCCTACCAAAGCCATCACCATGGGCATAGGTACCATTTTCAAGGCCCGCGAAATAGTGCTGATGGCTTGGAATGCCAAGAAGGCCTCTATTGTAAGAAAAGCTGTAGAGGGGGAAATCTCCGGTGAAGTACCTGCCACTTACCTACAGCACTCAGATAATGTGGAGTTTGTTTTGGACCAGGATGCCGCTGGAGATTTGACCCGTTTTGGCACCCCTTGGTTAGTGAAGGACTGTCACTGGGACACAAAACTGACCAGAAAAGCAGTTATTTGGCTTTCTGATACCGTAAAAAAACCTATCCTGAAACTCACGGAGGAAGACTACAATGCCCACGGTATGGCTCAATTAGCGGTAGACCGTGGACCCGTGTATAATATCAACATAGACGTATTCAACCAACTGCAACATACCATTACTGGTTGGCCAGGTGGCAAACCCAACGCAGACGACTCTCAGCGTCCGGAAAGGGCTGCACCTGCAAAAAAAAGAGCTATTATTTTCTCCCCACATCCAGATGATGACGTGATCTCCATGGGGGGTACCTTCATCCGGTTGGTTGATCAGGGACATGATGTGCACGTGGCGTACCAAACCTCCGGGAACACTGCTGTCTGGGATGATGATGTGCTCCGATACATGGAATTCGCCATTGACTTCAGCAGAAGTATTGGCCACGATGGCATAAAGCTTTCCTCCGTGTACGATGACATGCGCACCTTCATTGAGCGCAAACACCCAAACCAGGTAGACACTCCTGAAATCCAGAACGTGAAGGCTTTCATAAGAAAGAGCGAAGCCATTGCTGGTGCCCGTTACGCCGGCTTAGAAGATGACCATATCCATTTCCAGGCTCTGCCTTTCTATGAAAGTGGCAAAACCAAGAAAAACCCGGTAACCGATGTGGATGTGCAACTCACCATGGACCTGCTCCAAAAAGTGAAGCCGCACCAAGTCTTCGCCGCCGGCGATTTTGAAGATCCGCACGGTACCCACATTGTCTGCTTCAACATAATCGTAGAAGCGCTGCGCAGACTACGCCAAACCGAAGATTGGGTGCAGGACTGTTGGCTCTGGATGTACCGCGGGGCCTGGCACGAGTTTGAAACCCACGAGATTGAGATGGCAGTGCCGCTTTCGCCTCAGGAAGTGGAGCGCAAAAAGATCGCCATCTTCAAACACCAAAGCCAGAAAGATCGTCCTGTTTTTCCTGGCGATGACGAGCGCGAGTTCTGGGTACGCGCCCAGGAACGCAATCGCGCCACTGCTCGCCGCTACGACCAACTAGGTTTAGCAGATTATGAAGCGATGGAAGCCTTTGTGAGATTCAAGTTTTAATTTTTATCAAATGGACTAAAAAAGCCGCTCCAAAATTTGGAGCGACTTTTTTGTTAAGTAGGGATAGGAGAGTACCTAGTAAATATGATTACTTGTTACTAGTGATTTGGATGTACCTGCAAAACTTTTCTGTAGCTGTCGCCTCACGGAAGTTGCAAACTTCCGGTCATTTTAGGTCCAAGTCATAGACTTGAACTATAGAGAGGGATTAACATGGAAAAGGCTGATCGACTTTCACCCATTCCAGTCTTTCCATCGAGCCCCTCGCTTTTGGCCATAGAAAGACTTGAACTAACAGAAATGAACTTCTCAGGCCGAAAGGGCAGTGCGAGAGGGAAAGACGGGGCCTCGCGGCCGTGAGCGCACGAAGGGCAGCAATGCAAAGACCAAGCATAAGGGCTCTGCATTAACCAGCCACCACGCCAGCAACGGCAAACCACATTCACTACCAATACCAAAACAAAAAGGCCGATGGAGTTCACCATCGGCCTTTTCTATGATTTAGAAAGAACTTATACCAACATTCTCACCGGATCTTCCAGGAAGCCTTTCAGCGTCTGCAAGAAGGCAGAACCAACAGCTCCGTCAACCACACGGTGATCACAGGAAAGCGTTACTTTCATGACGTTGCCAATCTGGATCTGACCATTCTTCACCACTGGTGTCTGCTTGATACCACCCACGGCTAGGATACATGCATCTGGTGGGTTGATGATAGCGGTAAATTCCTCAATGCCAAACATACCCAGGTTAGAGATGGTGAAGGTGCTTCCTTCCCAGTCAGACGGCTGTAGTTTCTTGGACTTGGCTTTTCCGCCTAAATCTTTTACTTCGGCAGAGATGGTTGAAAGTGACTTCTGATCAGCGTTACGCACTACTGGTACCAATAAACCATCTTCCACAGCTACGGCTACTCCAATGTTCACCACGTTGTTGTAGCGGATCTTGTCGCCCAACCAAGATGAGTTTACAGCTGGGTGCTTGCGTAAAGCGGCGGCACATGCCTTGATCACCATGTCATTGAAAGAAACTTTCACGGGAGCTACCTCATTCATGCTGGTACGAGCTTCCATGGCTTTGTCCATGTCAATCTCCATGGTTAGGAAGAAGTGCGGTGCAGTGAATAAGCTTTCAGAAAGACGACGGGCAATTACCTTACGCATCTGAGATACCGGAACCTCTGTGAAGGCTTCACCAGAATGAACCGGAGCAGAAACCTGCGGAGCTGGAGCAGCGGCAGGTTTAGCTTGAGTTTGCGGAGCAGCGCTAGGAGTAAAGTTCTCCACGTCACGCAATACAATGCGGCCGTTCTCACCGGAGCCTTTCACCTGGGTAAGGCTAATGCCTTTTTCCTGGGCAACTTTCTTCGCTAACGGAGAAGCCAATATGCGACCCTGGTTCGCTGATGCACCGTTGGCGCCTGCTTCAGCACCCTGACCTGGTACAGGAGCACCAACGGTTTGGTTTACCCCGTCACCGGATTGAGACTGCTCTTCGGTTTTATGTTCTTCGAGGCGAGTTGCTTCTTCGTTGTTTGCCGCTTCAGCAGGGTTAGCGTTACCGCCAGAATTGTTACCACCGCCGTTCAGCAAAGCCTGGTAGTCGGCACCTGCTTCACCGATAATGGCCAACACGCCGTCTACCTCTACAGAGGCACCAGCTTCTACGCCTATATATAAGAGTGTACCGTCTTCATAAGACTCCAGCTCCATGGTGGCTTTGTCCGTTTCTACTTCGGCCAACAGGTCACCAGATTTTACTTTGTCACCTACTTTTTTGTGCCAGGCTACAATGGTACCTTCCTGCATGGTGTCGCTCATTTTTGGCATGCGAACCACTTCGGCATTCACATTGGCGGCAGGGGCTGACTGGGCAGCAGGAGAAGCGGCTTGTTTAGGTTCTTCCTTCGGCGCTTCAGCCTTAGGAGCTTCCTGGGCGGCAGGGGCAGCGCCTCCGCCGTTCACTTGGGCCATGAGGCCAGAGATATCTTCACCTTGTTTCCCGATGATGGCCAACACGCCATCTACGGGTACAGATTCACCATTTTTAGGGCCGATGTACAGTAACGTCCCATCTTCATAAGACTCCAATTCCATGGTCGCCTTATCGGTTTCCACTTCGGCAAGAACGTCCCCAGATTTCACAGAGTCACCAACTTTCTTTAACCATGAGGCAATGACCCCATCGGTCATAGTATCACTCATCTTGGGCATTCGGATGATTTCGGCCATAGTTTTTTGCTCGGGTTTTAAGGCCTCAAAAATAGAGGCAAAAATGCTGTAATACAAATATGCTTTTAAGAGATTCTACGTGGTATTTTGGCTTGTTTTCAAAAAATAAGGCCAAAAATAAGAATCTTGTTCAATAATTTAGGTCAAATGTGACACATCGGCAAAACGCTCAACCCAGAACATAGAGCCGGTAAAGTTAAGCTCATAAAGGCAAAGGTTCTGGTGCACAAACCTATCCATCTGGTGCAGCGGGTATCTGAGTAGTTGGGCCAGAAGAACCCGCATGGCTCTGCCGTGCATGCACACCAGAATAGTTTTCTCCTCGGGCCGGGAAAGAATCAACTCTACAACCGGCTTCTGGCGGTCGGCTACCATCTGAGGGCTTTCTCCCCCTTCAATGGGCACATGAGTTTCTCCATTCTGCCAGCGGCGCAGCATGTCAAAGTAATACGCGTCTTCCTCTGGAGTGATCCGGGTACCCTCACGATTCCCCCAACTGATCTCATTCAGGCCGGCGTGACGCTCATGCGGAATGCCCAGATCTATAAACCCCTGTACGCTCTGCACGCTGCGTTGCAGGACTGAGGTATAGATTTTATCAAAGGCAATGCTTTGATAGGCCTGAAAGAACTTATCGGCTTGCAAGCGTCCGGTTTCATTTAAGGAACTGTCAATGCCGCTTCCCTGCACAATCCCCTGCAAGTTGAGGTCGGTTTGGCCGTGGCGGACGAGGTAGATTTTTTTGAGGCTCAATTTTAAGCTAATTTGCAGGCCCTAAGATAGGCCATAAATACGAGAACTACGGATGAAAAGTCGCGCAGATGTGTCCCTGGAAAAGCTAAATGCCTGGAATAAAAACACCTTGGGCGAGCACCTGGGTATGGAGTACACTGAGATTGGCGAAGATTACCTCGTTGGCCGGATGCCGGTAGACCACCGTACCCACCAGCCGCTGGGACTTTTGCACGGCGGCGCCTCCGTAGCCTTGGCTGAAACCTTGGGAAGCGTTGGCGCCACCATGTACTTGGATCTGGAAAAACAGTACTGCGTAGGATTGGAGATTAATGCCAACCACATCAAAAGTGTCCGCAGTGGGTATGTGTACGGCAAAGCCACTGCGATTCACGTAGGCCGCAAGACCCAAGTCTGGGAAATCCGTATTACCTCCGAAACCGGTGATTTGGTCTGTATCAGCCGCATCACCATGGCCGTTCTGGATAGATAGAAGTACATGTCCCAAGATAACCGATCTGTTTTCCCACTTACCTCTGATTCTTCTCCTGAAGAAACGGCTTTCAAAATTTTTCAGGCAGCCTTGGGTGCAACTTTACCCGTGGCGCTTTGGCGATTACCTAATACCAGGGAAGCACAAGCCTTGGTTTCTGCCGAAGTAAAGCACACCTTGCCTTCCATGGAAGGCCCACAGAGCGGATTCGCCTTTTATCCTTTTCAGTCTTCAGGAGCTGTCCCCGTTACTTTTTTACCTGCAGACTTGTACTTCTCAGGCAAGGCTGGTGTTTCCCCGCAGATAGGAGAGGCGGTACTGCCCACAAGCTTTTGGGCCGATTTCCAGAAAACGGGTCAAAAGCAAAGCAATATCCTGGAGTGGCCCAGCCACCCGGAAGGAACGGTGAAGCCCATTACCCGAGATGTGTTTGAAGTGAGCGGAGCCAAGGCAATTAAGGCCATGCAGTCCGGGTGCCTGGATAAAGTAGTATTATCCCGCACCAAAACGCTGCCTTTGTTTGAAGGCTTTGATTTGCTGCATGCCTTTACCCAACTCACCCAACTTTACCCAACAGCCTTTGTCTCCTTAGTCTCCATTCCGGGCATCGGAACCTGGTTAGGGGCAACACCCGAGTTGTTGGTGCAGGTAGACAGCTATCGGGTGTTTCGGACAGTGGCTTTGGCGGGCACCCAACCGGTTATGGAAGGTCTGACACCCGCTGATGCCATCTGGCGACAAAAAGAAATTGAGGAGCAGGCTTTGGTACAACGGTACATTGTAAGCTGCTTCCGGCACCTGCGCCTTCGGGAGTACGTGGAAATGGGACCCCGCACCATCATGGCCGGAAATTTGTTGCATCTCCGCACCGACTTCAGCGCTGCTATGGATGAAGTGGGTTTCCCAAAACTAGGTACTCAAATGCTGGAATTGCTGCACCCCACTTCAGCCGTAGGAGGAATGCCCAAAGCGGCCGCTCTGCAGATGATAGGTGAACTTGAACAACATGACCGGAGGTACTACAGCGGTTTTTTGGGTCCTGTACAGCTGGGGCAGGAAACCAATTTATTTGTGAATCTGCGGTGCGTGGAGTTGGGTCAAGATACCGTTACCGCCTATGCCGGAGCCGGCATGACCGCTGACTCTATCCCGGCCAAAGAATGGGTTGAAACCGAACTCAAAATGCAAACCGTGCTTCGCCTTTTTCAAGCGTCTGAATCATGATTTTACAAGCTGTCATAGATATTGCCGAGATCTGCGCCCGCAAGGGGGTAGAGGATATTGTGTTGTCGCCAGGTTCACGGTGTGCCCCTTTAACCTTAGCTTTTGCGAGACACCCGCAGCTGCGCGTGCGTACCGTGCCAGATGAGCGGAGTGCTGCTTTCATTGGCTTAGGAATAGCGCAGCAAACGGGCAAACCTGTAGTATTAGTTTGTACTTCCGGAACGGCGGCGTACAACTACGCTCCGGCGGTTGCGGAAGCCTTTTACCAGAACATTCCCATGCTGGTTCTCACCGCAGACAGACCCCCTGAATGGATAGATCAGCTGGACGGACAGACCATCCGGCAATCTCATATTTATGGTGGGCACGTGAAACGGAGCTTTGACTTTCCGGTAGATACAGAGCATTCTGATGCCCAGTGGTATGCCAGCCGTTTGTTAAATGAAGCCTTGAATGAGGTGATGTCTTTTCCGGAGGGGCCGGTGCAGGTGAATATCCCGTTGCGGGAGCCGTTTTACCCGGAGCCGGGCGAGGAATTTGCGTACTCCTCAAACGTAAAGATCATAGAAGAGTTGCCTTCCGGCTTTGGATTGCCTTCAAACGTGTGGAATAACCTTAAGAAAGAGCTGCAGCAGTACAAAAGAGTGTTGGTGGTGGCTGGTCAGGGTAGAAGAAATGAACTTTTGTACTCAGCCATCCAACGTTTTTGTCAGGCAACTGGAGCTGTCTTTGTGGCAGATACCATCAGCAACCAGCAGGTGGCAGGGGAGACCATTAACTACCATGATGTTTTCCTGGGGGCAAAGCACCTGCACGAGGCTGAAAGGCTTAAACCAGATTTGTTTATTACCTTTCATAAATCGCTGATTTCTAAAAATCTGAAGTTGTTCCTGCGCAAGCAGAAAGGGTTGCAGCATTGGCACGTGCAACAAGCCGGAATGGTAGCAGATACGTTCCAGTCCTTAACCCGAATCATCAGAACCACCCCACAGGATTTTTTTCAAAACCTAGGGCAAAATGGAGAGGGTTTGCAGGTCTCTCCAACTTTCAGCCATGCTTGGTTTGAGCTGGAAAATCAGGGTAAATCAGTTTTGGAGCGTTTTCTGAAAAACAGCTCTTTTTCAGAATTCAAGGCGTGCCATCAGGTGCTAAGAAGCCTGCCTTCCAATAGCCTCCTGCACTTGGCCAACAGCATGAGCGTGCGCTATGCCAACCTCATCGGCGTTGCTGAGATAGAAGGGGTGGAAGTATTTGCCAACCGGGGAACTAGCGGCATTGACGGAAGCACAAGTACGGCCGTTGGGTCAGCATTAAGCACTGATAAACTTGTAACCTTGGTGACCGGCGACATGGCCTTTCTGTATGACCGGAATGCCCTTTGGCACAATTACCTCCCCAAGAACCTGCGCATTGTAGTTCTTAACAACCATGGCGGAGGAATTTTCCGGATGATTGAAGGCCCGCGCAGTCAGCCTGAGTTGCGTCCTTTCTTTGAAACCGAACAGCGGCAAACCGCCCAAAAAACAGCGGAAGACATGGGGCTGACTTATCACAGGGTTTCTGAGGAATTGGACTTGGCCGCATTGCTGCCATCATTCTTTGACCCCACGCAGGGTGCTCAGTTGATTGAAATTGAGACAGATAGCGCTGAAAACTTTGGTATTTTCTCTTCCTATAGAGAGCAGGTCGCTAAGGATATTAAGTTATAGAATCTATCTAAGGATTATTTGCAACATTTAACAAAGTTTTAATTGACTTAAGCATAAATAAGATGTAAATTCATAATGGAGACGCTGCTGTAAAGGCGTGAAAATCATGGAGTTTACGAAAGACGTTGAGAAATGGCATCACAAACACAGAGTGGTGCTCTATGACTACGGCCGGATAGCGTTAGGGTGCTTTCTATTATTTAAGGGGGTGCAGTTTCTTTTCAATACAACTGCTCTTGAGCAAATCCTTTTAGACAGCCAACTGTATTCCATTGCCACTTTTCTGGCTTATACTATAGCCATCATCCACGTAATTGGTGGGTTGATGATTATGGTGGGATGGCATACCCGCATTGCCTGCATTGTTCAAATTCCTATTGTGATGTGCGCAGTCTTGTTTTTCAGTCCCGCACACGACCTGTTCTCGCTTTACTCTCCCTTCGCGGTAGCCTTGTACACCCTGGTATTTCTTTGCATTTATGTAGTGGGTGGCTCCGGCTATTATTCTTTTGACCATAAAGCGGTCATGGAAAAGAAGCACCTACTTAAAAAGCATAAATCTCAGGGGCTAAAGGCTCGCTTGAAAAAAGAAGACCATGTAATGAACACTGGTCTTCCTCAGTTGTGATGGTTCACTGTGGCATAATCCTATCTGCTAAGGAGGATCAATCTCCGTTATTTGACTTTTCAAATTAAGTCAAATTGCTTATCTGCTTCACCAACTATGCTTCATGTATACTTCTTTGGAGGCGCTACCGTAATAGCGTGACAAATATGAATTGGGTACAGCAAGTAGATCAGTGGCAAAATCAACACCGCCCCGTGGCCTATGACTACGGTAGAATTATTCTGGGCCTTTTTATCCTTTACAAGGGCCTTACATTTATTGCAGACACCTCGGCATTGGCAGAGATCATCCAGAACAGCCAATTCAAGTTTCTGGCTCTAGGGTTGGCGCACTACGTGGCCTTTGCCCACCTGGTGGGAGGAGTCCTGATTGCCATTGGGTTGATTACCCGAGTAGCGGTTGGCTTTCAGATACCAATTTTGATTGGTGCAGTATTTTTCTTTAATCCTGGCCAAGGCTTTTTCTCTGTTAACCCTCAGTTTGCTATTTCACTAATCACGCTCATTGCCCTTATCTTTTATTTTGTAGGCGGCTCGGGTTATTACTCAGTAGATCACAGATTTGAGTCGAACGAGAAAAAACTGCAACAGAAAAAAACGGGCTTGTCCGCTTAAAAATTTAGTGGCAGAACTCTTTTCTCCGCCTACCTTTGTGTAATCCTGCAAGGGCATTGTACATTTATGCCCGCAAAAGTTTCACCAAAACTGAGGTTCATGCAAAGCACATTCAACTGGACAACCCTAAAAGAATACCAAGAGATACTTTTTCAATTTTATAACGGCATTGCCAAAATAAGCATCAACCGGCCCCACGTGCACAATGCGTTCACCCCCCGCACCGTAGCCGAGATGATAGATGCCATGAACATCTGCCGTGACAATGCTGAAATTGGAGTCATCATTTTAACCGGCGAAGGCGGCAAGGCCTTCTGCTCAGGAGGTGACCAAAGCGTACGCGGACACGGGGGCTATATAGGGGAAGATACCGTTCCTCGCCTGAACGTGCTGGACCTGCAGATGCAGATCCGCCGCATTCCTAAGCCCGTGATAGCCATGGTGGCTGGTTGGGCTATTGGTGGCGGACACGTATTGCACGTGGTTTGTGATCTTTCCATTGCTGCAGAAAACGCCCGTTTTGGCCAAACTGGTCCTAAAGTAGGTTCCTTTGACGGAGGTTTTGGGGCATCTTACCTGGCCCGTATAGTTGGCCAGAAAAAAGCCCGCGAGATCTGGTACCTGTGTGACCAGTACAATGCCCAGGAAGCTCTTGACATGGGCTTGGTAAATAAAGTGGTTCCATTAGAGCAACTGGAAGAGACTACGGTAGAGTGGTGCCAGAAAATTCTGGAGAAAAGCCCTCTGGCTCTGCGCATGCTTAAAGCCTCTTTCAATGCGGAGCTAGACGGCCAGTCAGGTATCCAGCAATTGGCCGGAGATGCCACTTTGCTGTATTATCTGTCTGACGAAGCTAAGGAAGGGAAGAATGCTTTCCTTGAGAAGCGTAAACCTGATTTCTCCAAGTACCCTAAATTCCCATGATTTAGATAATGAGATCTAGACATTAAATTCTAAAATGGCCTTGAATCTTCCAAAGAGAGATTTAAGGCCATTTTGTTTGTGCTCGCTTAAACTTATTTTACTGCTGGTAGTAAGTTTGCTCAAGACTCCGTCTCACATCCATTGTCTAACTTCTAGCGTCTGATACATGCCTGACCACCTACTTCTGAATGGTAAGAAATTTTACTTAGATGAAATTCAGCATTATTCCTTCCGCCAAAGTATTCCATTGGATGGTTATGAAGCCAAAACCCTGGAGTTTTGCAAGAATTGGCTACAGGGAGTACAGGAGTACCCGGTGCAGACCTCGGGTAGCACGGGTGCGCCTAAGTTGATAGAACTTAGCCGTGACCGCATGGAAGCCAGTGCGCAGCGTACGTTGCGCATCTTTGACCTTCAGCCCGAAGACAAGGTTCTGGTGTGCATGAACACTGAGTACATTGCGGGTATGATGATGTTGGTGCGTGGGTTTGTAGGAAAGCTGCACGTGACTATCATTGAACCCATTGGCAACCCCCTGGCAAGTGTTGACCCAGAGGCAGAATTTGATTTTGTGGCCATGGTGCCGCTTCAACTGCAGACCATACTGGAGCAGACTCCTGACAAAGTTTCTAAACTGAACCAGATGAAAGCCATTCTGCTGGGCGGAGCACCCGTAGGGAAAGCATTGGAAATGGCCGTGCAGGTATTAAAGGTACCTGTTTTCCAAAGCTATGGCATGACCGAAACCGTTTCCCACATAGCGGTACGGCGTCTTAACGGCCATGAGAAAACAGACTACTACACTGCACCCCCAGAGGTTTTTTTAGGTACAGACAGACGAGGGTGCCTTACCATCTCTGCAGACGTAACGGGCGGTGACACAATCGTGACGAATGACCTGGTAGAACTGCTGGAAAATAATTCCTTCCGGTGGTTAGGCCGCGCCGATCATACCGTAAATTCAGGCGGGGTGAAAGTGCAGTTGGAGAAAGTGGAATCCGCACTAGGAGAGGCCCTGGCAGACATGGGCATCTCACGCAGGTTCTTTGCCGCCGCATTGCCAGATGAGGCGCTAGGTGAGCGCTTGATAGCTGTTTTGGAAGGAAGTCCGCTCACTGATGTGGAAGAAACGAATTTAAAAGGAAAACTGAGCAAGTCCCTCTCAAAATACGAAATTCCTAAACAGTTCGGCTATTTGCCCAGGTTGCCAGAAACTGCTACTGGAAAACTTGATCGTCGTAATGGAATAACTATGATTTAAACGTTTAGGGCCTGTTTTGAAGAAAGGCTCTGCTTTGCGGTCGGGCGGATTAGTAGTATAGTTCATCCTCATTAATATAACAGCAAAGTAATATAGTGAAAGTTGGATTTAAACCCGCCTGACGTAAAGGTTTTGTTAGGCGTAGAGACTACTTTCTACTCCTTCTGACCTGTGTATACTGGTGGTGGCAAAGAATTAGGTGGCAAGGGGTGCAATGGCAGCACATGTTTTCTTACTATACTATCAAAAGCAGCTATTAGAGAAGCTGTGTCTACTGCTGCTGTCCTCATTTCTTCTGCTATCTTATGCCGAAGCAGGGAATCTGAAACTAATTTCAATGCTCCCTCAGCCTCGCTCGGGGCAAAACTGACTACTGTTTCTTTTCCCTTAGCATCTGTCAGCAGGAGCATGTACAGAAACCCATGGCTTAGCTCAGTGCCTTTTGTGTCAAACACTAACAACGATGTGTCAGAGGGATATTTTAGCAACAACTCAGTCAAGGACCCTGTCAGGTTTTTGGCAGTTGACGTATAGGTGCGAAGCGGAGCATTAAATTTGTCTCTTCTGACAAGTGAAACATTGCCATCAGATGATAGTTGGTGAATGCTGGCCAGATAAAAATTATACCCACTTCTTTCTTCATTTTCTCTGTACGTGTACTCTACAAGAGCAACATTCTCAATAGATATATGCTCCTTTTCTATTCGAATTGGGGAGCAACCGACCAAGAGCAGCAAAATAAGAATGAGGTTATTTTTCATCTATTTTCGTCTAAAAAGGCCCTAAACGTTTGTAGGGAATGTATTAAACCTGTATATCTGAGAAGACTGGACTAGTTCTTCTTACGTTTTGGTTTGTTGTATTCCATCAAAGCGCCTAAGAAGTCTTGTTCGTATACCTTCATGGCAGCCTTGTGGTCATCGCCCACTAAGCTTTTTACCACTTCCATTTCTAGCTTCTGTAGTTGTCCGTTACCTTTCTGTACAAACTTGAGATAGCCCGAATGAGGAACCGGAGAGGAAGGTAGAAAACTATAGGCGTTTACTTTTCCTCTTACAACTTTGAACTACCAGCAACTATCTGTTGGCAAACCCACCGGAGACAAAATACCACTTCTTCCACTCTGTGTACAAAACGGGTATCTGCTGGGTAAACCCGCTTCATTCGTAGAGGGTCTCCTTTTGTGAAGGATTTATTTTCTGCTTCCAGATAACTGATGTTACGTTCATCAAACATGATTTTAGATTTCACCTCAGTAAGGGTGCTATCCTTTTGCATGACCCTGTATTTGCATTAGGATTATGGAGAACGGTACTTCCCTTTGCCATATTGACACGCATTAGGTTCATCTGCATTTGTTGGTGCATTTAATTTTGGCTTAATAAAGCATTTACTGCCTGCATGTTTTGCCCTTGCACAGGGGGTGTAATAATTCCGTTCGAAATGCTGATAGCAAAGGAAGAAATAAGTAAACTTTCCATCATAGACAGATAGCGTGTTGATGAAAGGAGGGAATCTGGATTTGTATTTCAGGATGTTGTTCGTCTTCTGATTTTTGTTTCAAACTACAATATTAGCTGAGTAGAGATGATCAAAATATTTGATTGTCTAAAAGGGGAGTGTTTTAATATATTGAATATCAGGCTTAATTAATTTTTGTGATTCTTTTAGTTCTATCAAAGCTTCTTTTTTCCTTTTAGCTCGTAAAAAGAGGAGAAAAACTTACATATTCCCCTCTTATTATGAAGCGTCTTTTACCTCTGGCCTATCTAAGTGTAGCCTCTTGCTTTTTGTTTTCCTGTGAAAGAGAAATAGTTGAACCTTCCTTGAACGCCACTTCTGTCTCAGAAGCTCGTTCAGGAGCCTGCACCAACTACTCTTACTACAATAAGATGTCTGAAGCGGTTAAATTTGGGAGAGCAAGAGGTGAACTGATTTTAGTTGGTTTTGCTGAGGGAATGTCACTCCAAGCCCGGCAGCAGGTATTAGGTAGATTTCCGCAGTTCCAAAGTGTAGAGGGTGAAATTGCCGTTGATTCTGGTATAATTACGGTGGTTAGGTTAGCTCCTGGGTCTGAATGCTCAGACGTTGAAAAGCTACTGACAAGATTAGTAAAAGAGTCTTCTATTTCTTTTGCAAACCCATTTTTTGAATCAAACTCCACTGATCCTGAGGCACCCATCACAGGTTTGTCAAACGAGATTTTAGTTTTTATTGAGGAGGGCTCCTTGGATAAACTGGAGCAATTGGTAGCCCAGACGAATACCAAAATAGTTGCTTCTTATTCAGATGAAATACATGTGCTAAGTGTCGATAAGAATTCATCCGGAAGTATATTAAACATAACCACTCTACTCAACCAACAGGCATTTGTTTTGGGGGCAGAGCCTAACCTAGTATACAGTTTTCCTGCTACAGCCACTTCAGGAGGAGAGATAAATTTTCAAACGACCAAAACTAGAAGGAAGTAATCACCTATAGTATTTTATAGACACATGTATAGAAGCCAACCCAACCACTTATGATGGTTAGGTTGGCTTTGTTTTTTAAGGGTCTGGTTTGTTGAGGATTTTATTGAAATGGCTTGAAAACCATAATAGGCACAGTAAAGAAATCTGATTTTTGCCTTTGTCTGACTACCTAATCATTGCTAAAAATACTTTTCTCAGAAAACTTTTGACCTGAAAAGTACTGGGGAGATCAAAAGAAGAAAGCACAGTTTTCCCACAGGTTTTAAATTTTTTAGTAAGAAGTGTTGGCTTCTGGTATCTTTTTCAAAAAGCCGCCATTATTAGGTTCTTTGGTTAAACAAAACCGGCCTTCTGAGTAGGAAAAAATCCTTTTTTGGTTAACTTTGCCCGGTAATCGACCTTACCCAAACAAACTATATCGGATGAAATTCATTGTATCTTCTACGGCGCTGCTGAAGCAGCTTACCAGCATCAACGGGGTAGTGGCCAACAACCCGGTGGTGCCGATTTTGGAGAACTTCTTGTTTGAGATCAACGACGGTGTCCTGACCATCACGGCTAGTGATTTAGAGACGTCCATGATCACGGAGATACATGTAGAGGCGCGGGAAAATGGCCGTATTGCTGCTCCAGCCAGAATCCTGATAGATACCTTGAAGAACCTGCCGGACCAACCGGTAACCTTCACCATTGACGAGGAAACCTACACCATCGAGATCAGCTCTTCTAATGGCCGGTATAAATTGTCAGGGGAAAACGCTACTGATTTCCCAAGAGTACCAGTAGTACGGGGAGGCAATGCAATTGAGATACCGTCAAACGTTTTAGGTCGTGCCATCAACAAAACCATTTTTGCGGTTAGCAATGATGAGTTGCGCCCTGCCATGACGGGTATCTTCGTGCAGTTGAGCAGCGGTAACATCACGTTTGTGGCCACAGACGGGCACCGCCTGTTGCGCTACCGTCGTCAGGATGTGAGCAGTGAAAATGCCGCTTCCATCATTATCCCTAAAAAAGCCTTTAACCTACTTAAGTCTACGTTGCCAAGTGAGGCTACAGCAGTAAGAGTAGAGTTCAATACATCTAACGCGTTCTTTAGCTTTGATAACATCCGGATGATCTGCCGTCTGATTGATGAGCGTTATCCAGATTACGAGAACGTAATTCCTACTCAGAACCCCAATAAATTAGTGATAGACCGCTACGATTTCCTGAGCTCAGTGAAACGGATCTCTATCTATTCAAACAAGACCACACACCAGGTACGTCTGCGTATTACCGGTAGCGAACTTCAAATCTCTGCAGAGGATCTTGATTTCTCTAACGAAGCGAATGAGCGCCTTACCTGCCAGTATGATGGGGAGGACATGGAAATTGGTTTCAACGCCAAGTTCCTGACCGAGATGTTAAGCAACATTGACTCAGACGAGATCTCCCTTGAACTGTCCACGCCCAACCGTGCTGGTTTATTGATGCCTTCTACTAATGACGAAGATGAAAGCATCCTGATGCTGGTAATGCCAGTAATGCTGAACAACTACGTATAAGCTATTTATAGTACATTTAAAAAGCCCTGGATGGAGTTTAATCCAGCCAGGGCTTTTGTTTAACTGTAGCACCAATTAGTTTAAAGGAGATTTCAAAGGTATGTGAACCACATCATTTAGGTACCGGTTTACTGAGGGATTTACTAAGGTATATCAAGCTTTTAACCTGTTTTGATCAAATTAGCTGTAAAATAGGAGAGAGGTTCATGATTGAGGGTGTATCTATCCGCAGAACTCCGAAAAACGTTTTACCTTTGTGCTTTGAACAGAAACGCCATAGGCGTAAAAGCCCTTGAAACAGATGAAAAAATCAGAAATACACTTCAGCATTGCTTTGGATGACCAACGCGTGCCGGAGGCCATCAGTTGGACCGCTACCGATGCTGGTACCGATATTCACTTTGCCAAAGCCATCAATATTGCCCTGTGGGACCGCAATGATTCTGGTACCATGAAGATAGACCTTTGGACCAAAGACATGCCTGTTGATGAAATGAAGTATTTCTACATTGACACCATTGGAGCCATGGCCCAAAGCCTTGAAACTGCTACCAATGATAAGCTAATGGCTGAAAAAATGAGAAGCCTTTGCCAGGAGCTGATGCAGCACGTAGAAGAGCAGCAAAAGCGTAACACTGCGCAAAACCCTCAGTAACCTAAATATCCGCTAATGAAAAAAGCCGCTCCTAGAAGCGGCTTTTTTCATTAGCGGATATGACTAGCTAAAGATTAGTTTTTAGCTGAAGTTTCTTTGATAATGGCTGGTTGGGTTTGAGGGAAAGTCCGTTTGGCATCGGTTTTATCCTGCGCCACCAATGTTTTGGCCACTCTTCCGTTTTCTTTCTGCAGTTGCAAAGCATATTGACGGTCATAGCTGTTAAAGGCTTTACGCGCGCTGTAGTATTGTGAATACTGAGCGGTACTTAAAAGGCCTTCTAATTCTATGTCACGCTCTTTACAAACCCCGTTGATACATTTTTCCAGCTCAGTAGGGTTGTTTGAGAATTTGTTTTCAAACTCAACCATTTTCTGAGCATTCTTCAGGTTGATCTCACGCAGTTTTCTGGACTGAAAGTTGTTCAACTGCAACTCACGGATCATTTTATCTGAAAGGTTCTTGGCACGTTGTTCAGCTGTTCCTCCACTTTGTGCAAAGGAGGTGATGCTTACTAGGAGAACAAGGGCTAAGGTATACACAAATCTTTTCATGGTCGTTCAGTTTTGAGAGTTATTACACAATTCCTGTGCCATCTTTTTTAGAACAAAACCGACAGCAAAAAAGTTGGCTTCCTGTAAAAATGAACGTGCTACCCGGCCGTTTGTTTCCTTATAAACCTTATTTAACTGCTTGAAAATAAAGTTCTTTGTCTATTGCAAGGTAAAAGTTGGTTTTATGCAATTACTTAAACCAAGAGGTGAAATGGACAATCTAGAACTTGTTCTTCCACATCATGGACTCCACGGGGTACACTGAGCGTTGATTGTATTTGGCGTTGCTTTTTTGGTTGTAGTAGTTCTCAATGCCTCCGTTTACCACAAAGTAAATCAGCTGCCCAATGGGCATGTTATGGTACACGCGTACTTTCTGGCTCACTGATATTTCTAAGGTCCAATGGTTACAGAACCCCACATCCCCTTTACCAGCGGTAGCGTGAATGTCAATGCCCAAACGACCTACACTTGATTTTCCTTCTAAGAAGGGCACATGCGCGTGGGTTTCAGTATACTCCTCTGTTACGCCAAGGTACAAGCGGCCGGGTTCCAGGATGTAGCCTTCCTCCGGTATCTCAAATACCTCTATCTGGTTGTGCTTGCGGGCATCCAGCACCTCGTCTTTGTAAGAGGCCAGGTATTTGCCTAAATGGACGTCATAGGAGTTGGTACCCAGGCAGGTGCGGTCATAAGGTTCAATCAGAATAGTGCCTTTTTCTATCTCTTCCAGAATCTGACGGTCGGTGAGGATCATGCGGGTTGTGAGCTTAAATTCAAGCTGCAAGGTACACGTAAAATCCGGTTCTTGCCATGGCTGGAGAAGGGGAGAAGCGTTTTGAAGCCAGATCCTTTAAAATAAGCTCAAAACCCCCGGCACTTCTTCTAAATGGAGGTTAGTACAGGGCGTTTTAAAAAGGACGTACTCTGAAGTTATGGCACTCTGTGCTTATGAAAAGGTAGCACTACTTCCGCTTGGATTGATTTTTCTTTATAGGTTGAGAAGCGTACTTCCTGATCAACTCGCGGCTTTTAATGCCAGAGGGTTTTAAATCAGAGTTTTTCCACTGGCCAGTGGAAGAGGCAGAAGGAAGCAGCACCGAACAGGTCTCGTTCTTGTCTGACACCGACCAGGTCACCCAACTTATTTTATTTTTCTCCGCCCAATCAATCCATTTCTGCCATTCCTCTTCATTCAAAGGTCCGTCACCCGTGGCTTCCATCCCCGCCGATTCTGAAATAAAAAGTGGAAGGCCTTTGCTGAGGGCGTAATCTCCCCGGTTCCTAAGTTCCTGTTTGTGGGTGGCAGCGTAAAAATGCAGCGTGTACATTACGTTTGTGACTCCTTGTAGAGGATCATCGGCGGCGAGGTGCACGTCCTGGTCCCAATGCGGGGTTCCTACCAAGATGATGTTGTCTGGGTCAATGGCCCTAATGGTCTTGATGAGTTCCTCTGAATAAGCTTTGACCTCTGGCCAGGTTTCCTCATCGGGTTCGTTGAAGATCTCATAGATCACGTGCGGGTTCTTGCCGTAGGTTTGGGCCATTTCGGTGAAGAAGGCTTTGGCCTCTGGCAGGTTGATGTTATGGCTGTGCCAGTCAATGATCACGTAAATGTTTTCTTTGATGGCACCGTTTACCACGGCTCTAACTTTTTCTTTAGACCATTCAGGCTTTTGCTTGTACCCGTTATTGGGCTCAATGCCCATGGCTGCCCTAACAACGTTTATCTTCCAGTCTTTTTTCAACCAACTAACTGTCTCTGGGGTGTAGAAGCGAGGCCAGAAATTGTGCCAGCCAAAGCTCATGCCTCTCAGTACCACTGGCTGACCTGCTTTGTTTACCAATTGTGTCCCTTCAACGCGTAAAGCCCCATGTTCTTTTACCGCTTGTCCGGATGCTACATAACTACTTCCCACCAGTAAAAGGGCCGGAATAATCTTCTTGAGCGACATAGTTTTGTATGTGATGAACTTCAAAGAAAATGAATTAAAGAAGGCAGGGCATAACACTTCTTTAGCATTTCTTAGTCTTTAAAAGAAACTCAGCGCTTCAATCAACCAAACAGAAAATAGAAAGGAATAACAGCTTTTGCTTTAGGCCTGTTTTCTTATAAACAGGCATGAAACAGAATTAACCTCAAATTTTAAATTTAGGCCAGCGGTTATACCCAATAGCAGGATCATTGGAGTTGAAGGTCCTGATGAATTCAATTTCCTTCAAAGTGATTTCCTGCACCGAAGCTTCCTCTGATTGCCACAGAATCTCCCTCCTAATGATAAAATCCATTCTCTGCTCTCTTGTGAAATCTTTAGCTATCAACTCACTGTTGGCGCTTCCAAAATAGTTGATATCATCTGTACGGTCTTGCCCAATATAGATTTTCCCGTTCGGGTATGTGATTTTGTAGATGACCTGCACAAAAGGTGTTTTTTTGGAAGTTTTAGGTATATAGAAGGGTTATTGTTCAGCTGTGGCGTTCCATTTATCTGTGCGGAAGGGGATAGCTGGTAGGCCGTCTTTATTGATGAGGTTGCAATCAGGATTATCGGCCCAGGCATAGCGTACCGCCACCGGGTTCTTTACCTTCTCAGAACTGACAAGTACCTTGTTCCCCTCTATGACTGCCGTTGCCCAGTAAAACTTATGGTCAGGACCAGCAATGGCAAATCCTTTTAGAGGTTCATTCCCATTGGCCGCTAACCCTGCGCCAGTCTGGGAGAACTGGACTTTAATCTTATCGTCTTCAATTTCATAGCTTTGGTACATAGGGCCAGAGGCCTGCACGGGCTTGTGGTAGACCAGGTTTTTGGCCACCAGGGCAAGCCTTCTGCCCACTTCCTGCTTGTTCTGCGGGTGAATGTTGTCAGCTTCCCCAATGTCAATGATGCTGGCCATTCCGGTATTGGGTTGGGCTAGTGCCATGGTCTGTGTTTCGCGGAGGGTTGCCCAATCGCTTTCTGAGGGTTCGGGCTTCACCTTCATGTAGTTGGCCAGTTGTACAAACAGGAAGGGCAAGTAACCCTGCTGCCACCTAATACGCCAATCACTAATCATCATCGGAAACAAGGTGCGGTAATCCAGCGGAGCGGAAACATTGTCTTCCCCCTGGTACCAGATGAACCCCTTGATCCCGAAGGGGACAATGGGGTTGATCATGGCGTTGAACAGAAAGGTAGGGGATCGGTGGTAGTTCTGGATTTTAGGGATGGTGGGTTCCAGGTCTATCCGGTATTTCCAAGGCCCGGTCAAGTTTATTTTGAAGGTGCCGTCTGTAAGAAACATTTCTTCAGCCGGAGGGTTGAAGCCACCGCCTCCCCATAGAAATGCCATCCGGACGGCGATTACGTTTTCGCCTTGCTTCACAAATCTGGCCGGAATGCGGTACTGGTGCTTGAAATTAGCGTTCCATACATTCTTTGCAATCTCCTGGCCGTTGACGTACAAAGAGTAATTCATCTCAGGGTGTCCAAGGTCAAGAGTCAATTCCTTCCCGATCATGTTCTGCGGAATGGTTATTTTCTTCCGCAACCACACCATTCCTTCATACCCCGCCATGTTCATGTCTTTGAGGGTAGCGGGCATCACTACCTCCGGCCACTTTGAATCATTAAACCTCCGGTTAGGGATGGTCTTAGCTGTTTTGTTTTTGGGGTTGTAAACGATGTCCCAGAAGCGAACCAGATCCAGGCTATCCTGAATGAAATGCTTTTCAGATATAGAATCGTTGAGCAAAATTCTGTTGTGGGAGATGGGGGAGGAAAGCAATTGTTCCCGGCTGGTCCAGGCTTCAACAGGGGTGCCGCCCCAGGTTGCCTGCACTATGCCAATTGGTACCTTGAGGTCAAGGTGCAGATCTCTGGCAAAGAAGTAAGCCACCGCCGAAGCAGTCTTCACCCCAGCCGAGTCTAGCGGTATCCAGGACCCGCCAAGTACATCTTGCTGTACTTTCGTCTTTTTATCATGGGGAACATTGAATAAGCGAATGGCGGGGTAATTGGCATTCTTTATCTCAGTTTCTGCATTCATGGATTGCTGTACCTGCCATTCCATGTTAGATTGCCCCGAGGCCAGCCACACATCCCCAATCAGCACATTGTTGAACGTGATGACGGGTTTAGTTTGGCTTCCTTCATACACCTTCATGACGTGCGGACCACCGGCCTGCATCCGGGGCATTCGTAGTATCCATTTCCCATCTTGTCCGGGCGCCGCCTTTACTCTATTTCCGCCTAATTCAACCGTGATCTCCCCCGTAGCAGTGGAAGTACCCCAAACCGGAATATCAATTTCCCTCTGCAGGACCATGTTGTCACTGAATACCTTTGGTAACCTCACTTGCCCCATCACGAGAGTATGAGCAGCCATTAAAATGATTGTGAAGGCTGTTCTCAGTAATTGGTGGTTGTATGATCCTCCAGCTTTACTCTTTTCTATATTCATTATGTGATTTAATGCGAAACAATAGACCTGCTTGAATACTAAAGCTTTGGCCATTCAATTGCCAGTTATACTTTAAATGGTAACATCAGCTGTAGAGTTGGTCTATAGCAAATCCAGCATTTCTTTTTCAATGCGTTTGGGGCGCATGGATTGGGCATCTATTAAGCACCAGGTGGTTTTAGCCGCAGCTAACAGTTCCTGAGTACCGGCCCGGTACAAACTTACGAAGCGCTCAAACTTGGCGCCTTGGTGCTCGCCCACCCAGGTATACCCTGTAATGGTGTCTTCCTGAAAAGCGGGTTTATGAAAATCTATTTCGTGCCGAAGTACCACCCACAGATACTTCTCCTGCATTTGAGGCGGGGCTACGTGTTCCCAATGCGCCGTAGAAACCTCCTGCACCCACCGCACATACACTACGTTGTTCACGTGGCCCAATGCATCAATGTCGGCCTCAGACACTTTGATGTCTATGTTGAATTTATGCAGATGTTCTTTTGCCATAGCTATTGAGGGGATAGTGAGAAACCTATAAATCAAATATAGATTTCCTTTGGCATACTTTTAAAGAAAACGGCCCAAAAGCCTTTTCAGATGATTCCTTTAAGAAGATCACAAAAGAAAGAACTTAACCCCTGATGCTGGACACCCCGCCGTCTACGTGTAGGATTTGACCAGTCATCCAGGCAGATTTTTCTGATAACAAGAAAGCTGCCATCTCTGCAATGTCCTGCGGAGTGCCTAATTTTTTCAAGGGATGTCTTTGGGCATTGGCCTGTATTTTCTCCTCGGTGTTCAGGTATTTAGCCGCTAAGGGAGTATCGGTGAGGGATGGGGCAATGGCATTGACCCGAATGGAAGGAGCGAATTCGGCCGACAAAGCTCTGGTTAGTCCTTCAATGGCTCCTTTAGAAACCGCCACCTGAGAGTGAAAGATGAATCCGGTTTGTACCGCCACCGTGGAAAAGAAAACAATGGAAGCTGTTCCTGCAGCCTTCAACTTGGGGAGAATGGCTTGCAATATCTTGATGGCTCCATTCACCTGCAGTTGAAAATCAGCCAGGAAATCTGAGGGTTTAATCCGGTGAAAAGGTACCAGGTTGATACTTCCGGGGCAATACACAAACCCATCCAGAACTTCAGGCAAAAAGGAGAGGTCCAGTTCCTCAGCCAGTACGTCCAAAAAATGGTATTCCGTTCCTGAAGCTTCTGCCTGTACAGGATGTTGGTTATAGGTGGCGTATATCCGGTTCTCTTCTTTTGAAAGAAGGTGTACCAATTCTTTACCGATATCCGATGAGCCGCCGAATACTAGATAATTTTTATTTTTCCCTTTCTTAAGTGTTTTGGTTTGGATGAATTAAAAGGAAAACCGACTAGCCGAAGACAAGTTTAACCGAAGGTTAGTTTTTATCTCATCTGGTAGCCAGATCCTTCATGAACAGGCAGAGCTGTGAACAGGAAAAAAGACGTAGTCTCGGAGAGGTATGGGAGAGAAACACTAGGGAGACCTTCTGCTTTGAGGCTATATTTTGAAAAACAGGGTTAAAGCAATCTACTATTCCAGCACGAGGGCAAGGATACAGAATACATCTACAATGAGCAGAGGCAAGGTAACATCCTGCCGTTTGCCCGAGATGAGTTTCAAGGCTGTCCAGGAAAGGAACCCCCAGATAATGCCTTGGGTGATGGAGTAGGAAAAGGGAATGAGCACCATGGCCAGAAAGGCTGGAATTGCCTCATCCAGTTGCTGCCAGTTTATCTTCGTCACCGGCCGCACCATGAACACGCCAACCAATACTACCGCCGGAGCAGTGGCAATTGCCGGGATTACCGAGAGGAGCGGAGCCAGGAAAAGGAACGGTAGAAAGAGCAGGGCACCCACTACCGCAGTGAGACCCGTCCGTCCGCCAGCCTCAATCCCTACTGCCGATTCAATGTACGCTGTACCGGGACTGGAACCCACCAGGCCAGCCATGGTAGTGGCAATGGCATCTACCATGAGAGAACGTTTTACATTACGGGGTTCGCCGCGTTCATCCAGCAGGTTGGCAGCCTCGGCCAGCCCCACCAGGGTGGAGAGACTGTCAAACATATCGGTGAAGACAAAGGCGAAAATTATGGGCACCACCGCCCATTGCAGGGAGTTTACCAGGTCTAATTGGAAAAGCAGACTGAAATCAGGTGCCGCAAATAGGCCGTTCCAGTTAATGAGGGCACCTGCCCCGCCTGTTTCCACTCCCCACCATCTGCCAATGGGGTAAGCCGCCAGCGTGGTGAACAGAATCCCGATCAGAATACCTCCTTTTACCTGTTTTGTCACCAGCACGGCGGTTACCAAAAGCCCGGCAATAAACGTGAGCACGGCAGGCGTCAACTCTCCAACCCCAATGATGGTAGCCGGGTTAGACACCACAAATTTAGCATTGGAAAACCCAATGAGGGAGATAAACAACCCAATACCTGCCGCAATTGCGTAGCGCAATGGACGTGGAATAGCCTTGATGATGTAGGTCCTGATATTAAAAGCTGATAGCAGCAGAAACACAATTCCAGACCAGAATACGGCTCCCAACGCTACAGGCCAGGGCACATTCAAGCCCAACACTGCAGTGAACGTGAAGAAAGCGTTTAAACCCATACCGGGTGCTACCAGAATCGGGTTCCTGGCATACACGCCCATGAGAAGACTGCTGAAGAAACAAACCATAACCGTAGCCGTCAAAACGGCCGCAAAAGGCATTCCGGCCTGGCTCAGGATACTTGGGTTCACCACAATGATGTAGGAAGTAGCCAGGAAAGAGGACACACCCGCAATGACCTCCGTTTGTACCGTTGTTCCGTATTTCTTCAGCTCAAAAAAGGACGTCATGGGCAAGTGTATTTATTTTAACTTGGTCTTTATTTTAGAAATAGCCTTTTGGAGGTACACCTGATGCTGTATACTTATGGCTTTACTACGAACAAATATAGTTTGCTGCTAAATAGAACAGGCACCACCTAAATAAGCTATTAATGGAGCATATCCGTATTCATGAGGATTAGGTAAAATTAGCTTGATAGCTGTAATGAAGTACAGTGAGCTATGAAAAGAGGTCAATTTATGGAAAACGGAAAGAAAACATGGGTAAGCCATCCAACCAAAAAGCAACTGGTGTTGGTGGTAGTAGTTTGGGTTATTTGTGTGGGGTTGATGGTAATGGCTATGACCGATTTCTTCAGGCAAAGTCTTTTCTCCAGAGGAAACCTTGTTTTCTTACTCCTGATGGTTACTTCTACCTTTATGGTGATAGGCTTCTGTCTTAACTACCTTCGTTCAAAGCTTGAGTAAAACCCTGCTCGTTTACCATAAAAGCAGAAGCGGCACCTGAATATTTTCAAGTGCCGCTTCTGCTTTTAGCTCGTTTTTAGAATTAGGCCTTCAAAGCCTGTAGGGCTTCCAGGTTCGCTGCTAAATATGAATCAGCGAGCTCATCAGTGATGGCGGCAGAAACAAACAGGGTTTCAAACTGGGAGGGCGCCAGGTAAATACCTCGCTGAAGCATCTCATGGAAGTACCTTCCAAATAATTCCAGATCAGATGTCTTGGCTGAAGCAAAATCAGTGACAGGGTGCTCCGTGAAAAACAAACTGTACATAGAGCCTACCTGGTTGATGGTGTAGTTCAGCCCCAGTTGCTTCATGTTTAGCATGGTGCCATTCACCAGTTTGTCAGTGATGTGCTGTAGCTGGGTGTACACCTCAGGGTGTTCGTTCAGGTAAGACAAGGCCGCCATCCCTGCCGACATGGCAATCGGGTTGCCCGAAAGCGTACCCGCCTGGTACACAGGTCCGGCCGGAGCCACAGCGTTCATGATTTCTTTTTTTCCGCCGTACGCCCCAACAGGCATACCGCCGCCAATGATTTTACCAAGGGTGGTCATGTCAGGAGTCACACCATATAACTCTTGCGCTCCGCCTTTGGCTAATCTAAAGCCTGTCATTACCTCATCAAAAATCAAGACAATGTTTTCTTTGGTGCACAAGTCACGCAGCCCTTGCAGGAAACCTTCGGCTGGAGCAACCAAGCCCATGTTGCCTACTACGGGCTCCAAGATGATAGCTGCAATCTGCGCCGGGTTGGCGTCAATTAACGTTTGCACCGCCGCCAGATCATTATAGGGAGCGGTAAGGGTATCATTGGCAACGCCTTTAGTAACCCCAGGGCTATCCGGAACCCCTAACGTAATGGCTCCGCTGCCTGCTGCAATCAGGAAAGAGTCCCCGTGGCCGTGGTAACAGCCCTCGAACTTAATGATCTTGTCTCTGCCGGTAAAACCTCGCGCCACCCGAATGGCTGACATGGTTGCTTCTGTACCAGAGTTCACCATCCGCACTTTCTCTACACTGGGCACCATGCTGATGATGAGCTCGGCCATTTCCACTTCGCGGCGGGTAGGGGCACCAAAGGAAAGAGAACCCGGTAAGGCATCCCGAACGGCTTTTTCTACCATCTCATGGGCGTGTCCCAAAATCATAGGTCCCCAGGAATTGATCAAATCCAGATATTGGTTTCCGTCCTCGTCAAAAAGGTATGGGCCTTTGGCCGATTTCAGGAAAAGCGGCTGACCGCCTACCGCTCTGAAAGCACGTACCGGAGAATTTACACCTCCCGGAATAGACTGCTGGGCACGGTGAAATAGATCCTGACTGGTTTTATGGATTAATGACATGTATAGTTATTGAGTAATTGATTGAAGGGGAGATTGTAAGAATGAGTGATAGAAAGAATTCTACACCTCACTATTCAAACAGTTATTTCCCCAATATGTTAAAGCACCGGGTTTACTACCAGCAAACGTCCATTCTCTATTTTTAGGATGGGGACGTATTGATTGTCCTGAGCTTGTCTTCCGTCTTGGGTTTGGTAGCCAATGCCCTGGTAAAACACGGCGGGCTGCACGCCGCTTAATTTAGGCGGGGCAGAGTAGCCTGATTCCTGCAATTGACGTCCATAGTAGTTCATCAGCTCAAAGCCGGTATACGTGAATGCAGAAGGAGGTAATTTATAACGGGTGGTATAGGCTTGTTTGTAACTCTGTACCGCCGGGTTCTCCAGGTCAATGTACTTGGGTGCTATGAAATACATCTCCAGGAAATCTAACTGGTCAAACCCGATCTGGTTGTTTTCAAGCCAGCTTTGTGGAACCAGCACCGGAACTTTGGAAGCCCGTTGCTCCAGAAAGCTCACCGTACTACTGGCCACGTTTGCCGCCGTTGATTGCACTACCACAACCCCGGCATCTTTCAGGTTGGCAGCTCCCAAAGCGGTGCCCACGTTACCGTTGGCTTTGGAATTGATCTTCTGGAAAGTCTGTACTTTTCCTCCCAAGACGGTGTAGGCGCGTCTGAAGTTTCCAGCAAAAGTGGTGTCGTTTTTCTCGCTGTCATACACAATCACCGCCGTTTTTTTAGGGAAGGTTTGGTACGCGTAGGCCGCGGCGCGTTGGCCTTGCGTAGCCACCGACGTTTCCATGAGGTACAGGTACGGGTTGCCTTTGGTGACGTCAGCGTCATCAGAGAAAGGGTTCACCATGTTGAGGCTCCGTTTCTGGGCTATCTTGGCTGCAAATGCACTGTTGCCTTTATAGATAGGACCAACAACTAAATCCATAGTACCCAACTCTGGGAGTTCCATGATTTGCCTCACCTGCGCGGTGTCATTGCTGGTGTCATACGGGTACACATTCACCTGCATTCCTTGCTTTGCCAAAGAATCTTTGGCAGAAAGTATCCCTGCGTAGAAATCTGTGATGAACAGGTTCTTTTTGTCTACTTTTATGCCTTTGTCAGAAACATTGAAAGGCAAAAGCACCGCTACGTTGTAAGCGCTTTTCTTAATAGCCGCCGTCCTTTGCAGGTACCCACGATCTAACTTGAACTGACGGACCAACGCCTCCAATTGCGGACGGTCCTGCTCTGTAAACCAGCCGGAAACCAATTTGTCTGCGTAGGCTTTCACCAGAGTGGCGTCTTCCGGGAACTGGCGCATCAGGTACTGGAACGTGGCTTTATCAGTGAGCAGCATCATGTAATGCCGCTTCATGGCCGCCACTTCATCGGCTAATGATTTTTCATCAATAGAAGCCAGAGCGTTCAGGGCCCGCAGGTATTCTTTCTTTTCAAATAGTACTTGCCCGTGCAGGTATTGCGCATCGGCTAGCCCGCCCCAGTTGGAATGCTCAGAGATAAGTTGCGTGAGCATCTTATCTGCTTCGGCATATTTCTTTTGCCGCATCGCTGCCACACTGTACAGGTAAGCGGCATCAGGAGCATAGTTTTTGCCGGTGGCAGAACTGGAAATGGGTAATAGTTCGGCCATGGCCAAGGCATACTTCTGCTGGTCTACCAACACCTTTCCGTTTTGCAGGCGGGTGTTAAGGTCAGCATTGGTTTGGGCCTGTACGTTCCAACACAGGGCTACACCGGCTAAGGCAAGTACTATTTGTTTCTTCATCATTTTTAGAAAACTACCCCCTAAAACCTATTCCCACTCAATAGTAGCGGGTGGTTTAGAGCTGATGTCATAAACTACGCGGTTTACCCCACGCACTTTGTTGATGATCTCATTAGATACATCCGCCAAAAACTCATACGGCAAATGGCACCAGTCGGCGGTCATACCGTCTACGCTGGTTACAGCACGTAGGGCAACTACCCGTTCATACGTACGCTCATCGCCCATCACGCCCACGCTCTGGATAGGAAGTAGCATGGCGCCCGCCTGCCAAACCTGGTCATACAAACCGGTACGCTTCAGCGAAGAAATGAAGATATGATCCACTTCCTGTAAGATGGCTACTTTCTCAGGGGTGATGTCGCCCAAGATGCGAATGGCTAAACCTGGTCCCGGGAACGGGTGCCGGCCAATGATAGTATCAGCAATGCCCAGAGTCTTGCCAACTAAACGCACTTCGTCTTTAAATAATGTCTTCAGCGGCTCCACTACTTTCAGTTTCATGAAGTCTGGCAGACCGCCCACATTGTGGTGTGATTTGATAGTGGCCGAAGGACCTTTCACCGAAACCGACTCAATTACGTCTGGGTAGATGGTACCCTGTCCTAACCATTTGGCATCTTCTACCTGGTGCGATTCCTGGTCGAATACTTCAATAAACACCCGGCCAATGGCTTTACGCTTTGCCTCTGGATCAGTTAAGCCGGCCAATGAGGAGTAGAACTGGTCTTTGGCATCTACGCCTTTCACGTTCAAGCCCATGTCTTTGTAAGAATGGAGCACGTCTTCAAACTCGTTCTTGCGCAGCAAGCCGTTGTCCACAAAGATGCAGTACAGGTTCTTGCCAATGGCTTGGTGAATGAGCATGGCCGCTACTGAAGAATCAACTCCACCTGAAAGGCCCAGGATTACTTTATCATTGCCAATTTGCTCGCGCAACTCGGCCACGGTACTTTCTATGAAGATATCTGGAGTCCAGTCCTGCGAGCAACCACTAATGTGCACCACAAAGTTACGCAGCAGGGTCTTGCCTTCAGCAGAGTGGGTTACCTCTGGGTGGAACTGGATGCCGTACGTTTCCTGGTCTTTTACTTTATAAGCCGCCACTTCCACTGAATCAGTGCTGGCGATGATCTCGAAGTTCTCAGGTACCTGCTTGATGGTGTCGCCGTGCGACATCCAAACCTGAGAGTCAATGGTGATTTCTTTGAATAAGCGGTTATGCTGATCAACATGGTTCAGCTTGGCACGGCCGTACTCCCTGATGGTAGAGGCAATTACCTCGCCGCCGCCTTCCTGCGCCATTAACTGGGCACCGTAGCAAACCCCAAGTACAGGCAAATTACCCAAAAACGGATTGATGTCTGGATTAGGATAATTTTCTTCCCGCACCGATGACGGGCTTCCGGAAAGGATCACACCCTTCAGATCTGGGGTGATTTCCGGAATTTTATTGAATGGGTGGATTTCGCAGTAAACGTTAAGCTCGCGGACGCGACGGGCAATCAGTTGGGTGTACTGGGACCCGAAATCGAGGATGAGAATTTTTTCTGGCATGTGCAAAGGTACGAGGCCTTGTTTATACTTGAAAATGAAATTGCAGGGGAGTAGGGGGGAAAGAGGGAGTACCTGTCAAGGATGTAAGTTGAAAGGTACTTTTGCCCGGTTGACAGAAATTTTCAAAAGTTCTATCAATCAAAATCCCTTTCTTCACGAAATCAAAAAGAAGGCACAGCTTTTGTAAAGACAAATGCAGCCAAAAGTTGGAAGGCGAATCTTGCAAACTTCTTCCGCTTGAACAGATAAACTATCTCTTTAAACATAGATTATGTTAAAAGCTTTACTTCTTCCGTTGCGTGTCACCTTAGGCATTCTCTTGAGTGCCTCCTTTTTAGGGGCATGTGAATCTGACACTGAGCCAACTCCTGAGGCGGGTCCTATGCAAACCAACTTCTCTTTAGTAGACAGCATTAAACTGGATGCTAATTACAGGAACATGTATCCTGAAGCTTATGAGAATTGGAGAGGCAAAACCTACAAAGTTTCTACTCAGAATAAACTGGAAGCTTACTTTATTGAGGAGAACAATGGCGTAACCCTTTACTTCAGGGATACTGCTACCGTGAACGCCAGATCATGGGTGTCGCTCCACTTTAAAAACCGGACGGTGCTTAACTTACCCGCAAGCCTTAGCTTAAAGGATGCTTCCATAGTGTGCGTGCATAATGGCCAGACCTTTTCTGATGGAAGCGGCGCCATGTCGCCGGGTTGTGTTACCGTGCTGGATGGAACGGCCAACTTGCAATATGATGCCGCTACCCAGGTTCTAAGCGGGTCTTTAACGAACTTGAAACTGGGCCTGGAGTACTACGTGCCTGAATACTCTTTTCCTAACCGGGAGGGAAATGCCTTAAAAAGCAGCGGCTCCAGCAGAAACCTGAACATTAGCTTTGAAAACATCAAAGTTTCAAAATCTTGATCGTTTAAAGCTTCTTCAAAATGTAATGAGAAAGGGAGTTGTTATTTTAAAAGCTCCCTTTCCCTTTTTATAAACATTACTTTCGCCTAGCTGCTGCTGCGCTAAGCCAGAGAAAATGTAACTTCCTGATCTGTTGCGGTATTACCTGTTTTTGGGGTAAATCTTTAAAATTAAAGCAGAAACAGCTTGCGCTGAACCAAAGCCTTCGTATCTTTGCAACGGCAAATCGGTACGGCCAGCTCCTGCTGAACTCCCCCAGGCCCGGAAGGGAGCAAGGGTAGGTGGTTGAGCGGCGCGATACTCGGTTTGCCGCTTTTTTTTGCCCTTACCCCAACGGATTCTCTTCCGGCTTTTTCCTCTTATACTGCTTGTTTATTGTTTTAAGGCTCTTTTCCGGAAGTTGATCTTGAAATAGAAGTCATTTCTCTCTACCCATTTCCATGATTCTCCTGTTCTGGAATGCTTTATTTTTCTTCAATAATTTTTGCCAAGTTCAATACATTTCTTTTCCTGAAAAGCTCTGCACAGAAGAAAATAACTGCTTTTCCCAAAAAGCGTATTCACTTCAGAAAACACAGCTCTAATTAAATTAGATTATCTTTGAAAGGTACAGAACTAACAGGTAACCTGAGACCTTTAGGTTACATGGCACAACCTTTCCAACGTGTCTTCTTTTGTAAGCTGCATCAGCCCAATATTTAGAATAAAAGGTCCCCTTTTTTTCTATTCTTTACTTTAAATCAGCATCTATGTCAACCCAGAATAAACTTGAAGGCAACTTAATTGACAAGCAACGTCAGTTAGAGGAACAAAACCGAGTTCTGCGGGAAGAAAACAAACAATTACGTGCTGATATAGCAGAGGCCCTGTTCAAGCTGAAAGAGCAGATTGCCATTGAAGACAGGTACGAGGAAAGCCAATCGCGCTTTGAGACTATTTTCAGTCAGTCTAAACTAGGCAATAAGATCATTGCGCCAGACCTTAAAATCATTCAGGTTAATAAATCCCTGCAGGACATGCTGGGCTACTCAGAGCAGGAACTGGTGGGGTCCAAAGTGATTGACTTTGCCCACCCGGATTTTGTCCATCATTGGGTTGATCTACAGGAACATCTCTGGACAAGACAAATTCCTTCTTTCCAGATAGAGACCTGCCTTATCAAAAAAGACGGGGCAGGACTTTGGGTGCAGGTCACGTCTATGATTTTCAGGGATAATGGCGCTAACCTGGGGTATACCATTGTAGAGAATATCAAAGACCGTAAAGCATTAGAGCAGAACCTCAAGAAACTGTATGAGGCTCAGGAAACCATTCTGCACATGGTGGCCCATGACCTTAAAAATCCCATTAATAACATAAGCCTCTTAACGGAGTACCTGAAGGAAAATCTGGTGAACTCTAAGGATTTGGTTGTAGAGGAGAAAAAGGAAAGCCTCACGTTTATTGGGCTAATCTCAGAAACCTGCAAAAAAGCATTTGCCATTATCAAAGATCTGTTGTTCATAGGAGACATGAACCCTAATGCTTATTTTGAAAAAACAGAATTGAATGGGTTTTTTCAAACCGAGCTGGCAGCATTGGGAGTAGATGCCAAAAAGAAGGGCGTTGAAGTAAGTTTCAGTTACCCAGAATTGCCGGTTTATGCCAACATCAACCAGGAAAAATTTTCCAGGGTTATGGAAAATCTGCTTTCAAATGCGGTTAAATTTACAAAACCAGGTGGAAAGGTAGATATTACCTTAACCGAACAAGGAAAATACGCCTTGTTGCACGTGAAAGATAACGGCATAGGTATACCAGAAAAGTTGAAGTCCACTGTGTTTGATAAGTTCACCAATGCGAACCGGCAGGGCACCGAAGGGGAATCTACCACCGGTTTGGGGCTCTTTATTGTAAAGCAGATTGTAAACTTGCATCAGGGAAGAATCTGGATGGAAAGTCAGGAAAACGTGGGTACTTCCTTCTTTATTGAACTAGAGCGCAGCCAGGACTAATCTTCCTTTTACACCTGTTTTGGTAAAATAGCGCCAAAACACATTAACAGGAATGTGCTTCCACTTAGGGAATCCTTCCTTAAGCTCTGGTATCATTTTAATGTACAGCAGAATTCCCTTCCTATGATGAACGTGTTCCAGAATAAGAGGCTGGGAGGAAAATACTTATAAAGGAGGTTCTGTTTTAAACAAGATTGAACTAGATTTGTGATCCAAACTCATTAGAACTATGAAATTTTTCATTGATACCGCAAACCTGAACGAAATTCGGGAAGCACACGATTTAGGTGTATTGGACGGCGTTACCACCAATCCCTCGCTTATGGCCAAAGAAGGCATTGTAGGCTATGACAACGTCATGAAACACTACAAAGCCATCTGCGAGATTGTAGACGGTGATATTAGTGCAGAGGTAATTGCCACTGACTTTGAGACTATGGTGAAAGAAGGAGAGGAGCTGGCTCAGCTGCATCCTAACATTGTGGTGAAAGTGCCTATGACCAGAGACGGCGTAAAAGCCATTAAATATTTCACTGACAAAGGCATCAAAACCAACTGTACCCTCATTTTCTCGGCAGGTCAGGCAATTTTAGCAGCCAAAGCTGGTGCTACGTACGTTTCTCCGTTTGTGGGCCGTTTAGATGATATCGGGACCGATGGTCTTGACCTGATTGACCAGATTGTGAACATCTACCAGAACTACGGTTTCCCAACAGAGGTATTGGCGGCATCGGTTCGTCACGTGATGCACCTTGTGAAATGCGCAGAGATTGGTGCCGATGTGGTAACCTGCCCATTGAACGTGATCACCGGCCTGTTGAACCACCCCTTGACCGACAGCGGTCTGGCTAAGTTCTTGGCAGACCACAAGAAAGCGAACGCCTAAATCAATTAGAAATTCAAAATTAGAAATTAGAAATTGGTGAGTTTATGAGTAGGCTGCGGCCTTCCTGAACATCATCATTTCTAATTTCTAATTTCTAATTAGTAAAAAGTGTACATCATAAAAGTAAAAGGCAAAGCCAAGATCCCGGATTACATTCAGCTGCGTGATGAAAACTTTGTGCTGATTGCTTATTTCCGGGCCGACCGGCCTTTGAAGAACCTTGACCGCTACGGCCTTGACAATAAAGAAGAGGCCCTGGCTTCGGTTATTGAAGGGCTGGAGTTTGGGAAGCTTCAGAAACTGGAGATTTAATCACTTTTGTACACCATTTTGTGCTGCCGTAAGGCAAAAGAGTAACCTTTATTTTACCCTGCTATGGAATTTTCGTCTAACCCAGTGGTCTTGCTGCACAAGGTTTCCATCTTTCAGGATGTGAACACCATTTTGTCTGAGGTAACCTGTACAATTGAGAAAGGGGAGTTCGTGTACTTGGTGGGCCGCACCGGAAGTGGCAAGAGCTCTCTGCTCAAAACACTTTACGGCGACTTGCCTTTGAAAATAGGTACAGCCCAAGTAGCAGGATTTAACATCCATTCTCTAACCTGGAACCAGGTACCTTTCCTGCGCCGTAAAATAGGGATAGTGTTCCAGGATTTTCAGTTGTTGTTTGATCGTACCGTGGCTGAAAATCTAAAGTTTGTGCTCAAAGCCACCGGCTGGAATGACAAATCACGTGTCAAAAACCGGATTTCTGAGGTGTTGATGCGCGTTGGGTTAGACTCTGTGGCGAACAAAATGCCCCATCAATTGTCTGGGGGAGAACAGCAGCGGGTAGTGATTGCCCGGGCCTTGCTCAACGAACCGGTTATCCTGTTCGCAGATGAACCTACCGGTAACCTTGATCCAGACGTGACCCATGGTATTATGGATCTGTTTCAAGAAATCAATAACAGTGGTACGGCTGTTCTCATGGCCACCCACAACCACCATATCTTAAAGCGCTATCCGCGTCGCATTTTGAAATGTGAAAGAGGCCGGGTACTTGACTCAGCCCGCGAAGAGTTTACCCTTATAGATGGTTTCTGAGATTTCCATTCTCATTCCAGTTTACAACCAGAACGTTTTGCCTTTGGTGGAGGCCTTACTCCATGAAGCATCTTCTCTTTCTATACCTTTCGAGGTAAGGGTTTATGACGATGGTTCAGACCAAAACACGCTAGACCAGAACCAACCTTTACAATCTTTTTCTAAGGTAGTTTACGTAAAACTGCCCCTAAACATAGGCCGGTCCCAGATCCGGTACAAGCTTGCCCAGGAGGCACAATACCAGCATCTTCTTTTCTTGGATAATGACGTGCTGCCCGTCCATTCAAATTTTCTGCAGCGATACCTTAGTCAGGCAAAGGAGGGGGTAGTGGTTGGCGGAATTTTTTACAAGAAAGAACGTCCTCTGCCTGGTACAGAATTGCGTTGGGTATACGGAAAAGCACGTGAAGAAGCTCCGGCACACCATCGGCAGAAGGCACCTTATGAACGGGTGTTCTCAAGTAATCTGCTGGTGCCTCGTTCGGTTTTCCTGGAGCATTTCCCGCAAAACGAGATCTTTGGCTACGGCCACGAAGATACCTTGTTTGCCTGGCGGTTGAAGCAAAAGAGTATTCCGGTGCTTCATATTAACAATCCGGTTTGGCATTTAGGTCAGGAACCCAATGAGGTGTACCTACTCAAAACTCAACAGGCCATTCATAACTTAGTATTACTGCACAAGAAGTACCAAGTTGGGGAAGAATCAAAGTTGTTTAAGGCTTACCGTAAAGTAAAGAACTGGAAATTAGATACCCTTCTCCATGAAAACAGGCAGTGGTTGTTTCCATTGTTAAAACGTAACCTTGTTTCTAAGAAACCTAGCCTTCGTTTATTTGATTTTTACCGGTTGCTGCTGTTAGAAATGTACCTGCCTAAGTAACAGGGATTTAGGGCCAGTTTTCTTAAAAGAAGCTTAGAACATCATGTAAAAAAAAGCCCCTCCAAAAGGAAAGGCTTTTTGCTTTAATCTATGATAAGGAAGCTTTATTTGTTATCATCTTCAACAGCTTTCTCTACTTTATTGGCTGCTTTCTTAGCGGTGTTTCCTACGGCTTTACCGGCCTTTTTTGCACCAGAGGCTACGTCTTTACCTACCTCTTTGGTAGTTTCACCCACCTTGCTGTTTGAAACGTCTTTGCCTACTTCTTTCACATCAGAACCAACTTTGCTAGCAGTATTGCCTGCCTTGTTGGCGTTCTTCATGGCAATGTACTTAGTTTTCGCTTTGGCAATCTCCCACTTGTCTTTGTCAGTTAACTGGCTTTGGATAGCGTTTTTGCGATCATCCAACTGGTTCCAGTATTTCTCTACGGTGTTCCAGTCTTTGTTGCTGAAGCCGGATTTGTGCATCTCCACATGGGCAACAAAGTCTTCGTAGGCTTTTCTAATGTCCGTAGCGGTATAGGAAGGAATTTTCTTTTCATCATAGGTAGACATGTCAATGCCTGAAGCCATCATGCCGCTACTTTGGTTGTTTTGTTTCCAAGTATTATACTGCCCTTCCCGTGTAGACCAGGCAGTGCTGTATCTTGACTGCAATTCAGCGTACTCCGCTTTGCGATCCTCATCTAAGGTGCTCTCAAACTCCATTACTGACATGCGGCGCTTGTTATATTCTGCGCTGTCTGTGGTCATACGCTGATCCCAATCTGTCTGGGTGCTGTCCCAGCCGCGTGCTACATTGGCTTCATAATCAGTAACGTATTTTTTGTAATCATTATAGGCTTGTTCGCGAGAGGGGCTAGAAGTATCAGAAGCGGCCATAGTATCAGTACGTTCGGTTCTGCTACACCCTAGATGAGCAAATGCTAGCGTTAGAGATGCAGCGTAAACAACCGTATGTTTTTTAAATAAATTGGACATTTTCATAGTTTATGGATCGTTTGGTAAAAAGGAATTTACAGGTTATTGAACGCAAATAGGAGGTATAGGTTTCAAAATGCTGATTTTATGCATTTTGGCTTATTTGTAATATTACTATATTAAGATTTTACCTGTGCTTATATCCTATTCCTGCAGATGATTAATGAGTGCTAGTACATAGGGTTCACCTTTCAATACCTATATTTGTCTTTTCAACAGAATACATGAACCAGCTCCAGATGGTAGACCTGAAAGGTCAGTACCAGCGTCTGAAAACTCAGATTGATGCCGCCATGCAAGCGGTGGTAGACAGTACCGCTTTCATCAACGGACCACAGGTGAAAACCTTCGCAGGCAATCTGTCAAAGTATTTACAAGTGAACCATGTGATACCCTGTGCCAATGGGACAGATGCTTTGCAGATTGCCTTAATGGCACTGGATCTACCCGCTGGGGGAGAAGTAATTGTGCCGGCCTTCAACTATGTGGCTACTGCCGAGGTAATCGCCCTTTTGGGTTTGAAGCCTGTGTTTGTAGACGTGCTGCCCGATACGTTTTGTATTGATCCGGCCAAAGCCCGTTTAGCGGTGACCGAGAAAACGATGGCTATTATGCCGGTACACTTGTTCGGGCAATGTGCGCCAATGGAGGAGATCATGGACCTGGCCATTGCGCAGGAACTCTTCGTGATTGAAGACAACGCACAGGCCATTGGCGCTCAGTACGTAGATGCCGAGGGCGGAACTTCCTTTGCCGGAACCATCGGGCACATTGGCACCACCTCCTTTTTCCCGTCCAAGAACCTAGGCTGCATGGGAGATGGGGGAGCTATCTTCACCCAAGACATAGACCTAGCCTCTACTTTGCAGCAGATTGCCAACCACGGGCAGCACAAGAAATACCACTACTCCCGGGTAGGCGTGAATTCCCGCTTAGACACCCTGCAGGCCGCCTTGCTGGACGTGAAACTTACCCAACTGGATGATTTCATTTACCGCCGGCAGAAAGCAGCTGGGGTGTATGATGCCTACTTTGCGGAAGTAGCGCAGATTAAGATACCGGCCCTAGCAACCTACAGCAGTCATGTTTTTCACCAGTACACGCTACAGGTTCCGGCTGACCAGCGCGAAGCGTTGAAATCCCATCTGCAAGAGAAAGGAATCCCCAGTATGGTATATTACCCGGCTCCGTTGCACCTGCACGAGGCTTATGGGTATCTGGGCTACAAGGCAGGTGATTTCCCAGTGTCTGAGGAACTGTGCGGCAAGGTGATTTCCCTGCCCATGCACACCGAACTCACCGAGGAACAACAGCAATACATTGCTGAGGCGGTGGTAAGCTTTTTCCAAAGCTAATCCAGCTCAGCTTCCGCTTATAATCAAGAAAATAAATACGCTGCTTTCGGGCTGATTTCCGGAAGCTGAGGCGAAAACGAATAGAAGGCATCTGATGTCAGAAAAGATAAAGTTTGCAGTAATAGGAGCGGGCCACATTGGTAAGCGCCACGCCACCATGGTACAGCGCCATCCCGAAGGGGAATTGGTGGCCATGGTAGACACCGATCCAGCCCGGTTAGATGAGATGGAACCCTTTGGCGTGCCCTTCTTCACCAGCATGGAAGAGTACCTGGCCTCTGGCCCTAAGGCCGATGTCATCTGCGTTTGCACGCCCAACGGCTTCCACGCCGACCAAGCCATGCTGGCCCTGGAAAACGGCTGCCATGTGGTTTGCGAGAAACCCATGGCCTTGAGTAAAGCCGACTGCGAGCGCATCATCTACAAATCGCTGCAGACCTCAAAGCTGGTATTCTGCGTGATGCAAAACCGTTACAGTCCCCCTTCGTTGTGGCTCAAGGAAATGGTTTCGGAGAAGCGGCTTGGCGAGATTTATTTAGTGCAAATTAACTGCTACTGGAACCGTGACAACCGGTATTACAAAGCTGGTACCTGGAAAGGGAAGCAAGCCCTGGACGGCGGAACCCTGTTCACCCAGTTCAGCCATTTCATTGACATCATGTACTGGTTGTTCGGAGATATCAAGAACATCCATGGCCGATTCATGGATTTTAACCACCAGCACCTCACTGATTTTGAAGACAGCGGCCTCATCCACTTCGATTTTATGAACGGAGGCGCCGGTACGCTCAACTATTCCACCGCCGTCTGGGACACAAATCTGGAAAGCAGCATGACAATCATCGGGGAAAAGGGAAGCATCAAGGTTGGCGGACAGTACATGAACGAGGTGGAATACTGCCACGTGCAGGATTACGTCATGCCCAATCTTCCACCCAGCAGCCCTGCCAATGACTACGGCCATTACAAAGGCAGTGCCGCCAATCACCATTTCATTTTTGAGAACGTGATTGACACCCTCAAAGGCAAAACCTTCGCCACCACCAACGCCCTTGAAGGTCTCAAAGTAGTGGAGATTATTGAACGCATTTACGCATTAAAGAAGTAGCGCCTTCCCGGCCATAGCAACCTATTATGTCAGTATCTAACTTTTACGACGAATATACCAAGCAGCAGTTCCAAAAAGGAATCCACATCCGGCACCGGACTATTCTGAAAAACCTGAAAGAAGCAGGGCTGAAGTCTGATTCAAGGGTGTTGGAGATTGGCTGCGGAATCGGGACCGTGACACACTTGCTGGCCAAAGCAACGCCGCAGGGGAAAGTCTTGGCCGTAGACATCAGCCCGAAGAGCATTGACATGGCCCGTCGGTTCAACCAGCAGTTTAACCACGTAGAGTTCGCCGTGTCTGACATGACTGATTTTGAGCGTCCGGAGAAATTTGACTTTGTGGTATTGCCTGATGTGATTGAGCATATTCCGCTGGAGCAGCACCCCAACCTGTTTAAGGTGATTGCGAAGCACCTGCATCCTAAATCGGTGGTGACCATTAACATTCCGCACCCGTTATACCTGACCTGGGTGCGCGAGCATCAGCCGGAGTTGCTGCAGGTAATTGACCAGCCCATCCATACTGATGAGTTACTGCGCAATACCTACGCCGCCGGTTTGTACCTGCACAAGCTGGAGAGCTACTCGCTGTTCTCACAGGTGGAGGATTACCAATGGATTGTTATGAAGCAGCGTCTAGTACCAGAGAAGGTGCAGCCCAAGTCTAAGGTAGACCTGAAACTGCAGGATTTGTCCTCTAAGTGGCTGTAGGCCGTTAACTGCTCTTCACCCATGCCGGCGCGTAAACCTGTTCTGCTTTATTTCTACCCCGCCCAGTCTTCCTTTGTGGTGAAAGACCTGCGGCTGATGGAGCAGCGGTACGAGGTCCGGCACAAAGGTTTTTTGCCAGCCAAAAAATGGCAGACTCCGCTGGTATGGCTGGGACAAGTTATTTTCCTACTGCGTCACATCTGGCAAGCCGAAGCGCTGGTTTGCATGTTTGCCGGGTACCATTCCTTTTTTCCTGCCCTGTTCGGGAAACTAGCCCGAAGTCCCTGTCTGATTGTTGCTGGTGGTACCGATTGCGTCTCCTTTCCCAGCATTGGCTATGGGGTCTTCTCCAATCCCCTTTTAGGTAAGTTCGCCCGCTGGTCGTATCAATTAGCTGCGCATATTGCGCCGGTGCATGAAAAGCTGGTGTGGCAGGACTACACCTATCAGCCCAACGACTTCCCGCACCAGGGATTCCGCTATCATTGTCCCGATTTGAAGACGCCCCATACCGTGGTGTACAACGGGTATGATGCTACTTTCTGGAAACCAATCCCAAACGTGGTGCGGGAGTCCAACACGTTTTTGACCGTCTGCGCGGGCTTGAACATGCGCTTCACCCAGCGATTGAAAGGAGTAGACCTTATTTTGGAAGCCGCCCGCAAAGTACCCCATGCCACTTTCACCATTGTTGGTGCCCCAGAAAATTTCCAATTCACAACCCAACCTGCCAACGTTCGGCTACTGCCCAAAATGCCTCTGGCTGATTTAATTGAAGTCTACAGTGGGCACACGTTCTACCTACAACTATCCATGTCAGAAGGCTTCCCTAACGCGCTGAGTGAAAGTATGCTGTGCGGCTGCGTGCCCGTGGTTAGTAAGGTAGCAGCTATGCCAGATTTGATTGAGGATAGCGGGTTCTTGCTACCGCAACGAAGCCCAGATCTACTGGAAGAACTGATTCTGGAAGCAATCGGCACCAAAGAGCTCTTTCAATTGGGGCAGAAGGCCAGAGCTATAATTGCCGGGCAATACCCAGAGCAGCGGAGAGAACAGGAACTCCTTGGCTTGTTGCAGAAACTAACTTCAGCAAGTTAACTTAAGGGCTGAGTTAAAAGGTTTGTTTTACCCCTGTTTTGCCAAACCGAAGCGTAAAAGAGTCTTTTGAATTCCGTTATTCAGTTCCGGGGAAACCTTTAGACCAATCGCAAACCCTCCGTACACCGCGGTGATCAGGATGGATCTTACGGCTATATCCAAAAACAAATTCGGTAATTGAGGCAACATCCAGGAAGCGAGGTACGCGACACCCCCAATTAATAGCAACAGCAGTGAATTCCAGCCAAACGGTTGCATTTTGAAGAAATAGCCTACAAATGCCACTCTAAATACATTGATCAGGATAAACACCAACATGGAGGCAAAGGCGGCTCCGCTGATGCCATAGGGTGGTATGAGCAGGTAATTGGTAACAATGACCAGTGCCACCATCAAAATGTTCAATATCAGATCATATCGGTATTTATGAGAAGTCACCAGAATCATGGCGTTTAAACCGGTAGCTAGTTCAAAGATTCGGGCAATGCCCATGAACAAGATCACGTACCGTCCGGCACTGTACTCTTTGGGCATCAAAGTGAAGATGTTATCTACGTTGCACCAGATGCCTAAGAATAGCAGCAGGCCTATGAGTAGATTAACCCGGGTCATGTTCTTGTACAGCTTTCCTAAAGCCGTAAAGTTTTGTTGCTTAAAAAGATCAGCTACCTGCGGACTTAAAATCTTGTTCATGGACCGGTAAGGCACCAAGATAGCGCTGGTGATAAAATAACCGGTGGTGTAGTAGGCCACATCAGAAAGTCCATTATACGCCATGATCATGGCCGTATCAGTGAACGTAATAATTGTACCTGAGATATTTCCCAAAAAAGCATACAGGCCGTATTGCACCACTTCTTTGATGGGAACAATCTGGAACATGTTTCGGCCGGGCCGCACAAAGAACTGACGCAGCCAAAGCAGATAGATGATGCAGATAAAGGCCGTGCAAGAATTAGCGGCAATGAACAAAATGACAAACTGCTGAAAATCTACAAAGCCCCAATAAAAGAGAGCGGCGGTTGCCATGGTTAAAATCCGCACCAAAAAATCTTGCAAGAAGGTCTGCACAATGGTTTTGTAAAGCGAGCGCAGGTATGCATCCAGCAAGAGAAACAGCAACGTGAAGAAACTCAGCGGGATAATGTAGTAGTAGTACTCTACCGCCAACGGTGAGGTGACCCGGTACAAATCAAACACAGCGGGCTTTAGCAGCAGGAACAAGACTGTGACCACCGCAAAACCCAGCATGGGGATGGTGAGCATCAGGAAAAGAAAGCCGTTGTGCTGCTTGTCACGATCGCGGAAATAGGGGAAATACCGGGCACTGGTATTGGTGAACCCTAAAGCGGCAAACTGAGCGAACACCGGAGAAACAGCGATCAGAAAACGGGTAAGCCCCACTTTGTCCGGATCGGCGAGAAAATAAGGAAGAACCAAAACGGTGTTCAGGTACCCAATGACCATTCCAACGGTGGAGATAATGGTGTTCAGATAACCCTGCTTGCGGATAACATCCATGGAGTGCGTGTGGCGTTTAGGGGCTGTTTTCTAGAAACAAGGCTAAATCCAGCCATAGCCCTAAAAGCAAAATTAACAGGTTCTCACTTGGCTATCGCTATCTGCAGCAAAATTGAGCCAAGGCAAGTTCAGGCTTCGGTTTGCTTTACTACCTCATGGATAGTGAAAAAACCTGTTCCTTGTTTCTGAAGAAACTGGGTAATCTCCTGAAACATCTGTAAACCACCTTGCAAGCCATACGCACTGAAGTTCTCGTTATGCCACAGCAGCGTAAAAACTCCATTGAACCTGATAATTTCATTGAGCATGGGAGTTATAGCAGGCAGTACTTGAAGTGGCATTAGCTGCAGATAGTTGGGATGGTTGAGGGTGACATCCATTAAGTTCAGGGGCACTTCCCAGGTGTCTGTGCTTTGGCCCGAATTGAAATTAAACAGCTTAAATGGATGGCAGTAGCTGTTTCTAAAGCCAAAGTGCTCCGGAAAACCCAGGGTGCTGTCATAAGTGAAACCCAATTCATCTACTACTTCTGGCGTTCTATCCGGATCAAAGCGTAAGTAGTGAAACCGGTTGCCAGTTACCGGAATAGCCAGCTTTTCCTTTTCAGATTTCAATTGCTCAAGATTGATGCTACTGCCATGGCTGCCGTGTACCGCAATTTCATGTCCTGCTTGCTGCAAACGGTTTATTTGTTGCTGGGTTAAATTAGAGCAAACATTATAATCAGCGTTAGGATGGCCTTGGTAGTTGCCTTGCTCAGGTAAAAAGAAAAAGGAGGCTTTGGCATTTAGCTGCTCTAATTCCTGTTCTACTTGCTGAAAGTTAAACCAAGCATCTTTCCCCAAGGCTTTTTGTGCGGCTAGTTTTAAGAACAAACCTAATCTGCCTTTCTGTAAAGCTGGTTTTCCGGCTACTTTCCAGGCGCTTTGGCAATAATCAATGTCGTGGGAGAGGCAGGTAGCAAAGGGTTTTCCGTTCCAGGTTTTTTGTGTAATCTTTTGCCCGTATGCAAGTTCCACCGCGGCCCGCAAAACCTCAAAGTAGTAGTTTACGATGGGTTTGGTGATGAACTTATGCCTTGCCTGCACCGAAGAAGCGTAAGGAAACCGGCCAAATTGATCACGGTTGCTGCTGTAAAATTCCTGCCAGCCGCTTAACAGGTAAAAACCAGAGGCAATGAGATCATAATTGACTACTACTGTTCCGGAGGCAGTTTGGGTAAGCCAGTCTAACTCAGTAAAAGAAACAAAGAAGAGGGGAAGAGAAGTGCCTTGCCAATCTTTCCAAATTACACTTTCCGGTTGCGCTTCTTTTTGGGAGAAAAAGGTAGTTGAGGATTGCCTGATCTGAATTCGGCTACTGTTCTGAAAGCCATAGCTTATATCAAGCGGCTCTGGTAAGTGGTAGACCCGCTTGAAATGGAAGAGCACATAATCAAAGAGGACTTGCACAAGTAAAGCTTTTGCGGTTCATGTAGATGCATCTCCTTGTGATTGTTCTTACACTTCAAGTAAACCTAGTTACAAGAAGGATAACCAAAGGAGATGCATCTTTAATAAGTAATAAAAACCAAATATACCTTTGCTTTGCCTCTTATTGCAAGATCAACTTAGCCAGTTGCTCTGTGAGGGAGCGGCGGGAATATTGCGTGTAATTGATGATAGGTAAATCAAGGTTGTGGTTTACCTTCCAGGTTTTGCTGAGTTGCATTAGGTAATCAACTATCAACTCAAACCCAGAGTAGTGGAACACACGCCCAGCACCGCATTCATCCAGAATCTTGTCCACATCACCTTGAACGGGACCGATGCAGATAATTGGTTTGTTGGAGGCCAGGTACTCAAACAACTTGCCCGTTAGAATTCCAAAGTTGTTAGGTACATCAGGAATAGCCATAAACAAGACGGTGCTAGCCATGAGGTACTTGATGGATTCCTCATGCGGCACGTAGTCAATGTACTCCGTAATAAGGGGCAACCCGGCTTCTTCTATCTGCTGTTTAATGCCTGCTGATACCTTACCTACAAACCGAAGGCGGTACCGCATCAACGGGTTTTTGGTCATAACCTCACAAACTGCCTGAAAGAAACCGGTCACATTGTAGGCCTCGGTAAGCGTACCCGTATAGGTAATCACAAACTCCTCCGAGGAAGGAGTGGAGGGGTGCACAAAATCGGCTTCATCGTACCCGTTCGGAATTACGTGAATCTTCTTGGGGTCTAAGTTAGTAGACTTGTTTAGGAACAAACGCTTCATATCCTCAGAGACCACTACTACCGCATCGGCTTGCTCCAGCGCCTCGCGCTCGTAGCGGGCATCCAGTTTCTGCGCCAGTGCGGTGTGGTTCAGGTCCTGGTAATAGTAAATATCGGTCCAGGGATCACGCATGTCAGCAATCCAACGCAGACCCGCAAATTGCTTTTTTAGCTTCAATCCAATAAGTTGGGTAGAATGCGGCGGACTGGACGTGACAATCGCCTTCACCTGCTGTTCCTGAATGGATTTTTTAGCAGCGGCAAGCGCAAAGCGGTTCCAACCTACCCTTGGGTCAGGGATAAACAGGTTGCCCCTCAGAAATTTGAAAAGCTTCTGTTTCCAGGTTTCCTGTCCTGTGTTAGCGAATCCTCCAAAAGGAATGTCTTTCTTGCCCGTAATCTTCTTGTAAAATTCAAACGGTTCACGGGTAGCAGTCCGGATGACCTTGACTTCTTTGGGCACCTCCGCTAACAAAGATGTATCCAGCACCGGATAGGAGGCCTGTTGCTCATCTACGGTGATAACGGTGGGTGTAACCCCAAATTGAGGCAGGTGCTTCACAAACTTAAGGCAGCGTTGTACCCCGGCTCCTCCGGAAGGCGGCCAGTAATAAGTGATCAGTAATGCGTGCGCAGGAGAATGTGTGCCAGTTGATTTCAAAAGCTTTCGGATCTTCAGGTAATTAAACTAGTTGAACGAACGGAAACCGTTTTTAGGGTGTTTTAGGTAAAACAGCACAAAAGCAGTTTAATTATCAACCCAATGTATAGTTAAGCCCGAATATACGTACCTATGGGTAAAAGATGCTGAACTTCCGCAAATTCTGCGTATTTTTGTCTTTGTCACACATCGAAAAATATCTAACTCAGTCATATATCCCACATGTTTGAGAATTTAAGTACCAAGCTGGACCGCGCCTTTAAAACCCTGAAGGGACAAGGCAGCATCACCGAGATCAACGTTGCCCAGACCATCAAAGAAGTGCGCCGCGCCTTAGTGGATGCCGACGTAAACTACAAGGTGGCCAAAACGGTAACCGACAAGATCAAGGACGAGGCCATGGGCCGCGACGTTCTGATTGCGGTTTCTCCGGGCCAGTTGATGGTGAAAATCGTGCACGAAGAACTCACCGAGTTAATGGGTGGCGAGAAGAAAGACATTAACATCAACGGTTCTCCCGCTATTGTATTAATTGCTGGTCTGCAAGGTTCTGGTAAAACCACTTTTACTGGTAAACTGGCCAACTTCCTGAAAAGACAAGGAAAAGGCGTGATGGTGGCTGCCTGTGACGTGTACCGTCCGGCTGCGATTGACCAGTTGAACGTGTTAGCAGACCAGGTAGGCGTAGACTTCTATGCCGAGCGCGAGTCAAAAGATCCGGTTTCTATTGCCCGCAATGCGGTAGAGCACGCGAAGCGTACCGGTAAGAAAGTAATCATCATTGACACTGCTGGTCGTTTGGCCGTGGATGAGGCAATGATGCAGGAAATTTACGACATCAAGGAGGCCATTAGGCCAACGGAGACTTTGTTTGTGGTTGACTCCATGACGGGTCAGGATGCTGTAAATACTGCCAAAACCTTCAACGAGCGCATCAACTTTGATGGCGTGGTGTTGACTAAGTTGGATGGTGACTCCAGGGGTGGTGCTGCCCTCTCCATCAGAGCCGTAGTAGAGAAACCAATCAAGTTTATTTCTACCGGTGAGAAAATGGAAGCCCTGGACCTGTTCTATCCAGACCGGATGGCCCAGCGTATCTTGGGTATGGGTGACGTAATCTCCCTGGTAGAGCGTGCGCAGCAGACCTTTGACGAGGACGAAGCCAAGCGTATCAACAAGAACATCCGTAAAAACCAGTTCAACTTTGATGACTTCTTGTCGCAGTTAGAGCAGATCAAGCGGATGGGTGATATCAAAGACCTGGTAGGCATGATCCCGGGGGTAAGCAAAATGCTGAAAGACGTGGACATTGACGAAAGCGCCTTTGCCCCAATTGAGGCAATCATCAAGTCTATGACCAAGGAAGAGCGCCAGAACCCAGATATGATCAGCGGCAGCCGCCGTAACCGTATCGCAAAAGGTTCAGGAACTACTATTCAGCAGGTGAACAATCTTATGAAGCAGTTCAACGACATGCGTAAAATGATGCGCAGCATGAACAAGATGGCTGGTACCAAAGGCGGTCTTGCCAAGTTGGGTAACATGATGGGACGTCGCTAGTCGTCGTACTTTTCCCTTATATTTTTCAAACAGAAAGGCTCGTACCACTTAGGTGCGAGCCTTTCTGTTTTTATACTATCTTTCGGGAAAATAGTACCGAAAGGCTGAGGAATGTTCTGTCCGCTAGTTACTCTTGAAACACTTCGGGAGCTTACCAAAGCTTCATTCAATTTATGAAAGCAATATCTTTGTTCTTCCCATTTAAAAAACATTTTAAAATGGCTTGCCACCTTGTGATAGGTGGTAGTCTTTTACTATCCATGTTGTCCTGTTCTCCGCAGGCAAACTCCTCCTTACAAACAGGTAAAGGAGCATATGCCACCAGGCAGTACCGTAATCTATTCAAAGAAAATGGGCATGCGGAAGAAGAAGTCCTAAGGAAGATACAAGCAGGTTATCAGCAGTTATTTGAGGGCGACTCTGCCACCCAGGCTATCTATTTTGCGGCGGGGAAGAACGAGAAAGGGCCTTTGGCCTATATCTATGACGTGTACAACAAAGACGTGCGTAGCGAGGGCATGTCATACGGGATGATGATTGCCGTGCAAATGGACAAGAAAACAGAGTTTGATGCCCTCTGGAACTATGCCATGACACACATGTACATAGACCAGCCAGGACACCCTTCAGAGGGATATTTTGCCTGGTCTGTGAAGCCAGATGGCACGCGCAACTCAGAAGGCCCGGCTCCGGATGGCGAAGAGTACTTTGTGACCGCCCTGTATTTTGCCTCTGGCCGATGGGGCAACGGGCAGGGAATCTACCAGTACAAAGAGTGGGCTGATAAGATTTTGACTACCATGCGGCACCACCCTGAGACGTCTGGTACTACCAAGTTCGGTCCGCAAATCTCTGGTCCTATGGTGAACGAGGAGAAAAGAATGATTCTTTTCGTGCCCACAAACCAGGGCAGAAAGTTTACTGACCCATCGTACCACTTACCCGCCTTTTATGAACTGTGGGCCCTCTGGGGACCAAAAGCCGACCGCGAATTTTGGAAAGCAGCCGCTGATACCAGCCGGGCTTTTATTCAGAAAACTACCCATCCTAAAACTGGTCTGGCTCCTGATTACGCCCACTTTGACGGGAAACCAGTGACTACTCCTTTCAACCCAAACTCCCATCACTTTGCCTATGATTCCTGGCGTACTGCCATGAACTGGAGCGTAGACTGGGCCTGGTGGCAGAAAGACCCTAAAGAACAAGAACTCAGCAACAGAATTCAAGCTTTCTTCGCCTCTGAGGGACTTACGTCTTATGGACACATCTATACCCTTGACGGAAAAAAGGTAAGTTCCGGACCTTCGGCGGGGTTGATTTCTACAAACGCTACCGTAAGTCTAGCCTCCACTCATCCTGTGGCCAAGGAATTTGTAGAAGCCCTCTGGAACTTGCCGGTTCCACATACCGTAGGGGACCGTTATTACGGTGGTTTGCTGTATCTGATGAGTTTGCTGCATTGCAGCGGCCAGTTTAAGATTTACAAACCTAAGAAATAGCTTACTTTAGGCTTTTATTGCTGAAATCAGCATTGAAGCATCAATGCTCCTGTTCCGCCACATCAATTAAGCCAAGCGGAATCAGTTTTTCCTAATTGCTGTGCCAGAGTTTACTCTCCAAATACTTGGAGGCTGATTATATAAAAGAGGCCTGTAAGTGGCATCAATAATCAGTTCTTCCCTCATGCTGTTCCCATGCTTTGAACCCTTCCAAAGCCTCTTCGTGCAGAAGCTGTTCCATGGAAAGCGAACGGGAATGAAGCGGTAGTTCCAGTTCTTCATAGATGAAGGCATCGTCAAAACCTACCGCGGCGGCGTCTGCTTTGGTGTTGCCATAATAGACTTTGTCTAGGCGTGCCCAGTAAATGGCGCCTAAGCACATGGGGCAAGGTTCGCAGCTGGTGTAGAGTTCACAGCCCGTGAGCTGAAAAGTGCCTAAAACCTGGCAAGCCTTTCTAATAGCATCTACCTCAGCATGGGCAGTAGGGTCATTGCTGGAGGTGACATTGTTGAACCCATGCGCAATGATTTCTCCATTTTTGACCACCACGGCTCCAAAAGGACCACCTTTGCCTTCTCTCATTTTTTCTATGGATAGCCGGATGGCTTCACGCATAAAGTTTTCTTTGGAAGAAGTCGAATCAGCCATGGGGAGTAGCAAATTTGATGTGAAAGTAAATACGCGAAATTTATTCAAAATGGCTGCTAAGATAATAAAGGCTTCTTAAGAAAGAAGCCGACGCATTTGCCTTCTGTGGTGTTCTGTATGCTCTACCAGAAAGGTAAGGGTTTGAGGCATGGTCAGCATACCCGCACGGGGATGAAAGAAGACCTCTTTTCCTAGCTGCTGCGTGGGGTAGGCAGTTAAGATGTTGTGAAGTTTTTCCCGGGTTTCTTTCCATTCCTGCATGACTGAAACTAAGTCTACCTGCTCGGGCACCTCTCGTACCTGGGGTGGGGCTTTGAATTTGATAGGTAGTTTAAGGAGCAGGTTCAGCAATAAAGACCTGACTTTTGTAGCCAGCTTCAATGGCTTTAGCGCCTTCCTGGTTTTAAGCCTGTTCTCCAACCCATTTACTACCTGCTGGTCAACCCTGGCCAGGTGAAACAACACCTGAGCAGCGGACCATTGATTTGGGCCTGGTTGCTTGTGTTGAAGAGGCGCAGGAGCTTTTTGTACCCATGCGCAGAATTCTTCCCGTTGTTTTTCTAGCCGCAGGAAAGTTGGTTCAAGCAAAGCGTTCATGGCGGTAGATTTATAAAGTTGTGCCCTTTAGAGGCTGTTTTGGGCAAAGGAGCTTGAAACTGAGAAGAAAGCTTAAGCTTCTTTCAGGTTCTCCAACTCCTTTTTCAACTGGTGAATAGAATGGGACACCAGTGTAACCATCTGCTGAGCCAATGCTGGCAATTCCTCGGTATTGGTGCGGTTCAACGCCGATTGCTCAATAGTCGTGTTCAGTTCCTCTAGTTGCTGAATGCCTACCAATGCAATAGAAGGCTTTATTTTGTGGGCCAGGGTTCTGGTCTCTGTCCAATTAGCAACTGCAACGGCTCTGGTCAGTTCCTGCACTAACCCCGGGGTCTGGTCAATGAACAGTTTTAAGATGTCACGCATGAACTCCACGTTTCCATTCGCGAAGTTCTCAAGATAGGTAAGATCAACCTGCAGCGTCTCCTTCTGCGAGAAAGGAGTAGTTTCTGATGCAGTTTCAACATTCCTTGTCCTTAGTAAGGAGGTCATCTCGTGCAAAAGATCCTCGGCCTTAAAAGGCTTGGAAACATACGTGTTTGCGCCGGCTGAAAGGCATTTGGTGATTTCCCCCTCTGAGGCATGGGCCGTCAAGGCAATGATAGGAATGTCTCTGTGGGACGGAAGTTGCTGCCGGATGTACTGCATGGCTTCATAACCATCCATCTCGGGCATCTGCATGTCCATCAAAACAAGATCAAAGGATTGCTGCCGAAGGAGGTTAATCGCTTCCTGGCCATTGTTGGCCATGGTCACCAGTACCTCTTTGTCCCGCAGAACTTTGTTGACCAGCATCTGGTTCACCGCGTTGTCTTCCACCAACAGGATCTTGGCGTTCTTAAGCACTTTGGTGCTCAGTTGGTCTGCTTGTTGATTAGCCGTTAGTTGAGTGCTTTTCCCTTCTATTTTCCCAAAAGGCAGGACAAACCGGAAACAACTGCCTTTGTCCTTCTCACTTTCCACTGAAATTTGCCCGCCTTGAGCTTCAATGAGCTCCTTTGCAATAGATAATCCTAAGCCTGTTCCACCAAACCGACGGGTGGTGTCACTGCTGCCTTGGGTAAACTTCTCAAAGATGGTTTCCAGTTTATCTTTTGCAATGCCTATGCCGGTGTCTTTCACCGTGAATTCCAGTTGAAGCTGGTCTTCTTTCTGGGTAATGACTTCAACTTGCAACCTAATTGTGCCATCTTGGGTGAACTTAATGGCATTGCCAATAAGGTTGTTCAGGATCTGGCTTAACCTGAAAGGGTCACCTTCTACCATTTGAGGAATATCTTCATCAAACAGGAGTTTGAGGGTGTTTTTCCGCTCATGGGCCCTAATCTCAAGTATGTCCAGCAGCTGTTTGATTAGTAACTTCAGATCAAAGGGGATAACCTCAAACGTAATCTTGCCGGCTTCTATTTTAGAGAAATCCAGCAGGTCATTGATGATGACCATAAGGTTATTGGCCGAGGTATGAATGCCCTGCAGGTACTCTTTCTGGTTTTCGTTTAAAGGTGTTTTTGCCAAAACCTCGCTTAAGCCCAAAATGCCGTTCATGGGAGTCCTGATTTCATGACTCATGTTTGCCAGGAATTGCTCTTTCACCTGGGCCATGCTCAAAGCCTCGTCTTTCGCCCTTTTCAGTTCTTCCTCAATCTGAATGCGTTCTGTAATGTTGTAGCAAACACTGATTAAACCGTTCACCTCACCGCTAGGGGTTTTCAGAGGAAGAAACAGGCAATCAAACCAGACGCCTCTAACCTCAACGGTGCAGGTAGATCTTTTTCCGTTGAGGGTGCGTTTCGCGCATTTGACGATAACAGGATAGTCTTTGTAGGCTTCAAACAAAGAACTACCTACTGACTGAGAATCCACCTTTCCAATCAGAGATAGGCCTCTTCCCCGGCTCATGGTAAAGATGCCGTTCTTATCTGTGGCTACCAGGATAATGGGAGCTCCATTGATAACCGTTTCCAGTTGCTCCTGGGTTCTGGCTAGCTGTTCTTGTGTCTGGAGGCGTTCCTGCTCAATTTTGTGGAGCCGGATGGCGGTCCTGATGCTTTGGGAGATACCTTCCGGGGTGAGCAGGGTCTTAGGCAGGTAATCGGAAGCACCGGTTTTGATGGCTTCTACGGCAATACGCTCATCGCCTTGGGAGGTAACAATTTGTACAGGGGTAGAAATACCTTTTTCCCTTATCTTCTGCAGCAACTCCAGCCCGTTCATATCGGGTAACATGAAGTCAATGAAAATAAAATCAAAGGTCTCCTGGTCTAGTGCCTCCAAGGCTTCTGAGCCCAACGAGGCATTTTTGATAGAGGCTTCTACCTGGGCTGTGCGGAGAGACCGCTTTATAATCATCCGGTCTACTTCATCGTCATCAACAATCAGAAGTCTTACCGGAGCATCCATGAGGAGGGAAGTTTAGTTAGGCAGTTCAATTAAATTCCAGAAAGATTGCAAAGTGCCAATTTTCTCTACAAAGGAAGAATATTGAAGTGGTTTTACAATGTAACCTGCCACGTTTAAGTCATAAGCCTCCAATAAATCCTGCGATGAACCTTGCCCGGTCATAACAAACACACTACAGGCTTTCAGTTGTGGGTTCTTTCTGAGCTCCTTTAAAAACTCAAGTCCACCCATTTCAGGCAGGTTCAGGTCCAGCAAAATGATTTGGGGAATGGGAGAAAGAGCTGTCATTCCTCTCCCTAACAGCATGTCCAGCGCCACCTTTCCGTTAGGAGCAACGTGAATGGGGTTTTCAACTCCTTTGGCTTGAAAGGCACGTTTGGTAGTGGCAACATCCACTGGATCATCCTCCACCAACAGAATATGGGCATGTTTGCTGTTCAAAACGAATCAATTAGAAGGTATAACGGAGGGGGATGGTAAAAATACGTATTTTTTATTTCTCTATGGTCTCTCGCACAATTTCCAGTAACGGTTAAGGGTGGCTACGGAGCTCAGAAACTTCTCAAAGGAAAGGGGCTTCAAGATGTATCCGGCTACGTTTAAGTTGTAGGCGTTTATTTTGTCACTGTCTTCATTAGAGGTAGTCATCACAAACACACTGATACGGTTTAAGGTAGAGTCTTTCCTTAATTCCTGTAGAAATTCTATGCCGTTCATTTTGGGCATGTTGATATCCAGAATGATGATGGGGGGCATAGGTATAGTGCCAGATCGCAACACTTCAAGAGCTTCCAGACCATTACGTGTGATGTGCAGCGGGTTGGTGATGTTGTTTTTCTTGAAGGCCCGTTGCACGTTCATGATATCTACTTCATCATCTTCAACGAGGAGAATGTGTACTTCTTTATCTTCCATGGTTTAAGTTATAACAGAGGATCGCAAAAATCCTTATCTTTATCTTAAGTGAGCAGGTTCTACGGAAAATGCCCCCGAAACTGATATTTATTAAGGTGAAATTATTGGGGTGCAACAAAGCTGGTTTCTAGTGACTTTGGCCAAAGGAAGGTGAAAACTGAGCCTGTACCCGGTTCTGATTCCAACCAAATAGACCCACCTACAAACTGGAGAATCTTGCGGCAGATGGTGAGGCCCACGCCTAAATTCGCCTGCAAGTCTTTGGGTTGTATAGAGTAAAACATCTTGAATACTTTTTCATGGGCTTCGGCCGGAATGCCAATCCCATTGTCTTTTACCTTAAACAAAAAATGTTCTTCCTGTTCTGTAGCCTCTACCCAGATTTCAGGGGTAACCTGTTGTGTGTATGTTATCGCATTCTGCAGCAAGTGGACAAAGACAGTCTCTAACTTTTTGGAGTAGGTGGTAAGGGTAGGCAAGTTGCTAGCGTGAACTACTACGTTTTGTTCCTTATCTAAATTGGTCACAACTAGTTCCAGTAGTTCCTGCACGTTTACGGGCTTGATTTCTAGATCATAGCGCGGAACACGGGAAAAAACAAGCAAGCCGTTGATCATTCGTTCCATCCGTTCAGTGCGGCTCTGCAGAAGGGTGATGTTCTGTTTCACATCAGGTTCCAGGTTTTCGCCCAGATCTTCCCGTATCCACTCAGACAAATTGCTGATGGCCCGCAGAGGAGCTTTCAGATCATGTGAGACAATATAGGCGAACTCCTCATATTCCTTTTTAAGTTCTTCCAACTGCTGCTGACAGGTTTGCTCTGCGTTTTTCATAAGCTTACGGTAGGAGAAGTGCTAACAAGTGAAGAGGCTTTTGGCCAGGTAAACAGGAATGTGGTGCCTTTCCCTTTCTCAGATTCTATCCAGATTTTACCGCCTTTTTCTTCTACTATCTTTTTTACAATGGAAAGCCCTACTCCGGTGCTTTCTTTCACGTCTCGGGCTTCCATGGTTTGGAACATTGCAAATACTTTGTCCTGGTATTCTTTAGGAATACCGGGGCCGTCGTCCTTAATCTCAAACTGGAAGAAGTTCGGCAGTTCTTTTGCCCGCACCTCTATTTTTCCTTCCTGCCGGTGGTGGTACTTGAAGGCGTTACTTAACAGGTTTGAGAAGATCTGGTAAAACAAGGTGCGCTCACCCGTAATGGTAGGCAATGGGGCGGGTGTGGTGACGGTGAACGTGGCAGGAGGTGCCAGGTTCTCCAAGGTTTCTTTAAGCAAATCCTGGGTAGAAAAAGTGCTTTGGGAAAGTGATTGGCGCCCCACCCGGGAATAATCAAGAATCCCGTTGATGAGGTTTTCCATGCGTTGAACCCGGCCCCGCAAGATGGTTAAGTTATTGATGATATCATCGTCTTTGGTAACCAGGTCTTCGGCAATCCATTCGGCTAGATTGTTGATGGCTCTAAGAGGGGCTTTCAGGTCATGGGAAACTACATAGGCAAACTGGTCCAGCTCTTTGTTCATTTTGGTGAGGTGGGTAAAGTTACTTTGCAGTTGGGCTGCCATCACGTTCAATGACTGAGTCAGGCTGCTGATCTCATCATTATGCTTGTCTACCACTGACACGCTGTAGTCACCTTTGGCAATGCTGTTGGCCAGGCTGTTCATGCGCTGGAACCTCTTTCTGATCGTTTTTCCCAGAATATAGGAAATCAGGCTGCCCGCTAGAATGGAAAGCAAGGTAAGTCCAACCGCCAGGTAGTTGGTGCGGGCGAAGGACGAATTCAATTCATTTAACCTGGTTACTTTCGTGCGTTCTTCTTCCTTCTTGATCAACTCAAACCGGTCCCGTGCCCGGTCCATGATGCGCTTACCTGTTCCCTGCGCCGCCGTAGCGTTGAATAAGGAATCATAGCGGGCTTTGTCACGGGCGCTCTTTGTTGCATTGGCCCTACTTTCCAGCAAAGGGACCGCAAACGTCTTCAACCATTTGTTCGCATCTTCCCTAATCAGGTGAACCTGTTTATTTTGCTCTGGGTAGGCCTCAGTTAAGGAGTCGAGGTGATGGAGACTTATGTTGAATTGTTTTTGGCCCTCACGGTAGGGTTCGAGAAAAGGACCCTTGCCAATCAGCAGAAAGCCCCTAAGGCCGGTTTCCATATCCAGGATCAACTTTTGAGCACGTTCAGCCTCCCTGATGATGCTGGCCGTGTAGAGAACGTCTTCTATGCTGTTCTTGACTTTTTTGGTTTGTTGAATGTAGCCCATCGTCACAATGCAAAACATGGCCAGTATCAAACCGATGGCTGTGTAGATGGTAGTAATTAATTTCATAAAAGTATCTCTTAGAAGAGGGGCTAGGGGGTTCTAAGTAAGATATAAAGATAACCGATGCGAATCATTCCTGCTGTCTCTTCCCTTTTTAGTTAAAGACCACGGAATTAATGTGAAAAACTTATTCTTCTCCCTGTAATCATGATTTTGGCCCATTAACAAGGAAGGTAAACTGAACTGAGGTGCAAAACTCTTCAAATTCTATTTTCCTTAATACCCTTTTCGTTGAACAAGGGAGTTCAGACGATGGAGGATTACTGAATTCAGCAGAGGCGGACTTGTTTAAAATAAATGGGAAGGCTCACACGGAATAGGTAAATTTGAGAGTTTACATGCTTTCATATGCTAAATGAGAAACCAGATCCCATGGGCGGCGCCATCAAAGCCTACTTGGAAGGAAATAATAATGCTTCCATCACCGTCTACTCAGACCAGATGGAAGCCGATGAATTGCCTGCTGCTTATCTGTTTCGGGAGTTTTCAGAAATGCCCGAGCGGGAGCAGTTTGCCCTGAAAGAAGCTAGAGGGAAGGTGCTGGACATTGGGGCTGGGGCAGGTTCGCATGCGTTAGCTTTGCAAACGCAGGGGCTAGAGGTAACTGCCCTGGAGATTTCAGGCAAAGCCGTGGAAGTCCAGAAAGCCCGCGGAGTGAAAAACGTGTTGCACGGCGATTTCTTTACCCTTCCGGCCACGCCGCATGATACCCTGCTGCTGCTTATGAACGGGATAGGACTAGCCGGAACGTTAGAGGGGCTGCCTCATTTTCTTGAAACTTGTAAAAAATGGCTCGCTCCCGGTGGACAGATATTGCTGGAGTCTTCAGACATTCTTTACCTGTATGAAGAGGAAGACGGATCAGTTTTGCTGGATCTGAACGGCGCCTACTATGGGGAGCTCACCTACATGATGGAGTTTGAAGACGAGAGAACTGATCCTTTCCCATGGCTTTTCATCAATTTTGACCTGCTTCAACAATACGCTGAGGAAGCGGGCCTAAAGGCTGAGTTGCTTCTGCAGGAGGAGGATGATCATTACATAGCACGTCTGACCCAAGTTTGACCTACTTCCAAATCAAAAAGCCAGTGCTCTGGTTTACGCTCCGTTTTCATGAAACAGGGCATAAACCAGAGCACTGGCTTTTCAAAACAAAATAAAGGAGTACTAATTACCGCGCTTCTACAGAATCTACCAAAAAGGTATTGTCAGCCTGCCAGAAGCGGAACTTGTGCCAACCTGGAGTAGTGAATTTGTACCGGAACGTAAACGAAATTTGTTTTGAGATGTCAGCGCATACGGCTTGCAGGTCCTCTACCGGGTAAGCGGCATAAATGGTGATATTGGTTCCTGAAGGAGTAAGTACAGAGTCTGCCCGGGAGAATCGTCCGCACCCATTGTTGGGTCTGAAGAGCACCCGGAGGTTGAGCGTGGTATCTACTTTTACCGGCACCCGCGGGAACCCCACAGTTTCTTCCACCGGGGCAGGCAACACCACCTCCTGTAATTCAGATTTCTCTGTACACGCTGCCACCGTTCCCACAAGAAACAAGACAGCAGCCACAAGCTTTACCTTTTTCTGGATCATCCTCTTTAAAGGCTCATTTTGTAAAACCAAGCCAAAAGCCCGGAAAAGCAAGAGCCGACCATTGGTATAAAGGTCGGCTCTTGAAATTTATTGTAGGTGGCCTACGCTTTTGCGTACGTCACGTCTTTTACGGCTTGGATTACGCGCTTCACGTTTGGCAAAGAAGCCTCAATCAGAGTTGGGGCATAAGGCAGCGGAACATCGCGGCAGGTAACGCGTTTCACTGGAGCATCCAGGTAATCAAACGCGTTGTGCTGTACATGGAAAGCGATCTCAGAAGAGATAGAAGCCAATGGCCATGCTTCTTCTACCACCACTAAGCGGTTCGTTTTCTTTACAGACTCTACGATGGCTTTGTAGTCAATAGGACGAACAGAGCGAAGGTCAAGAACTTCAGCATCTACACCGTCTTTGGCTAATTCCTCAGCCGCTTGCAAAGCCAGTTTTACCATCTTCCCGAAAGAAACAATGGTTACGTCTTTTCCTGAGCGCTTGATATCAGCTACGCCGATAGGAATTAAATATTCTTCCTCTGGCACTTCGCCTTTGTCACCGTACATCAACTCAGACTCCATGAAGATCACCGGGTCGTTGTCACGGATGGCAGACTTCAACAAACCTTTGGCGTCATACGGGTTAGATGGAACCACTACTTTCAAGCCTGGGGTGTTAGCATACCAGTTTTCGAAGTTCTGAGAGTGCTGAGAAGACAACATACCAGCGTTACCAGTTGGGCCTCTGAACACCATAGGAGCAGAGTACTGTCCGCCTGACATGGACATGATTTTAGCAGCGGAGTTGATGACCTGGTCAATGGCCACCAAAGAGAAGTTGAAGGTCATGAACTCGATGATTGGCTTTAAACCGTTCATGGCAGCACCCACGCCAATACCGGCAAAGCCCAGCTCAGCAATAGGCGTGTCAATCACGCGCTCTGGCCCAAACTCATCCAGCATGCCCTGGCTCACTTTGTAAGCACCGTTGTATTCGGCAACTTCCTCGCCCATCAGGAACACTTTTGGGTCGCGGCGCATTTCTTCGCTCATTGCCTCACGCAATGCCTCTCTGAATTGTATGGTTCTCATAGTAAGATTTTCAACGTCTATCTAAAGGGTAAAATTAAGACATGCGGCACAAATAAAAAAACGCATCTCTGTTTAGTAGCAATATGATGAATGGGTTTCTGAATCCAGCCTTAATTTAGAAAAACAAGCCAAAATCAACGTTTCTGTTTCAGGGCATCAGCAAAAGCAGTTGTTTTATGGTACTTTCTGAACTCTAGATCTTCAATGGCCTTTCCTGCAAGCGTCGGTTGAACTTTGATGGCTTCTCTTAAATGCTGGGCCATCAGTTCCTCTTTTTGGCTGCGGGCACCAATCACGGCCATCAGATAATGTGCATTAGCATCCTGTGGGTAAGTGGCAAGTAGTTTTTGGCCAAGCTCAGCAGCGCCTTCATAATTTTCTTTCAGGAAGTACAGCAGCGCCATGTTGAATTGGGCAGCATACCCGGTTCCGGCAAACGAAAGGCTACGCACCGCATCATCATATTGACCAATGCTTAGTTCCAGGGCGGCTTTGTCTGTGAAAACCTGTTGCAGCACAGGTAATGGTCCTCCTAACCTGATGGCATAATCATAGCTCTGCAGGGCCTCCAGTGGGTCTCCGTGTTGGTGATGGGCTACGGCCAGGTTATAGAACTGCTGCGCCTCTGGTTTGCGGTGAGCAGCGTAGCGAAGGTTCAGAATTGCTTTCTCCAGCAGTGCTTGCTTCACCTTGGGCCGAATCTCTTTCTGAGCCTGCTCAAAAAACACCATACCAAGGTTGTTCAAAGACTGCCAGCCCATGTACGTTTCCACGGCAGATTCATAGATGCGTCTTTTCTCCGCCAGCAGGGGAGTTAAGGTGGCGGCGTAGCGCATTTCTTCGGCAGTAAGCGCATCTGCATTGGCCCGGTTCTCTACAATCTTCTTAGCCAGAAGATACACCTCGTAGTCACGTTTCGGATTGGTTTTGGAATCTACGGTGACCTCCGCGAAGCGTAACACAGGGTACACGTATGTTTCCAGGTAGTCATAGGCGGGAAGGGCCTGTAATTTTTCCTCTTTTTCTGAGAAAGACCCCGGACCATTCACAATGGCTAGAATTTGCTGTTTTTGTTCCTCGGGCAGGGCTGAGCTTTGCACCCGACCCAGCATGGCTTGCCAGTTGTTTTGCACTGTACGCACGTCAAAGTTGATATCAGAGACGGTGTTGTTATACCCTTCAGTATCTATTTTCTGCTTGATGAAGCGCTCAACCGCTACGGCTCTTCGGGTGGCCAGGTTGCGGGTTGAGGTTTCCATCTGGTCTGGAGAGTGCATGGCCACAATCTCAATCTTAGTTGTTTTTTGGTTTGATTTTATAAATTCATCCAATAACTGCAGATTGGTGCCATAGCCCTGGCGCAAGGTGGCTAGCCCCTGGTCAAAATAGATGGGAAAGCGCAAAGGGCCAGCGGAGTCACTTTTAACGGGTTCAGGAGCGTAGGCGGGGGCATGCACGGTCTGGATCAAGGTTGGAGTAGTGATGATGCCTTGCGCCAGAACCTTTGCTTTGGTATATTTTTTACGGCCTTTGGGGTCTGTTATCACTCCCTGTGCCATCAACTGCCCGGTGATTTTGGAAGGCGAATACGGAAAAGCAAAAGAGCTCATCATGGTGGGTTTGCCTTCTACGAAATTGTAGTTCCCAAAGTCAAAGCCCAGGGAGCCTACGTGCTCTTCAATTCCCTTAGTGCCCTTGTAGTAAATCCTGATACCGTAACGATAGTCATTGTTCAGCAGATTCTTAGGTAATTGCGCCTGCACTTCTACCGGAACCTGGTTCCCTCGTATCATGAGAACCTCCGGCTGGGCCGTGATTATCTGCTCCTTCTCTGCTTTTCGGGCCATTCTGGAAAGGGTACAACCGGTAATTGATAGAAGGGCAAGAAATAAACTGAACGCGGAGAGGGAACGGGAGAAAACTAAGGGCATATCTTATTAACAACAAGAAACGTATAGAAACGTTATTAGACTCACATGAGAATCCTTTTTCAGAGGGAAAGTTACGGTAGAATTTGTTATTTTATTTATCTTAGAGGGTTAACTTTTCATGCCATGAAAAATATACAGTATTTCCTGGAAAGCCAAGCCTTTGGGGTGTGTACCAAACTGGGGGAAAAGTTAGGGTTCGCTACCAGCAGCATCCGTCTTTATTTTATTTATCTCTCTTTCTTAACGTTCGGCTCACCGGTATTGGTGTACCTGGTCATGGCTTTTTGGCTGAACATACAGAAGATACTACGCCGGGAGCGCAGCACTGTCTGGGATCTCTAAGGCGCTGAATTCCTTTTTTCCTTTCACAAAATATTCCCATACCACACTCTGCTGACTCCAACCAGTAAGTTCATGGGTGCGCTTTTTCACCGGAACTTCCTTCCGTTTCTCTTTCCAGAAAGGCTTGTCAGCAAGAAATGCACGATGCGCCTTGTAGATCGCCTTTACCTCTTTCCATTCGCCTTTCAGAAAATATTGCGTAGCCGCCACGCCGTCTAACACCAATCTGGTGTACAGGATTTTGTCTACTTCGGCATCAGCCAGATTTTTGTAAAGGAGCGCCGCACCGTTCCGGAAGTTTAAGAAAGTTTTTCTCGGGTTTGATTTGGGCAGGGTGCCGCCACCCACGTGGTACACTGTGCTGTGGCCTTGGTAGTAAATATGGTAACCCAGGTTCTGGAGGCGCCAGCAAAGGTCAATCTCCTCCATATGCGCAAAGAACCTTTTCTCAAAACCACTGGCTTTCCAATAGGCTTCTGCCCTGATTAACAAGCAAGCCCCAGTGGCCCAGAAAACCGGCCGAGTATCATCGTATTGGCCACGGTCTTCTTCTACGGTGTCAAATAAGCGGCCTCGGCAAAAGGGATATCCATGGGCATCCAGGAATCCGCCCGCAGCCCCGGCATGTTCAAAGTGGGTGCGCTGGTGAAACGATTTGATTTTGGGTTGACAGGCGGCAATAGGTGGGTTCTTCTCCAGCAGATCCAACATGGGAACGAGCCAGTTGGGCGTTACCTCCACATCTGAGTTGAGCAGCACGTAATAGGTGGCCTCCACCTGACGGAGGGCTTGGTTGTATCCTTCACAGAAACCTAAATTCTCCGGCAACTGGATAAGCCGGACCTGCGGATACTGCGCCCGGAGAAACGAAACGGAGTCATCTTGGGAGGCATTGTCGGCCACCACGATTTCAGCTTCGGGGCTGTTTTGCAAAACAGAGGGTAAAAACTGCTCTAACCAGCGGCGGCCATTCCAGTTGAGAATCACCACCGCCACTTTAGGGGAATTATAAGCCAAAGTTGCTCAGGTCTAAGCCAGGAATGTTAGGGAGCATGCCCTCGGTTTGTTTCTTGATTTCCTCTTTTCCGCGCTCACCAGCTTCGTCCATGGCTTTGTTCACGGCGGCAACTACCAGGTCAGCCAGCATTTCCTTATCGTCAGGGTTCATGAGCGTTTCGTCAAACTCCACCTTCAATAACCGGCGGTCTCCGGTGGCAGTGGCTTTCACCATGCCGCCTCCGGCCTCGGCCGAAACCTGTATGTGCCGGAGGTTATCCTGGACCTCTTTCATTTTGGCCTGCATCTCCTTCACCTTATTCATCATCCCGAACATGTCAAACATAATCTTCTTCTTTTAGTGGGTTCTTCAAGTTAACGCGGAAACAGGGGCAGAAGATACTATTGTGCCTCCATTGAAATCCGACGCCAAATTACTTCATTTTCCCTGAACCCGATACGTTGCGGCCGAGCTTTTCAGAAAGCACCTGCCAAGCACCGGTTTATAGAAGGAAAGTAAGTAGAAAAGGGGTACAAATCTAAACTGTGGCAAATGCGAATAGCAGCCCTTTTTACAAAAACAGCCCTGATATTCTTACCTGATTAGGGTGAAGGTTCCTTTCCTAGTGATGCGCTGCCCGTTGACGTCTAAAGCCTCAAACCGGTAGATGTAGGTTTCCGGGAGAGCAAGTTTGCCGCCGTGGGTTCCATCCCAGCCCGTTTTAGGGTCTTTGCTTTCAAAGATGATCTGGCCCCAGCGGTTCAGGACCTGCAACAGGTAACGAGAGGAAAACGGAGCGCCTACGGGGCGAAAAATATCATTCAGCCCATCCTGGTTGGGGGTGAAAGCAGTAGGGAAGTGGAACTGAAAGTCCTGATCTACAGAGGCGGTGTTAGAGTAACTCTGGTAAGGTGCGTTCAGTGCGGTGGTAACCAGCCGGTAGGTTAAGCGCTGGTACTTCTCCTGTGGGTTTACGTCAATGTAGCTTTGCCCGGTAACCGGCAGGCTCCAATAAACAGTGCCTTGTTCATCCAGGAGTTCCAGCGTCTGGGTTCCTATGCCAGAGGGAAAACCTTCGTAGGTGCTCCAACTTACCCGTACGCCGCCTTCTGGCTGCAATACAGCACTTAAAATGGCTGGGCAAACCGATGCACTGCTGGGAGAGACAAGCCGGCAAGAATCAGTATAGGCAACCTGGTAGCAAAAAGGAGAGGTTAAATTGCCCGGAGTGGCATCAATGGTATTTCTTGGCTGTTTATCTAAAATCTGGTTAAAAGCGCTTCCGTTTTGGCTTCTATACACCACCTGCTCCAGAAAGGTCTCCTGAGTTGGTACTACAGTCTGTAACGTGACCCTGTTCTGGATATCGAAGCTTGCTATTAGTAAAGGAGCGGCTGGGGGAGTGGTGCCCCTGGTTTCCACCTCAACAGGTAATGAGGCGCTTTGCGTGTTGTTTGGCAAAACTGCCAACAATTGGTAGGTGTACCGTCTTCCGCAGGCTACCTGCTGGTCTGTAAACGTGGTTTGGGAAGCCGGCAATGTCTGGTACACCTGACCGCCTCTGTGGACCTGGTAATTGACCACACTTCCGGGGCTTGCATTGGCGGTCCAGGTAAGTTGGTTCGTGCGGTTCCCGGCGGTTACCCGTAAGTCCTGGGCACACACCGTGGCTGAAACGATGGTCTCATTCTCAGTGCAGATGTTGGTGACGCGCAACCTGAAACAACCTGAGGTGAGTGAGGTGTTGAGGGTTTGTTGGCTTGAGCCCACCGGTACATTCCGCAGAGTGTCTACGGGGGTAAATGTGCCTGTCCCGGAGGAAACTCGTTCCACAATAAGATCATTGACAGCTGAGGAGTTTACCTGCACTTGAAGGCGGTTATTAGGCAAAAGGGTAAGCCTCTGGAATACTGGTGGCGAGGCTGGGGCTTTGGCCCTGACTACAAACGTAGTGAGGCATTGGTCAAACCCGTTGGCTAACTGCCGTACCTCATACCGGCCCGGTGCTGTGAACCGGTAGGGCAACGTGATCTGCTGATTGTTGATGTAGTAGAAAACGGCGAAAAGAGGGTCCCTGCTTCGGGCAGTGGTGTCTTCAAAGGTGACCGGCTCGTCCACGCAGATGAACCTGAGTGGGGTAGAGGCTGCCGGGGCTTTGGCGATAAAACAGTTGGTGCGGGTTTGCGACCAGGCACCCAAAGAGATGCCCATCCAAAAAAGCAGAAATGCCAACCGTTTTCTCACGCCATTAAATCTTCAAAAGGAAACTCCTGGATAAACTTTACACTCTTTTCAATGTCTGGCTGCAGCACCCGGTCCTGCTCCAGGGGTGAGACCTGAGTCCGGTACGCCGCTACTACTTTTTCCAGAACCGGAGACGTACGCAGCGGACGGCGGAACTCCAGGGCTTGTACCGCGGCCATCAGTTCAATGGCTAGAATCCGTTCTACATTCTGCACCACCTGGTACGCCTTGGTGGCCCCGTTTGCGCCCATGCTTACGTGGTCTTCCTGCCCGTTGGATGAAACAATGGAATCTACGCTGGCCGGAGTGCACAGTTGCTTATTCTGGCTAACGATGGAGGCGGCGGTGTATTGCGGAATCATGAAACCAGAATTCAGCCCGGGCTCTTGGATCAGGAACTGCGGCAAGCCACGCTGTCCTGAGATCAACTGGAACGTGCGTCGTTCTGAAATGCTGCCCCATTCTGCCAAGCCGATGCTCAGGAAATCCAGCGCCAAAGCAAGCGGTTGTCCATGGAAGTTGCCGCCAGAAAGCACCAGTTCTTCCTCCGCAAACACATTAGGGTTATCAGTAACAGAATTTATTTCGGTTGTGAAAACTTTCTCGGCGTATTCCAAGGCGTCTAAACTGGCGCCATGTACCTGAGGCACGCACCGGAAGGAGTAGGGGTCCTGCACCTGAGACTTTGGTTTTTGCTGTAACTCACTTTCAGAAAGCAAGTGGAGAATGCGGGCGGCGGTTTTCAGCTGTCCGGGATGCGGCCTTATCTGGTGGATCTCCGGAGAGAAAGGGGCGCTGAGTCCGTCAAACGCTTCCAGGGAAAGAGCTGCCAACACATCGGCTGCAGCCGAGATTTGACGGGCTTTTAGACAAATCAAAGTTCCGTAGGCAGCCATCATCTGGGTTCCGTTTAGCAGGGCCAGTCCTTCCTTGGCTTGTAACCGGATGGGCTCCCAACTGAAGATATCCAGAATTTCATTCCCTTTCAGCTTGAACTCCTGGAACCGCACTTCGCCCAAGCCAATCATTGGCAGGCAAAGGTGTGCTAACGGAGCCAAATCGCCGCTGGCCCCCAAAGAGCCTTGCTGGTAGACAATGGGGTACACGTCGCGGTTGAAGAAGGACAGCAGCCGTTGCACCGTGCTCAGCTGCACCCCACTGTACCCGTAACTTAGCGACTGCACCTTGAGGAACAGCATCAGTTTTACCACTTCGGCAGGCACTTCTTCGCCGGTACCGCAGGCGTGCGACATGACCAGGTTGCGTTGCAGGGTTTCCAGGTTCTCCGGGGAAATGGTGGTGTTGCACAGCGCCCCGAAGCCCGTGTTTATGCCATACACCGGACCCGGCGCTAGTTGCAAGTGCTGGTGCAGATAGGCATGGCTTCGGAGAATCCGTTGCTCTACTTCCTCTGAAAGCGACAGGGTGGCTTTGGTCTGCAAAACCTTCTTGATCTCCGGGAGGGAGAGTGGGGCCAGGGAAACGAGGTGCTGCCCGGCCATTAGTTTTGGGTGTTGCCTTTTAACACGTTCAAAATGTCCTGCACGGTCAACCGTTCCTGTACGCCGGTGCGCATGTTGCGCAGGTTCAGCAAACCGCTTTCCATTTCTTCTGAGCCGATTAACAGCACGTAGGGAATACTCTTCTGATCGGCGTAGGCCATTTGTTTTTTCAATTTAGCGGCTTCCGGGTACAACTCCGTGGAGATGCCCGCCTCCCGCAAAGCCTGTAGCACCGGCAAAGAGTAGCGCATAGAGGCTTCGTCAAAATTAGAGATAAGCACCTGCGTGATGGTCTGGCTGTCTTGCGGGAAAAGATTCAGTTCTTCCAAAACGTCAAAGATTCGGTCCACCCCGAAAGAGAAGCCCACCCCAGAAACGCCCGGCAGCCCGAACATGCCCGTCAGGTTATCATATCGGCCTCCGCCGCTGATGCTACCCATCTGGGCGTTGTTCACCTTCACTTCAAAAATACAGCCGGTGTAGTAGGAGAGACCACGTGCCAGGGTCACATCTAGCTGCACCTTGGCTTTGTGCACCGTAAAGCTTTCCAGGTAAGACAACATGCTGCGGATGTCTTTCAGGCCGCGCTGGCCTTCTTCAGAATCTTGCAGCAACGTGTCCAGTTGGGGCAGCAGATCCGCAATGTCGCCTGACAATCCTAGGATAGGCTTCAGTTTCACAAGTGATTCCTCCACAATGCCTTTCTGCCGCAGTTCTTCATTAACTGCGTCCTGCCCAATCTTGTCTAGTTTGTCAATGGCCACGCAAAGATCTGCCTCACGGCCTTTAGCACCAATGGCTTCAGCAATGCCCGCTAGCAGTCCGCGGTGGTTGAATTTGATGGTGAAATCATCCAGTCCTAGGGTGCTCAGCACTTCATCTATCATGAGAATGATTTCGGCTTCGCAGAGGAGGGAGTTGGTGCCTACCACATCGGCGTCACACTGGTAGAACTCCCGGTAGCGGCCCCGCTGCGGACGGTCGGCGCGCCAGACAGGTTGAATTTGGTACCGCTTGAAAGGAAAAGCGATCTCGTTACGGTTCATGACCACAAAACGGGCGAAAGGCACCGTTAAGTCATACCGAAGGGCTTTTTCTGAAATCTTGGGGGTAAGCGGTTTGTAGCCTTGCTCTATGTCTTGAGAAGAAATCTTGTTCAGGAAATCGCCTGAGTTCAGGACCTTGAAAATAAGTTGATCGCCTTCATCGCCGTACTTGCCAGTCAGTACCGACAGGTTTTCCATAGCGGGAGTCTCTAACGGCAGAAACCCGAATTTCTCAAAGGTGCGCTTGATAACGGAGAAGATATAGTTGCGTTTCACCACCGTAGCCGGCCCGAAATCACGGGTGCCCTTGGGGATGGATGGTTTGTCTTTGCTCATGAGTCTTTTTCTAACGCTGCGAAGATAGCAAAATCAGAAAAGAATCAGTCCTGGAAGAGGGAACCTTGGTTCAGAAGCTTTGAGGCAATTTACCTTAAATCAAGCCTAAACTACCATTCCCCTACTTTTGTGGATTAAATACCAAGATTTAGGAAAGCACCAAAGCCGCTTAGGCTACTGGTTCAAGATAACTGTTCGTCTTTTGACCTTTAGGTGCGAATAGCAAAAGAGAGGTAATGAATGAAAAAAGCAGGGTGCCGTCTCGTCTTTGAAGCAAGGATTCTGTCAGGCAGCAAAGGGCAAACACCGCCAGAAAGGAAAGAAGAATAAAGTTCTTCTGGTTATAGGCTTCTTTGAACAGAAAGTAAAAGATGAATAATAACGCCATAAGGCCTGCTAACCCAAGGGATACTCCCGCCATCAGGTACTGGTTATGGGCATCAAACCTGGAAGTAACTCCCTCCATGAAGTATTTTTCTCGATAGCTTACTACCAATGCTTCTTCGGAATCTCCCGGGGCAACACCAATTACCGGAGATTCCTTGATGAGTTCAATTGCAGAAAGCCACATCATTTTTCGTTGCAATACCCCCGCCCCTTGGGTGAATTTGGTTTTTAAATAAGGTACATTCTGGAAAATAAACCAACTAACTCCTGCGGTGACTGCAACTACAGATAAAAGGAGTAGGTATTTACGCGCCTTCCATGTTAAGTATACCGCAATTATCGCCAATACCAGAATAGTAGCCACTAAGGCAGTTCTTGAAGATAAAAGCGATAAAAAGGTAATATAAAATAACCAGAAGAATAGGTGAGCCAGGTAGGTGATTTTCTTCTCAGTGACTTTAGCGGTATACAGAAAATAGGTATGTATAAGTAAACAGACACTTATATACAAACTAAAATAGGGAGCATGGAATGAGATGTTTTGGGGGATAAAATAAGAGAAAAAGGTCCAGTCAAGTGTGCTGAATGAATGGAATTGCTCCGGTATCTTCTTCACGTATTCTAAAGCTGTAATGGTAGTAGCGTAGATAGATAAAAAAAAGCAACTGAGGCTAAAAAGCAGTAACGCATTTTGAACCTGTTTTACAGAAAGTCGCCTGTAAATAATCAATGGAAATAGCAAAAGGGTGCTCTGCAAAAGAATAAATCTCAATGATCCGCTTAGGTTTTCTGAATACAGCAGCGAAAACACACAAAGAGAAATATACCCTAGAATAGCTTTGAAGGAATGGGTCTTTAGAATAGAAAAGTCAAGGTTCCTATTCCTGATTATTTGTACTAAAAACCACCCCAAAAGAAGAAACAGAATGCCAGTTTTCAGGTTTAGCCGTAGTGGAAGAGCAACAGCGTACAGGTAGATCAGATAAATAAAAGCATCTTCCCAGAAGCTTGTCTTCCAATTAGAAATGGTGCTTGAGCTCCTCATATTTTTCCAAAACAAATTGCCGTACCTCTTCCTGGAATCTCTTCTGGTTAAACCGTTCTACAGATGCTCTGATGACATGTGGATCATAGTTTTCACTAATGCTCTCAAATTGATGAACCGCCTGAATAATAGCTTCCTTTTGTTGTTTGTAAAAGAATAGCCCAGAGGAAGGTGTAACGGTTTCGAGTACTCCTCCTTTTCCAAAAGCAATGACTGGCGTACCACAGGCCTGAGCCTCTACAGGAGAAATGCCAAAGTCTTCCTTAGCAGCGAAAACAAACGCCTTGGCTCTTTGCAGGTAATCCTTCAGAACCTCAAAGGGCTGGTACCCCATCAAGGTAATGTTTGAATTGGCAATGGCTTTCAGATGTTTGAGTTCCGGGCCTTCACCAATCACTATAAGTATCTTCTCCGGCATTTCATTGAAAGCCTCTACTAGTAAATCTATTCGTTTGTAAGGCACTAGTCGGGAAACGGTGAGATAGAAGTCTTCTCTGAGGGTATTAGCAATAGAGAAACTCTCCAGATCAACGGGGGGATAGATGACAGTGGACTCTCGGTTATAGTTCTTTTTTATTCTTCGGGAGATGTTTCGGGAATTAGAAATGAAGAAGTCTATTCGTTGAGCAGTGGCAAAATCCCACTTCCTGAAGTTGTGCAGCGTCAGCTTTGCGAATACTCCTATGATGCCTTTAGTTAACCCATTTTCATGGAGGTTTTGGTGGTATAGATCCCAGGCATACCGGGCAGGAGAATGGCAATAACAGATATGAAGTTGGTGGGCATGGGTGAGCACTCCCTTGGCTACCGCATGACTGCTGGATATAACCAGATCATACCCCGATACATCAAGCTGTTCAACTGCCAGTGGCATCAGGAACAGGTAATTCCGGTAATGTTTCTTGGCAAAAGGAAGCTGTTGGATGAACGTGGCGGTAACAGGTTTGTGGTGAATGTGCTTCCGCAGATGATCGGGCATAAAATCAATCACCGCATACAATTCGGCCTCTGGAAATATTTGCAAAAGCTGTTCAACTACCTTTTCTGACCCAGAGTAATCAACAAACCATTCATGTACTATCGCTACTTTCACTAAATCTTAATGGATTATTTGTTATAACCTGAATTTAAAGGTGTTATCTTGAAAGTAGACCTAAATGTAAGCCTGATTAATGGCTGGTCAGTAAATCATTGAACAGTTGAATGTGTTCGTTAGCCGAAGATTTCCAAGAGAACTTTTTAGACTGTACAATGCCTTTTTTCCTAAGTTCTTGCTGCAGCTTATCATCTTCTAAAACCTTTTCCAATTGGTGCTTGAGTTCCTCCGCATCTAGTGGATTGAAATATATAGCAGCAGTACCGCATACTTCTGGGAGACTGGCTGCTGTAGAAGCCAACACCGGACATCCGCACGCCATAGCCTCCAACGGGGGTAGTCCGAAACCTTCATACAAAGAAGGGAACACGAACAAAGATGCGCATTTATAGAAGAATGGCAAAAGGGCATCGGGTACAAAACCAGTGAATACTATCTGTCTCTCCAAGTCAGGTTCCTTCTGCAGCAGTTTAGCCAGTTCAGTGTCTGGCGTGATAAACACATCTTTCTTACCAACTATCACCAAACCATATTGTTTCTGCAGCCCAGTTGAAAGTTGTATATAGGCTTTAAGCAGCGTAAGCAGGTTTTTATGCGGCTTCACATTACCTACATACAGGATGTACCTCTTAGGAAGGTGGAAAAACTTGTTTCGAAGCGTTTTCTCTTCGCTTTCTGAAATACCGGCGGAAAACAGGGTATGGTCTACGCCATTGGAGATTTTCTTGACCTTCTCTTTGGGGCAATTTGTGTACTTTTCTATTTCCCTTTTAGAGAACTCTGACACTGTCACCACCTTATCTGAAAGTTTTACTGCGGCCTTCAATACCAGCATGGCATAAGTTTTTTGTTTGTAAGACAAGGTTTGCTTATAAGCCAGGTGGTAAGTGTCATGGATAGTCACCACCCGTTTTTCTGCCTTGATTGGTAGAAGCGGAATGTTGTAATGGGGAGACCAGAATACATCACAAGGTGGGATTTTAGTATAAAGTTCTACTTGTTCCTTAATAGAGTAAATGTCTGATGAGCAAATGATAATAGTTGCTGTTTCTTTCCAATGTGCTTCCTGTGCCTCTTTTTCCCTGCTTAATAAAGTAACCTCAAACTGCCTGGTGAGAAAAGGAATGAGTTGCCTCAGGTAGACGCCGATGCCGGAAGAGTGAAGCATTCGGGCATCAATGACTAAGTGCGGCATTATCGTTCTTTTTCAGGATCAGGCGTTGCGCCATTATCAGGCCAAACAAAATCCAATATAGGATAAAATTGATTCTCCCAATGAATGCTGAATTAAAAAACGATGCTGCGTAGAAGTACACACTAATGCCAATGAAGGCAAGGCATAAGTATCTCAAATGATCGTTTTTTGATTTGAAGTAAGCCTGCAGGACATAATAGAAGCAGAGGAAATAGAAGGTCACATAGAAGAAACCTAATAGTAATCCATTTTCTAGGAACAATTGAAACCAATACCCATCTGTGATAATGACCGTTTCAGGGTTGCTGCTTGGGCCTTGGGAGCCTATTCCAGAGCCTACCAAATAATGTTCCTTCAGGTAAGAAATAGAGTTTTCTATCATGCTAAAATGACCCTGGTCTGAGTGGATTGTACTCGCTTCTCTACTCGTGATTCTTTTCACTAGAAAAGAGTCTTTATAGAGATACCCCAAGAAAAGGATAGAGGATAAAAGAATGATAAAAGCGAATAAGAGTTTAAGGGTATACAGTAAGGTAAAACGCCCATAATTAAGAATCAGAATAACTCCTCCAGATAAAAAAATGCCTGCCAAAGTAGCCCTGGTAAACGTCATGATATTTGTGGTGAGTACGATTCCTACTATTAGTAAATACAGCCTTTTTTTATGGATGAGGTAATTGGAAAAGTAAAGGCAAAATAGAAGGAGGGTAAAGCTAGAGAAGATGATGGTATTTCCTACAAGTGCAGTTGGTCTTGTGATTTCCTGGTCATAAAACCGGAAGGCTCCTTCTCCTCTCAGCACCAGAAAAGAAAGGGGTAAATTAGAAGCAAAAAAGAATTGAAACATTGCATACAGGCACAACGCTAATCCAAGTCCCAGGAGGACGCGAACACTTTTTTGTACGTGCTTTTCTGATTGTATCAGCAGTGGCACATACAAGATGGGTAAGCAATACAGAAGGTTATTTCGCAGCCCTAGAATCCTTTCTCTGATTGGATTCTCGTCAATCAACATGATTTTACCCAAGGTAAATAGCAGCAGCAGAAACCAAAAGGCAGCAAAAAAAAGATATTCTCTGTTTACCTTTATTCTTGAAAAATAACGGAACAGAAGGGTTAGCACAGTATAAGTCAGAAGTAAACCAATTAGAAGGTCTACTATGATAGTACCAAGGCCTAAAGAGGTAAATGAAAGGAAATTGGTAATGAAGCCACTGAGTAAAAGAACAGTGATTAGGGCAAGTAGCAGCGTATAGGATATTGAAATCCTTGGGTTAAGGGTTGGCTTCATCTAATTAGGCACATTAGCCTTAACACCCGAAAGGCTCTTTTAAATTGGAATCTGCACAACCTAAGCAGGACAGAGCCCAACAAAATGGTGTACAGCTGCAAGGTTCTTTCGGGGTAGAATTTCCTGAAGAAGATGATTTTGCTTCTTATTCCGTGATAATCGGCTAAATCGCTTTTCTTCTTTCCTGTGGAACTGGACCCGATGGAGCTTCCTTCTTTGTGGTAAACTTTGCTTTCAGGTACATAGCCCAGGCGAAAACCTGCTTTCAGCCCCCGTTTGGCCCAGTCTAATTCTTCAAAGTAAAGAAAATATTCCTCGCTCAAGAGCCCTACTAGCTCTAAAAACTTTCTGCTGACAAATAAGGAGGCCCCCACCACATAATCCTGACTTGGATGTTCTATTTCGGTGGCCGGTGTGTCTTTCAGGCCTTCTGAAATATGACTGGTGGTAAAGGTAGTGAGGTTCAACTTCCCGCCTATGGCCTGAATAGTATCTGGTTTGTGGTAATACAAAAGTTTCGATCCCCAGATACCAATGTTCCGGCCCAACGTCAAATCTTCCTGTGCTTTTTGTACCAATTTGCTTAAGCTGTTGGGGACTACTACGGTGTCATTATTCAACAACCAGACATATTCAGGGGAGAAGTGACGTTGTGCATAAGCAATACCTATGTTGTTTCCGCCGGCAAATCCTAGGTTCTCTTTTACTTGAATAGTGGTAACCCATGCTTTTTCTTCAGATAGAGAGCCATTTGCCTCTTCATATATTACTTTTTTTAAAAAAGGGACCTTAATAATTGTTTTAGTCTTTGCTGCCTGTGCTTCAAGCCATAGGGTAAGTTTTTCAAGGGAAGAATCTGTGGAGTTGTTGTCCACTACCACTAAAGAAAATGCTTTGTACTCCAGCTTGAACAGACTTTCCAGGCACTCTATGGTGTCTTCATACCCATTGTAATTCAATAGAATGATACAAACCCAGGGTTGTTTCAAAGTAGGGTCATGCGTCACGCTATTTGGGTCAAGACGACTGAGTGAAGGCACAAGTTTTAGTTAAGGTGATCAATCAAAGTAGGAGATGGGTTCTGCTATAGATGGGCTGTTTTAATTCTGAAATTTACCAAAACTTTTGTTCCAGAAATCTTTTACTCCATAAACCATATATAAAAGCTTCTTTCCTTTCTCTTTCTCAAAGAAAATGATTCTCAGCAGATCCTTCCCCATGGCCTGGATTTCCCTTTTAAGGTATTCAGGAAAACGGCCTTTGTACAATCTTAGTACCTCCAACCGGTTTCTGGTAATGTAATACCTTCTTAAGGGAGAATGATTTGAAGCTGTGATACGGAACCCTAAGATAGAATGTAAGGTGATGTCCCCAACTCTATGGAACAGGATTGCTTTTGGAACTTGCAAGATGTTATACCCATGTGCTCTTAGTCGCAAACAATATTCATGGTCAACATAATCAATGAAAAATTTTGTTTTAAAGGGCCCCACCCGGGTATAAGCCTCTAAGTTCAGCAGGTTTCCTGAAGTCATGACTGTCTCCACTTGCTGAACATAATTGCTCAGGGCTACATGCTGGTTGTCCTTGTCCTGCTGGAATGGAGCCATTATTCCTATATTTTCATCGTGGTTGCCCACTAATCCTTCTCTCAACATAGGCAGCATACTCTCATGAGCTTTGCTGTCCTGGTCCATGGTAAGAAGCCAATGGTAATGATCTTTCAAAGCCATGGTAGCACCTTGGTTCAATGTAGCTGCAATCCCTACGTTGCCATAATTTTTGATATAATGAACCTTCGGGATTGTGGTCAACTGAGCCACAAGAAATGAGTTTGGGGTCTCAGAATTGTCAATACAATAAAGAACCGATATGTAAGGAAGATAAGAAGCAATATTGTCCAGGATATCTTCTTCTGGATTGTACAAGACAACAACCCCAGCGGTGTTCTCAGTTGTAGAGGTTGTCATTTTTACTTCAGGTTAAGCAAGAGGTACGGATGTGGTCTGGAAACAAAGAAGTAGAGTTTTGTGATGGGCACTTCTAAGTTACCTTCACTCGTGTGCTACTAAATTTGTCTGGCAAGGTCACATTAGGTTCCTTTTTTAAATAAGAGGCTGTAAACAGGGTTCTTCTTTTCTAATACCGTAAGCAGACTTACCGTAATAAAAACCTCAGTTAGGATAACTGTAATGCCTGTGCCTTGCGCAAGATAGAAATAGCTCAAAACAAAGTTAAGAAGTAAGTTCAGCAATGAGCCTAGCAGCAGGGTGGTCCGGTATGTTTCTTTATACCCGTAAATAAGCAGAAGCTGGTTTGAGGGAATATTCAGCGCCACAATAAAAGGAACGAAGCTTAAAAGCCTGATCAGATAATTAATTTCCTGTGTGTAGGTACCAGAAAAGTATTGGGTTAGTTCTTCTGAGAAGAAATTGATCCCCGAACACAGAAACATAATGCCTAAGGAAAAAGGAAGGTGGACGCGTAATGTAACTTCTATCAACTCCTTTTTGGTTTTAGAAACTAGATTGCACATAGAAGGATAAATGGCTTGAAAATACACCCCCAATAATTGGCGCACTGCATTCATCACTTTTTCGGCGACACTGTAATACCCGACTATCTGAACAGGGGCAAATAAACCTAATATTAAAATGTTAGAGTTAGTATACAGATTAACCGCAAAGTTGGAGACAAAGATGTCTTTCCCTTCTTTTAGATGATGTCTCACTTGGGTAATTGCAACTGGTTTGTATACCAGCCCATATTTACTTTTAACGAAGTAAAAGCTGGCTATTGCAGCCAGGATTGTACCAACGCCCAGGAAGAAGTTGACATAGATGTAATCTGTTGTCTCTGTGACGAAAAAGAAAATCAATAATAATGAAACTACTTTTGAAGCAGAGTTAACAAGCGTGATGTACTTCATGTCCTCTAAACCATGGAAAAGCCAGATGGGAAATAAGGCTTGCCCAATCACCATGGTGAATGAAAAGATATAGAGCAGGGGATTTGTGTCTGTTTCATCAAAAAGAGCAACAAACCCCGATAAAAACAGAAAGGTGAGTACTAACAGATAGATTTTGGTGGTGAGCACTTCGTTGTAGATAGCGCCAACTACCTTTTTGTTTTCCCTGTTTTGGGAAATCTCTTTCGTAGCCGTGATATAGAATCCGAAATCTGTGATGATATTCAGGTAGGAGATGATGGCTTGCGCCACAGCAACCCGGCCAAAATTTTCCAGACCTATGACCCGGACCAGGTAAGGAGAGAGCACCATGGGGATCAGGAAATTCAAAATCTGCAAGGAGCCTAATGAAGCTAAATTCTTCAGGATCCTGCCACTTATCAAGTCATTCCCGAAGGGTCGCTTTTTATTCAACAAAGCACGTTTTAAATTAATTGATATGGTTTCTGGGCTTTTTTCCAAAAGTAACTGGTAAACTGTCAGAGACTCTAAAAACAAGCACAAAGCTTACATCAATAAAGGCCAGATTACCTTCTGTTCTAATAAATGGTGATTTTTTTCTGCAAATGTAATTTTAAATAAACACAAGCTTCATTGTCTCTTACCCCAGACAAGTGGCAAAGCTTTTCAGAGACATCTTCTAAAGTTTTTCTATTTTTGAGAGCTATAGAACAAGGCAGGGCTCCATGGACAAACCATCTCTAAGAGAGGATAGAATTACTGATGAAATTGATCTAAGGATAGTTTTCCGGAAATTAGGCTCTTTCTTTAAACGTTTCCTGAATCAATTTAGAGAGGCCATTTTCCTGCTGCTACGCAGGTGGCCTTTGGTGTTGTTACTGACGTTGGTGGGAGTAGGAATTGGCTTTCTGGTGTACTCCCTGAAAAAGCCTTATTATCAATCCTCCATTACAGTGGCTCCGTCTGAGATCAGAAATGAATATTTTGAAGACCAGGTAAACCGCCTTTACTCGCTGATCAATGACGCTAACTTTGAAGTAGTGGCTTCTGATCTCAAGATCACCCCTGAAGAAGCCTCAAAAATAAAGTCGGTCAAGTACGTCAGTATTGACCATGTAAGGGTAGCCCCTGATAGTGTCATGGCTGGCTCTCCGTTCAAGGTAGAAGTTCAGTTGTATGACAACCAGTATTTCGGTCCTTTTCAGGAAGCTTTGGTGGGGTATTTCAATAGAAACCCCTTTTTCTCCAGAACTACCCAAGCAAAAAAGGAGCAGCTCAGTGCTAGGATAGCCAAACTAAAACAAGACATTGCCTCCATAGACAGTATGAAACAGCTGGCGGTGAACCTGAGAGGTCCTGCTAACGGTTTTGTGTACGGAGAGCCCTTAGACCCCACTAATTTATATAAACAAAGCGCGGCGTTATTTGAAACTCAGTCCGAATTAGAAGCGGAGTTAAGAAACTTGGAAACGGTACAGGTGGTGGTAGGCTTTGCGCCGCTTCTCCACCAAACGGGTCCCAGATTTAAACTGCACCTATTTCTAGGAGCTGTAGGAGGGTTCCTTTTAGCCTTCTTTGTGGTAATGAGGATAGAAAGCCGAAAAAACAAAAGCAGGAACAGGTTTGCCGAGGTGTAAAGCTTATCTTTTTGTGAGTTACATTTCCCAAAAAAAGAAAAGGCCGGTAACAACCGGCCTTTTCTTTTATGATCATTTTACTTAAATCTCAGTTAAATCATCTTCTTTCTGGTGTAACCAGCTTAGATTGTACAAATCTTTCCGGCGGTCTCTCAGGTTACGCACGCTACCTGTGGTGTTCAGGTCTTTGAGTAAGTCCAGGTCCAGGTCCGCAATCAAGGTCATCTCGGTGTTAGGCGTGGCTTCCGCAATGATGGCATCGTGCGGGAAAGCAACGTCAGAAGGGGAGAACACCGCCGACTGTGAGTATTGGATGTCCATGTTTTCCACTCTCGGCAAGTTCCCCACACTGCCCGTTATGGCCACGTAGCACTCGTTCTCAATGGCACGGGCCTGGGCACAATGACGAACCCGTAGGTAAGCGTTCTTAGTATCGGTCTGGTACGGCACAAAGAGAATCTTCATGTCCTGATCTGACAGCATACGCGCTAGTTCCGGGAACTCTACGTCGTAGCAGATCAATAGGCCTACTTTCCCAAAATCGGTCTCAAAGATGTTCAGTTTGTTACCACCGCGCATCCCCCAGTACTGCGACTCATCTGGGGTCACGTGCAGTTTATACTGTTTGTCATAGGTCCCATCACGGCGGCAGAGGTAGCTTACATTGTGCAGTTTGTTGTCAATGTACTCTGGCATGCTGCCCGCAATGATGTTGATGTTGTAAGAAAGCGCCAGGTGAATCAGTCGCTCTCTGATACCATCTGTGTACTCCGCCAATTTCCGGATTGCAGCAGAGGGTGACTTCTCATCAGAAAGGGCCATCAATGGTGCGTTGAAGAACTCGGGGAACATCACCAAATCCGCTTTGTAGGAACTTACCGTATCCACGAAGAACTCTACCTGCTGCTCAAAGTCTTCCAGAGAAGTCATCTGGCGCATCTGCCACTGGATAACCCCAATGCGGACTACCCGCTTGGTACCACCTACCAGTGTTTCTTTTTCCTCATAGTAGACGTTAATCCACTCCAGCAAAGACGCATAAGCTTTAGACTCCTTGTCCTGGGGCATGTAGCCTCTGATGATCTTCCGGACGTGGAAGCCATTACTCAGCTGGAAGGTGAGGATAGGGTCATAGATTTCCTTGTTCCGGACCTGCTCAATGTACTTGCCCGGCGTCATCTTGTCTGAATGTTCTTTGTAGCCAGGAATCCGGCCACCTAGGATGATGCCGCGCAGGTTCAGGTTCTCACAAAGCTCTTTCCGGGCATCGTACAAACGACGACCCAGGCGCAGGTTGCGGTACTCAGGGTGCACAAACACGTCTACTCCGTAAAGAGTATCCCCATCATCGTCATGGGTGTCAAATTTACCACCGCCCGTTATTTGCTCATACGTATGCTTATCTCCGTACTCCGGGTAATTCACAATGATGCTGAGTGCCGCGGCTACCACCCGGCCTTTGTCCTCAATACAGAGCTGCCCGTCTGGGAAACGCTTTAAAAGAGATGCAAACTCTCTTTGGGTCCAGGAGCCGCCAATGGTAGTGTAGACTAGCTCCATGATTTGTTTTACTTCCTTGTAATCAGAAGTGGTAAGCGGACGAAGTATTAACTTATGTTCGGTGTTTTCACTCATGTTTAATAAAATCAGTTAGTAAACGCCTTCATCAAAATCCTCCTTGTACCTTAAAGGACTGAAGACTTACAGGGGGTTGATGGGTGGCGTTCTTTCAAAGTTACAAAAGCTTTAAAGGGCGACCAAGCTTGAATGAAGGGTAAAGGTGTCTGGCGTTTTGTACTCGTTTTAGGGAAAACAGTTCAAAATCTGCCAAAATAGCCTTCATGGTCTTCCTTTTGCCTTTGAGTAACAAAAGGATCTACACATTAATTTCAGGAATCTCACCTTCCACTAAAAGTTTTCCTTCGGTGGCGGCTTGAATTTGTTCTACTGTCACACCTGGTGCGCGTTCCAGTAACCTGAATCCCTCTCCGGTTACTTCCAGCACAGCTAAATCGGTTACAATTTTTTTGACGCACTGAAGGCCGGTAATAGGGAGGCTACAGTTTTTTAAAAGTTTGGATTGTCCATCTTTGGAGGTGTGCTGCATGGCTACAATGATATTCTTGGCGGAGGCCACCAAATCCATGGCGCCACCCATGCCTTTCACCATCTTACCCGGAATTTTCCAGTTGGCAATATCTCCGCGTTCAGAGACCTCCATGGCCCCTAAAATAGTCAGGTGCACGTGTTCACCTCTAATCATCGCAAAACTCTCCGCGGAGCTGAAGATGGCTGAACCAGGTAACGTAGTCACCGTTTGTTTACCGGCGTTGATTAGGTCTGGATCTACTTCCTCTTCGGTAGGGAAAGGTCCCATGCCTAATAAGCCGTTCTCGCTTTGCAGCACTACGTTCATCCCTTCGGGAATGTAATTGGCCACCAGCGTAGGTATGCCAATCCCGAGGTTCACATAATAGCCTTCCTGTAATTCTTTTGCAATGCGTTTGGCAATGCCGTGTTTATCTAAAGCCATAGGTTAGTTCTTCTTTTGGAGGTGGAATTAAGAGGCAGACCGTATGGTGCGTTGCTCAATGCGTTTCTCATAGTCTTTGCCCTGGAAAATGCGCTGCACGTAGATGCCCGGCGTGTGGATGCTGTTTGGGTCCAGTTCGCCTTCGGGTACCAGTTCCTCAACCTCAGCAATGGTAATTTTACCGGCCGTGGCCATCATTGGGTTGAAATTGCGGGCGGTTCCTTTGTAGATGAGGTTGCCAGCGGTGTCGCCTTTCCAGGCTTTCACCAAGGCAAAATCAGCTTTCAGCCAGGTTTCCATGAGGTACATCTTGCCGTGGAACTCACGACTTTCCTTGCCTTCGCCCACTTCCGTGCCGTAGCCGGCAGGAGTGAAGAACGCCGGAATTCCTGCTCCGCCCGCCCTGATGCGCTCAGCTAAGGTACCTTGCGGAATCAACTCTACTTCCAGTTCACCGGAAAGCAGTTGACGTTCAAATTCGGCGTTCTCGCCCACGTAGCTGGAAATCATCTTTTTCACTTGCCGCTGCTGCAACATCAGACCTATGCCAAAATCATCTACTCCGGCATTGTTAGAAATGCAGGTCAGATCTTTGATGCCCTTACGTAAAATTTCCTTGATGGAATTTTCAGGGATGCCGCACAGCCCAAATCCTCCTAGCATAAGCGTAGCACCATCTGGAATATCATGGCAGGCCATTGCTGCATCTTGTACCACTTTGTTGATCATAGAATGTATAAATGAAAACGTGGATGAAATCTTTATAGAAGTTTGTAAGCTCCGTAGGCTGTGTAGGGAATATGTTTTATCCCTCTTTTACTAAAAACAACCTCAAAACAGAAGTACCTAAGGCATTCGCCTGGCAGACATGTTCCCCCCGAAGAAGGCCATGGGCAAATAAATCAGCAGGGAAACTACCACAAACCAGGTGGGGTGCGGGAAAGACAACAGGTTCGCAATGCCTGCCACCATCAGAGACAAGCCCACTAACAAGGCATGCAGAACTGGTTTTCTGGGTGCATATCGGGCAGCCACCATCCCGCCAAAGAAAGACCCCAACGCGTAGGCAAAGAGTACCAGCAGCAAGGCGGCAGTTGGGGCATTGTTCAGGAAAGTAGCTACTGCATCAGGGTCCTTCGGGTTCAGGGAGGCAGGCATGGGATAGAGCTGGTGGCTCAGGTATTGAACCAAGCTGATGGTAAACACACCAATAGCGGCTCCACCTACAACAGAGAGAATGCTTTTGAACATACAACAGTCTTAGGTTAGATGACAAACCAGAATCCGGGCTTGCTTCCCTCTGTCTCTTTCGTAGAAGCCCGAGGTGAAGTTACGGATTTGCCTGATTTATCCTAACACCTGTAAGGCTGCTACTTTGTCCTGATGGAGTTGTTGGATGAGGGCTTCTAACCCATCAAACATAAGTTCTGGGCGTAGGTATGCAACAAAGAAGAGGGTGATTTCCTGACCATATAGGTCAGATGCGAAGTCAAAGATGTTGACTTCAATGGTTTGGTGAGTACCCTGTACCGTAGGGTTGGTGCCAATGCTTAGCATGCCCTTATAGGAGCCGCTCTGCGTTTGAACGGTGACCGCGTAAATGCCTTGGGCTGGTACTAACTTAAGTTTTTCCTGAGGCTCCACATTAGCGGTAGGGTAGCCGAGGGTACGGCCCAGTTGCTTTCCTTTTACCACCGTACCGGTAAGAGAGTAAGGCCTGCCCAGGTAACGAGCTGCAGTGGCTACATCTCCTTTCTCAAGGGCAGTTCTAATCTTGCTTGAACTAACTCCCACGGCGTCTATGTCCTGGCGCGGAATCTCCTCTACTGTGAAGCCGTAGCGGGCGCCATTCTCCTGCAAGTAATCAAATCCCCCTTCGCGGTTTTTCCCGAAGCGGTGGTCATAGCCAATCACCAGTTTCTTGGTCCGGATGGTGTTGATCAGGATTTGCTGAATGTACTCTTCTGAGGACAGCTGCGCGAATTCTTTTGTGAAGGGGAGCAGCAAAAGGTAATCTACCCCAAATTCTCTCAGCGCTTCAATGCGTTCTTCAATGGTAGAAAGCAGCCTAAGCGAATCATCTTTCGGGTTGAGAACGGTACGGGGGTGCGGCCAGTAGGAAATCACTACACTTTGCCCGTTGTCCTGACGGGCAGCTTCCATGAGCCGTGACAAAATCTTTTGATGGCCTACATGGACGCCATCAAACGTGCCGGAGGTAACCACGGCATGTGTAAGGGAAGGAAATTGATTAAGCTCCCGTATGACGATCATGGTGCGCCAATTGTTTTTCGCGGAGTTCCTGCAGTTGCTCCAGGTTCATGGCATCTTCTAACCGGTAGTCTCCAATGCGGGTGCGCACCAACATGGAAAGATAGGCGCCACAGCCCAGCTTAACGCCATAATCACGCGCCAGACTACGGATGTACGTGCCCTTGGAACATACTACCTTGAAGTGGACTTGGTTGCCCTCAATGGAAGTAAGTTCAAACTGTTTAAAGGTGACGCGTTTTGATTTAATCTCGGCCTCTTCGCCCCGGCGGGCCAAGGCATACGCTCTTTCGCCGTTCACTTTAACAGCTGAGTAAATTGGTGGGGTTTGGTCTATCTCTCCTAAAAAGGAAGCTGCGGCCTCTGTTAGCATTTCCTCAGTGAGGTGATCAGTGGCAGAGGTGCTGTCAATTTCAGTTTCCAGGTCAAAGGAAGGAGTGGTGTGCCCTAAGACAAAGGTGCCGGTGTACTCTTTTTCCTGAGCTTGAATTTCTTCAATGCGCTTGGTGAACTTACCAGTGCACAGAATCAATAAACCAGTGGCCAAAGGGTCTAGCGTGCCGGCATGTCCAATCTTTTTGATGCGGAGGGCAAATTTGGTTTTCTTCACCACATCAAAAGAGGTCCAGGTAAGGGGTTTGTCTATCAGAAGAATGGCCCCGGCCTCAAAGTCATAAGGAGTTTCCTGCATCACACTATTTGTAAATCAACCCCTAAAGAGAGAAGTAAAAGAATAATCAAACCTACCACTATACGGTAGTAGCCAAAAAGCTTGAACCCGTATTTGGTTAAAAAGCCCACAAAGAACTTAATAGCAGCCATGGCGACCAAAAAAGCAACTACGTTCCCCACGGCCAATACTTGCCAGTCCTGAGGCGTGATAGAAGCAAAGCCCGCCTGAATTTTTGGGAGGTTAAACTTTATTACGTCTGAAATCTCCAGGTGCAGTAAATCTGTGAGAACCGTATAGGTAGCTGCGGCAAGCATGGTGGGCACCGCCATGAAAAAAGAGAATTCTGCGGCAGATTTACGGGTCATGTTCTGGGTTAGCCCTCCAATGATAGAAGAAGCAGACCTGGAAACACCCGGAATCATGGCGATACACTGGAACATTCCAATAATAAACGCATTTTTATAACTAGGCGTAGTCACCGGGTTTTCCCGATCCTTGAACCAACGGTCCACAAAAATGAGGAGGATACCTCCCAGCAACAGGCTAATAGCAACAATCTCCACCCGTTCCAACATGGCGTCAACCACATCTTTCAGAACAAAGCCAATGGCCAGTGCCGGTATCACCGCTACCAGCAGTTTCTTGTAGAAGTCAAAGGAATTAATGAACCGCTTCCAGTACAGCACCACTACCGAAAGGATAGCCCCAAACTGGATGGCAACGGTGAACATCTTCGTGAATTCAAACGCACTAATGCCCATCAGACTGGACGCAATAACCATGTGGCCGGTAGACGATACCGGTAAGAACTCCGTCAACCCCTCCACTATGGCCAGGATGATGGCTTGCCAAATACTCATCTAAACGTTCTTTCTCGGCTTGGCCAGGATGGCGAAGAATTGGATGATAAAACCAATAACCAGTATAATAGGTCCTAAGGTGAGGCCTAAGAAACCATACCCGTACGGTTCAGAATCCATTGCCATGAGAATAAAGCCCACCGCCATTACCAACAAACCAAAAAGCATGATCTGGTAATTGCGTTTACCAAATGAGAAAGGGGAAGGAGTTTTATTTTCCATGAAGGAGTATGTTCTTAATATAAATCGTCAAGTGAAGCCCGCAGGTATTTCTTTACCGCTCTATAGGATGAGAAGAATCCCAGTACGCCGCCCAGAATCAACAGCGAAGCCATCAGAATAATCATCTGGTATTCATCACGCAGCAGGTACAATTCAGCTATCTCATGGTAGGCGTACTGAACCAACCCAAATAACAGAAGGGAAGCCAAAGCCCCACTTACCAGCCCCTGGAAAGTAGCCCTGTTTAGAAAAGGACGCTGAATAAAAAAAGACGTGGCACCCACTAACTGCATGCTTCTGATAAGAAAACGCTGTGAATAAAGGGCAAGTTTGATAGTGTTGTTGATGAGGATAATGACTACCAGCACCAGGATTCCAGCAAATGCCAGCAATACAATGCTTACTCGTCTAAGGTTATGGTTGATTGAGTCTATCAGGCTTTCCACGTAATCCACCTCATAAATCCCAGTGGTGTTCTGCAGGTCCAGTTTGATGTTTTTCAGTTGGTCTGAAGTAGCAAATTCTGGATTAATGCGCAGGATAAAGGCATCTCGCAGGGGGTTCTCGCCTAAAAAGGTCAGAAAGTCCTCGCCGCTTTCATCTATGAATTCTTTGGCACCTTCTTCTTTTGACATGAAGATCACCTGAGGTTTGTTTTCCTCATAGGCGATGTACTCTTTGCGGGCCAGCGTTTTCCGAAGTTTTTCTATTTCCAGCGGAGAAATCTCGCGGTCAAGGTAGACCTGAACCTCAATGTTCTGTTTCACCAGGTTAGACAGCTTGCTGGCATGGATAAGCAACAGGCCAAACGAGCCAATCACGAACAGCGCCAGGGTAATACTGAAGATTACCATGGTGTGCGGGTAATTGCCTAGCTTTTTCTTGCGAGTATGTTTAAGTGGTTTAGCAGCCATAGGAACGTGTGCCGGCAAAAATAGTAATTATTTAGAAGAAGAACGGACCGCAAATCGTTTTTCACCTGATTTCTAAAAAGAAGCCTACAAACAGAGACAAGCAAAAGCTGGTTTAAGGCAGTAAATTAATGCCGTTATCGGCCCATCTAATACATATGCACATTCTCTTAAAACTTTCGTTTTTGCATTGCTTTAGGAAAAGAGGCCTAGAATGCAGTTTATAAATTCTGAATGGTAGTAGGCGTATCATCCTCTAACTTGATCATGCGCTCACGTTCTTCCGCACGTTGGGCACGTTTGCTTAGTCTCCTGCGCCGGAACAGTTCGCCGAAACGATCAAAGTTGGCCTGGTGCAGTACGCTTACGGTTTGGCGGCTGGCGGTGGCGTTTGCTTCGAAATCCCGCGGCGTAGTCTCATAGGTGGCTCTTAACCGAAGCTGACCACTCTGGCTCAGGTAATACTCCACAGACCAGTCACCCGCGGCGGTAGAGCGGTTGTTGCCTAATCGGTTGTTGTTGACGCTGCCCTCACGGGTTACTCTCAGGCGGCCTTCCAGGAAGGTATAGCTTAACCGTAGCTGAACGTCATCCAGTACCTGGTTACCGTAGCCGCTAACCCCGATGTCTACTTCCAGGTTAGTGTCAATTTGAGAAAGCCAGTAGCTGAGTTGATTGGAGAAAAGCTCACCCACGCTGCTTCCCAAGTCACCTACGCCAAGCCCCACCTGTAGCTCGTCCTGCGCTGATAAACGTTTGAAAGCCAGTAATGAGAATACCTGTCGGTTAAGTTCCTGTTCATCATTTCTAATGCTGTTCAGGTAACGGGTAACTTGGTCCTCTAATAGGCTAGGCGTATCATTGAATTCCAGGTTCAACCGGATTTGTGGAGTGGTAAGCGGGCCATCCAGGTCCATCACCGCGGTAACCGGGTACCGTGACCGGGCCGCTGCTGATTGCTGTTGCTGTTGGCTTAAATCGGCTAGGATAGGAGCCAGAGAAACGCGTTGGGTATAAGTAGCGGTGATCTTTAATAGACCTTCTAAAGGATTGCCATTCCAGGTAACGGTTCCGCCGGGGCGTACATTAAATTCTTTGTTGATGATCCCCAGCATGGTGAAGTTGTAGCGGCCCTGCACAATCTCATAGTTCCCGTACATGGCAAATTCACCGCGGGTATCAATTTCCATCCGGATGTTGCCCCTGCCTTTGCCTCTTATAATATCGCCGGTGCGTTCGTCAAAAATCAACTCTATGTAAGCGTTTTCATTCACGTCAAGGTTGAAGTTCAGCCGGATACCGCTTAGGTCAACGCCCTTCTTCACGATTGGAGTAGGAATAGCGGTGCTGTCCTGCTTAGCCGGGTTGGTGTTCACGAACGTGATAAAGTTCTGCCGTTCCAAAGCAGTGGTGTTGCCCAACGGAATAGCAATGGAGGTGTTGTTTTCACTACGCGCCGTGATGTTTACCTGCAGGTTGGAGGTAGAGCCCAAAGCAGTTACTTCACCCGTGGCAAAAGCGGTTCCGTAGTAAAGTGGGTTATCGGCGCGAGTGGTGTTCAGGACCATGAACTTGTTGAACCGAGCGCGCAGGTCCAATACCATGTTCTGGAACCCGTCATGAAAGATCCCCCCGTTCAGGATGGCCGTGTTGTTATAGATATCCCTGATGCGGACGTTCTGGAAAGAGATATCATTCTCTGTAAAGAAGACGCGGTCTGAGAAGGTATAACGGGTGTTCAGGTAATTGAAGACAAAAGAGCCGTTGGTGACCATCACAGAGCCTTTCAGGACAGGACTTGACAGTCTTCCTGAAATCCTGACTCTGCCGTCCATGGTGCCACCCAGGTCAGACATGATGGTTTTCAGCACAGGTTCCACCAATCTGAGTTGCGCATCATCCAGTACGGCCAATAAGTCCAGCTCCTGCTCTTCGTTTCTGGGGTTGTAGGTGCCTGTGAGCGACAACACTTTTTTAGCATCGCGGCTGATGCCTAAGTCCACGTTCATGCGGCCCTGCTGGTTGTCCCAATTCGTAGTGCCAGCTACATTGCCAATTAACTGGTTTCCAAGCATGAAGGTATCTACAGCCATGCGGGAAGACAGGTGTATTTCATTGTAGAGGTCCCGTATCTGCAGTTCGCCATTCAGCCTGCCGTCAATTTTATCGGGGAGAAGCGGGTTCAAATTTTCCAATCTGAAGTCGGCTATGTTCACGGTGAGCAAATCCTGCGGGTTTCTGGAAAGTACCCCAAAAATGTTTACGCTTTGCGGACCATTAGACAAGGTCACGTTCTCAAACCGCAGGGCACCGTCATCAAATACAATGGTGTTGTTAGGGGAGATGGTCCAGACTTTGTCTAGAACATTGATGTTAGAACGGTTGAAGACTACCTGGATTTGGTTCAGCTCAAAAGATACGTTGCCGCTGATGTTAGCCCGGTTGGTGGTACCCGTCTGGGCAATGTTGCTGGAAAAGCTGATGAGGCGTTCATTCCAGACCGCTTCTACGTACAGCTGCTCCGTGTCACCGGCGTTGCCTAATTTCTGGCGTTCAGACGTGATAATGGCGTTGGCCAACACATCTGGGTTGTTCCAGAGCTTGGAGGAGGAGATTTCAAGGTTGTTCTGGTAAAACTCGTTCTTTCCGTACAAGATGGTGTCTATCTTGCTGATGAGGGAAAGCTGCGCGGTAGGTCCATTCCGGAAAGTGCCTTCCATTCGGGAAAAATCTGAGATGGAAAGGTTCGGCACAAAGGCATGCAGCACGGGGTTGATGTGGCGTAGATTTACCTCCAAATCAACCTCATATGAGGCAGGAGGAGCTACTGATTTGCGCCGGTAGTAATTCTCAATTTTGAGGGGGTTGTTCTCCAGGTTCAACTGGTATTCTTCATACAGCGTCTGCAGGTCTCTAAAGAAGGTGGAGTAGAGGAAATTGCCCCCGGCCTGCAAGGCGAGTACTTCTGAACCCACGTGCAGTTCCCTAATACCATCATGGAAGTGCGACTCAATAGTGAGGGAGTCTATATTTACTTTCTTACCGCTGTAGGTAAGTGTCGTTTTTTTGAAGTTTGCAAGACCATAAATTTGGTCCAGCTTTGTACCCGTGAAATCAACGTCAGCATTGGTAGACAACACAATGCCCTGTTTGGTAAGCCCCAGCGCGCGTAAATCAGCCGTGGCAATGTTGGTTTTGAGGTCAAACACCTGGCGGTTGTTCTGTAGGTTGATTTGCCCGCTGGCCGTCATCTTCAGGTTGGGGTCATTGATGCGGAGGTCTCCGTTGAACGTCTGGCGGCTTAAATCAGCATTCACCACAATGTTCCGGAAGTTATAGTTGTTTACGTTTATGGCGTTCACCGTGGCATCAATGTTCACCTTCGCTGAGGCCAGACTGAACCCGCTGCCCTGTACCCGCCCATCCATAGCCACCCGCTTCAGAACGCTACGGTCGCCCAGCAAACCACCCACATCAAAGCCGGTAGTTTTGATATAACCCCGGTACGCTGATCGGTCAATGTTATTCTTGTCAAACTTCAGGTTAATGTCAGATACCACGTTGCCCAGCGCACTCTGGAAAGCTCCGTTCGCTACAAAGTCATTGTAGAACCCGGTGAACTCACCTTCCAGCCGGACGGTACCTGCCCGGGAAGCCATTTCGTAAGCCTTTTTGGGCAGAAACTTTTTAATGTCACGGGCATTGATGGTGCTGGGGCCTAAATGCAAATCAGCGAAGGTGTTCTTGAAATTAGGTAAGCCATCTGCTGAGACATCGCCGGTGATGTGGGTGTACTGGCCGTACCGCACGTCAATATCCTGTGCCCTGAAGTTGTTGACCTTGCCCTTCACTTTTCCTGAAATCAGTATCTTTTCATTCCAGTCTTTGAGCACCGGGGCAAAAAGGGCAATGTCATCTGAGGTGATGTAGGTGCTGTCAAAGTTGGCAGTCACGTTCATGCTGTCATTAAACTCTTTGAAGTTCCAGAACTCCCGGTAATCAAAGCGCACGTACTTGGCCAGGTGGCTGTTGTTCACGCGCAGGTTCAGGTTGTCCCACTCCCAGAAAGTTGGGGCAAAGGTCATGCGGGTGTCCAGGTCTTTGAGGTAGGTTTTAGAGGTTCTATCTCTGGTGGTGAGGCTGGTCACCACCGTGTGGATGGTGTCTCCTTCAATATCGATTTCTGAAAAACGGCCATTAATCTGCTCCAAGTCCATGTGCTGGTAGTCAAGACCATAGTCTGTGCGTGGACTGTTGTAGTTGTGGTAGGTAAACAGCCCTTCCTTCAGGACAACTTCATCAATTTTGAAGTAAAAGGGTGCTTTGGCCTTGGTGGTGTCTTTGGTAATGAGATTAGACAAAGCCGAAATGAACGTACTCATGTTCAGCGTGTCAGTGCCTTCGTATTTGATGAGGTTGGCCTCTGGACGGGTGAGGGTGAGCGAAGCAATGTGAAGCCGGTTAGGCTGTATCTGCATGATGGGGATTCTGAGCTCCCGGCCAGAAAACAGAGGAATGTGCAGGCGATCAGAGGTGAACAGCTGAAAAAAGCTGATGTCAGCGTTGGCCTCGCCTACGTAGAAGAGCGTGTTTTTCTCGCGGTCGAGCACGCGCACTTCGTTCAGCACCACACTCTTGAAAGGCCTGATGTCTACGCTGGCAATGGTTACCTGGTGATGGATGGTCTCAGAGAGCATGCCGGCGGCTTTTTGGGCCACTTTGGTTTGAACCGACGGAAAACGCAAAGCCAGGGCGAGTCCCCCCACCAATACTACCAACACGATAAGCACGCCCAAGATTATTTTTAACAGAGCTTTTGCTATAACTTGCGGGTAGTTTTTCTTTTTTTCTTGCGTTTCTTCTTGGTCTTGCGTCTCCAACGGATTATGAACCCTACACTATTAGCAATTGAATCGTCCTGTGATGAAACCTCCGCTTCTGTCATTCAAAACGGCCGGGTACTGTCAAACATTGTAGCTACGCAGGCAATCCATGAGCAATACGGCGGTGTGGTGCCAGAGTTAGCTTCCAGGGCGCACCAGCAAAACATCATTCCTGTGGTTTCCCAGGCGCTCCAAAAAGCAAATATAGCAAAAAGCCAATTAGATGCGGTGGCTTTTACCCGTGGACCCGGACTGCTGGGTGCTCTGTTGGTGGGCTGCTCGTTCGCCAAATCGTTTGCCTTGGGCCTGGGCTTGCCGCTCATTGAAGTAAACCACATGCAGGCACACATTCTGGCTCATTTCATTGAAGACCCCAATCCCAACTTCCCGTTTCTGTGCCTTACCGTAAGCGGCGGGCATACGCAAATAGTATTGGTGCGCAGTCACTTAGACATGCAAGTATTAGGCCAAACCACAGATGATGCCGTGGGCGAAGCCTTTGACAAGTCAGCGAAACTTTTAGGCTTGCCGTACCCCGGCGGGCCGATGCTGGACAAACTGGCGGCCACCGGAAACCCTACCCGTTTTCAGTTCCCCATCGTGAACATGGACGGGTACGACTATTCCTTCAGTGGCATCAAAACCTCTATCCTTAACTTCGTGAAGAAGAACACGGCCGCAGAGCCGGATTTCGTGCAGCAGAACCTGCCTGATATCTGTGCCAGTATCCAAAGCGCGCTCATTCAGACGCTCATGAAGAAATTGGTGCTGGCGGCCAAAGAGCAGGGCATCAAAGAAATTGCCATTGCCGGAGGCGTTTCCGCGAATTCTGGTTTACGGGCAACTTTGCTGGAATATGCCCAGAAATACGGATGGAACGTCTATATTCCCGGCTTCGAGTACTGCACCGATAACGCCGCTATGATTGCCATGGCCGCACATTACCAATTCCTGGCCGGAGACTTCACTACCCAGTACGCCAGCCCAGATCCAAGATTGAAAGTGTAATGAGGTAGATATTGTTTTTAGGCAGGGTTTCATCAAAACAGGCCAAAAACAATTTCTACCAACATGTCTGTGGTGAGAACCTCCAACTGCGCCTGTTCAATACAGATTCTCCCTTTGAGGGGAGCGAAGAGGGGTGTTTACACCTGCCGGTCCACGCATAGTTGACTATGCTTGCTTCCCAAAAAGAAGAGACCTTTTGTAGTTTACTCTGTAATGCCTGCTCTCCTTTGTAAACACCCCTCTTTATCTCCCCTCAAGGGGAGAATCTGCAAATTCCTGATTCCTCAAATTCATTAATTACCTTTATAATGAGAGGCAATCTGGAATCAGGCCAAAGACTTGTTGAGGTAAATTCTGAGGAATTCTTTTTCGTAACCCGGAAATCGTACTTACTTTAAAGCCCTTAACTTTCTTGGCTGCCCTTTTGGAATCTACCCGCCGGGTATTGCCAAGTTGCCACCACTTAAATCTTGTGGTACCATGCGAAAACTCATCATTTTCATTTTTTCTTACATGACACTTCTGAATGCCCAGAGCCAGACCAGCCCCATTACGCGGTCGGCCCGGAAAGTATTTGAACATCACCATAACTATAGAGAAGCCAGTGTCACGCACCGGCGCTTCAGGCACCAGGACCTGGTGCCCTTACTGGAGAAACTGAAACAAAACCCGTTGTTCCAGGTGCAGGTGGTGGGAAAATCAGTTGAGAAGCGCGACATCTACCTCATAAAAGCCGGAACCGGTAAAACCAAGGTCATGCTGTGGTCGCAGATGCACGGCGATGAGCCTACCGCTACCATGGCCCTCCTGGACATCTTCAACTTTCTTCAAGCTTCAGACGGACTGGACTCCATCCGGCAGGAAATCCTGAGTAACACCACGCTCTACATTGTGCCCATGCTCAACCCAGATGGAGCGCAGCGGTTCATAAGACGTAACGCCCTGAACATTGACCTGAACCGCGATGCCATCCGGCTGCAGAGCCCGGAGGCCAAGCTGTTGAAAAGCCTGCGCGACGAAATAAAGCCAGATTTCGGGTTTAACCTGCATGACCAGAGCCGTCTGTACACGGTAGGCAGTACCCCAAAACCAGCCACTATTTCTTTCCTGGCCCCGGCCTACAACTATGCCCAGACGGTAAACGAGGTGCGGGAGCGGGCCATGCGTACCATTGTGGGCATGAATGAAAGCATGCAGCAGTTTATTCCGGGGCAGGTAGCCAAGTACTCAGATGAGCACGAGCCCAGAGCTTTCGGCGATAACATTCAGAAGTGGGGCACAAGTTTGATTTTGATTGAGTCTGGTGGGTTTCCCGGCGACCCGGAAAAGCAGTTCATACGTCAGTTGAACTACGCCGCTATCTTGTCTGCTTTGCAGTTGATCGGGGACCAAGGGTATCAACAATACGAAACCAAAGACTACTTCAAAATTCCGGTGAATGAGCGAAACCTATATGATGTGGTGCTCCGGAACGTACGCTACAAAGACAAAGGTCGTGATACCTTATTAGATGTAGGTATTCTTCGGAACGAGTCCACCAACCGTTCCATTCCGCAAGGGTTTTACCACCGCAGTTCGGTAGAGGAGATAGGCGACATGAGCGTGTTCTACGGCTACGAGGAAGTGAATGGCGAAGGCCTTATTCTAACCCCCGGCAAAGTGTATGAACAACTACTGGCTGATGTAACTGCCCTTACTCCGGAACGCACCAAAGAATTACTGTCGTCGGGCTACACCACCGTGAAGTTGGAGAAAGTGCCCACCGGCTACAATCCGGTGGAGTTGCCATTGAATGTAGTCTCCAAATCTGGCCGGGTGAACCATGAATTGGAATTAGACAGAGCCGCAAATTTCACCTTGCAAAGCGAAGATGGTCAGGTGCGGTACGCCATTGTGAATGGTTTTGTGTATGATCTGAGCAAACCAAAGCCAGACCTTTTCCACGGATTGGTGCTATAGGTTTTCCATATTTCAGGGCTAATTATAGAAATTTAGCCCTGAAACGATGACATTGTATATTCATCCTCTTCTTCCAAACCCTTGTACCAAATGGACGGAAATGCCATTATTCTCACCGATGGGTTGCTAAACCAATATCCCGCCAAAACCGCCCACGGCCTCATCAGAGGAACCGAACGCTTCAACATTGTGGGTGTCATTGACAAGATCTCTGCCGGAAAAGATGCCGGCGAAGTGGTAGACGGAAAGCACCGTAACATACCAGTGTACGCAGATTTAGCCCAGTTTCTGGAAAACAGCCACTAAAAAGCCCAGTACTGTTTGGTGGGCATCGTCCCGAAGGGCGGGAAATTACCAGTCAGCATGAAGCAAACAATTAGTGAGGCTATAAAGAAAGGGATGAATATTGTGAACGGCCTGCACGAGTACCTGAGCGACATGCCAGATCTGGCGGCCCTGGCGCAGGAGCACGGGGTACAACTGGTAGACGTGCGCAGGCCCAAACCCAAAAGCGAACTTCATTTCTGGACCGGTAAGATAAAAGACGTTCCCACACCGCGGGTAGCCGTATTGGGCACTGATGTACGGATGGGCAAACGCACCACCACCCGCCTGCTGACCCAAGCCGCCGAGGCAGCCGGCCTCAAAGCCCAGATGATTTTCACCGGACAGACTGGCTGGATGCAGGGGCGCGGCAAAGGTTTCATCCTTGATTCCACTTACAATGATTTTGTTTCCGGGGAACTGGAGCACGCCATCCTAACCAGCTACGAAGAACACCAACCCGATGTCTTTTTCGTGGAAGGACAAGCGGCGTTGCGCAACCCCAGCGGTCCGTGCGGGTCTGAGTACCTGGTGTCTGGGCAGATGAAGTACGTGGTGTTGCAGCACGCCCCCGCCCGAGTGTACTTTGATGACAACGAGGAACTGGGCATCAAAATACCGCCTGTTTCCACTGAGATAGAACTGATCAGGCTTTATGGCTCTCAGGTGATTGCTGTCACTTTGAATACCGCCGGGTTAACGCTGGAAGAAGCCCGAACCTACCAACAGCAATACCAGCAGGAACTTGGTTTGCCGGTTATCCTTCCGCTGGAAGACGGGGTTGACCAGATCATAGATATTTTGAAAAAGGAAGTTCTACAGGAGACCGCCAACCTATGAAGATCAAAGAGATTAACGTCTGGAAAGCGAATCTTGAGTTAACCCGCCCGTACACCATCGCCTTCAAGACCGTGTCTGCGGTGGAGAATGTCTTAGTGCAGATTGTAACTGAAAACGGCCTTACCGGAATTGGCGCTGGGAACCCCAGTTCAGAAGTAGTAGGGGAGAAACTCACGGAGACCCTGGAAGTTCTGGCCCCTGAAAACCTGGAGTGGCTGATTGGACAGGACATCCGCAGTTTCCAGCGGCTTTGCGACGAACTTCCCCAACGGTTGCCCCGCAACCCCGCCGCCCGGGCTGCCCTAGACATTGCCCTGCATGATCTTTTCACCAAGTACCTGGATGTGCCCTTGGTATCTTTCCTGGGGCAGCGCCTGGAGTCTTTGCCCAAGTCCATCACCATCGGGATCAAATCTGTGGAAGAGACGTTGGCGGAGGCAGAAGAGTACATTGGCCGCGGTTTTACCCATCTAAAAGTGAAGGTAGGCCAAACTGTAGAGCAGGACTTGGAGCGTCTGGTCAAGCTCCGCGAAGCGCACGGGCACGGAATTACCATCAGGATAGATGCCAACCAGGGCTGGACTACCTATGACCTGGCTACGTTCTGCACCCAGGCCCAGCCTTTAAACATAGAGTTGATTGAACAACCGCTTCCGGCTCCCATGATTGATGACCTGCGCGAACTACCGGATGCCGTGAAAGACCTGGTAGCCGCCGATGAATCTTTGCTTTCGCCCGCCGATGCTTTTCAGCTGGCTTCTGCACCCCGCGCCTGTGGCATTTACAACATCAAACTCATGAAGTGCGGCGGCGTGTATGCTGCCCGGCAGATTGCCGCCATCGCGCAACAAGCAGGCATTAACTTGATGTGGGGCTGTAACGATGAAAGCATTGTGAGCATCAGTGCCGCTTTACACGCGGCTTTCTCCTGCAGCAACACCCGCTTTATTGACCTGGACGGTAGCCTTGACCTGGCCCGTGATGTGGTTTCCGGGGGCTTTATCCTTGAAAATGGCCTGATGCGCCCTTACGGGAAGCCCGGTTTAGGGGTAGAACGGCTATAACTTACTCCCATATTATTTCTGAAACCGCTAGCCTTCTTTAGCAAGGTCAGCGGTTTTTTTATAGCGGCTTTGTATCTTTCAGCCTTGATCCAAACCAAACTAACCCTTTTTGCATGGTTTTAAATTATTTGTGGGCGGCGTTTTTCATTATCGCCTTCTGCATTGCGCTATTTAAGCTCATCTTCTTCCAGGACGTTGAGATATTCCAAAAGCTGGTCGCCAGCACCTTTGACAATGCCAAAACGGGTTTTGAAATTTCCTTGGGGCTAACCGGTGTTATGACGCTTTGGTTAGGACTTATGAAGGTGGGGGAAAGGGGCGGCATCATTGCCTTGTTCGCCAAAGCCGTGGGTCCTTTTTTTAACCGTCTTTTCCCGGAACTGCCCAAAAACCATCCGGTGTTTGGGTCCATTCTGATGAACTTCTCCGCCAACATGCTGGGCCTTGACAATGCTGCTACGCCCCTGGGGTTGAAGGCCATGAAAGAAATGCAGGAGCTGAACCCCGAAAAAGAAACGGCTTCCAATGCCCAGATCATGTTCCTGGTCCTGAATGCCTCAGGCCTGACCATCATCCCTATCAGTATCATGGTGTTCCGGGCCCAGATGGGCGCCGCTGATCCTTCCGATATTTTTATTCCTATCCTGCTGGCTACCTTCTTCTCCACCTTGGCGGGATTAATTACGGTAGCACTTTACCAGCGCATCAACCTGTTTGACCGGGTAATTCTGGCCTACTTAGGAACGGTGATTCTGTTGATCGCTGCCCTCATTTACTATTTCTCCACCATCTCACAAGAGCAGATTGGCACCATCTCTACGGTGGCCAGTAACGTCATTCTATTCAGCATCATCGTTTCTTTTATAGGGTTGGCGCTGATCAGGAAGGTGAATGTGTACGAGGCCTTCATTGAAGGAGCCAAGGAAGGTTTCTCGGTGGCCATTACCATTATTCCTTATCTGGTCGCCATATTGGTAGCAGTAGGCGTGTTCAGGGTGTCCGGAGCACTGGACATCATTGTGAACGGCCTGGGGCAGCTTTTTGCCCTGATGGGTATGAACACCGACTTTGTGCCCGCCTTACCGGTAGCGTTCATGAAGCCGCTAAGCGGAAGCGGAGCCCGGGGACTGATGGTGGAAGCCATGCAAACCTACGGAGCCGATTCTTTTGTGGCCCGGGTGGCCTCTACTATTCAAGGCTCTACGGAAACCACTTTCTACATCCTGGCGGTATACTTCGGCTCAGTGGGCATCAAGAAAACCCGCTATGCCTTGGTGTGCGGACTTCTGGCCGACCTAGCAGGGGTGATTGCTGCCATTACCCTGGCGTACCTGTTCTTCCATTAACAGGTAGTTTATAGTCCGTTTTAGAAAAACAACTTTCAAACGAAGATCACTTGCTTCCACATAAAAAAGGGCTTCCAGAAATGGAAGCCCTTTTGCTTTTAGTTGTGGTTGAAACCTATTGTCTGATTCTGATCCAAAGCGTTCTGATGACGTTCAGGTTGTTTTGGTTCAAGACTTCGGTATCAATTCTTACGTTGGTTCCTACAGGAGCCCGGGGTACGGTATAGGAAACAACCAGCGTATCGGTGCGGTCTGTTTTGGAGAAAGCAGGCGCGTAAGGGTAGGTTTTCACCTTGGTTCTAGTACCAGTGCCCACTGTTTCATACACGTTGATTTCCTTTACCGGAGATTCAGAGAAGAACTGGAGTTCATATTTGATCTCAGTACCCGCCGCATATTGCCTAGTGTTGGCGTTGTTGGTAGTGGAAATGGGAGTTCTGGTAGCTAGGTCAAACAATTCATTGGCGCTGACCGGGGCACTTCCTAAACCAGTAGGGGTGGTGTTGTCTGCAATGAAATCTGGCTCATCATAGCAAGACGTCAATGACATCGCCCCAAAGGCGAGCAGACAAGTATATAAAGCTATTTTTTTCATTTGGTTTTCTGTTCTTAAGATTATTGATCCCACCACATTTTCTCGCCTAAGCCTTTAGTTGCCCGGCTTACTTCGTCCGCATTGCGGGCAGCTTCAGACTCTGGGTAAAGAACTCTCCTGATGAACTGGCCATTTAAGGCTGGGTTGTGCTCAGAGGGCAATTCCATGGTAGGGTAGATGGCCTGCGAGTAGTCATAGCGGCGCACGTCTACCCAAGCTTCCGGATTCAAGTAAAGCGCGATTAGCTTTTCTTTCATGATTAGACTAAGCGTAAGGTTCGCTGCTCCAACTGCTACCTGCGGATGGGTCAAATAAGCCTGAACCTGGGCAGATGGAACTCCTAGTTTGTCCATGTGAGCTCTAATACCATCCAAGTAGGCTTGATAAGCTTGTGCGGTGCTGCCTCTGGAGGTACGCGTGCCACCATTGGCAAGAAAACGAGCCTCGGCTTCAATGAACTTCATCTCACTGTAGGTAACCATTAGTACCGGCGAGGCTGGCTTGGCATAAAAGGTGTTGGCGGTCAGGTTGGTGTTGCCTCCGGTGCCGGCACCGTTTCTATACCCCAGGTAGTTTGCCGTTGAAGTTCCTTTATCAGCCATTAAAGGCAAACGTGGATCTACCAGGCCAGCATAGGTTAGTCCGTTCATAAGGTTGATCAGGGTCTGTGAAGGGGCTACCACGAAGTTGCCGGTAGTGGTTCCAATGGCAATGCCACGGTTCCAAGGGTTCAGGTTGCGGTCATTGAAAAGAACCTGCATGTCTTCGGCATTGCTTTCAAAAGACTTAGCCACAAAACCTAAGGCAGCAGTTGCCGCCGCGGTGCCTTGCTTCTCTACCAAATGAATGGTGTACCGGGCTTTTAAAGCGTAAGCAGCTTTGATCCAGCGGCTAATGTTTCCTGCATAGATCAAATCATCTGCTCCAGGTCTAACGGTGGACGTTGGTTTCTGAAGTTCCGTAAGAGCCTCGTCCAACAACCGCTGAATGGTAGTGTAAACCTGTTCCTGCTCGTCATAAGATGGAGTCAGTTCCAACGGGCCCTGAAAAGCCTGCGAAAACGGTACTGCGCCCCAAGTATCTGTGAGCATGCCCAGGTTCAGAGCCTGCAAAACTTTGGTTATACCCACATAGTGCGAAGAACCTTCCTCGGAAGCCTGTTTTACCAGCACATCAGCGTTGTTCAGGTTGTTCAGGTAGATGGTGTTCCAGGCAGTGTTGATGCGGGCATCAATGTGCCGGTCTAGCTGCTGGGGCCCTGAAGGGTAGGCGGCCAGTTGTTGCGCAAACAAACTGGTGTAAAGGCCCAAACTGTAATGAGCATCGGCGGTAGATACCTGGATAGGAGAAAGCAGGGCGTCTGAACTCACCGCAGAAGCCCGGTTGGGGTCATCGTTGATGTCCAGGAAAGAGTCACAGCCTGCCGTTAGCAGCAGCGTCAGCAACCCCGCGGAGATATATCGTTTAGATGATTTTAGCATGTTCAAGAAAATTAAAGAGTAATGTTCAAACCGAAAGTGTAGCTTCTAACTGCCGGAATACCATAACCAGTGTATCCTAAGGCGTTGCTGCCAGAACCATACGTTGGGGTTTCAGGGTCAAATCCTTCAAATGGCGTGATCAGGAACAGATTGCTACCTGTTAAACTCATCCGAATGGCTTTGAAAGGAGTTTTACCAATTAAGCTGGTAGGTAGGCTGTAAGCCAGTTGGGCATTTCTCAGGCGAACCCAGGAAGCATCCTGCAACAGAATGTCTGCGGCATCATTGTATCCGCCACTGTTACGGTAGAAGTTCTCATCCAGTATTACCGGAATGGTATTAGGCTCACCGTTAGCGTTAACACCATTAAAGACAGTCTGCTCATAGCGGTACTGCGTTCTCACATCAATGCCGTTTCTGATCCGGTTCCGCATACTTACGTCATACACATCGCCACCCTGGCGTACCTCTAACAAAGCTGACAAGCTCAAGCCTTTCCAGGTGATGGTGTTGGTGATACCACCTTGCCAATCTGGCAGGGCATTGCCCACTTTCACCAGCGGAGTTGCCGGGCTAAGGATAGGGAAACCATTGGTACCAATGATCAGGCGATTTTGGTCATCGCGGCGGAAAACCCGACCATACAAATCTCCCGCTGATCCGCCAACCACTAAACGGTTCACAATGCGGTCATCCTGGAAGGTGATTTCGCTAACTGCCTCATGGATGGATTTTACTTCACTGCGGTTGCGGGACCAGTTCAATACCACTTCCCAGTTGAAGCTGTTTGTTTTAAGGGGAGTACCAGAAACAAGCAATTCTATGCCTCTGTTCTCAATTTCACCGGCGTTGCTGGTGTAGTTAGTAATGCCTGAGGTTACGCTGGTAGGAATAGCCAGGATCTGGTCATAGCTGTTAGACTTGTAGTACGTAGCGTCAACGCCTACTCTACCCTGGAAGAACTGTAACTCAGTACCAAACTCAATGGAAGTAGTTCTCTCTGGTCTTAATTGCGGGTCACCCTGCGTAGTGCTGACCACAAACCCGTTTCTATTGCCAAATGGGAAACCAGAGGCAGAACCAAAGTAGGTACCCACCTGGTAAGGTTGAGTGTCTTTTCCTACCTCCGCCCAAGAAGCTCTTATTTTACCATAGTTGAAGAAAGCGCTTTCTGATAGACCCAGCGGCTCAGTGAAGATAAAGCTGGTGCTCACAGAAGGGTAGAAGAAAGAACGGCTTTCTTTAGGAAGGGTAGAGGTCCAGTCGTTCCGGCCGGTCACGTTCAGGAAAAGCATGTTTCTGTAATCTACCTTGGCGTCAAAGAAAGCGCCTATTAATCGTCTTTCACTGATGCCGTTGGTGGTAAAGATGTTGGCAGTGTTTGACAAGTGGTAGAACAACGGAACCGTGAAACGCTCGCCGCGGGTGTTCAGAATGTCTGAGGCCTGGCTTTCAATGCTATTACCAATCATAAGGGAGGCGTGGATGGCGTCTGAGAACTGGTGCTCGGCGGTTAAGAAAGCGTTAGAAGTGAGTTCGCGGTAGTTTACCCGCTCCTCCACAAGGAAACCACCGGTTCCGGCCGCAATGTCCAGGGTAGGTGCTCCCTGAAAAATAGGACCTGGCACCAGGCGTTGACGGTTGTCACTGTACACATCGGCCCCTACTTTATAGTTAAGGCGTAGCCACGGAGTAAAGTCATAGTTGAAGCCTACGTTCCCGATGACCCGGTTCACATCATCCTTCAAGGTGCTGTACTCCGCCAGGTAACGCGGATTATCAATTATACCAGGCGAGTACACCTTCATGGTGCCGTCTGGGTTGAGGTAGTCGTTTACATCAAAGGTGGTGGTGTGGTACGTCAAGGCAGACATAATGCCCTTGTCACCAGAAGCGGCCTTGTCACCGCCGGACTGGCTGTAACTTACCGTACCAGTCACCCCGAACCGTTCAGAAACATTCACGGTACCACCTAATTTCACTGTGGTTCTGCCCCAATCTGAGTTAGGGGCAATACCTTCCTGGTTGAAGTGGGAGAGAGAGGTGTGGAACGTTGCTTTTTCATTTCCGCCAGAAACACTCAGGTTGTTGTCAAAACGAGTGCCTGTCTGGAAGAAGTTTTCAAAGTTGTTGTAGAAGGGTTCATCCGTAATAAGTGGCCCAAAGGTCTGGAACCGGAGAGGAGCCCCGGCGGAAGTGTATCTTAGTCGGCCTCCTAACCCTTCCCGGTATTTGGTTTGGTACTCCGGAGTTTTGTTGATGTTGTCAATTCCGTAGTTAGAACTGAAGTTAACTGTGGTTGCCCCGGCTTTTCCTTTTTTGGTGGTGATAATGATGGCTCCGTTGGCAGCCCGCAAACCATAAAGGGCCGTAGCAGCGGCACCTTTTAGCACAGTCATGCTTTCCACGTCTTCCGGGTTAATGTCGGCTGCCCGGTTGGTGAAGGCAAACTGTTCGGCACTATTCAAGGCGTTGGAGCCAGCACTTGGCAATTGGCTTCCGGCAATGGTCTCGTTGCTGATGGGAATACCATCAATCACAAACAAAGGCTGGTTGTTTGCTCCAGGGTTTAGTGAGTTGATACCCCTGATCTGAATGCGGGAACCTGCCCCGGGAGTTCCACCGGTGCCCAGTACCTGCACCCCCGCCACGCGGCCCTGCAATGCGTTTACCACGTTAGGGTTTTGGGTGCGGGCAATCTCTTCTGAGCCCACTTCCTGCACCGAGTACCCCAAAGTTCTCTTTTCCTGCTCACGGCCAAAGGCAGTTACCACCACCTCGTTTAGTTGCTGCACATCAGGTTGTAAAGAAATGGTGATGGAGCTTCTGTTGTTGATAGGCACTTCCTGAGAGGTAAATCCAATAAAAGAAACCACCAAAGTAGTAGCAGCGGAAGGTGCGGAAAGAGCAAAGTTACCAGAGGCATCTGTGTTAGTGCCGGTAGTGGAGCCCTTTACCACCACACTAGCCCCTATGACCGGGGCTCCGTCTGTGGTAGACAGCACCCTCCCGGTTATTTGCCGGGTTTGGGCTGCCAGTTCTTCCATGCAACAGAAAGCACAGAAGAACAGAAGCATTTTGTAAAGTTTTTTCATGTGTGTTTGTAGTAAAAAATATGGGTAAGGAAATCGCATTTAATTTAGAGAATCTGGGGCAGAATGCAAGGTAAGCCAAGCTTAATTGCCGGTGGTGCGTAGGCGTATGTGTGGTTGAAAGACTAACTTGTTGCTTCAATTCAGGTAAGAATGACTCTTTCTCTAAGCTTTTATTGAGAAGGTATTTCTAAGATTAGTAAAGATTTAGATGGCAGATCACTATTTATACAATCCCAAACTTCCTTTCATCAGACCAGGGTGGAAGGGAAACCTGATCAGGAATGGAAAATTCCAGAATGAATTCCAGGAGGCCGACCATTCCCTGAAACTGGCGCTTAGGTGGCAATTGACTAAAAACCCGCAGAAAGCCGAAAAGAAGCAAGACACCTGGTTACCGGATGTAGTAGATCCACGACCTTTTATGCGGGGCACGGAAGACGGCATGGTGTGGCTGGGGCACGCTACCTTCTTCTTCCGGTTGGGCGGGGTCACTTTTCTGACCGACCCGGTTTTTTACGGCGTGTCTTTGCTTAAAAGAAAGGTACCGTTCCCGGTAAAGCCAGAAGAACTACCACCCCTTGATTATGTGCTGCTTTCACATGGCCATTTTGACCATTGTGACAAAGCCAGCCTGAAAGAACTTCGCAAAACCCATTCTTTCACCGTACTTACTTCCCTGAACATGACCTCCCTTATTAAAGGGTGGTTGCCAGACACGCCCATTCATGAAGCCGGGTGGTACCAGCAGTACGACCTTCCGGTAGGTGGGCCTAAGGTATTTTACTTACCAGCCTTCCATTGGCATAAACGCGAAATGCTGGACAATGACAGAATTCTGTGGGGAAGCTTTATGCTTCAAACACAACAGCACACGCTCTACTTTGGCGCCGACTCTGGCTATGATCAGCATTTTAAGGAAATCCAAAAACTGTTCCCATCCATAGATACCTGTATTCTTGGTATTGGGGCGTATAGTCCGGCTTTTATCATGAAGCCCAGCCACACCAATCCGGTTGAAGCGGTGCAGGCGTATAATGATTTGAAAGGACAAACCTTAGTGCCCATGCATTACGGCACGTTTGACCTTTCTGATGAGCCCTTAGGTGAACCCGTCCGGTGGATAAGAAAATTGGAAGCAGAAGGAGCCATACCCGCCAGGCTGAAAGTTCTTGCAATAGGCGAACCCCTCCTTATTTAAACTTGAGAAAAGTAAGAAACGATCTTACTTCAACTACTTCAGTATAGTTATGTTATTGATATGGTGAAATTTATACAATAGGTTAATTAAAGGCTATTTTACCAAAATGGGTTATAAATGGAAGAAACAGAGCTTTAGAAGCAATTTCATTTTGAGCTGATAAATAGAATAGCTAGATAGCCCTTCAGAGCTTTTATTCAGGTTTATGTTTCAGCTAACTTTCTGTAAAGCAGGCAAGAAAACCCACATTACCCTTTTTGTAAGCTACTGTAGAAGGAGAAATGAATATCCGTTCTACTCTTTTACCCGTAATTAAATGGAAATGAGTTTTCACCTAAGTAGAACTGATATGGAAAATGAGAAAAATAAGAACCTGAACGAAAGCCAAGATAACGTCAGCAACCAAGCTGAGTCTGGCCGTGTCCCTGAAGCGGTAGGCAAACTACCTATGCCTACAGACGTGAACGATGATCCAAGCTACATTGAGGATAGCCCCGGCGTTGTGCCAAGTGCCAGTGGCCGCAGAGGTAACATCAGCACCGAAGACGGTGGAGATGTAGACGGAACCTCTACCGGAAGCCGCTAATCTTCACTACATATAAAAGCAAAGGCCCCATCTGTGAATCAGATGGGGCCTTGCTTTTAGGGCTGAATTGGCTTGTCATAAGTGAGCTGGAATTTGCTTAGGTCCGGCACCTGTTTCCGTTTTCGCTTCAGTTCAAATTCGTAAATCACTTGCCCCAAATCCCGCAGGAAAGGAAAACCAATGGAGTCATACTCGTACTTGCCATCATTGTAGATTTCGTTTTCATTTACATGCACGGTTGCCGTCAACATGAATTCAACCTTGTTTTCAAAATCTACGATGTAAGCGTTATCAGTTAGGAACCCGAAAGATTGTCCAATCTTGTTGAAGATCCTGATGTTCTGGGGAATGCGCTGGGTGCGGGTAGGTCCGCCATATAAAAGGTATTTCATAAAAGCATCTGGGTACTCCTTTTCATCATAAGCAGGGTACGCTGTTTCTCTGGGCAATTGAGACATGTATTGGTAAAGGAACCGGTAATCAGCTGGGGTAAGGTTAAACCGGTTTCTGGCCGGAACAGACTCCGGAAAGAGCAGCGCGCGCAACATCTGGTGCTGGTCTTCTAAGGCGAACGTATTAGAGAATGCAAAGTCGCGCGGCTCCATCACCAGTTTGTCATCGTTGGTCATGTTGCCTTTGCCCATGAGAATAGGAGTGGGGTTTTTATAACTCTTTCCACTCTTCACCAAGCCCTGCTGGTAGATCACTTCCCCATCTTTCAGGAACCTGACAGGATTTGTGTACTGGTCCAGCTCAATGGGCAGAAACGTGGCCAATCTGATGGGCAGCCGTACGCTGGAGTATCCTTTCGCTTTCAGTCCCTCGTTTAAGGGCTCCTGCCCAATATATTCATAAAGGCGGTTGTAGGCGTCATTGTCGCTGGTAATCAGAATTTTCTTGATGTAGTGCGCTATGGAAGGAAAGCCATTGGCCGCGGTAGAGTCCTGCAGCACTTTGGTTTGCCCCTGGTAGGCACTGTCTGTAAGCATCACTGTTTCCCTGGTCAGGCCTTCTACTTTAAAGGTATTGAGCTTCTCCAGCGCCATCAAAGACGCAGGCAATTTTACGGTACTGGCTGGGTTGAAATACTGTTCTGGATCTACCTGGTACTTGAAAGTGGTAAAAGTGGGCTTGTTGTTTTTGTCTCGGTCTATCTGCGTGTACAGAATCTGGATTTTGAATTTTTCCGGCTGCTCCAGAAGGGTTTTAAATTTTTCTGGGTGCTGTTGAAGGAGGTTGGCCAGAAAGGCATCGGTTTTAGCTTGGGCAGAGGCAAGGGAGCTGGCCATAAGAGAAAAGAGAAGACACAGAACAGACTTTTTCATAGAGGCGAAGGTATATTTACCCGTATAGGGTTGAATATGCGTAGAATATAGTAAACTTCGATCCCTGTCAAATCTAGTATGCGGCATCCGTTTCAGGAAGGAGACACCAAACAATACTTTAAAAAGGTCACCAAGGCTGATTTTGCCCAGTTTGAAACAGGGTTGGTGCACCCGGTTTGCTCTACCTTTGCGCTGGCGCAGGCCATGGAATGGGCCTCTAGGTTGTTTGTGCTGGAAATGAAAGAAGGGGACGAGGAGGGGATTGGCACCATGCTCCACATTGACCACAAAGGTCCGGCTTTTGAAGGAGAAACGCTTAGAGTATTGGCCACCTATGGAACCCTGATCGGTAACGAATTACGTTGCGAAATCACTGTTAGCATAGGAGACCGCCTTATTGCCACGGGGCAAACGGGGCAAAAAATTTTGAAAAAAGAGAAGATCCACCGACTTTTGAAGAACAGTAGAAACTAAATGGCGAAATCAAAAGAGAAAGACAGGCTGCAGAAAACGGTGAACATCTCAAACCGGCGGGCCTCCTATGAATATCAGTTTCTAGACAAATACACCGCCGGCATCATGCTGCGCGGCACCGAGATTAAATCCATTAGGGAAGGTAACGTGAACCTCTCTGATGGCTACTGTACTTTTCACGGCAATGAATTGATCCTGCACCAGGTCACCATCTCTAAATACACCGAGGGTACCCACTACAACCACGAACCCACCCGTGACCGCAAGCTGCTGTTGAACAAACGTGAATTGAAGAAGTTGAAGGAAGGAGCCCAGGAGCAAGGGGTAACTATTATTCCTACCCGGCTTTTCATTTCAGACCGGGGGTTTGCCAAAGTAGACATTGCCCTGGCAAAAGGTAAAAAGCTTTACGACAAACGCGAAGACATCAAAGAGCGAGATGTGAAACGCGAAATGGCGCGCGACCGGTACTAACCTGTTCTAAGGATGTTTTTGTAAAAACGCCATAAAAAACCTCTGTAGGTTTTTCTCTCTCTCGGTTTATCAATCCGCTTCCTTAATTCCATACTTTTTCTCTCCACCACTCTTTCACACATTACTTTGAATTTTGGGATTTGCACATTAAGTCTGGTGCCGGTGCGCCGCGAGCCTTCTGATAAAAGCGAACAGGTTACTCAGTTAATTTTTGGCGAGTGCTATGAAGTACTGCAAACGCAGGAAAAATGGCTCCAGGTGAGAAATGCCGCTGATGATTACGAGGGCTGGATTGATTTCAAGCAGCACTTCCCGGTGGCCGATTCCTATTTTCTGGAATGGAAAGAAACCACGCATGCCCGTTCCATGGATATTGTGCAAACCGTGAGTGGCGGGGCTGCCGTAACTCCTATAGGCTTAGGAAGCGTGTTGCCTTTCTTTGATGGCATGAGCATACGGGTAGGAGAGGAGAGGATGCTGTACAATGGCCGTGCTTCAAATCCATCCATGCCTTACCGCGAGAACTTCCTGCAGAAAATGGCCCTTCAGTTCATGCGAGCACCCTACGTGTGGGGCGGTAAATCCATCTTCGGGATTGATTGTTCCGGACTTGTGCAACAGGTGTACGGGGTGTGCGGCTACCAACTCCGCCGCGATGCCTACCAGCAGGTGGAGCATGGGCAGGAGGTCCATTTCGTAAGCCAGACCCGGCCGGGAGATGTTGCCTTCTTTGACAATGAAGAAGGCCGTATCATTCATGTGGGCATTGTGCTGGAAGACCAGAAGATCATCCATGCCTCTGGCGAGGTCCGCATTGACCAGTTAGACCACCACGGTATTTACAACAGAGACCGCAAGCGCTACTCCCACAAACTACGCATCATCAAACGAATTCTTCCAGAATAATTCTGTGTAACACGAATGCCTGAAAATCAGTTAGTAAAATCTGTTGTAAGATATTTTTCCGTATCTTACTGGAAGGATCTACTGAGCAGGATTTCGTATGAATGATAAGGTACTTTTACTCAATCAAGATTACTCCGCTATAGCCACATGCAGTTTGCATAAGGCCTTTGTCTTGATTTATCTCCAGAAAGCAGAACTCATTGCGGAAGACCAGATAAATGTGTTACGAACAGTACGGAGGACCTTTCCCCGTCCGCTGGTGATTAGGTTGCACCGCTACGTGCGCGTGCCTTATAAAGGCATCTCGCTGACCCGCCAGAACATCATGCGCCGCGACCGTAACCGCTGCCAATACTGCGGGTCTACCAGAAACTTAACCTTAGATCATTTGTTGCCCAGATCACGGGGTGGCGAAAGCACCTGGTATAACCTCATAACGGCTTGTGCCCGCTGTAACTCTAAGAAAGGTGACCGCACCCCAGAAGAGGTTTCCATGAAATTGGCTTCAAAGCCGTTCAAGCCCTCTCTGGTCTCTTTCCTGAGAGAAAGTATTCAGGATGCGGAACATGCCTGGATTCCTTTCCTCGCAGAACGAGCGCGGGCATAGAATGCTTATCTAATCTTTAGTAATGAAAAGACCCCTTATATGTAGTCTCCTTTTGCTGTTGTTGCCGCCATTTGGATTGAAAGCACAGGAAGCACCCAGTAAAGTAAGAACTTCTGCAGTGAAGGTCACTTCCACTGCGCAGCCTCTGTATTTTCTGAAAACAGGCTCAGCCAACGTGCCTCTCAACTTTGCAGATATTCAGTCCCTGGATAAGGAATGGATAAAGTCTATTTCCGTGCTGAAAGACAAAAACGCGATTGAGCAATTTGGACAAACAGCTAAACATGGCGTGGTGTTGATTGAGTTGAAAGCAGAGCAGGAACAAGCTTTTCTTAAAACCATAAAGGAGCAGAATGCTAACTCATCAAGTGGCATAAAACCCGTTCACATCAGATTATATTGTGCTGCTCCTACGTCCTTGGGTGAGCCTTTATACATCATCCAAACCAAGTCAGGTGAGGTGGTGGTAAGCAAAGAAGATCTTTCGGGAATCAATCCTGAATGGATCAAATCCATCGAAGTTTTGAAAGATGGTGAGATAATAAAAAGGTATAAAGACCAGGGCAAGTACGGAGTGATCTTGATCACCTTCGCCTCTGAAAGAGAACAGGAAGTACTTCAGATAATCAAGGATAATAACTAAATACATCTCCGTTAAACCAGAATGGGTTTAGAGGCTGTTTGCTAAAAGCGGTCTCTAAACCCATTCTGGTTTTATAAAGGTAGCACTCAGTTGATAATCAGGGAGATCATGAATTTTTAGGAGCAGGGGGAAAAGGATTAATTTAAAATTTTGTACCTTCGCGCCGCGTTCAAGGTGAATGCCCCGGTTTCTGTTTTGGAAAAAGGGTATGTAAAAGAAGCTACGGAAGGGTAAGTGGTTCTGTGTCCAGCCGTTATATTTTGTGAACCAACATAGCAATATGGCAAATGTAGATGATTTTAACTGGGACCAGTTTGAGTCTCAGGGCTTTGGTGGAAGCTACTCTGCTGCGCAGAGAGCCGAAATGGAGCAAATGTACGCCGACACCCTGAATACCGTTCAGGAAGAGGAAGTGATCAAAGGTACCGTTGTTGGTATCACTGAGCGCGATGTTATCCTGAACATTGGTTTTAAATCTGATGGTTTGGTACCAGTATCAGAATTCCGTGACATGCCGGATCTGAAAATTGGTGATGAGGTGGAGGTTTTCATTGAAGACCAGGAAGACCCTAACGGTCAATTAATCCTGTCTCGTAAGAAAGCCAAAATCGTGAAAGCGTGGGAAATGATCTACGGCGCTTTGGAGAACGACACTGTACTGGAAGGTGTAGTGAAACGCAGAACCAAAGGTGGTTTGATCACCGACCTGTATGGCGTAGAAGCCTTCTTACCAGGTTCTCAAATTGACGTGAAACCTATCCGCGACTTCGACATTTATGTTGGTCGTAAGATGGAAGTGAAAGTGGTGAAAATCAACGCCGCTTTTGATAACGTAGTAGTATCACATAAAGTGTTGATCGAGAAAGATCTTGAGCAGCAACGTGCCGCCATCCTGAACAACCTTGAAAAAGGTCAGGTACTGGAAGGTGTGATCAAAAACATGACCAACTTTGGGGTGTTCATCGACCTTGGTGGTGTAGATGGTCTGTTGCACATCACAGATATTTCATGGGGACGCATCAACCACCCGCAAGAGGTGTTGGAACTAGACCAGAAAGTAAACGTGGTAGTGTTAGATTTCGACGACGACAAGAAACGTATTTCTTTGGGTATGAAGCAATTGACTGCTCACCCTTGGGATGCTCTTCCTGCAGAAGTAGAAGTTGGCTCACGCGTACGTGGCAAAATCGTGAACGTAGCAGATTACGGTGCGTTCTTAGAATTGATGCCAGGTGTAGAAGGCTTGATCCACGTATCAGAAATGTCATGGTCTCAGCACCTGCGCAACCCACAAGACTTCATCAAACAAGGTGACGAAATTGAGGCTGTTGTGTTGACCATGGACCGTAACGACCGCAAAATGTCTCTTGGCATTAAGCAGTTGACTGAAGATCCTTGGACCAAAGAAGATGTATTGACTAAGTATGCTGTTGGAACTACCCACACAGGTGTGGTTAGAAACCTGACAAACTTTGGTCTGTTCATTGAACTGGAAGAAGGAGTAGATGGTCTGGTTCACGTGTCTGACTTGTCTTGGACTAAGAAAATCAAGCACCCATCTGAGTTCGTGAAAGTTGGAGACAAATTAGACGTAGTGGTTCTGGAGCTTGATGCTGCTGCCCGTCGTCTGGCCCTTGGTCACAAACAACTGGAAGAAAACCCTTGGGATACTTTCGCTACCGTATTCAACGTAGGTTCTACGCACAAAGCAACTGTGTTAGAGAAATCGGACCGTGGTGCTACCTTAGAGCTTCCTTACGGTATTGAAGGTTTTGCTTTCCCTAAAGGTTTGGCGAAAGAGGACGGTACTGCTGTGGAAGCTGGTGAGCAACTAGACTTCAAAGTAACTGAATTCTCCAAAGACGATCGTAAGATCATCTTGTCGCACACTGCAGTTCACACTGCCCAACCAGAAGATGCGAAACGTAAGAAATTTGAGAAGAAAGATGCTCCGGCTGCTGGTACAGTAAAAGCTGCTGCCCCTGCTGCTCCTAAGAAAGAAGAAGTACGTGCTACTTTGGGTGACTTAGATGCTCTTTCTGCCTTGAAGGACCAAATGATGGAAACAGAGAAAGAAGCCGGTGAGAAAAAATTAGCCGCGGCTGCGCAAGCCCGTGCTGACAAATCTACTACTGGTTCTGACGCTGATGCAGCTGAATCAGCTGAATAATTTTTTGGTAGGTAACTGCCTTATTAACAGGAAAGAGCCTCTGAAAAGAGGCTCTTTTTTTATGCTTTCTTTGAAAAAATTGCTTCAGAATTGGGATAGTAATAGTTCCTGGCTATATTTGCACTCCCAATCACGGTAACGTGGCCGAGTGGCTAGGCAGAGCTCTGCAAAAGCTCGTACAGCGGTTCGAATCCGCTCGTTACCTCCATAGGAGATGAAAACCTGCTTAGACTAGTTCTAGGTGGGTTTTCTGTTTTTAGGCGCTAACTACTCGTTAAGTGGCCTTTTAGATTTGAATACCTATAACTTCACTTCACCTTTGAAATGCTTCCTATATCAGGGATCATTTTCCAAATCTCTACCTAAACTACTGTTTCCATTAAACCCTGCTACTTTGACTAGCTTCTAGGGGTGCCATTATCGAGAAGAAGATATTTCAGGTTGTTGTTTGTTGGAGTGTGTAATCCTGTAGGGAAATTACATCCAGAAAGGAGGAGAGACTAGTGAGTTGATCCTACCCTAGTTATGATAATCGATTTTTTTGAATTAAAGAGAGTGCTTGATTCAGTACTTCAAAGTCTCTTCCACATGTAATATTCTAATTTCTTAAGCCACAAAAACTTAGCTTGGGAGATTACTTTCCAAGATAGGTAGTTTAAAAGATTCTTAATTTCGGCTTAATAAAACATTGACTGATTTTTAATTTTTCAATAATACAATAATCATTTTATAATATTCACTTGTATAGTGGATTAGCTTATTGATACTATAGGTACTTCACGCATATGGTTTACGGCAAGTCCTATATATTTTAATTATATAATCTTTTAACTCTGATTTTCGTATTTCGGGACAACTATTGGAAGGTGAAAAGAAGGCGCAATCCTCCTGCTTTTTAAGAGAATTCCCACTTAGCAAGATTCCCTGCATTTCCCTTTCAATATAGATACACAGTATTGACTGAATCATGAGCAAAGAATCGTTGGAAAAGGAGAAGTCAGATAAGGTGAAGCCTAGGCCACCCATTGAATACAAATCGCCCAAGGGAACCCTTATTGCCATTGGCGGCAGTGAAAACAAGGGAGATGACCCGGAAAAGGATAGTGCCAACTCAGAAAACATAAATTTCCAGAAAACAGAGATTCTGGAACGTTTTGTAAGTGAACTGAAAGGAAATAACCCCCTCATTTTAATAATCCCTACCGCTTCCTCCATTCCGGAGGAAATGGGTGCTTCTTACATTGACGTTTTTACAAAAATAAACGCCTCCAATGTACAGGTGCTTGACATCCGTACCCGCCAGGACACGAACAAGGAAGAATACATGGAGGCGGTGCGCAAAGCATCTGGTATTCTTTTTACAGGAGGAGATCAGCTAAAGCTTACTGCCATTCTGGGCGGAACAGAATTCATCAGGCTTATCAAAGAACGATACTTCAATGATTCTCTAGTAATTGCGGGCACAAGTGCCGGAGCGGCCGCCATGTCTACCCAAATGATTTATCAGGGGATGAGCGGAGCCGGTTTTATCAAGGGTTCTGTAAGTATAACAGCAGGCTTGGAGTTGTTGAATGATGTGGCCATAGACACCCATTTTATCTCCCGGGGAAGAATTGTAAGAATGGTACAGATGATTGCCACAAACCCTACCTTCATTGGTGTAGGCCTGGAGGAAGACACTGGGATAGTGGTGAAAAAAGGAAACGAAATAGAGGTGATTGGAAGTGGTCTGGTAGTCTTGGTAGACGGCCGCGAAAGCACCTATACCAATATATACGAAGTAGAGGAAGGAGTTCCGGTCACCATGAGAGACTTGAAGGTACACCTGTTGGGCAAAGGAGATACCTATTGCCTTGAGATATTCTAATGATACATACTGCAGCATCCTAACTGGATTTAAAGTCTTATGAAAATTGCAGAGATACGCATTATGCGTGGACCAAACTACTGGTCTGTAAAGCACCCGAAGATTGTAGTACTTAAATTAGACATGGAGAAATTTGCGGGAGTACTTACTACCCAAATTCCTGATTTTGCACAGCGGTTGGAGGATATGTTCCCTGGTATGGTTTTGCACCGCAGCACCGAAGGGCAGGAAGGCGGTTACCTGAAAAGAGTAAGAGAAGAAGGGGTTCCTTTAAGCAATGTGGTAGAGCATGTGGCCCTTGAACTTCAGACCCTAGGAGGTATGGAATCAGGTTTCGGCCGTTCGTATCCGGCGCCTCAACCCGGTTTTGAATACGTGGTCTTCTCTTACCAGGAAGAAAAAGCGGGTGATTACGCAGCTCATGCCGCTATCAAAGTAGTTACTGCGCTGGCCTATGACCAACCTTATGACATTGAACCGGATGTAGAAGAATTGCATGAAATTCGGGAGGATGAACACATAGGACCCAGCACCTATTCTATTGTCTCAGAGGCGGTGGCCCGCGGAATTCCTTATATAAGGCTAAATAAGAGTTCTTTGATCCAGTTAGGGTATGGAGTGCATCAGAAGCGCATACAGGCTACCATGACCTGCCGTACCGCTGCATTTGCAGTAGAAATTGCTGGTGATAAAAACGCGACCAAAGAGATGCTGCATGAAGCCGGGGTACCTGTACCCAGAGGCGAAACAGTATATTCGCTGGACGAATTAAAAGAAGCCATAGATTTCCTAGGCTTCCCTATTGTGACCAAACCCCTAGACGGAAACCATGGCAAAGGAGCTGGTATAAACCTGAAGACCTGGGATGAAGCTGTAGCTGGTTTTGAAGCTGCCCAAAAGTATTCAGATGCGGTTATAGTAGAGCAATTCATTGAGGGTTTTGACTTTAGGTTATTAGTAGTAAACAAAAAGTTTATAGCCGCTGCCAAACGTACACCTGCCATGGTCATCGGGGATGGGACTTCTACCGTGCAGCAGTTAGTAGACAAAGTAAACAGTGATCCACGTCGGGGGGTAGGCCATGAGAAGGTGTTAACCAGGATTGCAATTGACAATGATTCTTACTCTATTCTGGAAAAGAAAGGCTATACTCTGGACACGGTGCTGGGGCAAGGGGAGGAATTGTTCCTGAAAAGCACGGCCAACCTTTCTACCGGAGGAACTGCTACAGACGTAACCGATCTGATTGACCCCTACAACGTTCTGATGGCAGAGCGGATTGCGGGTACCATAGGTCTGGACATCTGCGGAATTGATGTGGTTACCTCTGACATCGCTATCCCATTGCCTGAAGCTAGAGGTGCCGTCATAGAGGTGAATGCTGCTCCGGGCTTTAGAATGCACGTAGCGCCCACAGAAGGGTTGCCGCGCAACGTAGCAGAACCGGTGATTGAAATGCTGTTCCCGGACAACTGCCCATCTCGCATTCCTATCATTGCCATAACAGGAACCAACGGTAAAACTACTACGACGCGTCTGATTGCGCACATGGTAAAATCTTGCGGGTACCAGGTTGGTTTCACCACCACTGATGGTATCTATATCCAGGATAAAATGCTGGAAAAAGGAGACACAACTGGTTCTAAAAGTGCGGAGTTCGTGCTTCGCGACCCAACCGTTAACTTCGCGGTGTTAGAGTGTGCCCGGGGAGGTATGTTGCGGGCCGGGCTTGGCTTCCAGCAATGTGACATAGGGATTGTCACCAATGTGGCCGAAGACCACATGGGCTTACGGGATATCTATACCTTAGAAGACATGGCCCGCGTGAAATCTGTGGTGCCAAAAAGCGTGAGCAAAGATGGTTATGCTATTCTCAATGCTGATGATGACAATGTCTACAACATGGCCAAGGAGCTGGAATGTAAAGTGGCGTTCTTCAGCATGGACGAGAATAACCCGCGCATTTTGAAACACGTGGCAAAAGGAGGTTTAGCGGCCGTTTTTGAAAACGGGTTCATCTCCATCTTCAAGAACACCTACAAAATACGGGTAGACCGGGTCGCTGATATTCCACTTACCTTTGGTGGCCGGGCTAAATTCAACATTGAAAATGTATTGGCGGCTACCCTGGCGGGCTACATCTCCAGGTTTGAGATTTCAGAAATTAAAACGGCTTTAAGGACCTTTATTCCATCCGCATCCAAGACGCCGGGTAGAATGAACCTATTCAAGTTCCCAACCTTTGAGGTGCTGGTAGATTACGCCCACAACCCAGCTGGTATGAAAGGCATTGCCGACTTCCTGCAGAATGTGGATGCACGTACAAGGGTTGGGATCGTAGCAGGCGTAGGAGACCGGCGAGATGAGGATTTTGTAGAACTGGGTAAAATGGCTGCTCAAATGTTTGATGAAATCATCATCCGCTCAGACAAAGACCTAAGAGGCCGAACCGCTGATGAGATCTACAATAAGATTATTGAAGGCATTGAACAGGTGGACCCTAATAAAACCTATAAAATCATCAATCAGGAAATGGTAGCCATTGCGTATGCCTTGGAGCATGCAGAGCGTAACTCCTTTATTACCATCTTCTCAGAGGATATTCCTGAAGCCATTAAGATGATTGAGAACTTCAAGGTGATACAAGACAGAAGGGTTATGGTAGACTAACCTTTTCTATACCTCTGTAAAGCAAGCAGGCGCAACTTATCTGGTTGCGCCTGCTTGCTTTACAGAGGTGCGAAGTTCTAGACCTGATATAAAAAACAGCCCCAAAACACCTGATGTGTTTTGGGGCTGTTTTTACTAAAACTTGGTTAGTAAGATTATTTCAGCATAAATGATGTAGTGCCAATCAAAAATCCGTCTGAGTAGATTTCTATAAGGTGCTTGCCTGTTTTGAAGGGGGTCCCTTTGGAGTAGATGAAAGAAACCTGCTGCTGGGTATTGTCAAAGATAATATCACGTTTGGCAGTGTAGAACTGTTCTTTGCCTTCAAACTCAAACGTGCCCGAACCGGTAGCCAGGTTGTACAACGCAGAACCATCGGGCTCAATCAGGCGCATCAAAATCTCTTTATTTTCTTTAGGAGCAACTTCATTTTTGCCTAATCTAAAAGTAAGCTTGATTCTGTCTACTTGCTTAGCTTTGTATTCCTCCTCCTCGTCTTCTTTTTCTTTGCCTTTTGTGTTGATGATGGTCACAGAGATATTCTGGGCATCTAACTTTGAGGCAAGGTTAATTTTCTCTTCCAGCTCCTTATTGTTAGTGGCCAGGGAAGTGATGGAGTCTGACAACTTGTTTTGAGTGGTTTTCAGACCTTTTACTTCGGTGAAAAGCTCTTCGTTGTTCTCCTGCAGTTTAGCTACTTCTTCGTCTTTTTTCCGGAGGGCCAATTCCAAGTTCTGGGCACGCTGCTGGAATCTTCTTTGGTCAGCTACGGTGAAAGAGCTGTTTCTGAACGACCTAAGCTGGGCCAGATCTGCGTTGATGGCAGCAATTCTGGTCTCAAGTGAATCATTGGTAAGTCCCATGGCACTTAACTCAGAGCTCTGGCGCTCGTAATCTGCTTTCAAGGTCTCGTACACTTTGATTTGGTTTTCCAACTCCGTGTTCTTGACCTTGATGATTTCTTTCTGCTCCTCATTTTCCTGAGATTTCTGCTGCTGCATGTAAATAAGGATACCGTTAATGCTGAGCAGCACAATTATGAGGCCTACTACTAACAATTTGCGGTTGCTATCCTTTTCGGGTGTTTCAGTCGCCATAGCGGAAAGGGTGGTTTAGTGTTGTATTAGACAATACCTATTCTTACAAAAATACGCTTCTATCTATCCTTTGCAAATAACAGGGTAAAATACTTACTTATTACTATGAATGAAAAAGTCAAATTAGATCAGGAGTACTGGGAGCAAAGATACCGTCAAAACCGCACAGAATGGGATGTTGGGGAAATAACCCCTCCAATAAAGTCCTATATTGACCAACTAACGGACAAGAACCTCAGGATTCTTGTTCCGGGGGGAGGGAACGGCTACGAAGCAGAATACCTGTTCCAAAAAGGCTTTACAAACGTGTACCTGCTGGACTTTGCCGAAGCTCCCTTACAGAACTTCAAAAACCGGGTTCCTGCATTTCCTGAAGAGCACTTGCTGCACCAGGACTTCTTTACTTTAACGCCAAACCAATATGATCTGGTATTGGAACAAACCTTCTTTTGTGCCTTGCCCAGAGAACTGCGTTCTGCTTTCGCCCGCCAGGTGCATGACATCTTAACCCCGAACGGAAAGTTAGTGGGGCTTCTTTTTTCAGAGGAGTTCACCAACCCTGGTCCACCTTTTGGAGGCACGGCTATGGAGTACCAGGCCTATTTTGAGCCCTACTTCCAGTTTCATGTTTTTGAAGAAAGTCAAACTTCCATTAAGCCGCGGGCAGCAAGAGAACTGTTTATGATCCTGGAACGCCGGGACAAGCCACAGTTTATCGCGTAGAATTCTGTACTTTTGACCCCGAAGATAAGCTAAGATGAAAGGCACTTCTGCCATAAATCATTACAGCTTATTTTTAATGGACTTTTGAAAAATTAGGGCTATAACCCGAACCAATATTCTGGAATCCACTATAACTATGAACCTAACAGAGGTTTATTTACTTAGACTTTAATAATTACAGATGAATATTAATCTTCCTAAATTACAGCATACTTCTTCTGGAAACTTCTTTCTGATGGCAGGGCCTTGTGCCATAGAAGGAGAGGACATGGCTTTGGAAATAGCCGAAGAACTGGTGCGTATTTCTGATCGCCTGCAAATTCCATTAATTTTTAAAGGTTCTTACCGCAAAGCCAACCGCTCCAGAAAAGACTCCTTCACCGGTATTGGTGATGAAAAAGCCTTAAGAATTTTGGCCAAGGTGAGCGAAACTTTTGGCATACCTACTGTAACTGACATTCATGAATCGCATGAGGCTGCCATGGCTGCTGAATTTGTGGATGTGTTGCAGATTCCAGCGTTCCTGTGCCGCCAGACAGATCTTTTGATTGCCGCTGCGGAGACTGGTAAAGTAGTGAACATCAAAAAAGGACAGTTCCTGTCTGGGGAGTCAATGAAGTTCGCGGTTGAGAAAGTAAAAGAATCTGGAAACAACAATGTAATTCTGACCGACCGTGGAAATTCCTTTGGGTATTCTGATCTGGTAGTGGACTTCCGGAACATTCCGGTCATGCGCGAAAACCAAGTACCCGTGGTCATGGACGTGACGCACTCCCTGCAACAGCCAAACCAATCTTCTGGAGTAACAGGTGGCCGTCCAGCCCTGATTGAGACTATCGCTAAAGCCGCCATTGCAGTAGGTGCTGATGGGTTGTTTATTGAAACGCACCCAGATCCTAAATCAGCCAGATCAGACGGAGCCAATATGCTACAACTAGATCAACTGGAAGGCCTAATGAGAAGATTAATCAGAATAAGGGAAGCCGTTAGGTTTGAAGCATAAAATGATTAGGGCCTGTTTTGGTAAAAACAGGCCCTAATCATTTTCAATGGTTCCTGACAAAAACAGCTCTTTGCTTAGAATCGAAGGGTGAAGTGTTGCTTGGGTTGGTTATTACGGAAGAAAACCAATCCCATATAGAACAAGTCAACGGTAAGCAGCACCTGTGGGTGCTGCTTAATTTTTTTCCAGGCCTGCGTCATTTCCCCTGACCAATAGATGTCATCTAAAATAAAAACGCTTTTCTCGTGTGCTTTTGCCAAACATAGCTCAAAGTACCGAAGCGTAGGCTCATAGCGGTGGTTACCGTCAAAGAACACAAAGTCTACCTTGTTAAGGGTATTTAAGGTCTGGGTTAAGGTCTGATCCAAGTTGCCTTCTACCAACGTTACGTTTTCTAAACTCAGCTTCTTGAGGTTCTTGCAGGCTTCACCTGCTATGGCAGGGCATCCTTCAAACGTATAAAGTTGGGAAGAGGTCCGGGCCAAGCCCAGGTAGCCAGTGGTAAGCCCAAGTGAGGTACCAAGTTCTAAGATGGTGTCAGACTTGAAATGGTTGGCTAACCTGAACAGCAGTTGTCCCAATCGGGCCGGTTTAGCAGCAGTACGGGCAATGTCTGAGACTCTCCTTTGTTTGGTAGTACCAACATGCGAACCCGCCCCAAAATCGGTGACTTCCAGCAAAGTGTGGTTCTGTAGTAATTCTTCCCGAAGAGATTCTACCGTGTCATACGCCGGGAAGTGGCCCTCATGATGGATGATATGGCAATAAAGGTTAAAGACAAAAGGGGAGTGCAGTCCATGCGCATTCCCTGAACGCCACCAGAAGGAGGCGTACCTGTAGATCATGGCGGCGTGCTGCAAAGCCTAAAGCGGAATTAGTTGAGTTTATAAGGAATTATAAGCGTGAACTCAGGAATGGTCACGTGAAATTGACGGCCGTCTACCAGACGCTCCATCAGGTAAGTACCTGCCATTTTACCAATGCTGGTTTTGAGGTTACAGCCCGAGACGTACTGGTGGCTTTCACCGGGTTCCAGCACAGGTTGTTGGCCTACCACACCTTCACCTTCCACCTCACGTATCTCGTTATTAGAATCAAAGATATGCCAGTGACGACGTAGTAACTTTACCGTGAATTCGCTGTTGTTCTGGATAGTGATCTTATAAGCGAAGACAAAGTGCTGTTGAGCCGGACTAGAATAGTCAGGGAGGTAATTTGTCGTGACGTTGACAGTGACTCCTTGGGTTGTTTTCGTATCCATGCGTGCCTTAATTTGGTATAAATGGAACAGGCTTTCTGGCTTTTAAGTTTGACCAGCCGGATTCTAAAGTAAAAATACGCTAAAAACCTTTAACTGATACCTCTCATATGCAGGTAAAAATAGAAAACAGTTGGCAACAAGTGCTTCAGGGCGAATTTGAAAAGCCTTATTTCCAGAACCTAATCTCTTTTGTAAAAGAGGAGTACACCTCCACAGAAGTTTATCCGCCTGGGCGCCAGATTTTTCATGCCTTTGACGAATGTCCTTTTGATAAGGTGCGTGTCGTGATTCTAGGGCAAGACCCGTACCATGGACTAGGCCAGGCGAATGGATTAGCTTTCTCCGTAGCGGAAGGAATGCGAACGCCACCTTCTTTGCTTAACATATTTAAAGAAATAGAGGCAGATTTAGGAAAACCAATCCCAAGGTCAGGTAACCTGGAGCGGTGGGCAGAGCAGGGGGTACTTCTGCTGAACGCTACGTTAACTGTACGAGCACACCAGGCAGGTTCGCATCAGAAAAAGGGATGGGAGGAGTTTACCGACGCAGTTATCAAGAAGGTCTCAGATGAAAAAGAGCATGTGGTATTTCTGTTATGGGGTGCCTACGCTCAGAAGAAAGGTTTGATTATAGATGATAAAAAGCATCTAGTTTTAAAAGCGGCTCACCCTTCTCCGTTTGCTGCAGATAAAGGGTTCTTCGGAACACGGCACTTCAGCAAGACAAATGTTTATCTGCGGGAGCACGGTTTGCCTGAGATAAACTGGTAAGAGTGATGTGGTTTGAGTATTCTTTTAGAAGAACTTGCCTAAAACAGGAAGTGAGCAAGTTTATCAAAACAGAAAACGCCGGCTGTTGTGGCAGCCGGCGTTTTCTGTAATTGGTGTTTAGAGTCTGGTTTTTTTATAACCAAGAAAAGAGGTGCTATTCAATGCCCTTAAAAATACGGCTCCACCTGATTTTGTTAAAGAGCGACTCCGTAGGGTTAGCTGACATCCAAATCAATACTGCCTTGCCCACTATGTGATCTTCGGGAACGAAACCCCAGTAACGTGAGTCTTCAGAGTTATGGCGGTTGTCGCCCATCATCCAGTAGTAGTCCTGCTTGAAGGTGTACCGTTTAATGGGTTGGCCATTGATCAAAATTTGATCATCTGAAACCACCACTTCAGTTTCTTTGTACCCTTCATATTTTCTGATTACCATTTCATAGAAAGGAATGGTCAGGGCATTGATATCAACCGTCATTCCTTCTTTAGGAATGACGAAAGGTCCGAAGTTGTCTTTGTTGTTAGGGTACATGGAGGGTTTAAAAGGGAAAACCTCCGCTCTTACAGACCCGATGCTGTCTTTGTACAAGACCACCTCTTTGATGAAGTCATATCCCTTCAGTTTTGCAGCAGTAGCAGGGGTAGTGTTAATCACATATCCAATACCACCAAAAGCTTCCTGTACATCTGTGATGTCGTTATCTTTGAAAAACTTCTCATTAATTGGGGTAGTGGTCAGAAGGCCATAAGCATACTGAACTCTTTCAGGCTCCGGAACAAGTTTATCATTGATGTACACCTGCATGTCCCGCATCTGAATTTTATCTCCCGCTATGCCAATGCAGCGCTTGATGTAGTTCATTCTAAGGTCAGTGGGGTGTTGGGTATCTGCGGGCCAATTGAATACCACCACGTCATTGTTCTTCACGGTAGTAAAACCAGGAAGTCGGTGAGAATCCAGCTGGATGGCATCTGAATAGGAAGGAATGTTGGTGCCCCAGATGGTTTGGTGGGTAAGCGGTACCTGCAGGGGCGTGATAGGCGTTCGCGGACCATAATGAAGTTTGCTTACAAAAAGATAGTCTCCCACCAACAGGGATTTCTCCATAGAAGGGGTAGGGATGGTATAAGCCTCAAAGGTGGCCCACCTGATCAAAGTGGCTGCTACTACGGCAAAAAGAATGGCGTCACCCCATTCCCTGAAAAAGCCTTTTTTTGGTTTGGGCTTGGTTTCTTTCTTAGTCCAAAAACGGATGCTCATGTACTCAGGTTTAAAGTTGTAGCAGGTCGTTCATGCCGTAAATGCCTTGACGACCAGGTAACCATTCAGCCGCCAGAAGAGCACCGGACGCGAATCCTTCTCTGCTGTGAGCAATATGGTTAAGCTCAAAGGTATCGTTTTCTGAGGTGTATTGCACAATGTGCGTTCCTACAACTTCGCCTTCTCGTTCAGATACTACGCCCAAAAGTTCAGGTTCAGGTGACACGTCATTAATCCAACCATGTTTTTGAGGAAAGTGCTTTAAAATGCCGTCGGCAATGGAGAGAGCAGTGCCGCTGGGTTTATCCAGTTTGTGCACGTGGTGGATCTCTTTCACTTGCACACTGTACTCGGGGTACTGTTGCATTTTCTGGGCCACGTACTCATTGAAATGGAAGAAAAGGTTTACCCCCACGCTAAAGTTGGAGGCATAAAACAGAGAACCCTTTAGTTCCTCGCATTTCTCCTGAATAAAGGGCAGGTGCTGCAACCAACCGGTGGTGCCTACTACTACGGGAATGTTTTTTTCAAAACAGGTCAGAATATTACCCATAGCCGCATCTGGGCTGGTGAATTCAATGGCCACATCTACCTGCTCAGCAGTATAGGAGGCTAACTTGTCAGCATCATCTACGATGAGGGCACCCACAATTTCATGGCCTTTGGCTAACGCCAGCCTTTCAATGGTATGTCCCATCTTGCCGTACCCAATGAGTAAAATGCGCATAATGTTATTTAAGATTTAATTGGAAAGATAAACCAGCCGAATAAGAGGGGGTACCGGCGAGAGGCTGTAGATTAGGTTTTAATTGCAAAGAAAGATCATCACTCACATCAAAGGCTCTCAGGTGGGCATCTACGTGCGCTTCCATGATGTTAAGCCCCCATGCTACCACTCCCAAAATGATGTCCAGGTCACGGTACTTCCGGTAAAAGTCCCTTGAGCGACGCAAGTTGATAGTGCCTTGGTCATTGGCCCGGGAAGCTCCATAGATTTGATCCTCCACGTACGGATCTACCGTTTTAGTATCACCGTCCAGCCTGGTTCTTAAGGCTGAGGCAAAATTTTGGTATTGGCGGTTGTTGTCATAGATGAAAAACCCAATTACGGCACCGGTGGCGTACACCAACGGAATTTTCCAGTAGCTCTTATTATAGGCTTGCCCTAAACCAGGCAAAACGGCTGAATAGAAAGCAGCTTTGGCAGGGCGGCTCCATTCTCTGAAAGGCTTCCATTTAGAGGTATCAGCTGCTTGCACAGTTGAAGCCGGGGTAGGCACCTGCACAGAATCTGGACCAGCGGTAACCACTTGCCCCATACTGGTAAAGCTGGTGCTTAAAGAAATTCCAAGAAAGAGAAACAAGGCCGCGACCTGCCGCATGTTAGGCGTAGTTTAAGATTTCCAGAATTCGGTTCAGCTCATCTACTGACACAAACGGGATCTTGATTTCCCCTTTGCCCTCAGGAGAGGCCTTCACGTGAATCCGGGTACCGAAATAAGAAGACAGCCTTGATTCTACGCGTTTTACTTCGTTTTCTAACGGATGAAGATCAAGTTTGGTCTGTGGGTCTGGCTTTTTGTTTGCCAAGTTGATGTTGCGCACCAATTCCTCCACCTTGCGCACCGACAACTCTTCGTTCACAATCTTGCGGTATACCTCCAGCTGCTTCTCCACGTCATCAATGTTGATGACGGCACGGGCATGGCCCATAGAAATAAGATTGTCCCTGATGCCAATCTGAATATCAGGCGGTAACTTAAGCAGACGCAGGTAATTGGTTACCGTGGTGCGTTTCTTGCCCACACGCTCGCCTAATTCCTCTTGCTTCAAATTACACTCAGAAAGAAGACGCTGGTAACTTAAGGCAATCTCTATGGCGTTGAGGTTTTCCCGCTGGATGTTCTCTATCAGAGCCATTTCCAGCATCTGCTGGTCATCGGCTTTCCGGATGTAGGCAGGAATGGTGTCCAGACCGGCAAGCTTGGCTGCTTGGTACCGGCGCTCCCCTGAAATCAGCTGATAGGCATCAGCACTTAACTGGCGTACTGTGATAGGCTGAATGATGCCCTGAATACGAATAGACTCAGCCAATTCTTCCAGTGCCACCTGATCAAAATGGGTACGCGGCTGGAAAGGGTTGGTCTCAATCTGGGTTAAGCTTATATCTGCGATGGTATTGACAGCGGTTAAAGTGGTGGGAGAAACAGGGGTTTCAGATTTGCGATCATATTGCCCCGTGATTAATGCATTGAGGCCTCTTCCAAGGCCTCCTGGTTTTTTTTTGGCTGAATTATCAGACATGTACTTTGTTTAAGCTAAAGGTACTACTGGGCAACGGCCACACCATTCTTCTCCACAATCTCACGGGCCAGGTTCAGGTAGCTGATGGCTCCCTTGCTTTCCGCGTCATGTAGAATGGCAGGCACTCCAAACGAAGGAGATTCGCTCAACTTCACGTTTCTAGGGATGATGGTGTCAAACACCATTTGCTGGAAGTGCATCTTCACTTCCTCTACCACCTGGTTTGAAAGGCGCAGACGCACGTCATACATGGTCAGCAACAAGCCTTCAATCTCTAGGTCAGGGTTTAGGCGTGACTGAATGATCTTGATGGTGTTCAAGAGTTTTCCAAGCCCCTCCAAGGCAAAGTACTCGCACTGCACCGGAATGATGACTGAGTCAGCGGCGGTTAACGAGTTCACGGTAATGAGGCCCAGAGAAGGAGAGCAGTCAATGATAATGAAATCATACTTCTCCTTCAGCGGCACCAACACCTGCTTCATTTTGTCCTCGCGGTTAGGAAGGTTGATCATCTCTACCTCAGCCCCCACCAAGTCAATGTGGGAAGGAATCAGATCCAGAAAATCAATAGGGGAGGACATGATGATGTCTTCGGTTTTCACGCCGTCTACCATGCACTCGTAGATGCTGTTTTCAATGTCTTTTGGGTCAAACCCTATACCAGACGTGGCGTTAGCCTGCGGGTCAGCATCTACCAGCAGGGTTCTATATTCTAAAGCGGCTAAGCTTGCTGCCAGGTTAATGGCCGAAGTGGTTTTCCCCACTCCGCCTTTCTGGTTCGCAACGGCAATTATCTTTCCCATTCTACAGGTTACAGTTCTATGGTTTGACCAATCTCCATCAAAATCAACTCCTTCTGTTGGCGCCGGGCTAATTCCAACGCCTCCACATGATCAATTTCTATGTACGGGAAGGTGTCATAATGCATCCCGATGATTTTTTTAGTATTTACGTAATTGGCAGCTACTAAGGCATCTTCCACATCCATGGTGAAGTTGTCGCCAATGGGCAGCAGCGCAAAATCTAAGTGATAACGCTCGCCAATGAGTTTCATGTCCATGTGCAGGGCAGTATCTCCGGCGTAGTAGAACGTCTTCTCTGCACTTTCTATTACAAAACCTGCGGCAATTCCGGCGTAGGTGCCGTCTGGCAAAGAGCTGGAATGAATGGCATTCACCATCTTTACCGTCCCGAAAGGCAAATGCACTTTTCCGCCGGTGTTCATAGGGTGAACGTTCTCAATGCCCTTATTCTGATACCAGCTAACAATTTCATAGATGGCCACCAGGGTAGCACCCGTTTTGTTGAGCAGATATTCCGCGTCTGCCACATGGTCTCCGTGCCCGTGGGAGAGCAGGATGTAATCGCATTCTATGGAATCAATATCAATCTCTGAGGCTAAAGGGTTGGGGGTAATGAAAGGATCAAAAAGAACTTTGGTACCTCCAATGTCGAAGAGAAAGCAAGACTGTCCGTAATAGGTGATTTTCATCTTTGTAAGGCCAAGGTAGACGATTAACTACAAGATCAAGCATACGCTCTTACAAAGATAAGATAATTTGGAGAGAGACTTATTAACACTTTCGCGTTATTTATCCCCATTTCAGGGTGAAATACCTGTTGATAAATGGGTTTAGGAAAAACAGGGTAGAAGCCTGACAGCTATCTTTTTAGCTTCTTATGTGAAGAAATCCTTTAACCGTGGAATATGCCCGTTAAGAGCCGGTTTTAGGCATGTTCCACGCTTTTCTGAGGACTAATGTACAGTCTACTGAATGAGTTTGGGCTTCCTTTTTGAACTACATTCAACTTGCTTTTAGCTATGTTGAAGGCTCGTTTTTCAAAAAGGAAGCAGAAAGCCTTAACGACACTCTTTCCAAGCTTAAAATGCCATTATTATTACTTTGTAGTTTTGAGCCGAATTTTATAAAACACCTCACAAACGGATACTGTACATCTTATAACTAATTTATAATGGAGTTGAAATATGCTGTAGTATAGTTGTAGGTATGTCAATGTAACGAAATATTAATCAATCACTTATAGATGACAATGATAGAGGTGTAAAACAAAAAAGCCCGGTTTATACCGGGCTTTTCAATTGGTATGAACTGGATTATTTAGTGCCTTTCTTACGTTTAGATTCTTGTTCGGCGGCGGCTTTCATGGCCTCCTGTAAACGCTTCTGGAAGCCTCCTTTTGGCTCTTTGCCTTTGTTTTTCTCCTGATACTCTTCCAAGTTCTTGCGGATTTTCTCATCGTCTACGAAGCGTCTGATCAATGCTTGCTGTCCGAAGGTGACAATGTTAGATACGAAGTAGTAGAAGCTCAGACCAGCCGGGAAGCTGTTCAACACGAACATGAAGATAACGGGCATCAGGTACGAGTAAAACTTCATTGGACCTTGCACGGTGCTCACCTGGTTGTTAGACCACGTGTACAGAATGGTCGAAGCGGTCATGAGCAGGGTGAACATACTCACGTGGTCTCCATAGAACGGGATGGTGAAAGGCAGCCTGGCAAACACATCATAGGTACTCAGGTCATGGGCCCATAGGAACGGCTCTTGGCGAAGTTCAATAGAGTTAGGGAAGAAGTTGAACATCGCAAACAGGATAGGCATTTGCAGCAGCATAGGAATACAGCCACTCATGGGGTTCACGCCCATTTTAGAGTAGAGCGCCATGGTCTCGGCTTGTGTCTTCTGCATGTCGCCGTCGTTCTTCTCTTTGATCACATCAATCTCCGGCTTTAGCACTTTCATCTTCGCCATGGAGATGTAGGACTTGTAAGTAAGCGGACTTAAGATCAGCTTGATGTATAATACCAGCAGGATGATGATGATGCCGTAGTTAGGAATAAAGTCCTCTAAGAAGTCAAACGCTGGAATGATCAGCAATTTGTTTACCCAAGAGAAGATACCCCAACCCAGTTCCAGGTTCTTGTCAAACCCTTCGGCTACGTTCTTCAGCACATCATAATCATTAGGACCGAAGAAGTAGGTGAAATGAGCTTTTCCGCTTAAGGCATCCTGAACCGGAATGGCTACCTTGGAGGTAAGTTTCTTTACCTGGGTAGTGTCTGCTTCGTTATACACGCTGCTCACCTCCGCGTTCGCGAAGCTGTTCTGGGCAATGATAGCAGCCGTGAAGAAGTTCTGCTTGTTGGCTACCCAAAGCACCGGCTCTTCTATCTTCTCAGTTTCAGCGTCAGTGGAAGAGGCGGAGATGTTGTCAAAAGAACCCTCTGTGGTGTAGAAATTCACGGTAGAGTGGCTGCGGTTCTGTTTGATGTCTTTTTCCAAGCGCTTCAGTTCATCGGTCCAGGTAAGTTGGATGGGCTGCTGCGCCACTACACCTTCCATGCCTCTGAAGTTCAACTGGTACCCAACTTCATAAGAATCTTCCCGCAACGTGTACACCTGCTCAATAGACTGACCAGGGGCAACCTGAGCCGTATAAGTGATAGACTTAGCTGGTTTATTATCTATGGTCAGGTTTGCTACTGCAGAAGGCTGAAAGAACAAGTCAGACAGCCGGATGTTTCGGCCATTTTTGGTCTGGAAAGTAAATTCCTGCTGGCTGGTTACGGTGTCAAACAAAATCAAAGGCTTTTTGTCCCAGGTTTTGTAATTCTTCAACTCCACTTCCTCTACTTTCCCGCCTTTGCTTCCTAAAGAAACCCGAAGAACCTGGTTTTCTAAAACAGTGGTTTGGTTTTGACCTGTGGCCAGGGTTCCAAATTCGCCAAGCTGGGCCACACGTTGCGCAGTAGCTGCTGAATCTTCCTGGGGTGAAGCAGTAGGTACTGCCGCTGCGCTTGTAGTGGTTTTAGTTGACTTTTTTACCGGCTCTGGAGCCGGCTCTTTCATGAAAAAGATACTGTATACCAGTATGATAGCAGCAATTAGGCCCATGCCTATTGCGGAATTTTTATCCATAAGTGTAAGAAGGATTATTTGTTTCTGTTTTTAGACTGGGAAATGGCGGCTTTGACAAACCGAACGAACAGCGGATGTGGGTTCAGAACTGTGCTTTTCAATTCTGGGTGGTATTGAGCTGCCACAAACCAAGGGTGGTGCTGGAATTCAATTACCTCCACAAGCCCTGTATCTGGGTTGATGCCAGAAGCTATCATGCCCGCGTCTTCAAAGGCTTTCAAGTACTGGTTGTTGAACTCATAGCGGTGACGGTGACGCTCTAAGATGTGGGCTTTCCCGTACGCCTGATAAGCCCTGGAGCCTCTCTTTAAGTCGCACACGTAAGAACCCAGGCGCATAGTGCCTCCCTTTTGAGTCACGTTCTTCTGCTCCTCCATCATGGCAATCACCGGATGAGGAGTATTAGGGACCATCTCTGTGGAAGCAGCATCCTTCAAGTTCAGAACGTTACGGGCGAACTCTACGGCCGCACACTGCATGCCCAAACAGATCCCGAAAAACGGAATTTGAGATTCACGCACGTACCGAATAGCTTCCAATTTACCTTCAAAGCCGCGTTCCCCAAAGCCTGGCGCCACCAATACGCCATCCATACCTTCCAGGTGCATGTGCACGTTTTCGGCAGTGATGAACTCAGATTGGATAGATTTTAGGTGCACCTTGCATTCATTGGCTGCGCCGGCGTGGATGAAGGATTCAATAATGGATTTGTAAGCGTCTGGCAACTCCACGTATTTGCCAACTAGAGCGATGCTAATTTCTTCAGTTGGATTCTTTAAACGGCCTAAAAACTCTTTCCAAGAGTCTAAGTTGATTTCCTGGCGGGAAGTGAGTTTCAGTTTCTTGATCACCCGCTCATCCAGCTTCTCTTTTTTCATGTGCAAAGGCACATCATAGATGGTCTCTGCGTCTAAAGATTCAATAACCGCATTTGGAGCCACGTTACAGAACAGTGCTATCTTGCGGCGCATCTCGGCAGGAATTGGGTGCTCAGAGCGGCAAACCAATATATCAGGTTGAACCCCAGACTCAGACAAAGCTTTCACAGAGTGCTGAGTAGGCTTGGTTTTCAGTTCGCCGGCGGCTTTCAGGTAAGGCAATAGGGTAAGGTGAATGACTACCGTGTCGTTCGTGTTAAGGTCCCAACGCAGTTGACGCACCGCCTCAATGAAAGGCAACGATTCAATATCGCCTACACAACCCCCTATTTCGGTGATAACCACATCAAACTCCCCGGTTTGTCCCAAAGACAACATGCGGCGTTTGATCTCATCTGTAATGTGAGGAACCACCTGAACGGTTTTGCCCAGGTATTCTCCTTTGCGTTCCTGCGTGATCACGTTATGGTAAATCCTACCAGTGGTCACGTTGTTGGCTTGGGAAGTAGGGGTGTTCAGAAAACGCTCGTAGTGCCCTAAGTCAAGATCGGTTTCAGCACCATCATCGGTTACATAGCATTCGCCATGCTCATACGGGTTAAGGGTACCCGGATCAATGTTGATGTAAGGATCAAATTTTTGAATGGTTACAGAGAAGCCTCTTGCTTGCAGAAGTTTAGCCAATGAAGCAGAGATGATGCCTTTTCCAAGTGAGGAAGTCACGCCCCCCGTAACGAAAATGTATTTAGCAGAAGCCATAAGTAGTGTTTGTCTTATGGACTGCAAAGTTACTCTAAATAAATTAGAACGCAGGGGAAAATGTTTGCCTTAGCTAATGTTCAAAGGGTAAATGGTTACAAGGCACTGCTTTGAGTCCGTTTTACATAAAACAGCCTCAAAGAGCCATAACCTTTTTTCTGCCCTAAGTGAATTTATAGCAGCCGTTTAAATACTTCTGATAAGTAAGCTGTAAGACGCTTTACCTGTTTGCCTCAATCCATATAATGGAATTGCCGGTGTTATGCTCATTTTGCTCCCAGAGCTTGTTGGCTGGGTCAATGATCCATTCACCATCTACCACAAACTTGTAGCGGTTTTTGCCCAGGGGCAGGTGTACATCAAACACCCATTCGTTCCCTTCTCTTCTCATGAGCAGGGCCTTGGGATCCCAATTATTGAAATCTCCGGCCACGTAAACGGCTTTGGCTTTCTCATGACCCTTCAACCGGAACGTGTAATTAGGCGAAATGATGAGGTAAGAGTTATCGGTACCTTCGGCATTGCCCACTTTCAAGGGATTGGCAGGATCTAACACCCACTTCTGGTCTACTTTGAATTTATATTGGTAATTACCAGGGCCAATGGTGTAAGGAAGCTCCCAACCAGTGGCTGTTTTCTTCATGGGCAACTCAAAATCCCGCCAGTTATTGAAACTGCCCACCAAGAATACCTCTTTGGCCGCAGTATAGCCTTCCAATTTAAATAACATTGGCTCCCCAATTCTTAGAAAGGAGTTGAACCCGTTGTGCCCGTCTGGGACGGTTTCTGGGTTAGTTGCATCATGGTGCCAGTTTCCGTCTACAATGAACTTGTAAATATGGGTTCCATGTGCCAGGAATAAAGGTAATTCCCAGCCGTTGGTTTTTTTTACCATAGGCAGTTCCCGCTCACGCCAATCATTGAAAGAGCCGGCCAGGTAAACGCGTTTGGCATTCTGGAAGGAGGGAAGCCTGAAGACTGTGTTTGGTTTGTAATACACCGAGTTGATGTTGCCTCTGCCGTCGTTCTCACGCAACTGGTTGTCAAAATCCAGCTCCCAATGGTCATTAATGACAAATTTGTACCAATGTTTTCCAGGAGCCAGATTTACTTTGGCTATCCATCCGCTGTCTACTTTGGTCATCTTTATAGCGTTGGGTGACCAGTTGTTAAAAGTGCCGGCTAAGTAGACGTGGTTTGCCTTAGGGTTATTTCTGAGGTAAAAGGTAACCACTGAGTCCCTTTCAGGAAAAGGGTGTTTGTTTTTAAACTTGTTATAGCCAAACACCACCTTCTGGTTTATTAGGGAGTAGGCATGGGCAAGGCTTGGGTTTTTCTCTGTAAATAGAATGCGATCTACTGGGTTCTTGATGTTGTCAAACACCATCAGTGATTTGGTGATCACTACCAACTGGTCTGAGTTGTGCTCAATATGCCAGCCTTGCTGTTGAAGGGAGTCAGGGTTGCCGGTTTTGATAAAATGCTTTAGGCCCAGATCTGTGAGGTTGAATTGGACCAGGAAACTGTCTAAAGAGGCGGTAGTCAGCTGCTTGCTTAGTTCAATTAACATGCGGCCATCGCGCACCACGTATTTTTTACCTACTTCCTGCGCATGAAGGTTCACCTGCAGGCAAACTATCATCAAGATAGTGCACCAGCAGAAGCGTAGCCCCTTTTGCGTACAAAGTTGATTGTGGTTTACTTCCATATATAAAGTTCGCGCTTCACGAAATTAAAGCCAATTTTAGTATTATTGGCCACCAAAAAGTCAAAGCCCAGCACGCCATTAATACACCCATTGTAAGAGAAGCACGTGTTCTCCAGACTGGTGATGAGCACTGGCAAAGAGGCAATGTCTTGGTTCCCGAACCGGAGGTCTTTGAGGTTTCCGCGCAGGGCTTCAATCTTCCTGTTTCCGGTGCCGGTTAGCATAACCCTGCCTGAAACGGTAACGTTTTCAAAAATCTTGTTAGGCAGCCGGCTGTCCAGAATATTAGTTTCAGCTCCGCAATCAATGATGAAGTCAATCTTCTTGCCCGCCATCTCTGTATGGGCAATGATCCGGTTGTCTTTGAGGTCAATAGGAACGGTTCTGTACGTGGACGTATCGTTTAAAAGTTTACTTCGGTACGTGGCAGCCTCCTTTTTCCCTATATGGTGCAGGTAAATGAGATTTTGGTCATAGTCAATGATCATCTCACACTGCCGGAACAACTCCATTCCCAACAACCCCAATATTTTAACTCCTTTGCTGTTCTCTAAGTGCCCCAGATTAGCTAAATCTGCTTTGGCCCGGTTGTACCGAAGCGTGCCGAAGGAAAAGTTCTTGACTATTGTTTTCAACACCGTAGGCGTTGTGCCGGTCACGCTGGTTCTTACTGCCCTTGAATCCTGAATCTTTGGATAATCCCGAAAATAGGTGAGGTTCAAAACTAAATTCTGAGCGCCTGTGTCCAGAATAAAGTTTCCCACGGTAGTATCCGCTTGGGCTTGAATAAGGATCAGGTTGCCAGCACGTGTAAAAGGAATAATGCAGGAGGTAGAGTCATTGGCAGCGAAAAAGGAGGGAAGGGCAATACCAGAGGTGTGATGACGAAAGGTGCTAAATTCCAGATGTTTGTTCTTTACAACTTTAATTAAGGGGGTTGCCTCTACCCAACTGCTTCCTGTGAATAACAGGACCAGCACCAGCAATCTCACAAATATATGACCTCCGGCGAAAGGCATGTAGGATGACTATAAGAATTGTATCTGTATAAGGACTTGGATTTTATCTTTTAGGACTGTTTCAAAAAAGGAGCCTAAAATGAATGTTATTGATATTACTTGTGATAAAAACATCAACATAGTAGAAGGAGAGCCAAGAGAGGGTTTACCCCTATTGGATTAACCAATCTTTGTTGTTTTTCTTCACCAAGCCTCTAGAGAAACGGGCTCCTTTTAGGTGAATATAGAAAATTTATTATATATAAGGAAACTTAAGATTCTTTAGATAAGCACTCCCATCAAGTTTAGAATAGAAATCAACTTAGATTATAAAATAGAGGTAAATGCGGTTTCAATGTACAGGTGCAGAATTTAAGTAGGGAGGGGAGCAGCTAAAGAGGAAAATAGGCTATAGCAATAAAGTCTCGACAGAATCCACCATTTTTATTGTCTACTTAAGTTCGTGTATGTTATTGTAAAATAAAAAATCCCTTGTTTAGAGGCAGTTTTCACTAAAATGCCTCTAAACAAGGGAATAAACATCTATTTATAGCTTACCCTTTGTAATCAGATATTGCTTGCAGAATGGCCGAGATCATGTCATCTGTCAGATCCAGGTGCGTAACAAAACGGATCATCTGTGGGCCGAACGATGTGCCCTGGATTCCGCGTTCTGCCAAATACTCCAGGTATCCATCGGCATTCACCTCAGGAGCAAGGGTGAAGATGACAATGTTAGTTTCAACCGGCATAACCGCCGAAACATAGGGTGCTTCATTCAAGGCTTTTTCTATTAGAGCAGCACGGTCATGGTCTACTTGCAGGCGTTGAATGTTGTTCTGGAGGGCGTACAATCCAGCCGCGGCCAGGAAACCTGCCTGACGCCAGCCTCCACCCAATACCTTGCGCACCCGCTTGGCTTTTTCAATGAGTGGTTTAGGGCCCAAAAGGAGGGAGCCTACCGGAGCACCAAGTCCTTTGGACAGGCACACAGAGATGGTGTCAAAATAGCGGCCATACTCTTTCGCGTCATCGCCGGAGGCAACCAGCGCATTGAACACCCGTGCTCCATCTAAGTGCAGGGCAATCTTGTTTTGGAGGCAAACTTCTGAAATCTCCGCTATTTCAGATAAGGTATAATAAGCACCTCCTCCTTTGTTGCAGGTATTTTCCAGTGACACCAAGCTGGTCTCGGGGAAGTGGATGTTATCAGGGTTGATGCAAGCCGCTACCTGATTAGGAGAGATCTTGCCGCGTTGTCCGTCAATTAACTGTACAGAAGCCGCGGAGTTGAAGGCAATGCCCCCCACTTCATAGAGATAGATATGGCTGGTACGATCACAGACTACCTCAGAAAGCGGCTGCGTATGCATTTTAATGGCAATCTGGTTTGTCATGGTACCAGAAGGGCAGAAGAGGCCGGCTTCCATGCCAAACAGGCTGGCACCGTAGGCTTGTAATTCATTTACGGTGGGGTCTTCACTATATACATCATCTCCCACCTGGGCCTGAAACATGGCTTCCAACATGGCAGGAGTGGGTTTGGTCACAGTATCACTGCGGAGATCAATGAAAGGATTCATGTGATTTTTTAAGCTGAACTATTGAGAATGTAAAAGTAATAACTTACTTTTGCGATTCAATTTTAAATATTGACCGATGGCAGTTACTAGATTAAAAAGAAAAGACCGCAAGAATAAAGCAAGACAGAACAACAAGCAGCGTATCATCAAGCAATTGTTGTCTACTCCGGTAATTAAAAACGTGGATATTGAAGAGCTGAAGGCTCGCTTCACTACCGCTCCAGCCGCTAACGCGGAAGTTGCAGCCGCTGAGTAATTCTGCGTTTTTTCGTTCGCCTACTGCCTTTCGGCAAACTGTACGCGATTACTCTTACTACAAGATAGTTAAAAGTGTAACCTGAGCAGGTTACACTTTTTTTATGCCCTTTTGCCTAGCTCAATCACCTGCAGGTGCTGTACCTTACCCTCATGTACTTCAAAGCGCATCATGGTGCGCATTTGGTGAAAGCCATGCTTGCCTGCTGCCCCGGGGTTTAGGTGCAGCAGGTTGACGTGCTTAGGGTCTTGCATCACTTTTAAGATGTGGGAGTGCCCGCAGATAAACAGACCTGGAGGGTTTTCTTTTATAAGGGCACGTACCTCAGGGGCATACCTGCCAGGGTATCCACCTATATGGGTCATGAGCACATCCAGACCGTTATAGGTAAACCTGAGGTTCTTGGGATGAAGCGCTCGTACATCTCCGGCATCAATGTTCCCATAGACTCCTTTTACAGGTGCAACTTGGGCTAATTGCTCAGAAACAGCTGCTGTTCCAAAATCCCCGGCATGCCAGATCTCATCACTGCCCTGCAGTAGGGTCAAAATTCGATCATCCAGGTAGCTATGGGTATCTGAGAGCAGGCCGATCTTCATACTGAGTGAGGGTGTAATGAGTGAGGGAGTAAATAGATTTATGCCTTCTTTACGGAGCAATAACCTGTTTAGTGGCTCATTTCTGAAAATAGCTTCCAAAAGGAAAGAGGTATTTTTACCTCTTAATCACTCCCTCACACATCCTTACTCTATTTTCCCCAGGTCTCAGGCTGTTGGCGCCATTGTTCCAGGGTAGTGATGGCCTCAGGGGAGATGTAGCCTTGAGAAGCAGCGGTATCCAAGAGGGCGTTATAATGGCTCAGCCATACCGTGGGGATTCCCGCTGCGGCGAAATTTTCATCTGCCTGCTTGAAGCCATACGTAAAGATGGCGGCCATTCCAATGACCTCGCCGCCTTCGGCTTGTACAGCCTTTGCAGCCTTCAAAGAGGAGCCTCCGGTAGAGATTAAATCTTCCACCAACACTATCTTCTGGCCTTTTTCTAATTTTCCTTCAATTTGATTGCCCATTCCATGGCTTTTTGGCTCGGGGCGTACGTATAAGTACGGCAAGTTCAGTATATCTGCTACCAGTGCACCTTGGGCAATACCGGCTGTGGCTACGCCAGCAATGGCCTGAACACCTGGGAAACGGTCTTGAATGGCTTGGGCCAAAGCCTCTTTAATATAAGTACGAATATGCGGATAAGAGAGCGTAACACGGTTATCGCAGTAAATGGGGGAGTTCCAGCCGGAGCTCCATTTAAATGGCTGCTCCGGACGGAGGCGCACCGCTTGACTTTCCAGGAGATAAGCCGCAATCTGGGCGGCAGTTTGTGTATTTGGCATGGGCGAAATTACACAAATAGTATAAATGTATTCCCCTCTCTTACGACTTGTGCCCTATGAAAATTCTTTCTTATTTTGTATCTCCTAACGCTCCGTACATAAGCGATACTTTCATGAATGTCTTTATCAACGACATCCCACTGATTATTAAAAAAAGCAGTGAAAAGATCTTTAAGCACAAATATGATTTAGTGCTCGGTAAAGACGATCAGTTTTCTTCAAAAGACCTGGTGGGTGATGTGCTCATCCGCGATGTTGATTCTGTGCTCATTGACCGTTTGGTACGGCTCATGGAGGTAAAGAAACTAAAGAAGCTGGAGTCCCTTACGCTGGTTACTGACAAGAAGAAGAAGCTCATAGAGCACCTAAAGGATCAGTTCAAGATCATTAAAGCTGCTGGTGGTCTGGTTATCAAGGATGGTAAAATCCTGATGATTTACCGTCTGGGCATGTGGGATCTCCCAAAAGGCAAGATCAAGAAATCTGAAGCCCCTGATTTAGGTGCTCTGCGTGAAGTAGAAGAGGAGTGTAATATCAAAGTAGCCATAACAGGTGAACTGCCTAATACCTGGCACTCTTACGCCTATAAGGGAAATAAAATCCTGAAGAAAACCAGCTGGTATACCATGCAATGCCTGGACGATACCTACATGAAGCCTCAGGCCGAGGAGTTCATTGAAGAGGTTCGTTTTATGACTCCAGATGAAGTGCTGGAAGTACTACCAGAATCTTACACCTCCATCCAATTTGTTATTCGGGATTATTTACAGGCAATGAAGAAAGGTTGAAAGGGATAAAATCCTGCACGTTTCCGCCAAACCGGTGAATTTCCCTGATAATAGATGAGTTGATGGCTGCCAGATTAGGAGAGGTGATTAAAAAAACCGTTTCTAACTCTGGGTTTACGTGTCGGTTGGCTTGCGCAATGGTATTCTCATATTCAAAGTCAGTGGTGTTGCGTAAACCTCGCAGCAAAAACTTAGCACCCACTTCCTTGGCGAAATCTGCGGTGAGGCCCTTGTATGCCTGCACCCACACCTGGGGATTGTCTTTGAAAACTCCTTCAATGATAGTAACCATTTCAGGTACCGCAAAGTAGCGGCTTTTGCTGCTGTTGTTCCCAATGGCAATAATGATCTTGTCAAACAATTCACACCCACGCTGCACCACATCATAGTGTCCGTTGGTGAAAGGATCAAAAGAACCGGGAAAAATAGCAATTCGCTTCATGGAGGAAGAAGTAAGGGGTAAAGATTAATGGTTTTTCAGCTGTGAAGATGTTGAAAATATTCCGCACAGGTGAAATACTCCTCCAAAAAGTTTCCCAATTCCCATTTACCGCCAGTTTTTGAAATTAAACCTGTTTTATACTCCCTTTAAGGTTTATTTACTTTACCATATACCAAAGCTCCTGTTTAGTGCCTGATTTTTCAAAATCAGGCACTAAACAGGAGCTTTGTTTTTGTTCCTCTGGTTCGCGGGTTGTTCCCGCTACTCAGAATGAGCTAATAGCTGAGGTTCAGGTTCCGGGGCAACTAACCTGAAGCCGTTGCCGTGTACGTTGACGATTTCTACTTTTGGGTCACCTTTGAGGTACTTCCGAAGCTTAGTGACAAAGACATCCATGCTGCGGGCCGTGAAGTAGTTGTCATCTTTCCAGATTTTGCTTAAGGCTACTTCGCGGGGTAATACATCATTCAAATATTGGCAGAGGAGCAGGAGCAGCTCGGCTTCTTTGGGGGAAAGCTTCTGGGTTTCGTCACTCCGAGTGATCAGCCTGGTTTTGAAGTTGAAGTGGTAGGAGCCCAGTTGGAACTCGGTGGCGGTGGATTTCTCAGAAGGAGCAGTTATGGCCTTACGATGCAAAATTGCTTTCAGTTTGCAGAGCAGGATCTCTGAATCAAAGGGCTTGGTGATGTAGTCATCGGCGCCAATCCTGAAACCCTCCAACATGTCAGCTTTCATGGCTTTGGCGGTTAGAAAAATGACGGGCATCTGAGGGTTTGCTTTCTTGATGTCAGCAGCCAGGGAAAATCCATCCTTCAAGGGCATCATTACATCTAGAATGCAGGCATCAAACCCTTCTTTCTGGAACATGCGCAGCCCTTGCATGCCATCGGTGCACAGGGTGACTTCGTAGTCATGAAGCTCCAGGTAATCCTTCAGAACCATTCCGAAGTTTGGATCATCTTCTACCAGAAGAAGGCGGGTGGCGGAAAGTGCTGTCATGGACGTAAGGGATTAAAGGGTAGGAATAGTATTAACTGACATGTTTCTGCGAAGGGAGCCACAAGGTGAACTTACTGCCTTTCCCTAACTCACTGCGGAGGTGAATATTGCCGGAATGGGCCTCGGCCATGGTTTTGACGTAACTCAAGCCCAGTCCAAATCCTTTTACATTATGCACGTTGCCGGTAGGCACGCGGTAAAACTTATCAAATACTTTCTTCTGTGCCTCTCTTGACATGCCCACTCCCTGATCTTCCACGGAGATGTGCAGGCCTTTGGAAATGGTAGAGGTCTGAATAACTATCTTAGGTGCGCCAGGAGAGTACTTGTTGGCATTGTCTAGGAGATTACCAATCATGTTGGCTAAATGGCTGGGATCTGCCCAAATGTGTGGCTCCTGTGCATCTAGTTTCAGATCCAGAACACCGTCGCGTTGCTCAATATGAAGCTGAAATGGCTCGGCAACTTTTGAGATGAGCTGGTGCACGTCTACTTTTTCAAAAGCCAATTGCTGGATTTTACGCTCCATTTGGGCCGTTTGCAGCACTTTCTCCACCTGTTGGTGCATGCGCTTGTTTTCATCCCTGATAATATGGGCGTAATAGTCTATCCGGGCTTCATCTTTCCGCACTTTTGGGTTCACCAGCGCATCTAAGGCCAGAGAGATGGTGGCAATGGGGGTTTTGAACTCATGCGTCATGTTGTTGATGAAGTCATTCTTGATCTCTGAGATTTTCTTCTGCCGCAAAATAGTATACAGCGTGAAGGAGAAGGTAAGAATGATAATCAGCGTGAAAAGCACAGAGATGACAGATGGAATCAGGAGACTCTGCCATACATATAGGCTGCGGTTTGGCAAACTGAGCAACAGAAATCCTGGTGCTGTCATCACATCATTGGGGAACAACCGTACCACGTACTCGCACTCACCTAAGTTTGTTGGCAGGAGAGCATTATTGCTGGAAGCTAAAAGTAAGCTAGGGTTCTCTAATCCATTGGTAGTCTTAACCGAACACCGGTAAGGAGCGGAGATGTTACGGGCCTCTAGCTCAGAGGCAAGTAACTCATCCAAATTCAACTGGTTCAAACGCTCTGCCAATGGTATTTCCTTCCGGACATACTCCACTGCCATCTGCTGCATCACCTGATTCAGGTGCTGGGCCTTGGCTTCAGCTTTTTGGTGGGGATTCTTTTCCTGAGCAGGTTTTTTAGAAAAACGGGCTTCAGTGACTTTTTTTTCTGTAGGGACAACTGAGGGTGCAAGGGTGGTAGCAAATTTCTTGCCTGAATACACGGTAGTAACCGGCTTTAGAGTTCCTCTTTCTGCAGGTAAATACTGCGTGATAGTATTGCCTATAGAGTCAACTGCCAGGGTGATGGCTTGGCGCCAGGTTTTACTGGGCATAGAATCTACCAGTATGTCTACTGCTTTGCCATGTACCCTTACTTCACGAATGTTTTTGGCTTCTATCTGCCGCAATAGCTTATGTTGCCTTGCGCGGGTTACAGAATCATGGCTCATTCTGAAAACCACCCCTGAATCTGCTTTAGCTCTGTGAATAGCAATTGCTTTGTTACCAAACAAGGAGTCATGCTGCGGTTTTTGGGAAGCAAGCACTTTCCAGACTACTACTGAATCTGTGATTCCACCGCCAAAAATTTCCACCGGTTTAGCTGCCCTTGAGGCAGCCCGGGCTCCTCTTACATGGGTTCGCGCCTTAACTTCACTACCAGATGAGTAGGCAATTGCTTTGCCTTCTGTTACCACCAAGGTTTCCCCTGCTATTGAAACAGAGTGGGACGGTGATGCCGTAACCGGAAGAGGCATCAAAATCATTCTTTGTGGCGCACGAACTTTAGGGGCGGCAGGTGCCTCCACCACTTTAGAGGACGGGTGTGGTTTGCCTTTTACTAAAATTGGTGCAGGCTCTTCTTTTTTTAACGGAGTTGGTCCTGGCAAAGCAGGGGTTTCCGGAGAAAGGGCGGCGGCCCTTATTTGGGGAGCCTCTTCTTTTAAGAAATGCACTGCCTCTTTGGTTTCTAACCTACGGGCTACCTGGTGCAGGGCATCATTCACGTTACGGTCAAAAACTTCCTCCTCCATTTCCACGGCATGGTGAATCCAATAGACTTGGAATCCAATCAACCCAATGAGGGAAATAGTCATCAGGAAAATGACCAAAAGCAAAGTTTTCTTTCTCATCTGTACAAAGATAAAAGCTTAAGTGAACCCTTTTCTTACTTTAACTTTTCATTAACAGACTTTAACCAAGCCTTAACCTCTTTCCAAAAAGATACCCGGTAATATTGTATGAGTCAACTAGATAGCTTCATCTAATGTAACAATGTTATGAGAAAGAAACAATACTTTCCTTTATGGCTTTTCTCTTTCCTGGTTTTAGGCGGCGCGTCTTTCCTGCCTGCACAAGCCCAGCAAAAAGAGGTGGTGAAAACAGGGCCGGGCAAACAGGCAAAAGTCAAGATTTTTAAGCAGGAGGGAGAGGCCTTATATTTGTTAGACACCACTCTTACTATAGTGGAAGGAAAGGCCATGATAGACGCAGTCAAAGAAATACAGGCAGACTCTGTTTCCTTTAAAATACTTGGCGCCAAGAAGGTGAAACCCGTGAAAATCTCTTCAGGGAAAGATTGGAGCAATATTCGGTATTTTCCTGCCAAACCAAATGATTCACTAAGCGCTTCCGTCTTTAGAATCTCCGGCCCAGATTCTGTGCACACTCGTATGAAAGCCGTTAGGATATTTGGTGCAACAACCCTTCTAGGAGATTCAGTTAGAGGAGCAAAGTCAAAAGGCATCACAATTTACAGAAGCCCAAAAGTGATGTACCATGCCATCACCCAAGATTCACTAGGCAATCGACAACAGTTCTTTCGCCTAGATACTACGGTGCACCTGAAAGCAGACAAGTTCCTGCTGAGAGAAACGGTGCGGGTGGAAAACAGTAATGATTCAGATGAGGTGAAGGTCACAAGGCGCAAGAAGAATAGCTCAGACGCAATTCTGGAAACGGGAAACTATGAGGTGATTAGGTTAAAGCAAGGTGATCATTTCCGAATCATTATTCTCCAAGCAGCTAAAGGGTCACCTGAGACAGCAGGAAAACAGGAGTTTAGAGGAAAGAAAAAGAAGGATGCCCTTAAAGCAGCGCATGTAGGTTTACAGTTTTACCCTAACCCCACCAGCGGACGGGTGACAATTTCTTTCTCTTCGCCAAAGAAAGCCAAAGCACAAGTACGGGTGGTAGACAGCCAGGGTAAAACGGTGTACCATGAGGATTTAGGATCGGTGGAAGGACAGCTCTCCAGGGAATTAAATTTGGCAAGGTTCGGGAAAGGAATGTATGTAATCCTGGTCCAGATTGGGAAGACAGCGCAATCAGGGAAAGTAGTGGTAGAGTAATTTTCTTTACGAATTTGGAGAGGCTTGAGAAGTAATTTTCAGGCCTCTTTTGCGTTTTCAACCTGCCTTTCTTATTAAGGCTTTCCGTATAGCAGAACTATGAAACAACGCTTTACCGCTTTACAACTCTTTTCTTTCTTTAAGTTCTACCTGGTTTGCCTTTCCTTTTTGGTTTTCGCCCTTAAAACGCAAGCTCAGAGATTAACCAAAGAGATTCACTCCTGTGCTGCTGCCAGGATCAGCACAACTCCAGCTTTACTGGCAGATGGCATCACGTCAATTCCACACCGTGAGTTGATGCGGCAATATGACCTGCATTGGTATAAACTGGACCTGAACCTGGAGCGCAACTCTCTTAATATAAGCGGCAATGTGACGCTGTTTGCCTCAGCCTTAGTTAATACCGTTTCGCAGTTTGCATTTGAACTTCACCCCAACTTTACCATACAACAGGTTTTATTGGATGGGATTCCCTGCACTATTCGCCGAAACAACAGCGAGGTAATTGCGGAACTACCCACTGCCAAACGCGCGCAAGACAAATTACTGGTCCAGGTGTTTTATGAAGGCAGAGCACCATCAGGAGGAAGCGCGGCAATAGGTAATGGATTCAACACTGCTACGGCCCAGCCCTGGGGCCAACAGGTAACCTGGAGCTTAAGCGAGCCCTTCGCTGCCTCAGAATGGTTTCCGGTTAAACAGTTATTGTCTGACAAAGCCGATTCTGTGACCGTATGGGTAACCACCGATGTCTCTAACAAAGTAGGTTCTAACGGGCTCTTGCAGAGAATTACCCCCATGCCTAACCAGAAGCACCGGTATGAGTGGAAATCAAACTACCCCATTGCCTATTACCTAATTTCTGTGGCCGTGGGCCAATATGAAGAGTACTCTTTTGATGTAGCCATGCCCGGAGCACCTAAGCCCGTGTTAGTGCAGAACTACCTTTATCCCGGAGCATTAGCTACTTTTAAAACTGAGATAGACCGTACTGGTCCATTCCTGCAATTATTTTCTGAGTTATTTGGGGTGTACCCGTTCCACCAGGAAAAGTACGGCCACAGCATGGCACCTATTGGCGGCGGCATGGAACACCAGACCATGACTACCCAATCTACTTTTGAGTTTACCCTAACTGCCCATGAACTGGCTCACCAATGGTGGGGAGATGAAGTAACCAATGCTGACTGGAGCCACATCTGGTTGAACGAAGGGTTTGCCTCTTATAGTGAGTTGTTGGCCCTAGAACGACTTTGGGTTGGCGAAAGGCTTAACTGGCTGAACAAAGCAAACCAGAATGCCCTTGTACCTATGAAGGGGTCTGTTTTTGTAAAAGACAGCACAAACGTATCCCGTATTTTCAATTCTGCCCTCTCTTATGACAAAGGAGCCTTGGTGCTTCACATGCTTCGCCGCGCCCTGCAGAATGATGCTTTGTTTTTCAGGATCTTACGCACCTATCGGGAAGAATATAAATACAAAGTAGCCACTACGCGTGATTTCCAACGGGTGGTTGAACAAGTAAGCGGCAAGCCTTTCCAATACTTTTTTGACCAATGGGTGTATGGCGAAGGCTACCCCATTTTCGACGTAGCTTGGGCGCAGGAGGGAAGCCAGGTGTATATCAGGAGCATTCAATCTTCTTCAAGTTCCAACACGCCACTTTTTACTACGGATGTGGAATACAAAATTAGCACCTCCTTGAAAGACACTGTTGTGCGGGTACAGCATACCAAGCAAATAGAAGACTATGCCTTTAAGATCTCAGGTACAATAACAGGAATTGAAGTAGACCCTGACCAATGGCTTTTGAATTCTGTAAGCGGTATCAGGCAAGATGCTTCTATCATTCCACCCGCTCAGTCTGAAGTGTTAGTGCTTTACCCGAACCCAACCTCAGGCCAGGTCTCCTTAAAAGGAAGAAAAGGACTTCCCACCCAAATTTCTATATACGATATGATCGGGAGACACATCAGAACTTTTACTCCTTCTGGCTCTTCTTTCTCAATTGCTGATTTGAGTTCAGGGGCTTACCTCCTGAAACTCATGTATGCAGAAGAGTCCGCCCAAGTTCGTATTTTAAAGTTGTAATGGGAGCATTCTTATTTTTTTATAGGTTTTTTCCAACAAATCTTTCTTTAATCAGTTTAAAGCTTTGCAAGTGTTTATTAAATAACTGCTTGTCGTTTTCTGCTCAAATTCTATAAACAGTTCCAAAACAATCTTTAGATTAGTATAATCTGATCCTTCCTCATAAGGAAAGAGCCATCATATATGTAATTGTCATCTGTTGTACCTAATAAAACTATGTCTATGACTACTGAAACTACCCTCGATTTGGAGATAAAACATAGGTTACTAGAAGAGTGCCTTCGCCAGCAATCTGACTTTGTGGAGAACGCAAGAATGGCCATGGAAGAAGCCCAGGCAAGTGCAAATGAAAGCCAGGGAGCTATTGAAGATAAATTCGAATCTTTCAGGGAGGCCTGTCACATACAGCGTGATATGTTTGCCAAACAGTTAGACGAGGCCATTGGGAAGCTAAGTATCTTAAAACGCATTGTCCGGAACAAAGTCAATGAAGATGTTTCATTGGGCTCCGTTGTGCGCACAGATGCTCAGAACTACTTTATTTCTGTAAGCCTTGGTGAGATCAACGTAGACGGCGAAAAATTCTTTGCTATCTCGGCGGCTTCGCCTGTTTTCCAGGCCATGGCCGGTAAAACGAAAGGGGAGTTCTTCACCTTCCGGGAAAAGAAGATCAACATACTGGACGTACACTAATCATCACTAGGCAAGCGAGCTAAGCAACCACTCTATAAAAGCAAAACGGGGACCTCTCATAAGAGGTCCCCGTTTTGCTTTTATAGAGTGGTTGCTCCTATTTAACCCTTGTCCAGGTTTGTGAGCGACCAATTAAAGAAATACCAATGTATCCTTTCACTTCCAGTTTGTCATTGCTTAAAAGCTTCATGTATGAAGAGTAGGTTTTACCTGATTTTGGATCGTAGATGGTTCCATCATCCCACTTGTCTGAGCCTACAGGGGCAAAGTTTTTCAGGAACACTAACCCTAGTACCGGACGCTTCTGCAGTTTGGGGTCTGGGTTGAACTGATCTACTTTTGGTTTGCCATCCCGGTCTGGTTCTTTTAGCCAAATGATTTTGCCGCAAAGTTTGTCTCCGCACTGGTAAATTTCAAAGCGGGCTTCCTTCTCTTCGTTGGTCCAGACGCCAATGGGAGATTTTTTCTGAGCCCAACTAAGGGTAGCTAAGCAAAGGAAAAAGGCTAACAAAAAGATATTTTTCATACGTGTTGCTGATTGGTGGTTTTAGTTTTGGTTATTAAATATAAGCAAATAACTATCCAAAAATATTCTGCGGGTAAAGTTTCTCGTAGAAGGGGCAAAACCACTCTTAAGTCTAAATATCATGCAGAAACGGCTTTTGCTAATACAAGGCGGTTATTTTGGCCTTACCGGTATCTGGCCTTTGCTGCACATGCCCAGTTTTCTGGCAGTGACCGGCCCAAAGAAAGAGGTGTGGTTGGTGGTTACCGTGGGGCTCCTGATTTTATCTATTGGAGCTGCCTTGCTCACTGCCGCCTTTCAAGCTGTTCAGGAAAGGAGTCCGGCTGTGTTGGGCTTCTTTAGTGCCGTTAGCATGGGGGCAGTAGATGTAAGGTATGCCTTGAATGATGTAATATTGGATGTGTACCTGTTAGATGCCATTCCAGAATTTATTTTTTCCTTAGGTTGGGTATGGATATTCTTCAAAAACAAAGACTTACAAAGCCTGAAAAAAACGTGAATTTTTTCTTTAAAACTTTTGAACTTACCAACCGTTTTTTAACTTTATAGAACGGAAGCGAGTGCTCCGGGCCCTTCTTAAACAACCATAAGTTACTTGGAAGTTTGGTTGGGTTTATGTCGGACTTAAAGAAAGGAGGTAAAAGTGTCTAATCCCAGTAAAAATGTATTAAGCCTAGCTCATGTGTCAACCGTTAACCGTGTTGAAGCTTGCTAACTAGACTTTGTCTACTGGCGAATCCGGCATGAGGTAGCCCAATGCGACTGAGAGGCAGTTCTCTTTCGTGTCGCTTGATACCATTTCAAAGGATTCCGTACCCGGCTACTGCAGTGGCCGGGTATTTTTTTGCCCATTTAATGCGCTTAATATACTGTATATATACTGGTATTCAGGTAATTGGGTTTTGAAGGAATTTAATGTTAGGCTTTTGTCTCCTAACATCTGTTTGCTTCTAAATGTACAGAAAGGCTATCTGTTTAGGTGGAAGTAGCTTTAATTTTGTAGATTCTGAAGGTGTACCTTTTGATAATCTTTAGCAGTAATGTTCAAAAGTTTGCTTCAAAGCAGTTTATAGAAAACTGCCTTTAAACAATAAATGAATCTAAGGCAGTACTCTCCGGATGTCCAAAAACCGTTTCTGGTACAAGGTGCCTTCTGCTTCACTTACTTTCACGCCCCCGTTAGAGGAAGAATGCACAAACTGAATGGCTTTGGGTGGGTTGGTAATGACAATTCCTATATGTCCTGGGGTGCGGTCTTCCAGGTTAGTACCGGTGAATACAATCAGGTCTCCCTTTTTAGCTTCCTGCATAGAAACACTCTCGCCTAGTTTTGCCTGATAGGTGGTGCCATGGGGAATGCTCATTCCAAATTGTTGAAAGACATAGGTGATGAACCCAGAGCAATCAAACCCTTCTTCTGTAACCCCACCGTACGTATAGTCTGCTCCGTAACGTTGCAGGGCAAAGGCTACTACACTATCGGCTTTGGTCGCATACTTTCCTTCCAGAACTCCTAGTGAAGCAGGATGGGCATCAGCCAGAGTGGTTGCCACGGAATCCTGGTGGAAGACTTTGTCGCCTCCGTCTGAACTGATTTGTCTTACTTTATCGCCCAGCAGGTCACCTTGCCCGAAAATAGTTTTGTACAGTACCAGCGCAGATAGGAGCACCCCAAAGATGATCCATATTTTTTTCATATTTTGATTCTTTCACCTCCTTACGTTTAAGCCTTGGCCTATGGTTACCCCTAGGGGGCAATTCCTTGGAAAGCCAGCTTTTTAGCCGTATCATTAAAGTTTAAAATTAATTTCCCAAAACAAGTTTATGCAAAAAACAATCCAATCCTGGGCGTTTGGAGTGCTACTGCTTCTGGCAATGGCTCTCTCATCTTCCGCTGTTGCTGCGCCTTCTATTTCTTACCGCCTTTCAATGCCTCAGCCCCACACGCACTATTTTGAGGTAGAGATGAGGCTGGCGGGTTTTAAAGGAAAAAACCAGGAAGTGACAATGCCAGTATGGGCCCCTGGTTCTTACCTGATCAGAGAATTTCCTAAAGACGTAGAAGCCTTTCAGGCCTTTGTGGGAAACACTGCGGTAAAAGCTGAGAAGACCGACAAGAACACCTGGCGCGTAGCCACTGGTGGCAAAGACGTTACGGTGAAGTACAAAGTGTATGCGTATGAACTGAGCGTGCGCACCAGCTTTATTGACGCAAGCCATGGTTACCTGAACGGAACCAGTGTCTTCATGTACCCTGAAGGCCACAAAGACCTACCTTCCACCTTGACGGTGGTTCCTTTCAAAGGGTGGAGCAAGGTGTCTACCGGGTTACCGCAAGTTTCGGGTCAACCTTTTACCTACCGGGCTCAGAATTATGATGTGTTGGCAGATTCCCCTATAGAGATTGGAAACCACGAAATCCTTTCCTTTGAAAGCAATGGGGTGAAGCATGAGGTGGCCATGTACGGCGAAGCCAACTATGACCCCAAAAAGCTCACTGCTGACATGAAGCGGGTGACCGAAGAGGCTACAAAGGTTTTCGGAGAACTTCCGTTCAACTATTACTTGTTCATTGTCCATAACCTGGCAAGCGGCGGGGGCGGTCTGGAGCACTTGAACTCTACAACCCTGCACGCTACCCGAACGGCTTACGGCTCTGAAAGGACGTACGAAGGCTTCCTGAACCTGGTGGCCCATGAATACTTTCACCTTTGGAATGTAAAGCGACTTAGGCCAATTGCCTTGGGCCCGTTTGATTATAACCAGGAAAACTACTCCCGCATGCTGTGGGTTTCTGAAGGATTCACCACCTATTATGCAGATTTAATCATGCGCCGTGCGGGCTTTACCTCTGAGCGGGAGCACTTGGATAGAATTGCCAGCAGCATTACCAGCGTGGAAAATACCCCCGGTAATAAAGTAGTTTCAGCGGCCCAATCAAGCTTTGATGCCTGGATCAAACAGTACCGCCCCGATGAGAACTCTTACAACACGCACCTTTCCTACTACAGCAAAGGCGCTTTATTAGGCATGTTGCTGGACATGGAGATTCTAAGAGCCACCAACGGAACCAAAAGCTTAGATGACGCCATGAAAGCGCTATATGACCAATACTATAAAAAGCAGAATCGCGGCTTCACTGATAAAGAGTTTCAGCAAGGCATAGAGAAGTTCACTGGTAAGTTAATGGATGAGTTCTTTCAGAAGTATGTGTACGGTGTGGAGACCCCAGACTACAATTCTTTCCTGAGCACCGTTGGCATCACTCTCACTGACGTAAACAAAGGCACTAATCAACCATTGTTGGGAGCAGGAATTTCTACTGCTTCCGGAAGACCCATCGTTACTACAGTGACCAGAAACGGAAGTGCGTGGCAAGCTGGTCTTAACGTGAATGATGAAATCATTGGCATAAACGGGTATCGGGTCTCTGATGACATCAACAAATCCATTCCGGCGTATGCCGTGGGAGATATAGTAGAGTTGGTAGTGAGCAGAGCCGGGCAATTGATGATTTTGCCAGTCACGTTGCTGAAAGACCAGACTCTCAGATACCAAGCTTCAATGGTTAATCCTCTTACTGAAGCTCAGAAAAAGAACTATCTTAAATGGGTGAGTAGCAAATAATGTTTAAGGCGTATTTTCCTAAAACAAGCTTAAATCAGGATTTCCCACTTACTTTCCTTAAAACAGAACAGCCACCCAAAAAGGTGGCTGTTCTGTTTTAAGGCTATTATAAAAAAATGCTTTTTTAATGCTTTATCTAAATAGCGTACATCAAATTCTTTTCAGCTCTATTTCACGAGCTGGTTTAATGATCAACGGCACTTTCTCTATTTTAACAGAGCTGGTATCCAGACCAAACCATTTGCCTTCAGAAGTGGTAAACTGCTTTATACTGAAATAGGACTGCATAATGGTGTTCTCCCAGAAAGGAAGGTCATTTTCATAACTCAGGAATTTCTCCAGCACCACAAACCGGAAATCCCCAATTAGATTTTGCTTGTTCAAGGAACTGTAGCGGCTGGTGATGTCTACCTCTTTGTTCTTCACCAAATCTTCCACCACTTTCCGGAAGAAAAGGTTAATGCGTTGCTCTACCCGGAAACCTAGGTTGAAGTCGATTCGCACTACATCCTGGCTTGCCAGCACCTTTACTTTGTATTCCATGGTATACGGTTCATCTACGGTGTTCACGTGAATGAACCAGTAGATGTCTGCCCGTTTTGGTCGCTTTTGGAAGATAGAGTAAATAATCTTTGATTCTATGTCAGTGGTGCGGTCTGCGCTGGTCATGAACACCAGGTGCGTGGCATATTTTGGAATAGAATCGTCCTCGCTTAATTCCCTTAAGGCAGGCACATATTCCGGCAGTGACACATACTCGGTCAGGCGCCGCTTAATATAGAATGCCTTCAGCCAGATGTACATCACTGAGATTAGAAGAAACCCTATTACTAAAGTAACCCATCCGCCGTGCGGAAATTTGATGAGGTTAGCTATCAAGAAGGAGCCTTCAATTGCCAGGTAAACCGCTAAGAACAGCCATACCCAAACTTTCGCCACTCTTTTGGTGATGAGGTAAAAGCTTAGCAGGGTAGTGGTCATCAACATGGTCATGGTAATTGCCAAACCATAGGCTGCTTCCATATTGTGGGATTCCCTGAAATACAATACCACGCCCACACAACCCAGTAAAAGCAACCAGTTCATGCTGGGTACATACAGCTGGCCTTTTACGTTAGTAGGGTAGATGAGCCGTACCTTCGGCCACATGTTCAATCGTATGGCTTCGCCAATCAAGGTGAAAGAGCCTGTAATTAGGGCCTGACTTGCAATGATGGCAGCAATGGTAGCAATGATAATCCCTATAAGCAGGAACCACTCTGGCATGATACCATAGAAAGGGTTATTGGTAGAATGCCCCACCAATTGTCTACCTTCAAATTGCATTAGCCATGCCCCTTGCCCAAAGTAGTTAAGCAGAAGACAAGTTTTGACAAATACCCAGCTGATCCGGATGTTTCCTTTTCCGCAATGGCCTAGGTCTGAGTACAAGGCTTCGGCCCCGGTGGTACAAAGGAAAACTGCCCCTAAAAGCCAGAACCCACCCGGGTAGTTGACGAGCAGGTCATAGGCATAATAAGGATTCAAGGACTTTAGTACTTCAGGGTGCTGAAGCACTGAGTTTACCCCTAAAGCAGCCAGCATACTGAACCAGATAAACATCACCGGTCCAAACGCCTTACCTACAATCTGGGTCCCGAAGCTCTGCAGCAAGAAAAGGAGCACCAAAATGCCAATCACAATAGGTACCGTTGGAATGTCTGGGTTTAGGATCAGCAGACCCTCTACCGCCGAGGAGACGGAGATTGGCGGCGTAATGATTCCATCTGCCAGCAGGGCACTACCTCCCAGAATGGCGGGAACAGTGAGCCATTTGGCGTGTCGCCGCACTAAGGCATAAAGGGAAAATATACCACCTTCCCCTTTGTTGTCGGCCTGTAAAGTAAGCACTACATACTTGATGGTGGTTTGAAGGGTGAGAGTCCAGACTACACAGGAAATGCCGCCATACACTAATGTTGCGTTGATAGGGGTTGACCCTATAATGGCCTTCATCACATAAAGAGGGGAAGTTCCTATGTCACCGTAGATGATTCCAAGGGCAATCAGTAAACCTGCTCCTGATACTCGTTGAGCGTGGTTAGAATTATTCATCTGTATGTTTCGTAAAAAAGCTTTTCCAGCCCTTCTTTTAATTCAAAGTAACCGGATGTTCAACTTCACAGAAGGATGAAATGCTCTTTCTAAAATGTAAAGTGGGCAAAAGTAATAGCTGTAGCTCAATTAAAACACTCTTGTTGATTTAAAATTTTAAGTAATTAAAAAGGTGAAGCGAGATTAATAAAATACAATTCAAAGTAAAATTTCTTCTTTGTAGGATAAATTAATTGCATTAAGCTAATAAAATTTTGGAAATTAAATATTTAAAGTATCTTTATACCTGAATAGAAAAGACATAGCATACATTTTATATCACAACCAAATTCAAATAAATACACCCTATAAAAAGACCATTATGGATCCTGTTGAGACGGAGTCTTTCAAGGTTTTACTAAATGAATCACATCAAATAGGAATTCTAATCTGGAAGAGAGAGATAAGCTTAGAAGAGTGTCAGCAAGGGCTTCGAGAACTATTTTATTTACTAGATGAGCATGAGTTAGGCAAATGCCTCATTGATACTAATCACCGGGGTGAATTGTCCTCTGAGGCAGAGGAGTGGGAAATAAGTTTGCTCCAGAATGACAAATTGACCTTCAAAGCCAAGGAACTCCACATTGCTTTACTTATGTCTGAGGAAAAGTATCAGAAGATGATACATGATTATTCCCTTGACCGGGTTTGTAAGTACAATCTTCCCATTAAGATAAACTACTTCACACATAACGAAGAGGCCATGGATTGGCTGATTCATGAACCCCCTGTAAACTCTAAGTAGCGTTCAAATAGTTGTTTACAAGGATAATATTCAGTGAGTTCTGATATAAGCTAGAATGTACCCTTAACCTGCTTTTTTTCACATGTTAGTACCTCCGTTTTCAAGGTAATTCTTTAAAAGGAGCAGTAAACGGTTCAAATAGCCAGGTTAATTAAAAAATGGTCAAGATGTACCTTTTCCGATAGCCTTCAATGAAAAAAGGGAAGTGCAACTACAGTGCACGCCCCTTTTTTACTTAATAATTCAATATTATCAGTTATTCACTGTGATTAGCTCAACGTCAAAAATCAACGTGGCATTTGGTCCTATATCTGCACCGGCACCACGAGAACCGTAAGCCAGGTTGCTAGGAATGAATAAACGCCATTTATCACCTTCTTTCATCAACTGCAACGCTTCTGTCCAACCTGCAATCACCCCATTTACCGGGAAAGAAGCAGGTTCGCCACGCTCGTAAGATGAGTCAAATACGGTTCCATCTATCAGAGTGCCATGATAATGAGTGGTCACGTTTGAGTTTCTGGTTGGTGTTTTACCTGAACCGCTTTCAAGCACCTGGTACTGAAGGCCGCTAGGCAACGATTGTACCCCTTCTTTATCTTTGTTGGCTTCTAAGAAAGCCTCACCTTCTTTTTTGTTTTGCTCTCCGGAAGCACCGGCAGAAGCTTGTTGCTTTTCCTGCATTTGCATCTGCAGTTGCATCATGGCCTGTTGAACTTCGTCCTGGTTCAATTTAGATGGGTTGCCACTAATGGCTTCTTTCAACCCGAAAAGCAAAGCCTCAGGCTCTACTTCAATTCCTTGTTTTGCAAAATTGGCTGCCATGTCACGGCCAATGATGTAGCTGATTCTTTGGGAAAGGTCTCTTAACTCCATAATATATCTTTTGTAGAGTAAAGGTACGGTTTCTGTAACATTTTGATCACCTAAAATAGAAAACCCCGCACTAGGCGGAGCTTTCTGTTTTAAAATAGTTTATAGATACATGTGTATGTCTTCATCAGAAAGATCAACGTGCATATTTCCTGGAGTTAACCACGTGGTGGCCAGAAAACCTAAGGCGCCTATCAATAGCAAGGAGGAAATTGTGGTGATCTTTTTCATAACTCGTTTCCTAAATCATTTATATTCATAACGTAAAATACTTCAATTTAGTTAAACTGGAGGTTACCTAATGATTACCTTTAGGTTAACCTTCTAAAAGGTTGTATTCAAGAATGTTAATGCAAAAAGGGAGCCAACTTTCGGTGGCTCCCTTCTATTATTCTGCAATTTGTAAGTAACACCTCAAAGGTGTGCTGTTCAAGTTGGATTTTAAATTACATATTCCTGCGGTACTGTCCACCAACGGCAAAGAGAGCATTGGTGATTTGTCCTAAGGAGCAGTATTTGGCAGTTTCCATGATGGCCTCAAAGATGTTTCCGTTTTGCACTGCAACTTCCTGCAACTGCTTCAGACGGGCTGGGGTGTCAGATGCATGACGGGCATGTAATTCCTGGAGCATTGAGATCTGGTACTGCTTCTCTTCTTCGGTAGCCCGAATCACTTCAGACGGAATCACAGTAGGAGAGCCCTGGCTGCTAAGGAAGGTGTTCACCCCAATAATGGGGTATTCACCGGTATGCTTCAGAGTTTCATAGTATAAACTTTCTTCCTGAATCTTGCCGCGCTGGTACATGGTTTCCATAGCCCCCAACACGCCACCGCGCTCAGTGATACGGTCAAATTCCAGCAATACCGCTTCTTCCACTAAATCCGTTAGTTCTTCAATAATGAAAGAGCCTTGCAGCGGGTTCTCGTTTTTGGCTAAGCCCAACTCGCGGTTGATGATGAGCTGTATGGCCATGGCGCGACGTACCGATGCTTCAGTAGGTGTAGTTATGGCCTCATCATAGGCGTTCGTATGCAGCGAGTTACAGTTGTCGTAAATGGCATACAGCGCCTGTAGCGTAGTCCGGATGTCATTAAAGTCAATTTCTTGCGCGTGCAAGGAACGCCCCGAGGTTTGGATGTGGTACTTCAACATCTGTGAACGGGCATTAGCACCGTATTTCAGCTTCATGGCTTTCGCCCAGATTCTTCTGGCAACGCGCCCAATCACGGCATATTCCGGATCAATGCCATTGGAGAAGAAGAAGCTCAGGTTAGGCGCAAAGGCGTTGATGTCCATGCCGCGGCTCACGTAGTACTCCACAAAGGTGAAACCATTCGCCAGCGTGAACGCCAGCTGTGAAATCGGATTTGCCCCAGCTTCGGCAATGTGGTAGCCCGAAATAGACACCGAGTAGAAGTTCCGAATGTTGTGGTCAATGAAGTATTGCTGCACATCACCCATCAAACGCAGCGAGAACTCAGTACTGAAAATACAAGTATTCTGCGCCTGGTCTTCCTTCAGGATATCTGCTTGAACGGTACCGCGTACCGAAGCTAACGTTTTCTCTTTGATTTGGGCGTAAATGTCTGCCGGCAATACCTGGTCGCCGGTTACTCCCAACAGCATCAATCCCAGGCCATCGTTCCCTTCTGGTAACTCACCCTGGTAACGAGGACGTTTCTGACCTTTTTCCTGGAAAATAGCCTCAATCCTGGCGTTCACTTCATTTTCCAATCCATTTTCCCTGATGTACACTTCGCACTGCTGGTCAATGGCAGCGTTCATGAAGAAGCCCGTTAAGATGGCAGCCGGACCATTGATGGTCATCGACACGGAGGTCATAGGATGCGCCAGATTGAAACCGGAATACAGTTTCTTGGCATCATCTAGGCAGCAGATGCTTACGCCGGAGTTGCCTATTTTACCGTAAATGTCAGGGCGTAAATCTGGGTCTTCTCCATATAAAGTAACGGAGTCAAAGGCCGTTGATAAACGCTTGGCTGGTAGTCCATTACTTACGTAATGGAAGCGTCTGTTTGTACGCTCCGGTCCACCTTCTCCCGCGAACATACGGGTGGGATCTTCGCCTTCGCGTTTGAACGGGAAAACACCCGCAGTATATGGGAATTCGCCGGGAACATTCTCTTGCAGGTTCCACTTCAACAAGTCACCCCAAGCTTCATAGCGGGGCATGGAAACCTTAGGGATCTTCAGGTGCGAAAGGCTCTCAGTGTGGGTAGCTATCTTCAGAACTTTGTCCCGCACCTTGAACTCGTAAAACTCATTTTTGTAGCTCTGGCGTTTCTCAGGCCAAATCTCCAACAGTTTCTTGTTCTGCCCGTCAAGTCTTAATGCCGTTTCTTCATAGGCATACTCTAGTCCTTTAATCAGGCGGTCTTTATCTTCCACCTCAATGGCTTGAATCGCTTCAATGGACTGACGAATGCCATACAATTTCTGCGCAATGGATGCCTGGTCCTGCACCCACTTGTCATAGCCGCGGTTGTTTTCTGCAATCTCAGAAAGGTAGCGGGTACGGGCAGGAGGGATGATGTACACTTTCTCTGACATCTCGCCGGTAGCCTGAATCTGGGAATCAAAGTTCACCCTTGACTTATCAGAGATTTTGGCCATCACCGCTTTGTACAGGCGGTTCATGCCCGGGTCGTTGAACTGCGAGGCGATGGTCCCGAATACCGGAATCTCGTCATCGCTTACGTCCCACAACTGGTGGTTACGCTTGTACTGTTTTTTTACATCACGCAGCGCGTCCAAGGCACCACGCTTGTCAAACTTGTTAAGGGCAATAATATCTGCAAAATCTAGCATGTCAATTTTCTCCAGCTGGGTGGCTGCGCCGTACTCAGGCGTCATCACGTACAAGCTGGCATCTGAATGCTCAATGATCTCAGTGTCTGACTGGCCGATACCGGAAGTCTCCAGTATGATCAGATCAAAGTTGGCGGCTTTCACCACGTCCACTGCATCCTGCACGTAACGGCTTAAAGCCAGGTTACTTTGGCGGGTAGCCAAAGAACGCATGTACACGCGGCTGTTGCTGATGGCATTCATCCGGATACGGTCACCTAGCAAAGCACCACCGGTTTTCCGCTTAGACGGATCTACTGAGATGATGGCAATTGTCTTGTCCTGGAAATCCATCAGGAAACGACGCACCAACTCGTCTACCAAAGATGACTTACCAGCCCCACCAGTACCAGTAATTCCTAGCACGGGAGTGGCTTTAACATCTTTTTGCTGGTCAATACCTGAAACTAACTGCTCCTTTACCCGGGCAAATTCCTCAGGGAAGTTCTCTGCAGCTGAGATCAGGCGGGCAATGGACTTGATGTCTTTTTCTTTCAGGTGCTTCACCTCACCGTTCAGGTTCTGACCGGTAGGGAAGTCACACTTCTGCAGCATGTCGTTGATCATACCCTGTAAACCCATGGCGCGTCCGTCATCTGGGGAGTAGATGCGGGCAATGCCGTACCCGTGCAGCTCTTCAATCTCAGTAGGCAGGATTACCCCGCCGCCGCCGCCAAAGATGCGCACATGGCCGCACCCCCGCTCGTTGAGCAGGTCATACATGTATTTGAAATACTCTAAGTGGCCGCCCTGGTAAGAGGTGATAGCGATGGCTTGGGCATCTTCCTGGATGGCGCAGTCCACAATCTCCTGCACGGAACGGTTATGGCCCAGGTGAATGACCTCAGCGCCCGATGCCTGAATGATGCGGCGCATGATATTGATAGACGCATCATGGCCGTCAAACAAAGAAGCGGCGGTGACAATGCGAACGTGGTTAACCGGTTTGTAGGGTTGTACAGTAGTAACTGACATTTGTTAGGTTAGCTAGTGAACGGTATGCGAAAGTACGAATTTTCAGATAGAGTGGAGGAGGAGGCGTGAATTCTCTTCGGCTCTTTTAGGTGCTCTTTTCCTGAAACAGCCTCAAAATAGCTTTCGTTCAGAAACGGGTACCTTCTACTAAGCCGGTTTTGCGTAGTTTACCAAAAAAAATCTGCCTATGCCTGATCTGCCCGCCCCCGCCCTTATTCCTTTTATTGACGTGGTAGGCACTTTTGTATTCGCCATCAGTGGCACGCAAACTGCAATCGACAAAAAGCTAGACCCCTTTGGAGCGTCTGTCATTGCATTTGCCACGGCGCTTGGGGGCGGAACCGTGCGAGACTTACTCCTAAACCTGAGACCCGTCTGGATTCAAGAGGAACGGCTTTTGGTGACGGTATTTGTTGCCGTGGTGGTGACGCTGCTGTTCAGAAAGGAAATAGGGCGTTTCAGGAGGACCATGTTTTTGTTTGATACCGTGGGTATTGCCTTGTTCACGGTGCTGGGCATGGAAAAAGCGCTTAGATTAGGCGTACCGCCGCTCATTGCCTTGGTGATGGGAGTGGTGTCTGCGGTATTTGGCGGAGTGGTGCGCGATATTCTATGTAATGAAATACCGCTTATTTTCCGGCGGGAGGTTTACGCTACTGCATGCCTGGCAGGAGGAGTGGCTTATTTACTCATGCGGTTGGCACCGGTGCCCCCAGGGGTGCCCGTATGGATTGCTATTGCAATCATCATCTTAATCCGGATACTGGCCGTTCGACTAAAATGGGCTTTCCCGAATCTTAACCCGGAGGAATAGCAAGGGGACCATTCAGACCTAATTTATGATACTCTGTATAGGTGTAGATACTGCAGTTTTAAACTAATTCATTTTAAATAATAAGCCAAGAGATTTGAGACATGTTTTTGGTTTCAGTCTCAGTTCTCTTGGCTTATTACAAAATTTTTTTCCTTTATTTTTTCAGTTTATATCCTATTAAGAAATGATGGCGAGTTGTGGAAGAGTTAACTCCTATGTAATCTGATAAGCCATTCCCTATTTCGAAACGTGCTTCTCCCATAAACCTTTGAAAGTGGAATCCTGCACCCATCACTAAGCTTTGCTCATGGTTTCTTGTTTTTCTAAGCGATACCCCTTCCTGAACCGACCTGGTTCCAGTGTACATACTATCAATGACCCGTTTGTTTTTAGAATAAACAGAAAACCCATTCCCCACGCCCGCTTTCAGATAAATAGCATAGCTATTGGAGGCAGTCAGCTTATAGGTGAGTAGATTGTAGAGCTTAAGGTAGGCCTGGTCAAATGAAGTCTGGATAGTTTCGTAAAAGTCCTGATTTGGTACAACATAACTTCCAGAAACAGAATAAGAAGAAAAACCCACTTCGTTATAGATCGATAATTTTTTCTTGTAAGCAGGGAGGATAATGTCTAAGAATAAGCCCCCATACACATCAGTAGATCTATTATAGCCTGCATTTTGCAGGTACAGGAATCCAGGACTAGTAAAGCTGAAGTCAGTGAAGGTAACTCCGGTGACAGCACCAAGTTCCACTCCAACTTTAGGGGTGGTCTCTACACGTGCAGTGTCATTATTAGTGCAGGCAAAGTACGTTTTGAGCAGTTTCTCAAAACTTTTTCTGGTATAAGAAATGGCACTCACGTTAGCTTGAATAGCTGAGCAATCTGAAAAATACAAGGCCAGTTGACCTACATACTTTTTGTTTTCAGCTGCAGCCCTTCTGCCGTTATCGCTTATCAAAAAGCGTTTGTAGACAAGTAATTCAAATTGATCTTCAGCTTTAAGATAGAATTGTTCTTTGCCGACGCTATTGACAAAGAAATAAATGTTTTTAGGGCCTACTGCCAAGGGCAGCAAGAAAGTACTTTCTGTTTCCAACTTCAGCTCTGGAAAAGGACGTAATTTTCTAGTATCTGCAGAACTAATCTCCGTTTTGACGACTGCACTTTCATACACCTTACCCAATATGCCAAACCTTTTTAATTGGCTAGGGAAGTAGTTGATATTAGTATCTGAAGGTTTTTGCTTAAAGGAGACCTTTGAAAAGTTGTGGTCTAAATATGTGTCGTCAATGAGACCGGTAAGGCTATCGCCTTTCACGGTAATCACGTAACCAGGTTTGTAATTCGTTTGGGCAAGAACTACCTGAGGTAAGGCTAACGTAATCAAAATCAAAAGAGCACGTAAGCAGAATGGAGTTAAATGATCCATAAAAGATATAAATATTAGATTAGTTCAATTTATTATAGAGTAACAAATCAAATATATTAGTTAATTTATAAATAAAGAAAGGACTATATATTAATTTTTACTAATAGTATAACCATTTGCCCTCTGAGCACCAATAGGGATTTATTCGTTCTTCTCCGGTGTGCTTCTAGGTTGAGTAGGCAATGTTTTCCAACAGCCTAATGAGTTACATTGCTAAAGAAATGAAGTAGACAATGTAAAAGAAAGATAGAAGAAAGTCATTTTGGACTTAATTTTCCTGAAACAGGCCTAAAACTATCTGTATATTGTAAAAAGTACCTCCCGACTCCCCGTTACTTTCCAGAGGCTCGTTTTTCTTTCTTATCTTTGTTGATTGTAAATGAATTCTATGAAGAACATCCGCAATTTTTGCATCATTGCGCATATTGACCACGGCAAGAGTACCCTAGCTGACCGTCTGTTGGAGTTTACCTCCTCGGTGACCGCGCGGGAAATGCAGAACCAACTTTTAGATAACATGGACCTGGAGCGGGAACGCGGCATCACTATCAAGAGCCACGCCATCCAGATGAACTATAATTACAAGGGGGAAGATTATATTCTGAACCTGATTGACACGCCGGGCCACGTGGACTTTAGCTACGAGGTTTCTCGTTCCATTGCCGCTTGTGAAGGCGCGTTGTTGATTGTGGACGCGTCACAGGGGATAGAAGCCCAGACCATTTCTAACCTTTACTTGGCTATTGGAAATGACCTGGAAATCATTCCGGTGTTGAACAAGATTGACTTGCCTCACGCCATGCCTGAAGAGGTAAGTGACCAGATCATTGACCTGATTGGCTGCGAAAAAGAAGACATCATTCATGCCTCGGGGAAGGCAGGTATTGGCATTGAAGACATTCTGGCTGCAATCTGTGACCGTATTCCGGCTCCTAAAGGAGACCCAGATGCTCCATTGCAAGCCTTGATCTTTGACTCCGTATTTAACTCGTACCGCGGCATTGAGGTGTATTTCCGGATCATGAACGGTACATTGCGCAAAGGCGATAAAGTAAAATTCATAGCCACCGGCAAGCAGTACGAAGCCGATGAAATTGGCGTTTTGAAACTAAACCAGGAACCTAAGCAGGTGATGGGTGCGGGTAATGTAGGGTACCTGATCTCGGGTATTAAAAACGCAAAAGAAGTAAAAGTAGGAGATACCATTACCCACGCTGCCAATCCAGATACCATCCAGATTCAAGGTTTTGAAGAGGTAAAACCGATGGTATTTGCGGGTATCTACCCGGTAGAAACCACTGAGTACGAAGAACTGCGTTCCTCTATGGAGAAGCTTCAGTTGAACGATGCCTCCCTGGTATGGGAACCGGAAACTTCAGCGGCATTGGGCTTCGGGTTCCGTTGTGGCTTCCTGGGCATGCTCCATATGGAGATTGTGCAGGAGCGTCTTGAGCGAGAGTTTGACATGACAGTGATCACCACGGTGCCCAGTGTGCAGTTCAAGGCCTTTACCACCAAAGACGGCGAGATCAAAGTGAATGCGCCGTCTGAAATGCCGGAGCCAAACTACATTGACCACATTGAGGAACCATTCATCAAGGCGCAGATCATCTCCAAAGCGGAGTACATCGGTCCGATCATCTCTTTGTGTATGGACAAGCGTGCTATTCTTAAGGCTCAGAACTTCCTGACTTCAGACCGGGTGGAGTTGATCTTTGAGATGCCCTTGGCCGAGATCGTGTTTGACTTCTTTGATAAACTAAAAACCATCAGCCGCGGCTATGCCTCTCTGGACTATGAACTCATCGGGTTCCGTGAGTCGCACATGGTGAAGCTGGATATCATGCTCAATGGGGAGAAGGTAGATGCCCTGAGCGCAATTGTACACCGTGACAAAGCTTATGACTGGGGCAAACGCCTGTGTGAGAAATTGCAGGAGTTATTACCGCGCCAGATGTTTGAGATTGCTATTCAGGCAGCCATAGGGCAGAAGATCATTGCCCGTGAGACCGTGAAGGCACTTAGAAAGAACGTTTTGGCTAAATGCTACGGGGGTGATATCTCTCGTAAGCGGAAGCTTTTGGAAAAACAGAAGAAAGGGAAGAAGCGTATGCGCCAAGTAGGCAACGTGGAGATTCCGCAGGAAGCCTTCCTGGCAGTTCTTAAACTCGATTGATCTCAGAAAGCCCGGTGCAGCAGTGCCGGGCTTTTTTGTTTCTTCCTTAGCTTCATTGTATGCCATTCACGTTTTCCCACCCCGCGGTCATACTCCCCTTAAAATCTGTCTCAGGAGAGAAGGTCTCCTTAACAGCTTTAGCTATTGGCAGCATGGCACCAGATTTTGAGTTCTTTTTCAGAATGAGGGCCGAAACGGACATCAGCCACACGCTTAAAGGCATATTCCTGTTTGACATTCCGGTGGTTATACTGATGGCCTTTCTATACCACTGCTGGGTAAGGAATCCTTTGATAGACCATCTGCCTCCTTTTATTCGCAACAGGTTTTCAGTGTACAAAGGCTTTGATTGGCTAACCTACTTCAAACAAAACTGGCTGATTGTGATCACCTCAGCCTTTTTGGGCACAGTGACCCATTTCCTTTGTGATGATTTTACCCATCATTATGGCTGGACGGCAAATAACTTTGCCCTTCTAAACTCATCTTATACACTATTAGGGTACTCTATTCCAGGTTATCACATTTTACAGTACTTCAGCAGTTTAGTTTTGGGGATTTTCTTAATTGTGGAAGCTTTGAAGCTGCCTCTTGCCTCAAAAGAAGGGTTGCAATCAACCTTTTTCCTCTACTGGGGAATTGTCGTGCTTATCACCGTGCCAACCTTTATATTAAGGTTTGCCATAAGAGACCGAGAATTGACCATGGATGACACCATCATGACCGCCATTGCCGCCGGGTTGCTGGGGTTACTTGTGTCTACGTCAGTGATTAACTTTTCTAAAAAGTAGGGGAGTATCCCACATTAAAGGAGTGATTTGTCTAAAACAGGTTCAAAACGCAGCTGCTTATTTACCTCCAATAGAAGGTGTCAATCACAAGACCAGTCCTATATTCTAAATAACTTATAAAAGCCGAGGCACTTTCCGCAATGGCTTGTACTTTTGCGCTTTGTAACATTTCTCAATCCAAAGTACCCATGACCCTTTTAGACGGAAAGAAAACTTCTGAGGCCATTCAAAGTGAAATTGCTGCGGAGGTAACCGAAATCAAAGCAAAAGGTGGCAAGGCTCCACATCTAGCGGCCATTCTGGTTGGCAAAGATGGTGGTTCAATGACATATGTAAATAACAAGGTGTTGGCGTGTGAGCGCGTAGGTTTTGCCTCCACGTTGCTCCACTACGGGGATGACATCACAGAAGAAGCCCTTCTGACCAAGATAAAAGAGATCAACGAAAACCCAGACATTGACGGGTTGATTGTTCAGTTGCCGCTTCCAAAACACATCAGTTCAGATAAAGTGCTGGAGGTCATGGACTACAAAAAAGACGTAGACGGTTTCCACCCAGTAAACGTGGGCCGTATGGTAGCAGGTTTACCGGCCTACCTGCCTGCTACCCCGTACGGCATCATGCAGCTGCTGGAGCGGTATAACATTGACACCAAAGGCAAGCATTGTGTGGTAGTGGGCCGCAGCAATATTGTGGGTACCCCCATCAGCATCTTAATGAGCAAGTGCACCCTTCCTGGCGAGGCCACGGTGACCATTTGCCATCGTAATACCGTAGATCTGGCCAGTCATACCCGTCAGGCTGATATCTTGATTGTAGCTGTGGGTAAACCAGGGCTTATTACAGCCGACATGGTGAAGGAAGGAGCTGTAGTAATTGACGTGGGAACTACCCGCGTAACAGATGCCACTCGTGAAAGAGGCTGGCGTTTACGTGGGGATGTGGACTTTGAGAACGTTGCGCCTAAGTGCAGCTACATCACTCCTGTGCCGGGAGGCGTAGGACCGCTAACCATCTCCATGTTGTTAAAGAACACCCTGCGAGCGGCCAAAAAAGAAGTATATTCTTAAATTTAGGCATAAAAGGGAAAGCCTCACTTACACATGGTAGGTGAGGCTTTTCTGTTTATAGGCTGTTTATAGAAAACTACCTTAAAAGCTATAGAGTACCTTCTTTATGTTCCTGCATCAAGAGCATCTTAAAACCAGCAAAGTCATTGGGCATATCGGTAACCTGTTTCTGTCTGCCTTTAAATACCTTTAGTTGCTCTGGTAACTCAATTTCCTGCCCTAAAACTTCTTCCATGCTTTTCTTGAACTTGGCCGGATGCGCCGTTTCCAGAAAAATACCGGGTGTCTTCAGGTCTGGAAGTAACTGCTGTAAGCTTAAGTATCCAATAGCGCCATGCGGGTCTAACATATAGCCGTTTTCCTGGTGCACCAGTTTGATGGTGCTTTTGATTTTTTCGTCATCGACCCAAAAACCTTTCACTACTTTCTGCAGGGCCTCCAGGTCATCTCCAAAAAGCTCCTGTATGCGGGGGAAATTATTCGGGCTACCCACATCCATGGCGTTGGCGATGGTGCATACCGAAGAAGCAGGAGTGTACACCCCAGTCTCCAGATAATCCGGAACAATCTTGTTGCGGTTGGTGGCCGCCACAAAGTACGTCACCGGCAGACCCATTTGGCGGGCCAGCAAGCCAGCCGCCAGGTTCCCGAAGTTTCCGCTAGGTACGGCAATGGTCACTTCCTCTGCTTCAGGGTTTAGGTTTTTCCATTGTCCCCAGGCGTGGAAGTAGTACACCATCTGAGGGAGCCAGCGGGCCACGTTGATGGAGTTAGCCGAAGATAGGTTCTTCTTTTGGTTTAGCTCTTCGTCTGAAAAGGCCTGTTTCACAAGGGCTTGGCAATCATCAAAGGTACCTTCAATCCCTACCGCGCTGGTGTTTTGCCCTAGCGTGGTGAACTGCATTTCCTGGATTTCGCTTACACCTAACTGTGGGTACACCACTACCACGTCAATGTTTTCCAAACCTAAGAACCCGTTGGCCACTGCGCTGCCGGTATCTCCGGATGTTGCTACCAAGACAGTTACGGGTCTGTCCGGCTCTGCAAAGGCTTGCAGGCATCTTGACATAAAGCGAGCACCCACATCTTTGAAAGCGCAGGTAGGACCGTGAAAGAGCTCTAAGGAGTAGATGTTTTTCTCTACTTCCACCAGCGGAATAGGAAACGTAAACACCTCGTCGCAAATTTTCTGCAAGTCTTCAGCCGTGATATCTGGTGCTACAAAAGGCTGTAATACTTCAAAGGCAATGGCTGGCAGGGAGAGGGAAGGCAGCTGCTCAAAGAAAGAAGCAGGTAAGGAGGGAATCTCCTTTGGGAAGAAGAGGCCTTTGTCATGGGGCAGTCCCTTGATGACCGCTTCTTTGAAACTCATCTCCGCTGCGGAGTCGTTGGTGCTATAGTAGTTCATAAAGGCAAAGCAGGTTGGAAAGTTGATTGTGCCACCAGGCGAACACCTTGTTCCGGCACCTGTGATACGTACGTTTTGGTTTCAATGCCGCTTCCGGCGTAAATAGCTTCCATTGCTTCTTTCACCGCCTGTGCTTGTTGCATTGAGGCAGACAAAGCGAAGATAGAAGGGCCCGATCCAGAGATACCGCCACCTAATGCCCCAGCTTTTATAGCAGCGGCTTTCACTTGCTTGAATAGGGGAATGAGCACGGAACGTTCTGGTTCAAAGATTTCATCGTGCAAACTGCGGCCAATTAAATCGTAGTCCTTTTTCAATAAACCAGCCATTAAACCAGCCAGATTGCCCCACTGCCGGATGCCTTTTTTTAAAGGGATCTCCTGTTTCAGAATACTGCGGGAAAGAGAGGTTTTCAGTTCTATCTGCGGGTACAAGATGGTGCAGTATAGCTCCAGGGGAACACCCAGGGGCACCACATCTAAAGGTTCATAGTCGCGCACCAACACAAAGCCACCCAGCAGGGAAGGAGCCACATTATCAGCATGAGCTGAGCCAGAGGCTTTGCGTTCCCCCTCCATAGCATAGGTAACTAATTCCTGCACGGTAAAGGGGGAGCCCAGTACTTGGTTTACTGCAAAAGCGGCGGCGGCTGAACTGGCAGCACTGCTGCCCAAGCCGCTGCCTACCGGCATTCCTTTGTGCAACTGCAGTTCTATTCCGGTAGAAAGGCCCAAGGTGTCCAGCATTTTCTGGGCCACCACTCCAATTACGTTTTCCTTCGGGTCAAATGAAAGATTTTCTATGCCCTTAATGTCTGAGATGGTGATGCCGTGAGTTTCTGATTTTCGGGCCCAGACTTCATCACCGGGTTGGTCCAGGGCGAACCCCAATACGTCAAAGCCGCAACACACATTGGCTACGGTAGCTGGCGCATAGGCTTTGACAAATTCATTCTCGTTCATAAAACAGTAGTTGTGAACAGGAGGCGAGTGGGTAAGCTTCCTCTTAGGTTTTAAGGTTATTTTGATGAAAATGCCTTTGAAAAGGCTTTCCTGGTATTCATTGGTTTTTACGCCAGTGCCACTTCTGAGTCCTCTGAAATCGGTAGAAAAAAGCGATCGTGAAGTAAATTTACGGCTCTATGCGCATCTGGGGAGTTAAGGACTACAGAGATAATGCGCTCAGTGGCTCCTTGCGCGATGGCCCTGATGTTAATGCCATTGTCTCCCAGCAGGGAAAAGGCTTTGCCGGCAATGCCAGGTTGTTTGATCATGCCGTTCCCCACAATGGCCACAATGCTCATTGGCGTTTCTAGGCTTACGGGGTTTAACAACTCCTGCGCAATATCGTCGGCAAACTCCTGGGTGATGGCCTGCACCGCTTTTTCTCCTTCCGCCTCAGACAAGCCTATGGTGATGCTTTGCTCTGAAGAGGACTGGGTAATGAAGTAAATGTTAATGCACTCTTGGGCCACTGCTTTAAACAAGCGCATCGCCACGCCGGGTACGCCCACCATTCCGCTTCCGCTTACAGTAAGCACCGCCATGTGGTCAATGCAGGAAATCCCTTTCACGTTCTGTGGGCTTGGAGCCGGAGTAGAAGAGATAAGGGTTCCTTTATGCGCCGGGTTAAACGTGTTCTTCAGCACCAATGGGATTTTAGCAGCCACCAGCGGCGCAATGGTAGGAGGGTACAACACCTTCGCACCGAAGTAGGCTAACTCCATGGCCTCCTCGTAACTCAGTTCCTCTATAGAATAAGCGGCACTGGCTTTCCGTGGGTCTGTGGTGTACATACCGTCTACGTCAGACCAGATTTCAAGCAAATCAGCTTGCAGGGCGGCGGCATATAAGGAGGCAGTGTAATCAGAACCTCCCCGGCCCAACACAGTGGTTTTACCATCTTGCGAACGGGAAATGAACCCAGGGGCTACAATGAGCTCTACCTTTGGCAATTGCTCCTGCATGAGGCCGTAGGTAGCCTTCAGGTTCACCTTAGCATTCAGGTAGGTATTGTCTGTGACAATGTAATCGCGGCTATCTACCAGTTCATTAGGCAACCCATGGTGCTGAAACGCTACTGAAACAATAGCCGAAGACAATCTCTCGCCGTAGGCCATGACCCGTGCTTTAGTGCTGTCGCTGAGTTCATCCAGCAAATAAACGCCCCGGCACACATCCTCCAGTTCCCTGAAAATCATCTTGATCCGGCCCTTGATATCGATTTGCTGGCTCATGGGCACCAGGTCTTCAATGGCCTCCATGTGCTTTGCCTCCAGTTGGGAGAGCAGTTCCAGGTAAGACACATCATGAGATGCCGCTTTCTGGTAGAGGCTAATGAGCATATCCGTGACTTTAGACATGGCAGAAACTACCACCAGCATTCTTGGGTTTTGCTTCTCCTGCAGAATGGAGATGAGTTGACGGATGGCGCCAGCATTGGCAACGGAGGTACCTCCAAATTTTAAAACCAGCATGTGATCAGGCATTTGAGAATATGATTTTTTACTACGGTGATTTCCGGCCACAAGCCGAAGAGCCAATTTAAAATTGACCTGAAGAAAGGACGATATGTGCAGCTAAACCCCCTAAGGGGTAATGGTAATAATGCCTGTGATGGCAGAGGTTGGCACAACAACAGTAGCGGTCTCCCTCAGGAAAAGGGAGTTTGCAGAAGACGCTATGTTGTGATTTTTAGCCATTGATGCCACCAATATCTGAAAAGTTTTGAAAGAACAAACCTAAAAGCTGAAAAATATTTAAAATACCCCCTCTTCAGAGAGGTAAAACCTCGCCCGCGCTTTGTGAATTGTTATGGTTATCTTTGCAGATTGAGACAATGCAAAGCTTTGGCAAGATAGAAGCCACAGTGGCAACTTATACCGGCTAAACCTTGTTTCGTTTTTAACATTCATGCTGTTTAAGGGCAGTTTTTCTAAAAATACCCTTAAAGCAGCACTACATATTTTGACATTGGAAGCTATAGTAGATAGAAAGATTGCCTCTGTGTACACCGTACCCAAAGACGGAACCAAGCTGCCTTTGATGGAGCACTTCTACACCATACAGGGAGAAGGCTACCACACTGGCAAGGCTGCTTATTTTATCAGGTTGGGGGGCTGTGACATTGGATGCCACTGGTGCGACGTAAAAGAATCCTGGGATGCCAACCTGCACCCACTCACCGATACTGACTGGATTGTACAACAGGCAGAACAGTATCCGGGTAAGGCGGTAGTGGTAACCGGTGGGGAACCCCTGCTTTATAACTTGGACTACCTTACCTCAGAATTACAGAAAAGAGGCATCCAGACGTTTATAGAAACCTCAGGCGCTTATCCTTTAAGTGGCACCTGGGACTGGATTTGTCTTTCCCCTAAAAAATTCAAGGGGCCACACCCAACGGTGCAGCCGCAGGCGGGTGAATTGAAGGTGATCGTGTTCAACAAAAGCGACTTTGCCTGGGCTGAAGAACATGCCGCACAAGTAGGTCCTGAAACGCGTCTGTTCCTGCAACCTGAATGGAGCAAGGCTGATCAAATGATGCCGCTTATTGTAGAGTATGTGAAAAACAACCCTAAATGGCGCATCTCTTTACAAACCCATAAATTCCTGAACATACCCTAGTTTATGCTGCTTTTCTCACGTCTATGCCTTTTTCTTCTTCTGTTTATTGGGGTAACAAGTACTTCGGTAGGTCAGAAAGCAGCTGGTGGTTCTGTCAATTCAAAGGCGCAAAAATCCTTTGACGAAGGTATCAAGTACGTGCAGGCCCGCAACTTTGAAAAGGCCCTGGAGTCTTTTAATGAGGCAACTAAGCGTGACACCACGTTTGGCGAGGCATATGTGCAGGCAGCAGGTTTATACCGCATTCTACAAAAGGAAGAAGAAGCGTACCAAAACTACCGTCGCGGCTTGCCGAAGATGGAGGTCAAGCCCTCTATGTACGCTGACTTTTTCAACTTCGCGGAACTAGCTTTTGCCCGGGGCCGGTATGACGAGGCTTCCACCTTTTATGATCGATTTCTGCAGTTCGGAAAAAAGAACACTCCCCAGGCCCGGCATGCAGCCCAACAGCTCAAGAATGTCACCTTTGCCCAGAAAGCCATCAAAGAACCGGTGAACTTCAATCCCAAACCTTTGGGTGACGTGGTTAACAAATTCGGGCTGCAGTATTCTCCTGTTTTAACCACCGATCAGAACGCGCTTTTGTTTACTGCCCGTGAGGGAAGTGGCCCCTTAGACGATGAAGATTTGTTTTTGGCTTACCGAAAAGAAGGACAGTGGCAGGCACCGGTTTCTGTTTCCACGGCCATTAATTCAGAGCTGAATGAAGGAGCCGCCTCCCTTTCCGGCGACGGCCGGGTGCTGGTATTTACGTCTTGTAACCGCCAGGACTCTTACGGCTCCTGCGACCTGTACATCAGTTACCGTGAAGGCAATGAGTGGAGCAAGCCCAAGAACATGGGACGCAATGTCAATACCTCTTCCTGGGACTCTCAACCCACGCTCTCTGCTGACGGCCGCACCATTTACTTTGCCTCTAACCGAAAAGGTGGTTTGGGCGGCGAGGACATCTGGCTAACAAAACAACAGGAAGACGGCACCTGGAGCATACCCTTGAATCTCGGAAAAAATGTGAATACCCCGGGCCGGGAAAACTCCCCGTTTCTTCATGCCAGTGGCAATACTTTGTACCTTTCTTCTGATGGACGTGAGGGCATGGGTGGATTGGACTTGTTCAAGGTAAACCGGGAGAAAGACGGCTGGGGCATTCCGCAGAACATGGGCTATCCTTTGAACACCCATCGTGATGAAAGCTCTATCTTCATTTCTCCAGATAATAAAACCGGGTATTACTCGGGGCAATCAGCTGCAGGTGGTAAAGTAGAGGTAGCCTTGCTGCAGTTTGAGGTGCCTGAAGTCTGGAAAGGAAAAACCATTTCTTCCTTTGCACAAGGCCGCGTTTTTGATGCTGTTTCTAAAAAACCGTTAAAAGCGACCGTGCAGGTGTATGACCTGGACTCAGCGGGGGTGATCACGCAACAAGTACGTTCAGACGGAACTTCAGGGGAATACACCATTGTGCTGAACCAGAAGCAACGGTATGCCTTGTATGTAACCGCTCCAGACCACGTGCTGGAAAGCCGCCATATCTCGGGTACCTCCACCTCAGCACCGCTCGCGTTAGACTTCTACCTGCAACCTTTAAGCAAGGGAGCCAAAGCCGTGCTCAGCAACATTTTCTTTGATACAGGCAAAGCCGAACTGCGTCCAGAGTCACAGACGGAGTTAGACAAGCTTTTCCAGTTTCTGAAGGCAAATCCTAAAATAAAGGTGGAAATAGCTGGCCATACAGATAACGTAGGCCAAGCCGCCGCAAACCAGAAACTTTCTGAGGCCCGCGCAAAAGCGGTAGTGAAGTACCTGGTTTCGAAAGGCGCACCAGCCACGCTCTTCCAAGCCAAAGGTTATGGTCAAACCCAGCCCGCAGCGCCAAATACCTCAGACGAAAACCGGCAATTGAACCGCCGGATTGAGCTTCGAATTCTTTAAAAAATATTTTCAGGAATAACTAAACAAACAATGAAACTTCTGGTTCTACCTATAGAAGTACACGTTAGGTTTAGTTGTTAATTGATTTTTAGTAGAGCAAAGGTGGTCAGGGTTTCTCTGGCCGCTTTTGTTTTATAGCTGTTTTCAAAAAATGTACTGAAAAGGTTCTGCAGCCCTGTAATTACAAAGAGTAGAAGAATTTTTCCGCTTATTTGCTTACGGTGCTTTCTATGGCTTTAACAGCGTTTGCGTCTGCACTTTCCAGCACTTCCAGTGCCTGGTCTTTGGGTTGGGCCAAGGCATTTTCCATATCCGGAGCTTCAATTTGCCTGTTCACTTCGCGTGCTTTCTGAACTAGGGCTTGAAACAAGCGACGTTGCTCCACACGACTGGGCAGGTATTCAGGATGCCACTGCACACCCAATAGGAACTCTTTACTTGTGTGCTCAATGGCCTGCACTACGTTGTTGGCCTCCCAAGCTACTATCTCCAGCCCTTTACCAGGAGTGTGCACCGCCTGGTGATGCAAGGCATTTACTTTTAGTTTTTGGTGTCCTATTATTTGCGCCAGTTTGCTGTCTGGTTTGAAAGTGACTTTTTTGACGGGGAACACGCTGGACGGATTAGGCTCCTCGCGGTAAAAACAGTTGATGTCCTGGTGCAGGGTGCCTCTGAAATATACATTCAAAAGCTGTGACCCCCGGCAGATGCCCAACACCGGTAGATTCATTTTTACTGCCTGATCTATCAACTGAAATTCCAAATGGTCCCGGTCCTGGTCTAGCGACCATTGCGGTTTGTTCCGGCTGAAAAGCTTCCGGACATAAAATAGAGCGGGGTAGTAGATCCAGCGGGTAAAGCGCCATACCCTTTGGAAGAAGTTTTTTCTGGGGTGCTGCAGGGTGCGTTGCAGGTATTCTGTGAATACAGATTCCTGTTGGTAGGTTTGCGGGTCTACATCGGCTCCGCCGCCAATGATGAGCCCTTGCAGACCATCAGCGGTGCGGGGGAAGGAAGGAGTGATGTGCACCGGTTTTCCGCCTGCCAGCAAAACACCAAAGGCCGTAAAGAGCCAGGCCACCTCGCCGCCCTTGTCGGGCCCGGAGACGCCAATGGTTGGGCGTTTGCGGTTTATTGAGTACTTCTGTTGGTTTGCGTTAGCCACTGTTCTGTTTGTTTGCACCACTTTCTCTCAAACCCAAGGAGGGTGTTTTCCTTCATGTTCAGGAACTCAAGGCTCATTTCTCTGATTCTGTCTGGGTTTGCAGCCAATTCCTCAATGACCACCCAGTTGTTCCATTCCTGGGCCAAGGTCCAGTCAGGATCAGAAACACACGAATTAGGCAAACGGTAGTGAAAGGTTTTTCTGGCTTTCACGCTGCCCAAATTGGTGTAGCTGTTGACCTGCTCTTCCCTTACATACGCAAACAAGGGGTACATGTCTAAAGGCCGGTTGCGGTCTGGGTTATACTGGTGGTAGTCGTCAATGAGTTGTTCCAAACCAGGTGCATACGAAGGGTCTAGCACTAACTGGCTGTACTCATCCGGAAAAGGATTGATGAAAGAGGTAAGGTTTCTGCGGGCAAAGTCGGTTTCACCAGCCTCAAGAAGCCACGGGTACAACAGCAGGAAAGCCCTAATGTACCTCAGAATAGTAGCTGGTTCAGTGTCTGGAATTTCAGTGTTGATGTGGGTACCGAAGGCATTGGTAAAGAACGCCTCCGTTCCTTTGGCATGGTGCTCGAACAAAGCCTGTCGCAAAGCCTCCAATTCCTCTAACTGATGGTACGGAAGAGGAGGGCATCCAATCTCGTAAGGGATTACTTTTTGAATAACAGATTCCAGCGCGTCATCAATCATGTTCTCCAAGGTGTCCTGGCCTATTTTAACGCTCTGGATGTCAATATTGAGTTTATCAAAAAGGGTTTTGTATTGCTTTTCGGTTAGCAGCTTCAGGTCTATTTCAACACTGAAGCTACCAATACGGGTATCTACCACCTTGGCCGAAAACCTGTTTTCCATTTCTACCCGGCCGCCATATAAGTCCTGCACAATCTGAAGGCATTCTCCAATTCCTACGTTGGCAAACTCAAGCTCAAAGCCCACGGTCCGCACCTTTCCTTCCTGATTTCTCTCTACTGGTAGTGGCTTGAAAGACATAGTTTTAAATTTCTGGACCAAACTAACTTTAACAAGTACACCAACGAGAATTGCACCTAAGCGTTACACCCCTTTTGTGCTATTTTAAGAAAAGCAGGCAAAAACGGGAGTCATACCTTGAAATAGCATGTATGGGCTTTATTTATTTGGTCAAAACCAAATCATCGGATACGGTACTATCCCAATAAAGTTTAAAGAAGGTTAAGTGATGCTGTTCTTAGTCTGTTTTTACAGAAGCGAGGCTAAAGGGCGAGCTGGTAAGTGCATAGTCGGGATAAGTAAAAGGGAGAGGCTGTACCTTTTTGGTTTAGCCTCTCCCTCTATAGGTCTTATTTTTTACGCAGCCTTACTTGCTCTATATTCTTAAGCGAGCATCTGGTTAAATTCCTCTTCACTTACAATCTTCACTCCAAAAGAGGTAGCTTTCTCTAGCTTGCTGGGACCCATCTTGTCACCAGCTACCAAGTATGAAAGTTTTTTGGAAATAGAAGAAACAATTTTACCTCCGTTGGCGACAATGGTGTCCTGCAGTTCCTCACGGGAATATCCGGTGAAAACGCCCGACACCACAAAAGTTAAGCCAGCTAATTTGTCTGAGGCAGGCTCCACTACGGCAAGCTCGCCTAAGTCAAGCTGCAAACCATGGGCCTTTAACCGTTCTACTAAATGTACATTGGCCAGGTCCTGGAAGTACTCACGTACCGAAGCAGCAATACGCCCACCAATTTCAGGAACGGCGATAAGTTCTTCCTCTGTGGCAGCCCGCAGGGCATCAATGTTCCGGAAGTGTTGCGCCAGTTTCTGAGCCACCGTATTGCCCACAAACCGAATGCCTAACGCAAACAGCACCCGGTCGAAAGGAGCTTCCTTTGATTTCTCCAGGGCTTTCAGGATGTTCTCTACTGTAGTTTTCTGGAACGTAACAACGCGGCTTTTGCCGGTTTCCTCGTTCACAAAGGTCTTTTTCAACCCGAAGAGGGTATCATATGTGAGATCATATAGGTGGTCTGGGCTGGTGACCAGACCTTGTTCAGCCAATAGCTCTATTTTGCCTTCGCCCAAGCTCATGATGTTCATAGCTTTCCGGCTGATGAAGTGCTCCAACTTGCCTTTCACCTGGGGCGGACAGCCTTTCTCGTTTGGGCAATAGTGGTTCGCCTCCCCTTCGGTACGCACCAAAGGCGTGGTACAGGCCGGGCAAATAGTTGGGTACACAATGGCCTCAGCATTTTCCGGGCGAAGTTCCGTTTTAACAGCCGTCACCTTCGGGATGATCTCACCGCCTTTCTCTACCACCACTTTGTCACCTATCATCAGCCCGAGGCGCTCAATTTCATTTGCGTTGTGCAGAGAAGCGCGTTTCACCGTGGTGCCCGCTAGGAGGACAGGTTTCATCAAGGCTACAGGGGTCACAGCTCCGGTGCGGCCCACGTTGTACTCAATGCCCAGCAAATCAGTGACGGCTTCCATGGCTTTGTATTTATACGCCATGGCCCAACGCGGACTTTTGGCGGTATAGCCTAATTCTTCCTGTTGCGCGTAGGAATTGACTTTTACTACAATGCCGTCGGTGGCGATGGGCAATTCAAAGCGTATGGTTTCCCACTCATGAATAAAGTCCAGGACCTCTTCAATGGTGGAGCACTTGCGCCAGGTGGGAGAGACGTTCAAGCCCCAGCGTTGCAGCGCTTCCAGGCTTTCTGAATGGCTTTCAAACAGGGTAGGGGTGCTGAGCAGGGCATAAGCGAACATGCTCAGTCGGCGACGCGCCACTTCTTTGGAGTCTTGCAGTTTAAGCGTGCCGGAAGTGGCGTTGCGGGGGTTGGCCATCAAGGCTTCCCCAATTTCCTCACGCTCCTTGTTTAACTCCTCAAATACGGAAAAAGGCATGAAAACCTCGCCCCGTACTTCCACCTCAGCCGGAACGTCTTCACCGTGCAGGTGCAAGGGAATAGAGCGGATGGTGCGGACGTTGGGCGTGATGTCATCACCGCGGGTTCCATCACCGCGGGTCACGCCGGCGGTTAAGGCTCCATTGGTATAGGTGAGGCTCATGGCCACGCCGTCAAACTTCAGTTCACAGACATACTCCACGTGGTCACCGGTCACCTTGCGCACCCTAGTGTCGAACTCACGTACCTCGTCCTCAGAATAGGTGTTGCCCAACGACAACATTGGGTACTTGTGCTTTACCGTAGGAAAGTTTTTGGTGATGGTACCACCTACCCGTTGGGTAGGGGAATTTTGAGATTTGAATTGAGGGTGCTGCTCTTCCAGTTTCTGCAGTTCCAGTAGCATCTGGTCGAACTCATAATCAGATACTTCTGAGACGCTGTTCTGGTAATATTGGTAGTTAAGGTAGTTAAGGCGTTTAGTAAGCTCCAAAATGCGGGCTTCAAGGTTCTGCTCTGGCATAGGTGGATTAGGTTAATCTAGGAGTAAAGGTAAGAAAAACGATGTTTGTGTTTTCCCCACTCCCTAACTCTAAGTGACATCTTCTAGTTGAATATATTTGTTTAAAGCCAGCTATAATTTAGAGCAAATGAAGGTTTTCTGTAACCCTAGATGTGAAATAACCCTCTTCTAGTGAAAACTCTATAATATTCATTTCAGATTAAGGTCATGGTAAGTACCTTTTGTTTTGAGGTAAACCTATAGGTAGAAACTATTTATTTCTTTGCCAGTAACCTTAACCCTTTATCTTTGGAAAAGACACAGTATGCGTATTTATAGCAAAGTGGCTTGAGAGAAAAGGGAACTATCAGAAACCTATCAAAGAAAAAGAGTATGTCATACATCATCATGGGAGTATCAGGGAGCGGCAAAAGCACTGTAGGTGAACTTCTGGCGAAACGCCTCAAACTGCATTTCATAGATGCTGATGACCATCACCTGGCACCCAGCATCGCCAAGATGGCCAGTGGTATCCCGCTCACCGATGAGGATCGGGCAGAATGGCTTAGAAAATTAAATCACCTCTTACTGCAAGCCGAGGCTACCGGACAAGAAGTAGTCATGGCTTGCTCAGCCTTGAAAGAAAAGTACCGACAGGTTTTACAGCAGGATCTAAAAAACACCCTTAAAATAGTTTTCCTGCACGGAGACGAAGCCCTGCTCAAGAGCCGCATGGGTGCCCGCACCGCCCACTTCATGCCAGAAACGTTGCTAGCTTCTCAGCTGCAAACACTAGAAAAACCGTCAAAAGCTTTAAACTTAGACATCATCCATGCTCCAGAAGAACTAGTCCAACAAATCATGCAGCACTATGGATCGACAGATCCTTCTTTTTTGGAAGAGAATAAAAACTAGTGTCTGTCTTGAAGGCTATTTACAGCCTCCTTTTTGAAAACTTGCTTTATCTGCTTTCTTCTATGCATTCCCATTTTCAATCCTTTTGCTTGAGCGCCTAGATGTCTGCGGGGGCGGGCAGAGCCCGGCAGCCGAGGCTTTAGCCGAAGGCAGCTGAACTATAGGCGCGAGTGTGGAAGGCGGGGCCCCGCAGGCTTGAGTAATTACGTGAAAAGATGCAACAACATAGCTCATGCGCCTACTCCAAGGTAACTAAAACCCACCTTCACCAAAACCCATGTAATACCTGTACCTTTGCCCCATCAAAATACCTTTACTTTTATGTCCTTTTCAGAATTAGGCTTATCTCCTGCTATTGTCAAAGCCGTTGCTGCCCAAAAATACCCGCACCCGACCCCTGTGCAACAAGCCGCCATACCTGAGATTCTGAAGGGGAAAGATGTTTTGGGTATTGCGCAAACCGGTTCGGGAAAGACAGCTGCCTATGCCTTGCCGCTGCTGGACAAAATGCAGACCAACCGGGCATTCAGAAACAGGTATGTGAAAGCTTTAGTATTGGTACCCACGCGTGAATTGGCCTTGCAGGTAGGAGAGGTGTTCCTTTCATTCAGTGCGCATATACCCATCAGCATTAAAACATTAGCGGTGTTTGGCGGCGTTTCCATCAACCCGCAGATGATGAAATTGCAGGGAACCGATATTCTGGTAGCCACTCCCGGAAGACTCTTAGATTTAGTTGAGTCCAAAGCGGTTCATTTGTCTGAAGTAGAAACGTTGGTATTAGATGAGGCAGACAAGATGCTGAACCAGGGATTTGAGGAAGAGATGCGCCAGATTTTAGCTCTTTTACCAAAAAGACGCCAGAATCTCCTGTTCTCAGCTACCCTGGACAACAAAGTGAATGCAATACAGGAAACGTTGCTGCGCGAGCCGGTGACCGTAGAAATAAAAGCCGAGGAAACGAACCTGGACTCCCTTATTTCAGAAGTAGCCTACCTGGTTGACACTGAAAGAAAAGGACCATTCCTGCGCTACCTGATCAAGCACCACCAGATGCAGCAGGTGCTAGTGTTTGTTTCCGCCACTCAGCGCGCCGACCACCTGGTAACGAAATTAAGCAACAACGGAATCAAAGCCGTTGCCCTTCATAGCGGGAAAAGCCAGGGCGCCAGAACCGAAGCTTTGGCATTGTTCAAGAAAGGAAAAGTAGCCGTGCTGGTTGCCACAGATCTGGCCTCCAGGGGCATTGATGTGCAGTACCTGCCGTATGTCATCAACTACGATTTGCCACGCTCTTCCAAAGACTACATCCATCGGATTGGCCGCACGGGTAGGGCAGAGTCAGCGGGAGAAGCTATTACCCTGGTAACGCCAGAAGATGCTCACCACTTCAAAATAATCCAGAAACAAACCAAACGGGTGATTCCTACGCAAGAAACCACAGACATCGACCTAAAAGGTTTCTGAATTTTATATTATTCCTCAACCTGATAAAAAGCAAAAAGCGTTTGGGGCCTGTTTTAGATAAACAAGCCCCAAACGCTTTTTAAAACGGGAAGACAACTTCTCAAATTAAGGGTTGGTGGACCAGATACCCGCTTCCTTCAGGAATATGCGGCGGTTCAGTTTTAGCTGGCTCACCACAAACTCGGCAAAATCTTCAGGCTGCATGACTTTTTCTGGGTTACCGTCAGTAAGTTTTAACTCTACCGCTAAATCGGTGGCGACAGTGCTTGGGGTAAGGGTTGTGACCCTGATGTTGTGCTTCCGGACTTCTTGCATCAGAGACTCTGACAAACCAATCAACCCAAATTTTGAGGCGCTGTAGGCACTTGTCACGGCGGATCCCCGTTGCCCGGCTGTGGAAGAAATATTCACAATGTCACCGGTCTTTTTAGAGATCATGGCAGGTAGAACAGCGCGGGTCACGTAGTAAGGACCCAGCAGGTTTACCTTGATGATGTGCTCCCATTGATGGGGTTCCAGGTCCAGAAATTTTCCGAAGGCGGCGGTTCCGGCATTATTGATCAGAATGTCAATAAACCCCAGCTCATGCTGAGCATGCTCTACGGCTTCATTCACGCTATTTATGTCGGTCACATCGGCGGTGACAATGGAGGTTTCTACCCCGTGAGCCTCTACCTCTGCGGCCACTTTCTGTAAATCACTCTCGGTGCGGGATAATAAAGCAATGTTTACTCCTTCCTGGGCCAAAGCGATGGCTATGGCGCGCCCTATCCCTTTTCCTGCCCCTGTGATCAGGGCGTTTTTTCCTTTCAAAGATTCCATAAGTACTTCAAATTACTGTTCAAAACTAGCAGACATGTTTCTGCCCACCATGGATCCGGATGGTATCCCGCAGGAAACGAATCTCCTGCCCATGGGTTTAACGGGCAAACTTTTGGGTGGTTCTCTTTCTTTTTTGGAACAGTGGAGGAGGGAGGAGTCTGAAGCAGATACTGGAGGTAGGGGAAGTATAAGTTTTAAGTGTGTAGCTTTGGTTAGTTAAATAGGTGTAAATCAAACTTTAAGCTAGGTGCAACCTTTAAAATGAGTTTACAGATTTAAAGCACTACTTCCTAAAATATTTTTAAAACTTGGCAGCTGAATTGTATTTAGTTTGGAGATTAAAGGTATAAAACGGCGAATTTGAAATTATGACTCGTATCTTTAGGTAAAATTAGAGCCGAAACTTGTCTATTTGGGCCATTTATCACACCCCCTCACAATGAATGCACTCAAAAGAAACAACGTTACCATACTAGGAAAAGGAGAAACCCCCATGCTGTTTGCCCATGGGTATGGCTGTGACCAGAACATGTGGCGCTTTATCACCCCTGCTTTTGAAGAAGACTACAAGATTGTCTTGTTTGACCATGTGGGTTTCGGCAAAGCAGACACTTCAGTCTATACCTTAGAGCGGTATTCTTCACTTCAGTCTTACGCAGTTGACATCCTGGAAATCTGTGAGGAGCTGAATCTAAAGGACGTTATTTTTGTGGGGCACTCAGTTAGTGCTATGATTGGCGTATTGGCTTCTATCTTAGCGCCTGATTATTTTTCAAAGCTGGTTTTGATTGGCCCTTCTCCCCGGTATATCAACGATGAGAACTACGAGGGCGGCTTTACCCAGGAAGGCATAGACAGCCTGCTGGAGTCTTTGGACAGCGATTACTTAAGCTGGTCTGCAGCCATTGCGCCCGTTATTATGGGTAACCCACAAAAAGCTGAACTATCACAGGAGTTGACGCAAAGCTTTTGCAGAAGTAACGTAGAGGTAGCTAAAGATTTCGCCCGGATTACCTTCCTTTCTGACAATCGTGCGGACTTGCCTAACGTGAAAACCCCGGCCTTAATCCTGCAATGCACCGACGACGTTATTGCCCCTTTGCCGGTAGGGAAGTACATGCATGAGCACCTGCCTAGCAGCTCTTTTAAAGTATTAAATGCCACGGGCCATTGCCCTAACTTAAGCGCTCCTGAGGAGACTATCTCCGCCATTAAAGAATTTCTGTAATCTTTCCTTTAACTAACCATATAGAAAGTTGAAGATCAACGTAAGGAGTACAGGACCTAATAAGGTGCTTATGGATAGAAAGGAACTCAAGAAAGCAAACGGTGATGTCTTTTTTGAAGCCTGGAGAATGCCAGAGGAGCTCTTCATTAGGGTAAACTGGATTGGAATCCAAACTTTGGAAACTGTGGTGATGGGAGGGAATCAGTTATTGGCAATGCTTAGAGAAAAGCCTTGTCGCGGAATTCTGAACAGTAACCGTGAACTGATTGGACCCTGGGAAAGCGCTGTCCCCTACATGGCGTATAAGTGGGCTCCTACCGCTGAAATCTTAGGGCTTAAGTACTTTGCCCATGTACTATCACCGGGTATTTTCGGGCAAAGGTCGTATGAAGTTTTCAACCAACAATTAAAAGGGCAGTTGCGGACCAGAGCTTTTGAGATGGAAGATCAAGCTATGGAGTGGCTTAACCGTCACCTGGACTAAGATGCCTTTATTTTCTTTTGCCTTGTCCGCAGCCCTGCCAAAACAGAAAAAATCCGTTTTAAGCCCCTTCTTTAGAAAAGAAGCTTAAAACGGATTCAACTTAATGGAGTACCTGTTCTTAGTTGTCTTTTGCCTCACCCTCTTTTACCTGAACGCCCGAAGCGACAAACGTAATAGAAGGCTTAGGTTTGGTGATGGCGGCAATCTCTTCTTTTGACTTACCTGCATCTTCAGCGAAGTGACGCTGATCTTCCACTGAGATGGTGTCTTTAAGTGCCACTCCTTCAAAAACCACTTCTTTGCCTACAATGTCTTTGGGCATAAAGAACCCATAGTTCTTGAATGTTACGCGCATAGGTTCCTGGCCCTCTACAGCCACCTTCATCCAGCAGCCTTTTGCCTGGCAAACCTCAAGCACATTGGTAGCTACTTTGGCCTTGGCAGAGTCCTGGCTTGCCAGAAGCGAGGGTAGTTTCTCAGCAGTGATTGCACCCTCGGCGGTAATGGTATCTCCGTAAGTAGCTACTTTTTCTGTTGGAGCCTGCGCAATGGCTTGCGGGGTTTCTGCGTTTTTGGTGCAGCTGCCTACTATAAGGGTAAGGGCCACAGCGGCAGGGAGCAGGTGCTTTTTCATGACAAAGACATCTTGGTTCAGGACCTAAAGCTACTGAATGCCGCTTAAAGTGCAAGAATAGAACTTTTTATTTCTGCAAAGCCTGTGCTGGGTTTCGTTTGGAGATTAGCTCTAACCCTTTTGCTTTCTTTCCGCGTTTGGTAGAGAACTGGCATTTAATTAAGCCATGCTCCAGGGAGAAATACTCTTCCACATTGAAAACATCGCGCAAGGGCAAGCCCATGGCATCTATGTACACCACATATTGGTAACTTATCTTGTAGGTGTCAAAAGTGCCGGCTGGGGTGGTGATTTTCTCCATGGCCTCTACCTTTCGGTTAGTGGCCACCATAGAAAGTTGGGTTATGTTCACGTTGGCAGATCGTACCCGAACGCCTAGTTTTCCATCGGGAAGTTTTTGGCCAACCTGCATTTGTTGCGGATAGGCAATGTCAACGGGGAAGTAGTCAAAGTCCTTGCCTTCAAAAGATTTTAACACCTGCTCTCTGAGCAGGAGCATGGCATCAAGGTAAATGGTATCTCCCGAACACTTAATGCGGTACTCGTCTGAGGTTTGGGTGCGGTTGGTCTTACCTAGTCGGGCACTCTTGAAGGTCGTCACATAAGCTCCTTTTTTATCGGTCATTTGCTGCACCACCTTATTGCTGAGCGTGCCTTGAGGGCGGCCTTTGTCAGTGACTTTGAAGACAAACTCGGTATTCTTGGCTAGTCCCAGGGGCTGAAGGCAATCTTGTGCTTTAACTTCCAAAGGCGAGATACTGGCTCCTATAAGCCAGATGATACCTAAGGCATAGAAGAAGGATTTTTTCATATTAAAAGTTACCTCCATTATGAGAGATAAACCGTTATTTATACGTATACCTGAATACTTTGATATATTGGATTCTTTAAACCAGAAATCAAAAAGAAACGGGCTATAATAGGGTCCGTAATTCTCTTTTAATACTTCTATCCTACAAACCCTATGGAAAACACTACCCAACCCGTTCAAAAGTTGTCTGACGTGGCAAAGCTTTTGTTAGAAAAACTGAAGGCAGACCAGACTGACATTACCCTTGATTTTCAGGATGTGTCTGTACAAGGACCAGGACCGCAGGGAACCCCGGGCCAATGGAAACTCAATGGTACACTTACCTTGAAGACAAAGTCTACTGGTACCAAGCAACCTTAAGCATGATGACGTTCCCCTTTGAGATATCGGGTAAACTGGTATTTACCGTCCTCCAGGATCAGGTACTGGTTGTGGCCGAAAAGAATTTTGTGATTGCTAATTTTAAAGACCACGCAGCATTTGAACGGGTGTTAAAGAATGTGTTGCCTCCTTCTAAAGGAAGCGGTATTTTAGAAAGCCTGGAGAAGGCGAAAGAGCTAAATCAGAAATTGGGTAAGTTGGGGGTAGTGCTGGACCTGCGTGTCAATAATTATACCTATGTAGAGTTTGGAACCGGTCCAACGCCTCGCATCACCGCGAACGCGGTATTTGGAAAAGTGGGTTCCTGGTTCAGGAAAAGTTAAGATCCTGCTTAAAAAAGAGAGTACCAATCCTGTTATTTTGATACACTCAGAGGAGTAGGCAATGTTAAGTTTTAAAACCGCATCAAATATGTAAAACCCTTAAACATTCTGTTGATTTTCAGGGTAGTACATAGAAGATAGTTTTATTAGTTTGGGGTAGGCAATGCAAGTTGGGCCGAAGAATTAGTGAGTCATGAAATCAGAAAATCAAAATAAGATAGGGGCTGGGCAAATGTCCAGCTTTGAGAAGATAGAGAAGGTGCCACCGCTCAAAATGCTGCTGTATGTAAGTATGGCTGGCATGGGCATGTTGTTTTTGATGTTAACGGTCATGTTTCTGTACAAGTCAGGCGTGGAGACCACCACTTCTGATTTCAATTTACCTAAGCTTTTCTCCGTAAGCACCGTGCTGATTCTAGTAAGTGGCTTCTTTATGCAGCAGGTGCCCACGTTTTATGCCCAGGATGACCTGGTGAGCATGAAGAAACGTCTGGTGTGGTCGCTCCTCTTAGGAGTGGCTTTTGCTTTTGCGCAGATTGTTGCTTGGTATGAAATGGCCGAAGCAAGGGTGTTCTTTGATGGGCACCCTTCGGGCACGTTCCTGTACCTTTTATCAGCGTTGCATTTGCTGCACATTGCGGGTGGTTTGGCTTTCGCCTCTTACCTTTTCCTGAAGGTGAACCGGGCATCCTCAGATCCAATTCGTTCGCTAGTGTTTAACCGTGATCCTTACCGCCTCATGCAGGTACAGATGCTTCGGACCTACTGGCACTTCCTGGATGCCCTTTGGATTGTTCTTTACTTTATCTTCCTCTTCACGCTGTAAAGTTGGTTCAGGAGTAAGCTTAAGTTTAATAAAAGGAAGAGGGCTGTCAATGATGACGGCCCTCTTCCTTTTAAGCCTGTTTTGTCAAAAAGGTATAAAACTATCACATGCTTTATCGCATTCTAATCACAAAAATGGAGGCTGTACAAGTCAAAGTTTCTATGGTTGAATAGGGCATCAAATCGGTAGCTGAACCCTACTCCAGAAAGCTTCTTTCCGAAATGTACGTTCCGGATGTAGGTACGCAGCACTTCAGATAGTTCAGAGTCTAGCATGAGTTCTCCCCAGACGGTCACCTGGTCCTGGTCTGGGTTCATCTTCTTTTCCTGTAACACAAACAGTACGTAGTAGATAAAGTCTTCTGAGGAGGCGAAGAAAAAGGAATTGCAGAACTCCAGTTTCAAGCCTTGTAAGACCACCAGCGTGACATAGTTTTTGTCAACGTAGACGTAGAGTTGCGGACGGGTACTGCGCTCAGCCATGTGCAGGAAGCCTTCCATCAGGGCAGAGGTCTGGTGCACAAACTCCACCGGGGTATCCAGAAACTGATTGTCCAGCCAGTATTGCAGAGCGGCTGGTATTGTGAACACATTCACCAGTTCTAACCTGGGGTGCTCATGATGTTCTACCACTTCCTGCTCCGGCTCCAGTACGGCGTTCAGTTTCAGGTATTCTTCCCGGGCATTCAGGTCAAATAACGTTTCAGGAATCAGGGTGAACTGCTGGTTCTTGATGCCAACGCGTACCTGTTCCCACTTTCTTTCTTGTAGCAAAGGATTGGAGGAGCTCATTTCCTGAAGGGTGGCAATGGCATTCTCAACAGTGGAGGGCATTTCTGCCTCATAATCTTCCAGGGCTACAAACTTGTTGCGCTCCGCATCCAAAACGCCTAACCTAATCCGGTGAGCCCCAAAACTGATGTACAGGTGAGCGCTGGCACTAGTGCTAGGGTCAAAAGCATCGTCTAAGACGCGCTGCGTCTGTTTAAAAGCCGGCACGGACGTATTCAAGGGTAGAAAGAAATGGGTTTAGTTTACAATATTACTCAAATTATGCCTACTACCCATGCCGCTCATCCATATTGCGGGAGTTTAATACAGCCATGCTTAAGTTAAATTCCTGAATATCTAAAATATGCCTTCAGAAGACAGCAATGCATAGCTGAGACAAGGCAGTGCCTGTCGTCTCTACAAGGGGTTCTCCCCACCACTTCCATTACTACTTTCCTTTATTCCAGTCTTTACCTAGAGCGCCTCGCTTTTGGCCATAGATAGACCGTAGCAAAAAAGACAGACAGTTCAGGCCGAAAGGGCAGTGCGAGAGGGGAAGACGGGGCCTCGCGGCCGTGAGCGCACGGAGGGTAGCTATGAAACAATCATAAAGGCACCGCATCAATCCCTCAATACGCTAGCAACGGCATAAGGCGTACACCCGCCATCCGCAATGTTGTGTCTAAAATAAAAGTTAAATAAAGGACCACATATTTTGAAGTAACCTAAAAATCTACAGAGTACACTTTCTCCAGCTGTTTGTCATTGACCCAGGAAGGAAGGTGCCGTAAGGCAAAATTACGGAGAGGAATGAAGAGCGGGTTATGAGACTGGGCCACTTCACCCAGAAATCTAGACTGGCGGGTGATCCAACTGGTGCGGGGCTTCCGGCGGGTTTCAAATCGTTTGGCTGCCAGGTTGAAGTTGAAGTCTTTTCTAAGTTCGTCGGCAAAGACAGCGGCATCTTCTACCGCCTGGCAGGCACCCTGTCCCATGTTGGGCGTGGTGGCATGTCCCGCATCGCCCAGCAGCAAGATGTTCTGGAATGCGAATTGGGAGAGAGGGGCTATGTCATAGAGGTCGTGCCAGAGCAATTGATCCGGATTGGTGTGGCGGAACAACCCTGGGATGGGCGAATGGTAGTGCTGAAAGTGCCGGTGCAGGTCTTCCACTTGCATTGCCTTCATGCGGGGGCTGTTCTGGGGAGCGTTGATGCAGGCAAACCAATAAATTTTATTTCCCTTCAGGGGAGTCCAGCCCACCCGTCCGGCTTTGCCCCAGGTTTCTGAGGCGTAGATGCTTTCCAGTCCAGGGTTGTCAATGATGGCCCGCCAACAGGTATACCCGGCATAGCGTGGCGTAGACCAAGGCACCAGTTGCTGCCTGATGGCCGAATTGATTCCGTCTGCCACCAGCAAGTGGTCAAACGTTGCCTCTTTGCCGTCCTGAAAATAAACGGTAACTCCTTGCTCAGTAGCAGTGGTTTTGAGCGCTCGTTTTTCGGGGTGCAGGGAAGAAGCGGGCAGATGGTTAACCAGCACTTTATGCAGGGAGGCTCTATGAATGACAAAATTATCCAGCCCGTACTTTTCACTCATGGCCCGGCTGTCAGTTCGGTTGATGAGTCGACCCTGGTCATCAAAGATATGGAACCCGTCCAGGCAGTTGCCTTCCGAAATTATTTCGTCCGCTATGCCGATGTATTTGAATCCTTTGATTGCATTGGCCGCCAGGGCCAGGCCGGCACCTACAGGTTCAAACTTTGGAGCCGCATCAAATACCTGGGCCTGAATGCCTATTTTTTGTAACGCAATAGCCGTTGTTAATCCAGCGATTCCTCCACCAATTATCCCGATGTTCATGCTGTAAAATAAAAAACAAAGGGCGAGAAGCTGCTCTTTTTCCCTCTTTTTTAGGAAAAGCAGCTAAACATCTATTGGGTTACGGCACCTGGTAGATCACCGCATTAGCATTCATCCCGGCGCCTACTGAAGCAAAAACCACGTGATCACCGCTATGTAGTTCCTGGCCCTCCAGTTCTCCTCTTGCGACAAGGTCATACAACACTGGCAAGGTGGCTACCGAGTTATTCCCAAGGGTGGAGATGGTCATAGGCATGATGTCCGCTGGGATGGTGTCTTGCCCATATAATTTGAACAGACGCTCCAGCATGGCCTCGTCCATTTTCTCATTGGCCTGGTGAATCAGAACCTTCTTAATGGCTGAAAGGGGCAGGTTGGCTTTGTCTATACAGTCTTTGATCAACTGCGGAACGGTGGTTAACGCGTACTCATAGATTTTGCGGCCATCCATCTTGATGTACAACTCTTCGCGGGGAAGGGCCTGGTTATAGGAAGGGGAGGAGTTTAACCAGAAGGTTTGCGTAAGCGTGTCTGACACCGTGAGGTGCTTCAAAACACCTATTTTGGAATCCCCTTCCCGCGCTTCTACAACCACTGCGCCGGCACCATCTGAATAGATCATGCTATCCCGGTCATAAGCATCAGATACCCTGGACAAAGTTTCGGTACCAATCACCAAAATTCTTTTGGCGTCGCCGGACTGCAGGTAATAGTGGGCCTGGATGAGGGCCTGCAGCCAACCGGGGCACCCGAAGGGCAAGTCATACGCCACCGTGTACGGGTTGGCGATTTTGAGTTTGTGCTTGATTCTGGCAGCCAGCGGAGGCATCATGTCTACCCTGCGGGAGCAGGCTTTCACGTCTCCGAAGTTGTGGGCTACAATGATGTAATCTAATGTTTCAGGGTCAATGCCCGCGTTCTGGATGGCTTCCTGCGCCGCCAAACACCCTAAGTCTGAGGCTACCTGGTCTTCGGCGGCGTACCTTCTTTCCTGAATGCCGGTAATCTGCTGAAATTTCTGGATGATGACCTCGTTTGCGTTGGGCAATCTTTTCCCGGTGGCATCAAAGAATTCATTTTCAAGGAAGGCCTCGTTGGCCACAACATTGACTGGAAGGTATCTTCCAGAACCGGTAATAACAGTAGAAAGCGTATGCGGTGACATAAAGGGTGGTATGGTGTAATGGAACGGGCAACAGAATTTATAGCCGCAGGAAACCTTTTATTTCAAGACTATACACTATTGGTATATAACCGTAGGCTCAAGTCTTTGGCTCTGCAACCTCAAAGTGCAGATTATTTTTCAGAATGAGAAATGAGGGTAGGCTTAAAGTAGTAGCCTAAGAGGTACCAGTGGCATGTTGTTTTTCTGGTAATTCAACAAAAACGCCTTTTAAACAAGAACAGAAAGTAATTCTGTGGTATCTAACAGAAGAAAATTTGAAAGAAACGAGCTTGAGATTCTAAAAATATGGATGAAATGCCACTTAGTCAAAAATTAGCTTTGCGCCACCCAAAAAGATGAAAATCCATATTAAGCCTTTGATCAGGAAAAAGAGAAAACCTGCCATTCCCATCCGTTTTAAGCCTTTTTTCCAGTTTGACATGGTTTTGAAAGTAAATAGTAGTTAAAAAGAAACCCAAGCATTACGAAGAAACACGTTTTACGTCAATTTTTCAAAAAGGGCTTTGTAATAGAGGAGAGTGGAAGTGCCTTTTCAGAGGCTACTGGAACTAACCAATTTTCTTATGCCCTTTTGATTTTCTTAGAACGAAGCAGCAGCTCAGGTTTATGTATTTAAACGAAAAGGGCACAACTTCAGGTAAGTTGCGCCTTCCTCATATTTATAACTTGTACGCAATGGTAGCCATAAACTGCCGAGGAGCAATCGGGTTGATGCTGTTGTCGTCGTGGCCATTGTAGGTGAACTTGTCCAGCAGGTTCGTCATTTTTAAGCGCAGGGAAAGCCGTTGAATGCTGTAGCCTACGTGAGCATCAAACAAGACATAATCGGGTAAGGCAATCAGGCGGTACACATCATTGGCTACCGTGAGTCGGGTGTTTCTTCCGGCCAGACGCTCTCCAGCGTAAAAGGAGCTAAGTCCCAGGTTAAGGCCGCTTAATCGTGCGTTTTGGAACGTGTAGTACACACTGGCATTGGCGGTATGGGCCGGGTTGTAACGTAGTCGGTCATTCTCATAGTAGATGTTGCTTTTGGTATATCGGGTATCATTGTAGCTATAGCCTCCAATAAACGACAAGCCATTGATGCTTTTGCTCATCAGGTCCACTTCAACGCCCTTGCTCGTGATTTCACCTGCCAGTTCTCTAATGTTTGTGTTGGTGTTTGAGGTGCCATCAGCGGTAAATAAAGCAATTTGTGGAAAAGCGCTGTTCTTGATCTGGTACAAGGTAAGGTTAGCAGAAAGCAGCCCGTTGAACAACTCATTCTTCATACCTACTTCATATTGGTCAATGATGGAAGGGTCAAGCGGGTTGTTATAAATGTCTGTTCCGGTGTTAGGCGTGAAGGAGTTTGCGTAGCTGGCAAAAAGGGACATGTTGCTGGTAGGCTGGAACACGATACCGGCTCTTGGGCTGAAGGCATAATCATAAGAGGAGGAGGTGGTTCGGGTGTCGGTTCCTTTCACTACGGTGTTGCCTTCTCCTTCCACGTCTATGGCACTGTAACGCATACCGGCTAACACTTTCCATTTCTCAGAAAGAGAGATCAGGTCCTGCACGTACACCCCAAAACGATTAGTTAGAGTTTTGGTATCATAGGTTCTTCTCCCGAAGCTGGGGATATTAGACCGTTGCTCGTACTTGTCTGCGTTGTAGATGTTTATTGTGTCATATGCCGCAATGCTAATGAAGGCGGGGGTTCTGGTATCATACCGGTCTGCATCTCCTCCTACTAAAAGGGTGTGCTCCATAAAGCCTGTTCTGAATTTACCCGTTATGTCCAACTGAGTCAGGTAGTACTTCTCGTTCGTAGCGGTTCGTTGTAACCCTCTGACCAGGTCACCATTGTAGGAGCCGTCTTTCGCTTTAATGAAGCCAGTAGGACGGGTGGTGCTGATTTGGTTTGCCTCATAGTTTTGGAACGAGTTAGTGCTTCTGATCTCCCAGTGCTGGTTGAGGCGGTGGGTGATGGTAGCCATGGCGCTTTTTTGCTCCACATTGTTTTCTGCAAAGGATACTCCTAAAAAGGTGTTTCTGGGTACCTGGGCAATCTGGTAGTTGATGGCACCCACCCCGTAGTCTGGGGTGCGGCTGTCTTTCAGGTAATCTCCCTCTAACAATATATCTGTTTTATCGCCTGCTTTCACCAAAAGAGAGGGGTTGATGTAAAAGCGTTCAGCAGTTACCCCATCACGGAAACTACCGGAGTTTAGGTAGGTGGTGTTTAAACGGTAAGCTACTTTTTCACTGTTATTAATGGCGCCATACACATCTAAAGAAGGTTTGTAGTAGTCATAAGAACCTACCCGCATGCTTACTTCACCGCCATTCTCAAAGCGGGGCTTTTTGGTCACCAGGTTCAAAACCCCACCGGCGGCCACGTTTCCAAATAAGATGGCGTTGCTGCCTTTCATTACTTCCACCCGCTCCAGGCTGGTCATTTCAGGCATCACGCTGTTATTGTAGCGCGATCCGTTTTTAAAGGTGTTGCTGCTGCTGAAAGCAAAGCCGCGGCCGGAAATTTCTTCCTGGGTTCCACCAGTGGTTCCTGATAAGTAAACGCCGTTTACGTTCTGTAGTACCTCGCTTAAAACCTGGGTTTGTTGCCTTTCCAGAACTTCACCACCTATCACGGTGACGCTTTGCGGAAGGTCCATAGGCTTGATAGGTACTTTGCCCACGCTTAAAGGCTTCTCGTTCAAGGTCTGTTTTCCGGTTACCACCACTTCACCTATGCGCTGATCTTTCTTCACTAAAGAAAAATCATGCATTACCGTCTTTCCATGAAAAACCCTCACGGTTTGTTCTAAGGCGTTAAACCCAATGCAAGTAGCTTGTAGGGTATAGTCTCCGGCTGGAACATTCCGGAACATAAAGGCACCTTCTTCTGAGGTGATGGTAGCTTTGTTTAACTCCACCAGCATGACACTTACATAGGCGGCGGGCTCTCCGTCGGAAGAAGTAACCCGTCCTCTAAGGCCGCCATGCTGGGCGAACGCAATAGAAGAACTTAAAAGAATTAAAAGGGCAAAGAGGACACTCTTTGATGAGGTGAGGGAGGGGGTGTATGAGTATTGCATAAGATTATCTGTTTATTTAGAATCAATCTAAACTGATGCAAACTAAACACCTATTTGGACTCATTCCAAATAAGAAGATGAAATAAGTACCTTCTTTTCCGCAAAGTGACTCCAATTTAGAATGGAATTGATCTTGCTCTGCTTATAAAATTAATATTAAAGTTTAAAAAGTAAATAATTAAAGCTTATCAGTCTTTGTATTATTCAAAAGATTAAAAAATATTTAAGTTGGGAACTTTTCTTTAAACTTAACATTAGGGTAAACTGAAAATTAATGTAGAATAAGAACTAAAAGACAGGTAGGCATGAAAAAGTAAAGGAAATCCCTACAACTAAAGAACTCTTAAATAACAAAACTTGGCCTATGCGGAAGTTTTGTATCAATAGCAGGTGTTTACAGCAAGCCTGCTGCTTTCAGGTCCTTTTTGGCTAGTTTACCTTTAATCAACTCGTAAGATTGGCGTACCAAATGAGTTAACCTGGTTAGGTCAAGCACGTTGGCATCTTCTATGAGCACCCATTTATACCGCGCCAGGTAAGGAGCGGGCTTGATAGCTGGAGAAGAAATCAATTCTTCAAACTCCTCCTCTGTTACCTTCAAGGAAAACGTAAAGGGAGCCTCAAGCCTGGCCACACAGAACATTTTGCCTGCAATAGAGAAACACAAATCATGCTCCCACTTGATGTCTTCTGTGACGGCAGGAAAATAAAGGCAAAGGGAGCGAAGGGCTTCATAGTGCATAGGACTACAAAGAATGTAAAACAAGTCCACAAGTCACTGTGCTTTGGGACTGTTTATCCAAAAGCTTGTCATAAGGAGCGAGCTCTACTGCACACTTACTACTTTGTGGCCGCAGTTGCTGCAGAAATTGTCAGTTTTTCTTAGGGTTTGCTGGCAGTTGCCGCACAATAAAGGAGTGGTGGGCTCGTCTTCCGGAGATTTGATTCTAGATAACTCAACCGTGACAATGCCGGTGGGCACCGCAATGATGGCATACCCCATAAGCATCACCAGAGAAGATATGATCTGGCCCAGCGGGGTGCGTGGGGTAATGTCTCCGTACCCCACGGTGGTAATGGTCACAATGGCCCAATAGATGCTCTGTGGAATACTGGTGAACCCGTTTTCTTCACCTTCCACCACATAAATGATGGTGCCTACAATCAAAACCAAGGTGAACACAGCAACTATAAAAACTGTGATTTTGTGCAGACTTGCCACCAACGCCCTTGTGATAAGTTGGGCATTCTCTACATAACTGGTCAGCTTGAGTATTCTGAAAACGCGGAGTAAACGCAAAACCCTAATGGTCATGATGTACCGCAGGGTAGGTGCGAAGAACGCCAGGTACGTGGGAATAATAGATAAAAAGTCTATGATACCATAGAAGCTGAACATGTACTTCAAGGGCCTGGGGTTGCTATACACCCGTAGCACATACTCAACGGTAAAAATGATGGTGAAAAACCACTCCAATCCCTTGAAGAGAACATTGGCCAACTGCCGGTAGGCCGGCACACTTTCCAAACAGACCGTAAGGGTAGAAAGCAAGATCATCCAGAGCAGCACCACGTCAAAATTCCTTCCGGCCGGTGTGTCGGTGCCGTGAATGATGATGTAGAGCCGTTCTCGTAGACTAGTCTTCCCCATTTTTTATTTCTTCTTTAATTCTACTCTAAGAGTTAGTTAACAAGTCACATGTAAACTTTGCGTTTATATGCAAAAGCCTACTCAAAGATAAGATAACAACTACACAGCTCACATCAAGAAAGCATCATTGACGCTTACGCAGGAGCCTGCCTCGGTTTAATCTAAGTTTTCTGAAAAGGTGTCTTAAACAGTTGGCTATACCCTGGAAAGCTGTAGAGGGTTGTAGAAGGCAGGAGCGGAGAAGGAGTATCGCTTTTCTAACCCTGGCTCATTGACATCTTTGATGAGGCCACAAAGGCCAAGGTAAACGAAGCAAAGAACCTATAATAAGGACCTTATCCTTATCTTTGCAAAACGTACCGCCCAGTTCCATTCCCCGCAGCTACCCTTTTTTACTCTTATGCTGAAGCACCTTTGTTCCCTTTTCGCGCTTGCTTTTTTATTGTCCCTCTTCCCCGCCTCAGCGCAGCAACTACCTAACCGGGAGTTCAGAGGAGTTTGGGTGGCTACCGTAGCTAACCTGGATTGGCCGGTAAGAGGGGCTTCGGCTGAAAGCCAGAAAGCAGCCCTGCGGACAATGTTTGACAAGATCAAGGAAGCCAATCTGAATGTGGTGTTCTTCCAGGTAAGAACGGAGTGTGATGCGTTTTACAAGTCCAGCAATGAGCCTTGGTCCAGGTTTTTGACGGGCGTTCAGGGCAAAGACCCAGGGTACGATCCTTTGGCTTTCGCCATAGAGGAAGCCCATGCCCGCGGACTGGAATTACATGCCTGGTTTAATCCTTACCGGGTTAGCACAGTGCCTAACCCCGCCGTGTACAACGCCCAACACGTGTCTAAGGCAAGACCAGAATGGCTGTTGAGTTTCCCTAACGGGAAAAAGATCCTGAACCCTGGTCTGCCTGAGGTTCGGCAATACATCACCTCCATTATAAAAGAAGTAACCCAGAACTATGACATTGACGGGGTGCACTTTGACGATTATTTCTACCCTTACCCCGAGGGTACTTTCTTAGGGATTGCCCAGGAAGATGCCCAGACTTACCGGCAGTACGGGGCAGACTTCACTAACATCAAAGACTGGCGCAGGCACAACGTGAATGAGACCATGCGCCTTGTAAACGCCCAGATCAAGGCTTTGAAGCCCCACGTACGGTTTGGGGTAAGCCCCTTCGGGATCTGGAAGAACGGGGAGCCAGCCGGTACCTCGGGCATGGATGCCTACAATGCCATTTACGCCGATGCCCTCCACTGGCTGGACAACCACTACCTGGATTATGTGACGCCTCAATTGTATTGGGCCATAGGTGGACGTCAGGATTACCGGAAGCTCTTATACTGGTGGTCAGAAAAGGCGTACAACGCTTCGCGCCACCTGTACCCAGGCCACATTGTGCACCAGACCGGCTTCACCACCGAGGAAGTGCCCCATCAGATTGAAATCACCCGTTCTAACCAGGCCAAGAACGCCTTGGGTAGTGTCATCTTCCGGGCGGCAAATCTGGAAAAAAACACGCATCTTATCTCCACCTCGTTCAAGGCGGCTACGTTCCGGCTTCCTGCGGCACCCCCGGCCATGGAATGGATTGGCGGGAAAGCGCCCGTGGCTCCCTCAGAGTTAACGGTCACGTTGAACGAAGCCACCGGCAACTATGAAGTGAAATGGACTCGTCATCCGGGCAACACGTACCCGTTCAAGCGCTATCTCCTGTACACTACCAGCTTCATGCCTGCTACGGGTGCCCTGACCCCAGACGGATCAGTAAGAGCTTTCACCTCGTCTGAAACCGTGACCATTGCGGCAGCCGATGTTCCTTCGCCCACTTCTTTCTGGGCAGTGACAGAACTTAGCCCTTCTAACATGGAAAGCGCTTTAAGTAATGTAGTGGTAATGGGCAGTGCCGCACCTGTTTTAGCGCATCAGGGAGGAGTGTTAAATACAACACCAGAACAGATTTTTGGGCAACCTAACCTGGATGTTCCCGCTACTGTCACTTCGCCAGTGGTGCCTACCTCTACCTCAAACAATCTTTACGTTTCCATCAGCCTTAAGAAAAAAGCAGCCGTGAAAGCGGACCTGTACACCATGGACCGGAAGAAAAAGACCAAGGTGTTGAAAGAGAAGTTTAAGGCCGGAAAGCATACCTTAACCATACCGAGGGGAAAATTAGCCGCGGGTACCTATTTGCTGGTGCTGGAATATGGCGGGGAGAGGTCAGTGCAGAAGGTGGAGTTTATCTAATTAGAACTGGTAGCCAAGGGTAAGCTGATTTACCCATCTTAAGATTTTCTTTCTGAATCAATTTGAAGGGAGCTGGTAAAGACGGCATCTGAGTAAACTTATTTGTCTTTGAAAAGGGTGTTGCCCTTAATCAACCAGGATAACCCGAAGGCTTCTACCGCTAGTGCCTCCATCCAGAAGGTGAGGTGGTACCTGGTGTAAAACTCTTCATCCATCAGGTTTGCCCCATCACCCAAGCCTATCACCAGAATGGAAACCACGATGATGACCCCGCAGAGGCGGTAGATTCTGTTTCTGGTAATTTTACCTTTTCCTCTGTTTTCGGGCTGTTTATCAGATTTTGTGAACAAAAAGAAAGACATGTAGGCCAGGCAAAGGAGAAACAAACCCGCAGAAAAGTAATGCACTATTTCCCGAGCTTGGCTGGGTTCCAGAACTGTGACGCAATAGCTTAAACCTTCCTCGCCACAGACGTTGCATAGGTTTGAGGTAGGAACCAACAAGACCAGCAGCGCAAAGACTCCGGCTGCCAGAGACACATAGAAATCAATGGGTTCTTCCCCTTTATAGACAATCAGGAAAATTGCCAGCAGACTTAGAATGATGGTGAAGATGGTTCCGGCTTGGGTGAAGAAGTAATGGCTGATGGAGTCAAGTGGCGATAGGAGTCTGTTTTCCAGGAAAAGGTACAACCACAGCAAGAGGGGCAACGACATGCCCATTATCCCGATCAGCTTACGGAGGGTGTACCCGTTGGTCACCCAAACATCACTTGCCGACTCATACTCAAGGTTCAAGGCTTTGTCAAGGCTAGACGGAGTAGTGTTTTCCATAGTAGCTAGAGGGTAGGTGGCTATAAAAGTATTCCAGAAAGTGAGTCAGACCAAAGAGTCTCTAAACCTGTAAGGAATGTACTAAATACCTTTAAATGTTTAGGGGCAGTTTTAGATAAACTGCCCCTAAACATTCAGTATTGCCTCAAAGCATTTGGTAAAATTTCAATAGGGTAGAGGGCTTAGCGGTTGGTGCCATCCTTTGTTTGGAGACGGCAACTGTTGCCAAGGCAGCTATAAACCTAGCAGGTTGTTACTGAACCATTGGAAACTTAAGTAGTTTAGAGAATAGGGGCTTCTGAAATACTTCTCCAGCGTAGATTTACTTAAACACCTCCTCTACCGACTTTGTAGGAGACCCGCCAGTTGATAAGTTAATTACTTACAGTTTTGCTTTATTTTTAGGCTGTTTTAAGATAAATAGGCTGCACATCCCAGCCTATGACCTTGGAGGTAACCTGCTGCTTGTCTTTGAGGCTGATTCTCCTTATTTGTAATCTACAGTGTTGACCGGTATGGCTTCAACTTTCACCATAAGGTCTTTTCCTTACGCAGTTGGTATTTCTTTCTCAAACTGGATAAAGCTATCGGCTTCCTTAATTTGTAATGACGTTCTAAATCCAATTGCTTTCATAGCATCTGGTGTTAATGGTAGCTTTTAGTAATAGATAGTAACTCTAAAAACTGGTTTAAATTCATTCTTGTTAGAACTGAATTCCAACCTGAAACAGGACTTCAGTCCGGTAAGTATCAATTGGTCCTTGGCCGGTTTCATACGTTACACCTAAAGAGAAAGGGCTTTTCCCTTTTTTAAAGTCAATCCCGGCGCCTCCAATAAAATATGCCCTGAAAGGCTTTACCTCATACTTGTGGGAAAATTTTTCTATGTAAACAGTTTCCTGACTCGCGGAGCCATTTAGTGGAACAGAACGATAGTCGTAAACACCCTTCTGAGTCAGATAGAAGGCACCTCCCGGTCCTGCCTTTATATATGGAAAGATAGAGGCGTTACTCCGGTAAAAGGAATACTTGAGCATCATAGGAACCTTTAGGGCGGTAAACTGTATGTCCGTACGGTAGCTATATCGGAGAGGGGCAATCGTTAACTCTTCGTAAGACTTATATTTAGTGAAACTAAGCGCAGGAGCAAACTGGAGGAAGTATTTGTTTTCACCTAAAAAATTAAAACTAAGATCAATCAGAGCTCCTACTTCATAGGCGAAGCTCTTCTTTTTAAAGTCAAGAAATTTCTTATAATCATAGTCACTGATATACATATTATAAGGAGGCGTATCTAAGTGGGAGAGCCCTCCAGAGGCAAACATGCCAATCTTTGTTTTTACTTTCTTTGCAGGTTCCGTTACATATTGCACATATGTTTGAGCGGGTGAACTAAGCTCTTGATATGCCTTCGCCAGAGCTACTAAATCCTTTACATCACAAGATGTTCTTTCAATTCTTTTGTAAAGGGAAGGTTGATCCCACATTAAATATTTTAACTGACCTCTGAACTTCTCTGGCGCTGCCTTATCAAGGTCATAATCAATCCTGCTTAAGGAACCCGCATATTTTTTATGATGGTCAAGTTCTATGAGGAGGGTGTCTTTTTGTAGAAAATAATGCTCTTTGTTCTCTTCTTTATAGTAGTAGATGCTGATGATCCCTTGTGAGGCAGACTCAATAAACGTCTGGTGCTCTATTGGATAGTCAAACGTATTGCTTGATATGTAATACTTCCCATCAATAAACCGGTAAGCCTTGATCTGGTCAGGGGTATACGTTTCTTTCTCCTGATCATAGTCTTTTTTAAAGACGCAGTTCTTTGCATTGGCAATATCACTCCTGAAATTAATCAACCCTTTTATGGTATCACCTTTTGTAGTGATTAGATAACCCGGCCTGAAATCTGTTTGTGCTTTTGCTTCTAAAAAGGTAAAAATACATACTACAAGAGTGAAGGCTTTTTTAAAATAGAAAGGGTTCATTTATAAAATTTGTGATGGATAAGGTGCGAAGATATCTAAAAAGGGAAAGTATATAGATATAATTATTTGAAGTGCCTCATTTTAGTTTTGACCCTTTCTGGCGCAAGCGTTTGCTATTGACTTAGGTATTCCTGCTTATGACTTGTATTCTAAAAAGAAGGCCTAAAACATAAGTATTAATGGACACTTGTGCCTGGCAAAACACTTGAAATGCAGAAGAATGTTAAACCTGAACAGGTGCTAAGGAAACGTGCAGTACCTCTAAACTTATATTGTTACCCTTTTCGTAGAATCTTCTCCAGCCTTCTTCCTTTCGCTAGTTCGTCTACCAATTTGTCTAAGTACCGAACTTGTCTTGTCAACGGGTTTTCAATTTCTTCAATCTTATAGCCGCAGATGGTGCCGGTGATCAGGTGGGCATTGGGGTTTAGGTGGGCCTCCCGGAAGAAGGTCTCAAAGGTCGCTTTTTCATTGACCAGTTCCTGCAGCTTTTGGTCATCATACCCCGTGAGCCAGGTGATGACCTGGTACAGTTCTTCTTTGGTGCGGCCTTTGCGCTCCACTTTGGTGACGTAGTGCGGGTAGACCGAGGAAAAGGTCATGCTGGCCATTCTGGCGTCGTGCTCGGGCATTGGTTTCATGCTATTTCAATCTTTCCTCTTGTCCTTTTCTATTCACCAGATTTTGGTAGTCCCGCTAGAGTCTTGTGGGGAAGCCTAAGCTCTGCGGTTTATTGGCTATATTAAGAAAAAGAAAGTGAAAACGGAACCTTACAGCACCACCCGCTTTTCAATAGCGAGCAGCTCCTGCCGCTTTCCGCCACTTCTTTGATCACCCGGTTCCGCTCCAAAAGCAGGTGCGTCCTATACTGCTTTAGAAAAAGGTAATCTGCCAGATTGCCTAGCAAACCCAAGGACGAGGTATAGTGGAATACATCCGTCATGCGGGTAGCCTCTCCGGCTATTGCCTCGAACCTATGTTCATGCCGGAAGCTTTTGAAAGCCGCGGTGAGCATTTTATCTGCAAAGAAACAGAGCCGTTCAAATGCCGTAATGTGGCTGCTCAACTTTTGCCGAACACCCTGGTTGCAATATGTGCTTCTTTGATCCTGAAAATTCATAGGTTTCATCACTTTTTTAGGGCATTTCATCACATTTAGTTGTTGCTATTTAAAATCATCCATATTCTTACTTCTACAAACCCTTTACTTAAATAGTAACGGTAATTAATAATCATTAACCAAAATTCAGTATCATGAAAACAATTCTTTTTTGCGGTTTTTTCTTTATTGCTATCAGTTTGAAAGCTCAGGAATTTCAGACCAAAAAAATGGACAGCTTATTTTTTTTGTTAGAAAAATATGACAAAGCGATGGGCAGTTTATCGGTCTATCATAAGGGCGAAAGGATATATCAAAAAGCAATTGGCTACTCCGATGTAGATGAAAAAATTAAAGCAACTGTTAATACGAAATACAGGATTGGTTCCCTTTCCAAAATGTTTACCGCTACTCTTGTAATGCAGTTAATTGAAGAAGGTAAATTATCTTTAGAAACAAAATTGTCTAAGTTTTACCCCGAATTACCGAACTCAGATCAAATAACAATACAGCACCTCCTACAACATACAAGTGGTATTTATGATATAATAAAAACTCAAAATTTCAAAGAGTGGATGGTAGAAAAAAGAAGTAAGGACGAATTGTTGTCCAAAATCAAAGAAAACAGCAGTTTATTCTCTCCAGGGGAAAAAAGAGACTATTCCAATACAAATTATATAATATTAACTTTCATTCTTGAAGATATTGAAAATAAAGATTTCGCTAAAATTCTGGAAAAGCGAATCCTTAAACCACTTAAGTTAAGAAATACTTATTACTGGGAAAAACCAGACCCAAAAAATCTAGAATCAAGTTCCTACGAAAAAAAAGATAGCGTGTGGGAAAAACCTTCACATATTCACTTAAGCATTCCCCGTGGAGCGGGAGGGATCATCTCAACTCCAGAAGATCTGAATAAGTTTATTAACGGCCTTTTTGATGGAAAATTAGTAAATGAAAATTCCCTTGCGATAATGAAGAAACAACCTGGAATTGGAATGTATCCTATTCCTTTCTTAAAGGAAGAAGAAATGATTGGCCACACCGGAGGTATGGATGCGTTTAGATCTCTTCTGGTTTACCTGCCTAAACAAGACATGTCTCTTGCATTTTCCTTTAACGGGGTTGGCTATTCTTCCAAAGAATTATTGGAGGGAATCTTAAAGATTGTATCAAATAAGGAATATGATTTTCCACAATTTGATTCTGTAAATTCGGGGGAGAACAGGTGATGCCTGAACTTGCTTTCTTTGACTGTAGGATTTAAAAAAAACAGACCAAAAACAGAAAACTAGGGCGTTCAACTTTTTTATCCGCCTGCTTTTTGCTCTAATTATGGAAAAAAGGCCGAAAACGAACATAGAATAGTAGGGTTGCAAGCATTTTGCCTCCCTATTTGCTCAAACGTAATGTCAATTTCACTTCTGTGACTTCTACTTTATCTGCTCGTCAAAATCAGACGGCACCTGCTTTCTTTTCTAAGCTTATTTAAATATTTCTGCTGGTTTTCTTCTGCGGCTTTTGCAACACCAGCTGAATTTTCTTTTACTTCTGCTACTCTTGCTGATATTTTTTTCTGCCGTGCCAGCTGGTAAAAAGTTATTCCACTTACGCACAACGTACTTGGCTATGGTGTGTTTATGCACTATAGACTTTGTTAGGCTTTCGTTTTTTTTTGATTAAAAGCACGATTTTGGTAATTACTAATACACCGAAAATAAACCACAAAATTGGGTATAGTAAAATAATAAAGTCATAATGATGCCTTCCTTCTAATCTAAAACTTTCTACCTTTTTTAACTTGACTGTTGCGCTTAAAGGTTTTTGATTCCTTCCTTTTAAATAATAATCAATTTCAAAATCTTCAGATGCAGCTTGGGTGTATTTAAACCAGTTAGAAACTTCTATTCGCTGATTAGGACAAATTGTGATTTTATGTGATTTTAGGAGACTTTCAGGAACAATCATACCATAAGAGTCAAACTCAAGTTGCTGCATATCCGCTATCTTAGTTCCTGTATTACTTAGCTTTATTCTTTTCCCATTTACAAGTTCAACTATTTGTACGGATAAGCTATCAATAGTGAAGCAATCGTTAGCAACAACCAAATAAGTGTGACTTCCTACTATCTGACTATCTGCATTTATGAAGTGTTCAGATTCAAACGATAGATTATCTGAGAGTTTAATCCAATTGTCTTCTGCTGCTCCTTTCTGCTTAATGGTTGTTTCCCAAATACCCCTTGAGTTCATTAGATAAAAAATACCTAATGACGTAATGAGAAGTAAAATTAAAATTTTATCCTTAAGGATTTTCATAAATTATAAATGCAGCCTAACTACTGTATATAAGGAGTTGCTCCGGTTATTTGAACTTTATCTATACCAAACTATCCTGTTTACAGACGTAATTTTTTAATAAATGGAATTGGATTAACGAATATAATATATATGAATAAGCTAATAAATAAAGTTCTTATTTAGGTCTGCTTTGTTTAAAACAGACCAAAATAAGAAAACTCCTACCTCAACGCCTCATACAACACCTCAATTGGGTGTTGCGCGTCTCGGCCGGTACCATCGTGGATTTGGTGGCGACAGCTAGTGCCGGGGGCGGCGATGATGACATCGGCGGGTTGTTGGCGGACGGTAGGGAAGAGCACCAGTTCGCCTACTTTCATGGAGACCTCATAATGCTCGGCTTCATACCCGAAGGAGCCAGCCATACCGCAGCAACCCGATGGAATGACTTCTACCTTGTAATTGGCAGGTAAGCTCAGCATCTGCTGGGTGTACAGCACGCTGGAAAGCGCCTTCTGGTGGCAGTGGCCGTGCAGTTTAATCAGGCGGGCCTCGTTTTTGAAGAGATCCTTCTCAATGTTCTTGTTCAGGATTTCACGCGCAATAAACTCATCAAATTGCAGGCAGTGAATAGAAAGCTTTTTGGCGTCTTCCAGTTGGTCTTCTTCTACCAAATCAAGATACTCATCACGGAAGGAGAGAATACAGCTGGGTTCAATGCCTATGAGTGGAGTTTCAGAAGAGATTAGTTTGTGCAACATAGCCACGTTCTTCTGGGCCAGTTTCTTGGCTTCGCGCACCAGACCCTTAGACAGGTAGGTGCGGCCGCTTTCTTCGTGCTCCGGTAGCACCACTTCATAGCCCAGTTTTTCCAGCAGCAGCACCGCTTTAATACCAATAGGCGTGTCATTGTAGTTGGTGAACTCGTCGCAGAACAGGTACACCTTCTTTTTAAAGACCTTGCACTCTTTCAGTTTCTCTTTCTGGTGCTTTTTAAACCAGCTGCGCAGCGTGGTTTTGTGCAGCAACGGCAAGGTGCGCTCCGGCGCGAAACCTACCGCTTTCTTGAAGGCTTTGGCCGTAAAATCGTTTTTGAAGAGCAGGTTGTAGGCACCCGGCAGGAGTGCCGCCAGTTTGTTCGCGTTGTTGAAATTACTGATGAGGCGCGTACGGAACGGAATGCCGTTGGCATCATAGTAATGTTGCAGGAACTCGGCTTTCAGCTTGGCTACGTCTACGTTAGAAGGGCACTCAGACTTGCAGCCTTTGCAGGAAAGGCACAGATCCATGGCATCCTTGATTTCGTGATGGTCAAAGCGGTTGGCTTTAGGCGAGCGGGTCAGGAACTCGCGCATCACGTTGGCCCGTCCGCGGGTGGTGTCTTTCTCATTGCGGGTCACCATGTAGCTAGGGCACATGGTACCGCCGGTGAGGTGCGTTTTACGGCAGTCGCCGGAGCCATTGCAAAGCTCAGCGGCTCTGAGCACGCCACCTGCCTGGCTGAACTTGAACACCGTGTCAAACTCCGGGGTCTCCTGTCCGGGCTCATAGCGCAGGAAGGTGTTCATAGACGGTGTGTTCACAATCTTGCCCGGGTTGAAGATGTTGGCCGGGTCCCACACGCGCTTCACTTCTTCCAGCAGTTTGTAGTTTTCCTCGCCAATCATGAACGGGATAAACTCGCCGCGCAGACGACCATCGCCGTGCTCGCCGCTCAGAGAGCCGCGGTATTTCTTCACCAGGTGGGCAATCTCGGTGGCAATGTCCCGGAACAGCTTATTGCCTTCCTCGGTCTTCAGGTCAATGATAGGCCGCAGGTGCAGCTCACCGGTACCGGCGTGGGCATAGTGCACGCAGTACAAGCCGTATTGCTCCAGCGTGAGGTTAAACTCCCAGATGAACTCTGGCAAATCTGCTACATCAACTGCGGTATCTTCAATCACCGCCACTGGTTTAGCATCTCCTGGTATGTTAGACAACAACCCGAGGCCCGCTTTTCTAAGGGTCCAGACTTTCTTGGTGTCAGAACCCAGTACCAGCGGATAGTGGTAGCCCAGTTTATTTTCTTCTAAGTCTTTAATTAGCGCATTGGCTCTTTCCTGAATGGCGGCCTGGGTATGGTCGGTGAATTCCACCACCAGAATAGCACCCGGGTCGCCCTGCACGAAGAAGCGGTTCTGGCTTTGCTCAATGTTGGTTTTGGTACACTCCAGTACGTAGTGGTCCATGAGCTCACTTGCGCTTGGGTTATGGTGCAGCGCCACCAGGTTCGCCCTGAGGGATTCATCTACGGTCTCACAGTGAATACACAGCAAGCCAATTTCCTTTGGCGGAAGTGGGTCTGCGTGTAGTTTTATCTCGGTGAGGAACGCCAGCGTACCCTCAGAACCGGCAATCAGTTTACAGAAGTTGAACGGCTCTTTGCCGGGGGTAAACGGCTCGGTTTCGAGCAGCAGGTCAATGGCATATCCGGTGTTCCGGCGCTGCACGCTGGGCTTCGGAAACTCCGCCCGTATGTTCTCCTGCGTTTGCCCGTGGCTCAGCATGGCCTTGGTGGCCTGGTAAATGCGCGTCTCTAAATCACCAGAGTTATTCTCGCCGCGGCATTTGGCCTCAAACTCTTCCAGCGTCAATGCGCTGAATTCCGCCTCAGTACCATCGCTCAGAAGGGCTTTCACGCTGAGCAGGTGTTCGCGCGCACTGCCGTACACAATGGAATTGGAACCGCAGGAATTGTTTCCCACCATACCGCCAATCATGGCGCGGTTAGCGGTAGACGTCTCCGGCCCGAAGTACAGGCCATGCTGCCGCAGGAACATGTTCAGCTCATCTCTAATCACGCCCGGCTCCACGCGCACCCAGCCTTCTTCAGGGTTTACCTCCAGAATCTTGGTGAACGTTCTGGACACGTCTACCACAATGCCAGCCCCCACTACCTGGCCCGCCAAAGACGTACCTGCCGTTCGTGGAATGAGGGAGGTGCCCTCCAGTTTCGCGAATAAGATCAGCGTTTTAAGATCCTGAATGGAGGCAGGAAACGCCACCGCCAAAGGTTTCTCTCGGTACGCCGAGGCATCGGTGGCATACAGGGTTAGGTAGGTATTATCGTAATGAAGTTCTCCTTCTAATTTATGGGCGAGGTGTAGTAATTTCTCTGGTCTCATGTACTTGCATCGGTTTCAGAATGCTGAAGCTCGCCGGAAGGCGGTACAAAGTTAGATTCTGGGCACCGGATTATTTAACTAACAGGTTCTTTTGTAGTAAAAGCAACTCTTTCATAGGTCAAACAGACCCACAGAGCAGATATTGCCCTTCTGCATACAGGTTTCCCTAATGTAAGGCAGCACGGGGGAAACTCAAAAGAAGAATGTGCGCGCTTTACAATTTCTGAGGTAGATAGAGGTTCTTCTTTCGGCGTGTTTTCTGGAAAACACCTCTGAAAGTATATGGAATAAGCGGGTGTAAAGGTTAGATCAACTTAAGGAATAGTGTATTTTTTGATTGGGGGGGTAGTAGAGGATGTTTGGAGTCAAAGTATAAAAGTAATACCGCAGTAATACCGCATATTTCAGAGATTCTCCCCTTGAGGGGAGATAAAGAGGGGTGTTTACACAGGAGAGTTACTTCTGCTAAAGAGCTTTTTCTTAGTGTGCTCTTGTTCAAGAATACCAAGGTATGCAAGATCAGCAGAAGTAAACACCCCTCTACAGAGCTGCGCTCGCTGCCTCAAACTCTCATTTGGGCAATCCTCAAGGGGAGAATTTTCCTTTTTATATAATATTAAACCCTATTCAGAGGTTTGCATCTCAATTTTGCTTTTCGAAAGTAAAATAGCGTTAAAAAGAAAACCGTCCCAGTCCCGTTTTTAGAAAACAGGCCCAGAACGGCTTTCTGCAAATTGGGGGATATACTAAAAATTAAAAACCTCTTCCGCCACCTGGGTACCCACCGCCCGGACGATTCATGTCATTGTTAGGGCGAGCACCGCTACCACCAAACATCCGTAAGTTGTAGTTGAAGCTCAGCATGAAGTAGCGCTGTAATACGGTAGTTTGCACATCTTCAATGTACGCGTTGGTGATGTTACGCTGGATGCTGGTGTTCTCGCCCAGAATGTCAAAGGCTGACAACCGGATCTCGGCCTGACGGTCCTTCAGGAATTTGTACCCGATGCTGCCGTTCCAAAGCAGGAAGGTGGGGTCAATGCCTTCAGACAAACCGCCGGTGAACTGGTGGTTTACATCTGAGGTAATGGTTAATCCTTTCCAGAGAATCCAGTTTAGTCTGAATTGGCTGCTCTGGTTGTAGTACTCATTGTTCTGGGTAGGACGTTGCGTGTACTTGGCTCGGTTAAACGACCCGTTGGTGGAAACCAGGAAGTCTAAGTTCTCGCTGATGTTTGAGCTCAAAACAATACCGCCACCCACGTTGGCGGTGGTAGTGGTATTCTCCGCAAAGTCAAGCAGACCCGGGGTGTTGTTGTAAGTGGCAAAGCCGTTCAGGTTCACGTTTGATTTAATGAATGGCAACGGAAGGCCGTAGTTCGCGAAAGAGCGCAGCGTGTACTGGCCTTGCAAGTTCACCGGGCGGTTCAACTGCTGATTCCCTATCAACTGATTCTCTTCCGGCAAAAGGCTGTTGCTTCTGAAGGTAAGAGTTTGTCTGCCTATAAAGTCCTGCGCCGCAGATCCGCCCAGCACGAAGAAGAAGGAAGAGGACCGGCCTGGATTAGCAGCTGAGTACCGTATGTTGAAGTTGTGGTTAAAGCTTTGCTCCAACCCTGGGTTTCCCTGGTTCCAGATAAGGGAGTTCGATTTGTCAATGGCATTTTGCAACTGGTCTACGCCAGGTGTTTGGTTACGGCCATTGTAGAAGATCCGGATGTTACGGTCCTGGTTGAAATTGTAACGGATCATGGCAAAAGGCAGCACGTTGTGGTAGTTGTACTCCGGATTGATGGGGGTAGGATACAGCTGATCGGTCTGCATGTTCAGGAACTGATAGCGCGCATTCAGCATCACCTGGAAATCAGGAGTATTGTAGCGCCAGCCGGTTCCAAAAGACTGAGTCATGGTTTGGTTCTCTACCGTACTGGACTGACCCGCCAGCAGGTTGTCATAGCTACTGGTAGCTTCGTCCCGCTCAAAGGTACGGCGGTCGCCGTCTGAATCTGAGTAGGAAGTAGAGTAGGAAAGCTGTAACTGAGTTTTAGGCGTCAGGGGTTCGGTGTAATTCAGGTTGGCCCCCACGTTCATGCCTTTGTTGTCCAGAATGGAGATCTGGTCTTGCGCCTCGCTAGCTTCCATGGCGCCTTCAGAGGCCCGGTTTGTGGTCAAAGAAGTTAGTTTGCTATCTCCTTCGTTCTGGTTGTAGCCGGTGTTCACGTCTAAGCTGATGGTGCGGCCACGTTTTGGGAATCTGTGTTGGAAGAGAATGTTGTTATTGAAGTTCAGTCCGATAAGATCTGACTCAAACAAGTTGCTAAGGGTAGTGAACGGGTACCCGGATATAGTGTTTCCTTCATCGAAACTGCTGCCGTTATTGGTCTGGAAACTCAGGCGGGGACGGATGATGATGGAATTGGCAGAGTCAATGGTATAGGTCACGCGCAAATTCATGCGGTGGTTCTGGTTGGTAGTCAACGCGTTACCGTTTTGACGGTACAGGTTTTCCTGGGTTTCTTCCACCCCGTACTGCCTGAACAAAGAGTAGTTGGAGTTGGTGTTGGAGTGGTTGAAGAAGTAACTGCCTTGTACATCTACTTTTTTACCCCACTTGTCTAAGTAGTTCAACCCGATGGCATTGGTGCGGGCAATTCCGTTGTTGGTGTTCACCAAAAAGTCACTGGTACCGTTTCCGCCGCCCCAGTTGCCTCCGCCACCGCCACGTGGTCCACCACCGCCTCCGCCGCCACGGTTTCCGCCCCTTGCGGAGGCACTGGCTACTCCCACTAAATCTTCTGAAGAGAAGTTCTGCTCATTCACATTATTGCTTAAGCCTACAATGGAGATTCTACGATCCCCCTCAAACTGATTGATGTTTCCGCTGATACGGAAACGGTTGTCTGTTCCGGCGCCGGCACTAATGCGACCGAAACGACCGGTTCTGAACTCAGGTTTGGTCACAATGTTGATGGTTTTCTGTTCGTTTCCGTCATTGAAGCCGGTAAACTGAGACTGGTCGCTCTGGCGGTCAAACACCTGAATCTTCGAGATCACCTCAGCCGGTAAGTTTTTCAACACCGCGCTGGGGTCTTCCCCAAAAAACTCTTTTCCGTCTACCAACACCCGCTGTACCTGCTGTCCCTGGGCTTGTATCTGGCCGTTCTGGATGGTGATGCCCGGCATTTTCTGAATCAGGTTCTCTGCGTTTGCGTCTTTGTTAACCTTAAAAGCCGCCGAATTCATTTCAGCGGTATCTGCTTTCTGGATCACGGTGGCGGCGCGGCCAACCACTTCCACTTCTTTCAGTTGCGTGGCTCCTTGTCCTAAGGTAAGGGTACCTACGTTGATGGGAGCACCTGTGGCGGTGATGGACCGGTATAGATCTCTGAATCCCAGGTATGTGATTTTTAAAACAAAGCGCCCGTTCTGGATTCCGGCAATGGCAAACCTGCCTTCCACATCTGTGGAGGCACCTTTGTACACCGATGAATCCTGCGCATTTAGAAGGGCCACGGTGGCACCAATGAGGGGAGAACCTGCGCCCACTGCCTGCCCGGTAATAGAAGTAGACTGACTATACCCTAAAAAAGAGATAGTAAGAAGTAAGAAAAAGAGTAAAGATGTTTTTTTCATCGCCTAATGGTTTCGGTTTAGACCAAGCCCGACCCCATAGGTTTAATGCTCACATAAAAAAATCTGTTTAGAGCCTTCTTTTGAAGAGTAAGGCTCTAAACAGATACAGTGAAAGTGGAAGCTTTTACCTGTGCTTAAATGGAAGAAAGTTCCGGTAAGTAGGTTTTGCATTCATCTACTACGCTTTCAAAAAGGCAAGCAGTGGTTGAATGAAACGGTTGTAAGCTTCAATGTGTGGCAGGTGCCCTACGTTGTCCAGTTCTATTAATTTGGCATTTGGTATTTTCCTGGCGGTTTCTTTCCCAAGGGTAGGGTAGTTGCCCAGTTTCTCCCTGATTGCAGCCGGGGCATTGGCTTTGCCCAAGGCGGTGCGGTCTCGCTGCCCAATAACCAGAAGGGTAGGCATTTTGAGTTGGTCAAACTCGTACACCACCGGTTGGGTGAAGATCATGTCATAGGTGAGGGCAGCGTTCCAGGCAATTTTAGGGTAGTCAGGTCCTATGGTCCAGCCCGCTAACAGGTTTACCCACTGGTCGTACTCGGGTTTCCATTGGCCGCCGTAGTAGTTTTCCAGCTGGTATTTCTTGATGCCTTCCTGCGTCTGCTTCAGTTCACCGGCATACCATTTCTCTATCGACTGGTAAGGCACCCAACGTTTCCAGTCCTCTAAACCAATTGGGTTTTCTAAGATTAATTTTTCGGTCACCTCGGGGTACATCAAAGCAAAACGCGTGGCCAGCATGCCGCCCATGGAGTGGCCCAGCACTGAGGCTTTTTTAACTCCTAAGGTGTCTAATAAACTTTTGGTATTCTGGGCCAGCATCTGAAACGAGTACTGGATGTTCTGCGGCTTGGACGATTTCCCGAACCCGATCTGGTCTGGCATGATTACGCGGTACCCGTTTTTGGCAAGGTCATTGGCCGTTTGCTGCCAATAAGATCCGTTGAAGTTTTTGCCGTGCAGCAGTACCACCGTTTTGCCGTTGGGTTTCTGCGGCTTCAGGTCCATGTACGCCATCCTGAACGCCTGCTGCTGTACCTTCACGGGGTGAAACGCCACTGGGAAAGGGTAGGTGTAATTGGTTAATTCAGCGTCTAAAGGTTTTAGCTGGGCTTGGGATGCTAGGGCGTTGAACAGAAAAAGTAAGAGGAGGGGAATTTTAAAAAGTCTCATTGTAAAAAGTAAAAAAGCTATAAGGTTCTAAACGCAGCCTGCATTTAGAACCTGTTTTACGGAAAGAGGTACCAAAACGAAACAGGTAAGGGCTTCTTTTAGGTATCTTTTGTGAAACCGAGCAGGCAATGGAGGCTACTTAGCGGCCACCCGCCAGAGCGTTCCGCTGGCGTCATCGGCTACTAACAGGGAGCCATCCTGGAGCACAGCTACGCCCACGGGCCGTCCATGGACCTTCTTCTTGTCTTCCTCTGATATGAAGCCTGTCAGGAAATCCTCTGGTGGACCAATGGGTTTCCCGGCCTGAAAAGGAACAAACACTACTTTGTACCCCGACAACTCTGACCGGTTCCAGGAGCCGTGTTGCCCTATGAAGGCCCCACCCCGGTATTTGGCCGGGAAAGCAGACTTGTTATAGAAAGCTAGCCCTAAAGACGCGGTGTGGGCACCTAAGGGTACTTCCGGTACCAGGGTTTGTTTTACCAGATCTGGGCGCTGACCTTTCATTCTGGGGTCTTCGTTCGGACCGAAATAAGCGTAGGGCCAACCGTAGAATCCGCCCTCTTTCACGCTGGTAAGGTAATCGGGCACCAGTTCATCGCCTAGTTCATCGCGCTCGTTTACGGCTGTCCAGAGCACGTTGCTTCCCGGTGCCCAGCCCATGCCTACCGGGTTACGGAGGCCACTGGCGAAAACCCGCCCCCCAGACCCGTCGGGGTTTATTTCCAGGATGTTGGCGCGTCTCACTTCGTTTTCCATTCCATTTTCGCCATTGTTGCTGCCAGAACCCACCGAGATGTAGATTTTGGAGCCGTCTGCGTTGGCGATGAGGTTACGGGTCCAGTGGTTGTTATAGCCGCCGGCCGGTAATTCCAATATCTTTTCGCCCCGACCAGTGATTTGGTTCTGGCCCTGGTTGTAAGGGTAGCGCCACAGACCGTCGGTGTTGGCTACATAAAAATAATCGTTTAGCACCAGCATCCCGAAGGGTTGTTTCAGCCCCCGCAAAAACACGTGTTGCTGTTCTGGCTCGCCATCCTGGTTTTCGTCTCTGAGCAGGATGATCCGGTTGGGGCTACGGCCTATGTTCTGGGACTTGGCCTGGCCTGATTTTATGGCTTCTTTACGCTCTTTGCCTTTCTTCTCTGAAGTGGCTTCGGCCACAAACACATCTCCGTTTGGACCCACATAAATCCAGCGGGGATTCTGCAGGTTATCAGCAAACTTGTTTACCCTGAAAGCAGAAGGAGCCGTAGGGGTTTTGCCGCGCCACCCTATAACCTCGCTGTAGTTCTTCACCGATTCTGTGGCATAGGGCTGCGGAAGTTTCAGCTGGTTAATGGTTCCTGTAGTGGAGGAGGAGGTAGCGCCTTCTTTCTTTCCATCTGTATTACAGGCAGAAATTAAAGCACAGAGCAGAAGGCAGGAAGCAGGTAACCGTAGTTTATTCATGGGAGCGGGGCGGGTGTATCCGTATAAAGTCTATGTATATACGCTGATAGCAGAAGAAGTTAAGGACTACCACTTGTCAGGTGGTGTGCAAAGATGGGCTTTGAGGCCGTTTTGGCAAAATCAACTTCTAAAGGAACGCTGCCAACCCCGGTTTTAGTAAGTGAACCGAAGATTGTAATTGAGCTGTCGCTCGCCTGTCTTTGAGTAACCAACCGTGTAAAATCAAATGGCCAGTAGTTCTGCTACTGGCCATTTGATTTTGATTAGGTATGTAAATTCTAGAACTTCAGGTTCAACCCAAGTCCGTTGCCGGTGAAGCCGAGTTTGAAATCAACGGGGTTCATGCTGGTTTGGGTAAGCCCGTTGTTGTAGATTCTGATTGCGTTTTGGGTGTGTTTTGTAAAAGAGGAGGAAAAAGGAAGGGAAAGTGCCAAAACACCGGCCCCAATGCCCGCCAGGCTCCAGTTTGGTTTGCCGCCACCTATGGCGGTACCCAGCGGATAGCCCACCAGGAACCCGCCGGCATACCCAAGGGCAGACACAAAGCCCGCTTTGCTTTTGGCGATCTTCATTTCTTTGTACGCCTCTGGGTTGGACTTGGTCAGTTCCATTAGTTGGTTAAGGTTCAGGTTTTCCCCGTTTTGCCGGAACACTGGGGAGAAGCCTTTTTTCACTTCAATGGTGTCTGTTGGGCTTTGGGCAAACAGCTTAAAGCAACTCACAAGCATGAGACAGATGAGTAAGGTTTTTTTCATAAATAGAAAGGGTTTGTAGGGTTGGTATATAGCCCCTATTTACAAAAGAAAAACGAAAACTCCGCCAACCTACTCCTCAGAAAAAGAGCAAATTGACGGAGCTGATGGGGTTAACTTTATTTGGGGTAAAAGAAATGTTATTTAAAACAAACCGATTCTTACTACCTGAGGCTTATACAAATTGTCCAACCTAGGACTACAAGAGAAACTTAGGATTAGGCTTCTCCCATCATAAGGCCTTCAATGGTGTGGGCCTGCACAATGGGCTCTAAGGTATCTACCAATCTAAAGGTCAGGTGTTGCTTGACGCTTTCGGGCAATTTTTCAAAAAAGGCGCGGGTAACTTGCAGGTCATGCCGCTCATGGTTAATGCCACCCGGAGCATCTACACCCAACACCAGGGCTGGCCGTGACTTATCTGAATGATTGGCTGTACCACGGTGAATGGTAAGCGCCGACCTAGCCGATATGTCTCCCATCTGCGGCATCTTTCGTTGGGCTCTTTCTTCATACCTTGGGTAGAAAGACTTAGGTGGGAACATGCCATGTTCAAATTCCACGGGCAAATCCCACTGGGTACTAGGGGCAATCTCAAAAGGGCCCATGTCTTCAAACACATCTACAGTGGTTAAGTTAAAGGCCAGGGAGTTGAGCCGGCGACCGATAATGGTGTCATCAGGAGCCGGGAAATCACGGTGCCAGGGCTGGTTCATGGCCCCAGGGTTAGGCACGTCAAAACCAATTTCCACTATCTTGTATTCGGGTCCTAGCACCGCTTCACACACGGTGGTTACCCAAGGGTGCGTGACCAGGTCAACAAAGCCTCTTATGTTTTCGGGGTGAATCTCAACATAGTGCCGTTTGGGGCCGCGGCCTACCGCTCCGCCCGGGCGTTGCAAGGCGGCTTCATACAATATCAGGATGTCTTCATGTAACTGTTGCACCCATTCCCGGCTGAAAGCACCCTTGTGGCCTATGATTCCTTCCCCATAAATGCCACCCATGATTTGGGCGAGGTCATAAGAAGAGGCAGTACTGGCCTTGGGATTTACCTGCAGGGTGGCACTGTTTTTGTCTTGATTTTCTTGCCAGCTATTTTCCATGTTTCCTTCCGCAACGGTCCTTCAAATATAAGTAAACAAAGTGAGTACTGCTTTTTGAAACGACAGGGGGAGGGTTTTGTTACGGAGGAATACTGGCAAGAAGCTGGTTCCAGGCAGGTATTTAAGATGTTTGGATTTAAGAAAGGAAGATTTTTTGGGTAGAAGTACGAATTTGTATTAATTGAAGTAGTCTATTCAATATTATCCAGTATCTTTCCTGCTTCAACTGAACTGATAAAGGAAGAAAGCTACTGCGTATGGTTTAGGGAAGAATCAGGTATAAAGTGGGATAGGAGTAAATACTATACTTTTTGTGATAAGTACTCCATTTATAATAGGGTAGGTAATCTGTGTAATATTTTGTCGTATATGAGGGCTGAGAATATAATTTACGATGGAGAGAAAAGATGAAATTTTATCCACTCTTCTTGGTAAAGTGGGGGGTAACAAAGAACCAGAGGATCATCCTACACCGTGCAATGTAGTTGCGGACCTCACGCATTTGCCTTTAGATTACGTTATTTCACTTAGCCAGGAACTTGCCGAAGAGGGATTCATTGCTATCAGCACTTTGCATGATCCACCACTTCTTTATCTAACCTTGCCCGGGGTGGCGCGGGCACGCCGGCACTACAATTTAGGTCAGGATAAACTATCTGCTTAAGCTTATCTTTATTTTTCTTCTTTTCAGTTTTTCTTTAAGTCAGTTTCCTTAAGGAAATAGATAAGAATTGATTTGGTAAAGCTGAGGCCTTCTTCCACATCACCGTATTCTACCTGCTTTTTCGCGAACTCCAATTTCATAAGGCAATAATTGATGACGTGGCAATAGTCATCCTCGGGGTACCCTTGCTGCAGGCTGCGCAGAAGGTCCAAAGCTTCGCGCAGATTGTCTACCAAGGGTAGGGTGATGCGATGCTTTTCCTCGGGAAGCCCTTCCAGCTCCTCCAGGTTCTTTATGATCTGGCGTAAAGCCTGTGAAATAATATCCTTTTCTTTCATGACATCCGTTTTAGGCATGTTTTCCGAAATAAAGTCTAGCAACTTCCAAATAAGTTAGCCAGCACTCTTACACGTAGTCCATCTCCTTTTCACCGGGCAACCATTTGCCGCGGTATTCATCAGTCCAGCTAAATCGCATTAAAATGGTGACCAAGTATACGCCAATGCTTCACTAGGAATTGTGAAGAGAACAAGGTGTTGATTGGATATTTCTTACTCTGTTCCTTGATTCTATTCTATTTTTTTAATAGTGCAGGGAGTTTGTGTGAATATTTATAAAAAAATATAAAACCATTCAAAAGGCTTCCAATAGAAGCCACCTTTTTTCCCAGATTTGATTGTTTTCAACTATTGATGTATCTCTTGTAAGTGACTTGAATTTTTTGGCAAAGGGGGAAGAAATGAGGTGCTATCAGGAAATGGAAAATCAAGCCTATGTGAATACTTTCTCTAAGGTATCTGGCAGTACGCTAAAGCATTTTAACAGGTACATCTAAACCACTTCTAACAGGTTCTACCAAAAGGTAAGTTGAAGATAGTTCTAAATACAGGGTTTGTGCGTGTTACCGGTTTAGCTTTTTGCATATTTTCCAAATAGAAGCCTAAAACAAGATAGGTTTGAAAACACAAAACCCCGGCTATCATAGCCGGGGTTTTAGAGTTGAACTGAAGAAAATTTGGTAAAAACTTTATGTAAGTTGATTATACCCTTTGTGCAAGATTTATCTTACTAGATGATCTTCTTCCTCCTGTAAATTCTTACTTAAATATTCACTTTAGCAGTATCTGCAGCCGCCTGTACGTGTAGAGAATTCTGGTGAATTTCCTGGAAGATGGCTTTTACAAATACTTCTTCCAGACCTTCGCGGGCGGCGGCTTTGAGGCGTTGCTCCATTACCTGTTCCCAGCGACCGGTCTGCAGCAGGTTCATTTTATTTTCTTTCTTTAAAATACCAATCTGCTTGGCTACTGAAGAACGACGGGCCAGTACGTTGATCAACTCATTGTCCAGGTAGTCAATCAGGTTACGGAGCTCGCTAAGTTCTTCTTCGTTTTGCGTAGCTGTAGCAGAAACACGTTCAACAACAAGAGATGCCAATAGTTGAGCCAATCCTTCAGGAGTTACCTGCTGTGCCGCATCGCTAAGCGCTACGTCAGGGTTGCAGTGGGTTTCAATCATGAGGCCGTCTACCTGCAGGTTTAACGCCTCCTGGCTTATTTGCTGCAGCAAAGAGCGTTTTCCGGCAATGTGGCTTGGATCACAGATCAACGGAATCTCAGGCAGAAGTTTCTTGAACTCATAAGCCATGTTCCATTTTGGGTGGTTTCTGTACGGACGAGAATCGAAGGCAGAGAAGCCACGGTGAATGGCTGCCAAGTCAGTGATGCCAGCACGGTTTAAACGCTCCAGAGCACCCAACCAAAGCTGCAGGTCTGGGTTTACCGGGTTCTTCACTAATACGGGTACATCTACGCCTTCCAGCGCATCAGCAATTTCCTGTACTGAGAAAGGGTTTACCGTGGTGCGAGCACCAACCCAAAGAATATCTACGCCTTGTTTAAGGGCATCGTTCACGTGTTCAGCAGTGGCTACTTCGCAGGCAGTTAGAAGCCCAGTTTCCTCTTTTACCGTTTTCAGCCATTTCAAGCCCACTTTGCCTATTCCTTCAAATGCACCAGGACGGGTACGAGGCTTCCAGATACCAGCCCGGAAGATGGTTACTTCAGGTACTGCTTGCAAGCCGCGGGCGGTAGCCAACATTTGTTCTTCGCTTTCGGCGCTGCAAGGGCCGGCAATGATTAACGGTTGCCCGTCTGCCCGTTTGAAAACTGTTTTAGGAGACAGGTCTAAATGCTTCGTACTCATAAAGAAATTTCGGTTTTGGCCGAGGTTAAATGTTTTGAAATTCTGTTTGTAGCTTCTTCAATCTTGGTTTCTGGCATACAGAGGGATACTCTTAGATAGCGCTCTCCTTGCGTCCCGAATATTTTACCTGGGGTAAGAAAGACCCCGGCTTCGTATAGTATTTGGTCTAAAAATGCTTCTACGTCTGTAACGGACTCCGGTACCCGGGCCCAGACAAACATACCCACCGCGTTTTTTTGATAGGAACACCCCAGAAGGTCTAACAGTTCATATACCTTCTGTCTGCGTTGGGCATATACCTGATTTCGGGCGTCGTGCCAGGCATCTGAATTAGAAAGTGCCTGAATGGCCGCATGCTGCACCGGCTGGAACATGCCTGAGTCCAGGTTGCTTTTCACCCGTAGCACGCACTGCAAATAATCCTGGCGGCCTAACACCATGCCCACGCGCCAGCCTGCCATGTTATGTGACTTGCTTAAGGAGTTGAACTCAAGGCAACATTCTTTAGCGTCTGGTAAGGAAAGTAAACTCAGTGGCTTTTCATGGGGCAGAACCAGGCTGTACGGGTTATCATTTGCCAGCAGGAATTTGTGCTTCAAAGCTAAATGTACCAGTTTTTGCAGCGCCCCTGCCGTGGCCTCAGCACCCGTGGGCATGTGCGGGTAATTCACCCACATCAGCTTTACGTCTCCTGCGCTTAACAGCTGCTCTAGTTCTTGGGCATCTGGCAACCAGCCGTTCGCTTCTTTCAAGGTGTAGAATACCGGCTCAGCACCTACCAATTTGGCCGCCGCCGAGTAAGCGGGGTAACCTGGGTTGGGCACCAGTACTTTATCCCCGGGGTTCAGGAAGGCCATAGACACATGGAAGATGCCTTCCTTGGAACCCATTAACGGAAGTATTTCCTGGTCTGGGTCTAGCGTCACATTGTACGTTTGGTTGTACCAACGGGCAATGGCTTGCCGCAATGGGGCAATAGAGTTATAAGGTTGGTACCCGTGTACTCCAGAACTCATGCTGGTTTTCACCAGGGCATTGATGGTTTCCTCAGAAGGGTCCATGTCTGGGTCGCCAATGCCCAGATTGATAATGTTGCGCCCTTGCGCATTGAGAGCACGTACTTCAGCCAGTTTGCGGGAGAAGTAGTACTCCTGCACCTGCTGTAATCTATTGGCGCTAGGAATGATCATGCTAATTCTGATTGGGCTGTTAAAATAGAAGACAGGCAGCCTGCCAAACGATCCTGCGGAAGCGGCGCCTCGGCTTTAGGGTAGAGGCCCAGGATGGTGTGGGTAGGAGCAACCGTTTCCAGAGCGGCCAGCGCCCGGGTAATACAAGCAGCTTGCTCGCCTTCCAGTTCCAACACCCATTCTTCGGGTTGGCCCGGGTTAGGGGAAGGAAGTGGCTGTAACATGGTTAGATCCAGAGCACAGTCATCCAGTTTTTCCAGCAAGGTGTCCAACGAGAACTTTACCACTGGGTAAGGAAGGAGCAACGTAGCCTTGTTGGCCTTTTTAGCCGGAACTTCCCGGGAAAGCACCACAAACCTGGTGTAGTTCTCTACATCATTGGCTACGTTTTGGTGCAACACTTCCAACCCGTACAACTCAGCGGCTTTGCGGCTGGCAATAGCTGCCACCCCTTCAATCTGCTCAGCCTTGATCAAGCGGGCAGTATCAGCGGTGTCAGAAGTTTCTTTGGTGGTAACGCTGGTCAGGCCATCCAAATAATCGCAGCACTGAAGCAGAGCAATAGGGTGGGACCATACTTGTTTAATGTCTTCCAGTTTCTGGCCCGGTAATGCCATCAGAGTCTGATCCAGCAACAACCACCGCTCTGCGGTGATGGAAAAGCCGAACTGGTCCATGAGCCGGTAGTTGGGCAACAACGGGCCGGCTAATGAGTTCTGCACCGCCATCACCGCAGAATCTGCCAACCCAGACTCCAGGGTCTGACATAGCTCAATGAAAGACGCGCAGGGTAGCGTGCTGATGGTGGCAGATGGGAACAGCTCTTTAGCGGCTGTTTCATGGAAGGAGGCGGGGCCTCCCTGGATGGCAATTTTTAAGGCTCTGTTCATAACGAAAAAAGCCCCGCTTTAGGCGGGGCTCTGAGGTTTTTCTTATTGTTTCTTAACGCAAAGTCTTACCTGTTGAGCCCCGGCTGAGGTCCAAAAAAGTAAAAACCATAAAAGTAAGAGTTGCGCTGAATCATTTTCTTATCTTTAAGATGCTCAAACATACTAGGCGAGCTTTTGACTTCCAAACCTTTTAGAATAAATATTTTAAAAAATTTATTAAAACACTTGTTAGTTTGAGGAAAACTAATTTATTACAAACACTTGTTTGAGAAATTGAAACAACAATTGTTTATGAAGTATTGCCATAAAAGGATCAAAAACAACGCTATTTTGGTTATATGTTCTTTTGATCTTTAGCCCGTTGGGCTAAAACCTTCCGCAGGTTCTGAAAGGTTTTGGTAGGTCCCGTAGCTACAGTGGCATTCACTAACCACGCCGGAACAGAGCCGCCTGGGTTCACCTTAAAGGTATAGTCAATTTTGATGTTCCCTTTGGGAAGAGCAGTGATTTCCCAAACTGCTAAGGAGGAGGGTATCCTGACAAGGTCTTTCTTTTGGGGTATGTAATCTTTTATACTCTTTACCTCAACCCGGGCTTGGTTGTTTTTTGTAGCGGGTGTAAAATTTGCCTCTACTACCATATCCCGGTCGGTGAGAGGCCAAGGCATGTCGGCTTCTGTATAATAAATGAGGCTGTTCTCGCTTTTACGTTTCAGGAGCTGGGTTTTCTTGTTCAGGTACACCCAATTAGAATGATGCTCTACATCTTTCAGCAAATTGACCAGGTTGTTGGCCGTACCTGGTAACTCACACACCACTCGTATCTCTTTTAAGGGATTGTCTTTTACTTGCCGGGTGTACACTTCAATGCCATCTTCCTTTTTCTGAAGTTCCCATTTACTCTGGCTGTAGCCTACAGAACAAAGGAACAGTAGCCCCACCAATCCACCCATTGCTTTGTTTCTCCTCATGTGTTTTGTCTTCTTTATCTTTAGGCTCTTCAATTGTATTCGCAGGTGATATTCCAAATATTACCACAGTCAGCGGTCACTTATTTCTATTAACGAGATCACTTTGTATTCTGCGTTAACCCTTACCTATAATTTTAAAAGCCTCTTATAACTGCGTTATTATAGATTTATTATTTCTTTTTGTCGGCAGTATAGGTCTTGCCTTAGGTTGTTTTCAATAGCGTACACGTTTCTTGTTTGTTTTTCTTAAAGGATATAAAAACCATTTGGCTGAACAGGCTCTGGAATATCAGGCTCATTTAACAACTGTTTTATATTGATTTCTATTGTTCTGGCAATAGCTGTGACCGAGGTATCACTAGGCCGATTACGGAAAGGATCTTGTAAATGGTACGCAGTTTTTTCAAGTAAAAGAAAGACCGAAGAAAGAACTATTAACAAGGGTAGTTCAAAAATGAGGGGTATCTCCCGTAAAGAGATAGAAAGGGTAATTACAAAAAGGTAAATAGCAAAGTGCAGAAATAAACGGTACGTTTTTGGGAAAACAGTGCCATTGATTCTTTCTGCTTTTCCCATAGAATCAACCATTCTTACCAAGGTAGAATCAAGCTGAATGTGTTTGAAAGTATCTATTTCATTCGTCTGATACAGATTCTTAATCGTCAAGGCATTTAGTTGTGCTATGGCTAAGGGTTTGTTCTTATGATCTGTAATGTAGAGCAAGTCCTTTTCCTTCAAGTATTCATCTAAACCTTCTAGTGGATTTAAACCTCTTAGCGTTCTGCCTAAGGAATAACACCAGGCAATTTGCCGATAACCCATCAACTTGATAACCGGATTAGACGCGTCTTGCAAGAAAGATTGTAGCTGAATGACAAAGCTTCTGGAGTCGTTTACAATAGCTCCCCAAACTTTTCTTGCTTCCCACCATCGGTCGTACGACTGGCTTATTTTAAAAGATAAAAGCACCGTAATAGCAGTACCCAAAAAGGCCGGAATATTACCGGGCATTTCCGGTATATTCTCTATAAAGGCAGAGGATAAAAAGTGAGCACAAATACCAATAAAAATGATGATGACCAGATCCTTTTTTATTTTGTTGAAAATATAAGAAGCAGGTATCCTTTTCTCTAAAAGCATAATCTTACCAATATAGGATGAAGCTCTGTTTTGAAGAACTACCCCAAAGCACACCATACTTTGGAAAGTTTTCTAAATTCCTGAATATACGGGTGAAGCAAAACAAGGGGTTTCTCAAATCCTGTTGCTGTAGCGCAAACTGGGGAGTAAACCTGAGGAAGGAATATAAGGAGAGGGAAAATAAAAAATCAGCAAGCCTGTAAGCCGGGTTTTGTCCTCTGCCAAATGGCAAATGGCTTATCATTTATCTAGACCCATCCTCACGGAGGGGCTCCATCAACCTACCCGCTGACATCGGACGAGCAGCCCTTAGCCTCTCCCAAAGGAAAGGCGCTGTCAGCCTATTTGGTCTTTCAACTCCTGAGGTTTACCCAGCCGGACTAGTTGCCTAGCCGCTGGTGCGCTCTTACCGCACCTTTTCACCCTTACCGGCAAAACCGGCGGTACTTTTCTGTGGCACTGGCTGTCACCTGGCTGTCGCCCGCCAGGTGCCTTCCCGTTAGGAAGCAGGATGCTCTGCGTTGCCCGGACTTTCCTCCCCGCCCGAAGACGCAGCGATAAGCCAGCTTGCTGATTTTTTACAAAGATACGCCTTTCTCACAGATACTGGCGTCTATCCCTTGCCGTGATTTCTGATCCTTTATAGAAAACAGGGCTTAATAAGCTTTTTTCAATTTAAGACACTCAACCACCAAAAGTCAGATTCACCTGTTTTTAAATGAAATCTCTATCCTAGACTTCGCCTTATGATTCTTTATTGGTGCTTTAGTTTCATTTTCATTAAAACACCCTGAAAGCTTCTTTTTAGATTGTTCTTTTTCAGGTGTTTGTCTTTGAACATTTGTTTTTTGTATATGGCTTTCTCTTATATTTATCTGCATTTGAGAACACAGGTGTCAGGTGGTCAGTAGATAAGGGCAAGGCCGCAAAGGGTAGATAAAACTCACTTCTATGGAAAACATAACCGAAGATTCCTTAGTGAACCTGTTGAATCAGGTAGAAGTGCTTTTGCAAGGGGCAGATACCTTGGAGAAAGCGTATGCTTCGCAGATAAACACTGTGCATCCAGCCTTCAGGGAAAGCAGCAAAAACCTGATGCATTACCTGGCCCTCCGGAAACATGACAACCGAGACCTCCAGTTACAGTTATCCAGCCTGGGGCTTTCTTCCCTAGGGCGTGCCGAAAGCCACGTGTTGACCACGTTGCTGGCGGTCCGGAACCAACTGCGGTTACTTTTGGGGCATATTACCAAAACGCCTCAGGAAATTGTAGCGGTTCCTTCTGCGGTTTCGCCCCTTCAGTCTCAGATTACCGCCTTATTAGGAAAGGCTACGCCGGAAAGGAAAGGACGCATCATGATTACTTTTTCCTCAGACATCGCTGAGGATTATGGCATGGTGCGAGATCTGATTGAAGGCGGAATGAACTGCGCGCGTATTAACTGCGCCCATGATGATAAAACGGTTTGGGAGAAAATGGTGCGGCACATCAAGAAAGCCGAAAAGGAAGTAGGCCGCGACTGCAGTATTTTATTTGACTTAATGGGCCCTAAATTGAGAACGGGCCCCCTAAAACCAGGTCCCAAAGTAGTGGCCATTCACCCTAAAATAGATGAGGTAGGAGAGATCCTTTCGCCCGCCAAAGTATGGCTCACGTGTAAGGGCGGTTCGGCCCCAAGCCGGGTAGACCTAACGTTAAAGGTATCGGCTGAATGGTTGTCGCATGCAACAGTAGGTAGTGCCATCACCTTCAAGGACACCCGCCGCAGAAGAAGGACCTTCACCGTTGTACAGAAAAAGAGCAGCGGCATCTTAGTACAACTGCCTAAGTCGGCTTACCTCAGTACCGGCACCCAGCTCCAGTTAGAAACCTCCACGGGGGAGAAATGCACTGAAACTATTGGTGATCTGCCCGCCATGGTGATACCCCTAAACTTGAAGGTAGGGCAGGATCTTTTACTGCATAGGGAGCCCATTCCTGGGGAGCCCGCCCGATATGACAAAGAGGGCAACCAGGTAGAACCCGCTCATATCTCCTGCACGCTGCCCGAAGTGTTTACGCGGGTGAAGGTAGGGGAACCCATCTTGTTTGACGACGGCGAGATTGAAGGTGTAATTGAAGAAGTGTCTCCGGATGTACTGCGGGTAAAGATCACCGCTGCAGATGAGGCCGGAAGCAAATTACGCCCGGACAAAGGCATCAACTTACCTGAAAGCGACCTGCAACTACACAGACTCACTGAGAAAGATCGCGAAGATCTGGCCAGTGTGGTGAAGCACGCTGATGTCATTAACCTGTCTTTTGTAAGTCACCCAGAGATGGTGGAGGAACTGCAGCAGGCCTTGGTAGACCACAAGGCAGAGCACATTGGCATCATGCTTAAAATTGAAACCAAGGCCGCTTTCAGCAATCTGCCCCACCTGCTGCTCACCCTCATGCTGAAACACCCGGCCGGGATCATGATCGCCCGCGGAGACCTGGCTGTAGAGTTAGGGTGGAGACGCTTAGCCGAAGTGCAGGAAGAGATTCTCTGGATTACCGAGGCCGCCCACTTACCCGTGGTTTGGGCTACCCAGGTGCTGGAAAAACTAACCAAAAAGGGCCGACCATCCCGCGCTGAAATCACGGATGCCGCCATGGCCCAACGCGCTGATTGCGTCATGCTCAACAAAGGTCCTCACATCTTAAAATCCATTTCCCTGCTAGATGACATCATGAAACGCATGCAGGAACACCAATACAAGAAAACGTCTCTGCTCCGGATGCTGCACGTTTCAGAATTGGATGGGCAGTTAAATTAGTGAGTGAGTGAGTGAGTGAGTGAGTTGCGCTTTTAAGCTGATATAAATAAGGCTTTTTCTCCACAAAAGGCTTTTTCTCCACTTTGTCCTCCTGAATGGAACCTATGGGCGAACTAGAACTGCCTTTACTCTTTGCTTATTTAGCCACTAAATACAAGAAGCGATTAGAAGCCGTTTCTACAAAACAGCCTCTAATCGCTTCTCCTAAAATAACATGCCCTTCGCAGGCAGTATACCGAATCTTACTTCAAAGAAACCTTCGTAGCCCCGTACCCGAACTTCTCTTTGCGGGCATCTTCGTAGAACTTGATGTGTGGGTTCCGGCTGAGCACCTTCTGGATTTCCTTCTTCAGAACGCCGTTCCCGGTGCCATGGATGAAGATGATTTCATGCATGTTGGTGGCAATGGCTCGGTCCAGGTTGTCCTGGAAAACACGTAATTGGTGGCGCAGAATCTCTGAATTGCTCATCAGTTTTGGGTCTTCATTAGGCAAGAGCACCTCAATGTGCAGGTCCACCTCATGATTTGGGACCGCCACTTTGTTTGCCTCTGTCTGGGCTCCTGATTCGGTAAGTTGCTCCTGTATTTTGTCCGGGTCCACCATCAGTGGTTTTGAATCCAATTGGAAGACGTAGCCTTCCTTCTGCAGGACCGGTGCCGTTTTCTTGCTCTTGTAGAAAGAGGAAGCCTTGAACTTGAGCTTGCGGATAACCGGCTCCAGGAGCATATTGGCGCCGGTTTTATGCTGCAGGTATTGAACTACCAGATCAGGCCATTTCTCGAAGTCGTTCAGGTGCAGGTGGGTGACAGGTTTGGTTTTCTTCGGGGGAAGTTTATCGTTGTTCTGGGCACGGTATACTTTCTCTGTTTCTTCGCCATACGTGAACAGCAGGTCAAATTCAGAGTTGTTCACGATGTGGACGGCCAGCAATTCAGGGGTTTGGTGCACCAAGGCTACGTAAATGCCCGCCACCGCCGTGGAAGGCACCACCGGAGCTTCCTTTTTCTTCACGGGTTCTGGAGCTGGCGCATTCCGGAACATTTCCGCTTCCTCCGGGGCAATGACCACCACCTCGCGGCGCATCACCGGAATGGTGAAATCATTGTCAATGGCCACTTCCACCAGGTTGTTGTCCAGGAAGCGGGTAATTACGCCTTGTTCTTTGCCGTGCATCAGCCGCACGCGGTCGCCTATGTTCATATTCGTTTTAATCTGGTATTGGGAAAACAGGCTATAAAGAGAAGCCTTAGGGCAAAGATACGCAAAAGGAACAGGAGGGGAGGAAAGAGTTCTTTACGGTTGCTTTCCTGGTTTTTCTCTGCTGAACGACAGGACCCAGAAGGGATTGGGATCTAGGTTTTGCTCTCTCAGGCAACCGTGGCAGGTAGGAACCGTTCAAAAAGGTGAACCAGAAAAATAAATTTATGCAAGAACCTTGGATCATTGCCCCAGCCCCGTGGAGTTTGACTGGTGATGGCATCATCTGGCTTTATACCTTTCCAAAGTCCTTTAATGAGCAATACGGGTTTCTGGCTGATTTTCAGAAAACGACCTACAAAGCAGGCATAGGGGCCGTACTCCTCATGAACTACCATACTTCAGACGTAGGTCCTTACCAGGAGTTGTTGTTTATGCCGGCCTTGTTCAAGATAAAAGGGAAACTGTGCTTTTCAGTTTCTAAAATATATGTCTCTACTGATGCCAGTGCCTGGAACGGGCGGGTGAACTGGGGTATTCCCAAAGAACTAGCCGATTTCAAGATGAACAGGTTGCCAAACGGACTGTTAACCGCTGAAGTACAGCAGGACGACCAAACTTTTTTCTCCACCCAGCTAATTCCTGTAGGTCCTCAACTTCCCATCAACTCCGTTGTGGTTCCGGGTACCAGGATTGTGCAGCAGCATGAAAACAAGTTTCTGTTCACCAAGCCTGAGGTTCAGGGACAAGGCCAATTGGCGCTGAACAAAAACATTTGGGCAGATGAACGCTTCTTCCCCCCAGTCCACAACCTGACGCATTTTGCGGCAATCTCCTTGAATAATTTCAAAATGGCTTTTCCGGTGGCGGAAGCTTTGTAAATAGAAAGCGTTCTAGCTCTGGTAAACCTAATAGTGCAGCGCGTGCATTTTCCAACCTTTTCGGCCATTGTACTCCAACGCAGGGGCTGGGAACTTGAAAATGGACAGAACATAGAAGGCGCTCCGCAGGAATTTGCTTTGGGTAGGAATGGCTTGCCAGTTGAGGTCCACGCTTAGATAATACTGTCGGTAGGCCTCTAAGCCAATGGTTCGGTTGGTATCTGGGTCATTGAACACCATTTCCTCGGCCCCGTACCCCACAGCCGGGTTCAGCCATTTGGGGAATCTGCTTTGTGAAGGGAGAAATTTGGCCAGGTTCACACTAATCCAATAGGTTTGCCCATTGTAGTCTTTCAGAAACTCCTGAGAAGCACCGTTGCCCAGCACGTTAGGCCGAAGCGGCGCATAACGGGTGCGGTGAAAAGAATATTTAGGGATAAGCCGGTTCTCGCCCCATGCCAGTTGCTGGCCTATGACAGCAAGAGAACCGGCGGCATTGGCGGCAATGTCTGAAAGGGAGGCCCCATAGGCAGGGGAGCGGCCGTCAAAATATTCTATGGGCGTTTGCAGCACAAAGCCTAAGGCGCCGCCGTACCAGATGCCTTTATTTTCCGGTACTCCCGCTTTTAGTAACAAATCCACGCCCAGTCGGCTTTCATGAAAGGCCCCCCAGAAATGGCCTGCTTTATCCATTTGCTTCCATTCCTTTGAGTCATCAAACCAATGAAAGGAGGTGCGGTCTTTTTCCTTGTACCAAGCCTCGTTCAGCAGGGCCAATCCGCTGATGTATACGGCGGCTCCTCCGGCGGCATACCAGGGAAGACGTCGGCTGAACCTGTTCACCGAATCCTGGCCAATCCCTGTTTCTAGGGTATAGGTAGATTGTGCCTTCGCCCCAAATGAAAAGGGCCCTGCCAGAAAGAAGAGCAGCGGAAGAAGAAGTCTGATGAGGAAGGTTCTGGTCAGCACAGAGTAAATGTACGTAATGTGCCCTCTTATTGTCTAGTTTGAGGAAAATGTATATTTTTTCTGCCCTTTTCTTGCAATTCATTTTCTGGCCCCTACATTTGCAACATGAACAAGACGCAATTCACGCACAATGCCTGGTGGCACACACATCAAAACTGATGGGTGAACCGCTTGCTGTGCAGAAATGCAGTTTAATACAAGGCTCGGATTCACCCGGGCCTTTGGTGTTTTTAATGCGTCCAGAATCAATACATAAAAGAAAAAATGAAGCAGGTAATCTCTACCGGAATGAATTGTTGGTGGCACCAGTCGGAAGATTCGTGAACAGCAGGCCATTGCCTACCCAAAACTTGCCTATACTATAAAAGGCTTGCTGTTCAACCTAAACAGCAAGCCTTTTTTTATTCGTTTTTATGAAGACCTACACCTTACAAACGCAATACCGCCAACTCTTAGCTGACACCGTAACGCCGGTGGGCATTTACCTGCAACTCCGCGATAAATACCGCAATTGTCTCCTGCTGGAAAGCTCAGACTACCATGGCCACGAAAACAGCTTCACTTACATCTGCTGCGAACCCATTGCCGAGTTCAGGCTCAAAGACAGTTTGCTTCGCCAAACCTACCCGGACGGAACGGTAGAGGAGCAGGAATTGACGCAGAAGCGCGATGCCGTGCAAATGCTCCAAACGTATTGCGAGTCATTTAAATCTGAGCCGGGCCCCTTCGGGTTTATCCAGAATGGGTTGTTTGGGTACATGTCGTTTGAGGCGGTGCAGTATTATGAGACCCTGAACCTACGGGAGAAAGATACGGCGCACGAAGACATGCCCGAGATTTTGTACCAGGCGTTCCGGTTTGTCATTGCCATAGATCACTTCAAAAACGAACTGTACATTTTTGAGCACTCTTTTGGAAATGAGCCCCAAAACGATGGCCTTGATGAACTGGAAACCCACATCCGGAACAAGAACTTCCCGGCCTTTCATTTCTCCACCTCCGGTGAGGAAACCACAAACCAAACAGATGAGGAATTTCTGCGGGTCATTGAAGAAGGCAAGCGCCACTGCCACCTGGGCAATGTGTTCCAGATCGTGTTGTCGCGGCGGTTTTCGCAGGCGTTTCAAGGCGATGAGTTCAACGTGTACCGCGCGTTGCGTTCCATCAACCCTTCGCCGTACCTGTTCTACTTTGACTACGGCAACTTTAAAATTTTCGGCTCTTCGCCAGAGGCCCAGCTGACTATCAAAAGCGACACCGCTACCATTTACCCTATTGCGGGCACTTTCAAACGTACCGGCAACGACCAGAAAGATGCTGAGCTGGCGCAAAAGCTATACGATGACCCGAAGGAAAACTCAGAGCACGTGATGCTGGTGGACCTGGCCCGTAACGACCTCAGCCGCCATGGCGATCAGGTAAAAGTGGAGGTTTTCAAAGAGGTGCAGTACTACTCGCATGTGATTCACCTGGTGTCTAAAGTGACGGCCCAATTGCCGCAGGCGCACGGCTCCATTCAGATGGTCGCTGACACATTTCCGGCAGGTACGTTATCCGGGGCACCTAAGCACCGGGCCCTTACCCTGATAGATGAATTGGAGCCTACCGGCCGCGGGTATTATGGTGGCTGCATCGGGTACCTGGGTTTCGGGGGTGATTTCAACCATGCCATTATGATCCGCTCGTTCCTGAGTGTCAAAAATAAATTGTATTTTCAGGCGGGGGCAGGCGTGGTGGCAAAGTCAGACACGGTCAGCGAACTTAATGAAGTGCACCATAAATTAGCCGCCCTGCGCAAGGCTTTGGAAAAAGCCGCTACTATTTAAAACGTAAAGAAGGAAAAGTGTATTAAACCTGTTTTTGAGAAAAGTAGGGGTAAACGCTTAAGAGAGAACCTTAAATAGACCAGACAAACCCTTTAGTGCCATGAAAATTCTTGTCTTAGATAACTACGATTCCTTTACCTACAACCTGGTGCAGTTGCTCCGGGAGTTGGGGTACGCTGATCAACTAGAGGTACACCGCAACGACCAGATCAGCCTGGAAGAAGTGGAAAATTTTGATATCATCTTACTTTCTCCGGGTCCGGGTGTACCTAGTGAGGCTGGTATTATGCCCGCGCTTCTAAAGCGGTACGCACCTACCAAACGCATCATGGGGGTGTGTTTGGGACACCAGGCCATTGCCGAAGCGTTCGGGGCGGAGTTGTCTAACCTGAAGGAGGTTTTTCATGGCGTGTCGGCTACCATGCGGGTGGTCAACAACAAAGAGCCTATGTTTAAGCAGCTGCCGTCTTCCTTCAATGTGGCCCGTTACCATTCCTGGACAGTTGTGCCTGAGTCTGTGCCGACTGATTTGAAAATCACAGCAGTGGACGAGACCGGTGAGGTAATGGCCATTCGGCACAGCCAGTATGACGTGTGCGGCGTGCAGTTTCACCCGGAGTCCATCTTAACAGATTACGGCAAGGAGATGATGCTAAACTGGTTGCAGAACCCCACCAAGCGCGTGGACCAGTGGACTACCTATGCCGCCTCTTTAGTTCTATGAAACAAGTACTGCAACAACTCATTGATCATAAAGCCCTCTCCAAGGAAACTGCCAAACAGGTGCTCCTGAACATTGGCCGGGGCCAGTACAACAGCAGCCAGATGGCGGCCTTCATGACCGTTTACCTCATGCGCAACATTACCGTGCACGAGCTGGAAGGTTTCCGGGAAGCTATGCTGGAACTTTGCCTGCTACCAGAACTTGGTACTGATCAGGTGATTGACCTGTGTGGCACCGGTGGCGATGGCAAAGACACGTTCAACATCTCTACGTTAGCTTCCTTTGTAGTGGCCGGGGCAGGGTACAAGGTGGCCAAGCACGGCAACACCGGGGTTTCGTCTATCTGCGGTTCCTCTAACGTGATGGCGCATTTAGGCTATACCTTTACCAATGACAGCACCACGCTGCGTACCAAACTGGAACAGGCCAACCTTTGCTTTCTGCACGCGCCTTTGTTCCATCCGGCCATGAAAGAGGTGGCGCCCATCAGGAAAGAGCTGGGCGTAAAAACCTTCTTCAACATGCTGGGACCCATGATCAATCCGGCCAAGCCGCACTTCCAGATGGTGGGCGTGTTCAGCCTGGAGTTGTTGCGCCTGTACACGTACCTGTACCAGCAAACCGGCAAGCGCTTTGTGTTGCTGCACGCGCTGGATGGGTATGATGAAGTGTCCTTAACCGGTCCGTTTAAAATGGTTACCCCGGAGGGAGAACAGATTTTGCAGCCATCCGACCTGGGGCTGCCTACTTACCAGGAAAGTGACCTGGCCGGAGGAAGCACCATTGAAGCTTCGGCAGAAATCTTCATGAAAGTGCTGGAGGGCCGTGGCACTCCTGCCCAGAAAGATGCTGTGATAGCCAACGCAGGCCTGGGCATTTACTGCTCAGATGAACGCCTCACCTTACAAGAATCATTACAAAAAGCCCGTCAGTCCCTTGAAACTGGTCTGGCGCTTAAAACTTTAAATACTTTATTAGCTTAACCTTTGTATGGCATCCACCATTTTAGATAACATCATTGCGCACAAACGGAAGGAAGTAACCGACCGAAAAAGTCTGGTGCCCACTGCTTTATTAGAACGCAGCATCTATTTTTCTTCACAACCGGTGTCGCTCCGCAAGTATGTGCAGCGGCCCGATCTGAACGGGATCATTGCCGAGTACAAGCGTAAATCTCCCTCAAAAGGAACCATCAATGCCTACGCGCCGGTAGAGCGTACCTCTATTGGGTACATGCAGGCAGGTGCCTCAGCACTGTCTATCTTAACAGATGCCAACTTCTTTGGTGGCAAGAACGAAGACCTGACTACTGCCCGTAAATTCAATTTCTGCCCCATTCTCCGGAAAGACTTCGTGGTAGAAGAGTACCAGATCTTGGAAGCAAAGTCTATTGGCGCCGATGCTATTTTATTGATCGCTGCGGTGCTGTCTAAAGAAGAGGTAAGCAATCTTGCACAGTTTGCCCATTCTCTGGGTTTGGAAGTTCTGCTGGAAGTACACAACCGTGAGGAATTGGAGCGTACGGTAACTCCGCATGTAGATTTGATAGGCGTGAACAATCGTAACCTACATGATTTCTCTGTAAGTGTACAAACTTCCATAGACCTGGCTGGTTTTATACCAGACGAGTTTGTGAAGGTATCAGAAAGCGGGTTAAGCGAGCCAGCCACTATCCTGGAGTTGCGGCAGCACGGGTTTGAAGGCTTCCTAATGGGAGAGGCCTTCATGCGCCAGAGCCGGCCAGAGAAAGCGTGCCATGAATTTGTGGAGGAACTGAAGAAATTAAGGGCTGGTGCGCCAACCTTTTCCATCTAATCCGTTCAAAGCAATCCGGTGTCATTAGGGGATAATCTGCTGCCATTACAGTAAAGCGTAGATTCTTCCTCTAAAGGGTACTACCTTTGTTTTCAGTTACTTTTGTAAAAAGAAGCTTAAAACAGAAAACCGCCCGTTGCAGCCAGGTAACTCCTGAGTTCGACACTGGCAAAAGCATATTAGCACAACAGACAAACAAATAAAAAAACCAGGAATGCCATACAGGAATTTGAAAATAAAGGTGTGCGGCATGAAGTACAGCGAGAACATTGAGGAACTCCTGATGCTTCAGCCAGACTTTGTAGGCTTTATTTTCTATGAGAAGTCTCCAAGATTCATCACTACGCAATGGGCTGTTTTCTCCTCTGTTTTCCCAAAAGACACCCGAAAGGTGGGTGTGTTTGTGGACGAGGAGGTAGACGTAATGTTGCAGAAGGTAACCGAGATGGGGCTGGAGGTGGTGCAGTTGCACGGGCAGGAATCACCCCAGGTTTGCCTGGAGTTGCAGGATTCTGGTCTTACTGTCATGAAGGCCTTCAGGGTGGGAACAGACTTCGACTTTACTGAGTTAAGCTATTACCAGAACTGCTGCAACTTCTTTCTATTTGATGCTAGCGGCGCCAACCCTGGCGGCAACGGGGTACGCTTCAACTGGGAGTTGCTGAAGAACTACACGTTGGATGTTCCTTTCTTTTTAAGCGGCGGTATAGATTTAGAGCACCTGGAGGAAATAAAAGCCCTGCAGTTACCGCACCTGTACGGAGTTGATTTGAACAGCAAGTTTGAAATTCAGCCGGGTCTGAAAGACGTGAACCGGTTAAAAGGATTTATGGAAGGCTTACGTAATTAGCCACTGTTTATAAAGAAGTTAAGGAAAGTTGATGAAAGTTTAACTTCCGCTACTATATAGCTTACATACATGGAATACGGAGTAAATGAACGCGGCTACTATGGCCAATTTGGTGGGGCTTTTATCCCTGAAATGCTGTACCCTAACGTGGAAGAGCTTCGGGAAAAGTACCTGAGCATTATTCAGGAACCAGCCTTTCAGGAAGAGTTGCAGGACCTGCTGCGTGACTACGTAGGAAGGCCTACGCCTTTGTACCACGCCAAGCGGCTTTCAGAAAAGTACAACACTAAAATCTACCTCAAGCGCGAGGACCTGAACCATACGGGCGCCCATAAAATCAACAACACCGTGGGGCAAATCTTATTAGCCAAACGGCTAGGCAAGAAACGCATCATCGCGGAGACCGGTGCCGGTCAGCACGGCGTGGCTACCGCTACTGTTTGCGCCCTGGCTGGGTTAGAGTGTATTGTGTACATGGGCAAGATTGACACGGAGCGCCAGCGCCCTAACGTGGAAAAGATGCGGCTATTAGGGGCAACCGTGGTACCTGTGACTTCCGGTTCCCAAACCTTGAAAGACGCCACCAACGAAGCTATCCGGGACTGGATCAACCATCCGGAAGATACTCACTACATCATTGGTTCTGTAGTAGGTCCGCACCCGTACCCAGACATGGTCGCCCGTTTTCAATCCGTTATCTCAGAAGAGATCAGAAAACAGATGCTGGAGAAGGAAGGACGTGAGTTGCCCGATTACGTGGTGGCCTGCGTAGGCGGTGGCTCTAACGCCGCCGGTGCATTCTTCCATTTCCTGGATGAGCCTTCGGTGAGGTTGATTGCTGTGGAGGCAGCTGGCTTGGGAGTAGATTCGGGTCATTCAGCGGCTACTTCTATTTTGGGTAAGACAGGTATTATTCACGGCAGCAAAACACTGCTGATGCAAACCGAAGACGGTCAGATTACCGAACCGTATTCTATCTCTGCTGGTTTGGATTACCCAGGTGTGGGACCGCAGCACGCGCACCTTGCTCAAACTGGCCGCGCTCAGTTTATTGCCATCACCGATGCAGATGCCATGGAAGCCCTACGCGAACTTAGCCGCTTGGAAGGAATCATCCCGGCTATTGAAAGCTCACACGCGTTGGCCGCCCTGAAAGAAATCAATGCTGGTCCAAACGATGTGGTGGTGCTTAACCTATCCGGCCGCGGCGACAAAGACCTTAATACCATTCTCACATACTTTGAAGAACAAGATGCCTCAAAATAGACTCACGCGCCTATTTCAGGAGAAAAGCGGAAATCTACTCAATATCTATTTCACCGCCGGTTACCCTAAATTGGAAGACACCGTCACTATTCTGGAGGAACTGGAAGCTGCCGGAGCCGATTTAGTGGAGATTGGCATGCCCTTCTCAGACCCCTTAGCCGATGGTCCTACTATTCAAGCCAGCAACCAAGTGGCGCTAGAAAACGGGATGTCTATCAAGAAGTTATTGAACCAGCTAGTTCAGGTGCGGGAGCGGGTTTCATTGCCGTTGATTTTGATGGGATACCTGAACCCAGTCATGCAGTACGGCTTTGAGCGGTTCTGCGAAGAGGCCGCCAGAGTAGGGGTAGACGGCTTAATTTTACCGGACCTACCGTTTGCCGAGTATGAAGAAGAGTACAAACCAGTACTTGAGAAGTACGGCCTCAGCTTGATTTTCCTCATCACCCCGCAAACTTCTGAAGCCCGCATCCGGCAAATTGACGCTTTGACCAATTCGTTTATCTATATGGTGTCCAGTGCCAGCACTACTGGTAGCCAGGTACAGGCCAGTGATTCGCAGCAGGCGTATTTCTCTAAAGTGCAGAAGCTAGGCTTGAAGAATCCATTATTGATTGGGTTCGGGATCAGCGACAAGCCTTCCTTTGAACTGGCTTGCCAATCGGCCCATGGAGCCATTATTGGCAGTGCCTTTATAAAAGCCCTGCAGAAACCATCTGAGGTTCGGGAAAACGTAAGGTCCTTTTTGCAGTCTATTAAAGGGTAGATTTCCAAATCTAGTGAGTAAGCGGAGGTCTAGAACAAACATCATCTAAATCTCTCATCTACCTTGATTCATTTTTCAAAACACAAGAGATGCTGATTCAACTACATACTAATATAACCCCGGTAGAGAAGGCCGCCATCATAAGCAAGGCCGGGGAACTGAAATACAAAACAACAGAGGTGGTAACTCAGGCGGGGCATTACCTGGTGGGCACCGGTAAAGCCGAGTTTGACGTGCGGATCATCGGCAATTTGCCAGGCATCAAAGACATCCATATTGTGTCAGACGATTATAGGTTAGTTTCCAGAAAATGGAAAGTAAACCCTACAGTGATTGATTTCGGAGATGGATTGCAGGTAAAAGAAGGGGAGTTCACCATCATGGCCGGACCTTGCTCTATTGAGAATGAAGACCAGATAGAGAAAACCATCAACCATTTGGTCAGCCAAAATGTGCGCTTTATGCGCGGCGGAGTTTTCAAACCACGTTCATCACCGTATTCTTTCCGGGGCTTAGGCATTGAAGGACTGAAGTTATTTTATGAAATGTGCCGTGCTCAAGGCATTAAGATTGTGACCGAAGTGATGCAAGTGTCACAGATTGCAGAAATGGAGCCTTACACCGATGTGTTCCAGGTAGGAGCCAGAAACACCCAAAACTTTAACTTATTAGATGAACTGGGCAAAGTAGACAAACCGGTTCTGTTGAAACGCGGCATCTCTGGCACCATTGATGAACTTTTATACTCTGCGGAGTACATCTTCTCTGGCGGCAACGAAAAACTGATGCTCTGCGAACGCGGCATTAGAACCTATGAAACGGCCAGCCGAAACACCCTTGATTTGAATGCCATTCCTATTCTAAAAGAGAAGACGCACTTACCCGTGATTGTAGACCCTTCGCACGGAATCGGGATCAGGGAATACGTAGAACCAATGGCTTTGGCCGCGATCATGGCCGGGGCTGATGGCATTATCTATGAAACCCATGAGAAACCTGAAGAAGCGGCCTCAGACGGTGCTCAGACCCTTAGTTTCTCTGAGTCTGAACGCTTGATCCGGAAAATGAGAAAAACTTTTGAATTGCGGAAAGAGCTGGCCTAAGTTGCTTTTTATCTTAGACCAGGGCTCCTCTTTAGCATGTAAACGTAAGTAGATGTTCTGCCTCAACAAATAAAAACTATAAAATCTTCTTGCATTTCAATTAAAGAAATTCTATATTAGTCTCAGTTATGAAAACATTCGCCCTAATTCTAATGATTGTCAATCGCAAACCGTACGCACAGCGTCTCGGAGCAAGGACGATTTTGGGTGAATCAAAATAAACAGATTCAAATTTAATTAACCCAATATAAAGCCTGGCTCCGAAATACGGAGCCAGGCTTTTTTTATGTAAAAATGCCATGTATCAGCAACAGTACCACCAGTACACCATCCAGCAGCAACAGACCTGGAACATTTTGTACACCAAGCGGGCAGAAGCACTTTCGGCCACGGTATCTGCGCCCTTCTGGGCAGGTATTAACGCGCTGGAACTGAAGGCTTATTTTATTCCAGATTTCCAGAAAGTCAACTTCTTACTGAAGCGGCTTAATGAATGGGAGGTAGTGGCAGTAGAAGAACCGCTTCGTCCGCGGCAGGTGTTGGCCCGGTGGGCAAAGCAGAAGTTTCCGGCGGTCACCTCTTTACGGGTGCACCCAGACGCAAACTTGTGTTTGCAAGGAAATCAGGACTTGTTTCAGGATGTGTTTGGGCAGTTGCCCTGGTTGCTGGTACCAGAAGTTGCAGACTTCATGCAGCGGGTTGGACAATTGTCTGTGCAGGCCAAAGATCCGGCTGCTACTGAGTTACTATGGCGCTTGGTGCAGCACGTACTTGGCAATGGACTCTTGCGTGATCCTGAAGGCAAAGTGACCTTGTTTGGTTTCCACTTGGTATCTTCTACTAGTGAAGCCAATCTGGCTTTTGCTAGGGAAGATGCATGGAAGCCTATTATGCTGGAGGAAATCTTGGGCCAGCCCTTTAAAGAAGGGGAAAGACCAAGCACCTACTTTGTGTTAGAAGCTCTTTCTGACTTAACCCAACTTGTGGAGCAGTTGGAGAAAGAGGGAGTTCCAGTGGTGGAGATTCCAGCTCAGTGGAGCTTGTTAGTTGGCTGATAATTTCCTCTATGACCTTATTTTTTTCAAATAGTAATCCTAAAAAGGAAAGTAGAAAGGAGCTACTCTTGTGAAGTTGTATTCTATTGAAAAGCCTCCTGTTTAGCGCTTGATTTATCAAAATCAGCCGCTAAACAGGAGGCTTTCTTTTACTCTGGTAAATAGTTACAAAACTTCCTTCAGTACCTTCCATACGTTGTTCGCCAGTATTTTCTGCCCTTCGGCAGTGGGGTGAACCCCATCGGGTAGGTTAAGGGAGCGTACTCCGCCCACGCCTTCCAGCAGGAAAGGGACTAAGGCCATGTTGTTCTCATTGGCTAACTGCCGGAAAATAACCCGGAATTCACTCGCGTATTTACCGCCCATATTGGGTGGTACTTCCATGCCTGCCATCACCAGTTTAGCTTCGGGGTACTTGGCTTTTACTTTATCAATAATAGCCTCTAAGTTCTTCTTCGTTTCAGTAGGCGGAATTCCTCTTAGTCCGTCATTGGCCCCAAGTTCCAGCACAAACACATCCACGGGTTGGCGTAGCAACCAGTCAATCCGGTTCTTTCCGCCCGCCGATGTTTCTCCGCTTAAGCCTGCGTTGATGGCCTTGTAGTTGAGGCCCAGAGAATCTATTTTTTTCTGAATCAAAGCAGGAAATGACTCTGACGGATTTAAGCCGTAGCCGGCGGTAAGGCTGTTGCCAAAAAAGAGGATGTTTTTCATAGGTGCAGGGGCCTTGGTTCCTGTTTCTTCTTTTGCGCCATTTTTAGTTTCAGCTGGACTGTCCCCGTTTCCGGAACAACCAGTGCTTAACCAGGCAAAGAACAACAGGTAAAAGATTGAAAGCTTATACATGGTATTCTGATTTCTTGTTCTCTTGCAAATAAAGTACTTCTAACTCTGTTATAGCGTTTGAGGTTTAAACATTATAATTTAAAACCAGTTCTGTAATTTGCCATCTCCTTATACGGCAACAAAACCCTTACTTTTCTTATATACCCTTTGCTTGTGAACCCCATTCTGCATATTCAGGATTTAACCAAAACTTACCAGAGCACTGACCATACGTTAACGGTGCTGGACAACATAAATTTTTCAGTGGAGGAAGGCTCTACTATTTCCATCATTGGACCCTCCGGGAGCGGAAAAACTACTCTTTTGGGGCTTTGTGCCGGACTGGACCGCTCCAGTTCTGGGATAGTAGAATTAAACGGTATCAGGTTGGACACCCTCAGCGAAGATGCCCGGGCGCAGGTAAGAAACCAATACGTGGGCTTTATCTTTCAAAACTTCCAACTGCTGCCTACGCTCACCGCGTTGGAAAACGTGATGGTACCCTTAGAACTGAGAGGAGAAAAAAACATCAAGCCCCAAGCCTTAGAGCTGTTGGACAAGGTGGGCTTAGCCGAGCGGGCACACCATTATCCAACTCAACTATCAGGTGGTGAGCAGCAGCGGGTGTCATTAGCCCGTGCTTTCTCCAACAAACCCAAGATTCTCTTCACCGATGAACCCACTGGTAACCTGGATGCCGAGACCAGTGAAAAGGTGGTGAAACTTATCTTCGACCTAAACCGTGAGGCAGGAACTACCCTGGTGCTAGTAACCCATGATGCCGAACTCGCTGCCAAAACCCAGCGAATACTACGGGTAAAGGGCGGCAAGTTAGTCTCAGATGAAAGAACCGGTGTAGCTGTTTAAATCCTGAGCGAGTGGTTTGATTGAACTCAGGTTAAACAGTAGTCGGGTCTAAAAATCATAATAAGGCAGGTGAGCTAAGAGGCTGTTTTTTGAAATACTCACCTGAAGTAAAAGTTGAGGTCTGTTCTGTCTCACCTTAACTATAAGTATTTTATCTACATGAATAAACTCAATTTTCCGTGGTTGGTGCAGATGGCTTGGCGAGATAGCCGCCGGAACCGCTCGCGGTTATTCCTTTTCATTTCCTCCATCATTCTGGGTATAGCCGCGTTGGTGGCCATCTTCTCTTTTGGCTATAACCTGAGGGAAGACATTGACGACCAGGCCAAGGAAATGATTGGGGCTGATCTGGTCATCACCAGCAACCGGCCTGTGAACCCCTCCATGCTTCCGCTTCTGGATTCCTTGGGTAATCGTCGGTCCAAAGAGCGAAGCTTTGCCTCTATGATCCTGTTCCCGAAAAACCAGGGAACAAGGCTGGTCCAGATCCGTGCGCTGGAAGGGCAGTTCCCGTACTATGGTGCCTTAGAGACTTCCCCCGCTAGTGCCGCTCAAACCTTCCGGAACGGGCAGCAAGCCATAGTGGACAAAACGCTGATGCTTCAGTTTGATGCCCGGGTGGGAGATTCTATTAAAGTAGGAGAGGTGACTTTCCAGATTGCGGGTATCCTGAACAAGGCCCCTGGGCAGACGGGCATTTCGGCCACGGTGGCCCCAGCCGTATACATTCCATTGCGGTACCTTCCCCAAACCGGATTAGAGCAGAAAGGCAGCCGCATCAACTATCTTTACTACTACAAATATGATACCCCGGTAGACACCAAAAAGCTGGTAGAGAAACTGGAGCCCAGGTTGGAAAAGGAGGCTTTGAACACCGAAACCATAGAAACGCAACGGGATGAAATGGGTCGTTCTTTCAGGGATCTCACCAGTTTTCTGGCGTTGGTAGGCTTCATTGCTTTGTTATTGGGCAGCATTGGCGTGGCCAGCGCCATTCACGTGTACATACGGGAGAAACTACGTTCCATTGCCATTCTCCGGTGTTTGGGGGTAAGTGCCACGCAAGCTTTCCTGATCTATGTCATTCAAATCTTAGGCATAGGGTTACTGGGCTCCATCATAGGAGCTATATTAGGGACGGTGGTGCAGCAGGTGTTGCCTCAGGTGCTCCAAGACCTATTGCCAATAGAAATCACGGTAGGCATCTCCTGGCTGGCCATTCTGCAAGGCATAGGATTAGGCTTGATCATTTCGTTGCTGTTCTCCCTGTTGCCCTTGGTAAGCATCCGGAACGTGTCTCCGCTGAACACCCTGCGTATCTCTTTAGAGAGCACCAGTTTGTTCAGAGATCCTTTAAAATGGCTGGTGTACGGGCTTATTCTGCTGTTCATCTTCGGGTTTACCTATTTACAAACGGAGAAATGGAAAGAGGCTGGCTATTTTACCTTAGGCGTTTTGGTAGGTTTCCTGGTGTTGGCAGGTATTGCCTGGGTACTCATGTGGACCGTTCGCCGGTTTTTTCCAGAGTCGCTGAGCTATGTCTGGCGGCAGGGATTAGCCAATTTGTTCCGGCCCAACAACCAAACCTTGATTTTGATTGTCTCCATCGGTTTGGGTACGGCTTTCATCAGTACGCTTTACTTTGTGCAGGGCATTTTGCTCAACCAGGTGACCCTTTCGGCTAGTGAGAACCAGCCCAACATGGTGTTGTTTGACATACAGGGAGGGCAGCGGGTAGCTGTGGCGAACCTTACCCGACAGCAAGGGTTGCCGGTCATAGATGAGGTGCCCATTGTGACCATGCGCATTGAGGAAATCAATGGCTTAACCGCCGAACAGGTGAAAGAAGACAGCACCTCCGGTATTTCCCCACGGGCTTTTCAGCGCGAGATTCGGTCTACCTTCAGAAGCACCATTACCGACTCTGAAAAAGTCATTGACGGTACCTGGCGTGGAAAAGTAGCTTCTCAAACAGATACTGTTTATATCTCACTTGATGATCGTTATGCCGAGTGGATTAAAGTGGAAGTTGGAGACAAGATAGTGTTCAACGTACAAGGAGCTTTGATTCCAACAGTGGTGGGCAGCTTGCGCGAGGTAGACTGGAACCGTATTCAAACAAATTTTAGAGTGGTGTTCCCGGTAGGCGTGTTGGAAGCTGCTCCCCAGTTTCATGTGCTTATGACGAAGGTGCCCACAGCAGAGGCCTCGGCTAAATTCCAGCAGGCGGTGGTGCGGCAGTTCCCTAATGTCTCAATCATTGACCTGGAGCTAATTCTAAGTGTTATGGACGAACTGCTGGACAAGATTGGCTTTGTGATTCGGTTCATGGCAGCCTTTAGTATCATTACCGGGCTAGTGGTACTCATCTCTTCGGTGCTCATCAGCAAGTACCAGCGCATGCAGGAAAGCGTTTTGCTTCGCACCCTGGGAGCTAACCGAAATCAGATCTTCGCGATAACTGCGCTGGAGTATTTCTTCTTGGGTGCTTTGGCAGCCGGTACAGGAATCGTGTTGTCTTTGGCAGGAAGCTGGGCATTGGCAAAGTATAGTTTTGAAACAGTCTTCACACCACAGTTATGGCCTGTCTTATTGCTGTTCCTGATGATTTCAGGCTTAACAGTTCTCATAGGCCTTTTTAATAGCCGGGCAGTGGTAAGCCAGTCGCCACTAGAGGTGCTTCGTTCAGAGGGGTAGGTAGCAAGAAAGGAAAGGCCCTGCTTTGCGCCTTATTTCTAAAATATGGGCGTAAAGCAGGGCCTTTCCCTTTTTAGTACCCGAGTCCTAGTTTTTGGTAAATAAAGCTGAAAAGCCACACCGGGCCAATAAGCAGGAGTTGGAGGTTTTTCAGGAAGGAGAGCTTCTCACCTTCAGTCTTATGCCTATTTTCCAAAGTGAACGGAAACTTTATGCAGGCTGCTTCCCCTGTAAAAAGTAGGGCAGGAGTAAAAGGGGCTTAACTCGTAGTTTTTGAAAAATGCATCGGCTTTCTTCTTACTCAGAAACCATTGCCTGTTTAGCACCGCTGCTTCTTTGGTGTAATCTGTAATTATTGCTTGATTACGTAAGTGGCCTTCTGCTATAACCTTTGTTAGTACCCTTGCTGGAGCTTCCGTTTCATGGGTGTTTTCTGGGTATCTGCCAAAATGGTAGAAGAAGTAAGTGTCAAACGCATTCTTATCATGGAGGATCAGAACTGAACCAGGGTGTTGCTGAATATAGTTTGAGACACAGGCGTGATTAGAAAAAGTGTACAGGTGATTTGGTATCACACCGAAACTGGTGTTCCAAATAAATAAGGCAATCCCGAAGAGGAACAGATTTCTGGACTTCTTAATGTTGAGGCAACTTGCTAACAGAACTACCAGAAAAGGTACCATCACCATAAACTCCGCATTGCCCACGGCATACCAGGCAAACAGCACCTGTAAGGCTAAAATTACAGCATGTGTTCGGTAGAAAGTGGAGTGGTGGAGAATGTTCGTTCTTCTTCGCTGTAGTAGTTCTTTCAACAAGTACAGGACGAAACCTGCTGTAACTAACCCATTTATTATGTAAAATGGATGATGGGTCAATAGAAATGGAATACGGCCATGAACTTCAAAAAAGGTCCGGAAGAAGGAGATACCTGTCAGCAGAAAGTTTTTGTAGGTAATCGTAGTTTCTACTCCGCCTTTGTAAAAAGCACTGAAAACAAACCTGTGTGCCTCTGTTAACCGAATGTCTTGGTAGAACATCACTAAGCCATAAACAAGTGGTACCACCAGAGCCGGCAGAAGGAACCTGAAAGCAGAAGCCAATTTGCATTTATCCGCCAGAAGGAAAAAGAAGAATAGCCCCAACCACCAGAAGAAATGTACCTGGTGGTACAAGCAGGCAATAGAAGCCCACCAGCCACTCCAAAAGATAAAAGTACCTTTCCCTAACTGAAGGTACCGCAGGGCATACAGGCTGCCTAAAGAGGAAAAGAACAGGGGAATAAGGTACGTCTCGTTTTCGGTGGCGTAGCGCATTGTGCCAAAAGAGGCACCGGCCACTAGCAGCAAGGCGGCCTGCACTTTCACGTCTTTCTGCAGTAGAGCTATCATGCGCCAAAGAACGAACAGGCTTGTCCCAGCAAAAAAACTGTTCAGAAGCTTTAGCAGAGGCAAGGGCATGATGTAGACTCCCAAACTTTGAAGCAGAGAATAGAATGCTAGCGCTGTGATGTTGTAAAGCAAATGGTGGGGCTTCCACAGGTCTACGCGCCACCGTACACTGGCGGCATAGTCATAGGCATCTGTGGTGGAGTTCTGAGTAGGCAAAAAAGCATACATCAGAAAAAGAAACAGGATAACAGAAATAGGTAGAAGTCGGCTCTGAAGTAAAGAAGAAGTACGAAGCGCCATGAATCTAAGTAGCAGAAGTCTTCTGCCTATATCCTTTTACTTCTTAAAGGTATTCCTTTCTGCCGATATTTCTTTTCAGCCGCATAACCAAAGTCATTTAACTAAAGGTGAATGTAGCTACCGTTTAAGTGCCGTTATATGAAAAAGTCCTTCAAAAGGAACTCCACTCCAGAAAATAGGGCAAACGGACTGGTTTTTGCCTGCCATTATTCAAATGTTTACTTTTAAATAGAATACACTTTCAAGGTACATATGAAGAAAACACCCATTGCCGTATCAACGCTTTTGCTGGCCTCGTTGCTAGTGGGCAGCTGTACGAAAAAAACCACGTCATCAACTTCTGGCACTGCAAATAGCACCATGATGCCCGGCGAAGCGGCCGCAGTAAAAAATCAGGAGAACATAAACGTAACCCAGGTTTCGCCACCGCAGGTAATCACCGAAGATCCAAAGTTCAAGTTTGTCACTGAGCAGTTCGCAGACCTGCGCATCTTAAGGTACCAGGTACCCGGTTTTGAAAAACTAACGGCTAAACAGAAGGAGTTGCTGTACTACCTGTATGAGGCAGCCTTGTCGGGACGGGACATCATCTATGACCAGAACTACAAGCATAACCTGCGTATCCGTCGCACCTTAGACGCTATTGTGCAGAACAAGCGCGACCCGTCTACCTCACCAGACTGGGAGAAGTTCATGGAGTACACCAAACGGGTATGGTTCGCGAATGGTATTCACCACCACTACTCGGCAAACAAGATGCTTCCGGAGTTTAGCCAGGAATTTTTGGCAGCCTCCATCAAGAAAGTGCCAGCAAATAAACTTCCGCTGGTAAAAGGCGAAAGTGTAGAGACTTTCATCAAATGGATTACGCCCATCTTGTTTGATCCTAAACTAGACGCCAAACAGGTGAACAAGGCAGCCGGTGAAGACTTAATTAAAACCTCAGCGGTGAACTTCTATGAAGGAGTAACCCAGAAAGAGGTGGAGGCCTTTTACGCCAAGAAGGACGTGAAGAATGATCCTCGTCCCGTCTCCAACGGGTTGAACTCCAAAGTGGTAAAGGAAAACGGACAGGTGGTGGAGAAAGTCTGGAAAGCAGACGGCATGTACGGTCCCGCCATTCAGCGCATCATTTTCTGGCTGGAGAAAGCAGTAACCGTGGCCGAGAACGACAAGCAACGCCTTGCCCTGCAGAAGCTGGTGGACTTTTACCGAACCGGTGACCTGAAAACGTTTGATGAGTACAACATTGCCTGGGTGCAGGATGTAGACTCACAGATTGACGTGGTGAACGGCTTTATAGAGGTCTATGATGACCCCTTGGGGCTAAAGGGTTCTTATGAATCGGTAGTGTCTTTCCGGGATGAGGAAGCCACCAAACGGATAAAAGCCATTGGGGACCAGGCACAGTGGTTTGAGGACAATTCGCCGTTGCTGCTGCAGCACAAGAAAAAGAACGTGGTGGGCATCACGGCCAAAGTGATCACCACGGTAGTGGAAGGTGGCGATGCAGCCCCGGCTACACCCATCGGGATTAACTTGCCCAATGCCAACTGGATCCGGAAAGAGCACGGCTCTAAGTCGGTGAACCTGGGCAACATTGTGCACGCCTACAATGAGTCAGCCAATACGGGCGGAAGTGCTTTGTCTGAGTTTGCCTTCAACCAGGAAGAGATAGACCGGGCAAAGAAATACGGCTCCCTGGCCAGCGACCTCCACACAGACATGCACGAGGTGATCGGGCACGCCTCGGGGCAGATCAACCCGGGAGTGGACACGCCCAAGCAAACCCTGAAGAACTACGCCAGCACCATGGAAGAAGGCCGGGCCGATCTTGTGGCGTTGTACTATGTCATGGACCCTAAGTTGGTGCAAATAGGCGTAATGCCTTCTCTGGAAGCTGGGAAAGCTGAATATGATGCTTACATCCGGAACGGCCTAATGACCCAGTTGGCTCGTCTGGCTCCCGGCGAAAAAATTGAGGAAGACCACATGCGCAACCGGCAGATGGTGGCTGCCTGGGCTTATGAGAAAGGGAAAAAAGACAATGTCATAGAGCGGATAACCCGAGAGGGCAAAACCTACTTTAAGGTGAATGACTATGCCAAGCTTCGGGAGCTCTTTGGGCAACTGTTACGCGAAACTCAACGCATCACCTCAGAAGGTGATTTTAAAGCCGCTGAGAAGCTGGTAGAGACGTACGGCGTGAAAGTAGATCAAGCCTTGCATAAAGAAGTACTGCAGCGGTACAGCAAGCTTAACATAGCACCTTACAACGGGTTCATTCAGCCAAAGCTAACACCGGTGGTGAAAGACGGGAAGATTGTAGATGTGTTGTTGGTGTACCCAGACAACTTTACGCAGCAGATGCTGGAGTACGGCGAAGTGTACAACACGCTTCCGCATTATAACTAATCAAGGGTTTTCAGCTTCTTTTTCAGAAAACACCTCTAAAACAGAAAATGCCTGAGCTATGTCAGGCATTTTCTGTTTTAGAGGTGTTTTGGTTTCAATGAATAGGATTGGTCACGTTCTGATGAACCTTCCCGGCCAGCAGAACTTTGGAGGTAACCAATAGCTGACCTACGTGCCGTTGCGTGTGTTCAGCAGCATGGAAGAGAAGACCTAGTACAGTAGAAGGTATTTGGGACCGGCCCACGCCTCTGGTCTCTAAAAGGGTTTGTTCATCTGTAAATTTTATTTGCTCCAAGGCTTTGTCCACCTGAAATGCAAATGATTTAACTAACGTATGTACCGTTGTGCCACCGGCTGGAGGAGCGCCTTCACTCTTAAGATAGGAGAGAGCCTCCGGAGACAATTGCTCCCCTCGGGCATAAGTAAACAAACGGTCCAAAACACCTGTGAGGTGCTGAAGGTGAAATCCCACCGATGCTAACCCTGCCGGCTTTTCCCAAAGGAGGTCTTCAGGAAATGTTATTAGGTAGTGTTCCACTTCTTCGCGGGCCTGCAACAAAGCATGGGCAACAGGTTGCAGCAGCGGCGGAACGCCAGGGAGGGGACCTCTTAGCCAGACTTCCAGTTTCTCTTCTTTTTCCATGGTTTCTCTAAAACGACTCTAAAATAAAAAAGCCCGGTCAATTGACCGGGCTTTTTCTATTCTTGCTCTTTTATCCGTTACTGGATGAAGAGGCGGAACTCAGCACGACGGTTTCTGGCTCGTCCTGCGTTCGTGGTATTTGGTGCTACTGGTCTTTCTTCCCCGAAACCTTCGGTGATGATACGGTCAGAAGCTACTCCTTTGGTGTTGGTCAAGTATGACTTGGCAGCGTCAGCTCTACGAACTGAAAGCTCCTGGTTGTACTCGTTAGAACCAATGTGGTCAGCGTGTCCAGAGATACGCAAGTTGTAGTGCGGATATTTAGACAACATAGTAGACATTCTGTCTAGAGTAGGGTAAGAAGTTCTCTTCAGAACAGCTCTGTTGAACTCAAACTCAATTTTAGGAACGCGGGCCATATACGTGCTGTCTTCCACATCTAAGCCAGGGCAACCCATGTTAGCGGCAGAACCGGCAACATCTGGGCAACGGTCAACATCATCGTTTACACCGTCAGAATCACGGTCAACAACTACTGGACATCCGCTGGCATCTACACGAGTACCGGCTGGTGTGTTAGGGCAAGTGTCGTTTTTGTCAGCAACACCGTCACCGTCTGCATCTGGACAACCTCTGGTTGCAACCGGACCAGCTTGGTCTGGGCACTCATCTTCTGAGTCACGAACACCGTCACCGTCTTTATCTGGGCAACCTTCTAAAGCGGCAGTACCGGCTTCAGTAGGGCATTTGTCTTGGTAATCTGGAACACCGTCACCATCACCGTCAAGTGGGCAACCAGTTTTGTCTACTTGTACGCCAGCTGGAGTGTCTGGGCATTTGTCACGACGGTCAGAAACACCATCACCATCAGTATCAGTTGCTTTTCCTAAACCAAAGGTCAAACCAAACTGGTGCTGCAGGTAGCGGTCGTTTAACTCATCAGAATCCTGAGGAGAGATACCGTCCAACATGTTGGTAGTAGGGTAGTTTAAGGTAGTCTGCGCGAACAGGCTGATTCCTTCGGTGATTTTGAACCCGATACCGGCACCACCAAAGTAGTTCATGCGAAGTTGACCTTCGTCATATTTGAACTCGTTGGTTCCACCTGGTCTGGCTACTGGAAGATATGCTTCCACGCTGGCGTAATGCGCTCCAAGACCACCAATCAGGTATGGCTGTAGAAAAGCAGTTTCGCTCAGGATCTTGCCGTTGTTCAGTTTCAACTTCAAGCCCAGGTTGGCAGTTCCTACTTCGTTGTCAAATCTGCCCGGACCAAAACCAGTTCTGTTGTAAGTAACTGTGCCTGATTCCTGCTTCATGTTGAAGTAGTTCAACTGCAACGCCACATCAAAAGACGGAGACAAGAATCTGTTGATGCCTAATCCACCCCCCCAGGTAGAATTACTCATGTCCCAGATATCGTTCCGAATGTTTGTGCGAGCTTGTATTGCGTTGGCGTAGATGGAGAGTCCCCAAGGCCTGTCTGCCGATTGGGCCTTTGTTTCTGATGGAGCCACCATAGACAGCAGCATCGCGCTGAGTACAGAAGCCTTAAGTAAGGTTTTTTTCATAGTTTTAAAGAGTTGTAATATAGTATTCTGGGCATATTTACCTCATTTTTGATAAAATGTTGCCTTTTGCCCTAAAAAAGAAATCCTAAAATTTGTTAAGTTATTATATATGAGACGTTTAATTTTTATAAAAGTTAAATTTATTATGCCTTTTTGTACTTATTCCTTTTAAATGTGAGGATCGGGAATTTCATAAAAATGGAGATTTTATTAGAGAAGTTATAAAAAAAGGAGGGTTGTAATGCCCTCCTTTTTCTAACAATTTATCTATTCTTACACATTGAATCTAAAGTGCATGATATCACCGTCTTGCACAACGTAATCTTTTCCTTCCAATGCCATTTTACCGGCTTCCTTGATTTTAGCTTCAGTTTTGTACTCCACGTAATCTTTGAGCTTGATTACTTCAGCTCTGATGAAGCCTTTTTCAAAGTCAGTATGAATGACACCGGCGGCCTGTGGTGCTTTCCAACCTTTCCGGATGGTCCAGGCACGAACTTCTTTTGGTCCGGCGGTGAAATAAGTAACCAGGTCAAGTAAAGCATAGGAAGCTCTGATCAACTGGTTCAAGCCAGACTCTTTTAAGCCGTACTCGCCCAGAAACATTTCCTTTTCTTCTGGCTCTGTGAAATCAGCGATTTGCTCTTCTATGGCGGCAGAAATCACTACTACCTGGGCCTTCTCGTCTTTCACGTGATCTTTCAGCGCATCTAAGAACTTGTTGCCAGTCAGGATAGATTCTTCATCAACGTTGGCCACATAGATCACTGGCTTAATGGTCAGCAACTGCAAGTCTTCTACAGACTCCAGGTCTTCTTCAGAATAGTCAAGGGAGCGGGCGTTCTTGCCGCTTTCCAGGTGTTCTTTGAAGCGTTGCAATGAGGCAAACTCTTTTTTAGCCTTGGCATCACCAGACTTGGCGGTACGCTCCACCTTGGCAATCTTCTTGTCAATGGACTCCAGGTCTTTCAGCTGAAGCTCAGTGTCAATTACGTCTTTGTCAAACACGGGGTCAACACCGCCCGCCACGTGTACAATGTTAGGGTCGTCAAAGCATCGGATCACGTGGATGATGGCATCTACCTCCCTAATGTTGGCCAGGAACTTGTTGCCTAAGCCTTCGCCTTTACTGGCGCCTTTCACCAAACCGGCAATGTCTACAAACTCCATGACGGTAGGGAGCACACGCTCTGGTTTCACCAACTCTTCCAGCGTCTTCAAGCGTTCATCTGGCACGGTGATGACACCCACGTTGGGTTCAATAGTACAGAAAGGGTAGTTAGCCGATTCGGCTTTGGCATTTGACAAGGCATTGAACAGCGTAGATTTACCTACGTTTGGCAAACCCACTATTCCACAACGAAGTCCCATATTAATAAGGTTGGTCTAAATTCAAGGTTGATGTATCTGCTTCTGGTCCGATATAATATACCTAAGACTCTTTTTTAGAAGCGGGTGCAAATATACAGATTCCTTACCGGTCTACCGCCATATTAGTAAAAGCCTTCAGACGCAGGCTGGAAGCGCCAATTTAAAAAGGTATTTTTTGTTGATTTTTGGAAAAGCAGTCCCAAAACAATTAAAAGCCGAAATGAAAAGCGGCTGCTCTATCAAGAACAGCCGCTTAAAATAGGATAGACTTACTTAATTACTTACTTAGTAGAAGATCCTGCTTCTTTTTCCCAGCCTTCTGGTCGGCGCCACTTTACAGGGGCAGCGGGTTCAGGTTTAAGTTTTATTTCTTTAGTTTTCAGGAGTTCCATTGCTTCAGCCACGGCGCGTTCCAGTTGCGGGTCTTTCCCGGCAATTACGTCAGCGGGTTTGTTTAGCACCTCAATGTCTGGGGCTACGCCTTCGCCCTCTACGGCCCATTCCCCGTTCGCATCCACAAAACCACCGCGGGGTGCCACCATGCGGCCACCGTCAATAAAAGGAGGGGTGTCCCAGGTACCTACCAGCCCACCCCAGGTACGGGTACCTACAATAGGTCCAATTTCCATTTTCCGGAACAAATAAGGCAGCAAGTCTCCGCCAGAGCCCGCCATTTCGTTCACGATCATCACCTTTGGCCCCCAGATGCCGGACATTGGGGTGGTGAATGGCCGATGGTCGCCTACCTTGCTGTTGAAGTACCCGTGCAGCTCTCGGCCCATAATGTCTACCATGTAATCGGCGGCAGAGCCCCCGCCGTTGTTGCGTTCATCAATGATGGCGCCTTGTTTGTCCTGTTGCCCGAAGTAATACCGGTTAAAGGAAGTATAGCCACCCTGACCCGTATTGGGCACATACACATAGGCCAACTTGCCGCCCGAAAGCTCGTCCACTTTGCGGCGGTTGCCTTCAATCCAGGCAATCCGGCGGAGACCTGCTTCACTAGGAATGGGTACTACCGTGACCATGCGTGAGCCTTCCAAAGTTGGTTTGCTGTTGATGCGCAGCACGGTTTGGCGGTCGGCAGTTGCCTCAAACGATTTGTAGATGTTTTCCGGGGCTTTTACCGGAACGCCATTTACTTCCAGAATATAGTCTCCGGGTTTGATGTTCAGGCCCGGAGCCCGGAGCGGAGCACGCAGGTCTGGGTTCCAGGCTTCTCCGTTGTAAATCTTGCTGATGCGGTAAAAGCCTTTGTCTACTTCATAATCAGCGCCTAATAAACCTACTGGTACCCGTTTCACCTCAGGGAAATCACCACCCGAAGTGTAGGAGTGACCTACTGAAACTTCACCACCCAGAATGTCAATCAAATAATGGAGTTCTGACCGGTGCTTCACATGCTCTAGCCACGGGCTGTACCATTCGTAAATTTTATTCCAGGGAGCCCCGTGTACATTGTTCACGTACAGGAAATCACGTTGGTAGCGCCAGCCTTCCCTGAAGATCTGCTTCCATTCGGCGGCTGGGTCTACCTTCACCTTCAGGTCAGTCAGTTTCAATTTACCTTCGCCTGCTTTTGGCACGGTAGCCGTGGGCACAATGCTCCAGGTACTGCCGCTGCGGTACAGCAGATTCTTCCGGTCAAAGGAAATGGAAGCGTCCATCACCTTAGTCAGGAACTCGGTAGACTTTACATCTTTCAGGCTGTACTTGTGCAGGTTTTCTCCTTCCTGGTTCAACACACTTTCCAGGTAAAAGACCTGACCTTCGGGTCCGGCAAGCAAGGCTGTGTAATTACGCTCCGGTACCTGAATGGGGATAATGCGTTGACTTAGACCTTCCATGTCAATCTTCACCTGCACTAAGGGTTTTACTACTTTGGCTTCGCCTTTCTGGCCGCTTCTGGTTCTGGGCTCCTGTCCTTTCTTTTGCGGTGGAGTTTCCTGTAGGCCGGTGGTAGGTTGCTTCGGGTCGGTTTCCTCAGTTTGAGCCAACTCTTCATCACTGCGGGGCAGGAGTGGCGAAGGCGTGTCTTTGGACAACACAATCATGTATAAACTGCGGGTGACGGGCCGGTCATAGCTGCTCATGTCCAGCCAGCCGGTGTTCAGGCCGTAATTGGTGCTGGCCAGAAAGTACAGGTACTTGCCGCTCTCGTCCCACACCGGAGAGAGGGCGTCGGCCATCTTATCGGTGAGCTGGTGGCTTTGGTTTGTTTCTACGTTGTGCACCTTCACCACTTTGAACTGGTTTGGCAGCAGGCGGGTATAGGCCAGCCATTTGCTGTCTGGTGACCACACCGGGTTCAGGGTGCGGTCTGGGTGCGCATATCCTTCGGTGTCGGCCTTCTTTATTTTGCCTGAGGCTACCTCCACATACCAAAGGTTATAATCAGTGTCTGTGAAGGCGATGTACTGGTTGTTGGGCGACCACTCGGGCTTAAAGAAAAAAGTAGGGTTGGGAATGGCGATGCTGCGGGGTTTGGTCAGGCCTTCCTGATCCCCAATCATAAGCTGGTATTCGCCGCTGGCATCAGAAAACCAGGCAATCTTTTTACCGTCCGGTGACCAGGTAGGGTAGCGGTCGGCGGCTCCCGGATTATGGGAAATGTTTCGCCAATCGCCCTCTTCTTTGGGAACTGTAAATACCTCGCCTCGAGCTTCAAACAAGGCGCGCTTTCCGCCGGGGCTTAAAGAAGCATGGGTCAGCTGAGTAGGCGTAATATCTGCCCAACGGGGCCGGGCCCAGTCAAAGTCGCCGCGCACTTCAATGGTGAGTTGCTTGGTTTCGTTTGTTTTGGGGTTAAGCAGATGCAGGTAGCCTGCCTGTTCATACACCAGCATGCCCGCGGCAGCATCCAGGTTCTTGGTGTCAAACTGCTTGTGAAAGGTATGTTGCTTTAGTTCTTTGGTATTCGGATTATAAGACCAGATGTTGTTGGCGTAATCCCGTTCCGACAGGAAGTACACAATGCCGTCCATCCAAACCGGACTGGTGTGCCGCTCTTTGTTTGCCTGAGGCGTTTGTTGCAGTGCATAGGTTTTCAGGTCTACAATCCAGATAGGCTGAGCCTGCCCTCCGCGGTAGTTTCGCCATTCAGGGTCCCAGAAGGTGATGGGCTGGTAAGCCGCAAACTGCCCATCTTCTGATAACTCTCCGTTAGACGCCTGCGGTATTTTGAGGGCCTCGGGCATTCCCTGGTTTACAGAAACCGTGAAGAATTTAGAATTGGCGGTAGGGTGCCCGTCGCGGGCAGAGACAAACAGCACCGATTTGCCGTCTGGGGACCAGCCCGTGACATCATCATTGCCCGGGTGCCAGGTCAGGCGTTTCGGTTGGCCGCCTTCCACCGGAATTAGGTACACATCGGTATTGCCGTCGTACTGCCCGGTAAAGGCCAGCCATTTTCCGTCTGGGGAGAGGTGCGGGTTTGTTTCGGCGCCTTCATCAGAGGTCAGCCTTCGGGCGAAGCCCAGGTTGGTATTGTTGGACTGCCGGTCGGCTATCCAAATATCGTTGGCATACACAAAGGCGATATGGTTTGCGCTGATGGTGGGTTGGCGAAGGAGGCGCGTTCCCTGTGCCTGTGCCGTGGCAGGCAACGTACACAAGGCACTACCCAGCACCGTCATTTGCAAGAGTCTTTTTATTACCATATATCTGGGTTTAGTAGAGGTATTGAAGATAAAAATACTTTCTATAAATCAGGCATGTACCCGCATTATCTTGTTGTCCATCTCTTGTATTTTAAGCCTTGTTTTGAAAGAACAGCCACAAAACAGAAGGGCTCGTAAAGTATACCTTATTGATACCTATGTCTACTGAGGGTGGAGAGTATAGGGAAGCACTCAAAAGTTGTGTGCTTCCAGTTAAGTAACAGCTTAGGCAGCCATCGGATTTAGATGATCTGAAAACAAAAGAAACCATTGATATTATGGAGAAAAGAAAATTAGGTACCCAAGGCTTTACTGTTTCTGCGCTTGGTTTGGGGTGCATGGGCATGTCAGACTTCTACAGTAACCGGGACGACCAGGAGTCAATCGCCACTATTCATCATGCCTTGGATTTGGGCATAGACTTTTTGGATACCGCCGACATGTATGGGGTAGGAGCCAATGAGGAATTGGTGGGAAAAGCCATTAAAGACAGACGCGACCAAGTAATCCTTGCTACTAAATTCGGGAATGTGCGCGATGAACAAGGCAACTTTATGGGCATCAACGGCACGCCCGAATACGTGCGTAAAGCATGTGAGGCCAGCCTCAAGCGATTAGGGGTTGACTACATTGACTTGTACTACCAGCATCGGGTGGACAAACAAACCCCCATTGAAGAAACCGTAGGTGCCATGGCTGAACTGGTGAAAGAAGGGAAGGTGAGGTTCTTAGGTTTGTCAGAGGCCTCTGCTGCCACTATAACTAAAGCCCACAGTGTGCACCCCATCAGTGCGCTGCAAACCGAGTATTCACTTTGGAGCCGTGATGTGGAAGACGAGATCCTTCCAGCCTGCCGGAAGTTAGGTATTGGGTTTGTGCCTTATAGCCCACTAGGCAGGGGTTTCCTGACAGGGCAGTTCAAAACGTTGGAAGATATTCCGGAAGATGATTACAGAAGACATTCTCCGCGTTTTCAGGGAGAGAATTTCCAGAAGAACCTTGACCTGGTAAAGAAAATTGAAGAGATCGCTAGTAAAAAAGGCTGTACTGCCTCTCAATTGGCGTTGGCCTGGTTGTTAGCGCAGGGTGAGGACATTGTTCCAATACCCGGTACCAAGAGAAGAAAGTATTTAGAAGAAAATATGGGAGCCCTGCAGGTTTCACTTTCTCTGGAGGAGTTGGAAGAGATTGAGTTTATAGCGCCTAAAGGGATTGCCGCCGGTCTTCGGTATGCCGCTCCACAGATGGGCAATCTGAATGTGTAGCTTTTTGCGCATTTTAAGAAAAACACGCCTTACCTATGCTTCATTAGCGCTTTCTTAAACACTGGCTTAGCTTGGTAGTCTGCAAACTAAGCCAGTGTTTATCTTTCATTATATTAAGCTTACCCTTTTACTCAGCTTCATTTAACCCCAAAAGAATGCCTGAAGCTCCACAAATGGTTTTCCTGAAAGAGCAAACGGAGCAATTTGTTGGCCAGCTTGTTCTTCAAGCCGAGGGTAGTGTAAAAGTTTTGCCTTTTGACCGACTATTTAACCAGGAACTGGAGAGCATAAAGACCTTTGGAAAGGAGCTGTTCTTTTGTTTCCCTGACTTTGCAATTCGTATTCACCTGATGTTTTTCGGAAAATATGCCATAAACGGTACGGTTAACAGAGAACTGCAATTAAGGCTGACCTTTGAAGAAGGGGAAATTAACTTCTATGCAAGTGACATCAAGTTTATTCAGGAACCCTTAGATAGTTTGTATGACTGGAGTACAGACGTAATGCATGCTTCCTTTGATATAGATGCTGCTATAGAGAAACTCTACCGGAAACCTCAGAGGCTAATTTGTGATGCGCTGCTGGATCAGACTATTTTGGCCGGGGTGGGGAACGGAATCAAGAACGATGCCTTGTTCAGAAGACGCATTCACCCGGAGAGCCTGGTGGGGGAAATACCAGTGCTGGAGAGTAAGCAATTAATTTCCGTTTGTGTTCAACTTAGCTATGAGTACCTGGAGTGGATTAGGGAAGATACTGTTCTGCAGAACTGGCAAGCTTACAGAAAGAAAATCTGCCCCCGGGACCACACACCTTTCCTGAAGGGGAACATAGGGAAGCCGGCCCGGTCCTGTTACTACTGTGAAAAATGTCAGCGGTTGTACCTTCCAGAAGTGTAAAGTGCATAGGATAAAGGTACCCGTTTAGTAGCCGTTTTAGCTATAAAGGGGCAAAAAGAGGAAAAGAGTTGGCGTAAAAAAAGCTCACGCGAGGCATGAGCTTGAGGAGAATTGGGAGCAGGCTATTCCCACTTCAGTTCTTCGTCCATCGTAGCTTCAGTTTCAGCGTGTTCCAGGCGCTCCAGTTCTGCCAATGCCTCTTCAGACAATAACTCACCTTTTACATGGTTTACGGTGTCCTGCAACGCTTCCAGGAACTTGGCAAAGTCTTCTTTGTACAAGAAAATCTTGTGCTTCTCGTAAGAGTAGTTGTCGTCCTTGAATTTTCTCTTGCTCTCTGTGATTGTCAGGTAATAATCATTGGAGCGGGTTGATTTCACATCAAAGAAATAGGTGCGCTTTCCTGCCCTTACTCTCTGCGAGTAGATTTCTGCTTTGTCGTTGTTCTCTTCCACCATAACTTGAAGGTTACTTATTTATTTGAAGTAGCCAATTTAAAGCAACTGATTCACATCTAAAAATTTTTGCTGTTAATTTTAATAGCTAAATTCAAATTTATTAATGTTTGTAATAGTCAATATCACCATTGAAAAAAACAAATTAATTATAACATCTTCCTAAAATTTAAGATTTACTTGTAGTAAACAATTAAGATTAAAGGAGTTGATACAATTTGAAGTTGGATTTGGAAGGTGCTAAAACCTCCATATGAGCTCTAGGGATTTGCCTGATACAGGGTTTGCATACTGGTTGCTTTGAAGGAAAATTGAGCTAAAAATTTCAAAAAGGTTCTTGGTTGGAGTAAATGCATGTACCATGCGTACTTCACCTTAGAAGATGGCCGTTACCATTGAGGTGGCTCGTCTAAATAGCAAAAAGCAGGAGCTGATTCAGCTAAAAACAAGTAAATCTTAGTAGCCGCTAAAGCGGAATCATTATACAGAAACAAGGTAGTATGAGCAGACTTAACGTGGATTTAGACAGTGTCCGGAACATCCAGAACCTGGAGTTTCTGGCCAAGCGCCTGGTAGAAGGGTTCATCACCGGTTTGCACAAATCGCCTTACCATGGTTTTTCGGTGGAGTTTTCTGAACACCGGCTTTATAATACTGGTGAAAGCACCCGTCACATGGACTGGAAAGTCTATGCCCGCACCGAAAAGTTGTTTGTGAAACGGTACGAGGAAGAAACCAACCTTCGCTGTCAGTTGCTGCTGGATGTGTCTGGCTCCATGTATTACCCCACGCATAATTACGGCAAACTGGCCTATGCCGTCCTGAGTGCCGCTGCCATTGCCACGCTGCTGCAGAAACAGCGCGATGCGGTGGGCCTGACCACGTTCTCAGACCAGATTGAATCCCAAACGCCTATAAAATCTACCGGAGCACATTTGCACACCATTTTGCTTGCCCTTCAGCAGCAGTTGCAGAAACCAGCCCCTCCGCAGAAGGAAACCCGAGTAGCGTCCATGCTGCACCACATCGCACAGCAATTGCCCAAGCGTTCCCTTGTGATTCTGTTCAGCGATTTACTAAGCCAGTACGAACAATTGGACGAGATTTTTCTGGCCTTGCAACACCTGCGGCACCAGCAGCACGAGGTACTGTTGTTTCATTTTACCCACGCAGAAACCGAGGAAGAATTTAAATTCCCTGACAAGCCTTTCATGTTCCAGGGCTTGGAGAACGGAGAGAAAATCAAAGTACAGCCGGCCGAGATACGGGAAGAGTATGTCAAGGCCATGCAGCAGTTCAAGAACGAACTCAAGCTCCGCTGCGGTCAGTACCGCATTGACCTTGTTTCAGTTGATCTGCGCGAACCCATAGACAAGGTGCTGCAGGCCTATTTGATTAAGCGGCAGAAAGTACGGTAATCTAAAGCCAGCTATTTTAACTCAGTTTTCTCAAAACAAGTAGTTAAACACCTTAAGACGCAGAGCTAACTTCCGGTGCATTGTCTAAGGACCGCCACAGATACCGGCAGGCGAGGGTACGGTTGGGTCGCCAGCTTTCTGAGAGCTGCAGCATCTTCGCTTTAGCGACTTTCCCGGTCTCTTCAAACTGGTACAGGCGTTTCATAGCGTTGTAGATACCCAAGTCATCCACGGGCATGACATCGGGCCGATGAAGCGCGAACATCAGGATCATTTCAGCAGTCCAGCGGCCAATTCCCTTTATCTGGACTAACCTGGATATTAACTCCTCATCTGGTAAGTGCACCAGATCTGAGTCTTCCAGGTTTCCTGCTTCCTTGTGATGAGCGATATTCTGGAGGTAGCTGATCTTCTGCCTTGATAATCCCGCGGCCCGCATCACCTCAACCGGAAGGGAAAGCACCAAACTAGGTTCTGGGTAGTTTTCTAGGAAAAGGGCCAGAAACCGGGCTTTAATGGTGGCCGCCGCTTTTACCGATAATTGCTGGGAAATGACCGAGCTGAACAAGGCCTCGTAGATGGGCCTTGGAGTAGAAGCCAGCTCAATAGGAGCTGAGTTTAGAACCAAGGTCTGCAGAACCGGGTCCTGCACGAATATTACGGCATGTGATGCACTCATTTAGTATTATTGTAACGTGTACCTATGGGTGTAAAATGTAGTAAACGTGTTTACAGGTTATTTACCTGAAACGGCTCTACAAACAGGCCAAAGATAGGCGATATAACTAAACAGCTGCTGCCCTGTGCAGGAGCTGTTTCAAACCAGAACCCACGCTATGAAAATAATTGAGTGCCCCCGAGATGCCATGCAAGGCTTGCAAGCGTTCGTACCTACGGAAGAAAAGGTCAAGTACCTGCAGACCCTGCTAGAGATAGGGTTTGATTCTCTGGACTTCGGGTCTTTCGTTTCGCCCAAGGCAATTCCGCAGATGCGTGATACGGCTGAGGTGCTGGCGCAATTAGATACCTCCGTTTCCCAAACGAAGCTGCTGGCCATTGTGGCCAACGTTAGGGGTGCACAGCAGGCCGTAGAACATGCGCCTATTCAATACATTGGTTTCCCGCTGTCTTTGTCTGAGGAGTTCCAGAAGCGGAATACGAACAAAAGCATTTCTGAAGCTTTAGTAGAAGTAGCCCAGATGCAGGACCTTTGCGGGCAGCATCACAAAGAACTGGTGCTGTACCTTTCCATGGGTTTTGGCAACCCTTATGGGGAGCCATGGGAGCCGGAGCTGGCAGGGGAGATGACCCAAAAATTGGATGAGATGGGCATTAAGATCATCTCTCTGTCAGACACAATCGGGGTTTCTAATCCGGGTACCATTAAATCCTTGTTCTCCACTTTGATTCCAGCCTTTCCGCACATTGAATTCGGGGCGCATTTGCATACCAGCCCGAGTACCTGGCGGGAGAAAGTGGAGGCCGCCTATGAAAGTGGCTGCCGCCGTATGGATGGGGCGTTACTGGGCTACGGTGGTTGTCCCATGGCCAAAGATGACTTAGTAGGCAACATGCCCACCGAGAAAATGATCTCCTACTTACAGGAGAAAGGAGTACCTTTGAATTTAAACCAAGAGGCGCTTTCCAGGTCCCTGAATCAGGCGTCGCACGTTTTCCATTCGCTTTAAACCAGATGCCACAGCCGGTAGTAGATATTTTTATTCCTTGTTTTGTAGACCAACTGTTCCCGCAAACGGCCTGGAACATGGTGAAACTGTTAGAGGCCCTGGGCTGCAAGGTGCGGTACAACACCAATCAAACATGTTGCGGGCAGCCTGCCTACAATGCTGGTTTCCAGAAGGAGTGTCGCCAGGTAGCCGATAAGTTTCTGGAGGATTTCTCCTCTGAAGATAGTGATTACATTGTGGCACCTTCGGCGTCTTGCGTGGGCATGATCCGGAACGCCTACTCCAATATTTTCGTGACTTCTTCTAATTTTGTGCGTTACCGTGCCATGGAGCGTAAGGTGCTGGAGTTAACAGAGTTCCTGACAGAAGTCCTGCAGGTGAAAGAGATACCAGGTGCCCGCCTGGATGCAAGAGTTACCTACCATGATTCCTGCAGCGCCCTTCGTGAGTGCGGAATTAAGGAAGGACCCCGCAGATTATTAGAAATGGTGCAAGGCCTGGAGCTCACTGAAATGCGCGAAACCGAAACTTGCTGCGGTTTTGGAGGCACCTTTGCCGCTAAATTTGAGTCCATCTCAGTGGCCATGGCCGAGCAGAAAGTGGAGAACGCCCTCAGCACCGGAGCTGAGTACATCGTCTCCACGGATACCAGCTGCCTCATGCACCTGGAGGCGTATAACAAAAAGCAGAACAAACCCATTAAGGTAATGCACATTGCTGATGTATTGACCAGCGGCTGGTAATCTGATTAGTTGTAAAAGCAGAGTCCCGTTCTGAAGCCATTTTCATCAAATTGGCCTCAGAACGGGATTCTGCTTTTTGGGGTAAATTATTTTAAGGTTTTTACAAAAGCTACCACTGGTGGCATCAGTGGAGCGGCCAGCGGGAGGGTAGGATTGGAGTAAGTGCTGAAGTTGGCGTTACGATCAGCGGTGGTTTCTTTGAGTACATGGTTCATGTTCTCCACTTCTACCATTTTGCTTTTTGGTGAGGCTGCGGCCAGCAACTGAACTTCGTTTCTGCTTACCTGTAAGTCTTGGGTGCCTTGTACCAGCAGGACTGGTACGGTTAACTTCCGTAATTCCGCCTGCGGGTCATACTTAAACCAGGAGATAAGATACGGCTGAATGCTTGGTCTGAACAGGGCTGCCAACATCGGGTTCACTTCCGTCACTGCTTTGCCTTGCGCCAGCTGGTCCAGAATGGGTAAAGCGGCATCTTTCACCATTGGGGGCTGCGCCTGCAGTTGCTCCCTGATGACCTTGTCTGCGGTTTGCCCAACCCCGGCTACGGAAATGAAACCATCGGCTTGGCCTTGGCGTGCGGCTATCATGCCAATCAGTGAACCTTCGCTGTGGCCCAACACCACCACCTTGTTGAACCGTTTGTCATTCTTCAGCTTCTGAACCCAAGCTGCGGCATCCTGCACAAAATGGTCGAACCTCATGTCAAATTCAGAGCCCGCCGCGTCTTTGCTTTCGGCAATGCCGCGCTTGTCAAACCTTACGGAGGCAATGCCCTGGGCTTGCAGCGCCTGGGCCACCATTTTCAGGCTGTTGTTCTTCATGGCCGGGTTGTTCCCATCGCGGTCAGTAGGACCGGAGCCAGAGATGATTAGCACCACCGGGACTTGCTTCCCCGGAGCAGGAGTCAACAGCGTGCCTTTTATGGCACCTTTCTCAGTTGCCAGTTCAATGGCTTCCCCTGAAGTTGTAGCTGTTTGCGCAACCACCGTAAGGTTCATCAGAAAGCAAAGTATTAGTAAAAGGTACGAGCTGTCTCTCATTTGTTTTCTGAAAAGGGGCTTGAAAGCGCTTACTTTAATAGAGGAGCGGCGGCTTCCTGCACCTTTTGTACCAGACTGTCAGAGGCCGGAGCCAAGGGCAGGCGCACGTAAGGATCGCAGATGCCGGCTTGTTGCAGGGCTAGTTTCACACCAACCGGGTTTGCCTCTTCGTACATGAGTGGGTTGATTTTCCCGAAGGAGCGTTGCAAGGCACCTGCTGCAGCAAAGTTTCCTTCCAGCGCAAGGCGCGTCATGCGGCTGAAGCGGTTAGGAAACGCGTTGGCTAATACGGAGATGATGCCGTCTCCACCTACCGAAATTAACGGAACGGTGTGCATGTCATCGCCGCTGATCACCAGGAACCCTTCTGGTCTTTCTTCCAGGATGATCATGTATTGTTCCATGTTCGCGCTGGCATCTTTCGTCCCTATGATGTTGGGGTGCTGGGCGAGCCGCAGCGTAGTGGCGGCCGTCATGTTAATGCCGGTTCGGCCGGGAACGTTGTACAGAATCACTGGTACCGGAGAGGCATCAGCAATCGCGGTGTAATGCAGGAAAACCCCTTGTTGAGAGGGTTTGTTGTAGTAGGGGCAAACAGAAAGAATAGCGGCAACGCCGGTGAAATTAAGGGTTTTGATCTGCTCCAGCACATAATTTGTGTCATTGCTGCCTAAACCATAGACCAGGGGTTTGCGCCCTGCAATGCGTTCCTTCGCGAAAGCCAGCAACTGGGCTTTTTCTTCCGGGGAGGTAGTCACCGACTCACCAGTGGTGCCATTCACGACTAAATAGTCTACGCCATTGCCCAGATTGAAATCAATCAACCGGCCAAAAGCGTCTATGTCAACGGAAAGATCGGCTTTGAAAGGAGTTACCAAGGCCACACCTGTTCCTCTTAATGCTTGCATGTCTGTTAGTTTGATGAATTTTCGATCTGTCAAAGATACAGGATTGCTTCTTTAGTTTGTATTTCAGCCTAACGTTTGTTCTAGAATTAGATGTAAGCTTTTTGAGGGTAATTTTAGAAAAGTAGACTAAAACGTGAAAGGAAAGAAGCAGTGATTCTTTTTTTTTTGTTGCTATAAACAAAGTAGCATAAGAGTAGCCTCGAGTAAAAGTGAAATAAACCCTGTAGTGCCGGCAGAGGTAAAGGATATTGTAATTGCTCTAATTACTTATTTAGCTGGCTTTGTAGTATTATGTTTAGCTTAAAGTGTAGAAAGGCTCTTTTTCTTTGTCATGCATGCGTATCTGGCCTTGTAGCACCATAAACACCAGCAACCGTCTGGCTCGCTGTTTTGAGAGGTTGGCCATGTGCATGAAATCTTTGATGGTGAGCTTGCGGTACTTTCTTAGCAGTTCCAGGATACGTTCCTGCTGGTAATCCACTTTTTCTTCAATGGTCTCCGTGGCGGGTTCCAACGTGAGCGACTTCTCTACGAGTTTGCTCGTTTGTACGCTTTCGTCTTTCACCCTGATGTAGCTGCGCCAGTCATCTTCTTTTACCTTGGCCAGGTGAGGCTTCAATACACTTTCCGGGATGATCACTTTCAGTACGGTGCCTTCGTCCATGTCTACTTCTTCATAGATGACCTCCACCGGCGGGTCACAAAAGGTGTTGATGGCGATGTCAAGGGAGTACTTCTCTTCTTCGGGATCTGCGCCACAAACCGTGCCGTCGTCCTGAACACCTACCAGGATTTGGCCGCCCCGGGTGTTAGCAAAAGAAACCAGCGTACGGGCAATGCGGGCGGGGTGGGTAATGGTTTTTTTAAATTCAAGTGTCTCGCTTTCCCCCTGAAGAATCAACAAGTACATTTCTTGCATAAAAAAGACGTAATGGTTTAAGGGGTGAAATCAGGAAAACAGGTTAAAACCCGGTTTGTTCAGCGCTGATGTCCCACAAGCGACGGGCTATATGGGAATTGTTAGAATCGGCGGAAGATCTGGCTGGTTTTTGGTCTTTGAAGTACTTTCCGCTTATCATTTTAACGTACGGAGACGTGGCTAAGTACACCGTTGTCTGGGCTCCTTTGGCGGGAGTTTTCATAAAAAACCGGCTAAACCGGAAGAAGTTTCTGATAAAGAAATTGCTGTTTTCTCCAAAACTACTAGCCACCACCCCGGGGTGCAAACAGTTGACCGTGACATTGGTGAACTCGGTGCGGCGGGCAAGTTCATAGGTAAAATGGATGTTGGCCAGTTTGGAATCTGCGTAGGCAGTGATGGCGCTGTACTTCTGAGGCCTACCGGCATGGTCAAAATCTATCTGACCTAAGCGGTGGGCTTCAGATGTGACGTTTATGATGCGCCCCTGCTCCGAGGCAATTAATTGGTCCATCAGCAGGTTAGTCAACAGAAAAGGAGCCAGGTGGTTGGTGGCCCAGGCCAATTCCCAACCGTCTACCGTCGTCTGCTGAATGCCTGGAATCAAACCGGCATTATTGATGAGCACGTCAATGACAGGGAAATTTCTTTTCAGTTTATCAGCCAGCTGCCTTACTTGCTGCATGGAAGACAAATCAGCCAGATAGAGGTGAAGCTTGGCCTCAGGGTTTTTCTGCTGAATGTCAGCTATGGCTTGCTGACCCTTCTGCTCGTTTCGGCACACCATAATGATCTGCGCCTTTTCATTTGCGAGGGCTTCTGCGGTGGCTTTGCCTATACCGGAACTTGCGCCGGTGATCACTATAATCCGTTGGTCTGTGGGTGTTGTCATGTTGGCTACTGCTCCAGATTAACTGGCTAAAGGGGACTACGGAAAATTTAACATTTTCGCTGTCTTCCGGGGAGAGGGGTTTGAGAAGCACATAAAAAATGCGGCCCTTGGGAGGCCGCATTCTATGATAGCTTCAGAAGAAAATTCCTTAGAAAGGAAGATCGTTGTCCATGTCATCGCTGATGAAAGACGAGCTGGATTTAACCGGCTGCTGGGCATAGGGATTTCCTGACGCTTGAGGCTGGGCCGCGTTACCGGCGTGCTCTACTCTCCAAGCCTGCAGGTTGGTGAAGTACATGGTTGTGCCATTCTTAGTGAAGGGTTTTCCACTCAGGTTGAAGGCAACCTTTACTTCATCGCCTGTTTTGTAGTTGTCAAGAATACCGCACTTGTCTTGGGTAAGCTGAAACTTGGCATATTGCGTATAAGAGCCGTCTGGAATCTCCAAAACGAATTCGCGTTTACGGAATTTTTCGCTCACTTGGGTTTCGTCAAAGATTTCGTGCAATCTTCCCTGTACATCAAAAGACATAGGTGATAAATTTAATAGATTAGTAAAGAAAACTCTACAAATATACAAAGAATAGAGGGTTAAGATTCCACCAGCCAGACTTAAATTTATCAACGTGCTTTTCCATTCTGGCACAAGCTTAAGCTGAGTTGGAGGGCCTAAAATCTTGCCTTTACTCTATAGAAAAACCCCTATATGGATACCAAACGCCCATTTGCCCTTGCCCTGCACGGAGGAGCCGGAACCATCACCAGAGCCTCTTTAACTCCTCAGTTAGACCGTGAATACCGCCAGGCCCTGAAGCAAGCCTTAAGCATAGGTTATCAAATTTTAAGGGACGGGGGAGATGCCTTACGTGCCGTGGAAGCGACCGTGGTGGTACTGGAGGACTGCCCTTTGTTTAACGCCGGCCGGGGTTCTGTATTCAACAAACAGGGAAGGCATGAAATGGATGCAGCCATCATGTACGGTAAAACTTTGGGAGCCGGCGCCGTGACAGGAGTAAGGAATGTGCGGAACCCTATTTTGCTCGCCAGTGAGGTTCTGCACCATTCAGACCACGTGTTTCTGTGCCAACATGGGGCCGAGGAGTTTGCCCGAAATCAGGGAATTGCTTTTGAACCAGATGATTACTTCTTCACGCAGCAACGGCATGAGCAATGGCAGGCCCTTCGGGATTCAAACGTATACATGCTGGACCACTCTGAAACCAAAGACAAGAAGTTTGGGACAGTAGGAGCAGTAGCCGTTGACGGGCAGGGGAACCTGGCGGCAGCCACCTCCACGGGTGGAATGACAAACAAAAACTTTAACCGCATAGGAGACACTCCTATTATTGGGGCCGGTACCTATGCCAATAACCGTACGTGCGCTATTTCCTGTACCGGCCACGGCGAGTACTTCATGAGGCATGTGGTGGCGTATGACATTTCCTGCCTTATGGAGTACAAAGGATTATCCTTAACTGAAGCTGCTGACCTGGTGGTGCACAAAAAACTGAAAGAGAGCGGGGGCGAAGGTGGGCTAGTGGGGGTAAGTGCCACTGGCGAAGTAGCGATGCCTTTTAATTCAGAAGGTATGTACCGCGGAGCCTGGGTAGCCGGGCAAGAGCCAGAGGTGGCTATTTACCAGGAGTAGTCCCAAAATTAAGTTTAATAGTATGAGCCAATTAGTAGTTGAGTTATCACAGGCTATGTAAAAGGAAGTAGACACCGGTAGCCTTACTCTTCCTGGTAATGGGTTTTCTGACCTACAAAGAATTTCCGCTCTTTGATATCGTAGAAGTTTCCGAAAGCCAGAACGTGCAGCCTCAGGTTCTCAATGGAAAGAGGGGTTCCTGGGGCGGCGTAAGAAGTGTTGTTATGTTTGATGTGGTGCCCGTCTATTACAATGACCAGGTTGGAGCCAATGGTTTCTATTACATTCCCATGGCTGATCAGAACGCCCGTGTCTTCCCCTAACCCAATACCAATTTTATAAGGGTGAGTGGCCACCGCCTCCATCAGTCTTCCAAAACGGCCTCTTTTCACAAAATGGGAGTCAAAGATCACGTTCTCCTGAAACGCAAGACCCCGGTCCAGTTTCACCGAACCTTTCAGTAATGCGCGGGTGCTGCTTCCGCCCGTGATCATAATGTCAGACATGGCCATGGCGCCGGCGCTGGTGCCCGCAATGACAAAACCTTCTTCGTGGTGGTAGCGGTCCAGTAGTATTTGGTGAAAAGCCGTTCCGGAGAAAATGCGGAAGAGGCGTGATTGGTCACCACCCGTAAACATGACCCCAGAAGCCAGCCGGAGCCGTTCCAAGTTTTCGGGTTTTAAAGCATCGGCCTCTTCCCTGATGTCCAGAATGTTCACCTGCTTACATCCCAGCACCTGAAACGCGTGTAAATAAAGGGCACCTAATTCTTCAGGAATGAGGGAGGCCGTAGTGATGACTTCTATGCGGGCATTGCTGCCGCCCATGGAATCTATGATGCGCTTGAGAATGCCTAGCTCAAAAAAGTTTAGATGGAACTGCTTTTTAACTCTGGGAAAGGTGCCTTTGTCTTCGTTTCCGCCTACGGCGATGAGAATGCCTTTGGGAGCCTGCTCAAATTTGGTCATGAATACTGTTTAATTATTTCCGGTGGTGGTCTGGTGCGATCTTATACGGTGTAATTTACCCTTACGGCTTGTCAAAGCACATTTAGGTAAAATACTACACTTTCTTCTCTAAACCCCTAAACTAGCCTAACAGGGTGACGTATAGAAATTTAGCATTCGTGCTTTTTCTAACCATAAAAATACAGCTATGAAATTAACATCCTTGAATGACCTGTTCATCCACCAAATGAAGGACCTTTACAACGCGGAGCAGCAGTTGTTAAAAGCGATGCCAGAGATGATGGAAATGGTTAAAAGCCCTGAGCTAGCCACTGCCATGGAAACCCACATGATGGAAACCCAGCGCCAAATACAACGCTTGGAAGAGTGCTTCCAGATCTTAGGTATTAATGGCAATGGTGAAAAATGTATGGCCATGGAAGGCATTCTGAGAGAAGCCAAAGAATTCATGCAGCATGAAGCCGATGCCGAAGTAATGGATGCCGGTATTATTGCCTGCGCCCAACGCGTGGAGCACTATGAGATTGCCGGGTACGGTACTGCCTGCACCTATGCCAAATTCCTGGGTCATGACCAAGTGCTGAACCACTTGAAAGAAATCCTGAATGAGGAGAAAATGACCGATGAAAAGCTGACCATGATTGCGGAAACCACCGTGAACCGGAAAGCTGAAAACCATTAAACTCAACTTAACCAAAACAAAGAGAGCCCGCTGAATGAATTCAGCGGGCTCTCTTTGTTTTAAGGCCTTTCTTGTAAAAGAGGATCTAAAGAGGAGGTGGACACGGCGTGATAGTTGGGGCGGGCTTTCTGGTAGATGCTTTTGGCCAGAGTAGTACCTTCTTCTGATTCCAGTAAAGCTTTGTAAAGCGGCATCAGGAACTTCCGTCTTCCTACCCGCACTAGAAAAGCCTCCAAGGCCGGATAAGCTATTTTGTACTGGTGCCGAATGGCATCTTTAAACCATTCCGCCAGTATTTCTGAATTGCCAGAGTTTGTAAAACCAAAGGCTTGGTCTAATTCCTCTATTTGTTCTTTCTGTAGTTTCCTGGGGAGGTTACTCAAAAAGTAAAGCCATTCATGCGTGCTCCAGTTCTGGGTGTGGAGTTCTGTTGCCGAAGTGCCTTCCTGCCATTTTTGGAGCTCAAGGCTTACTTTCTCAAAGAGCAAAGCTTTGGGGGCCGGAGTTCCGGCCGGGATGCCCGGAGAATGAATCCAAGCGGCAGGGTTGATTTGTCTTTGAAGTTCCTCGTATCCGTTTAGCAGTTCTTTTTCCAAAAACTGCTCAAAAGCAGCGGTGGTCATGGAGGTGAACTTGAATGTACCGAAGTACTTGTTCACAAAACCATCAAACCTGGTACGACCCACAAGGCGCTCTATCTGCCGGAGGAATAGATTTCCCTTTTCATAAGCTATTTCCGTAAGTCCCTCGTCAGGGTCACGGTTTTCCAGGTTTAACTTCAAGCAAGTATCCTGTGGGGTGGCTTCAAGTTCTTCCAGGGTATGCAGTAGATCCTGGTAGCCCAGGGTGTGCAGCATTTCGGCATATTCAGGGCCGTACAAGGCTTCCATGATGCGCCGTTCAAAGTAGACGGTAAAGCCTTCGTTTAGCCAGAAGTCTTTCCAGGTGGCATTGGTTACCAGATTGCCTGACCAGGAGTGCGCCAGTTCATGGGCCACCAAACTGGTGAGGGAGCGGTCGCCAGAGATGATGGTAGGGGTGGCGAAAGTTAATTTAGGGTTTTCCATGCCTCCGAATGGAAAACTAGGCGGTAACACAAGCAAATCATACCTGCCCCAGAGGTAAGGACCGTACAGCTTTTCTGCGGCTTCCAACATTTTTTCGGTGTCCTCAAATTCATAAGCAGCGTCCTTCAGAGTTGCTGTTTCCGCATATACCCCGCAACGGGTACCTAAAGGAGCAAAGGTCAGATCTCCTACGGCCAAAGAAAGCAGGTAAGAGGGAATGGGCTGGTCCATTTTGAAGAAGTATGTACCGCTTTTGTTTTTCTCCTGCGGATTATCGGCACTCATGAGAGGCAGCAAATGCGGAGGAACGGACACTTCTGCCGTATACGTGAACCTAATGCTTGGGCTATCCTGGCAGGGAAGCCAGGTGCGGGCAAGAATAGCCTGTGATTGCGTAAACAAAAAAGGTTCTGTCTTGCCAGTTGTTTGTTCAGGTTCCAACCACTGTAAAGCCGCCGCCGCTGGGGTTGTCTCAAAGCTGATGTGAATTGTACCTGTGTTTTCCTGTAACGGTACGCGAAGTCCTTGCCCTAAAAAGGGAGCAACTTCTGTGAGGCTAAAGTCAACTTCTTCATTCTGCTCATCCAGAGTTACCCGTATAATCTTCAACCCATGTATGTCTAATACAATTTCAGTGGCTCCTTCGTGATGAATATGGTAGACCCCGGTCCCAGTAAGTTTCTTTTGGGAGAAGTCTACTTTCAACTGCCAGTCCACATGCCGTATATGGGCAACATCTGGTTTAGAGAAACTGTGTGGGTCTATAATGCTACCAGAAGAATTGTTGTTGCTATAATCCATTTTCTTTAGTTAAAGGTGAAGTCATAGAAAACATTTGTAGCTCCGTTTTTGTTGTCTCATGTTACCATAAACACCTAAATAAGCCTTTGAAAAATAGCTGTGGAAGCATCTTGCTCCAAAGGATGGCACGGTTTTTACATGATTCTTAATGAATTTATGTTTTATTATATAATCAGGTTTGATTATTGATTACGTCCAATTTTATCTCTTTGGGGTTAATTAACTTTTTGCAACCCTTACAAGTATAAGTACCACATCTCAATGTTAGGAACAACCTATATGAAGTCAAATAAACCATTTATTCCTTTCTTAATGCTTTTCTTGTTAACCTTCGTGCTGGTCTCGTCCTGCGCCAAGTCTGGTGACAAGCAGCAAAAGAAGGTAGCGCTGGCAGCTGCCAAAGAATTTCCGCAACAAACCGACAGTGTGTACGTGGTCACCTTCACTAAACAGGACCCGGATTTCAAAGAACACTTGGGCCTAATGAAGTTATTTTACCGGGAGCGGCAGTACCGTTTTGCCTGGTTTAAAGACGGGGAGTTAGTACCACAGGCTTTCAAATTCATGGAAGTCTTGAACAAAGCACATGAAGAAGGGTTAAACCCGCAGGATTATGACAGAAAGGATTTGAAGAAGATGATTCAAACACTGGAACAATCTACCAATGACTCTGTGCGCCACAAACTGCAGGAAGAACTAGACGTTACGCTAACGGCTTCTTATTTCAACTATGCCAGTGATTTTTACCGTGGCACGGTAAACCCCCGCAACTTGGATAACATTGAATGGGAGGTAAAGAAAAACAAGATAAAGCTGCACAAGGCGCTGCAAACCATTTTGAGGGAACGGGAAAGTCGTTACCCATACTATGAGTTTGAAGCCCTTCATCCAGATTATAAACGTCTGCGCGAAGCCTTGAAGCAGTACCGTTTAGCCAAACAGCAGGGAGGGTGGCCTAAAATTGAGCTCGCCACTAAGATGTTGAAACCCGGTGACTCAGCGCAAGCCGTCTTAACGCTTCGCCACCGCATCATGGGTAAACCAGCTCCTAATGTTCCCCAAAGCATGGTGTATGATCCAGCCTTGGCTGCAGGGGTAAAGAATTTCCAGATACGGCATGGCCTGAAACCAGACGGTGTTGTTGGGGGAGAGACCCTGCGCGTGATGAATGTGCCGATTGAACAACGGATTGACCAGATCATCATCAACATGGAACGGTGGCGGTGGGTACCTAAACGTTTTGAAGATAAATACGTGCTCATCAATATTCCTGAATACATGCTGCATGTATATGAGAAAGGGAAAGAAGTCTTGAATATGAAGGTTGTAGTGGGTAAGGAAATGCACGCCACTCCTGTGTTCAGTGACAAACTGGAGTACATTGTTTTCTATCCTTACTGGAACGTAACACCTCAGATTCTGGAAGAGGAGATTGCGCCAGCGCAGGCCAACAACCCTAATTACCTTGCTTCTAATGACATGGAATTGGTGAAAGACATAGGAAACAATAAAGTAGAGGTAGTGTCACCTTCTTCCGTAGACTGGTACTCAGTAGACAAAAACTTTAAATACAGAGTGCGTCAGCGCCCGGGTAGCAAAAACCCTCTTGGCTATGTGAAGTTCATCTTCCCCAATGAGCACAATGTGTACCTGCATGATACTCCGTCAGACCATTTGTTTAACCAGACTGAACGTGGGTTTAGCCACGGCTGTATCAGAATTGAAAAGCCATTTGAATTTGCGCAGTACCTCCTTAAGGACCAGAAACAATGGACTCCTTCTACAATCAATGCAGCTATGCACGGTGGGCAAGAAAAGTACGTGAATCTTACCGCTAAAGTGCCTGTGTACATTGTCTACTTCACTTCATGGGTGGATGATAAAGGTGCTGTCCATTTCAGGGATGACATCTACAATCATGACCGTGACTTAGAGATGGCCTACTTCAGGTAATCTCAAGAACAAAACCTAAATATTTAAAGGGGAAAGCCTCCTCTCTGCTACATGGCAGAGGGGAGGCTTTCCCCTTTTAGTGGACGCTGGTTCTTAGTATCCTTAATTATAAATATGCTTGATTATTACTATGCTTGAGGATAATATAACAGCCTTTGCATTTCTATTAGCCAAAACTCTACTTTAAGAATTTCTTCAACTATCATAAAGATAATTTTATACTATGATAATTTACTTTTGTAACGTAGTATATACTAATCTATAAAGCCAGTAAGTTAAATGCATAGAAATGGAACAAGTATTCCGAAATAGGAAATTAAACTAAACAAAAGTAAACACAAACAAAAGTTTATATTTATTACTTATAAACATATGTAAACAATAAAAAATATACAATTGTATTTTGTTTCATTATTTACTTTTGTAATAATTAGATTACTTTTGCATATTAACATTTGTATATAAACTCACGTCTACAATCCCCGTGACAGAACTTTTAGAAAGGATAACAAATCTAGTAAGTTGGACCAATTTAGGTCCTGCTGCTTTTGCCGATGAGATTGGTGTGCCTAGGCCTGTGATTAGCCATGTTCTTTCCGGAAGGAATAAGGCAAGCCTGGAGGTTGTGCAGAAAATACTTAGCCGATACAAAGAAGTGTCACCTATTTGGCTCGTCTCTGGTGAAGGAGAAATGCTAACTGACCTAGGTGATTACTCAGTACCACCTGTAAGAAGGAATCTTCCAACCGCTAAGGAAGAAGTAAAAAATAGTCAGCCAAATTCAGCGGCGCAGACAGAGTTGAGCCAAAAAGAAGATGCAACCACACTATTGGAAACGAACAACAAGTTTGCAGAAAAAAAGACCTTGGTTAAGGTAGTGCTGCTATACTCTGATGGTAGCTTCTCAAGCTATGATCCATCATGATAGGGTACCGCAAACTCCACCATCTTACTAGATAAAAACTAATTGCTTTGTTCTTTAATTATTGAGTGGGAGCAATAGATTATGATGTGTGCCCCATTTGATTAAGGAAGGGCAGAAGCAGGGGTAAACAAATTAAACTTTTTAAGTATCCTTAAACTTTGTGCCTTTTTGATACAGAATTAACTTTTAATTTACCGCCTGAAAATAAAAAAGCTCCATACTTTTCGTAAGGAGCTTTTAACTGCGGTCCGGACGGGACTCGAACCCGCGACCTCCGCCGTGACAGGGCGGCATTCTAACCAACTGAACTACCGGACCATCATCTTCTGGAGATCTATTGTCCCCGTTTGATGCTGCAAATATGTAGGATTAAATATTATGATGCAACATTAACTATGAAATTTCTTGAAAATAGTAGGAGCAGGTACCACAGAAGGTTATACTAAATCTAACTCCTCTGATTCTTCTACAATGGAGATTTCCTTTAAGAAATAGGAGATAACAGATTTAGTAAACTTCAATCCTTCTTCTATATCATCATTTTCAATCTGCTTTTTTGCGAACTCCAGCTTCATTATGCAATAATTGATTACATGGCTGGGTTGCTCATCGGTGTACCCGTTCCTGAAAAGGTACCTGAAAATATAAAGGGCTTGGTGGAGGTATTCCAACAGATAGGAAGAAACCTGATCCTGGTTTTGGTGCAGCATCTCCAGTCCCGTTAAAATTTGCTGCAATTCTTGAAGGCTTTTTTCCTTTGTTTCCATTTGCGTCTGCTTTTCGTGGCTTTCCTTATAAAATCTTCACAAAACTGCCTATGGGCAACTGTCCACAGATGGAAACGAAAGCGGGGGGTGCTAACTTTGTTATTTATACTATAAAGATATCAGATTTTTCCACATTATGCATATAAGTTATCACCTCTTAATAAGTAATCAGGCAATAGTTTAAGTTGTACCTGAATGATTTGGATTTTAAAACAGACGAAAATGGGATATTTTACTAGAATAAGCCTTTTGCTACTTTCTATTATATATATTGTGTACTAGCTTGTCGATTAGGTAACTGCTTTCATTTGTGTTGTAGTTTCTTGAAAATAGATTCCTTTCTCTTTCTATAGCAATGCCTACATAATTACGTAAGCAGGCATTGCTATAGGCTGACTCTAGGTTAACCTGCTTTCTTTGAAAAATATGTAGCTCCAACACTTGCCGCGATAACGCAGGAGATGGACATCCATTGGCTGAGTGTCAGGTACTCCCCCAGGAAAAGCAGACCGGAAAGTGCGCCGAACGCCGGGTGCAGGCTCATCAGGATGCCGAAGGTCTTCGAAGGGAGCTGCCTAAGCGCGCCCATCTCAAGCGTGAACGGGAGGGCGCTTGTCAGCAGGGCTACAGCGACCCCAACCAGCAGCAGATGCCCGTCCATGGCCGCCAATCCACCGCCCATTACTCCGAAAGGCACCACAAAAGCGGTAGCGAATAGCATCCCCACTGTTACCGCGTCTCCACTCCCCATGATCTTAGAAACCTTCCCGCCTAGTAGTATATACCCAGCCCAAAGCCCTCCAGCCAATAAAGCAAGTGCCACGCCTACTGCATCAACTCCGCCCTGCCAGGGTGCAATTAAAGCAATGCCCAACCCAGCCAGCAAAACCCAAAGAAGGTCCAGCGGTTTCCTTGAGCCTAGCAATGCCAAGGCCAATGGGCCAGTGAACTCTATAGTAACTCCCAAGCCTATCGGTATGCGTTTTATGGCGGAGTAGAACACCAAATTCATGGCTCCAAGGCAGGTGCCGTAAGTCAGACAGAACAGCCACTGCCTCCGGTTTAGGCGAAACAGGTTAGTTCTGAAAACCGCCAGAAGGATGAGAGCAGAGAAACCGATGCGCAGGGAGGCAGTACCGCTTGCGCCAAGGACAGGGAAAAGCAACTTAGCAACAGAAGCCCCGCCCTGCACGCAGATCATAGATAGCAATACGGCCGGAATCGCCGGTACCGCATATTTAAATTTTAAGAGATTAATCATTAGAAGATTGTTTTGAATGCTTATGATTGAGGCATGGGTGAATACCCAATAGGTTAGAGTGCATGCAAAACAACGCGCGCAGGAATACGCTAGCTCATAAATGAGATGAGAATTTAAGCGATCCGAGGAACCGCTATAATATAAAGCTTCCGGTTATTTTGCAAGTAAAACAACGGGCGGCGGGGGCGTGTTGCAAAGATGAAGTGCCATAAAGATGAATGATTTCTTGCTAAACTAAGTCTTATCCTAATTTCTTCCAAGCTGTCTTGTCTTGTAACTACAAACTACATCACCTGAGCTGTACTGTACTTACCTTTTGGCATCGAAAAATTTTAAGCTTAGACAGGAAAAGCCGATGGGGAAAAGTAGTTGACTGATTTAAAACAATAAAATAGCATCCAAGAATAACCCTCTGCTTTATATTTTATTAGTATTCACTACCACCTTATAGGATAGATGTAGTAATAGGCTACTTTTTATAGAAAATCATGCAGAGGTGATGAAGGTGATGAGATCTCTGTTCAGCTTCTCCTTATGTGTATAGAACAAACCGTGAGGCGCATCTTCAAACACCAGGTACTGGCTTCCGGAAATTATTGCGGCGGTTCGGTCGCTGCTGGATTTGATAGGAACAGTCTCGTCGGCATCTCCATGAATGATCAAGGTAGGGACATTGATTGCCTGCACGTCAGCCCTGAAGTCAGTCTGGGCAAAGGAGATGGCCCACTGTTGCGTAGCCCTTGGAGATGCTACGGATGCCAGCATGCGGTAATAGTCTAACAAAGGCGCGCTGACCGGATGGTTCATAAAACCTACCCCAAAAAATTTCTTTCCGAAATCGTCTAGAAAACCGATCCTGTCCTCCTTCAAATTTGCCATTATATCCTCAAAAACGTTTTGATCAACCCCATCCGGATTATTGGGAGTTTTAGCTAAAAAAGGGGGGACGGCACTGATCATCACCAGCTGGGAGACACGCTCGCTACCATACCGGCTCAGGTACCTAACAGCCTCGCCTCCACCCATGGAGAAACCCACCAGCACTGTGTCCCGCAGGTCCAGTTGCTCCATAATATCTTTTAAATCCTCAGTAAGGGAATCGTAGTCATACCCCTGCCATGGTCTAGCGGAGTGCCCGAAACCCCGCCGGTCATATGTGATGACCCGCAACCCGGCACTGACAAGGTCATCTACCTGATACTCCCACATTTCTTTACTTAGGGGCCACCCGTGGATCAGCACAACTGGTCTTCCCGCTCCGTAGTCTGTAAAGGAGAGTTGAATATCTTCGCCTGTTATAGAATCCTGTTTAACAATTGATTTCATAATAATAGATTTTGGTGCTCTGGGGTATAAGTAGGTACAGCAAACCTTCAGCTTTTGTTTACCATGGGTTAGCTTTAACATTAGCCGTCATGCCAAAATCTACTGCATTCTTATTTACACCATCAAAGAACAGATCAAATTTTTGAAGCAAGTGCAACCTCTTGTTTAAGTGTATGGAGGAGTTCAGAGGTTATGTTCTTTTTACCCTAAGAATAGCAGATTGTCCAGCCATTTGCCGATGGAGTAATCCCTTCTACTGAAACTTTCCTCTCGGGCTACGTGGCCAGGTAGTGCCAAATCTTCGGGGTTGTAGATCACCACTTGCCGTGGGTCATAGCCGGGCTCCCTTACCACGTTGGGGTTGTTGGTGAGCACACGCTTGCCGCTTCCCAGTGCGTCAATCACGCGCATGGTAATACCTGTCTGAGCTGTAGAGGAGAAGTCTACCACCGCTTTGGCTTGGCAAAATAAATTGTAGTACTCCCTGCGGCCAAGTCTTCTGAAGGCGACGTGGCGCAGACGAGGACCCCTGCCTCGGAACTTTTCCCTTAAAAAGCCGAACCAGCCGATGTACAGATGCGCGTGGACCCTATAGCCCATGCGGGAAGAATAGTCAAGAAAACGCTGCAGGAACTCGTACTTCTCCTGCGTGAAGTAGGAGCAGAAGATGAAGTCAAAGGAGGCCGGACTTAGCGGGGCACTTGCGTACTCGTCGGTGTGGAAGGTGGGGGCGTAGGGGATGCCCAACTCTGCCGCGTCTCCGTAGTCGAAGGTCAGGGTGCGGTCAAAATGGGGCAGAAGGTGGCGGTAGTCTGAATCCCAAGACTTATAGGAGTCCCATTGATAAAGGATTGTTTGAATCTCAGGGTTCCTCTCCCTTAGAGCATCGGGAAACCAACTTCTCATGCGGTAACCCCGGATCACAATCAGGTAATCGAAGGTTTGTCCTTCCGTCTCTTCCAGGATGCTTTGATAGTGGGTGTCCTGCCTTCTATCCATTCGGTGGGGCAGAAAGTTGGATACCACCACGTGCCGGAGAGTGATATCGCGCTCGTAATAAAAGGTAACATCTGCCCCAAAGGACTCTACTTTTTCGCGGATGGCTTCCCCGTAATGGTAGAACTTGCAGGCGATAAGTAATACCTTCTTGCCTGCAAGTGCCTCTTTTACTCTCTCAGTCATCTTTAAATAAACTTGTGGGATATAGCTTCAGGGAGTAGTCCCGGGCGTACAGTATCCCACGACACTAAGTTAAAACCGCTTAAGATTCCCTTTGTTATTCAGGTAACTACAAACCTGTGAGTAGTGAAAAACTTTGAACAGGGCGTAACTTGAAAGCCCTACCCTAAAACGATGAAACACTGGCATATTGCCCTAACACAAAATTGTTTTAGAGGATTTGTCCGTTACTTAATGAAAGCTCACTCAAAGCAGAGGCAGAACGGCAGTGCGAACTCTCTGTCGCTTTACTGTGATAACTAAAGGAAGGAAACTGGGGAAAAAAAAGGACATGTTATCTTTCCTTGATTGTTTCGCCCAGTTCACTTACGAGTTATCGGTTTCAGTCTTTAATTAGTTAGATTCAGGGCTGAGTTAGAACTTTCATATGCCAACCCTAAGGGATGCCATCAAAAACAAAAGAGCCTGTAAGAAAATATCTTACAGGCTCTTTAATAAATTGCGGTCCGGACGGGACTCGAACCCGCGACCTCCGCCGTGACAGGGCGGCATTCTAACCAACTGAACTACCGGACCAACATCTTCTGGAGACCTGATGTCCCCGTTTGATGATGCAAATATGGGGGGCAGATCTTTACCACACAACAGGCAACCCTAAAAAAGAGCAAAAGAAATCTTGTGTTAAGGGTAACAGGTTCATTCTCAAACCGAAAAAAATCCTTTTAAACTCTAAAAAACTCCTGCTACTAAACTTTGCAAGTTTCGTTTACCTTTGTAGTCACACTTTAGCTAAACGTAAGGGGCATAACTATGCTGTTAGATTTTGAACAACCCATTGCTTCTCTGGAAGGGAAACTAGCCGAAATGAAGAAACTGGCCTCAGAAAGCCAGGTAGATGTGAGCGAGGCAGTTTCAGCTTTGGAAGATAAGATTAAGTCACTGAAGAAGGAGACCTATGCCAATCTTACCCGTTGGCAACGGGTACAGCTTTCCCGCCATATAGAAAGGCCCTACACCTTAGATTACATAAACGGTCTCACCACTTCGTTTGTAGAACTACACGGTGACCGCAACGTGCGCGATGACAAAGCCATGGTAGGCGGTTTTGGCGAAATAAATGGCAAAACCGTCATGTTTATTGGCCAGCAGAAGGGAAGAAACACCAAGGAGCGGCAGTACCGGAATTTTGGGATGGCTAACCCTGAGGGATACCGCAAGGCACTCCGGTTGATGAAACTGGCTGAAAAGTTTAACAAACCCATTATTACCTTTATAGATACTCCAGGTGCTTTCCCGGGCTTAGAAGCCGAGGAAAGGGGGCAGGGAGAGGCTATTGCCCGTAACCTGAAAGAAATGTTCATGCTTAAAGTGCCCGTAATTTGCATCATCATTGGTGAAGGTGCATCGGGTGGAGCTCTGGGCATTGGCATTGGAGACAGGGTGTACATGCTGGAGAATACCTGGTATTCTGTTATTTCCCCTGAGTCTTGTTCTTCTATTTTATGGCGTAGCTGGAACTACAAAGAACAGGCCGCCGAAGCGCTTAAACTTACTGCCAAAGACATGTTGGGCAATAAACTGGTAGATGGCATCATTAAAGAGCCTTTGGGTGGCGCCCACGTGAACCCAGAGAAGATGATCAGGACCTTGCAGAAAAAGATTCTTTCTACCTTAGAGGAGTTAGAAGCCATTTCACCGGAAGACCGTATAATGCAGCGTATTGAGAAATTTGGTGAAATGGGCGTGGTAACAGAGTAATTCTGTTTAAAGCTTCTTTTCAGTAAATGACCTAAAAACATCTTTGCATGGCGTTGACTTTGTATCCTATTGCTACCGGAAATTTCAAATTAGATGGCGGCGCCATGTTTGGCGTAGTTCCTAAAACCATCTGGCAGCGCACAAACCCCGCAGACGAGAACAATCTCTGCACCTGGGCTATGCGCTGCCTTTTGGTGCAAACCGAAGACCGGCTCATCCTCATAGACAATGGGATAGGCGATAAACAGGATGCAAAGTTCTTCAGCCATTACTACCTGCACGGTGATGATAGCTTGGAAAAGTCATTGCAGAAAGTAGGCTTTGGAACATCAGACATTACGGATATTTTCTTAACGCACCTGCACTTTGACCATTGCGGCGGTTCGGTACGGTACGGCAAGGACGGCAGTTCCCTTGAAACTGTATTCTCAAAAGCACGCTACTGGAGCAACCAGGATCATTGGATTTGGGCCACTGAGCCAAACCCCAGGGAAAAACCAAGCTTCCTCAGGGAAAATATTTTGCCTATCAAAGAAAGCGGCCAGTTAGAGTTTCTGGCTTTAGGGCAGGAGCAGTTCCTTCCCGGTTTTGAGGTGACCTATGTAGACGGGCACACAGACAAGATGATGATTCCTAGGCTTCAGTACAAAGGCCGCACAGTTTGTTTCGTCGCTGATCTTTTGCCATCTGTGGGACATATTCCCTTGCCTTATGTAATGGGCTATGATACGAGGCCATTGCTGACTTTAGAAGAAAAGGAAAGATTTCTAAACCAAGCCGCGGAGGAGCAATGGGTGTTGTTTTTTGAGCATGATGCTCAGAATGAGTGCTGCACTGTAAAACAAACCGAAAAAGGCATTCGGGTAGACCAGGTTTTCCCTTTCTCTGCCCTATAGGATGGTGAGAATAGGGATTTGCCTTTCCGGGGGAGCAGCTAGGGGAGTGGCGCACTTAGGAGTGCTACAGGCTCTGCAGGAGATAGGGATCCCCATCCAAGCTATTTCCGGAGTTTCCTCGGGTGCGGTGGCGGGTGCTTTTTATGCCGCCGGATTTCCTCCTCAGGAAATATTACGACTTGTTTCTGAACTTGCTTTGCCAAAGCTTCTTAAGCCTGCCTTGAACAAAGGGATCTTGCATACACAGGCGCTGCATAAAATTTTTGAACAGCACCTGCAGGACCGCACGTTTGACGAACTACCCATAAAACTCATCATCTCAGCTTTAGACTTGGTAGAAGGCTGTACCGTTTACTTTACCCAGGGTTCATTGGTAGAGGCGTTGAAAGCATCTTCGGCGGTACCCGTCTTGTTTAAACCGGCCCAGCAAGGAAAAAGAATGTTGGTAGATGGGGGCATTGTCAATAACCTTCCGGTAGAGTGTCTGACAGGTGAATGCGACAAAATCATCGGAGTTCACGCGAATCCTACTCCGCACGATTCAAACATCCAGAGCATACGGCAGGTAACTGAAAGAATCTTCCATCTGGCCCTGCATGCCAATGTGCTGCCTCGGGTATCTTTGTGCCACCTCCTTATTGAACCCCATCAGCTAAAGGATTACCATATTTATGACCTCAAAAGAGCCAAAGAAATGTTTGCTATTGGCTATGAATACACCCTTACCCTATCTAAAGAGCTAGAGGCGCTTGTAAAAATAAATCAATAAATTTGTAACATATAATTTTTTTTATAGTTTAGTGGAGTAATTTAAGATTGTTTAAATAGTTCCCTCGTTGGCTTCTTATTTGCTTCAGGGATTGAAAGTTTCACCTTAATCTAATTTACATGAGAAAGTTGCTTTACCTGAGCATATTCCTTTTAACATTTACCCAAGTAAAGGCACAGGAAAACAGAGGTACTCTGGTGCCAGCCAAAATTTTCAAGCGCTCTTTTATGGTAGGTGGAAGCCTTTCCGGTACTTATAAAAGAATCAATATCACCAGTAACAATGATCCCATTTCTGGTTACCGGCACCAGTATGATTTAAATGCCAAAGTTGGGTATTTTGTCTGGAGTGATGTGGCTTTTGGTTTGCAGGGCACCGTCTTTCATTATAAAGAAAAGATGTCTGGTACTACTTCTACAGCCTCTACCAATATTTTAGCTGGTCCCTTTGCCAGATACTACACAGATAGAGGGTTCTTTGGCGAAGCAAGTGCTGCCGTAGGGATCAATAATCAACCTAACGCAGCAAAAACAGATATTGCTGAATACAGAGCAGGAGTGGGGTACGCTATTTTCATCAACCCGAAAGTATCTGTTGAACCAGCTGTTTTACTTTCTTATTACCAGGAAACCAGACCCTCTGAACAGGACCGCAAGTTGACTGAATGGGGGCCAGTACTGAACATAGGATTGCAGGTGTACTTGTTCCGGGAACGTAAATTCAAAATGGTACCCAGAAGTATTAATTAACCGTAATAAACATATTGTAGATGAAAACCAGCTGAAAGGCTGGTTTTTTTGTAATATTGTTGTTGGATTCAACTATACTTTATGTTTGGGAAAGCTTTAGCGAAAGTCATTTTTAAGGTTGCCGGGTGGAAGTTAAATGGAGCAATGCCTCCTGGGTTAAAACAAGCTATCATGATTGCGGCGCCGCACACCAGTAACTGGGATTTTGTGTATGCCCGTGCCGCCTTTTATCTGATGGATGTTCCGGTGAGACTGACCATTAAAAAAGAAGCATTCTTTTTCCCCATGGGTGCTTTGCTCAAAGCAATGGGTGCCGTGCCCGTTGACCGGAAGAAAAACAACAATCTGGTAGCTGCCATGATTGATATTTTCAAGGAAAATGAGGAAATGGTAATGATGGTCACCCCAGAGGGAACCCGTAAGTACCAACCCCGCTGGAAGAAAGGCTTTTACTACACCGCGGTAGGAGCAGGTGTTCCTATTTTGCTGGGCTACCTGGACTATGCTAAAAAAGAAGCCGGTATAGGGCCTACCATTTACCCCACCGGTGACTTTGACGCGGATATGCAAAAAATCCTTGGTTTCTACCGAACGGTTACCCCTAAGTTCCCAAGCCAGGGAGTAAGATAAGAACTACTCGCACAAGAGATATTAAGTGTTTTCAAGCTGTTTCCTGGAAATGGCTTGAAAACACTTTCTTGTTTAAGGGTTGCGGCGCTTTGCCAATTTAGGTTTGAAGTACGGAAGGATAAGACCATCTACCTATAGCTTTTACCAGATGGGATTTGCAGAAGGTAAACACAACTCCATTAGAAAAGCCTCCGCCGTTTAGAGCCTGATTCTTGAAAACAGGCTCTAAAAGGCGGAGGCTTTATACATTTAACTAAATTTTACTAAGCTGTCAAAGCAGCTTGGGTTTCAGGTTCCGGAGCAAGATCACGCAAGTCAACAGGAATGACTCTGGAAACACCTACTTCCAGCATGGTAATACCATAGATCACATCGGTAGAAACCATGGTGCGTTTGTTGTGCGTCACTACAATGAACTGCGAATCATGGGAGAACTTCTTCACAATGTTGTTGAACTTGTCAATGTTGGCATCATCCAACGGCGCATCTACCTCATCAAAAATACAGAACGGGGCTGGCTTAAGCAGGTAGATAGCGAACAGGAGCGAAATGGCCGTTAAGGTTTTCTCCCCGCCGGAAAGCTGGTTGATGGTCAACGGACGCTTGCCTTTCGGACGTGCCATGATCTCAATCTTTGACTCCAGCGGGTTGCTTGGGTCCGCAATGTACAGGTCACAGGTATCCTCGTCAGAGAAGAGCGACCGGAACACGCGCATGAAGTTATCCTTAATCTGGTCAAAGGCCGTCAGGTATTTCTCCTTGGCCACGGTGTCAATCTCCGCGATGGTGTCCATCAACTGGTTCTTGGCATCCAGCAGATCATTCTTTTGGGTAAGGATAAACTGGTTGCGGGTGTCAATTTCCTGGTAAGCTTCGGCAGCCATTGGGTTCACCGGACCGATGTTCTCCAGTTTCTGCTTTACGCTGTGCACCTGCTGGCTCAATTCCTCGTTGCTGATGTCCAGTTTCTCCGTTGGAGCTTCGGCCAGATCCTCAGGGTTCATGTTGAACTCCGCAGACAGACGCTCAATTACGGCTACCAACTTGATGCGGGTGTCAGTGATGGCTTGGTTCATGGATTGGAACACCTCGTCGGTGTTCTGCTTCTTGCGTTGAAGTTCCCGGATATTTTTCTCCTTTTCGTCAATCTCTCCGCGCAAAGAGAAATAAGCTTTCTCAATCTCCTCCAGCTCGCGGGCCATTTCTTTGCGGGCGACCATGCCTTCTTCCAACAGGTGGTTCTGGTCTTCTACAAACTGGTCCAATGAAACAGTTTCGTCTTCGGCGCGGTTCAGCTCATCCTGCAATTGCACCAAGCGCTCCTGGTGGTTCATGACGGTTTTCTGCTTGTAAGCTAATTCCTGCTGAATGCTTTGCAGGCGGTTCTTCAACTGGTGGAACTTGATGTTTTCCTGGTTAAAGATGCCGCTGACCTCGGTGATGATTTCGTTCTGTTTTTCCAAAACCTGGCTTAAACCAGCAAGTTCTTGCTCATAGCTTTTTAGAGCCAGGTTTTTGCTTTCAGCCTCCGGCATCAGGTCGGCGAGTTTGTCGCCTAAATCCTGAATTTTATCGAAGAGCTCGTCTTTCTTGCTGGCCTGGTTTTGCTGATTCAACAGGAACTGCTCATACCGTACTTTGTGGCTAACCAACTCTTGTTGCAGGGTGTTGATGTCGCGTTCCTGCAAACGGATCTGCTCTTTCTGCGTGCTTTCTTTCTGGTTTTGCAAGACTTGCTGCAAGGTGCTAATCTTGCTTTTCATGCGCTCCTGTTCCTGCTCCAGCGCTTCCAGTTCCTCCGCTAATAACTCCAGGTTCTGTTTACGGCCTAAGCGGTTTCCGTCAAACAAGCCCAGAGATCCACCGGCTAAGCTCAACGGCTTCTTGATGGCAGTGCCATCGGTTAAGATGTAGGTGCGGCCATCGCTGAGGAAGAGTTCGGTATCAGCGGTTTCGGTGAGGTATACTTCACTGAGCATGAAGCGAAGCAGCGAGTGGTATTTCTCCTCTGCGGCTACTACCTCCAGCGCCGCTCTGTATTTAGGCGTGCTGATGGTGGCGGGAACTTCCATTTCCTCAATCTCAGAGAGAATGATGAAACTGGCGCGGCCCTGGTTTTGCTCCTTCAACAACTCAATAGCTTCCACTGCTTCCTGGGCAGAGTCTACCACGAAGAAGTTCATGTAAGGCTCAAGGTACGTCTCAATGAGGTTCTTGTACTCGGGGTCGCAGGAGATAATGTCTGAAAGGAGAGGAGCGGGGTTGTCCCAGTTCTCTTCCTTATATAAGAACTTGATCGCCTCAGGAAAACCTTCCAGGTTATCCACCAGTGACTTCATCAGGTTGTACTGGATGGTCTTGGCGTCATGCTCCCGGTTCAGGTCAATCAGCTGCTGACGGTACTCGTGCAGGGTTTCCTCGGTTTGGGTCATTTCAGCCCGAAGCTGGTTTTCCGATTCCTGCAGTTCAGCCAGGTTCTGCTGCGCGTCTTCAAGCATGATCTTGGTTTCAGCCAAGGCAGATTCATGCTGCTGGGCGATCTCGCTTTCGTGGCCTTCCATCTCTTGCAGACGCTCCAGTTCCAGGCGGTGGCTCTGCATCTGCACCTGCGTGATCTCGATGCTCTTGTTCACAGTGAACGCTTCGTTCTGCACTTGGCGTTGGGCCATGGTTTTCTCCTGGAGCTCGCGTTGCAGGTCAGCTTTCTGCTGGTTCACATGCTCCAGTTCTTTTTTGGTCAGGCCCAGTTGTTCCTCTGAGATCAGCAATTCTTCCTGGATCTGCTCAAGGTCATTTTGTAGCTGACCCAAGCTGTTCTCGGTCTGGCTGATGTTGGTGGTATCCTGGTTGATCTGCGTATGCAGCGTTTTCACCCGCTCTTGCAGGTACATGTTGCGCTCGCTTTTCAACTTGATGTCATTTTCCAGCTGGCGCAACTGACCGGTATGCTCATTGACCTCTTTCTGCTTGTTCTGCAGTTCGTGTTGGGTGCGGTCCAGCAGGGTTTTCTGCTCCTGCAGCGTATCTTCCAACATCGCCAACTCTTCAGAATAAGAGCCCTTGCGCTCGGTTTCTTTTTTCAGCTCATTTTCCAGCCGCTCCAAGGCCTCCTGGTGGTGCCCAATGTTGCGGCGTGCGTATTCCAGGCTGAGTTTCTTGTATTCGTCTTTCAAGTTGAGGTAGCGCTCTGCGGTTTTGGCTTGACGCTCCAAACTCTTAAGGTTTTTGCCAATTTCAAACAACACGTCTTCTACCCGCTCTAAGTCGGCATCGGTTTCCTCCAGCTTTTTGAGGGTTTGCTTCTTGCGGACCTTGAACTTAGAGATACCGGCAGCTTCTTCAAACAAGTTTCGACGCGAGTTGTCCTTATCCGTAAGGATGTCGTCCACCATTTTCAGCTCTATGATGGCGTAGGAATCAGAGCCAATCCCGGTGTCCAGGAATAGGTCGTTAATGTCTTTGAGGCGGCAGGTGACGTTGTTGAGCAGGTACTCGCTTTCGCCGGACCGGTAGTAGCGGCGGGTGATGGTTACCTGCGAGTACTCGGTGGGCAGAATGCCCTTGTTGTTGTTGAACGTGAGCGACACCTCGGCCATTTGCTGCGGCTTCCGGTTCTTGGTCCCGTTAAAAATCACACTCTCCATTTTGTCGGAGCGCAGATTACGGGTTTTCTGCTCGCCCAACACCCACCGGATGGCATCTACGATGTTGGACTTGCCGCAACCATTGGGCCCCACAATACCCGTAATACCGCTGTCAAAGTTAATGGTGACTTTGTCCCCGAAACTTTTGAAGCCTTTGATCTCTAATCTTGCTAATTCCATACGCTTCGGTCAGAAAACCTGACCCCATTCCCAAAAATACAAAAAAGCACATTGAGTTCCGCACCGATTGGATTATGAATGATTTAAGAGGTTGATTTTGGGTCTGTTTTATCTGAATAGTGGCTAAAACAAACCTATTGCTATAAGAGTCACTTTAAAGGGGAAAATGAGTCTATAAACATTCAGCAATAAGCACCAGAGTATCTGAGGAAAGCAAATCAGCCTCAACCCAATCCTATTCAGTGAGGAGAGCTCCGAAAGTTCATCTAAGAACTTTGTGCTGAAAACATAGACTCAACTTGGCTCACATATTCCTTATTCTAATTTAAAGTTCAACATTATATAAAATTTGAAACCAGAATTAAAGACATTCGTAATATGATTTATCTAAATAAAAATTTAGGTTTGTCTAAAATTTAATTTTGGTGCTTTTATAAATTTATTTTCAAAATAGTTTCTTAATAATGTTAAGCAGAGTTGTTTGTTACAACTCTGCTTAACACCCGAATGAACTATCCTAAGATAGAAGAATTCATAAAAGCCTTGCGGTTGTATCACGCTCACTATATAGTCAAGACTAAGTGAGCTAAACAGATCATGAAACTGGGTTAAACTTATTAATGCTAATACTATGGGACAAAAATGGATAGAAGTAGTCAAAAATGGTAGCAGAGCTTATAGCCAAGGAGAGTATTCTAAAGCCTCTGGCCTTTTTACTCAGATGTTGGCAGAAATAAAAAAAACCTGCGGCAGATTGATATTCTTTCCTTAAAGAATATAGAACATATACAGGTATTTGCTTTGTGCAGCAGGCTTGCTGGTAAAGCATTAATGGAGAATGAACAGCCACATGATGCAGAAAAAGTTTATTTGTCTGCTATTGAAAAAATGAAATCTTTTATCTCGAACCTGAATAATCCATTGCTTTATAGAGCCATGTTAGTGACAGAATTAAAGCTTCTCTTTTATGAGCTGGCTTCCTTTTATGCTACTAAAATGCAGTTTGATAGTTTACATGCTTTTACAGAAAAGAACACTCCAGCACTTAAGAGCTGGCCGGTAGAACTTGAGATGATAAGCCAATCCGGATTAAACCCAAACTAAGCAAAAGGAAGCCTGCACCTTTTGAAGTTGTAAGCAAAGACAAATAGAGAAGAATTGTGATAAAGCATATCTGAAATACATTCCAGGATCATGAAAATACTATTACCCTTACTTTTTAGCATACTGATTTTTTGCTCACATGCCAGCGCTCAAGATGATTCTATCTTTCATGAGCTTGATTTAATAACTGAACCAGAGAAGCAGGATGTGTTAGCTGCTTTCAAGTCTACCAGAGTAATTCTTGCCCCGTCTATTGAAAGGGTGCAGGAAAAACAGCTTCACTTCAGGGTTTCGCACCTGTTCTCGCCGGTTTCTCTAGGGTACAAAGACCTGTTTGGCTTAGATCAACTGGTCAACATGAACCTGAGTCTGGAGTACGGTATCAACAATCGGGTGCAGGTAGGTTTAGCAAGATCTAACAAAGCAGATAAAACCTTAATGCCTAATATCAAAGTGAGCCTACTAAGGCAGTCAACAGGTAAGAAGGCTTTCCCTTTGTATGTTTCATACTTTGGAAACCTAGATTGGAAAACAAATACGTACTCCTCCGAAGCCCAGAATAATTACTTTCTGGGAAGGCTGGATTATGTAAATATGTTACTGTTGGCACGCAAAGTAAATCAGAAGCTTTCTGTCCAGCTTAGTCCAGCCTGGCTTCACAGGAATCTGACAGACAATCCAAATGAGCCAAATGATCTATACGCCTTAGGGTTTTCAGGCAGGTATATGTTTAATGGGCATATGTCTTTCAACTGGGAGTACTTCTATACGCTTCCTACATCAGAGTTTATACAGACAAAAAATAACCCATTGTCTCTGGGCGTGGACATTGAAACAGGAGGACACGTGTTCCAGCTATATTTCTCCAATGCCAGTGCCCTCCATCTGGGTAGATTCCTTAGAAATCAGAACGGCAATTTCTTTGATGGCACCATTCAGTTCGGCTTCAGTATTATGAGAGAATTTAACCTTAACCACTAATTTTTAATTCTATGAAAAATTCAAAACTAATCTTACTCTTTGTAATCCTGACTCTCTCAACGAGTGGTTACGTAAAGGCACAGTTTAAATCAGAGACACGCACAGCTAAAGTCTCTTTCAGGTCCCAGACACCCATTGAGGAATTTTACTCTGAGAATAACCAAGTGGCAAGTATCCTTAAAGTGGATGGTAAGAAAAAAGTCTTAGCCTTCAATGTGATAATGAGGTCTTTTAAATTCGATAAAGCCTTAATGGAGGAGCATTTTAATGAAAAGTATGTGCACTCTGAAAAATATCCTACCGCCAAATTTGTAGGAGAATTTGCGGAGGATATAGACCTGACAACTCCCGGAAAATATAAAAACATATCCATATCTGGTACAATGACGCTTCATGGGGTGTCCCGCACAGTAACAGTGCCAGTAGATTTAGAAGTAGGTAAAAACAATGAAATCAAAGGGCATGCCACCTTCAAGATCAAGCCAGAGGAATTTAATATAGAGATACCTAAACTGGTGAGTGAAAAAATTTCCAGGGAGATTGTGGTAACGGTAGATGCCTTGTACAAACCAGCCAGATAGCATGAAGAAGATAGCAACAGTAATAGCACTATTTTTTTTAACGGCTCTATTCTTCGGATTATATCAGTACTCTAGGGCACCAGTAAATCTAAAGAATCAAAAAGCAGAAGTGATTTTATCAGCTATTGAGCTGAAAGAGCAGTTAGCGGCCGATACTTCTGTCAGGAACAACTTAAGTGGTAAAGTGCTGCTCGTGGAGGGATTAGTGTCATCAGTGGAAGAAGGTGAACACCCGGCAATAATTCTTGATGCTACTGTTCGTGGTGAGCTTGAGAAAAGTACAGCTGTGCCCAAATCAGGGGAAAAGGTTAGGTTAAAGGGAATGTTGGGTGGATATGACGAAATATTTGAAGAGGTGGTCCTGATAAAATGCCAAATAGAGGAGTAAAATGAAAATTATAAAAAGGGTATACTGGTGTATATTTCCGGCTTCTTTTCTACTAGGAGCATTATTACAAAGCTGTAAAGAAGAAAACGCAGAGGATTTATTTCTAGGAGGGCAGGTAGAAGCTAAAAGCTATTATCTAACTAATGTGCTTCCTATACTAAACAGCAAATGCTTTTCTTGTCATAATTATCATTCATCTTCAGGTACCAGGTATGATACATATGCCAAAGCTGCCGCCATGGCTGAAGAGATAGCAAACAGAACCTCCTCGGCCCATCCCAACAGTATGATGCCGCCTCCATCTGCTAATCCTCTGACGGATAATGAGAAGAAAACCCTTCAGCAATTTCTACAGCTAGTAAAAGGAGGAGGAGAAAATTTGAATGATGAACAAAAATATGGTGTTTCCATCTCATGGACCGCTTATAAATTCCCGGAATATACAAGACGGGTTGGCGTGACAGGCACTTTCGACAAAACTTACATCACGTATAAGAAGAAAGAGGCAGCTAACATATATGATTTTTTGAACGGAGCTGAAATCCTGATTCCTACCAATACAGCAAATGTTGGAAATGACTCCTTGAAGAGCTCCAATGTAATCAATAGCTTCTTTTCCTACTTTACTCCTGTTATTTATGGGCACGTAATGGCCATAAATTCACTCTCCAAAAGGGCAAGTGTAAAGATAACCATGAACGGTTTTTCACAAGAGGTGATATTTGAAATAGAAGAAGCAGGGGAGAACCTTATTTTTACCGGTGAGGTACAAGACATAGGATACTTTAATGCAAATGCTGCATTGAATGCATTGCAACGAGCATGCGGGCAGTATCACCAAGATAAAGTATGGCCAGATATTAGCCTCAAAGCTGAAATCAAAAACTTCCGCAAGTTTTCTTCAACTCCCCTTAAGTAATATTCCTCATTAGATTGTCCTACTGATTTAGATGAACTTAGATAGTTTATCCAAGATAAATAGCTGGCTGGGTCACTGGCAAAGTAGAAGTGAATTTGATAAATATCTAGTCTCAGAAATTTAAAATCACTGGCAACATCACTGGCAAGTTTAGTACTTCTAATGAATTATTGGTGGAGCTTTTTAGCCATGTTTATTTACTTATTATAGGAGGAAACTCTCCTCGGCATCCACTACCTCCAACGCCGCTCTGCATCTGCACCTGCGTGATTTCGGTGCTCTTGTTCACCGTGAACGCCTCGTTCTGCACCTAGCGCTGGGCCATGGTCTTTTCCTGAAGCTCATTTTGCAGATCAGCTTTCTGCCGGTTCACATGCTCCAGTTCTTTTTTGGACAGGCCGAGTTGTTCCTTCGAGATCAGCAACTCTTCCTGAATCTGCTCCAAGTTATTTTGCAGTTGCCCCAGGCTGTTCTCGGTCTGGAAGCCATTTTTTGGATAAGTACATGATTCTTTCTGCAACAATAAGATTATGATGTCTTTATAAAAAGAAGCTTAATAACTGTAGGTACATAACCCCGTATAGAAAACAACCTGTTCCTATAACAGAGGTCGGGGAGGGAATTGTCTTTCGTTTTCTAACCATTTATATAAAACTATGGCAAACGTAAAATTAGCGGTCATCTATTACAGCTCCACAGGTACCAACTACCAGCTTTCGCAATGGGCAGCTGAAAGTGCCAGGGCAGCGGGCGCGGAAGTTAAAATTCTGCGAATAAAAGAACTGGCTCCTCAGGAAGCTATTGACAAAAACCCAGCGTGGAAAGCGCATACCGAAGCTGTCAAGGATGTACCTGTCGTTTCCCTGGGTGACCTGGAATGGGCCGATGCCATCATCTTCAGCATGCCTACCCGTTACGGGAACATACCGGCTCAATTAAAAGAGTTTCTGGACAGTACCGGAGGCTTGTGGTTCCAGGGTAAACTGGCCAACAAAGTAGTAAGTGCTATGACCTCGGCTCAAAACCCTCATGGTGGACAGGAGGTTACTACGCTTGCCCTTTACACCACCATGTACCACTGGGGAGCCATCATTGCAGCCCCAGGCTACACAGACCAATCTCTCTTCCCGGCAGGTGGTAACCCTTATGGCACCAGCGTAACGGTTGGCCAGGATGGTAGCATTTCACCAGATGCACAGGCAGCGGTGGCGCATCAGGCAAAACGGACCGTAACTGTAGCTTCTTGGGTGAAACAAGGGTTGCAGGGGCAGCAAGCTTAAAAGGAACTCTCCTGTATCATAATAAAAGAAAATGGCTGGTTGTTTCATTAGCAACCAGCCATTTTCTTATGAACAAGGGTGAGGCTTGATTCTTTCCTGTTCTATCAAACCTCAACAAAGTCTTTCAAGATCTCTTGTTGATTTACCAAAAGTTAGAAGTTTGTAAGGGCATAGGAGATTAAGTTAGCTCCCATGCGCAAGGCAGCCTGGTGCTTTTCAATGGGATCATTGTGTACTGATTGATCCTCCCAGCCGTTGCCTAGGTCACATTCATAGGAGTAAAAGCAAACCAGCCGCCCCTGATAGATGATCCCGAAGCCTTGTGCAGGTTTGTTGTCATGCTCATGGATTTTGGGCAACCCACGGGGAAAGCCAAATTTTTGATGGTACACTGGGTGGTTGAAAGGCAGTTCTATGAAGTCTAACTCGGGGAAGACTTTCTTCATTTCACGTCTGGCGAACTTATCTAAACCGTAGTTGTCGTCTATGTGCAGGAAACCACCGCTGGTGAGGTACTTGCGCAGGTTTTGGACTTCTGCTTCCGTAAAAATGACGTTCCCATGGCCCGTCATGTGGACGAAGGGATAATCCAACAACTCAGGGCTGCCGGGTTCCACGCTTTCTTCTTGCGGTGCAATGTTGGCTTTTAGTTCACGGTTGCAGAAGGAGATGAGATTGGGCAAAGAGGTTTTGTTTGCGTACCAGTCTCCGCCGCCACCGTACTTCAACCGGGCGATTCGGAAGCTGGGGCGCTGGGCTAAGGCAGCACTGGAATTTATTACTAGAAGAAGCAGCCAGAGAAGAAGCCGTTTTTGCATGGTTTTTCAGAAAAGAAGCTTAAACTACTAAACGTCTAAAAGTACGTGAATGGTATGGCATGCGGCCATAGCGGCAGTCTCTGTCCTTAACCTACTTTGCCCTAAAGTGACAGGTTTGTAGCCGGCCTGGATGGCTTGTTCCACTTCTTCCGGACTGAAGTCACCCTCCGGACCAATCAGGATGGTGTACGTATCTTCACCCGTAATACTTTTTGCTAACGAATGCCGTTCTTGGCCTTCTACCAAGTGAGCAATAAAACGTTGTCCTGCTGGAGGCTGTTTTATAAGGTCTGTGTAACGCGTAAGCTCGTGCAGGGTGGGCAGGTACGCTTTCATGGATTGTTTCATGGCACTGACTGCAATTTTTTCCAGCCGGTCCAAGTTGAGGTTTTTCCGTTCAGAGCGGGCACACTGCAGGAAGGTGATCTCGTCAATACCCATCTCCACGGCCTTCTCTACAAACCACTCCATTCTATCCATATTTTTGGTGGGAGCCACCGCTATGTGAATTTTATAACCTCGCTTCTGGTGTTCTGCATGATAGTGTAAAATGCTTAGTTTCGTCTTCTTAGGGTTTGGTTCTGCAATTTCTGCTTCAAACAAACCTCCCCTCCCGTCAATCAGAGTTACCGTATCTCCCTGACCTAATCTAAGTACCCGGGCACAGTGCTTAGACTCTTCTTCAGATAAGGTATAAGATGTGTCTGTGGGTTGCAGGTCAGGGGTGAAGAAGAGGTGCATGCAAGTTTTTTTAAAGCTGTTTTCCAAAAATACAGCAAAAACCTGAAGGGTGTCTGCGTAACTAAAAAAAGCCCTTCATAAGATGAAGGGCTTTAATAAGGTGAAGGAAATAATTAAAGTTTTAGGCTTCTACCGCTACCTGAGGGGCGCCTGCCAAAATTTCTTTGTTCGCATAATCTGCGTATTTGCTAAAGTTTTTCACAAATGCTTTTGCCAGGTCATTGGCTTTGTTGTCATAGGCGTCTTTGTCTGACCAAGTGTTGCGCGGGTTCAGAATCTCCTCCGGTACATTAGGGCAGGAAGCAGGTATCTCAACCCCAAACACTGGGTGCTTACTAAACGAAACGTCCTGCAGTTCGCCATTGAGGGCAGCCGTAATCATGGCCCGGGTGTAGCCTAGTTTCATGCGTGAGCCAACGCCGTACACACCGCCCGTCCAGCCGGTGTTCACCAGCCATACGTTCACGTTGTTCTCGGTCATTTTCTTGCCCAGCATTTCAGCGTACGTGGTGGGATGCAAGGGTAGGAAAGCCGCCCCAAAGCAGGCCGAGAAGGTAGTCTGCGGTTCGGTCACGCCTACCTCAGTACCAGCCACTTTGGCGGTGTAGCCCGAAATGAAGTGGTACATGGCCTGGCACTTGTTCAGACGAGAGATAGGAGGCAGAACCCCAAAAGCATCGGCGGTTAAGAAGAAGATGTTTTTAGGAATGTCTGCCCGTGAGGGTTCAATGGCATTGTCAATGTGGTTGATTGGGTAAGCCGTGCGGGTGTTTTCGGTAACGGTTTTGTTTGTGTAGTCTACGGTGCGGGTGCCAGGTATAAATCTTGTATTCTCCACGATGGCCCCAAACCGGATGGCATCCCAGATCTGGGGTTCTTTTTCGCGGGTAAGGTCAATCACTTTGGCGTAGCAGCCCCCTTCAAAGTTAAAAACGCTGTCTTCGGTCCAGCCGTGCTCGTCGTCTCCAATTAAGCCGCGATCAGGGTCGGCTGACAAAGTGGTTTTACCGGTACCAGATAATCCGAAGAAAATGGCGGTGTCACCTTCTTTCCCTACGTTTGCCGAGCAGTGCATGGATAGCGTGTTGCGTTGATGCGGCAACAGGTAATTTAGAACGGAGAAGATGCCTTTTTTCATTTCGCCAGCATAGCCTGTACCACCAATCAAAATCATCTTCTTCGAGAAATTGATAATGGCAAAGTTAGCCTGGCGGGTACCGTCTACTGCCGGATCTGCTACAAACTCAGGAGCATTGATGATGGTAAAGTCTGCCGTGTGGGTATGAAGTTCTTCTTCATTCAACCGCAGGAACATGTTGTAGCAAAATAAGTTATGCCACGCCTGGGTATTCACAATGCGGAGGTTAAGGCGGTATTCTGGGTGAGCACCGGCATAAGCATCGCGCACATACAATTTGCAGTCAGCCAGGTGCGCCAGCATTTTCTGGTACAAAGCTTCAAATTTGGCTGGATCATAGGCAATGTTCACATCGCCCCACCACACAGAGTTTTCTGTTTCGGCATCCTTTACTATGTACCGGTCTTTTGGAGAACGACCTGTAAAAGAGCCGGTATCACACATAATGGCGCCGGTATCAGTTAAGTACCCTTCGCCGTTCTTCAGAGCCTCTTCCACTAACTCTGCCGGAGACAGATTCCAAAGAACCTCTTTCGCTTGTGTGATGCCTACCTGTGATAAATCCATGGTGTTTGACTTCTTGCCAAATTCTTTCATAAAGGAAGCTTTAATTTTTAAATTTTCAAAATGGAAGGAGTTATAAGAATCGCATTTTGCAAATTTATAAAAAAACTAACACTTGTTATCTTTTTGGTAGAAAGTTTCTTCACGCGGATTTGGCGGCAGGCTTAAGTTTGCCCTTGTAAGGCGATTATGATATATTTACCTTTTATAGACGTACCAGACAGGTAAAACAAACAACTTTTTAACTATTCATTTATGTCTCAAAAAGACCATCCGCTTTCTGATCACGTCAGTAAGCATAACATTCCGTACGGAGAGCATCCGGTAGAACTTGAAAGCGGGCACCCGCCTGGTTTGTTTGTTCTCTTCTTTACTGAGATGTGGGAGCGCTTCAGTTATTACGGAATGCGGGCGCTGTTTGTGCTTTTTTTAACTTCTACCATCGCCAACGGTGGCTGGGCTTGGGAGCGTGACGAAGCTCTCCAGCTATATGGTATCTATACCGGCTTAGTATATCTTACTCCAATTATTGGAGGGTTCATTGCCGACAAATTCTTAGGCTACCGGAAATCCATCATCTTCGGGGCTTTGCTTATGACCCTTGGTCACGCCAGTATGGCCATGGAAACCGTGTTCTTCTTTTATGTGGGCCTGGGGTTGATTATTCTGGGGAATGGTTTGTTTAAACCCAATATCTCTTCCATGGTGGGTCAGTTGTACGCGAAGAACCCAGCCAAAAAAGATGCGGCGTACACCATCTTCTACATGGGTATCAACTCCGGGGCATTTTTAGGGATTCTATTGTGCGGGTACATTGGCGAGAAAGTAGGCTGGAGCTGGGGCTTTGGTCTTGCGGGTGTTTTCATGTTGTTTGGCATGCTGCAGTTCGCCTTCTCTAAAAATCTGTTCGGGAACATTGGCCTTTCACCAAGCAGTCAGTTGGCTTCTGGTTCTGCCGCGGCAGAGAAAGCAGCGGAGGCTCCGGCTCACGTGGTAAGAGACAGAATCATTGTTATTTCTGTATTAGCCTTCTTTGTGATCTTCTTCTGGATGGCCTTTGAGCAGGCAGGTGGATCTATGACCATCTTTGCCGCAGATTACACCAACAGGGTTCTGGAGGGAAGCAGCGGAACGCTTTTCAAATGGGCCAATGCCATTTTAGTAGTGGTTCCAATGTTGATCTTAACTGTGGTGTTAGGGAACCTGTTCAAGCAGACTTACAAGAACATACCGTTTTCTAACTTGTTCCTGGGTTTAAGCTTCGTGATAATCTGGGGTATCATTGTCTGGATGTTGAACAGAGAGTTCACCTCTGATGCCACCGAGGTACCTGCTTCCTGGTTCCAGATTCTGAACTCGTTCTTTATTATCTCTTGCGCTCCAATCTTCTCTAAAATTTGGGAAAGTCGCTTTAACCCGTCTGGCCCGGTGAAGTTTGCGATAGGGTTGTTCCTGTTGGGCTTAGGTTTCGGTATTCTGGCGTATGGTGGTCTTTCCATTCCACAAGGAGCAAAAACTGCCTCCGTTAGTATGATCTGGTTAATTCTAGCCTATTTCTTCCATACCATGGGCGAACTATGCATTTCGCCGGTGGGCTTGTCTTACGTGAGTAAACTGTCTCCTCCAAGACTGGTAGGCTTGATGTTCGGGATCTGGTTTATTGCCAACTTTGTGGCCAACTACCTGGCTGGTTTAACTGGTTCTTTCATTGACCCTATCATTGAGAACTACTCTATCACAGTTTTCTTCCTGATCTTCACTGTTCTGCCTATTATTGCCGGTCTCATCATGTTGGCCTTGAATGGTACTCTGAAGAAGAAAATGCACGGTATCCAGTAATTCATCTTTTATCTATAGCAAAAGCCTTTGCCGCTCTAATGGCAAAGGCTTTTTTGTTTAGCTGGGTAGCGTCTTGAAAGAATTGGTAAATTTGTAAAGAGTAGATTGTAAAGAGTAGAAGAGGAGTAAGCTTGGAATTACTCTTCCCTTGGTATATGAAAAAAACACCAGCCGCCACCAGAAAACGCACTGTAAAACCAACATACCGCAAGAAACAGACATCTTCTGGTACCTGGTGGAAACCTTTGTCTTTGGGCATAGGGGCTTTCTTTGTGCTGTGCCTGGGCATAGAGTATTTCAAAGAAGGAGGTCGTCTGGCGTTTTTGAGGCATTCTATAGAAGAAGCCACTCAAACAAATACCCTTACCACGTTCAGCCCAGCAGGGTATGAGGTGATTGGGTTGGATATATCGCATCACCAGCGGCAGGTAGACTGGAAAGCGGTGAAGGCCCAAAAGATCAAATTTACCTTCATCAAAGCTACGGAAGGCATCACCCACCAAGACCGATATTTTTCCAAACACTGGCGCCAGGCCAAGAAGCATGATGTGCTGCGGGGAGCGTACCATTTCTTTCTTCCGGCCCGAGATGCCGAAAGCCAGGCGAGAAACTTTCTTAAGCAGGTGAAACTGGAAGCAGGGGACTTGCCTCCGGTGCTGGATGTGGAGGTGACCAATCACCAATCAGATGAAGAGATAAGGGCAGGAGTTCAATTATGGTTGGATATGGTGGAGGAGGAGTACGACCTGAAGCCCATCATTTATACCAATTACTCCTTCTATGAAGAACATCTGGCAGGGCATTTTGATGATTATCCGCTTTGGATTGCCCATTACAACCCACAGAAGAGCCATCAACTTGCAGACAGAAAATGGGTGTTTTGGCAACATACCGAGAAGGGCCGGATCAAGGGAGTGAAAGGGAATCTGGACCTAAATGTTTTTAATGGTACCATGGAAGATCTGTACAATATGTGCTACGAACCAGAAGCATTATAAATGTATTTAGGTTAATAAAATTATATTATAAATCTTTTTTGAAAATAATATCACTGTGTTTATAATTATTTGAAGTGGGAGGATTGTGATCTACCTTAGGTATGACACTAACTAAACCCATGAAACCTTTGATTAAAAAACTACCATTCCTTGCAGCACTCCCTTTTCTTTTTCTATCTTGTGACATTATAAAAGAACTTGAAGGAGGGTCTATTATCCAAACACCTGTTGTTGAAGAGGGAACCACTTACCTGATCAAGAAAGGGGAACATGAAACCACAAACCCTTTTCTTGTTTTAAAAACTAACTCCATAAAGTTTGAGGTAAAATTTGATTCTACGGCTATTTACGCTACCACAGACCCTGCTAACCAGGCTGATATCAACAAGCTATTTGGCTTGTCAGACTGTAGTTCATTTCATCATCAGAATAGTGCCCGCTTTGGGTGGCGTTGGTATAACAACCAACTAGAGTTACATGCTTACAGCTATAACAGCGGCAAGAACATGTCTACGTTTATAACTGCCATTGACCTTAACAAGAAGTATACCTGTGAAGTAACTCTTACAGATACCAACTACTTATACAAAATAGGAGAGAAGACAATAGAGCACGCCAGAGCCTGTACAGGTATAGGAAATGGATACCAGTTATACCCTTATTTTGGGGGAGATGAAACAGCTCCCCATCAGATTAAAATAATGATCAACGTTTTAAAATAAAGCATTGGTTTACCAGTTGCTTTCAGAAAAGACACTTTAAAAGCAAAAGGCCCCGGTTTATGAACCGGGGCCTTTTTATAGTCAGCGTGAGCTGGGGCAGATTACATCATGCCACCCATGCCGCCCATACCACCTGGCATTCCGCCACCGGCTGCAGCACCACCTTCTTCAGGCTCATCAGCAATCACACACTCAGTAGTCAGCAACAAGGCAGCTACAGAAGCAGCGTTCTCCAGAGCAAGACGAGTAACTTTGGTTGGGTCAATGATACCGGCGGCAAACATGTTCTCAAATTTGTCGTCACGGGCATTGTAACCGTAGTCAGCCTTGCCAGCACGAACTTCGTTTACAATTACTGAACCTTCACCACCAGCGTTAGCCACAATCGTTCTTAAAGGAGACTCTAGGGCAGTGCGGATGATCTGCACACCAGTTTTCTCATCTTCGTTGCGAGTGTCTACGTTTTCAAGGGCTTCAATAGCACGGATCAGGGCTACGCCACCACCAGCTACAATACCTTCTTCTACGGCAGCTCTTGTCGCGTGCAAGGCATCATCTACACGGTCTTTCTTCTCTTTCATTTCAACCTCAGTAGAGGCACCAATGTAAAGAATAGCAACACCGCCAGACAGTTTAGCCAAACGCTCCTGCAATTTCTCACGGTCATAGTCAGAAGTGGTTTTCTCAATCTGCGCTTTGATCTCGTTCACACGTGCAGTGATTCCGTCTTTCTCACCTTTGCCATTAACGATAGTTGTATTGTCTTTGTCAATGATGATGCGCTCTGCCTGACCTAAGTAGTCTAAGGTAGCGTTGTCTAATTTATAACCGCGCTCTTCAGAGATAACAGTACCGCCAGTCAATACCGCGATGTCTTCCAACATAGCTTTTCTGCGGTCACCAAAACCTGGAGCTTTTACAGCAGCAATCTTCAAAGATCCACGCAGTTTGTTTACTACCAAAGTAGCAAGCGCTTCGCCGTCAACATCTTCAGAGATGATCACCAACGCTTTGCCAGTTTGTACCACTTGCTCCAATACAGGAAGCAATTCTTTCATGGTAGAAACTTTCTTGTCATAGATCAGGATGTAAGCGTTCTCAAACTCCGCTTCCATTTTCTCTGGGTTGGTCACGAAGTAAGGAGACAGGTAACCGCGGTCAAACTGCATACCTTCCACCGTTTTCACTTCGGTCTCAGTACCTTTAGCTTCTTCCACAGTGATTACACCGTCTTTCCCAACTTTGTCCATGGCATCGGCAATCATTTGTCCGATCTCAGTATCATTGTTGGCAGAGATAGTACCTACCTGAGCAATCTCAGAAGAGTTCTCAATCTTTTTAGACTGAGCTCTAAGGTTCTCAACTACTTTAGAAACGGCTTTGTCAATACCGCGCTTCAGGTCCATTGGGTTGGCACCAGCAGCAACGTTTTTAGAACCTGCAGTGTAGATTGCCTGGGCCAATACAGTAGCAGTGGTAGTACCATCACCAGCCATGTCAGCGGTTTTAGAGGCTACTTCTTTTACTAACTGAGCGCCCATGTTTTCCACGGCGTCCTTCAGTTCAATTTCTTTTGCAACTGTTACACCGTCTTTGGTGATGCTAGGAGCACCAAATTTCTTGTCGATGATCACGTTGCGGCCTTTAGGGCCTAAAGTTACTTTCACGGCATTCGCCAGAGTGTCCACGCCTTTTTTAATCTTGTTGCGGGCCTCGATGTCGAAAGTGATGTTTTTAGATGCCATAGTTTCTTAAAAATAGATTATGGTTGTTGATTGGATATAAAATTAAAGAACCGCCAGGATGTCAGACTCCCGCATGATCAGGTAGTCAGCACCATCCAGAGAGATCTCAGTACCGGCGTATTTGCCGTACAATACTTGGTCGCCAACTTTCAACTGTGACTTTACTAAAACACCTTGATCGGAGATTTTGCCTTCTCCTACGGCTACTACTTCGCCGCGTTGTGGTTTTTCTTTGGCAGTATCCGGGATGATGATACCAGACTTGGTTTTTTCTTCAGCCGCAGCAGGTAACACGATTACTCTGTCTGCCAATGGTTTTAGATCTAAGGCCATAGGGTTGTTATAAGATTTGATTAAGTTAACGATAATGTCCGGCAGCAAGCCTGCCTGGGACGGTTAGCCTATTAGCGATTCTTGTGCCAAGACTGGTATTCTGCCAAACTTGCCGAATTTTGGCAGAAACCCCCCCTTTTTAGCCTTGTCTTCCCTGACAGTACCATCTCTGATAGCTTTATTTTTGTCAGTGTAGAAACTGTCAAAATGTATTTTGCGGCTGGTTGTGAAAAAAGGTTCTGAAACTGCAGGCAAAAAAAAGAGTCCGAACCGGTAAAGGTTCGGACTCCAATAAAGGGTATGCTGTATCGGCTTTTATTGATTCGCAGTGTCAGCAGTTGCAGGCGCCGGAGTGGCTGTGCCAGCAGGAGCTGCGTTTTGCTGAGGAATAGCCGGTGCGGCAGGAGCAGGGGCTGGAGCCGCTTGACCGGCACGTTGCTCGTTGATGGTACGGTTGTCAGTACCAGCGCCGTTAGATACAATGGTATGAGAAGCCAAAGTCAGTACAATGATCCCGATAGCAAACCCCCAGGTTAACTTCTCAAGAAGGTCACCGGTGCGTTTAACGCCCATTAATTGGCTGGTGCCGCCGCCGCCAAACTGGCTGGACAATCCGCCACCTTTAGAGTTCTGGGATAATACCACCAAAACCAGCAGCACGCACAGAAAAAGAATTACGCTGATCAGAGCAATGTACATAATTGGATTATTCGTTTCTTAATTTTTCAATTTGTTCAGCAAAGTAACTCTTTTTTTCGGGAAACTTCACTATAAGTTGTTCATAAATTTTGATGGCCTTCTTGCCTTTTCCCTGTTTGATGAAGATGAGGGCAAGGTTTTCAGACACAAGGCTTTTCTTGATCTTGGAGCTTTTAGCCGATAAATCTTCCTGTGGCTCCTGGCTTAGCTGAGCATTGGCCAAGGTTTTACGCTTTGGCGTAGTTTTCAGGAATTGGTTAATGATATCCAATTGCATGTCAAGCTTAGCGGCAGGGGTAACCTCTGGGGCTGGAGCCACGGCATTCTTGCCTTTCACATGCTCCAGAATCAACTCAGGCTGGAAGTAGAAAGGCGTGGCAGAAGTCCACTCATCTTTTAACTGAATGCTTTCCCCCAAACGGCTGGAGCCCATCCAGTAAGCCAGGTTGTTCTGCGTGAAGATTGAGAGGTAAGGATCTTGGGCTACTTCATCTGTAGAGGAAGTACCCTGAACTACTTCTGGTAGCTTTAAAGTTGGGAACTCATAACCCGATGTGTCATATAATGAGTCAAGTTCCGCAATCTGTAAATAGGCGCTTAGGCCGGGGTCTTCTTCAGGTGTAACTAAAGCAGCTACCTGTGGTGGAACTGAAGAATCTACGTTTACCGGGAGGTAAACCTCTTCATCCTGCCCTTCTTCTTTTATGTTGGAGGTAAGCTCAGAGATGATTTCCTCATGGCTTAAATCAACACTGGGGCAAGGTAGGTTGATGGAGGTAAGGCTGTTAATCTGAATGAGCTCCAAAAGTTCATCCAAGTTGTCCTCTTCCTCAGAAAGCGTTATTTCTTCTGTTAATGTTGGTTCTTCGTCTATTTCCGGCTGTTCTACTTCAGCCTGCTCTGCTTCAGGGGTAACCTCTTCAGCGGCATAGGTTTCTAGAGTTGGCGCCTCTTCTTTAGTGAATTGTTCTGCTATATTTTCCTCTTCCTGAGTCAATAAAGCAGAAGTGCCCACACTTTCTTGCTTATCAAAATCAGCAACATTTGTTTCTTCAAATGGAGTTTCTGGTTCTAAGGATTCTACTTCCAGTAGGCCTGCCGTTACAAAGGTTTCAGGTTCTGGTTCGTAATCAGGTAAAGTTTGATCAACCTCTGAAGCCATCTTCTCAACAACTTCTTCCTGAAGGTCAATGGGAGAAATAGTTTCCTGATCAACTGAGGAAGTAGGTTGCTGGACTAGTGATTCAGATTCAAGTTCTTCTTCTTTGATTTCTTCCTCAAACTCATTTACACTTTGATGCTCCTCTTCATAAAAGGGCTCTGAAACAGGTGAGGTTTCTGGTTCCTGTTCTATTTCCTCCTCAACCAATACCGGTGCTTCTTCCACTATAGGAGAAGCGTACACCAATTGTTTCAGGAGTTGACGGTTAGAAACGTGGGCTGCGGCTCTTCTTAACTTCTGGGTAGAGAGCATGCTACCTCGGTCATAGGCGGCTTTGGCCAAAAGAACATGGGCCGTTTGGCAGTACGGGAAAGACACCACCAAACGCTCCAGGTCATCCACCTCCTGGTCTTGAATGGGGGCCACCTGCCGAACTATGTTTAAAAACGCCGCTTTGTTCATGAGACTCATGGGTGTCTGGTCCTTTGGTAGACACAGACAAATTACTCTTAAATAGGATAGTAGATAAATAAGGCACTGAAATTTATTTTTCAGTGCCTTATTAGTTCTGCAAAGATACTTACCAATTTGCTACCGTTTTGGTAAAAACGCTATAAATAATGCGTTCTGTGATTTGCCTGATCTGTGCTTGGCTTATTTGGTTGATATCAAGTGAAGGAGGAAAGTCTGCGAAACCCGAGAAGCTTTGGTCAAAGTTGTTGGTTGGGTTCTTGGTGTCTGTGTAGTTGATCTGGATGACAATGGTTAAGCGGTTGGCACCAGCTTGGTCTAACCCCACGTTGCTTCCGGTAGGAATGTCGCTGCGTTGTATAGCCGCCGGACTGAAGGTGTAGCTCATGATTTGCCCTTCAATCTGCAGATCACCCGCCTGCGGAAGAATACGAAGGGTAGTGTTTCGTTGAAAGTAATCCTTGAAATCTTCAGTGACAAACTGCTGTAAGTTAGATGGTCCCTGGCCGGCAGCGTTACTAAAGTTGGTGATAGAAATGGTCTTTACATCCGGTGAAAGGTTCACCCCTGAAAACGAATAACAGCCTCCCATGAGAAAGGGCAGGCAGAGCAGGAGCAGGAACGTAAAAGGTTTATAAGTCTTCAAGGTCATATTGTTTTAATTTGCGGTAAAGGGTGCGTTCAGAGATGCCCAAGTCTTTGGCGGCGTACTTCCGCTTGTTCCCGTGTTTCTTTAACGCTTTCAAGATCATTTCCTTTTCCTTGTGCTCTAGAGAAAGGCTTTCTTCCTCGGTTTCGTGGGAAATGTCTTCCACTTTGTCCTCGTATTCCTCGTCAGGCTCGTCCACGGTGAGCATATAGCCATCCCGGCGCTCTGGGGCGCGGTATACGGGTTGTTGCTCAAACGGACGCACCTCTTCAAATAAATGCCGGTTGTTCTTCAGAAGTTCCGCGTCCTCCTGCTGGTGCGATAAGAGGTCAAACACCACCTGTTTCAGATCATTCATGTCTTTGCGCATGTCAAACAATACTTTGTACAGCAAGTCGCGCTCAGAGATTCCGCTAGCACCCTCAGTTGAACCATTTTGATGGAAGAGGGCTGGCAGTTGATTCTGTTGTTCCTGTGGCAAATACTTTCGTAGGGTAGCAGCGCTAATCTCGCGCTCATACTCCAACACCGAAATCTGCTCCACAATGTTTTTCAATTGGCGGATGTTTCCGGGAAAACGGTACCGAAGCAGCTCCTGCACAGCTTCCTGGTTAAGGGTGATGGGCTTTACGTGGTACCGCTCGGCAAAATCACTCGCAAATTTACGGAACAACAAGTGCGTATCTTCCCCCCGTTCCCGTAAAGGCGGAACACTGATAGGAACTGTGTTGAGTCGGTAATACAAGTCTTCCCTGAACTGACCCCGTTCTACCGCTTGCATCAGGTTCACGTTGGTAGCCGCTACCACGCGCACATCAGTTTTCTGTACCTTAGAAGAACCTACTTTGATGAACTCTCCGTTCTCTAACACACGCAATAGACGGGCCTGCGTTCCGAGGGGCATTTCGCCAATCTCGTCCAAAAAGATCGTACCACCGTTGGTCACCTCAAAATAGCCTTTCCGGGCTTCGGCGGCACCGGTGAAAGAGCCTTTTTCGTGGCCGAACAATTCTGAGTCAATGGTTCCTTCCGGTATGGCGCCGCAGTTGATGGCAATAAACTGCCCGTGCTTGCGGGGACTCAGGTGATGAATAATTTTGGAAAAAGACTCTTTCCCGCTTCCGCTTTCACCGGTGATGAGCACGGTCATATCAGTGGGAGCCACCTGCACCGCTACCTGAATGGCATAGTTCAGCAATGGAGAATTCCCGATGATGCCAAACCGCTGCTTCACCGATTGTATTTCTATATCTCGCATGAAGTTAGAGTTGAAGATTTAAAAATAAGAAGATTTGGAAGCCTGGGGTAAAAGTTTGGAGGAGATTCCGCATGAAATCTCCTCCGCTCCAAATTATCTAATTATAGAACAGGTTCCCCAAACAAGGTGCCTACAGAGCAATCATGAACGAGAACATTTACGTAATCTCCTTTTTTGAAATGCATTTTAGGGAAGATAACTACCTTGTTTTGGTCGTTGCGTCCGCTCAGCATGTCATCTGACCGTTTGGAGAAGTTCTCTACTAATACCCGATGCACCTTGCCTAAATCCATCTGGTTCCGGATGAGAGAGTAATGGCGCTGTTTGTCTATGATTTCCTGCAGACGGCGTTTTTTGGTTTCCAACGGAACATCATCTGCCAATTTACGAGCCGCCAAGGTGCCAGGGCGCTCAGAGTAGAAGAACATGTACGCATAGTCATACTGCACGTAATCGATCAGCGACAGGGTGTCCTGATGCTCTTCTTCGGTCTCAGAGCAGAAACCGGCAATCATGTCTGTTGAGATGCCGCATTCCTGACCCAGAATACGGCGGATTGCATCTACCCGCTCCAAGTACCAGGTGCGGTCATAGGTGCGGTTCATTAGGTCCAGCACGCGGGAGTTGCCGCTTTGGGCTGGTAAGTGAATGTATTTGCAGATGTTGTCGTACTTTTTCATGGTGTACAACACTTCATCTGTGATGTCTTTGGGGTGGGAAGTGGAGAATCGTACTCTAAGGTCTGGGCTGATCAAGGCTACGCTTTCCAGGAGCTGAGCAAAGTTCACGCGCTCCGTTCCATCTTCTGACTGCCACTTGTAGGAGTCCACGTTCTGTCCTAAAAGCGTTACTTCTTTGTAGCCCTGATTGACCAGTTCCCGAGCTTCCCGCACAATTGAATGGGCATCGCGGCTTCGCTCACGGCCTCTGGTAAACGGTACCACGCAGAAAGAGCACATGTTGTCACAACCCCGCATGATGGAAACAAAGGCACTCACGCCATTGCTGTTCAACCGAATGGGGTTTATGTCGGCGTAGGTTTCCTCGCGGGAAAGCAGAACATTTACCGCTTTTTGGCCGCTGTCCACTTCATTGATAAGCGACGGCAGATCACGATACGCATCTGGGCCCACCACCAGGTCTACCATTTTCTCTTCTTCAAGCAGGTTCTTCTTCAGACGCTCGGCCATACAACCCAGTACACCCACCACCATGCCTGGCTTTTTCTTTTTCAGGTGTTGCAACTGCGTTAATCGGTGCCTTACCGTTTGCTCGGCCTTCTCTCTAATGGAGCAGGTATTCAACAGAACCAAGTCAGCATCGGTTACTTCTGAAGTGGTGTCAAAACCAGCCTCAAACATAATGGAAGAGACAATCTCACTGTCTGAGAAATTCATCTGGCAGCCGTAGCTCTCTATATAGAGTTTACGCTGACGGCCGGTGTTGGAATCAACCGTTACTTTGGTATCACACGCAGCAGCTTGCTCCGGCGTGCGGTTATCAATAAAGTCTAAGTCCAGAATGGGTGCGTGCATAGTAAGCTTATTAAAACACAAAGGTAAGTATATTCAGGTGCTTATGACAGAATGGCAGATTATTTTTTAACGAAAAAGCGCCTGCTTCGTCAAGAAACAGGCGCCACTTAATTAAAAGTAAATTAGAACTATTCCTTATGGATGGCCACTTTGTTTAAAACAATTTTAAGCGGTCCGCTGGTGGTTTCTCTTAGGCAAAGAATACCGAAAGCAGTTTGCCCCGGATCAATAGACTTCGCCATGATGTTATTGCCGATTAGCTCTTTGTGCATGTTCGCGTTGGCTGAACTGGCCACGATCATGTTACCACCGGCTATGAAGGGACCAGTTGGGATAAAGGTAGCTCCACTTACATTACCGGAAGGATCTTGAGTACCGCCTACAGAGAAATTAAGAAGCGCATACAGCAGATAAATAGGTACTGGCTGTTTGATGAGTTTTGCGGCAACTTGTGGTTCCATAGGCATCAAAACCCGGTCGCCCATCATAAAGCGACAGTCCTGACCTACAGATATTTTGGTGGCAGAATTATTCTCGATTTTTACCGCCACTATTTTGATGGCGTTGCGGGTTTCTCTTTTTACATACTTCTTGTTATTGCGGAGAGCTAAGCCGTCATACACGTAAGAAATACTGAGGTTGTCTTCCGGAGAAGTCTCTTTGAAGTTGTACTGTAACGTTTCAGGGCGAATAGAACGATACGAAGACGCACAGCTTCCCAAAAGAGTAGAAAGGGCAAGGCCAACCCCCAAAAGAGTATAACTTTTTTTCATGTATTAATTAATAAAGGGTTGTATAAGGTGGGTTTAGGTATAGCAGGTAAAATTGTGCTGCTAATATATTGTAAAAAATTATATTCTCTAATAAGCAGGTAATAGTAATATTTTGAAGAAATAGATTATCAACAAATTGAATATTAGACAATTTATTTGTTTAGGTCTTATTTTGATGTATTCTTACAGAAAACGGAATGTTTATAGACCTATAGAGCTCTATAAACGCTTAGTTGGTTATAGTAAAAAGTAAAGAAACAGAAGAGATTTGCTTTAAATATTTTCCAGTACACTTCTGATCGCTGCTGCTTTCAAGAGGCACTCCTGGTATTCCTCCTCGGGATCTGAGTCATAGGTAATGGCACTGCCTACCTCAAAGGAAAGGTAGCCGCTTTGGGCTTTGTACTGTAAACTCCGGATTACCACATTGAAATCGAAGTCACCGTTAGGAAGAAAGTACCCGAACGAGCCGGAGTAAAGGCCGCGTTTTGTTTTCTCATACTGCTCTATCAGTTCCAAGGCTCTGATTTTAGGTGCACCCGTCATGCTGCCCATCGGGAAGGTGGCTTTTAATACCTCCACCGGGTTAAGTGATTCAGGGACAACACCCGTGACAGTAGAGATCATTTGCCAGACATACTGGAAACCATACAACCCAAATAGTTCTTCTACCTGAACCGTACCTGTGGAGGCTACCCGGTTTAAGTCGTTCCGGACGAGGTCAACAATCATCATGTTCTCGGCCTGCTCTTTTTCGCTTGTGGCTAAAAGCTGACGTTGGTGCTGGTCCTCTGCCTCCGTTTTCCCTCGCCTGATGGTGCCTTTGATTGGCTGCGAGATGAGTAGGTTGTTTTCTTTTTTTAGAAACCTTTCGGGGCTGGCACACAGAAGGTAACAATCTTCTACCTTAAGAAAACCAGCAAAGGGAGTAGGAGAGGTTTGATTGAGTTTCCAGAAGAGGGATGTGGGTTCAAGCTGGACTCCTTCAGCATAAAACTCCTGGCAATAATTTACTTCGTAAACGTCACCCTCCAAAATGTGCCGCCGTAGCATTTCCACTGAGCGCAAGTACTCTTCTTTTGTTTCACGGGCCGCTGTTTTGATGGTGTTTTTGGAAAAAGAGCTCCTAAGCTTTGTTTCACCAATAGTATTGGCAATTGCCGCCGGATCTTCAACGGAAGAATGGATAGTAACTGCATCTTCTGACCAAACCAACCAGCTCTCTGGAAAGAAAAAGAAAAGCTCTGGAAAACCTATATGGTCAGGATGGTTACTATGAAGTTTCTCCAGTCCGTTTTTTAAATCATAGGTTAAGTACCCGAACAAGGGTAGCTTTCTACTTTCATCCAAAGCCTGATGGAGCTTCAGCCAGGTAGTGATACCTTCCCCATTGGGCTGGTGACGCACACCCAACATATTTTGGAACGCACCATGTCGGTAAGGAATAGAATTAGAGTCATAGTACGCTATCACTTCATGGTTCGCTGCTGCCCATGCTACCGCTTGTTGTTTCCATTGGGAAACAGAAACCGGTAGAGAAGTGAAAGGCAAAGTGAGCTGGAGCATGTAGGAAAGGGTAGTACAGGTAGGCGGCAAAGTTACAAAGATTCCTGCGGCAGGAGGTCTTCCATCAACAACAGAGTTCTATATGACACGGTTAGGTTTAAGGCAATTTTTTAAAAAATGGGCCTGAAATCTTCAATGATGTTGTAAAGCATAATTTTTGGGCAAAACCAGGAAGGCATAAAAAAAGGATGGTAGTTACCATCCTTTTTATTTATAGAAACAAGTTGTCTGTAACTACACAATTACTTTTTGCTCCACATCTGCCAGAATACGTCCGCAGTGCTCACATACAGTAATTTTTTTCTTAGAGGCAATGTCTGATTGACGTTGTGGGGGAACAGTGTTAAAGCATCCGCCACAGGCATCACGCTTTACCGTTACCACGGCCAGGCCGTTGCGTACGTTCTTACGGATACGGTTGTAGGCAAAAAGAAGGCGTTCTTCAATTTGTTTGATAGCTTCTTCTTTTTCTTCGTTCAGCTTGCGCTCGTCAGCCTCACTTTCGTTCACCATTACCTGAAGTTCACTGTTCTTCGTGTTCAGGTCTTTCTGGCGCTCCTCTAAACGGTTTTTGGTTTCCTGGATATCCTGGTTTTTCTGCTCAATCTGGAAGTTGGCCTCACGGATTTTCTTCTCATTGATCTGGATTTCCAGTTTCTGAAGCTCAACTTCTTTGGTGATCGCGTCAAACTCGCGGTTGTTGCGGACGTTCTCTTGTTGCTCTTCGTATTTCTTAATCAGTTTCTCAGAGTCTTTGATGGCCTGCTTGCGGTTCGCAATAGATTGCTGCAGTTCAGCAATTTCCTCATCAAATTTGCTCACGCGTACTTGGTAGCCGGCAATCTCATCTTCCAGGTCACGAACCTCTTCCGGAAGGTCGCCTCTAACTTGTAGAATTTGGTCTAATTGAGAATCTAAGCTCTGAAGTCTTAGAAGTGCATCTAACTTGCTTGCTACAGTACTTTCCATGTATATTTAGCTGTGTCTAACTGGATTGGTGTTACAAAATGCCAATTCGACTGCAAAATTAGAAAAACTTTTTGTAAGTATTTCATAAAAAAGCTCCTTCGTGTAAACTTCACTTTCGTAGTGGCCTACGTCTACCAGTGCCATGTGCTCGTTGGCCTCAAAAAATTCATGGTACTTCAAGTCTGCCGTTAAAAACACCTGTGCTCCAGCGGCCTTGGCTTGCCGGGTGAGAAAACTTCCGGCACCGCCACAAACAGCAACTTTTTTGATGTGAGTGATAGGCCAGTCAGTATGCCGGAAGGTGTTGATTTGAAGCTTTTCCTTTACGTGCTGGGCGAACTGCTCTCCAGAAAGGGGGTCTTCGAGTTCACCCACCATGCCGGCGCCTACCTCCTGGTTCTCGTTTTGTAGCGCCACAAGAAAATGGGCCACTTCCTCATAGGGGTGCGCCTTCAGCAAAGCCCGCATGATTTGTGCCTGCTTAAAGGAGGGGAATACTACCTCTATCTTGTTCTCAATAGTTTCCTCCGTTTTGCAGGGTTCGCCAATATGGGGGTTTGCCTTTTGGGAGGGGGTAAACCGGCCGGTACCAGTGATTCTGAAACTACAGTCTGAGTAATCGCCTATTTGGCCCGCGCCAGCTTCGTGAATAGCAGCTAGTACCTTCTCCGTGTCTTCAATGGGAACGTAGGTTTCCAACTTAGTGAGAAGCTGAGTTTTAGGGGCCAGGATCTTTGTTTTTACCAAACCCAGTTTTTCACAGAGTTTCTTATTGACCCCGTTGTGCACGTGGTCCAGGTTTGTGTGGCAGGCGAAAATGGCTACCTGGTGTTGCAGCGCCTTCAGGATAATGCGCTCCACCAGGGTTTTGCCGGTCATGCTTTTCAGGGGTTTGAAAATAACCGGGTGGTGCGCCACAATGAGATTGCAGCCTTTGTCTACTGCTTCCTGCACTACTTCCAGCGTGCAATCTAGGGTGACCAATACTCCGGTGACGGTGGCTTCGGGATCGCCCACCTGGAGCAAGGCGTTGTCATAAGATTCCTGGTAGGCGGGCGGGGCATACCGTTCCAACACCTGTACCACTTCTTTTATCTTTGTCATTTTGTAGGTTTAAAGCCTTGGCAGGCAAAGAAAGTTAAAAATCATGTACTTTTGCAGGCCATGCCCAAGATGCTGCACGCCTTCAGGTTCCTGCTTTTCCCGTTCGCTTTTTTGTACGGGATGATTGTGCGGCTGCGTAATTGGCTATACGACAACGGCTACTTTTCTACGTACAGCGCGCCTATTCTGGTCATTTGCGTGGGAAATTTGAGTGCAGGCGGCACAGGAAAAACTCCGCAAGTGGAGTACCTGGCCCGGTTGTTAGCACCCAGAAAAATGGCCATCTTAAGCAGAGGGTACAAACGGACCACTAAAGGTTTTGTGCTAGCCGATTCTTCCGCTACTGCACAAACGGTAGGGGATGAGCCTTTCCAGTACACCCAAAGCCTAACCGGAGTACAAGTGGCAGTTTGTGAAAAAAGAGTTGAAGGCATTCAACGCTTGCTGCAGCTTTACCCTGATCTGGAGGTAATTCTGTTAGACGATGCCTTTCAGCACCGGGCGGTAAAAGCCTCAAAGTACCTGCTGTTATCTGATTTCAATCACCTGTTCACCCAGGATTTCCTTCTGCCCATGGGCAGACTGCGCGAGCCCGGAAAAGGAGCCAGACGGGTAGATGCAGTAGTCATTACTAAGTGCCCGGAAGATTTACCCCTTGAGCAGCAGAAAACAATTATAGAAGACGTACAGCGGTACACTGTGCCCGGTACACCCATTTTCTTCTCACAAATAGTGTATGGGCCAGCTGTACCTGTAGCCCAGAAGCAGACGTTAGGAAAAAGAATCATCTTAGTTACAGGAATAGCCAAGGCCCAGCCCTTGGTTCATCATCTTGAAATAAACGGTTTTGACCTGTTGCGCCATTTTGAGTGGGCAGACCATGCAGCTGTTACGGTTGAGCGGGTGGAGGAAGTGCTTTCTTTCTATGAGTCCATGCAAGACCCTGAGGTTGGTATTGTGATGACGCAGAAAGATGTGGTAAAATGGCAGGAGCCTACTCTGAGGCGCCTTTGGCAGGAAGTACCCGTTTTCTATTTACCTATAACCATTCGTTTTACCTCCCAGGAACCCTCTTTTGACCACACCATTAGGGAGTGGGTATCTCAACCGGGTTCAGATTTTAATGCTTAATTTTGAACGTGACTAGTAAGAAACTTTTAGCTGCGGCTTTCCTGGTTTGGTTGGGATTCCTTTCCCAGGCGAACGCTCAAATACTTAATGACTCAACCAAAGCTATCTATGGCTCGGCCACTACCATGGTCCTCTATGAGGCAGATATCTTCAAGGGAAACCTGACGCCCACCCGCATTGATACCTCCCTTACCAACTTGCAAAATTTCAGGTATTGGTATTATGACACTACCCGGCAGCAGGACTTGGGCAACATAGGCACAGCTTCGCAGCCCCTTTTCTGGCGCATGCCCACCGTACTTGGTAACCGGCTGGGCAGAAATGCCTTTGACCCGTACGCCGTAAACCCGGCCACCATGGAGTACTATGACACCAAATCTCCTTACACTTTCCTGAAGTACTACCAGGGTGCCTTGGGAGAGCAAATCTTTCGGGCGAAGCATACGCGCAACATCTTACCCAACTGGAATGTGGGCATTGGGTACGAACGGGTGGGCTCTGAACGCCAGTTCGGTAGCTTGGGTAGCGGGATTGACGGTTTGGTAAGTCATTACGGAATCCAGGCTTTTACCCATTACTACAGTAAAAACGAGCGGTACCGTCTTATGGCCAATTACAACCTGAGCAGCCATGAGCAAATTGAATTAGGCGGGATCAGACCCGATGAAGAAGATGAGATAGACAGTTTGTTTAGTTACAAGTCAGAGGCAGTTTGGTTACAGAAGGCCGCTACCAATGAAAAGCGCAATAACTTCCACGCCACCCAATGGTACAAGCTGCTGGGACCCGGTCTTCAGTTGTATCACACCCTGGATGTGAATTCCCATAATAATGACTATTCTGACCAGGAGTTACCTGATGGAACTGAAGCTGCTACTGGCACCAGGGCTGTCCTGAAGTTTTACCCAAGAGCTCGTCTGGACACTGCCCAAACCTATGACGATTCATACTTCACCCAAATGGAGAATACCTTCGGGGTAATGGGAAGTAGCCGTTTGTTTGTTTACCGCGCTTACGCCAAACGCCGCGATGGGTCCTATGAAGTGACCGCAGAAGGAGTAGAAAGAGGTACTGACCCAGAAGGCGGGGCATTGGTGACTTCTTACCTGGAACGGGAGAAACGTACCATTGCCGACAACTTTATTGGGGGCGAAGCCCAGTTTAGGCTGAAGAACGACATCTACGTCACCACCGATGCTGAAATCCAGATTGGGGGTGGTGACTACCGCTTGAATGCTCAGGCCCGGTTTAAGTATTTGACCTTCCGCCAGACCCGCACGTCGTATTCCCCAACCTTGCTGCAGCGGGTTTTCGTCAGCAACCATTTCAAATGGACGAATGATTTTGAGAACACCCAGGCCACCCAAACTGCCGCTGGTATAGATGCTGGTTTCAAAAATCATTACCTAAATGGGTTTGTGCAGTTTACTAACCTCGTGAACCACGTGTACTACCAGGATTCCTTGAACGGAGCATGGGCCGAGCCTGCGCAGGTAGATGGCTCATTGAACCTCCTGCAGGCCGGGCTGCGGTACAAGTTTAATGTGAAATCTTTTGTGCTGGACAACACCGTGTACTACAACAAAGTGAACGGCGGAGATTACATAAGAATGCCTGAGTGGTATGTGAACTCCAAGGCTTACGTACAGGGACCACTCTTCAAAGGAGCCATCAACGTACAAACCGGCTTAGAGATGAACTGGCATTCTGAATATTATGCCGATGGCTACATGCCGGTAACCCAGCAGTTCCACCTGCAAAACCGGTTCTTAGTCAGCCGTTACCCCACATTAGACCTGTTCCTAAATACCGACATTAAGACCATCAATATTTTCCTGAAGCTAAGCAACATCAATACGGTTGTGAGAAGCTGGGAACAAGGATATTTCACCACTCCGTATTACGTAGCTAATCCCTTCAGTTTCATCTTTGGGTTACAGTGGAACTTCTATGATTAATATCTGCTGACAAGGTGATACGATAATAGAATACAAGCCTTACTTTTGTGCTGAGCTGTTTTCAGGGTGTTTTAATGAAAACACCCTGAAAACAGCTTTTGCTTTTTAGAACACCAGATCACCACTTTACCTTTAAATGCTCTTCCTGTGGCTAAGTCAATATTAAAGCTTCAATTACCTACAGATCCCCGTTGGGTGAACATTGCGGAGATGAACATCCAGGACATCTTGGTAGACCACGCGTACTGTGAGCAGAAAGCTGCCACTTCTGGCATTTCGCTTATTGTGAAGTACCCAGATAAAAACAAATTGGTGGAGGAGATGACCGCCCTGGTAGCCGAAGAATGGAGCCATTTTGAGCGGGTTTTGGAGGAGCTGAAGAAAAGAGGCTTTGAATTGGGCCGTAACCGCCCAGATGAATACGTGGTGCAATTAAGCCAGCACATCAGGAAAGGAGACAAACGCGAACGCCAGCTTATGGACCACCTCCTGGTGAATGCTTTGATAGAAGCACGCTCCTGTGAACGCTTTAAGCTGCTCTGGAAGAACCTGCAAGACGAGGCCCTGCAGAAGTTCTACTATGAACTAATGGTATCTGAGGCAAGCCATTATGTAAGCTTCGTGAAACTGGCCAAAGAGTACATGCCCAAAGAAGTAGTTGACGCACGGCTGCAGGAGTTACTTGAAATTGAAGCCAACATCATTGCCAACCTAGAGCACCGTCCTGACAGAATTCATTGATTAGTTGTTAGTTGTTAATTGTTTCAGCAATTCAACTCGCTGTACGGAGTGTTCCTTTCTAGTACATTTAGTGTTTAAAGGCTGAGGCCGTTTCAAAGCTGATTACAAGTATTCAGCTTTGAAACGGCCTCAGCCTTTACATTGAAGTCAAAAATTCTTTAGCAATCAACAATCAGCAACCAACAATACCTCAAGTCTTCTGCTTTTTCTTCTTGGCTGCCGGAAAAAGGATGTTGTTTAGTATTAAGCGGTAGCCGGGCGAGTTTGGGTACAAGGCTAAATCTGTAGGTTCTTCCTCCACGAAGTGCTGGTAGTCTTCCGGGTCATGGCCGCCGTAGAAGGTCCAGGTGCCTTTCCCGAAAGTGCCGTGGATGTAACGGGCCTCGTCAATGGATTTGTTTTCTCCCATTACTACTACCTCAGATTTAATCAGGCGCTTCTTGAAACCAGTGGTTAAGCCCATAAAGCCTTTGATGGTCTTGTTATGGTTTTGGGTAAGCATGGTGGGAATAGGATCCCATTTAGCAGAATAGGTGAAGAGCTGGAAGAAGTCGTTGTTTTCGCGAAGGCCGCGTTCCAGTTGGGAGTTGTCAATATTGGAAAACTCAGGATGGTACGGATCTCTGATCAAAGTGAAGTCCTTAAAAGCAAAAGTGTTACTGAAGTTAAGCTTCTGCTGTGCTTGAGGATCTGAAGGGTCCCCGTCAAACATAGATTCTGTAATGTCCAGGCCTACTGCCGCCAGGGCGATGTCATAGGTGTCCGTGGCTGAGCACATGGCAAACATGAAGCCCCCGCCAGCACAAAAGTCTCTGATGCGTTGGGCTACGGCGCTTTTTAACTGCGGCACTTTGCTATATCCAAAGCGCTTGGCGGTGGCTTCCGCTTCCCGTTTCTGCTCTAAGTACCAGGGTGCGTTCCGGAAGGCGGTATAGAATTTTCCGTGCTGTCCGGTGAAGTCCTCGTGGTGCAGGTGCAGCCAGTCGTACTTTGGAAGCTTATCCTCTAAAATATCTGGGTCATAGATGATGTCATACGGAATTTCGGCATAGGTCAGCACCAAAGTCACGGCATCATCCCAGGGTTGTTTTGATTTGGGCGAGTACACCGCAATCTTAGGGGCCTTCTCCAGTTTCATTACGTCCATGTTAGATTCCGGGGCGGCGATCTCGTTCAGAATCTGGCTGTACTGCGCATCAGAGATAGACTGGTAGCTGATGCCTCGCACCACCAATTCGTTCTCCAACTCATTGGCCTGCTTGAGGCCAAAAGCCCCACCCTTGTAATTCAGTAACCAGTCAACCTCTACTTGCCGTTGCAGGGCCCAATAGGCTACTCCATAAGCTTTTAAGTGGTTCTTCTGGCTTTGGTCCATGGGAAGCAGCAGGTAAGACGCCCAACTGGCCGGTGCCACTGCCAAAAAGGCCAGCAAAAGAAAAAATATCCTGGACAAAGTCTTCATCACGAATCTGTTTGGAACGAATTTAAGAAAAACGGGCAATAAACAGGAAAACCATTACTTTTATAACAGTAAGAAAGAGATCAATTTAGCGACAGATAGTCTGTTCCGGTACTTGCTCTTCAGTCAACATGAATCTTTTAGAAAACACGAAAGAAGGTTTCCGCTCCATAAAGAGCAATCTGCTCCGCACCGTGCTTACGGCCCTCATTATCTCCATCGGGATCATGTCACTGGTAGGTATTCTAACGGCAATTGAGGGGATCAAGTATTCCGTTTCCAGCACATTCTCTACGTTAGGGGCCAATTCTTTTGATATTGAGAAAAAATGGGAAAGCAGGCAGCAGGGCGGCCGCCAAAGCAAGGTGTACCCCAACATCACGGAGTTCCAGGCCAAGCAATTCAAACAACTGATGACTGATAAGGCCCGGGTAAGTTTATCTGCCTGGGTAAGCGGCAATGTCTCAGTTAAAGCCGGAAGTATTAAAACTAACCCCAACATGAGTGTGATTGGCGGCGATGAAAATTACCTAGTCAATGAAAATTATGACCTGGAAATTGGACGTCCTTTCTCCAACCTGGAGATTGAAAGCGGTGCCCCAGTAGCCATCATTGGCGAGGAGGTTGCTAATAAACTGTTCCCCAAGCAGAGCCCCGAAGGAAAGAGCATGATCATGCTGGGCCGTCGATTTAAGGTGATTGGCAAAATCAAGAGTGCGGGCGGCGGACTTGGCGGGGGTGGAAGTAACCGCAGAATCATCATCCCCTTGGAGGCGGCTACCCAGATCCCAACCCAATCTCCGCTTACCTTTGAAATTAAGTCTGCCATCCTGAACGGGACCAGCCTGGCCTTTGCCATGGAAGAAGCCACGGGCATTATGCGGAAAGTTAGACAGGATAGGCTGGGGCAGGAAGACTCTTTTGAGATTACCAGAAGCGACTCGGTGGAACAAACCCTGAACGAGATTACCGGCTACTTAAAAACCGGTGGTTTTCTGGTGGGGTTCATTACCTTGTTGGGCGCTTCCATTGGCCTGATGAACATCATGATGGTGAGTGTAACCGAGCGCACCCGCGAGATTGGGATCAGAAAAGCTTTGGGTGCTACCATCAAACAAATCAGGTTGCAGTTCCTGATTGAAGCCATTGTGATCTGTGTACTGGGTGGTATAGTAGGTATTGTGTTAGGTATTTTGATGGGTAACGGCATCGCCATTCTCATAGGCAAGGGAGATTTCTTTGTTCCTTGGTTGTGGATGATTGTGGGCATGGCCATTTGTATCACTGTAGGTTTGATTTCCGGCTACTATCCCGCCTATAAAGCCTCTAAACTCGATCCCATTGAGTCACTTCGGTATGAGTAACCCTTTAGGGTGTTAGCCTTTCTTTTAGCTCTTTTTCCAAAAACTGGCTCTAAACAACCTCTGCTTTGGGAAGCTACTATAGAACCCAGAGTTCTGCCTGACAGGAGTAATATGACCATTTTCAAAAAAAAAGTTTCCCCCTTCACTGTTCTGAAAGGAGGCTTCTCCTTAGAGTTTTTCTTAAATGCAAAGTACCTGCTGCGTTGGCTTCTCCTGGCAATAATAGTAGGGGTTCTGGCCGGAACCGCCTCTGCTTTGTTTTTGGTTTTGTTGGAATGGGCAACCACCTACCGTGAATCTCACCTGTGGGTTATTTACTTTCTACCCGTAGCAGGTTTTGTAATTGGCTGGGTGTATTATCAATGGGGAAAGGAGTCAGAAAAGGGCAACAACCTTCTATTGCAGTCTGTCCAGAAACCTTCTTCTAAGCAAATTCCCCTGATAATGGCGCCGCTGGTTTTAGTCACTACTGTGCTGACGCATTTGGTAGGAGGCTCTGCTGGAAGGGAAGGAACGGCAGCCCAGATGGGTGGAGCCCTTGCTGACCAGCTCACTCACGTCTTTAAAATACGCCCTCGGGACCGGCAACTGATCTTGATCTGCGGAATTAGTGCGGGTTTTTCCTCTGTTTTTGGTACACCCATGGCCGGAGCCATATTTGGGTTAGAGGTATTTTTGTTGGGCCAACTCCGGTACAATGCCTTAGTACCAAGTTTACTAGCCGCCGTTGTGGCAGATGCCGTCACCACTGCCTGGGGAGTTGGACACACCATTTACCCCATAGTGGAAGTACCAGAACTGAATTTTTGGACCTTTGGAGCAGTCCTGTTAGCTGGTGTTTTATTTGGGTTAACGGCCCGTGTTTTTTCCTGGGCTTCACATGCGGTAGGCTCCTCATTCAAACAAAAGATTGTTTACCCACCTTTAAGACCAGTAATTGGCGGAGTTATGCTGGCCGCAATTATCTGGACGTTAGGAACCACAAAGTACATTGGCTTGGGCATTCCTACCATTGAAGCTTCCTTTGTCACTTCCCTGCCACCTTATGATTTTATAGTGAAGCTGGCCTTAACGGCACTCACCTTGGGTTGCGGCTTTAAAGGAGGAGAGGTTACTCCCTTATTTTTTATTGGAGCCACCTTGGGGAATGCGCTGTTTCCTTGGTTGCCCTTGCCCCTGGAAGTGCTGGCAGCCATCGGGTTTGTGGCTGTTTTTGCAGGTGCGTCTAACACTCCATTAGCCTGCACCTTAATGGCCATTGAGTTGTTTGGAGCGGAATGTGGGGTGTATGCTTTTATGGCGTGCGTGGTGGCATATCTGTTTTCTGGACATTCAGGTATTTATGGGGCGCAAGTAGTGGCAAATAGCAAAAACCCTTTCTATACCCGTGAGACAGGAGCATCCTTAGCGGAAGTCAAAAGACGATTCTTTTAAAATCCAGCACCTTGCCGCATAAAAAAGCCTGACGTTTGCCAGGCTTTTGATTGTAACGGATCTGCAGGTTATTTTTTGGTAGCGGCTTTGCTCGCTTTGTATTCTTCATTCAAGCCTCTTACCGCATCTTCGGTGATATCCAAGGCTTTATCACCGTACAAGATGGCGCTGTTACCCCGGGTATAAGTTAAAACCATTTTGTAGCCTTTCTCCTGGCTGATTTTCTTAAGTTGAGCTTCTACTTTTTCGTAGATCTTTTTCATCTCATCGCTCTCGTCTTTCGCTAACTGATTACCAGAGCTCTGTTGCTGGGCAGCCAGTTGTTGTTCTCTTTGGGCAAGGCGTTGCTCTGTGGCGGCACGTTGTTCCTGTGTCATGCCGGCGCCGGCTTGTCTGTATTGCTCTACTTCTTTCTGGAAGCTGGTGGCTTTCCCTCTAAGGTCGTTCTCCATTCTTTTGCCTTTAGCTTCCAGTCTGGCTTTCACATCTTTGAAGTACTGGTATCTGTTCAACAGGGAATCTGAGTTCACAAATACAATCTCAGGAGCTTCGGCAGGAGCGGCAGTGACGGTTTCATTCTCGTCAGCATCTGTGCTGTCAGAGGAAGTAGCTGTCTTGGTATTAGCCGTGGTGGCTTGTTTGGGAGCCTGGTCATTTTTACAGGCGGCAAAGGAAGCTGATAATACAGCCAGGAAGATAAGCTTTTTAGAGATGCTCACAGTCAATTAATAAAAGATGGTTTAAATAGAATCAGGGGCCGCGACCATCGTTTCGCGGCCCCTGATTTTCTGTTAGGGGTTCAATTTAAGAAAATTAATCTTAAGGGAAGTACCTGCGGGGAGGAAGATTAATTTCCGCCGGCCCGGTTTACCTCATCCAGGCTGGAGTTGCGGCGCTTCATTTCAAATTTTTCACCTTTGTTGAAGCGGTACCGCAGGTTGAAACGCGCACCCTGTCCAAACTGGTACATATCAATCACATTGATGTTGCCGTTTACTTCTGAGGTGCCGCGCATTCTCTGGGTCCGGAAAATATCTGTCAGCGCTAGGCTCACATCCAGTTGGTCTTTCAGGAAGGAACGTTTCACCGCCACATCCACCCAACCGGCAGGCTGGGTTTTGTAGACGTTGAACACTCCTTTGCTTCGGTAAGTACCGTTTACTTCCACTTTGAAGTTTTTAGGCAGTAAAAGGTTGTGGTTCATTTGCGCGGTGAACATGGTCTGGGCATTCTGGATCGTTCTTTCGTCCACAAGGGTATTGAAATTCTGGTAAGCCACGGTTAGGTTGTTGTTCATGTTCCATTTAGGAGTGACGGTTACCGGGGCCACCAGGGTAGCGTTAATAGTTTCACTTTCCACGTTACGCTGCTGGAAGATCATAGAGTTGGTTTCTGGGTAGAAGGCCGGTACCTCAGAAATGTCATCTTTGGTGTGGGCATAGCCGAAGATAAGGTTGTAGTTTTTTCTGAACGTTTGGGTAATCTGGAATGAGTTGGTGTATTCTGGTTTCAGGTATGGGTTGCCCTGGGCGTAGGTGTTGGCGTCAATGTAGAACCTGAAAGGGTTTAAGTTGCTGTAGCGCGGACGGAAGATGCGGCGGCTGTAGTTGTACCCAATCATGTAGTTCTCGGAGATTTTCTGCTGCACAAACACACTAGGGAACAAGTCAAGGTAGGAGCGAGGGGTTACTTTCTGCTCTGGAATAGAGTTCCCTTTAGAATCTGTGTACTCCGCCCGCAGGCCGGCTTGCAAGGTGAACTTGGAACTAAGGCTGGCACTGAAGTTAGAGTAAGCGGCATAGATGTTTTCATCATAAATAAAGTGGTCGCCCCGACGTTTTGGGTCTAGTACGCGCTGGGTACCTTCGTTGGTGAAGAAATCTATCTTGTTGTCTGACTCTACGTAGCTTGCCTTTGCGCCTACTTCCAGTTTGCCTTTGATGCCTGGGAAAGGTCTGGCATAATCTACCTTGGCGGAATAGATCTGGTACGAAGTAGGGTTATCATTTTCAAAGTACTCTTCCTCCACAGAACTGTTAGCTTCTCTGGTCCTGTAGTTCAGGAAATCACTCAGACCATTGTCGTTGATTCTGGCTACGTCAATGTCTGCTGAAAGCGTAGTGCCAAGGGTATCTAGCTTGCCTACATAGTGGGCGTTCACTGAGGCGCTGGTGAACTTTCTGTTATTGTGGGTAGACGTTTTATTAAAGATGGTTCCTGTTTCTCTAGGGTCAAACAAAGTGGAGTTGGTGTTCACACCAGATTTAGCGCGGGAGTGTGACAAACTCAGGGAGGCGCCAAGACTATGGTTTTTATTCAGATCATAATCTGTACCGAAGCGGGCAGAGGGGGCGAAGGTATAGGCTTCTTCCTTTCCTTTTTGTGAAAGGGTGGCGTTTTCGCCTTCGGCATTAAAGAAGGTGCGGTTCATGGTGAAGGTCCTTTTGTGTGGGCGATGGGCTACATCAACCGTGGCAAAAGAACTCCACTTGCTTTGTTTCAGGTTCAGGTTTAAGCCTCCGTTTCCGCCGCTTTTAGTGTTATTGAGGTACCCACCGTACACGCTGCCGTTTAAACCATTTAGGGTGTTTTTCTTCAGGTTGATGTTGATGATCCCGGCGGTTCCCTCGGCGTCAAACTTAGCCGATGGGTTGGCGATGATCTCCAGGTTTTTCAGATTATCGGCTGGCATTCCCTGTAGCATGGTTTGCAGTTGTTTTCCGTCCAGGTATGTTAATTTGCCGTCAATCATCACCCGAACCCCTTGCTTTCCGTTTAGCTGGATGTTGCCGTCCTGGTCTACCCAAATGCCTGGCGATTTGGCCAAAACTTCATATGCCGTGTTACCAGCAGCCATGGCGGTACCTTCTACACTTACCACCATTTTGTCGGCCTGTACATCTACCAGGGGTCTCAGGTTCTGCACGGTTACCTCTTTCAGCACCTTGGCATCTTGTTTCAGGGCTATTTTCCCGAAATCACGCGAAAAGTCTGCGGAAGTGACCTCTACCACCGGCAGGTCCTGGTCTGCAAAGCCCATGGCGCTGATGCGCAGAAGGTACTTGCCAGGGGCTGGTGTTTTCATTTTGAACGTGCCGTTTAGTTCAATGGCAGTGCCGGTTAAAAGGGAAGCATCTGAGGCTTTCAGGAGGGAAACCGTTCCGTAAGGAAGTGGTTCTCCTTTGTCGTCTACTACCAAACCGGTGAGTGAACCCGTCGTTTGGCCTATGGCAGCCTGGGTTAAGAAAGCCAGTGCGGCCAGCAAAAGGAGGAAGTGATTAATCTTTTTCATGATGTTTAGGATTTCTTAAGAGCAGAGATATTTAATATAGTACTATGTAATGCAAGGTACATGTAGAAAAAAAAAGCCTCATCAGCTACAAAGGGAAACGCTCTGAGGAAGAAACAGCTTTTTCTACGGCGGCGGCACCATGGTTTGAAGTCAGGAAAACATAGCCAAAAACAAGCGCGGTAAATGAGCAAAAGAAGAGCATTACCTGAAGGAGCAACTGGAGGATGGTTAGATTTTCCATGGCTTTGAAAATGGTTAAATGGTGTTTTGTCTCTAAGGATGGAACAAATATATCATAAGGTACTATGCAAAACAAGGTACTATTGCGAAATTATTTAAATATTTTTTCAGCTAGAAATAAGAATAGAAAACAAGAGGGTTTAAAAACAACTTTTAGCAGAAGAGTTAAGGGTATAAAAGAGTACCTATAAAGAGAGTTGATCCTTTTTGAGAAACGGGGAACAAGTAGTAGGGGTGACAAATTGATTTTCCGTTACTCCTTAAAATTTTTTGTTTGGGTTACGTACTCCTAGTTTTGGGTACTTATTTCAATAACAAGCTGTAAACGATAGAACTGAATACTTGGGCTATCCTTCAGCAAGACCAACTGCTTTGGAGACAAAAGAAACAGGAGTAGCACTTGTGCCCGTACAAGAGCGGGTAAGTAAATTTACCAAACGCCTGGGGTTAGATAATTTCCTGCTTGCGCTATTGGCAATGATCCTGCTGGCCTATGCATGGCCGCACATGGGAGAGGAAAACGGACCACTACCGTTGGAAGAGATCACTACCTATGGGGTGTCGCTGATCTTCTTTTTTTATGGGCTGCGGTTAAGTCCCGCCAAGTTGAAAGCAGGCTTGAGCGACTGGCGCCTTCATTTAGTGGTACAGCTGAGCACCTTTTTGTTGTTTCCGGCGCTGGTGTTCGTCGCCAGTTTGTTTTTAGCTCATCAAGAAAACCAATTGCTTTGGCTGGGGGTGTTTTACGTGGCAGCGCTGCCCTCCACAGTTTCTTCCTCGGTGGTGATGGTGTCTATAGCGGGTGGGAACATTCCTTCGGCCATTTTCAATGCGAGTATCTCCAGCTTGATCGGGGTATTTATGACGCCGCTCTGGATGGGCTTGTTCATGAGCACCAGTTCTACCGCTGAGATGGATTTAGGCAGTATAATCATGAAACTAATGTTGCAAGTGCTCCTTCCGGTTACCATGGGAGTGTTGCTGAACAAGCGGTTCGGGACTTTTGCGGAACAGCAAAAAGGGAGACTCCGGTTGTTTGACCAAACCATTATCCTGCTGATTGTCTATTCTTCTTTCTGTGATTCTTTCGCTCGCGAGATGTTCAAAGGCTACAGCGCAGCCGAACTGCTTTTGCTGGGAGCCTCTATGGTCGCCTTGTTCTTTCTGGTGTTTGGGCTGATTCACTTGCTTTGTAATGCCATGGGCTTCTCTCGGGAAAACAGGATTACCGCCATCTTCTGTGGTTCCAAGAAGTCATTGGTTCACGGTACGGTAATGTCAAAGGTGATTTTCCCCGATGCCAATATTGTCGGGATCATCCTTTTGCCACTCATGTTGTACCACGCCCTGCAATTGATTGCCGCCAGTGTGTTGGCGCAGCGCATGGCGCAAACTACTGGTAAGACCCAAGAAGTTGTAGGCTAATGGAAGGTGTTTGCAAGCCGTTTTCCGGAAAACAGCCTGCAAACACATTGTAAAGTTAGGAGCAATATTCAACGGGTAAGCATTGCAGCAACAGCAGCTTAAGGTTCTAGGGGTGCGAAATACTCTAATTATTTCGGTGAAGAGTTAATCGTCCTCCTCCAAAATAAAAAGCTCTTCAACTTTTTTGTTTAAGAGTAGTGCCACTTTCAAAGCCAAGACTGTGGAAGGAATGTATTTATTTGTTTCCATGGCATTAATGGTCTGTCGGCTTACTCCAATTTTCTTGGCAAGTTCATCCTGAGTAAGTTTTTGGGCAACGCGTTCGTTTCGCACGTTATTCTTCATACGCGGGTACTTTAGAGATACGGTAAAGCTCCAGGTGAAATTTTACTAAGAAGAGCAGCATCAAGGTAAAGAGATGGTACACCATGGCCTTGTAAAAACCTAAACCATAAATAAACAGGATAGCGAACAAGAGCAGGGCAGCATTTACATACAAGGCCCAAAGAAGCGACTCAAAGCGTAGTTTTCCTATAAACTCGTCTTCCTGTTTTACCTCTGAACAGGCCACTAACAGGGTTCCTACTATCAAAAGGCACGCAAGAATTTCATCGGCTATATTGTTTTCTGTTATACCAAAGGACTGCTCTGTCTCCCCAAGAAAGGGTGGATTATACATGGCGAATACCTTAACGTCTAACCAGGAAAATGCCACTACATCCTTCATGAGCAGGAGAGCCAATACCAAAGAAGGAAGTAAAATGATCCAGCCAAGTTTCTTAAACTGGTGGGGAAACAAGAAACGTGTTTTCATGACTATGTATAGTTTACATAACAAAAGACAAGTGAACTTTACATTAATTTACTTACAACAGCCTCTAAAGCAGAAGCCCGCTTCTTGTTCAAAAGAGCGGGCTTCTGCTTTTACATTAAATAACAAGCAAGGATTAGTGCGTCAACAACTCGTGGTAAGTCTCCTCAGCCTCCATCAATCCGGAGGTGGTGATATTGGTCAGCCGCACGTGTTTCTGCTCATTTACCAGTACCGGGTCATATTTGGCTACCACGCGCACGTAGTTTTCGGTGAAGCCTTCCATGTACCCGTCGGTAATGTCTGCTTCAAATAGCACACGACCTTCATAGCCAATCTGGCTTTCATAGAAGGCCCGCTTTTTCTTTTCTGAGAGAATGCGCAGCATGTCGGCGCGGCGGTTACGCTCTTTCTGTGGTACTACGCCCGGCAACTCCAATGCCAGGGTGTTGGCCCGTTCAGAATACGGGAACACGTGCAGGTAGCTTATGTCTAAGTTGTTCAGGAAGTTATACGTCTCCAGAAAGTCTTCCTCCGTTTCACCGGGGAAACCCACAATCACGTCAACCCCAATACAGGCATGCGGCATAGCAGCCTTGATCCATTCCACGCGTTGGGCGTACAACTCGCGCAGGTACCGGCGGCGCATCAGCTTCAGAATCTTGTTGCTACCTGATTGCAACGGTACGTGGAAGTGCGGCATAAACCGTTGAGAGGTAGCCACAAACCCGATGATCTCTTCACTTAAAAGATTAGGCTCAATGGAGGAAATCCGGAAACGGTTTACGTTCTCCACCTCATCTAAAGCCTGTACCAACTGGAAGAAATTCTCTTGGCGTACGCCTTCCTGCAACCCAAAGTCGCCGGTGTTCACGCCTGTTAATACAATCTCCTTCACGCCCGATTCACCAATGCTGCGGGCCTCGGCCACCACTTTCTCAATGGTATTGCTCCGGCTTTTGCCGCGGGCCTGCGGAATGGTGCAGAAGGTGCAGGAATAATCACAGCCGTCCTGCACTTTCAGGAAGGTGCGGGTACGGTCCCCGAAAGAGTAAGCATTTACGAAGGTATTGGCCTCAGACACCGGACTGGCGTGCACCTGCGGCGCGTCTTTCTTCTCAAACGTCTCCAGGATGTCTACCAACTGGAACTTCTCTGCGGCACCCAATACAGCATCAACGCCAGGGATCTCAGAGATCTCTTTCGGCTTTAACTGGGCGTAGCAACCTACTATGGTAATGAAGGCGTTGGGTGAATGCTTCAATGCCTCTTTCACTACCTTCCGGCATTTCTTGTCCGCATTATCAGTCACGGAGCAAGTGTTAATCACATATATATCAGGCGTGTCAGTAAACTCCACCTTTTCAAAGCCTCGTTCCTGAAAGATACGGGACAGGGTAGAAGTCTCAGAGAAATTGAGTTTACAACCTAGTGTATAGAAAGCTACCTTTTTCATAATTAAGGCACAAAGGTACGGAGAATCGGAAATAGTTGCGCTTTATAGAGAGGTTGTTCTTCGTTTTATAGCTGTTTTTAGAATATCAGCTTCAAAATACATCTATCCTCAGCAACATAAACAAACTTATTTCTTCAGGAAATCCCCAAAACTTGTTTGCATGTAGGCTTTGCCTTGTTCCACCTGTTGATCGGTTACCCCAGGCTCGCGCAGAATAGGACGTTGCGCTACGTTGTCAAAGGTCACTACCCCCTGCGGCGAAACCATCCCGAAGCCATCATTGAAAACGTAAAAAGCGAAAGGAGTAGCTTTGGCATCAAGCAGGTTTTTGCTCCAGGCAAAGTGATGGGTGGGCAGTCCTAGCTGCTGCAACAGAGTAGGCACTACATCTGTTTGAGAACCAATAGTGGTAATGACAGTGTCTTTCACTGCCAAAGCGCCGCCAGCAATCAAAAGCGGAATCCGGAACTTGCTGGGCGCATCGTTTTGGTCCCTGCCAGGGAAATGGTGCCCGTGGTCGGCTACCAGTACCACCAGTGTATTCTGCCACCAAGGCATTTTTTTCGCGGCAGAGATGAAGCGACCCAATGCCCAGTCGGTGTAGTAAAAGGAGTTCTTGAATTGCGTTTCCTCATCTGTTCCCGGAAACTTAGCCGGAATGGGAACGTCATACGGTTCGTGGCTGCTGAGGGTGAAAACAGTTGTTAGGAACGGTTCCTTAGGGTTCTGGTGGTCGGCGAGTACTTTGTCAAATAAGATGTGGTCGTGCACGCCCCACTTGGAGTTGTAGTTCTCACTGCCAAAATCTGATTTCTCCAGTAGCTTGTCATACTGGCCGTTGATGAGGTAAGACTTGATGTTTGCAAATGCTAATTCACCGCCGTAGTAATAGTAGGTGCCGTAACCCAGTTTTTTCAGTTCCGCCGCCAATTGGGGCAGTCGTTCAGTCTTTTTAGGCGTTTTGATGATGGAGGTGGTGGTCTGTACCGGGTATCCGCTGAGCAATGCCACCATGCCTTTTTCGCTTCGGTCACCGGCGGCGTAGATGTTCTGGAACAGGATTCCCTCTTTGGCCAGAGCGTTGAAATTTGGGGTCACCTCAGAGGGGCCACCCAGCGCACCAATTAATTTAGCCGTGTAGCTTTCCAGGATGATAAACAACACATTAGGCTTCTTCACCCGAAGCACAGTTGGAATGGTGTCACTCTTTGGCTGATACAGTTCCTGCACCAGGGTTTGGGCCTTTTGTTCGTCTAAATACTGGTAAGGATTCTTGGTGTTGTGGTTCTTTTTGATAACCGAATGCATTACGTTCCAAGGCACGTTTACTCCGGCATGGTTCGCGAAATTTTTTTGGGAAAAGTAAACGTCACTTTGGTTTAAAGGAATCTGCTGCCAACCTCCCCGGATGGGCAGCACCAACAAAGCCAGAAGGAAAAAACTAAGTAAAAGGTCTGCCGCTAATTGTTTTGAGCTTCTTTTTGGAGAAACACCCCATTTATGCTTAAGGAAAGTATACCCAACTACTCCAATCACCAGCAATACTATGTAAAACAACACCAATAGCCACACCGGGGCCGAGGCGGTGGAGGCCAGCATTTCGGCGGGGGTATTGAGGTACTGCAATGGGGTAGAATCTAACCTAAACCCCCAAGCCGAATACAGTTCAAGGTCTATGGTCACCAATAACACCAACAGCGGGAGCAGGGCATAGGTAAAGACATGAACCAACTTCAGAAGTACCTTTTTTCTGAAAGCAACTTCATTTAAGAAGAGCAGAAACGGGATCACACTTAAGTAAGCGGCAAAGGAAAGGTCCATCCGGAGGCCGTACCAAAGCACCTTGCCAATTTCAGAGGCAGTAAGTGTAGCTGTTTTGGAATGCTGGTACAGAAGGAAAAAAGTCCGGCACACCTCAAAAAAGAGAGTCCAGAACAGAAAATAGGAGATGGATCTGGTAAGTATTCTTTTCACAAGTCAAATATACCGCTAATAGGGCATCTGCAAAAAGCAGGTAATTCTGATAGGGGTGTTATTTTGGAGGTATATACTTGTAGAAATTACCTTGTTTTTATAAAATGGTATTAAAAATAAGGGTGCTTTGGTTTGAAAATAGGGAGTCAAGAAAAAAATAGCTCTAAAAAATATAGGGTGTTGCTTGTAAGTAAATTTTTCTGCCCTACATTTGATGCAGATTTTACAAACAAACAAAATTCATGGCCATTCTTCGTTTTAAGGCGCTGGAGTTGGTAAACCAACGAACGCCAGTAGAGGTGAAGCTACCTTCTGACAAAATCTCTGATTACTATGGAAGCAACGTTTTTGGCATTGAAGCCATGCGTTCTACCTTAGCCGGCGATTATTTTAAACGCCTGCAGTTCGCCATTAGAACCGGTAGTAAAGTTGACCGCAACCTAGCCGATGCCGTGGCGGGTGCCATGAAAACCTGGGCCTTGAGCCGCGGAGCTACTCACTACACCCACTGGTTCCAGCCGCTTACTGGTGAAACAGCTGAAAAACACGACTCTTTCTTTGACTTGAGCTCAGACGGTCGCGCCATTGAAGTGTTTAAGGGAAGTGCCCTGGTACAACAAGAGCCAGATGCCTCTTCTTTCCCTAGTGGTGGTATCCGGAACACGTTTGAGGCCCGCGGATATACTGCCTGGGACCCAACCTCCCCAGCTTTCATCATTGAGAACGCTGGTGCCAAAACTCTTTGTATTCCTACCATCTTTGTTTCTTATACCGGTGAGGCGCTTGATTACAAAGCTCCTTTGCTGAAAAGTTTAACTCAGGTAGAGAAAGCCGCGGTAGATGTGTGCCAATACTTTGACAAAGATGTCACCAAAGTGACCACTACCTTGGGTATTGAGCAGGAGTATTTTCTGGTGGACCGTGCGTTGTTTGATGCCCGTCCGGACCTGGTGATGACGGGTAGAACCGTATTTGGCCATGAGCCCGCCAAAGGTCAGCAGTTAGAAGACCACTACTTTGGTGCCATTCCTTCCCGCGTGCACGCGTTCATGATTGACTTTGAGGCGGAGTCCCATAAACTGGGTATTCCGTTGAGAACCCGTCACAACGAGGTGGCTCCAAACCAGTTTGAGTGCGCTCCTACCTTTGAAGAAGCGAACCTGGCTGTGGATCATAATCAGTTGTTAATGGATATCTTAGAAAGGGTGGCTGAAAAGCATCACTTTAAGGTATTGTTGCACGAAAAACCTTTCAAAGGCGTAAACGGAAGCGGCAAGCACAACAACTGGGCCCTTAGCACAGACACCGGTGTTAACCTGTTAGGGCCTGGCCGTCGTCCTAAAGAAAACCTTCAGTTCCTTACCTTCTTTATCACCACGGTGAAAGCCGTTCACCGCTATGCGGATTTGCTGCGCGCCAGCATCGCCTCAGCTAGCAATGACCACCGTCTTGGTGCGAACGAAGCACCACCAGCCATCATGTCTGTGTTCATCGGGAAGAAATTAACCGAGGTTTTAGATGAACTGGAGCGTACTGCAAAGTTACCGTTAGACAAAGGCGATAACGTGTACCTGAAACTGGGTATTGACAAAATCCCTGAAATCTTACTTGACAACACAGACCGTAACCGTACCTCACCGTTCGCTTTCACCGGAAATAAGTTTGAGTTCAGAGCCGTAGGTTCTTCTGCCAACAGCTCAAATGCCATGACCACGCTCAACGCTATCGTTGCGGACCAGTTAATCGACTTCAAAAACAGCGTGGACGAGATGATGGCCCAAGGCAAGAAAAAAGAAGTAGCCATTATTGATGTGCTGCGCGAGTATGTGATTTCTTCCAAAGCCATCCGGTTTGAGGGAAATGGCTATTCTAAAGAGTGGGAAGAAGAAGCGGAGCGTCGCGGTCTGAGCAATATTCGCAAGACACCACAAGCTTTGGATAAACTGGTGGATGAAACGGCTATGGAACTCTTTACCAAGCATAACATTTTCAACGCCCGAGAGTTACACGCCCGCCACGAAATTTTGCTTGAAGACTACATCAAACGTGTGCAGATTGAGTCGCGGGTGATGGGTGACCTGGCCATGAACCACATCATTCCTACGGCTATTGCTTACCAGACCAAATTGGTACAAAACATCAAAGGTCTGCGTGAAATTGGGTTAGATAACGATGAGTACATCAACACCACTCTGGAAACTATCAAAGACATTTCCGGCCACTTGACCACCATCAAGAACACCGTAGATGCCATGATTGAGCAGCGGAAAGTAGCCAACAAAATTGAAGACACGCGTGAGCGCGCCATCATGTACACCGACGAGGTGTTGGGCTTCTTTGATACTCTTCGCTACAGCGTAGACAAACTAGAGCTGATTGTGGAAGACGAACAGTGGCCTCTGGTGAAATACCGTGAGATGTTATTCCGTCATTAATCCCTAGCAATTTCCAAATACAAAAGCCTCTGCAGTTTGCAGAGGCTTTTTTTATGCTTGGTTTTACTGCGAATTCTGATAATTAACCCCTGATCAGGTTCACAAACACCTAAATAAATATGTTCGGGTCATCTGAAGGTTTGAAGCGACTCGGCGTTAATCTGGTTCCGGCTTCTTTTATTCTTGACCTGATCTTTTCAATAGTAGGTATACGCCGGCTCCATTCCTGTTCCCGCCACCAAGCCTGCATTTTAGGGTTCTGCCTGGCCAGGTCATACACTCTCTTTAAAACGAAAGGCAAAATCAAGGTAGCAATATTGGTTGCAAGGGCGCCTCTTATTCCTAAATGAAGCACGAGCCTGACTAACAACATATCTTGCAGTTTGCCTAATAACAACTTAGGTCCTTTTTCCTGCACATGTCCTTTCAATACCAGTAGTACCTGTTGGGCATTGCCGCTTTCCAATTCCTTTTGCAACCAGTGCTCCACGGTCTCGCGGGTGACTTGTACAGCCTGCGGAATTTGGCTTACGGTCAAGCCTGCCTTGTGCAGCAATTGAGCGGCAAATACATGGCTTCTCTGTAAAAAAGGAACCGGCATAGGGGGTAAAATAAGATTCTTTAGGGGCTACGATTCTAGATACATAAGGTTTAAAGATGCTGCTTAACCTCATGGACTTCAAACCCGTACCGATAGCAATCACTGTAAGTAGAAAAAGAAACCAAATGAACTTTGACGTACCAGAATTCAAAAAGCGCTTAAAAACAGAACGGGCCATGGGTATTGAGCCTGCGCAACTCATTCAGCAGGAGATACGCAAAGCAGAGGAAGTAAAGGAAGGCCTTTCAGAAGAGAATGATCACGCAACTGAATTTGTTTCTGAAGCCATTAACCGGATTGATACCTATATCTTCCAGTTACATGAAATAGCGAGGGATTTCAACCCAAAAGACTTTGACCTGGACCAGCAGACCTACCTCAAAGACAGAGGGGTTCACAGCCGTATTGGAAATAGAATTGAAAGATTAAAGGAACAAGGGGAAGCCAATGCCTCAACGGAAGACCCTATGTTAAGAGAAGGTGAGGAGGAGCAATAATCCTGTTCTCTCCTCACTGTTTAAACTTTTTGTCTAAGACGTTTTTGAACGTTTAAAAACCTGGTTTCAACAAAGGCATAGACTAAATAAAAGCCCCGCTTTCTGAGGCCTGGTTTCCAGACAGGCTTTGGCCTACGTTCCTAAGTTTAGTTTTGATTCCTTCGCGGCTAGGTAGATGTTTGCGCAGTTCCATGTTGTCCCACCACATTTTAAACTGCGGGTTCTTGTGCATCAGTTCTACCATTCTTTTCAGGATGAAAGGTAAAATGATGGTGGCGGTTTTAGAAGCTATTTCATATTCCATGCCCATCCGGACAATGTATTTGGCAACTACCAAATCCTTCAGCTCATCAAACAACAACTGTGAATCCTTTTCCAGGCAATCGCTTTTCACCATTTGGAAAACCAGCGGCAAATTTCCCTGCTCCATTTCCTGATGGAGCCAGATTTCGGCGGTTTCACGGGTTAGCTGTATTGTATTTGGAATATGCACCTGGTCCATGCCTGCTTTCCTGAGCAAAGCGGCTGCCTGACGTTGGCTTTGGGATAAAAACAGTAGAGACATAATGGTAGAACGTTTAGGTTTATATTGTACGCCCCAGAACCAAGTGGTGTTTCCTTCTTTAACATAATAACCGGGTAGAGGTTAGGCCCAATGCTTTCTGAGGGTGTTTTTATAAAAGGAAAGCTAAAATAGAACTCTAATCTACCTCTTGAGAATTAAGGCTTTATAGAAAAGGCTTCCTTGTAAATTGCTCTTTTTTTCTTTCCTGAAAATCCCTATGAAAATATTTGAGACATACAGGCGAAAGACAAAAAAGGCCCCGTTCTATACATACACCTTCAGGTAGCTGTACAGCTCAGAAAAACCTCGTACTTTTACAAGAACTACGCTGAACAAACTGTTTTAGCGAAGGGTTAAAGAAGTATGGAAACATCATTTCCCATGAACAATGAATCTCTTACGCTGGGCGGAATCTATTGCCCAAGCTTAATCAACTATACCCGCCGAGTTTCCCGAGAAGTACGTATTGGGGACCTCGCCATGGGCGGAAACAATCCCATCAGGGTACAGTCTATGACTACCGTAGACACCATGGACACCTTGGGGTCTGTGGAGCAGGTGATCAGGATGGTGGAGGCTGGTTGCGAATACGTGCGCATTACGGCTCCCAGCGTGAAAGAAGCCGAAAACCTTGGCGTAATCAAGAAAGAGTTACGTGCCAGAGGCTACAACGTGCCTTTGATAGCTGATATCCATTTCACGCCCAATGCCGCCGAGCTGGCCGCCCGCTTGGTGGAGAAGGTGCGCGTGAACCCAGGTAATTACGCTGATAAAAAGAAATTTCAGGTCATTGAATACACAGACGCTACCTACCAGGCAGAACTGGATAGAATCAGGGAGCGGTTTACACCGCTGGTGAACATCTGCAAAGAGTACGGTACCGCCATGCGCATCGGCACGAACCACGGTTCATTGTCTGACCGTATTTTAAGCCGCTACGGAGACACCCCGCTGGGCATGGTGGAAAGTGCGTTAGAGTTCCTCCGTATTTGCGAAGACCTGAACTACTATGACGTAGTGCTTTCCATGAAAGCGAGCAATACGCAGGTCATGGTGCAAGCTTACCGGTTGCTGGTGCAGAAACTGGAGGAAGAAAGATTACAGCCGTACCCGCTTCATTTAGGCGTCACCGAAGCTGGTGAAGGCGAAGATGGTCGAATAAAATCTGCCGTGGGCATTGGTACCCTGTTAGAGGACGGCCTGGGCGACACAGTGCGGGTTTCCCTAACGGAGGCTCCTGAACTGGAAGCCCCGGTGGCTAAAATGCTGATTGACCGCTACGCTACTCGTGCTGGTCATACGCCCATCAAACCGATATGCAATCTGCCGTATATTCCCTTCCAATACCATAGACGCGAAACCCGGGAGGTGCTGAACCTGGGTGGCCATAATGTGCCCAGGGTAGTGGCAGATTTAAGCCGTTTTGAGGAAATCACCTATGAAGACCTTCGGCCAGTAGGACATATTTATTCGCCTTCTCTGGACAAATTCCACATGACTGACCAGGGCGCTGACTACGTGTATACCGGCAGCACGCCCATCACGTTTATGCTCCCCAACGGTTTGAAGGAAATAGTAGATTACACTGTCTGGTTAGAAGCCGAACAACGTGAGGAGCGGTTTCCTTTGTACACGGCAGTCCAGTTTGAAACGGCTGGTTCGTATCATCCGCAGCTTAATTTTGTGCAGGTGTCACTTGGTCAGTTAACGAATGATTTCATAGAAACACTGCATAATCGTCCGGATGTGGTACTGATTCTGGAAACGGAAAACGAGCACGCCATGCCTGAACAGCGCAAAGCCTTCATCAGGCTTATGAACCAGGGGCAACCAGTACCAGTAATTATCAAGCGGTCCTATGAAGAGTTGACGGATGAACAGGTACAACTCTACGCGGCTACTGACGTGGGGGGCCTTTTGATTGACGGTTTTGGCGATGGGGTTTTGTTAAGCACCCAGGATCTCAGCTACCGGTCTAAAGAGGAGTGGGGCTACACATTAGAAGGGCTGAACAAACTAGCCTTTGGGATTCTGCAGGCTGCCCGCACCCGCATGAGTAAAACTGAGTACATCAGCTGCCCTAGTTGTGGACGTACCTTGTTTGACCTACAGGAAACCACCGCCATGATCAGAAAACGCACTGACCATTTAAAGGGCGTGAAGATTGGCATTATGGGCTGTATTGTGAACGGGCCGGGAGAGATGGCCGATGCTGATTACGGGTACGTGGGGGTAGGTAAAGGAAAGATTGCCTTGTACCGCGGGCAACAGGTGATAAAGAAGTCTGTGCCAGAGGAACGTGCTGTAGATGAGTTGATTGAGTTGATCAAAGAAGACGGAAACTGGAACGATCCGGTAGGTTTAGAGTAACTATAGACCTTGAATACCCAGAAGGTACCTTTACCGTTAATTTCGTCAATAAATAAAGTCCACCAAAAACAAGAAATGGTTGGGCTGCACCTACTCCGCATTTTTGGGGCCTTCTCTGTTGTGGTGATTCACTCTTCCGTTCCTATCACCTTTGGGTTTGGTAAAGTAAGTGATCATTTTTGGTTCATGAGTAATGCGCTCGAGTCTTTTTTTAGGTCAGGAGTAGGGATTTTCCTGCTGCTTTCCGGAGTTTTGCTTATTCCTAAAATAACAAATCGCGGGGAGTTCCTTAAGAAAAGACTTATGAGGGTTGTACCTCCTTTTCTATTCTGGTCTTTTGCTTACTGCTATCAAGCTAGAGCGCATTTTCCGCTTACACCGATAGAGATATTCCAAAAGATAGTTCATGGGGCTTCAACTCATTTATGGTTTGTACAAACCATTATCTTGCTTTACATTGGCTGTACTTTTTTTGGCCCTTTAATTTCAAAGCTAGAGAAGAGACATTTACTTTTTTTGTTGATTATAAGTGAAATGTTGCTGTTAGCGAGCCTGTATTATGAGGAATACCCATGGCTTAATGAGGTAAGAACATTGTGGGCAGGCTTTGTATTTATGCTTATGGGTTTTTACTTCAGTAAGTTAAAAATAGGTCTGAGAAAAAGGAGAATATATGGACTAATGATGTTCTTTGGCGGAACAATTTCCACCTTTGTAGGTACGTATCTTTATTCTAAAATTGAAGGCAGCTTTCAAGATTATTTCTATAGTATATTATCTCCAATCATTCTGTTCAAAACTTCCGGAACATATCTATTCTTTACCTCCATATCTCTTAAAGAAGGATTGTTGTTAAATTTCATAAGAGGAATTGCCAAAACCACTTTTGGGGTGTACCTCATTCACCCCCTTATTCTAGACGCGGTTTTATTCAAGCTTGGTATCTCGTATCAATTGGTAAATCCCTTAGTTGGGGTAACAGTAACGTCCATGTTGTGTTTTGCTATTTCTTCTCTGTTTTTTTATTTTCTCTCAAAATTTAGATACAGTAACTATTTGATGTAGTTTATTGTTGTTTATATGAACATTATAATTTTAAAGATGAAAGGCCTCTTTGATTTCTCAGAAGTTGCAACGTACTTCTTCCGTAAGAAGGACCCTAACCGTAAAACTAACTTCAACCTTCGCACCATGCACACCATAAATAAGGTGTCTATGCTCATGTTCCTATTCGGGTTGATCTATTTGATTTTTAAATGGGTGGCTCACTAAGGGCTACTATTTTTATACATACAGAACCACTTGTTCCCAGAGCAAGTGGTTTTTTATTTATCTTCCCTGCCATGAACATTGAACAATTCAGAGAGCACTGCCTCAGTAAACCTCAGGTAGAGGAGACTCTTCCTTTTGACCAGGACACATTGGTCTTCAAAGTGGCAGGCAAGATGTTCGCCTTGTGCAGCATGTCACATTACGCTGAAGGAGTGGCCCTGAAATGTGATCCGGAGCGGGCAGTAGACCTAAGAGAACAATACCCAGCTATTCAACCGGGGTACCATATGAACAAAAAGCACTGGAATACCATTTCCCCCGAAGCGTTTCTGCCGATGGGCCTTTTACCAGAATTGATTGACCATTCCTACAACCTGGTGGTTCAGGGATTGCCAAAGAAACTAAGAGGAGAGTTGGGCTTGTAAATAGGTTGAAGAAAGTACCCCTGGGTTTTCTGATGAGCTTTGGAAAACACCAGGTAAAAGCCTCCTGTACTTGAATCTATTCCGATAAGAATACCAGAAGCAAAGTCACAACCCTTTAGGAGAACCGCTTTTGAGTGAGGTTTGATTTTGCAAAACCTATTCGTTTCCGGCTTATCAATCCTGTGAAGATCAGCCCTATCCCTAAAGTGCTTAGCCCGGCAGTGAACCCAGCATCATAGTTGTAGTGCCATTCTACCCGCCAGTCATTCTTTGATTCCAGTGCCTCATAGACTGTCCTGGTTATTTCTTCTCCTGCGGTGCGGTGAAAATACCTGTTGTGGTTAAAATAATAACCTGCTCCTACTGCAACCAGTAAGGCTAGGCCGAGGATGATATTGTACCGTTTCACCATGTAATGAAGATATAAAATATTTCAGCGTATACGTATAGCGAAAGTAAATAAATGGTTCTGGTGGTACCACTTAGCTATAAAACAAAAGCCTGATCTACTAAAGATCAGGCTTTTGTTTTAATTGGTGTTTTAGGCTTATCTCCTTAAAAAGAGCGTTAAAATTTTAGATCACTACGTTGACAATTTTACCGGGCACTACAATTACCTTCTTCACCGGTTTACCTTCTAACAGTTTCTGAACCTGCTCTGATGCCAGTACTTCTTTCTCCACGTCTTCTTTAGACATTTTCAGGTCAAAGGTGAGTTTAGATTTCACTTTGCCGTTAATGGAGATAGGGTAGTCAAAGGTGCTCTCCGTTAAGAATTCCTCTTTCCACTCAGGAAAAGCAGCGTAGGCGATGCTTTCTGTATGGCCAAGGCGGCTCCACAGTTCTTCCGTGATGTGTGGCGCGTAAGGTGCTAGCACAATGGTAAGCGGCTCCAGAATGGCGCGTTTTTTGGTTTTAAGAGCAGTTAACTCGTTCACGCAGATCATGAACTGGCTCACGCTGGTCCCGAAGGAGAAGCGCTCAACGTCTTCCTCTATCTTCTTGATGGTCTTGTGCAAAGACTTCAACTCAGCCGGAGTAGGTTGCTCGTCTGTCAAAGCCAGATTTCCCTGCTCGTCAAAAAACAACTTCCAGAAGCGGCGCAGGAACTTGTACACGCCGTCCATGCCGTTGGTGTTCCAGGGCTTGAACTGCTCTAAAGGTCCTAAAAACATTTCGTACATGCGCAGGGTATCGGCACCGTATTCTTCTACCAGCACATCTGGGTTCACCACGTTGTGCTTGGATTTAGACATCTTCTCAATTTCAACCCCCACCACGTATTTACCGTCTTCCAGTATGAACTCGGCATCAGCAAAGTCAGGTCTCCAGGCTTTGAATTTCTCCAGATCCAGCACATCATTCTCTACAATGTTTACGTCAACGTGCAGCGCTGTAACCTCGTGTTGGTCTTTCAGGCCATGGGAGACAAAGGTGTTGGAATCTTTGATGCGATACACAAAGTTTGACCGGCCCTGGATCATGCCCTGATTTATGAGTTTCTTGAACGGCTCTTCCTGGTTCACCAACCCGAGGTCAAAAAGGAACTTGTTCCAGAAGCGGGAGTAGAGAAGGTGGCCAGTCGCGTGCTCAGAACCACCAATGTACAAGTCCACGTTCTGCCAGTAATCAATGGCTTCTTTACCAGCGAAAGCCTTGTTGTTTTTAGGGTCCATGTAGCGGTACCAGTACCAGCTGGAGCCTGCCCAACCGGGCATAGTGCTCAGCTCGTACTCGTATTCGCCCCGGTATTTCCAGTTCTGCGCCCGGCCCAATGGTGGCTCACCTGTTTCTGTAGGAAGGTAAGCATCTACCTCTGGTAGCACCAATGGCAGTTCGTCTTCTTCCAGCAACGCCGGAATATCTTCTTTGTAATACACCGGAACCGGCTCACCCCAGTAGCGCTGACGACCAAACACGGCATCGCGCATTCTATAGTTGATGCGGGCTTTGCCTACGCCCAGTTCCTCAGCGCGCTGAATACCGGCTATAATGGCTTCTTTCACATCAAGGCCGTTGAGGAAACCGGAGTTAATGATTTTTCCTTCTTTGGCGACAAAGGCCTCTTTGTTTAAATCACCACCAGCTACTACTTCCGGGATTGGTAAGTTGAATTTCTTGGCGAAAGCGTAGTCACGGGTGTCATGACCGGGAACGGCCATCACGGCACCGGTACCATAACCCGCCAACACGTAATCAGCAATCCAAACGGGGATTTTCTCCCCAGAAATAGGGTTGATGGCGTAAGAACCGGTGAAGGTTCCGGTGACGGTTTTCACGTCAGACATACGGTCGCGCTCTGAGCGGTTTTTGGCCCAGGTCACATATTCTTCTACTTCGGCGCGCTGCTCTGGCGTGGTGAGTTCTTCCACGTATTCGTGTTCCGGGGCCAAAACCACGAAACTAGCGCCAAAGATGGTGTCAATACGGGTGGTGAACACAGTGATGTGCTTGTGCTCGTGCCCATACAGTTGAAAGCGCAGTTCAGCCCCCACAGATTTCCCGATCCAGTTACGCTGCATTTCTTTTACCGGCTCTGGCCAATCAATGGTATCCAAACCCTGCAACAGGCGCTCAGCATAGGCCGTGATGCGCATCATCCACTGCTTCATGAGTTTGCGCTCTACCGGGTAGCCGCCACGCTCAGAAACGCCATCTTTTACCTCGTCATTCGCCAAAACAGTTCCTAATTGCGGGCACCAGTTTACCACAGCTTCCGACAAGAAGGTTAAGCGATATTTCAATAAGAGGTCTTGCTGTTCCTTTTCAGAAAGTCTGGCCCAGGCATCGGCGGTCACGTGCGGGGTGTCTTCGTCGCAGGCGGCGTTTACGTGGGTGTTGCCCCGCATCTTGAACTCGGCTACCAGAGTGTCAATCGGCTCGGCTTTGTCAGTGGCGTAGTTGTACCAGCTGTTGAACAACTGCATGAAGATCCACTGCGTCCACTTGTAGTAATCAGGGTCTGAGGTGCGCACTTCGCGGTCCCAGTCAAAGGAGAAGCCCAGGTTGTTCAGCTGCTCAATGTAGCGCTCAATGTTCTGCTTGGTGGTCACAGCCGGGTGCTGCCCTGTCTGAATGGCGTACTGCTCAGCGGGTAACCCGAAGGAGTCAAAACCCATTGGGTGCAGCACGTTAAAACCTTTCAGGCGCTTGTAACGGCTCACAATGTCAGAGGCGATGTACCCGAGCGGGTGCCCTACGTGCAGACCAGCTCCTGATGGGTAAGGGAACATGTCCAGCGAATAGAACTTCGGTTTGCTTGTATCTATTTCTGTCTTGAAGGTTTTGTTTTCGCTCCAGAAGCGCTGCCACTTCTGCTCAATGGATCGGTAGTCGTACTCAGACATGGGTATGGTTTCAGGTATTGCGTACAAGTTCAAAGGTCCTAATAAAGGCCTATGACAAAAGTAAGGGAATTTAGGTTAAGGTCAGAAGGCTTGCTTTTGGTTGTAAGTTAAAATTGCCAATTTGCTTTCTCCCAAACAGCCTACTTTACTTCATGAACGTGCTCCTTTTTCTAGAAGACCACAGAAATTACCAAAAACTTAAATATTTAATGGTTTTGCCTCTTTTGTTTGCGGTTCTTCTGTTGGTAGATGGCTTCCTTCCGGAAAAAAGTGCCGAGCACAAAGAATATTATATTTATGGCAACACTGGAGGTGGACGCTATTCTGATTCCGGAAAATATTTAAAAACGCTTTTAAGGAAAATTACGATAACAAACGAGGTTTACTATGATCTTGATCATTTACAACCAGTGCAGTTTATCCATACACCTCTTTTTGAAACCTTTAAATTATTGGTCTACAAGAGTAGGGAACAGCCAGATACCTCGTATGAGTACCAGCCACTGTTTTCTGTGTATAGTTTTCACTCATTGTGGGTTTGGCTACTGGTAGCAGTATCGTGTGTAGCCCTGCTTGCGAAACATCCTGAAATAATTTCCTATGCCTCAATTTTATCTTGGGCTTTAGCTATACTTCTCTTGTTGGCGATTATCTAATCAAACAAGCAGGTGTGGATTTTAAGGATAACTTTAAAAAAAAAACTTTGAGCAGGTTTGATTCCTTTTATAGGAATTAAACCTGTTTTAAGACCATTTTGATGAAACAACCCTCACCCCCAGAAGTCCTTCCCTAGCCATAAAATCTTACAGCAAACCCGCCAAAGGGTCAACCCCGTTCCAGGTTCCTTTGCTGGAAAGAGGCGTAAAACGGGCGAACATTTCTTCTGAATACCACCCTTGGGTGCGAGTACGTTTGATTACTTCTCGGTGAGTGGCTTGTTTATAGGCGAAGGCTTTCATGCTGGCTTCATCGCGCCAAAGGCTGAAGGTGGCTTGCCGTATCAAAGGTGCTTCCCCTAACCCAATAGAGGCCAGTAGCCCCTCGGCGTGGTCTAAACTTTGGCTGGTTTTGGGCACGTTTCGCCAAAAATCAATGGCTTTGGTAACCCTAATGGAGGCGCGGGTAAGTACGGCAATGGGAGCACCTTCGGGTGCCTTAAGGGTTTGCTGCGTAAACGGATTCTGCCCGTTCCATAAGCCATGGGCTTGTAATGGCTGTAAGGCCAACGTGTACTGCTCAAAGGTGTGTTGCCGGTATTCCTCCAGCAGTGGATGAGACCCATAAAAGTCTTCGGCGGCTGAGGGGCTGTCCCAAGTGGCCATGAACCCATAACGGTACCAATTGGGCTTCAAACTAAAACCACGGCCCTGACCGCTGCCCAGTAATTTGAAGAAGTTCAGGCCTTTTATTTTCTGAAGCACGGGTACCGAGGTTCCCATCTGAGCCAGGCCCCAACGCCAGTGACCAGGTTTTATCCCGAATAAGGTAAGGGTAGTATGCGCAGGTTGAGAAGGAGCCAGAGGTGCCAAGCAGAAAGTTTTGATTGAATGTTTTACGCCGGTTTTCTTAAAAGTAGCCTTAAATCAGGAGCGGAACAAACCCCTGCAGGGCATAAAAAAAGGGAGCCGAAACTCCCTTTCTTTACTCATAACTACAAATTGATCTTTTTGTTTTCTCCCGGGTGGGCTGGCTCCCCGGTTATAGCCGCTTTGACCATTCCGTAGAGGTGCACTACGGCACTGTTAGGAGAATCCCAGTACTCAGCCTGGTCTATGGTCACTTTGATTAAGCCGATGTTCGGATCATCTTTTCCTTCGGGGAACCAGGCCTTCATGGCAGGGTTCCAGAGTTCGTTTATCTTTTGCTGATCGCGCAGCACCTGTGCATGGCCAGAAACTGACACATACAGGTTGTTACTTGGCTGGGCGTAACTCAGGTTTACGTGGCTGTCTTGTTTTATCTCATGGGTTTTGCCAGACTGGTACCCGGTAAAGAACCAAATGGTGCCGTCTTCCTCAACGGTCATGTGCCGCATTGGGCGGGAGCGGATGGTACCATCGGGCTCCACGGTGCTGAACATGGCCGTGTCTATGTCTTTGATTTTACTTATAAAGGCTTGCAATTCGCCTTGTTTTTGGCTTTGTTGATTTTCCATAGTAAGATTAGGTCAATTATCGCTTTAAAGAAATACGGGCAGCCGCCTTTAAGGGTTCCTTTTAGGGCAGGCAAGGGTACGCACGTACCTTCATAACCAGAATCCGTACCTATGGTTTAAACATTAACCCTTGAACTACCTTGCCCATTTATTTCTTTCTGGTGACGATGAAGACCTGCGCCTGGGAAACTTCATTGCCGACAGTGTGCGAGGGGCCCAGATTCTGGTCTTTCCGGCAAGGGTGCAGCAGGGTATAAAACTGCACCGCCTCATTGACGCCTACACAGACACGCACCCCATTGTACATCAGACGAAAGAACGCTTACGTCCTAAATTCAGAAAATACGCCGGTGTAGTAGCCGATGTGTATTATGACCATTTTCTGGCTTCCAACTTTCACCTCTACAGTCCGCAGCCCTTGAAAACATTTGCTGCCGAGGCATACAGCCAAATACAGCGGGACCCTAAACTTCTTCCGGAACGTGTGATGCATTTTCTCCCCTACATGGTGAACCAGAACTGGCTTGTATCTTATGCCCAAATCTCTGGGATTACAAGAGCCTTAACCGGACTCAGTAGACGCACTACATTTGATTCTGGAATGGAAAGAGCAGGGGAGGAATTGGAGTTGAACTATCCTTTTTACCAAAAAGAGTTTGAGCAGTTCTTCCCGGAATTGCAGGCGTATGTGACCCAGCAGATTAGTTTGATCACCTTTTCAGAAAAGTAGCCACTAAATTACCCAGTGACGTTCTTCTGAATTAAAGTATGTAAGAAGGATGAAGTTATTGGCTCATGGAGGTTACCAACTTTCTTCTTCATAGGTTTTAGCTTAATACTTGAACCATGAATCTAATGTGAATGGATTAGGCCTGCTCTAGAATAGTGATGTTCGTTAGAGTAAACTCTGTTGGCCTTCTGAATACAAGTGGTTTGGATACATTTTTTAAAATAGTGCTCCAAAATAGCAAAGGCCGTCTTTCACAAGACGGCCTTTGCTTGTTATAACTGGGCATGATGGAGTGAATTCCCAATGTCCCGTATCTTAACTCTCTTAGTGGTGGTGTCCGCCGGCACCGTGTACGTGGCCGTGGGAGATTTCTTCCTGGGTGGCTTCGCGTACGTCAATCACTTTGCCTTCAAAGTGCATGTCCATACCGGCAAGCGGGTGGTTGAAGTCCATTAGTACGTGGTCTTCCTCTACGCTCACAATTCGGCCTTGCATGTGGTTGCCTTCATTGTCTGACATAGGTATGTAGTTACCCACCTGTACCATTTCCTCGTCAATTTTACCTTCTACCTCAAAAACGGTTTTAGGTACCGGTACAATGGCAGATTCGTCCAGGTCGCCATAGCCTTCATCAGAAGCCACAGTGAACTTGAATGACTCACCGGCCGATTTGCCTTCCAGTTCCTGCTCAAACTTCTCAGGCAAACCGCTCACACCAAACAAAAAGACCATTGGGTTTTCCTCGTCTGCGGTCTCAACCAGCGTGTTTTCGCCTTCTTCGTCGGTAACGCGTAGCTCGTAGGTGAGCGACACCACTTTGTTCTCTTCGATTTTCATTTGGTGATATCTTTATGAGGTTGATAATGTAAAGGTATAGATTCATTGGGAAGTACCATGCCTTCTCTGAAGATACCGTAGAAGTACCTGCCCGTGTAGGTCCAGGAGCGGTAAAAGAAAGAGGCATTATAGACAAAGCAACAGCTGGTCTATAATGCCTCTAACGAAGCTCAGGGGGCAAAGGATTTATTCAGCCTCTGGCGAGAGTAGCTCCCAGGCACTTCTATAAGATCCAATGCTCTCAGCATAAGCCAGAAATTGGCTGTAAAAGGTGTGCTGGCCCAGGGTGGCGCTGTCGCCCACAATCACCATCTTTTTCTTCGCACGGGTCATGGCTACGTTCATTCTTCTCACGTCAGACAGGAAACCAATTTCTCCCTCAGGGTTGCTTCGCACCATACTGATGTACATGATGTCGCGTTCCTGCCCCTGGAAAGAATCTACCGTACCCACTGAAAGCTGACGCTTTGCATGTAGGGCCGCTAACTTAGGCTCATGCTCTATTTGGTCATTAAGATAGTTAATCTGGGCCCGGTACGGGGCAATGATTCCAATTCGGAGAGGTCTTTCCTGATCACCTTCTGATTCTTCCGGTTCATACGGCGTGAGCAGGTTAACCAAATGCTTGATAAGCACATCGGCTTCCTCAGGGTTGGCGGTACTGCTGCCTTCGCCCATGGTCTGGTCATTGAAACCGCAGCCGGCCGTGTCAATGAACTCTACCACCAAACCTGGTTCAAACGCCGGAAAAGCATCAGACAAAGTAGCCGTACGCACACTTTCATCGGCCTGCAGTTCACCCCTGTAGAACTGCCCGTTAGAGAAGCCCATGATGTGCTCGTGCATGCGGTATTGGGTGGTGAGCATTACCGCACTCTCAGGTTGGCGCTCAATGCATTTTTCAAATAAGGTGCGGGACAGACCTCCGCGCTCCGCGGCAATGGATTTCACTGTTGGCGGCAGTTGGCAATGGTCACCGGCCAGCACCACCCGGTTGGCCCGGGTGATTGGAATCCAGCAGGCAGGTTCCAGGGCTTGGGCGGCTTCGTCGATGAACACCGTATCATACAACATGTGCCGGATAGCCCGGTTAGCAGAGCCTACCAGCGTACAGGTAATCACCTGAACATGATCCAGCAGATCTTCAGTGATATAATCCTCAATATCGTCAGCTTGGGAGAGAATGCGCTTGCTTTCTTCTTTCATGAATTGTCGCTGCTGGCGTTCTTCATGACCAAAGTTTCGCTTGTACTGGCCTGCCATGGCTTTGTATTCCTGGGCCGTTTTCCGAAGCTTTTTCAGTTGCTTGTAATCACGGTGGTGCATAATTTGGGAATCAAGGGTGTGCTCCAGCAACACCTCAGAAACCCTAGACGGATTACCAATCCGGATCACGTTTACGCCCTGCTCGGCAAGTTTCTCAGTAAGTAAGTCTACGGCCGTGTTGCTGGGTGCAGTGACCAACAGCTTTTTCTCACCTAATTTCAAGGTCTGCAGAATAGCCTGTACCAGCGTGGTGGTTTTTCCGGTGCCCGGAGGTCCGTGTATGATGGCCACGTCTTTGGCTTGTACTATGTTTTTGACCGCCGCATTTTGAGAGTCGTTCAAGGAAGCGATAGGAGAGAACTCCTTCTCCCGTCTAAAGATGGCAGGTTCTGCTCCCAGGATGATGTTGCGCAGTTGGGCCAGGCGGCTTTTCTCTGCTTCCATCACTTTCATGAGGGCAAACTCCATTTCGCGGTAGCTTACCTCGTCAAAGGTAAGTTCTACGCCGAGGCGCGAGCCACCTTCAATCCAGTCAGGCAGGTCTTCTTTGGAGGTGGCCAACCGTAGTTTGTTGCGTTTCACTTCCAGTACTACGCCGTTCAACGTGCCGCCTTCCCCGTTGGTAAACAAAGCCGCCGAGGAACCAGCTTGGAACATGTGCAGTTGGTCTCTTCCGGAGGTACGCTCCAGCTCCACCACCACTTTGTTCCCGAAGCCTACTTCCTGCTTGATCACGTTCACCGGGTACCAGCAAATACCCAAACGCTTGCGCTCAGTGATGCTGGTCTGGGCGTTTTTAAGTTGATATTGTTTGCGGTCTTCGTCCTGCTCCAGTTTAAGCAGGGCCCGCACGTCTAAGAGTTCGTTTAAGATTTTGTCCATTTGTGTGGTAAGACGCTAGATACCGGAATTTAGATACTGGATTTTATGATAAACTTCTAGAATCAGTATCTCTAACTTGTAGCATCTATATACTAGAGTATTTTAAGCGAAAAAAGAATGTCCGCAGTCGCGGCATTTGAACACGGTAGTGCCAGCATAGATAACCTTTTTCCACCATGATAAATTCCCCTCCGGCCATACATAAACAGAGCCGCAAACCGGGCAGGTTTGGGGCTCTATACTGATTTTAGCTTGTTTTTGGGAAAACTCGTCCAAAACGGGTTGCGCGGTGGGCAGGTCTTGTTCCTGAACCTGCAACTGGTAATACAACCCGTCCCCGAAGGGGAGACTAGGGGGGCCGCAGGTCTTTACCAGTGATACCACGCCCACCTGGGTTAAGGCATGGTAAAGACCTATGGCTTCGGTGTAGGTAAGGTATTTTGCGGCGGGCACCAGTCGCTCGCTCATGCTTTCACGCGGTTGCTGGTGCGGCCCTCAGATACCTTATTTCTAAGTTTAATGATATAGCCTACCAGCACTAGGGAAAGCATAGCAAAGAAAGCGGCAATGGCGTCATGGTCAAACTTGGCATCTTTTGAGTCCTGCAATTGCTCCTCCAGATCTCTTATCTGGCGGTCTTTTTTCTTGAGCAGGTTCTGGGCGTTCGTCACCGAAGCCCTCATTTCATAGATGTTGTCTGTAATTACCCGTTTGTCACCTTTTACCTGGTTGTTCAGTCTTTTTGATTCAGCTTCCAGTTCTGCCGCACGTTTAGCCACGCTCCGGCGGGTTTCCAGGTTGGCCTGCTCAACCGCCTGGATGATCTGCTCATCTTTCTGCAAAACCTCTTTCAAGGCTTCCACTACCAGTAAAAGGTCTTCTTTAGAAGCTTTCCCCCAGAAGTTGTTGCCCTGGGTTTTAAGGTAATCATACTTCAGTACCAACTGCTCCCGCTCCGTGATCAGGCGGTCAACCTTAGTAAGTCTTTGCGTGACCGCAGAAGGTTTGGCGGCTTTGGTGGTGTCTTTAACAGAAGGCTGAGATTTAGCCGGGGAAGGAGTAGTGGCCGTAGTGCTTTGCTTGGCGACTGGTGCCGTGGTCTGAGGAGTCTGCTTTTTGATGACCGCATTCACTTTGGCGCCCAGACTGTTGGGGTCCTGCTTCTTAGCAGGAGCCGTAGTGGAGCTACTGGCCGGGGGAGTTGCCAGTGTCTGGGCAGCCAACGTACCAGCCGGCACTAACAAACTTATGGCGATCAGGGCGGAGTTTACAAACTTCATAAATAGGGTACTCATTTTAAAAACACATGCAAAGCTCAATTAAGCACTTGCCAAACATCTTGTTTTTGACACGGTACGGTAAAAATACGCCAAAAACAACAGATAGCTTACATCAATTCTTCTAGTTTCTTTAAATAAGCGATACGATCAAATGCAAGCAGGAAACGCAACAGCCAGGAAACAGTTGCCAGCGCTCGCCCTTACTTTAAATTAAGCGTTGGTTTCTTCTTTACCACTATTTTACATATAAAAAATACCACAAGCAAGAGCAGTGTTTTGGTCCTCTTTTCCTGTAAGTACCTTGTAAAGAAGTCAATTAATCCGGTGCCTATACCATCTACTGCTTTAAGCATTCTAAAGGTTGCCGCCGGTATATCTTTACTTATTCATTTTTTAATATTCATGGGGCACTTAGTTAGACCTAAGCACCAGAATTCCGTAGACGGTACCCGAGGAAAATAAAACACTTATAACTCTACCTGTACCTGATATACTTACTATGCACATTATTACCCATCCAGGTAAACCTTTCCCTTTAGGCGCCACCTGGGACGGAACCGGCGTCAATTTTGCCCTTTATGCCCACAATGCCATTGGTGTAGAACTTTGTCTCTTTGATTCACCTGAGTCTGACGTGGAATCTGCCAGGTTCAAAATGGAAGAGCGAACCTATGAAGTCTGGCATACCTATGTGCCTGAACTAAAGCCGGGCCAACTTTACGGCTACCGCGTGTACGGTGAATACTCCCCGGAAGAAGGGCACCGCTTCAACCCGAATAAATTATTGATTGACCCCTACGCCAAAGCCATTGCCGGAACCATTAACTGGCATGAGTCTTTATTCGGGTACAAGTTTGGCCATGAAGGTGAAGACCTTAGCTTCAGTGATTTAGACAGTGCTCCCTATATTCCCAAATCTGTCGTGATTGATCCCAGCTTTGATTGGGGAGATGACAAGTCGCCTAATTTGCCGTACCATAAGTCTATTATCTATGAAGCGCACGTCAAAGGCTTCACAAAACAGCACCCAGACATTCCGGAAGAGATAAGGGGAACTTACGCGGGTATCGCGCACCCAATCACCATACAGTACCTGTTGGATTTGGGTATCACTGCCATTGAACTTCTTCCCGTACACCATTTCATCACCGATTGGCACCTGCAGGAGAAAGGCCTCACCAATTATTGGGGCTACAACACCATTGGGTTCTTTGCCCCAGACGTGCGGTACTCCAGCAGTGGGGTTCTGGGCCAGCAGGTAACAGAATTTAAAAACATGGTGAAAGCCCTGCACAAGGCTGGTATTGAAGTCATTCTGGATGTGGTGTACAACCATACCGGTGAAGGAAATGAAAAAGGGCCTACCTTGTCCTTCAAAGGGGTAGACAATGCCTCGTACTACCGCCTGGTGGAAGATAACAAACGGTATTATATGGACTATACCGGCACCGGGAACACCCTCAACGCTAACCTTCCCAGCGTACTCCGGCTCATCATGGACAGTTTGCGGTACTGGATCACCGAAATGCACGTGGATGGTTTCCGGTTTGACCTTGCTTCTGCGCTGGCCCGTGAACTGCACGGCGTTGATAAACTGAGTTCCTTCTTTGATATCATTCACCAGGACCCTATCATCTCCCAGGTAAAACTGATTGCCGAGCCATGGGACGTTGGTGAAGGAGGGTACCAGGTAGGAAACTTCCCGCCCGGCTGGACTGAGTGGAACGGCATGTACCGAGACTGTATGCGTGATTTCTGGCGCGGAGAAGACAGCATGCTGGCCGAGTTCGCGAACCGTTTTACCGGTTCTTCAGACCTGTACTATGATGATTACCGCAGGCCTACCGCCAGTATCAACTTCATAACAGCGCATGACGGCTTTACCCTTAATGACCTGGTGTCTTACAACGAGAAGCACAACGAGGCAAACGGCGAAGACAGCAAAGACGGAGATGACCACAACCGATCATGGAACTGCGGGGTGGAAGGCCCAACGGAGGACCGCTGGGTTATTGACCTTAGAAACCGGCAGAAGCGCAATTTCTTAACCACTATGTTTTTATCACAAGGAGTGCCTATGCTGGTGGCGGGTGATGAATTGAGCCGCACCCAGCACGGGAACAATAACGCCTATTGCCAAGACAATGAAATCTCCTGGATTGATTGGGAGGGAGCAGATACAAGCTTGCAGGAATTCACCAAGAAGCTCATCCACTTCCGGAAAAACCACCCGGTTTTCCGCCGCCGCCGTTGGTTCCAGGGGCGGGCCATCAAAGGGCACGGCGTAGAAGATATTGCCTGGTTTTTACCTAACGGAGAAGAAATGTCTTACGAGCATTGGGAGCAGGACCACGCCAAATCCTTGGGCGTCTACTTAAACGGGCGGGGCGTGCATTCCCGTGGGCCGAAAGGTGAAGTGGTATTAGATGATTCTTTCTACGTGATCTTCAATGCCTACCATGACTCGCTTGTGTTTCATGCCCCTAATGGGAAATATGGCAAAGAATGGACAGTTGCCATAGACACCTTCCGTGATGTGGTGGAACCAGAAGAACCCATCACGTATAAAGCGGGAGAAGCTTTCCATGTAGAAGGCCGGTCAGTGGTAGTATTAAAAAACCCTATTTTTCATAACCCAAATGAATAAAATAGATGTGACCAAAAGAACCCTAGGGGTATCCTTTACCACTACTGGCCATGCTGATGTGTTAGTATGGGCCCCTAAGGCAGATCAGGTGGAACTCTGCCTGAATGAAGGCAACACCATCATTCCTTTGCGCAAAGGCGAGTTTGGCTACTGGCACGAAACCACCGACCAGCTCGCCCCCGGTGATACCTATAAATTCCGGATAAACGAAGAGCAGGAATTCCCAGATCCGGCATCCATTTCCCAGCCTCAAAGCGTGCATGGCCCATCTCAGGCTCTGGATGTACTGAAGTTCAACTGGACCGATGATACCTGGAACAACCTGCCTTTAGAGGATTACGTGCTCTATGAACTGCACACTGGCACCTTCTCAGAAGACGGCACCTTCGCCGGACTGGAAGAAAAGCTGGATTACCTCAAAGAACTTGGGGTAAACGCCATTGAGATCATGCCCGTGGCGCAGTTTCCCGGAGACCGCAACTGGGGCTATGACTGTGTGTTCCCCTTCGCGGTACAAGATTCTTACGGCGGACCAAAAGCCCTACAGCACTTGGTCAACACCTGTCATCAGAAAGGCCTGGCCGTAGTGCTGGACGTAGTCTACAATCACTTAGGCCCTGAAGGAAATTACCTGGGCGTCTATGGCCATTACTTCACAGACAAGTACAACACCCCCTGGGGACCGGCCCTCAACTTTGATGATGCTTGGTGCGATGGTGTGCGCCGCTATTTCACCGAGAACCTTTTGATGTGGTTCCGGGACTTCCACATTGATGCCGTCCGTATGGATGCCGTGCACGCGATCAAAGACTTCAGCCCGGTGCATATACTGCGTGAGATGAAGCAGCACGTGAATGAACTAATGGAAGCCACCGGTCGCAAACATTACATGATTGTGGAACTGGACCTGAATGACACCCGCTTCATTAACCCGCTGGAGGAGCAGGGCTTCGGGATGGATGCCCAGTGGGTAGACGAGTTCCACCACGCCCTGCGCGTAACCATGACCGGCGAGAGCACCGGCTACTACTCAGACTTCAGCGGCATTGCGCACCTGTCCAAAGCCTATGAAGATGCCTATGTGTATGACGGGCAGTTCTCTCCGCACCGGAACAAAACCTTCGGCATCAAAGCTGAGCACAACCCAGGCAAACAGTTCATTGTCTTCACCCAAAACCACGACCAGGTAGGAAACCGCATGCTGGGTGAGCGTCTGGGTGAACTTGTGAGTTTTGAAATGCAGAAACTAGCCGCGGCCAGCGTGATCTTCAGTCCGTACCTGCCCATGCTCTGGATGGGAGAAGAGTACGCTGAAACCAACCGCTTCCAGTACTTCGTGAGCCACACCGACCCAGATCTAGCAGAAGCCGTACGCAAGGGTCGCAAAGCCGAGTTCGCTGCCTTCCACGCTCAAGGCGAAGCGCCAGACCCGATGGACGAGGAAACTTTCCAGAACTCTAAGCTGCAGTGGGATCTGGTACAGCAAGGACAGCACCAAACCATGTTCCGGTACTACCAGACACTTCTGCGCCTGCGCCGCGAATTGCCTGCTTTGAAGCACCTGGACCGCAACACCCTGGAAGTATCCTGTGACGAGGCCAGAAATACCTTGACCCTGCGCCGCTGGCACGGTGACCAGCAAATCATCTGCCTGATGAACTTCTCTGCCTCACCACAACCCATGAAGCTCCCCATCGGAGGCAAAACCTGGAACGTACTCCTTGATTCCGCCTCACCAGAATGGAATGGTCCTCAAGCCGCTGAAGCCTCGACAACAGGTGGAGCAGAAGTGACTGTACAACCTGAAAGTGTAGTGGTTTACCAAGCATAAGTTAATTAGAAAAGCATTAGGGGGCTGTTTTATAAAAACAGCCCCCTAATGCTTTCTTCTTTTACCTTACTTCAGGTTTGCTTCTAATACCATACTTCAAGTTTGAGCGAAGCGGTAACTTGGAGTAGAAATACGGCCAGTTTGTAACTGGCGAAACACAGTTTCTGATTACGCTCCACGCCAGTTACAAACTGGCACCATAGCCAGCCACAAGTTACCGCTTCGCTCAAACTTGCGGCATATATAGATTTTAGAATGGTATAACAGAATCCGCTGGCGCGAGCTTCCAGCTCGTGTCCGCACGCATATCTGAGTTAAAATTGGTTGAAGCATTTCATTTAAAGATTTTAGGTTAAAACCTTTACTCACTCCAGTTTTGCAGAAGGCTCTGTATTCCAGCAACAGAAGATCAGCAATGCGTCCGGACACGAGCCGGAGACTCGCGCCAGCGATAAAAAAGATGTTGTGGTAATCCCATGTAGTTGCCTTTACAGTTAAGTTAGAAGCCCATCAACCATCACAATCTTAATTGGGTAAACATCCATCAAACCCACTTCTCAAGGGTAAATCTTCTTCCAAAAGAAAGGAATAAACAAAGCCAGAAATTTATATAACATTTTCTAGGCTATTTTCCGTAAAACCGGCCAAAACCGACGTACACACAAGAATCTAAAAATAGGAGGCAGCGGGAATCATTTCTGGAGTCTTTCCCCATCTTCATACCTACAAAATACAACTATGCATAACCCTGTCGCGACGTATCGTTTGCAGTTTCACAAGGAGTTCACCTTTTCAGACTTCGAGCGCGTTATCACCTATCTACAGAAACTAGGGGTAAGCACCATCTACGCTTCGCCCATCTTTGAAGCCACACCGGGCAGTACCCACGGCTATGACGGGGTGAATCCGCACCGCGTGAACCCGGAGATAGGCACCGAGGAGCAGCTGAAAACCGTAAGCGGCAACCTGAAGGAGAACGGCATCAACTGGCTGCAGGACATTGTGCCCAATCACATGGCCTATCACCCCAACAACCCATGGCTCATGGATGTGCTGGAGAAAGGAAAATTGAGCCAGTACCACAAGTTCTTTGACATTGGGTGGACCAGCACGCTCTACAACGGACGGGTGATGGTACCCTTTTTAGGGGCGAAATTGGAAGAAGTGGTGCAAAACGGCGAGTTGCAGATAGCCTTTGATGAGGAGCAGATGCGTCTGGTGCTGAAGTACTATAACAGTGCCTACCCGCTGAGTCCGCGCTCGTATGAGACGTTGCTACGGGAAGAAGGCGGCACCAACCAAGCGATTGAACAGCTGCTGGAGAAACTGGACGAAGTGCACAATGCCGAAGAGCCAATTTCCTACTCCCTCAAATGGGACGAGTTCCGGCAGCAGTTAACGGCTTTAATGAAGAATGACGTGGTAAAAGCTTCTGTAGAGAAGGATTTGCAGTCGTTCAACTCAGACAAAGACCGCTTGCTGCAGCTCGCACAGGAGCAGGTATATCAACTTTGCCACTGGCAGGAAACCGATTACCAGATCAACTTCCGGCGGTTCTTCACCGTGAACGGACTGATCTGCCTCAAAATACAGGACCCTGAGGTGTTTGACACCTACCACCAATTCATTAAGCAACTGCAGGACGAGGGTGTGTTCCAGGGCCTCCGCATTGACCACGTAGACGGCCTGTATGACCCTACCGGCTACCTGCAACAATTGCGCGAGTTGGCTGGGGAGGAGACCTACATTGTGGTTGAGAAAATTCTGGAGCCAGGTGAGGAACTGCCGCAGAACTGGCCTATTCAGGGTAGTAGCGGGTATGATTTCCTTTCTTTGGTGAACAACTTGTTTACTTATAAACCCGGCGAAGAAGGTTTTAACGCGCTGTACCATCAACTAGTAGGCGAAGGCGCCGAAGTACAGGAGCAGATCCACGAGAAGAAAGCCTACATCCTGAACGAGCACATGGGCGGCGAGCTGGAGAACCTGTACCAACTGTTCCTGCACCAGCGCCTGGTAGACGAGGAAGTGCTAAGCAGCGTGGAGCCGCAAACTTTGAAAGCTGCCATTGGTGAGTTCCTGGTTCAGTGCCCGGTGTATCGCTACTACGGAAACCAGATGCCGCTGGACGGCGAAGAAGCCGAAGCGGTGCAGCTGATTTTCAACCGGATTCGGGAAAGTAAGCCCGAAATGGCCGGAGCCGTGGAGTTGCTGGAAAGAACCCTGTTAGGCGTTGCGCCGGAAGGAGAGGACGATACTTACCAGGACCGCGCCCTTAAATTTTACCAACGCCTCATGCAGTTCAGTGGTCCGCTCATGGCCAAAGGGGTGGAAGACACCATCATGTACACCTATAACCGCTTCATCGGGCACAACGAGGTGGGCGATGCGCCGGAAGCCTTCGGGATGACCGCTGAGGAATTCCATAAGGCCATGCTGGAGCGTAAGGAGAAGTGGCCGCTGGCCATCAACGGCACCTCCACGCATGACACTAAACGCGGTGAAGACGTGCGGGCGCGCCTGAATGTGCTCACCGAATTGCCGGAGGAATGGACCGCCGCCGTACAGGAGTGGCGCGAACTAAACAAAGACCTGAAGCAGAACGACGCCCCCAGCGTCAACGACGAATACCTCATCTATCAAACCTTGCTGGGTGCGTTCCCGATGCCGGGGCAAGACGAAGATGATTTTGAAAACCGCGTGCAGGAGTATTTGCAAAAAGCCTTACGCGAAGCCAAAGTAAACTCCAACTGGACCACGCCTAATGAAGCCTACGAATCTGCGACCAAAGCCTTTGCTTTGAAACTGCTGGACAAGAACCGTCCGTTTTGGGCCAGTTTTGAGAAATTCAGGGCCAAAACCACAGACTTCGGAATTGTGAACTCCCTGAGCCAGGTGCTTTTGAAGTTTACCACGCCCGGCATTCCGGATGTGTACCAGGGCACCGAGCTGTGGGACTTCAGTTTGGTGGACCCAGACAACCGCCGTCCGGTAGACTACGAAAAGCGGCAAGCATGGCTGGAGGAACTCAACGATTATGACCTGAACAAGCAGGATGTCTTATGGGAGAACCTCTGGGAGAATCGCTACGACGCACGCATCAAATTGTGGCTCACCCGTACGCTCTTCACCGAACGCAAAAACAACGCGGACCTCTTCGCCAAAGGCGAGTACCTGCCGCTGACCGTAGAAGGCGAACACAAAGACCACGTGCTGGCTTTCGTACGGAAACACCTGCAAACCTGGTACGTAGTAGCCGTGCCGCTGCACCTGGCCGCGCTGGCTAAAGCACAAGGTGTGGAAACGCTGCAGGACATCGACTGGAAAGACACCAAAGTTATTATTCCGGAAGAGGCGCCTAAAGACTGGCAGGACACGCTCATCCGGAGTACCGGCAACTATGCCCATGAACTCAGCGTAGCCGATCTGTTTGGGATTTTCCCGCTGGCTATGCTTAAGCTGCGAGCGCAGAACGAACGAGGAGCGGGTATTCTGTTGCATATTACGTCTTTGCCCTCGGCCTTTGGCATTGGCGACATGGGGCCAGAAGCCCGTAAATTCGCGGATTTCCTGCACGCCAGTAATCAAAAGTACTGGCAGTTGCTGCCGCTTAACCCTATTGAATCGGGGCAGGGCTACTCCCCGTACAGCTCCATCTCCAGCCGAGCCGGGAACCCGTTGCTCATCAGTCCGGTAGTGTTGGCCCGCGAAGGGTTGCTGGAAGAAGACGAACTGCAGCAGTACCATTTGCCGCAGACCGGGAACGTAGATTATGTGGAAGCCCAGCGTGTGAAAGACGAATTGCTGGAGAAGGCCTGGCAGACGTTTAAAACCGGCGATTTTCCTACGCTGCAGCAGCAGTTTATTGATTACGTGGGCTCAGAGGCAAGTTGGCTCAATGACTTCGCGGTGTTTGTGCTGCTCAAAGAAAAGCACGAGGGCAGCGCCTGGTTCCAGTGGCCTGAGGAGTTCAAGCACCGCCACGCTGAGGGCATGGAACGACTGATAAGTCAAAACGCCGAGGCGCTGGAGAAAATTAAATGGGTGCAGTTCATCTTCAACAAACAGTGGAAGCGCCTGCGCACGTATTGCAACAACCGCGGCATCCAGATGTTCGGGGACATGCCGTTCTACATCAGCTATGACAGCGTAGATGTGTGGGCCAACCGCGACATCTTTGCCGTGGACTCTGAAGGCACCATGACCGGTGTGGCCGGCGTACCACCCGATGATTTCTCTGAAGACGGGCAGCTCTGGGGCATGCCGGTGTTCAAGTGGGACGTGCTCAAAGAACAGGATTACGCCTGGTGGATTGGCCGTCTGCGCAAGAACATGGAGCTGTATGACCTGGTGCGGCTGGACCACTTTAGGGCCTTTGCCGATTACTGGGAAGTACCCGCAGGGGAAACCACTGCCAAAAAGGGCGAATGGAAACTGGGGCCAGGCGCCGATTTCTTCACCTTCGTGGAGAAGGAAATGGGCAGCCTGCCGTTCATCGCCGAGGACCTGGGCGAGATCAACGACCTGGTGCTGAAACTGCGCGATGATTACAACCTGCCGGGCATGAAGATCCTGCAGTTTGCCTGGGGTGACGAGATGCCGCAGAATGCGTACATGCCGCACAACTACGCCCGAAACTTCATTGCCTACACCGGTACCCATGACAACAATACCACCTTGGGTTGGTACCGCAATGAAGGCAAGGAGTTCCACCAGCAGATTGAGCATTACGTGGGCCGCTCCCTGGGAGAAGATGATATTTGGTGGGTTTTCGCCCGACTAGCTTATGCCTCGGTGGCGAAAACAGCCATCCTGCCGTTGCAAGACGTGCTGGGCATTGACGAACTCGGCCGCATGAACACCCCTGGTAAAGGCGAAGGCAACTGGGGCTGGCGCCTTATGCCCGGCCAGATCAACAAGGATACTGAGAACATATTGAGGGAATGGACTAAGTTATATAATAGAGACTAAGCACTAGTCCTACTTAATAGGAAAGAGAAAGCCATGGGAGGTAAACTTATTTGGCTTTCTCTTTATGGTGCAGATTGCAATAATCTTTAAACATTTCGTTTAGAAGTAAAAACCTGTAATTTTAGAGGTGTAACTAACAAAATTCAACTATGAATTCTCAAAAGAAAAACTTCTTAGTACTAACAGTTCTTTTCCTGTTAGCCATGACATCTTCGGTGTTTGCCCAGGATGCTCCTAAACCGAAAGCGAGTCCGGCGCAAACGGCTACTGGGAAAGTGGGTGCCGCCAACATTTCTATTGCTTACAGCAGCCCGTCGGTGAAAGGACGGAAGGTGTGGGGAGAGCTGGTGCCGTATGGCAAAGCCTGGAGAGCGGGTGCGAACGAAGCCACAACCTTCACCACAGACAAAGACATCATGGTACAAGGCAAAGCCCTGAAGGCGGGCAAGTACAGCTTGTTTATGGTACCAGGTGAGAAAGAATGGCAGATCATCTTCAACTCGCAAACGGGCCAATGGGGAACCAACCGCCAGGGAGCCAACTTTGATCCAGCCAACAACGTGTTAACGGTAAATGTGACGCCTAAGAAAGCAGCCAAAATGAATGAGGCTTTGGCTTACAACATAACCCCTAAAGGTTTCTCCTTACTATGGGAGAACCTGGAAGTTCCGGTTGCTATCAAATAGTTAAAGATAGGAACCAGAACTGTTCCTGAAAAGAGAGAAGCTGTTTCAAGCTTGTTTTACAGAAAGCAAGCTTGAAACAGCCTCTCTTTTTTATATGTAATTACAGCAAGTCAGTTGTAAAGAATGTTTCGTAGCCATGCTCCTTTAGTAATCAACTACTGAAATGTGTCTAGTAACTTGCGCTAAAAGCAAAAGCCATAGAGTCATCTATGGCTTTTGCTTTTACTATCCTGTGCAGCCGGATGCCTACCTGTTCTCAGGCTCGTCTGTTCTGCTTTTCAAATCATCCTCATCCTTGCGGGAGAGGAACCCTTCATGGCCGGTATTCCCTGAAGAACCAGCATCATAAGTAGAAGAAGAAACGCTGTTTCTCAGTTCTTCGGAGTCTGGGTTGTAGGTGGCGTGCGGATCTGCTTCGCTTTTCTTACCCTGGGTTGGATTTGGGTCTTGCTCTTTTTTATTATTCTCTTCCATGGTCTACGTCTGTTTAGTGGGTGTTCCCCTAAAAGGGTTCTCTTTTTACGTGGAGGCAAGACAGTAGTTGAGCAACTCATGGAATAACCATAGAAGCCGGAAAATAAAAGAGGTTAATAGAAGCCACCTTTTCTTAGTAGCTCTAACAACCTTTTTCTTGAATAATTGGAGTGGTATTTCTACATCACTCTACAAAGCAATTGTCTCTCCATCTAGAGGAATGATCAGTTTTGGGGACTGATTTTCAACTCCTCCGTTTTCTGCCGAAGAGAGGTTCTAGTGTTGTGGTGTGGTAATAGGCCAAGGCATTCATATCGATGTAGACGGTGCTTTTTGATGTATCCTTATTCTTGGTTGATTAGGAGGATGAGATACGCTATGTACATTGAAAAGAGGATTGTGCCTTCCCAACGCACTAATTGACGGCCCCGTCCGGTGAAGATGAAAAGGAACAGCAGCATGCCAGCTCCAAGATTCACCGCGATGTCTAAAAACGTACCGGTTCTCACGGGCAGTGGGTTCGCCAGGGTAGATAAACCCAATATGAAGAAGATGTTGAAGATATTGGAACCTACAATGTTCCCTATGGCAAGGTCTACGTTTCTTTTCCTGACGGCTACCAAAGAAGTAGCCAGTTCAGGCAGCGAAGTTCCCACCGATACCACGGTAAGGCCAATGATGCGTTCTGATAACCCGAAGAGCTGCGCAATATTAACTGCACTGGTTACAATCAGTCGGCCCCCAATAATAAGACCTGCCAAACCCAGCAACATAAACAAAGTGGCTTTCAGATATGTGTAGTTGTAGGTTTGAACATGTTCTTCCGGGGAGCTTTTCCTGGCAAGCTTTAGGTTGTACACCAAAAATATCGCGAAGAAGAGCAGCAGCATCAGCCCTTCAGACCGTGAAATGGAATTATAGGGAGCCCTGTCAAGCCAAACATCATTGGCCATAATGAGCATGGCCAGAGCCGCCAGCAAACTCAGGGGTATTTCAAGCCAGGTAGTGTTGGTTTTTACTTCTAACGGGTAGATGATGGAACAAAGCCCCAACGTTGCCAGCACATTGAAGATGTTGCTTCCTAACACGTTTCCCAGCACCATCTCAGTGTTGTTATTGTAAGCGGCAAACAGGTTGACCACTAATTCCGGTGCCGAAGACCCGAACGCCACAATGGTTAACCCGATCACGATGTTGGGAATACCCAGTTTACAAGCCAGCGCCGAGGCACCATCCACCAGTTTGTCAGCGCCAATAATGAGCGTCACAAATCCCGCCAAAAGGATTAACATGTTGACCATCCTCAGCTGTTTTAATTCAACCTGCTACTGGATAAGAAGCTTACTGCTTGCTAGATGCATAAGGTACGTAGAAGTTCTGGTACATCCTTCTGATTACTAATTTATTGTACTCGCATGATAATGTGTTTTGCTCAATATTCAAGAAAGGTCTTTGTTCAACAGCTTATGAAAAGGCTTTATAAGGAGTTGAAGAAGGTGCCATGGAATTCAGGGGAGAGGATTACTTAATTTAAGAGAAAGCATTATCTCTGCCGTTCACAGTTTTAACGTGAGAAAGGTTTACCGCCTGTTTTTCAAAAAACACCTAAGATTCAGGTTGCCTTATAAGCCATCTCAAGCAGCAGTTTAAGACTGGTGGGGTAAATTTCTATTTGGGGCGTTGATGTAGATAACTTTAATGCGAGGGTATAAAAAAGAATCAGCCCTACACCAGAAGTATAAGGCTGATTAACAGGAAGTAGTTATGATTTCTTAATTCTGAAAATCCTTCACCTGTTTAAACAAGAGAAAGCTTGTACCAGGCAGCTATAGAATTACTTTCCAAATGTGTAAGCGACCCCGAACTTGAGAAAGAATGGAGTACCTGGGGTAAAATGGATTTCTGAGACAGGATCTATCTCTCCGGCTAAGCGGGACTCGGTGTCAAATTGCGCTTCTTTCCAGTTGCTGTTCAACAGGTTTTCGCCACTTAGCTTAAACTCCAGATTCTTGTAGGTGTAACTGGCAACCGCGTCTAGCAGGAAGTAACCGCTGGCAGTCACGCTGTAGTCTTCATTGGCTGCCCGGTCTCCTACAAAGCGGTACCGCATACTGCCTTTAAATCCTTTTTTATTTTGGAAACTCAGACCACCGGTGCTGGTGATGGTAGGAGCGAGGGGAATGTAATCGTTGCCTCTTTCTTCATCGCGTGCCCGAGGGCGGGCTAGGTTCAAGTCGGTATCCAGGTACAAATAGTCGGTGATTTGGCCACGTACCGAAACATCCACTCCGTAGCGGCGAGATTTACCGGAGGGCTCCACAACCCCTTCATCCCCTACATACACCAACTCCTGGTCCAAATCCAGGAACCACAGGGCTGTATTCAGGAACCAGCGGTTAGCGGGCTTAAAGGTAAGTCCCAGGTCAGTGCCCCGGGCAGCGGGTAAGGCTTCTCTTCCGCTGGTGCCTGCAGAAACGCGGGTGTCATTAGAGTGGTACCCCATGCCTGAGTTCAGGTAAACCTGCACCACCGGTGACACCGCATAGGTCAGGTTCAGTTTCGGACTGAAGCGGTTCTGCGCGTTCTTTTGCACGGCTGGTATGTCTTGTTCTGCCAGGGCATTCCGGTAAGTGAAGAAGATACGGTCGGCACGTAAAGCGGCATTCACGGTAAACCGCGGCGTCAGTTCCCAAGTTTCGCTTACATATGTAAAGGCGTTGAGCTCGTCAATGTCGCCTTTCTGCACCTGGGACAAAGTAGTAGACCGGTTCTTTGTGCGCGACAACTCTGAATCATGAATGTCATCGTACCGGAATCCTACCCCCATTTTGTGGCGCAGCGGAAAGCCCAGAAAGGTTAAATCCTGCTCGTAGCTGCTCTGGTACCCGTAGATCTCACGGTTTTCCTTTTGCCTTATCTGGTCACCGTTTTCAGGGTCGTTCAGGAAAAAGGTAAAGTTGGAATAAAGCTCAAAACCGTACTTCACGGCATACGCCTGGTTCTTTAGGAGGGCTCCGTTGCCAAGGGTTTTGTCTAAAGTGATGTTGGCGTTGTAGCGGGAGGTGTAGCCGCCTTCGGTGTCATCTATAGCGCCAAACCGACCAATGCTGCCGTCCATTACGGCCCGTTCCGGGATCTGCCCCGAGGCATCCCAGTTGCTCTTGAACGCCGACAGCGAAGCCGTTAAGATGGTGTTTTTGTTGAAGATGCCCTGGTAGCGGCCCAGCACATTAAACCGGTTCAGGCCCTGAGGCGATTCAAAATAGCCGTTGCTGAACAGGTACTCAGAGGCAATGTAGGCGTTCTGCTGATTGTTGCGGGCGTTCTGCCCCAGCAGATTCACCATGCCCACAGCGCGGTACGTATCAAACTGGCCCGCTTCAAATTTAAGCATGCTTTGGTCCAGCACACTGCGGGTCCTGAAATCGGCGTAGCCTGCGGTGGCGAAGTTGCCTTTGTCCGCGTGGTAAGGTCCTTTCCCAAAATCAACGGCTTCAATGGTTTCCGGGATCAGGAAATGGAGATCAGAATAACCCTGGCCGTGCGCGTGCGAGACCATGTTCACCGGCATGCCGTCGGCGGTTAAGCTGATGTCGGTGCCGTGGTCAATGTCAAAGCCCCGCAGGAAGATCTGTTCGGCTTTGCCGCCACCCGCGTGCTGGGCAATGATCAGGCCCGGTACCATGCGTAGCATTTCCTGCGCATTATGGATAGGGCGTAACTGGGCATCTACGGCACTGATCAGTTGCAGGGGGTTTTCCCGCTTAGCCACTACTGATACTTCCTGCAACTCAAGGTTACTGGTTTCCAGGTGCGTGGTAAGAACAGCCGGAATGCCACTGGTCACAGAAACGGTTTGTACTTCCTGCAGAAAGCCCAAGTAGGAGACTTTTACCTCGTACTCCCCGGCTTTCAGGTTATGGAAAGCATACTTCCCGAACCGGTCGGTCACCGAGGTTTTTTCCAGTTGAGTGATGGATACTATGGCTCCTTCAAGGGGGGTGTTGGTGATTTTGCTGTACACCACCCCCTTTATGGATACCTCATGCGCATACGTTACCTGGGCTATGGTTAGACACAGCAGCAGGAATAACCATCCCTTTCTCATACCCCTGGTTTTTAGATTTTAGAGAGCGATGAACTCAACAGTTTTTTTCCTTCTAAAGAAACCGGGGTAATCTGAAATGGATTAATGGTAAAAGATTTTCTGATCAGGTTCTGACCGGCGGCAAGTTTGCCTAATTTATAATCAATAAGGCCGTTCAGGCAAAGGAGCTCTGCATCCTGGCTGTTGGTGCGGGTTGCTTTCTTGATATGCGCAGAAGCCTTAGGATAATTTTGCATGTGGTAATAGATGTTGGCCAGCGTCTTGTTTACGTCAATGTTGTCTGGTCTTCTCTCGTATTCTTTCAGGGCATACTCCAGCGCCTGCGGATAGTCTTTCTTCAATTCCATGTGAATATTGGCCAGCTCGAGGTCCACAATGTGACCGGCTTCCTGGTCTTCTTCCATGCCTTCAATTAATTCTTCTAAGGTATCTTCTGCTTTTCCTTTTTGACCCTGTTTTTGGTAATACCGCACCAATTCTTCCTGGAAGGTAAACTCTGGTAGGGTGTTGGCTGCTTTTACAAAAAGGTCATGTCCTTCTTTAATCTGCCCTTTTTTCATGGCAATGCGTCCTAAACCACTTAAGGCAAAGGCGTATTGTTTGTAATCTACTAAAGCTATTTTGTAATGTATTTCAGCTTTGGCAAGGTCACCGGTCTTCTCATATAAATGACCCAGGTTTACCCGGCTCCAGGCGGTTTGCTCTAACCCTGGAAAACCTGCTTTTACAGCGGCTTCCATGGCTTCAATAGCACCAGGCAAATCGCCATGTATTTCCCGTAGGTATGACACTCTTGAATATGATTTAAGATCAGGGCGCAGTGAGGTCATTTTGTCGGCCATAGCAATGGCTTCTTCGTACTGGCCTAGTTCCACATAGGCATCGCACATGACACCGTATACTGCCGCACCTCTGTCATTGATGGCTTGCGCTTCTTTGGCAGTTGCCAACGCTTTGTCAAACTGGTGCAATGAAAGTTGAATAGAGGCTTTGGCTACTGTGGCTTCATACACCATTACCGCCTCTTCAGGTTTGTCATCCAATACTTCATTTATCAGCTTAAGCGCGGCTGGGTAGTAGTAAGGGTGATCTCCGGTTACGCGGGCTTCCTGCATGTAAGCCAGGGCCAGCAATAATTTGCTTTTGTGGTCATTTGGCTTTTCACGCAAGGTTCTTTGAAGTCCGGCAATGGCCGCCTTGGTGTTCAACCATTCACTGGTGGTGGAGATAGGTCCCTGCCTTTCTTTCAACTGCGGAACAGCCGGATCCTGTTTGCCTTTGTACAGGTAAAAGAATCCAAATGCCACCAAAAAGGAAGTAGCCAAAATAGTTAAGTATATGTAGCTTTTTTTCATATCAGAGGAAATAAAAGGTAGAAAAAGAAATGAAAGACCGGCACCAATGGTGCCGGTCTTTGCTTATTTTATTTGTTCACAATGAACTTAAGGGTCTGGAAGGTATCTGCTCCCGTCTGGATGCGGGCAAAGTAGATACCATTTTTTAGGTTCTTCACATTCACAACAGTCTCATGAACACCTACGGCTCTCTTCGCCTTTTTCATTGGCGAGGCCACTAAAACACCGGTTTCATTGTAGATCTGCAGGGTTACTTCACTTGGCTGACCTATTTTGTAACGGAAGGTTGTTACATCTCTGGCCGGGTTAGGGAAGTTCTCTACCTGTTGCAGGGCCACCTCAGGAGCAGCAAGGTTCATTTTGGCACCTGGTGCAATAGAAGTCATAGGCATAGGGTTGCCGTTCACGTCGCAATTGATGGCGATATGTCCGTCAGAGAATCCTTCCCATGGTTTTGCCTCGTATGGGAACTGCGTCATGAACTCCTTGTCGTTTTTGTCAACTCCATCGGTGAAGCTTAACACATCTACTAAATCCTGAGTTACTGGGCTCTGACCTGGTACATAATCATCGTACCACAAACCAATAGCGGCTAATACTACGCCACTTACCGCCTGTAATTCAATGCGGGTTACGTCATCCTCTAAACGACGTCCGTTCGGGAAACCGTCCATGTTAGGAATAAACTCCAGGTCGGTATTGGTGTTATAGCGCGGATCTGTTAAACCAAGAACAGCTGCCTGTACTAACCCCAAGCTACTGAAATCTGGAGAATTACGTGGAGTAACTGGTACCGCCATGTTGATCCGCAGCATATCGCCAAAAGTAGGCAGGAAGTTGTTGATGAACGGTTTGCCTTTGGCCAGCGGATTGCCGCCTTTTCCTGTTGCCAACTGGTATGGTGGCAGGTTTGGCACACCGGTCATGAAGATCGGAAGTAAATCGACGGAACGTGGTGCGTTAGGGCGAAGTAGATAGTTACCGAATAAATTAGGATCTAGTGCGGTACCACGGGTAGCCGGATTACCAAGTAAAGGATACAAACCTGGAGCACCATTTCTGAAGTCATAGGTACCTAAAGATTTGGTTTGGATTCTTAAAGGAGCAAAGCCTGGTACAGCTGAGCCAAATTTAGAATCATCCATGTACAAGGCAAGTTCTGGATTTACGAAATACTGCTCAAAATCCTTGTTATCCATAGAAGATGGCGTGGCATTCCACTCATCTTTACGGCCAATAGGAATGATTACTTCATTTGTAAGCGGCATACCTAAACGGGAAACCTGTACATATGGTCCTGAGCTGGTCATGGTACCATCTGTATTTCTCACCGTCATTTGCTTACGGCTGGCAGAAGCCCAAACCCCAATGGTAAATCTAGGGTCAAGAATGTTGAAGGCCTGGTCAATTGGTCTGAAGAAATCAGTTACCCGGTAGATTGGAATCTCCATGGCAATGGTATGCACATTCAACTTGGCAAGTCCATCAGGCGCATTTTGTGGTCTGATATTGCCTAAGTCCATGATACCACCTAAATCAATAAAGAATGGATCGTCTACTGGACCGCAGAATACTTTTGAATCATCAGACGTTCTCATAATGGCTGACTTCATCAAAGCATCATAGTTGGAGTTCAAGCCAACGGCTGATTCAATAGAACGAGGCCCTACATTATAAGGAGCTACTTTACCGTCTTTCAGAATCATAGACCAGGTTTTACCGCCGTCTAAGCTTTTGTTGATGGTGTAAGTAGCTTTTTGATTTTCTTTACCCAGTCTTATTTTGAAGAAAGTGGTTGGGTCTTCGTTTACCTTTTTGAACTCAAAACGATAAATAACATCGTCGTAAGTGGTACGGGCATTGTTTTTTATTCTAATGTCATAGGCAATGTCCTCTCCAAAATTGTAATAATTTGGTCCGCCGTGTGGAAGCTGAAAAGGGATAAAGTTAGCGACAATCACCACGTTGTTAGGGTTGGTGGGACTCCGGAAAGCGTAAACGTCCGTATTATCCGCTAACGGGTCATTTGCAATAATGGGGGCTTCCCTGTGGCTTGAGGATTCCAGGTAGTTACTGGTAACACCTGCGGTAAACAGGCCGGCTATCGCCAGTCCCGTTACCCAAATCTTGGGTTTGACTCCCGTAAAAATTTTCATAAGCTTTAATTGTTAGGTGATTAATAACCACTTACTACTTAGTAAGCTTTATGAACACATTTACGACGAAAAGTATAAAACCGGATTTTATTCTTATGTTAAATTTTATAATGAATATGAATTGTCTAATAAAATAATAGAGCTGGAGATAGTTTTTTAAACAATCTGGTTAAAAGTTTATATAAAATATTTTTAAAGCCTTATTTTTTTAAATCATCACAATAATTGCATTTAGGTGAGAAGCTGGTTTTTACAAACTGCTGTTTTAAATTGTATTCTTGTTTTTAGAATCTAATTGTAAATTTTGAAAGCAAACCATATCAACTTATGCAGATATGTTAAATAAGGTGAAGTTGTTTTAGAAGAGCAACAAACGTTTTTCACCTAAAAAGCTGTTTGATGCTTAAGAAGTAGGGATTCGAAATTGAGGTCTTTTTGAATTAATCCTATTCTGGGGTTGGCTGATGTTAGGTCTTGTGACGTAGAAGTAGTGTATAGTTTTAGGTCATTTTTCTAAAAATAAGATGAAAGACACTAACCGTTTATTTATAGCGGCCAAGTTGCCAGATGAAGTTATCACCTATCTGGTACAGGCCCGGCAGGCGTATGATGATCCAGCCATTAGGGCAGTGCCGGAGCAGAACCTTCACCTGACCTTGTACTTTCTAGGAAACGTACCTGCCATTGAAGATACTTTTATCAGGCAGACTCTGGCGCAGGTGGCACAGCGGCATTCCCCATTCAACCTTACCTTAGAACAACTGGAACCCGGTCCAAAACCCAGATCACCGCGTTTGATTTGGGCCCGTTTTACCCTAAACGAAACATTTTCAAACCTCAGCCAGGAGTTAACGCAAGCCCTTTCCTCAGCGCCACCCAAACAGGAAAAGTTTATTCCGCACGTGACGCTCTGCCGATTTAAAAAGGAGGGAGTTGTACCACGCGATTTGCCCATCATTTCTCCTCCTGAAGATATTGTCTATCCAGTTTCTTCCATTGCGCTCTGGCAATCACAGTTAGCCTCGCCACACCCTGTTTATATTGTGTTGGAAGAATATCCGCTGTTTGGATGAAGTAAGCACTGTAAATTGAGGGTTGAAAGACAGATAACCTGATTACCTGCTTATAGGAATGCCTACGAAGGTGCATTGCACCAGCGCAATTTACTGTTCTTCCAGGTGAGTACTTTGTTTTTGGAAGAGTTAAGATTGTAGCTAATTTCTGTTTCTGTCCTGTTTTCCCGAAATTAACGCCATAACGTTATGTCCTTTGCCTGAACCTGAGAATACCCATCGCCACTTCATCCTGCACAAACCCTTCGGCTACCTAAGCCAGTTCATCGGCAATCCCAAAAACAAGAAATTACTTGGAGACTTGTATGACTTTCCTGCGGGTACCATGGCCATTGGGCGGCTAGACCAGGACAGTGAAGGCTTGCTGTTGCTGACCACCAATGGCAAAATGAGCGAATATGTACGGGGCCGGAAAGTAGAGAAAGAATATTATGCCCAGGTAGATGGGATCATCACCCCGGAAGCCATTGTACAATTACAAAAAGGTGGCATAGAGATCTCGCACGAAAAACAGCCTTATTTCACGCTCCCGTGCGTAGCTACCCGGTTAGACCCGGCTCCTGATTCTCCGGAAAGATCTCGCCGGGTACGGGACGACCGGCATGGGCCCACCAGTTGGATTTCTATAACCCTAACTGAAGGTAAAAACCGCCAGGTAAGAAAAATGACCGCAGCAGTAGGATTTCCTACGCTTCGCCTTATCAGGGTTCGGATTGGAAGTATTATCTTAGGGAATCTTGCGCCAGGTCAGGTGCAGGAAGTAGAGGAGTTTGCCCTGTGAGAGGCGGCAACCAAAACGTAAGGAACAGGAGCACGCCAGGAGGATTATCTGAAAAGTTTATACCACATGGATTTATCGCTTACCCAATTAACAGCACTGGAGCAGCAGGTTAAGGAGTTGAAGGAGAAATGTGCTTTTCTGGAGAGAGTCATCCATGAAGTACCTGCTAACATCTATGTTTCTGACTTGCAGAAGGGGGTTGTCTGGTGCAACAAAACAAACGAAGAAACGCTGGGTTACACCTTAGAGGAAATCAAGAACATGGGCGCCCTGGAGTACATGCAGCAAATTGTGCACCCGGAAGACATGAACATACCCGAAGACAGCATTGGACACTACCAGGAGTTTTCAGGAGCTGAGTTTGGGGGAGTGTTCAGGGCCAAGCACAAAGAACAGAAAGAGTATAAATGGTTTATTGGTTGGGCAAAGGCTTTCAAAAAAAACCAGGAGGGACAGGTGAAGGAGATATTGTGCGTAGACGTAGACATGAGTCCGCGCATGAACACCGAAAAACAGCTAATCACGGCCCTGCAGGAAAACCTGAAACATAAAAATAAGCTTCTCTTTAAAACTTTAAGTAACCGGGAGATAGAGATCCTGGACCTGGTGTGCCACGGACTAAGCTCCAAAGTCATTGCCGACAAACTCTTCCTTAGCGTGCACACCGTCAATACCCACCGCCGTAACATCCAGGCCAGGCTAGGCACCACCAACGTTGCAGATTTAGTGGCGCTGGCCAAAGAAGCAGGGTTAGGGTAGATTGATTTTATTTCGGCTTTTACTTCTATAAATCTCCGTTGCCCCATTCCTATACAGGTGGGGCTTTTTTTTATGCTTTTTAATGGGATTCCATCCCCGAACCCTGCTGCCGCTTTCCTCGCCATTTCATAACAGAGTGGCGGTTAAACGATCAAAACCCTCTCCTAAAGGTTACGTTTCTAGAGAAGCCACCCGCACCTATTTTTCTTATACCTAAAGAGTTGTAACAAGAAATCTTGGTAGCGAGACAATCTGTTTCTTCATTGATTTTGCCAAAACAAGCCTTAAACCTATTTGATGATCATAATCAAAGGAGAAGTCTAGGGTAAAAAGTCATGGAAAGGAACAGGAGGTTGAAACAAGTACTCACTAATTTAACAACTTATGGATTCTAACTTACGGCAGAGCGAGGATAACAAATTTATCCCAATGACTTCCATCGCCTCAGGCAAGGCCTGGCAAGCACGACCAGATGTCTATTATTACACAAACCAGATCGTGAATTTTGTCATGATCGGTACTTCTTCTCATTGGGTATTGGTTGATGCCGGCATGCCTAAATGTTCAGAAGAAATACTAGAATTCGCCAGAAGCATTTTCGGGGGTACCGCTAAACCGGCTGCCATCATTTTAACGCATGGTCACTTTGACCACGTAGGCAGTTTAGTTTGGTTGCTGGAAGAATGGGATGTTCCGGTGTACGCGCACCCTCTGGAGTTCCCGTTCCTGACCGGACAGCAGGCTTATCCAGAACCAGACACTTCAGTAGAAGGAGGGATGCTCGCCAAGATTTCTTCCATTTACCCCAATGAACCCATTAACATAAGCCAGGCGAAGCTGCTTCCGTTGCCGGAAAATGGCACCGTACCTGAACTTCCCGAATGGCACTGGGTGTTCACGCCCGGTCATTCACCCGGACAAGTTGCCCTCTTCCGGGAAAGTGACAGAACCCTTATCTCAGCAGATGCGGTCATCACCGTCAAGCAGGATTCGTTCTACAAAGTACTTATGCAAACCGAGGAGATACAAGGACCACCCCGTTACCTCACCACTGACTGGACCGCCGCCTGGGATTCCGTCAGAAAACTGGAAGCCCTGCACCCCCAAATGATTATTCCCGGTCACGGCAAACACATGGAAGGAGAAGCCCTTACCACCGGCTTAAGAAAACTAGTAGAAGAGTTTGACACCATCGCTATTCCCAAACACGGGAAGTTTGTAGATGGAAATGAGTCTTAACTAAATGGAACAAAAGAAAGGCTTATAAATCTCCTTTTAAAACTTTCCATTATTCCAGTCTTTCCATCGAGCGCCTCGCTTTTGGCCATAGATAGGCAACCACTAAGTGAGACCAACAGCTCTGGCCGAAAGGGCAGTGCGAGAGGGTAAGACGAGGCCCCGCGGCCGTGAGCGCTTTTCGCCTAAGATGGAACAACCCTGCATAAGGACCTCCTATTCAATAGTCACTACGACAGTGAAAGCAAACCACATATTCAAAAAGCAGAAGGCTCCGGGATACAACATCCCAGAGCCTTCTGCTTATACTTCACAAATATGCCTTAGTCCTTCAATATAGAAGTCCCCACCTTCAACGCCAACGCATCCTCCATCAAAGCAAATGCCCCATCCGGAATCCCGCTGACTTTCACCAGGTTCTTCCGCAGGTAATAAAACACATAAGAAGCCGCCATAGCCCCTACCAATCCATACAAAGCACCGGTTATTCTGCTTTCGCCATTAGATTCTGCAATGGTGGCACCTACCAGCGCCCCTGAAAATGCCCTTGGCATTAATTGGAGAGGCTTGATACGCTTCGGAGTAAAGGGCAGTTTATCGCCAATTAACTCTGCCACGGCTAATACTTTCATGCCAGTAGCTACCCCTGATTTCTGAAGGTATCCCAGAGAGGAGCCATCCAGGAAAAAGGAATGGGAGTTTGCGAAATGGTTTGAGAGAATGGCCGGGGCCGTCATGGCTCGCATTCCGGCAATGGCACCTAAAGCCATCGCTTTCTGATTGGTGGTGGAGGGAATCAGTTTCATAGTAGGTCAGATTAGTTTTCTCCTCCTATACGGGCAGATGATACTTAAGTACTTATACCAGGAGAAAAGAAAACAAACAGACCCAGGTTAGGCAGGAGGAAGCTAATCCTTTGGGTCACCCGCAATAATTTTTAGTAATTTAACGATTTCAGTAAAGTATGAAGAAAGCCCCGCCGCCTGTAAACGGGTCAGGTGATTTCTTCCTGGGTTAACAACAAAGAGAATGTATTCTATAGATTTTAGAAAAAGGGCCACGCAGTTTTGCCTGATCCTGGTGATTATGACTGGTTTTTCCTGCGGCTCGGTGGCGCAGAAAAACGAAAACAAGAAAAGCCAGACCTGGCTTCAACAACATCGCGAGGCAGAAAAGAACACGGTGTTGCTCAACAACCAGGCAGGGGTGGTGCCGCTCAGGAATCTGGAGCAGAAAATTGCCAGTGTCTCCATTAAAGTAAAACATGCCGCCCAGTTTGACAGCCTCTTAAACAAGTATACCAATGTGACGGCATTTCCGGCAGCAGCCTACGCGCAGGGTAACTCGTTTGCTTCTTTGACGAAGGATCTGGCTTCTTACCAAACTGTGATTGTACAGGCCGAGGCTTCTTCTCTGGGAGATCAACGTATTCTAAATTTCCTGAAAGAGCTACAGAACAGAAAACAACTGCTGCTGGCGCTGTTTGGGGAAGGTGAAAACCTGCAATTGGCAGAAACCCTATCGGCTCCGCTCATCTGGTCAGAGAAGGAAACAGCGGCTTCGGCTAGCTTTGCCGCTCAATTAATATTTGGCGGCGTTCCGGCCACAGCTACCTTAGAGAAAGATTTTTCTGAGAAGTATGCCAAAGGCAAGGGGTTCAAAACCTCAGCCATTCGGCTGAAGTACAGTGTGCCCGAAGAAGTGGGCATCAAATCCAGTAATCTCCAGGCGTCAGTGGATGCGATTGTAGCTGAGGCAATCAGGGAGCAGGCTACCCCGGGCGCGGTGGTGCTGGTGGCGAAAGGCGGAAAGGTGATTTTCCAGAAAGCGTACGGATCGCACACCTATGACAACACCCAAGCCACACAGATCTCAGACATATTTGATGTGGCCTCCATCACCAAAGTCTCTGCCACCACCATGGCGGTCATGAACCTCTATGACCAGCAGAAAATCTCTCTGGATTCCTCGTTTGCGTTTTACGTGCCTTCTGCCAAAAACACGAACAAAGCGGGTATAAAAATACGGGAGTTGCTGCTGCACCAATCGGGTTTACCCGCCGGGGTACACTTGCCGCTGCAGACGCAGGACTACAGCAAAGTGCCTACGGGGCAGTACACCGTCAAGGCCGGAGACAGTGCCTTTATCCGGAAGAGCTATTTTGACGAAGTGATCTGGCCCCGCATGTTGAATGCGAAAATGGGGGTAAAAGACAAATACGTGTACGCCGATGTAAGCATGTACTATCTCAAAGAGGCAGTAGAACGGCAGGCCAAAACTTCTCTGGACACGTTTGTGGCCGAACGGTTCTATAAGCCCCTGGGCATGCAAACTGCCGGTTACCTACCCTTAACCCGTTTCCCAGAGAGCCGCATTGTACCAACTGAGGTAGATGCCACTTTCCGGAAAGCCTTGCTGCGCGGGTATGTGCACGATGGGGGAGCTGCCAAAATGGGAGGTGTCTCAGGGCATGCCGGTTTATTCGCCACAGCAAACGACCTGGCCATTCTGTACCAAATGATGCTGAACGGCGGCACCTACGGAGGCAAGCAATACCTAAAACCCGAGACGGTGCAACTGTTCACCAAAAGACATTCAAACCGAAGCCGCAGAGCATTGGGGTTTGATGGATGGGACCCTGATAGCAGCCAGGGATACCCGGCCAGGCAAGCCTCTCATGAAACGTACGGGCATACGGGCTATACCGGCACCTGCGTGTGGGTAGATCCTAAGAATGAATTAGTGTTTGTATTTCTTTCAAACCGGGTGCACCCAAAAGTATCCAATAAACTGATCTCCTTGAGAACGCGCCAACGGGTACTGGACGCTTTTTATACCGCTTTGCCAGATGCCATAGTCACTACGGTGGGCAAGTAAACCAAAGGAGAACCAGAATTCATCTTAGGGCCGCTGACCTGCGAAAACAAAAAACCAGAGATGGAGTTTAATAGCACTATAGACCTTAAAACCATGGAAGAAACTACCGGATCTGACAAGAAATATGAAACTGCCACGTTTGCGGGCGGTTGTTTTTGGTGTATGGTGAAACCATTTCACAAGTATGAAGGCGTCATAGAAGTGATTTCGGGGTATACGGGGGGGCACGTGCCTAACCCCACGTATGAGCAGGTGTGCTCTGAAACAACCGGGCACTATGAAGCTGTGCAGGTCATCTTTGCCCCTTCGGTTATTTCCTATCAGGAGATTCTGGAAATCTTCTGGCAGTCCATTGACCCTACTGATGCCGGCGGGCAATTTGGCGACCGGGGTTCTTCCTATAAAACGGCCATCTTCTACCATTCAGAGGAACAGAAAGCACTAGCCCAGGCCTCAAAAGAGAAAGTACAGCGGGAGGGACCCTTTGAAACGCCTATTGTAACACCCATCCTGCCAGCCGCTGCTTTTTACCGGGCCGAGGAGTACCATCAGGATTATTATAAGAAGAACCCAAGTCATTACGGCCGTTACTTTGTAGGTTCCGGGAGAGCAGGGTTCCTGGAACGCAATTGGGGAAATAAGTAAAAGTTTATAGGTGTAGTAGAGCTTATCAGAAAATAAGTAAGCCCATCAGAAAGGCGAGCCGGTTACCAGCTTCCTTTTTGATGGGCTTACCTTTTGTGGTTTCCTCTTATAAGATCAATTTTACTCATTTTTTCGAAAGAGGGCTTCAAAACCTTTTCTCTCAAATTTAAGAGGTGAAAGTAGAGGAGCCAGCTTGATTCAGTGCTTCATACTCCTCCTCTGAAAGAGCAATAGAAGCAGCTTTGTAATTTTCTTCCAGGTGCTTCACTTTGGAGGTGCCCGGGATTAGCAGAATGTTGGGGGAGCGATGCAGAAGCCAACTAAGGGCGATCTGTTGGTTAGAGGCATTGTGCTTCTGGCTTATCTGATCCAGCGTTTCCAGGGCTTTCAGGTTTCCTCCGCCCAGCGGGTACCACGGGATAAAGGCCATGGCGTTGTCTTCGCAGTACATGAGTTCGGCTTCCCATTTGCGGTTGTCAAAGCTGTACATGTTCTGCACCGAGACAATCTCTACGTACTTCTGGGCCTGCTGAATCTGGTCAATGGTCACCTCAGACAATCCGATGTGCTTGATCATTCCCTGTTCCTGGGCATCCTGTAAAAACTCAAGCGTTTGCTCAAAAGGGATCTCCGGGTCAACACGGTGAAGCTGGTATAAATCAATGCGATCCAGCTTCAAACGTTGCAGGCTGCCTTCTAAGGCTTCTTTCAGGTGGTCTGGTTTGGCGTTGATGGGCCACTGGTTGGGTCCGGTCCGCAGCAGTCCGCCCTTAGTGCCAATCACTAAGTCTTTGGGGTACGGATAGAGCGCTTCGGCAATGAGTTCTTCAGACACGTTGGGGCCGTAAGAGTCAGCGGTGTCAATAAAGTTGATGCCTAACTCTACGGTTTTCTGTAACACCCTTATGGACTCTTCGTGGTCTTTGGGTGGTCCCCAGATGCCTTCGCCAGTGATGCGCATGGCGCCGAAGCCCATCCGGTTCACAGTTAAATCTCCGCCAATGGAGTAGGTGGGGTTGAAAGTGGTTGGTGTATCTGCCATAATAAATGGGGTTTCTTTACTTAAGAATGTACCCCATTGCCTAAAAGAAGTTGTAGAAAAGAGCTTACCTGAAAGAAACCAGCGGTTGAGTGGTTTAGAGGCTGATTTCAGAAAACAAGCTCTAAATTGTGAGATTACCTATTTCTGCCTTTGGCCAAGGCTTCTTTATACGCTTTCAAAACCCGTTCACGGACCATGGCTTGGTCTACCATAGTAGCGGGGTACGCTGGGGTGCCCAGTTCAGGGATCCATTTCTTAAGGTACTGCTGCTGCTTATCAAACTTCTTGGTTTGAGTTTCTGGGTTGAACACCCTGAAGTAAGGAGCCGCGTCACAGCCGGTTCCGGCGCACCATTGCCAGTTGCCGTTGTTCGCTGAAAGGTCAAAGTCCAGCAGGTGTTGGGCAAAGTAGGCTTCTCCCCAGCGATAGTCAATGAGCAGGTGTTTAACCAGAAAGCTGGCGGCAATCATGCGCACGCGGTTGTGCATGAACCCCGTGGCATTGAGCTCGCGCATGCCGGCATCTACAATAGGGTAGCCCGTGGTGCCCGTGCACCAGCGCTCAAATTGCTCCTCGTTGTTGAGCCATTCCATGTGCTCGTACTCCAGGTGAAAAGGACGTTGCACCACATGCGGGAAGTGGTAGAGAATCATCATAAAGAACTCGCGCCAGATAAGTTCTCCCAGCCACACCGCGTTCAAAGACATTCCCTGCCGGGCCAGTTTCCTGACACTAACTGTTCCAAAGCGCAGGTGCAAACCCAGGCGGGTGGTACCAGGTAGCGCGGGCAAGTTGCGGGTCTGGTCATAAGTACTGATGATGCTTTTCTGCACCGCCTCCGGCGGAAACTCATTATTGTCTGGCGCGGCAAACCCAATGTCTTCTAAACCAGGCAAAGGAAAAGATTCTATTTTCAGAAAATGCGCAGAATCCTGCTCATTGGGGTAAGAGCGCAGGTGAAAATCTGAAAGGGTGGCCATCCACTTGTTTCGGTAAGCACCGAATACCCTGTACGGAGACCCGTCTGGCTTTACCACTTCGCTTTTCTCAAAGATGACCTGGTCTTTGAAGGTATGAAAGCCAACTCCCCTCGCTTCCAGCAGCGCGGCTACTTCCTGGTCCCTGGCCAAGGCATAGGGTTCATAGTCGTGGTTGGCATATACGGCCTTCACCTCAAACCGAATCAGCAATTGGGAGATAATCTCCAGGGGAGAACCGTGTTTCACCAGCAGGGAGGAACCGAAGGTTTGTAGTTGATCCTGCAAGCGGGTGATGGCGGCTTGGATAAAAGCCACTCTTCGGTCCTGTTTTGACGAAAGTTGGTCTAAAATGTCCTGGTCAAAAATGAAGATTGGTAGAACCGGAAACCCGGAGGTAAACGCGTGATACAGGCCGGCGTTATCTGACAAACGTAAATCGCGCCGAAACCAAAAAAGAACAACAGGAACTTGCAAAATGAAAGGGGCAGAGGTATTGTATAAAAAACTGCATTGGTAACAGAAGTTCTACGGTTTTGTTACCCATGTAAGAAGCCTCCTTTTAAAAGTGTTATAGAATGATAAACAAACCCATAGAGGATGTAAGGTTAAAATTTCTGCTTATCTTCTGGTATTCAATGGAAAGGCCCCCAATCTATGGAACATACCGCCCACCTTCTTTTCCACGGTGCCCTCAACGACTTCCTCCCGAAGTATGATCGTGGGCAATGGGTCACCTATAGGTTCACGGGAGCACCGGCAGTCAAAGATGTGGTGGAAGCCTGCAATGTGCCGCATCCGGAAATTGGTAGCATCGCCGTGAATGGGCGTAAGGTGCCGTTTTCCCAGCCGGTGCAGCCTAACGGAAAAGTAGAGGTGTACCCTGCTGTAGCAGAGGGAACAATAGATGTTCTGCCGCCTCTGCAAATCTCCTCACCAGTACCCGCCCGTTTCGTACTGGATGTACATCTGGGTAAACTAGTCCGGTACCTGCGGTTGCTGGGTTTTGATACCTGCTATGAAAACCACTATGATGACCAGACCATTGCCCAGATTGCCGCGCAGGAGCAGCGCATTGTGCTTACCAGAGACATCGGACTGCTAAAGATAAAGACAGTGCAATGTGGCTACTGGCTCAGGTCGCAGCAATGGGAAAAGCAGTTGCGGGAGGTGCTGCACCGGTTTCATCTCATGCCGCAGCTACAGCCCTTCACCCGCTGTATGGGCTGCAACGGCTTAATTAAGGAAGTCGAAAAAAAGGTGGTAATGTCCCTGCTGCCGCCTAAAACGAAGCAGTTCTTCCATACCTTCTACCAATGTACCCACTGTAAGCGGGTGTACTGGAAAGGCTCTCATTTTGACAAAATGCAACGTTTTCTGGACCGCCTTTCCATGGACGAATAATTAGGTTAAGCTTCCATTTTCATTCACTTAAAAAGGTAAATTGGTGGTATAACTTCCAAGGGCCACCCATGTACTCCCAAAGGGTGAATCCCGTGCCAATAATTCTAAATGGGTTAAAGGTTTGCCTTACTTCCTTTTCAGTTTCTTTGGCAACTTCTGGCTTCACCTTGTTTTGGATGGTAATATGTGGCCGAAGCTTTTGCTTGTCCTGTGGTATCAGAAAAGGCTCCCATTGACTTTGCAGGTGTTTGTACAATTCAAACAATTCCTGACTATCAATTTTAAAAGCTACCCCGTTCCCCAAAGACATCAGATCTGATACCTCCAAGTCCATTGCCTTTTGGTGTTTGCAGATTTCAGTAAGTGTATCTAAAACAGAATTTTCAGATGGCGGAAGATGATGAAACAAGGTAAGGTGCGCTTGTAGGTAATTTCTTTCCGGCGGAAAGTATTCTGTCCGAAGCTGGGTGAAGAAGTCGAATGCTTCTTGGTTTAAGGTGAGTGTCAGGATTAAAGGATTGGCTTCCATATAGAGACACCGAGATTAAGGATGATGTAGAAAGTAATCAATAATGCTCTTTGCAGTTGCTTATTCCCAACGCAGTCAGCACCACTTTTGTTAAAGCTTATGTTATAGTTGTTAGTTGTTTACTTTTAATTATTCTTTTTTACAGCTTTGAAAGTATTTGTCATAAACCATTGATCGTTGTGAATAATCAATTTAGTTACTACTTCCAATGAATCTTTGAAAAGAAGCCCTTTAATGATACTTTCAGAGGTAGAAGGAGTGGTGCTTCTACTACTGAATGCCCCATCAATGATTTGAAAATCTTTAAGAATGGGTGACCCATTATCGCCTAACATGATTGTCCATGTGCCTTTGGTTTGCCCTTTCACCACTTTGAAATGTACATCTTTGTAAACAGTATCAATCATTTCAACTGGTCCTGCATAATATCTTTTATTGCTTTTATATTCATTTATACCTACATACTCCCCAGAATAATCCTTTGGAACTTCTTCTTTTTCACAAGCAAAAAAAGATAAATTGATAACATATAAAGCAAAAGCTTTTTTTAAGTGGGCCATCATTTACTTTAAATAAGTAAGATTTATTTCGTGTTCTTGGATAGTTCCCAATAACTAAATAGTTAAAATAACAAGAATGTGAGGGTAGTGATAATTCTTTTTAATACCTCTTCAAAGTATAGAAAATAATCCATACCTAAAAAGCGAGCAGGTTAAATCTAAAAACTATTTGATGCCAGATAGAAGCATACACCCAGTAAGTAGTTCAAGTAAAGTGTAGGGTGCATATTTTAATCATTTCAGCCTAACCAAAACTGGTCTATTCTGGTTAGGTGAAAGTATGTTACAAGATCCGGTTCATATCAATGACGCTTTAAGCAAGTTCTTAATGATAGGAAGTGGGCTATTTTGGACCATAGCCTATATTCTCATTCTTCGGCGCGGCTACAAAGACAAGTACTACGGCATGCCCATGGCGGCGCTCTGTGCCAATGTTTCCTGGGAGTTTATCTTTGCTTTTGTGTACCCGCACCCACAGCCCCAGTTGTACATAGATTACCTGTGGCTTGTATTTGACGTGGGCATTCTGGTGCAGTACCTGGCTTATGGCCGGAGCGAGTTCCCGGAGCACCTTCCCAAAAAACTGTTCTACGTCACTTTCCTTTTTACCCTCGTCTATTGCGCGCTCACCATTACGGCCATGGCACAGGAGTTCAATGACTACATTGGCATTTACGCAGCGTTCGCCCAGAACCTGATGATGTCGGTGCTCTTTATCCGGATGCTGCTGAAGCGGAACAGTTCTAGGGGGCAGTCGGGGTATATAGCCTTGAGCAAGATGGTGGGGACCATCTTTCCATCCATCCTGTTTTACCTGTATTTTCCCAACTCCAATTTACTTCTTCTGCTCTTCTGCGGCATCTTCGTGCTGGACGTCGTGTACTTCCTTTTACTATATGCCAAAATGAAAACTGATGGAATCAATCCCTGGAAGCGGATTTGAGGTTTTCTAAGCCAACTGTCCCTTTCGTTTAGGGGCCGTTTTGTTAATACCGATTTATACTTTGCTGCCCAGTGTTGAAATGAATTTCGCTGAGTAGTCTTTTCCTTACATCTTCTTGATAGGTTCCTCGTTTTTATAAGAAGGCTATTTTCTAGCTGAGAGGTTACTTTTAAGAAACCATGCTATAAATGCGTTTCCTATTACCTTTGGCTTTAAAGGCTTTCTTTAATTACATAAAGAGTATCCACACATGAAGTATAACCAACTTGGTACCTCCACCTTAACGGTAAGTGAAATAAGCTTCGGGTGCATGTCTTTACCCAATGACGAGTCTGAAAGCATTTCTCTTCTGCATCAGGCTTTAGGCGGCGGCATCACCTTATTTGATACCGCAGATTTGTATGAGAAGGGAAAGAACGAGGAGACTGTGGGCAAAGCCTTCAAAGGAAAACGGGACCAGGTGGTGCTGGCTACCAAGGTAGGAAATCAGTGGCGGCCCGATGGCAGCGGCTGGGACTGGAACCCCACCAAAGCTTATATTCTGGAGTCGGTGGAGAAAAGCCTGAGAAGCCTTCAAACCGACTATATAGATCTCTACCAACTGCACGGTGGCACCATTGAAGACCCCATAGACGAAACCATTGAGGCGTTTGAGCTGCTGAAAGAGCAGGGCAAGATACGGGAGTATGGCATGTCCTCCATCAGGCCCAACGTGATCAGGCAGTACGTGAAGAAGTCTAACCTGGTAAGTGTCATGATGCAGTACAGTCTTCTGGACCGCCGCCCCGAGGAACAAATGCTGGATTTGCTGCACGACCATAAAATAGGCGTTCTGGCCCGGGGAAGCTTGGCGCAGGGCCTTTTATTGGGCAAAACCCCGAAGACGTACCTAAACCACACCCTAGAAGAAGTAACCCAAACTGCCGAAGCGTTGAAAGCCATTGCCGGTGCAGAGAACGTTCTAAACACGTCGGTGAAATATGTTCTGCACCATCCGGCCGTGACTACCGCAGTGCTGGGCATCAGGACGGCCTCTCACCTGGAACAGGCTTTTGCCGTGGTCAAAGCACCTTCGCTATCAGAAGAAACCTTGCTTTATTTGCATAAACAAATTCCAGCAGAAGTGTATGAGCACCACCGAAATTAAACTTTCTGCAACAATGAAAGAGCAGAATGGAAGGAAAATAGATCTACGGACTAGACCTTTGCAGGGTATTTTGTTTTAACCTTGTTTTGAGGAAAATGGCTAGAAACAAAATTAACCCTCTAGTAAGATCGAAAAATTACCTCAAAAGCTTTTATCCTTTTAGAAGCTTCTGAGGTAAACATCCATCACGTAACATATCACACAACTATGAACTATAGAGTATTAGGAAAAACTGGATTTAACGTCTCTGAGATCTCTTTGGGCACCTGGCAGGTAGGTGGCCGCTGGGGCGAACCCTTCAATGAGCAAACAGCTGAAACCATCATCAATTCGGCCATTGACGCGGGCGTGAATTTCATTGATACTGCCGACGTCTACAGCGATGGGCTTAGTGAAGCAGCCGTTGCCCGCGTGGTGAAAAGCCGCTCAGAAGAAGTGTTCCTGGCCACCAAGTGCGGACGCCAGATACAGCCGCATGTGTCGCAAGGGTACACTCCGGAAAGCCTCACCAAATATGTGGAGCAAAGCCTCCAAAACATGAAGCTTGAAACCCTTGACCTGATTCAGCTGCACTGTCCGCCCACCGAAGTATATACCCGTCCCGAGATTTTTGAGACCTTTGACCGCCTGAAAGAACAAGGTAAAATCCGCAATTTAGGTGTGAGCGTTGAATTAGTAGACGAGGCCCTGATGGCCATGAAGTACCCCAACGTGACCACGGTGCAAGTAATCTTCAACATGTTCCGCCTGAAGCCCAGCGAGCAGCTTTTCTCTGCCGCCAAAGAAAACAACATAGGCTTGATTGTGCGGGTACCTTTAGCCAGCGGATTACTGACCGGCAAAATGTCGCATGAAACTACCTTCCAACCCGAAGACCACCGCACCTTTAACCGCAACGGCGAAGCTTTTGACAAAGGCGAAACGTTCTCGGGCGTGGACTTTGACCTGGGGTTGGATGCAGTTGAAGAATTGAAACAGTTGTTCCCGGGACAGGAGCCATTGGCAGCCTGGGCCCTTCGCTGGATTCTGATGTTTCCAGAGGTAAGTACCGTCATCCCTGGTGCCTCACGTCCAGAGCAGATTACTTCTAACCTCAATGCCGCTGCTTTGCCGCCGTTAACCTCAGAGCAAATGGAAGGTGTGCAGTCTGTCTACGACAAGTTTATTAAACAAACCGTGCACCAGCTTTGGTAAGGGAGAATTTGCCATAGAAAGCTTAGAACTTATAAGGAAAGCTTTTGCTAAAAGAAGAACTTCTGGAGTTTGAAGTGACAGGAATATAAAAAAAGGGGGCGTCCCCGATGCCCCCTTTTTAAACAAAAATAAAAAACCCTGTATTGAAGTGTTTTGACCCTCTTCATCGGGTGGCAAAGTACAATGGTACATTCCGGTTTAGAAATACCTATTAGTAGGTGTTTATTACTTATTTTTAAGTATTCCTTTCCTCCTGAAACAGGTTCTTCCTACCATCGTTTTTACTTAAACAATTGCTTCCTCCAGAAAAGTAACTCTATCCTGAACCTTCTTTTCCAGTAGGCAAGACTAGTTTTACCACCAAGTTTATTTTATTCTTGCCCATGTATACCAGAGAACAAGCTTCCCAACTGAGACAAGCCTTTTGGACCACCTTTGGGCAATATATTGCGCCGCATCCATCGGCGGAGGGTTTGAAGATCAATTGGTCTAACTACAAAACAGGAATTAAGCACGTGTACTTCAGGATGCGGGCCGAAACCAAAGTAGCCTCCATTGGCATAGAAATCACCCATCCAGACCCCGAACTGCAGGAGTTGTTTTATGAGCAGTTTCTGGAATTAAAAGGCTATCTGCACGAAACCTTGGGCGAGGAGTGGGAATGGGATTTGCACACCACCAATGAGTTTGGCGAAACCATTACCCGTATTTACAAAGAGATAAGGCCGGTCAACGTCTTCAACCGGGAAGACTGGCCCGCCCTGATCTCCTTCTTCAAACCCAGAATCATTGCCTTAGATGAATTCTGGAGTGATGCCCAGTACAGCTTTGAATCTTTAAAGTAGAAGGTCATTCAGATCACTTAGCAGAGAAGTTTCCTTACCAAAGGTGATCCTCTTCACCTTCCTGTTCTCTGTGATGCCGGTAAAAGCCAGACTGGTCATGCAGCGGGTCGCCTTTTCCCTCTAAGTGGTTCTGTAAATCCTGGTGCATTTTCTGCTGGTCTAACTGCAGGAATTCTTTCCAGAGAACCTGGTCATTCAAGGTCATACTTTCCACAAGTTCTTCTAATTGAATGCTTTTACCTTCCTCCACCAGCTTCTGCAAATGCGGATCAGTGGTGAGCAATTGGTTTATCTTCTCTCTGAAATGGCCGTTCAGTTCCTTGTACCGGTCGGCATCCCATTCTGTATTTTCCATAGTGTCCTCTGATTGTTTCTCCTTCAGCTTTTACGCAAAAAGAGGGGTAGATGTGCGGTAAATGAAAGCACTACTTAAGCAGATGCTGTTTTGTACCTGCTTTTTTGAAACCAACCATGAAACCTTTGCTGCTGGTAACTCTCTAGCCTAAGGCGAAGTGTTAGAGTAAAGTGAGAGGGTACCACTCGTCTTCTTTGAATTCAGTTTTATTTGTGGGAAGAGAAAGTAAGGCTTTTGCCTTAAGAATGCTGGTTAAATCTCCGGAACCTGTGGTTGATACGGGAATAGCTTTCAAGATGCCTTCTTCGTTGCGTAAAACTACTGGCACATGATATGTGAGAGCAGGTTTATAGGTGATGGGTTGAGCCAACTGTGCAGACTGCTGTTGAGGTGGCAAACCCAGGGAAGCCTGCAGCCAAGCTCTGAAGTACAGGTGGTAGCATACAAACGTGGAGACCGGATTACCAGGAAACCCGAAGACGATCTTCCCGGCAGGCAAAGTGCCAAACAGCATGGGCTTACCAGGCTTTTGGGCTATTTTATGAAAAACAAGCTCTAAACCCAATTGCTCCAGTACGTGCGGCAGAAAATCAAACTTTCCTTTTGAAACTGCCCCGGATAGCAGAACCACATCATGCTCCTGTATGATGGAAGACAGGTTCTCGTGCATTAGCTCCGGATGGTCTGGTAAATGAAATAGATTTGCCTGAAGATGCTCCTCTAGTAAAGCCGCTGCCAACATGTAGGCATTGGACCTCCTGATTTGGTGGGGCAGGGGCGTTTCGTGTACTTCCACCAACTCATCACCGGTTGAGCAAATAGCTATTTTAGGTAGAGAATAAACCTGCACCCTAGACAAGCCTACTGAAGCCAACGTGCCAATCATAGCTGGGGTGATTTTTGTACCGGCTGCAATCAAAGTAGCTCCAACTTTCTCATCTGATCCCTGAACGTGGATGTTCTGGCCCTTTACCACCTGTTCGGCTTGAATGGTAGCGATTCCGTCTTGAATGATACAAACTTCATAGGGAACTACGGCGTTGGCGTTGCGAGGCAGCATGGCGCCAGTCATTATTTCTATGCAGGTTCCTGCCTGGTCCAGGCTGGTTTGGGGAGCACCTGCCGCCTGAAGCTGAGCAATGGGGAAAGACCTTAGGCCTGAGAGGAAATCTTCGGCTCTGATGGCAATGCCGTCCATCGTGACCCGGTCAAAGGGTGGAAAATCCCGGTCGGCTTTCACCTCTTGGGCCAGTACTCGGTGAAGTGACTTTAGTAGGGCAACCTCTTCAACCTCTAAGGTAACTTTGTACTGCCGCACCAGTTGTAAAGCTTCTTCTGCTGAAATCATAGGTGTCAGGTGTAACTCAGAACCAGCTTGAGGCCAATGAACAGGACGAATGCTCCCGTCAAGCCTTTCACTACTTGCGGCTGGATTTTACGCAGGCTTATCCGGGTGCCCAGCTGTCCGCCTATAAAGACAGCCAGTAACAAAGGCAACAGGAGGGTAGGCTCGGCTTTGAAGTTGCCGCTGGCTATCTGTCCTGCCAAACCCGCTATGGAGTTTACCAGAATGAAAAAGGAAGCTAAGGCCGCAATCGTTTTAGGGTTCGCCCACCTAAGCAAATGTAGTACCGGCGACAACAGAATCCCTCCGCCAATACCTACTAACCCAGAAACAAAGCCGGCTCCTGCCCCTAATATTAAATTGAAGAGCCTGGTATGCTGTGAGTATTGTATTTGGCTAGCTACGGGCTGGGTAAAGTACTGTACAATCAGGAGCACGCCCGAAAAGACTAATACACAACCTAAACAAATAAAGAATACTGCTTGGGAAAGCGCAAAGGTAGCTCCCAGAAAGGCGGCCGGAACACTGCACAGCACCAAAGGTAGAAACTTCTTCAAGTCAAACAGCCCATCTTTGTAGAAGAGGTACGTACTGCCAGAAACCACCACCAAATTACAAAGCAGGGCGGTTGATTTGATCTCCAAAAAGTTAGGCAAGAACAAGGCCAGCAAAGCCAAATAGCTGGAGCCACCCCCGAACCCTACCGAGGAGTAAAGGGTGGCAATGACAAAGAAGCTGAGCACCAGCAAAAGGAGGTTCAGGTCAAAAGTCATCATTTTACTACTAGGGTATCTGGTAATTGGTGGAGCCATGCCTCCATGCCACCTGCCATACTGAATACCTCAAGCCCGGGTTCCTTTTTCAGCAGCAGTTCAGCAGCTTTCAAACTGCGGCCTCCTTTCTGGCAGATGGTCACCACCGGAAGATGCAGGGGCAACTGATCTAGTTGGAAAGGCAGAACGCCTAGGGGCGTAAGTAGCGCTTTCTGCAAATGTGCCTGGGCATATTCGTTCTGTTCCCTAACGTCCAGCAGCAAAAATTTCTTTCCCTGGCTAAACCATTCATATACCTCATGAACAGAAACTTCTGGAACAGTACTGCACGAATCTACCACATATGAAGATTGTAAAGTTTGTATGCTTTGGTTCTGCGGGTTGGCTTTCAGCTTTATTTTGTACTGGGTCAGGTTCAGGTAATCCAGCATAAGCAAAGACCCAGAGATGGATTTTCCTACGCCCGTCAGCACTTTTACCGCTTCTAACGCTTGTTGCATGCCTATGAGTCCAGGTACTACGCCCAGCACCCCGGCTGTATTGCAATCTGGGATTTCTGAAGCAGAAGGCGGCGTAGGGTAGAGGCAGCGGTAGGTGGGACCTCCATGGTAGTTGAATACGCTTACCTGACCCTCAAACTGGTGCAGCGCACCGTAAACAAACGGTTTGCCCAGCACCACACAAGCGTCATTGATGAGATATCGGGCTTCAAAGTTATCGGTTGCATCTATGACTAAATCATACCCCTGTATGATTTCTAAAGCATTCTGCGGGGTGAGATGTGTTTTGTAAGAAGTGAACTGGATTTCCGGGTTCAATTGTGCCAGTTTTTGTACAGCTACTTCTACCTTCAATTGGCCTACTTCAGCAGTGCTGTACAACACCTGGCGGTGCAGGTTACTTAAACTGATCTGGTCTCCGTCTACCAGTCCTAGGTAACCAATGCCCATACCGGTTAAGTACTGCAGCACAGGAACGCCTAAGCCCCCGGCACCTACCACCAGCACCTTGGCCTCCACCAGTTTTTGCTGGGCCTCGGGGCCAAATCCAGGTAGTTGTACTTGTCGGCTATAACGGTTGTCCATGGTTCTGGTTTGAAAGGTATTTTTGGAGCACCTGTTTCACTAAAAAGCTGAAAAAGCAGGTATTACTTGCCGGGATTGATGTCTGATTTACCGCCGGTTTTATGAAGCAGCCTGACATTTGAAATGGTGATGTCATGGGTCAAGGCTTTGCACATGTCGTAAATGCAAAGTGCCGCCGCTGAAGCGCCAGTCAAAGCCTCCATCTCAACACCCGTTTTTCCTTCGCACCGTACCAGGCATATCACTTTCAACGCAAAATTATCAGCGGGTTCAATGTCTATTTTGCAGGTTGAAAGCGCCAATGGGTGGCACAACGGGATAATGTCTGACGTTTTTTTAGCTGCCATTACCCCGGCAATGATGGCCGTCTGGAATACCGCTCCCTTTTTGGTAAGGAAGTTCTGTCCGGATAGCTGCTCAAATACTTCCTCCGGAAACTGCACAGTAGATTCGGCAATGGCCGTTCTTATGGTTACTTGTTTTTGGGAAATGTCTACCATGCTAGGCAAGCCCTGATCATTTATATGGGAAAGCGAACTCATGTTTCTAGTTGTAATATAACCATTTATAAGCTGTTTTTAGAAAAGAAGCTATAAACGGCTTTTGGTTATCTATAGCTGAGCATTGATAAGAAGTAGACTTTCGTTTATTAGGTGTTTTCCCAAAAAAAGGACCACAAACAAAACCATTTTTATTTTGTCTCTGTAAACAGCAACCTATCCTCCCAACACCGACATGGATTCATGGATGGCTGTACCGTGGCTTGCCTCAGCCGCAAAACCATCCTTCTCGCGTCGTGATACTGCTTCCAAGATTTCCTGTGCTACTTGTTCTGTCGTGTTTCCGCTCCTGATGACATCACGTAGGTTGGTGGCCGGTGGTCCGTACAGGCAGGTTCTTAGTTCACCCGTGGCACCTAACCGGATGCGGTTGCAGGTGCCGCAGAATGTCCGGCTAAATGAAGGGATTATCCCGAAGGAGCCTGCGTACCCCGGAACCTTGTAGTTCACCGAGGTAGAGGATGCCTCACTCTGCAGCTTCTCCAGTGTTGGGTAATGATTAGTGATGTGCTGGTAAATCTCGCGGTGGCTCCACTGGGGTGTCCCAAAGGTGCTGCTGCCATTAAAGGGCATTTCTTCCAGAAACCTAACGGCAATGGGTCGATCTTTGGTCAGCTCCACAAAAGGCACAATGTCCTGGATGTTCTTGTTCTCAGCCACCACGCAATTCAACTTGATGTCAAAGCCAGATTCCATCAAACTGAAGATAGAGGCAAACACGCTGTCAAAACTGTCGCGGCGGGTGATCTTGAAGAATCTTTCCCGGTCCAGAGAATCCAGGCTGATGTTGATTTTACGGATACCGATTTCCTGCAGGGCTTTGATCTGTTTCTGGTTGAGGGTACCGTTGCTGGTAACGGTGATTTCCTCCAGCCCGGGAATTTGGCTCAGTTTTCGTAAAAAAGGAATGATTCCGGCGCGCACGAAAGGCTCGCCGCCCGTGATTCTGATCTTGTTTACGCCCATGCTGCAAAAGAGCGCCGAAAGCTGGTACAATTCCTCAAACGAGAGAAGTTCCTGACGCGCGGCAAAATTCATTCCTTCTTCGGGCATACAGTAGTAGCACCGGAAGTTACACCGGTCGGTGACCGAGAGCCGCAGGTACGACAATTGCCGTCCGTATTTATCTATCAAAAGTGATTCACTCATAGCAGGGGGTTACGGGTGGGCGTTGACCCACACGCTGTTGTCTTCGTAATATTCTTTCTTCCAGATAGGAACAGTCTTTTTCAGCTCGTCAATCAGGAAACGGCAGGCGGTAAACGCGGCATCACGATGCGCCGAGGCTACTCCAATGATCACGACTGGTTCTCCCACCATTTTCTCACCTACAGCGTGCACCATCACCAACTTAGCTATGGGCCACTGCTGTTGCGCAGCTCCTGCAAGTTTCTGCATTTCATTCAAGGCCATAGGAGCGTAGGCTTCGAACACCAGTTTTACTACCTGTTTTCCCTGCGCATGGTCCCTTACAGTTCCTACAAAAAGGTCAATTCCGCCAGCACCCGGGTCTTGTAAATAGTGGTAGGCCTCATTCAGGTCTACGTCTTCTACTATCTTTATCAGCATGCGTTCCATTTTACCCTCCGCTTACCGGGGGAATTAAGGCCACTTCTTGTCCAGGGGCTAGCGTTTGGGTGTCTTCAGCGTATTCGCTGTCAACGGCAACAGCCAAAGAACTCAGTTTTTTCATAGCCGGATACTGTTCGCCCAGCCAGGTTTTCAGTTGACCAACTGTTTCCAGTTTTTCCTCTTGTTGTACCGTCAGGGTTGATTTTCCCACTATCTCTCGGGTTATCCCAAACAGTAATATTTCCATGGTTCCTTTCATTCTGAATTAGATCCCTGGCCACTTCTTGTGGCTGGTCTCAATGTATAAATTTACTTTACAATTCCTCTAGGGACAAGGTAAAGTTGACTTTTGTACTTGTTTAACGTCCGTTTCTGCTAAAACGCTTTAATATTATTTATGTTGGGTAGAGGTGAATAGGATTGAAAATGAGAACTTTATGATTATCAATCAATATCCTGTTTCTCTTTGAAGGTATATCTAGATAAGTAAAAGACAGTAAGCGGAAGGGTTAATTAGACTGTTCTCATTCAAATAAGAAAGAAGGCAAATACTAAGATTCAGACCTGTTTACCAGAAGAGAAATAAAAAAAGAAGGACATTTTTTAAAACATTGAGATACTTAACTTGGTTGCTCCAAGTTCTGAAGGGCTACATAATCAGCGGGCGTATCAATGTCTATGGCTCCTTTAGGGAAGGGAACAGAAGCTGTATCTGAGGGAAAATGGGCCAGCAATTTTTTTGCGCCCTCCTGCCCCTGAAGAAGAAGCAAATACGGGAAAAAACTTTTGTCGAAGAGGACGGGAGCACCCAAGGTGTCTTGGTAAGAGCAAGCTACAATGCCTTTTTTTGTTTTTTCCTTTTCCTGAATTAATTGGTTGAGCACCGATGATGTGACAAAAGGCTGGTCACAGAGCATAAACAGAGCGCCTGTTGCCTTAGGCGAAACTTTCACTAATTCTTCTACCCCAACCCTTATGGAAGAAGCCATGCCTTCGACCCATTGCGGGTTGTGTACTACTTGTACCTCAGGAGGTAAGCCTTGTAAAGCAATGGTTTCTGTATTTGCACCCAAAACCAGAAGAATGGGAGCGCCACCAGAACCCATAGCCGCCTGAACTGACAATTGCAACAAGGTCTGTCCCCTGAAAAGAAGTTGTTGCTTGGCTTGCCCCAAACGTGTAGAGGCTCCAGCCGCCAGGATGATAATTCCAGTCATGTAAAAGATTACTTCAGGAAGGCTTCAGGTTGGTCAAATGCGGAATCAGCATGGATGCTTTCTTTCCTTTCACGTAGGTACCCACCGGTTCTATTAGAGAAAACGGCCTTTATTTCGGCTAAAATGGAAAGGGCAATTTCTTCTGATGTTTCCGCGCCTATGTCTAATCCCGTAGGGCCGTAGATACTTTGCAACTGCATTTCTGACAGGGAAGAACCTTCTTCCTCAAGTTCTAAAATAATTCGATTCAATTTCGTTTTAGGTCCTAGTACTCCTATGTATTTCAGTTGTAAGGGGAGTACGTTTCTAAGCATGGCTAAATCATAATTGTAGTTATGAGTTACTAACAGAAAGGCTGTTCTTTGGTCTACCTGCACATTTTCCAACACTTGGTCTGGTTTAGAAACCAATACCTTATTGGCCAATGGAAACCGCTCTGCGGTGGCATAATTGGCTCTGCCATCTACTACTGCAGTATGCCAACCTAACAGGGCAGCCATGTTCACCAGCGGCATCACGTCATTACCCGCCCCACATATAACCAGTGAAAGAGTTGGGGGAAGGAATTCTATAAACCCGGTTAGTTCTTGAGCAGAGATATACCTTCTGAAGGAGAAAGCCTCATTCAGAAGTGCTTCCTGTGCATGTTGAATGATCTGCTCTTCTAAAGCCGTTGTTTGTACAGCTCCCATGCGCAATCCGTCTTCAGTTAATAGCAAAAGGGTGCCTGGCTGCGGGCCACGCCTTTCTTGCATTGAAAAGAGGGTCACCACCACGGCACTTCTCCTTTGAGAAACTATATGCTGCAAGAGGACCAGCGGGTTGTAAGGATCAGTAGAGTCAATAGGTTCAATTAAGATATGGATAATGCCGTTGCAGCCTAACCCAACGCCAAGTTTAGAGTCATCATCGTCCATGGTGTCATACTTCACCAGGCTGGGCTCTCCCTGCACCATGGCCATCCTGGCTTTGCGTAAGGCGTCACCTTCTAAGCAGCCACCGCTTATAGCTCCTGTTAAAGTTCCGTCTTCTGCTACCAACATGCGGGCTCCGGGCCTTCGGTAAGAAGAGCCTTCTACATGCACCACAGTAGCCAAAGCAGTTTTTAGACCTTTGTTTTGGTGCTGCTGGTAAGCGGCTACTATTTCCTGTATTTCCTTCATTAAGCAGAATATTATAGCCCTTGTACTAGTAAGGACATATTAAGTTATTGCTTTAGTCACAGAGTCAAAAAGCGATATAGTTCGAGTATCTAAAAGCTTTTTGGTCCTAGGTACAAAACTAAATCCTTCTGACCAGCCCACACCTATACTCTTATTAGATTCTATACTATATGAAAGAAGGAGAGTTGGGTATACAAATAATTTACTTTTATTGATAATTCTATAATATAATTTTGTATATTACTTATAAGGCTTAGCGGGGATATAGTCTTAAAACTAAAAGACCCTTATAGCCATAGTAGCGGTTAGGTTACAGAAAGCAATAATATACTTAAGTATGATGTGCTTAGAAGCATACTTGCCAGCTTGTAGAATGATGACTTAAAAACTGAGATAGGTGGGTAGTTGATTTAGACTGCAGTTGTTAATAGGTAAGGTCAAGGGAAGAGTAGTACGTCCTAAACTAAAGGTTTTACTTATGAAAAAGTATCTGCTAATTTCACTCTGCCTGGTTTATTCTTTTATTCTGGTAGCAAAGGATAGCGCTACAAATGGCCGTCTCGATACAATTCCTGAAAAGGGAGTAGTGCTGGACAATAAATGGAGGTACTCTACAGAAGACAATCCTGCTTTTGCTAAACCAAATTTTGATGACTCAACCTGGGACACCTTAAATCCCTTGAATCCTGCTTCAGACCTATTCCCCCTTCAAAAAGCGTCATACGGGTGGTTACGTTTCCACTTTTCTATTAGTGAAAAGCTCAGCCAACAAACCTGGTTATTGGTGCTCAGGCAAACCTGTGCCTCTGAAGTATACCTTGATGGCAAACTGTTGGTGCGTAACGGAACACTGGGAAATCAACCCAAGGATGTAGTTCCTTTAGGAGCTAATTTGCCGCCCATTGCACTTCATGTTAAAGACACTTCAAAGCATGTGTTAGCAGTACGGTTTGGATTACCACCTAATCCAATTTTTCCTAATGGCACCTTTGTGGGGCCATTCCTTCATGCGAAAATCATGGGAGTGCCCCAATATTATGAGCAAACCCGCACTATGGTGCAGAATTCCTCCATCTATGCCTCTCTGATTGCTATTTTCTTTCTGTTAAGCTTGATGCACCTATCATTTTACAGGCACAACCCCGCCCAGAAAGCTAACCTATACTTTGCCGCCTATTCGCTCACCATGATGGTGGGGTTCTTTCTGGTGGAGCTTTTATCGTTTGTGCAAGACATCAGGTGGTTTGTATATGCTGATGCAGGGGCCTATGTGTTCACCCTTTCCGGCGGAGTCTGGATTGTTTGTGCCTTATCTTTTCTGTTTAAATACATCAACCTCAACTTGATTCGCTTCTTATGGGTGGTACAGTTTGGACTAATTCTAACTGTTTTGCTTTCTAAATGGCATATCTACCCCTTTCTGGCGGCCATTGTTCTGCCAACAGTGGTACAATTGTGGCTCACTGCAAAAGCTCTAAAGGCAAAGAAAAGAGGGGCGGCTATTATTGCCGCTGGATTTGGGGTTAGTTTGGTATTTGTTTTCCTGATCATCCTTCTGGCCGTTGTACAAATACTGCTTACCCAGCAATTATGGGTTACTCTTTTCCTCTTTGTTATTTTTCTTTCGCCAGCTTTGGGCATATCTATTTACCTGGCCCGCGAGTTTGCCTTAGACAGCCAATTGCTTAAAGTGAAGTTGATTCAGGTAGAAAGGTTATCCTCCCAGAACCTGGCCCAGCAAAAAGAGAAGCAGCAGATACTTGCCCACCAGAATGATGAACTGGAACGACAGGTTGCGGAAAGAACTGCTCAACTGCATCAATCTTTACAGGAACTGAAAGCAACGCAGGCGCAACTTATCCAGTCTGAGAAAATGGCTTCTCTGGGAGAACTCTCCGCTGGCATAGCCCATGAAATCCAGAACCCTTTAAACTTTGTCAATAACTTCTCTGAGGTAAATGTAGAATTGTTGGAGGAAATGGAGGCAGTTCTTCAGAAAGGTGACACGGAAGATGCCTTGGCCCTGGCAAGCGATATGAAGGTTAATCTACGGAAAATTAACGAACACGGAAAACGAGCCGACAGCATTGTGAAAGGCATGCTGCTCCATTCTCAGACCACTTCAAGGCAAAAAGAGAAAATTTACATTAACACATTAATAGAGGAGTATCTCAGGCTTTCTTACCAAAGCTTCAAAACTAAAGATAAAACCTTCCAGATTGACCTGACTACTCAGTTTTACCCTGATTTGCCAGAAATAGACACTATACCGCAATACTTAGGTAAGGTGCTACTTAACCTGTTCAACAATGCTTTTTACTCGGTTTCTGAAAAGAAGAAAACTTTGAAGGAGTCATATTCTCCTGCGGTTTGGGTAAACACCTTCAAAACTCAAAATGGAATACAAATTAGAGTGAAAGACAATGGCGTGGGTATTCCACAAAGGGTTTTAGATAAGATTTACCAGCCTTTTTTTACCACTAAACCAAGTGGTCAAGGGACAGGGTTAGGTTTATCCCTCAGCTATGACATCATAAAGAAAGGACTTGGAGGTGAACTGAACGTGACCTCTGAAGAAGGAGAATTTGCTGAGTTCACCATTGAACTACCCTTAATGAAAGTGCGACAAGTTGAGCCTGTTTTGGTTCCTACGCATGAATAATAGATGGACATGAAAACCAATGCAGATAAGGAGGTGCAAAAAATTATGTTTGGCGCTTTCTGCTGTAGCTTACCTTAATACGTTCCTAATTCTTAAACCCAATGCATGTATTTTCCTTCTTAGCTGCTTTTTTGCTTTTAAGACACCTGCGAAAATATGTGTTGGGTACGCCTTTGGCTACTAAGTGGGTGGCTCTCCTAAATAAGGGTAGTCTGGTTACTGTTGGGGTTTTCTTATTTGCCACCCTCTTATTTAACGATAAAGTTGCTGATGTACTGGGCTGCATTTATTTACTAGCCATTCTGATTTACCTTAGAAAAGAGCCTGATTTTACTCCCACCCATCAGGTGGTAAAGGGGTTTTACCCATTTATATCAGTTATAGGAGTAACCCTGCTGGTTCAGCTATTTGCCAAAAGCTTTTACCTTGAATGGAATGATTACTTCGGTATGGCCTTGGTAGGGGCGATCATCTATGCTATTACCATTTGGTCGACCTACAAAAAAGGGGTAAAAGAACTGGAGTTAGAACGTGAGAAAAGGATTACTGAAGAAAAGGAAAAGAAGTTTATTTCTATCAAAAAAACAGAATTAGAAATAATTGTAGCCTCTCGTACCGCTGAGTTGATGTTGCAAAAAGATGAATTGCAGAAAGCGATCAAAGAACTGCAAGCCACGCAGGCACAACTAATTCAACAGGAAAAATTAGCTTCTCTAGGTGAGCTCACCGCAGGCATAGCTCATGAAATACAAAATCCGTTAAACTTTGTTAACAACTTCTCAGAAGTTAGCATTGAGCTGCTGGATGAACTTAAATCTGGTCTCATGCAGAGCCTACCAAAAGCAGAACAGGAGCACGCTACTGAAATTTTGAATGATCTTACCCATAACCTGGAGAAAATAACCTATCATGGAAAACGGGCTGACTCCATCGTGAAAGGCATGCTGCAACATTCAAGGGCTAGTAACGGCCAGAAAGAACCCACTGATATCAATGCACTGGCAGATGAATACCTGCGCTTATCTTACCATGGCTTAAGGGCAAAGGACAAGTCCTTCAATGCCACGCTGCAAACAGATTATGACTCTTCTCTATGTAAAGTGTCTGTGGTTCCACAAGACATAGGACGGGTGTTCTTAAATATGTTCAACAACGCCTTCTATTCGGTGGCCCTAAAGAAGAAAAGTTTGAACGGCACTTACGAGCCTGTTGTGCAAGTCTGCACCAGTAAAAAGGGAGATCGTTTGGAGATTATTGTCAAGGACAATGGGGTAGGAGTCCCTAAAGAAGTAGTAGATAAAATATACCAACCTTTTTTTACCACCAAACCTTCAGGTGAAGGCACAGGCCTTGGTCTTTCTTTAAGCTATGATATCATTACCAAAGGACATCATGGAGAAATGAAGGTTATCTCTGAAGAAGGTCAGTTTGCTGAGTTCGTGATAAGTATTCCTTTAACTAATTAGCCTACTTTATATAAATAGCTATAAAAGAACCTTATGCATATTTTAGTAGTAGATGATGAAGCAGACGTTCAGCCTCTGTTTCAGCAACGATTCAGGAAAGAAATCAGAAGCGGAGAAGTTGATTTTACTTTTGCGCTTTCCGGTGAAGAAGCCCTTGCTTACATGGCGCAGAACAAGTCCAAGATAATTCTGATCCTATCTGACATCAATATGCCGGGTATGAGCGGAATTGAACTGTTGCATTCCATTAGGCATGACTACAACTCACCCCCGCCCGTAGTCATGATGGTCACCGCATACAATGATCAGGATAACTATGAGCAGGCTATGAAAGAGGGTGCCAACGACTTCCTTACCAAACCGCTAGACTTCGCAATACTTAAAGAAAAACTTAAAACGGTAGCAGAGTAATGGCCAAGATATTAGTAGTGGATGACGAAGCGGATCTGGAATTGCTCATTAGGCAGAAATTCCGGAATAAGATAAGGGAAAACCTATATGAATTTGTGTTTGCCCAAAACGGGGCCGAAGCCCTTCAAAAGGTGCAGGAGCACCCAGATCTGGACATCATTCTTTCTGATATCAACATGCCCGTGATGGATGGGCTAACCCTGCTTAGTAAATTACCAGATGCCAATCCCATTATAAAAGCAGTTATTGTATCGGCCTATGGCGACATGGAGAACATAAGAATGGCCATGAACAGGGGGGCATACGACTTTGTATGTAAGCCTGTCAATTTTGAGGATCTGGAGTTAACCATGAACAAAACCGTGCAACATGTCCTTCAATTGCGGGAAACGGTAAAAGCTATAAAAGAGAATAATATCCTGAAGATGTACGTAGATGAAAACGTGCTAAACTTCATGACCCATAAGGAGTTTGAAAGTAGCCTTATGCAAAATGATACCATTGACGCCACAGTGGTATTCATTGACATTTGTGGTTTTACAGCCATCACTGAACATGTCTCTGCAAACCAACTGGTTACCCTTATAAACCATATCTTTGATTTAATGGTGAAAGAGATCATTGAGCAGGGTGGGCACATTGACAAGTTTATGGGAGATGCGGTAATGGCCGTCTTCAAAGGCGAATTCCATCAGGATAGGGCAATAGACGCTAGCCTGGCGGTGCGGGAGAAAGTAAAAGCGGAGGAATCTATTCAGATAGGTGATACAGTATTCAAACCACAGGTCTCCATTGGAATCAATTCAGGCGAAATGATTTCAGGGAATATTGGCTCTGCCTCATTGAAACGATTAGACTATACAGTTATAGGAGATGCTGTGAACCTGGCGCAGCGCCTTCAATCATCCGCTAAACCTAATCAGATTACGATCTCTGAAGAGCTATATGGGAAAGTGAAAGAATCTTTTCAATGCCAGAAGGTGGGAGAGTTTAGCCTTAAAAACAAGCAAAAACCTGTTGTGATCTACGAAGTTCTTGAGTAGCCTCTTGATCAAACTTCCGGTCAATATTGATTAGTAAAACTCTTCTCCTTTTGATGATACTTTCTGCAGATTAGAATGCATCATCATCAGAATCCTGAGCCTGCACTCCTGGAGGGTTAAACAAACCCCAGCGGTCATTGACGTAGTTCCAGGGATCAAACCCCTGCACCCACTCTATAAAAAGGATTCTGTATTCATCAATAGCATCACGGAGGAGGTGAAGGTAATATACATCCTTAAACCCAAACATTTCCAAGCTGCTGCAATGGGAGAGAAGGTCCTGAGCGGCCTTCCTGATGAAGGTGGCATTCTCCATTCGTAAGTCAAACAAATCTGCGGCTTCCGCCCCAGCCACTTTCACCGTGAGCAGTGACGCATCCAGCAGCATGTACTCTTTAAGGGAAGAAAGAACCTCATCTTCTTCTTCAATTAAGCCTGAGATTTTTTTGGTTAAATGGTAGATCTCCTTTCCTTTTCTATAGAGCGGAAGTTGTTCAGGAACTGAGAATCCTTCGTCGTCTTTTGGCGGAAGCATGAGAATAAGGGTTTAGTAAATCTACAGAAGATTTAATTGAAACCTACTCCCATTTGAGTTGTTTGTTAGTGCAGTTTGGAAGCAAGCTTAATACATAAATTGCTAATGATGAATGCAAAATTTGAATAATTCCAGTATATATCATTTAAGCTATTAACAGAACTAATTTAAAAATTTAACCACTTTAGGAAATTATATTTGATTCTATTAGAATCGAAATAATAGGTATTATTTGATTATGGTGGATTTATTGAGTAGCATTTTAGAAAAATAGTTTTACTGTTACCTATTTGAATTCATTGCTCTTTAATGTGTTAATCTTAATATAACAAATCTGATAATAGAAGCTATTAATTTTTAATTAACTGTTGTATTAAATTTTCTTATGAGTTCTCCTATTATCTCTAAAAACTGAAGCTTAATTTTCCTTTTTTCTAACTGGAAGAGTCAGTTCTGGGCAGGGAGCTTGCATCTGAGAACTAGAAGGTATAGGACTCCAGGAACCAGTTACAAAGTCTGTGATGTAGTCTGAATTATGGCCCATTCTTGTTAACCGAATAGCTAAAACAAGGTTTGGAACCGATAAATGTTCCGTTGGTCCTCCGTATTGATTTGATAGTAAATGACTTCCGTACAAATGCTCCATAGGCTAAGAGGTTATCCCGTTTTGGGGTAGATAATCCTATCTTTTAATATGGAAATATACAGTATTATGAATTAAAGAGGCAAGAAAAACATGTTTACTTATCCACACGTTCTGCTATCTGGAAACAGGAAGTAATGGTTTTATACTGAGCAGAAGTTGTTGATGATTTTTTGTAAAAATTACTAAATAGGGCAGTTATAATGCCTTTAGGCATGCACTCCTCATAAAATGATTTTATGTAAGAAGAACTATCAGGTTGTAGTTATAATCCTTGAAGTTTTTGCGTGATTTCATCAATCACTTCTTCGCTCCACTTCACAGCTATATCATCTAATTCCTTAGAAGTCCATTCTTCAAAATATGGTTTTTCCATCCACCTGGAGTTTTTGTCTGGCCCTACTTCATAATAAGAGTAGTCTAGGCTGAATAGTAGGTCTTTGCTTAGATCAAAGGTTTGTGCTCCTGCCGCCTGGAAACCAATGAGACTAAGTTTAAGGCCAAGCTGCTGCACGTTTCCATTTTCAATACTAATTTCTTTGTCAGTAGAAGCGTTCCGGTCTTTAGTCCAGGTATCTACTATTTTCTCCAGCCTGAAATCATCAAATAGAGGAGTTACTTCTGTTAAGTTCTGATAAATGCGCTCTGCCAATTTTGGTAGAACCTTGTTGTACAGCTGAAGAATAGATTCTTTGTCTCTGGTATGGTTCAAAGTGTTTTATATCTAGTTTGTAAAAAGTAGGCAAAAAGCTCTTAATTAATTATAAGAGCGATAACAAAGATACAATATGAGTTATAGAGATATAGAGGAGTGTAATGCAAATTCACATCCTGTAAAGTTCAGCTTTGCTTTCGTAGAGTTAACGTTTTAAGGTTAATACTAAATGTTAATAACTATAATATAGTTTAAAATATAGCTCTTTAATAAACCACAAAGCAGAGACAGAAAGGGCAAAAAAAAAGCCTTGCCAAAGGGCAAGGCTTTAATTCAATGTCTTTATAGCAAAAGACTAAGCGAGTCTTACGTTTACCGCGTTTAGCCCTTTTTTGCCTTCTTTCAGTTCAAAGGTAACCTCGTCGTTCTCTCTGATTTCGTCTACAAGACCAGAAACGTGTACGAAATACTCCTGGTTTGAATTGCTGTCTTTAATGAAACCGAAGCCTTTTTCGGAGTTAAAGAATTTTACTTTACCGTTGTTCATATTGTTTTTAATTATACAGGTAGTACCAAGTAAGTAAAAAAAACGTTCAAATTTACCTTTAGATAATAAAATTTTTTTGGATCAATTTCTTCATTCACCAGATTGTACCAAATGATTGGTGGTAATTAAAGAGAAAAGAGACCTTCCCCTAAGAAAAGGTCTCTTTTGAGAAAAGGATCAGTTTGGTTTACTTGGTTAAAATCATCTTGTTGCTCACCTCTTTATTTGGAGTGAATACTTTATACAAGTAAGTTCCGGTAGGTAGGTTTTCAGCCCTGAACGGAACAGTATAGGTACCAACCGCTTTTTCTTCGTTAACAAGCGTACGAATTTTACCGCCTTTCAGGTTATACACTTCCACAGTTACAAAACCAGCCTGTTCTACTGTATATGAAATGGTTGTGCTTCCAGTAAATGGATTAGGATAGGAGTAGTTCTTGGCTTGTGCAGGCAACCCGATTGTAGCTGAAGTAGAGGTTGCGGTTGGTTGCGTTACTGCGTTCCAGCTTTCATGAGTACGTGTCACAATTACGGCAAACTCGGCTCTGGTTACCTCCTGCAAAGGCTTGAAGTTCGCGTGCATTTTAGGGAACAGATCATACGGTCCTTGAGTCACTGAGTAGAACGCATTGATCAGGTTCAAATCTAAAGCAACACTCACAAAGCCTTCCAGTCCAGCCGGAATAGAAGCAGCATCTTCAATTGGGTAAGACTGTCCGTCAATAGTAACTGTCACAGGTTTTCCGTTGCGCTCCAGAGCAAACTGTTGTAAACCTAATGATTGAACCAAAGTGTACGCCAGTTGTGCCCGTTGAACCGTACCGGTAGGGTTGAATTTACCAGTAGCCGCAGGTGTCATCACTCCGTTGAAGCTGTGGTCTCTATCTCTCAGAGCTGCGCCTTTGGCCGTCACAGATTCGCCCAGTAATGCTTGAACGCCTGAAAGATCAGTGAAAGAAAGAGTGCCATTTGTTGGCATGAATTGACGGATTCCCTGACCCATCATAAGGTACTCAGCTAACTGAATGCGTTTCAAGGTTTCGTTAGGCTTGAAGCCGTTAGAAAGAGCATCCACCAAACGAGCCGAAACAGCCATTTTAATAGAAGCTTCTGCCGGGTGTCCTGCTATGTCAGTTAAGCCAGTGGTACCAGTTACTTTAGAGAAGTTCAAGGTTCCAGCAATGGTCTCTGGTATTGCTAATCCATTTAACCCTTGTGCTCTTAAAATCCAGGTACCAGGCTCTGGTGAAGCAACAGCCATACCTCTGTCATGGTATAAGGTAAATGCAACCGGAATTCCTGAACGATACTGTACACCACTTGGAGAAACTAAGACTAAGCTTACTGGGTTTCCTGTCTCTCCTAATAGGCCGTGGGCATTGAATTTAGCTTCTAAACTGTTGATTCCGGAAGCTACGTTGAACGTGATCTGGTTGTTAGATGCTACGGCAGGGTTAAAGTTGATGGTGAACGGCTGTGTCTCAGATGAAGTATTTACTGAGCCCTTGAACGTACGGGTATAGTTCTGGAAAGAACCGAAGGCTGTATTTCTATAGATGTGATCTACGGCAGCATAGGCGTTCACATATCCTGCACCCACTTCCCAAGACTCATAACCAGGCATGTTGGTAGCAGTTTTCTGCAGGATCTCTTTTACCTGAGCAGGAGTTAAGGAAGGATTCGCTTCCAATAACAAAGCCACTATACCTGCAACTTGCGGAGTGGCCATAGATGTACCACTCATATGGGTGTAGAACGGTACGTGCGCTGGTTCAAGTTCTGCAGCATCCATATCAGCAGATAAAGAAGATACCGGAGCAATAACTCTGGTAGAGATTACATCTACGCCAGTACCCACTAGAGTAGGACGGTTTTCATAGTTCCAGTTTTCGCCTTCATAGGTGAAGGTACCACCTTCGCCTTTTACCCCACGGGAGGAGAAGTCGGCCAGTTTACCAAATTTATCACCAGCGCCTACAGAGATTACCCAAGGAGCAATTGCATAAGGGTTGTGGGTGTCAGAGCTAGGACCATCGTTACCTGCGGCAAAAACAGACACAATGCCCATGTCGTAAGCTTTTTTAGAAGCAATGTTCACCGGGTTCAAAGGCTCAAAATCACCGCTGGTTCCCCATGAGTTGCTGATTACTCTAATACCATACTGATACTGGTGCGTTAAGGCATAATCATAACCACCAATGGCATCCAATATGAAAAGGGCTCCGCCAGAACCATATCCAACCAACGAAGCGCCTGGAGCAGCTCCTGCATATAAACCGTTAGACTTAGCACCATTACCACCAACAGTACCAGCACAATGGGTACCGTGGCCAGAGTTGGTATCTGTGTTCGGTACGTTTTCTACATAGGTTACCGGTAGGAGGGAAGACAGGGAAGCCAGGTTTGTAGTACCCAATACGTTTTGAACCAGGTGTGTTCCTAGTTTAACATCATCATGGGTACCATCAACACCACTGTCATTGATTACTACTCCTATACCTTTACCAGAAACAGGAACTCCCTTGTTTCGGGCTGTTAAGGTTTGATCTTTTCTTAGGCGGTGAACTCCTGTAAGGTTGTTGCCATCATTGTTAAAGAAAGATAGTTTTTTGTTAAGGAAGATAGAGCGAACATAAGGGCTTTGGGCCAAAGCATCCACTTGCGCTTGCGTGGCTATTACCCCGGCAATTGGAAGGTTTCTATAGGTGATTCCCTTTGTTAATCCCAAAGATTGTAATAGTTGTAGTTGGGTGCTGGTTGGGGCTCCGTCACCGGTAAAGGTTACCACCACTTCTACTGGTGTACCAAGAGATTGCAATGCTTGGGAAACCTGCCGGTCCACTACAGCCCGTCCAAATAGGGAGGTACTAAAAAAAAGGGCAAAAGCCCAAACGGTTAAAATTTTCTTCATTGTTAGTTTAGTATAGGTTTGACATAAAAATTGGTTTGTTGAATGGGGGCTTAAAAAGAATCTAAAAACATAAAACATTTTCAGGTTCACTGGGGTAATTACTTAAGGCTTGTGGAGACTTTAGTACCCAAGAGGTAAGAAGGAAAGCACTTGAAAAGGGAGAGAACTTCATTTTCCCTCTCTACCGGCGGTAGGAAAGATTGGTTGTGGAAACAATATGTAAAACCGTAACATGGGTTTTTTTACATCCTGATTGAAAAGATGTAGGCCATTTGAAGCTACAGGTAAAGACTAGAAAATTAGTTAAGTAACTGTGCTTAGCTAAAAACAGCAAAGATTTCCACTATAAGAAGACTGTTTCCTTTCTTGGTTGACTTACCTCTTACATACCTCTAAAAGGTGAATATTCTTAACACTTATTCAAAAAATAACTTAAAAAGTGTTGATTGGTAACACTTTGAAGTACTCCATTTAAGAAGCTTTTAAAGAAATTTTCTACCCAAAGGAAAGGGTAGAAGAAGAGTTGATGGGCCTCATCTACAAATTGCCTTGCATTAAGCATGTATAGTATCCATACCTTCTAAAGAACCAAACTTCTACTCTGAGACACTATAATATCTGGGCTCCAGCTTCCAGATCAAGTTTGTAGAATCAGCATGACATCACTTCTTTAAAGAAGATAATCTGTAATACATTAAGGAATGGAAGCGGTGTTAAAGAAATGGCTTATCTCTAAGCTTAGAAACTCAAACAAACATTTGACTTTTTGAGAGAAAGTATGTACACTTGTTTTATGAATGGGGCCATAGTGATCAAAGTACTAAGGCGGGAGCGCAACAGAAGGAAATTGAGAACTTCACTTTAGTTGGGTACATGATCAAAAAGAAAAAAGAAATTCGTCGGGAGGGTATTGTAGTGGAAGCTGCAAAGCTTTTCAAACAAAAAGGGTTTGCGGGCACCTCCATGAGAGATCTTGCGGAGCAGGTGAAAATGGATGCCGCTACCATGTACCATTACATCAGTTCTAAAGATGAAATTCTAAAAACCATTTGCTTTGGCGTAGCTGATGCTTATGTAACCCACTTGCAGGAGATTGAAGATGCACCGCTTTCTTTCACTGAAAAGCTAAAGGCATTGGTTAGGCTTCACATTCATTTGATGACGACCAAAGGGCCTGAAGTTTCAGTGGCGAATAACGACTGGAAATTCTTGTCGGAGGAGGCTTTGCAGGAATTCAAAAGTTTGCGGAGTCAATATGAAAGAAAGCTGGCAAATTTAATAGAGCAAGGAGTTGCAGCGGGGGAGTTGCAGGAGGTCAATACTTCGGTAGCGCTATTTACCCTTTTATCCGCGGTACGGTGGGTAGAACTATGGTGGAAACCGGAAAGAGGCATTTCTACCGAAGAGCTGGAAAACACTATTATCACTATTCTATTTAAAGGGCTGCAGAAATAAAGAAACATGAGCAGATTTCATAAGGTCAGGATAAAAGACGTACACCGTGAAACCCACGATTGTGTCACCATTACCTTAGACGTACCTGAGGAACTGAAAGACACGTTCCGGTACACCCAGGGGCAGTACCTGACATTCAGAAGACACCACAATGGGGAAGAACTCCGACGCTCTTATTCTATTTGTTCCAGTCCTTTGGAAAACCAATGGAAAGTAGCGGTCAAGAAAGTACCAGGCGGTCGGTTCTCCTCTATGGCCAATGAGGCTTTGCTTCCTGGGGAAGAACTAGAAGTTATGCCCCCTATGGGCAAGTTCTACACCGATTTGCACCCTGACCAACAGAAAAGTTACGTGATGGTGGCGGCTGGTAGCGGAATTACGCCCATTCTCTCCATAATTAAAACGGTTTTGCTCTCTGAACCTAAAAGTCAGGTCCTGCTGCTGTACGGAAACCGCGGACGCAACTCTATTATGTTTAAAGAGGAGATAGAAGCACTAAAAAACAAATTTTTGGACCGCTTCAGCCTTTACCATATCCTAAGCCGCGAACACGGAGATACTGACCTGTTGTTCGGTCGCATTGACAAGCAGAAAACCCAAATCTTTCTGCAGAAGATCATCAAAGCTGAAGAAATAGATGAGTGCTTCCTGTGTGGTCCTGAAGAAATGATTTTCGGGGCGAAAGAAGCATTGGAAGAAGCGGGCGTGCCAAAAGAGAAAATTCACTTCGAGTTGTTTACCTCTGCTGATGGTGGGCAGAAGTCCGTTGAACGTAAAGAACGCCCCGCCGGAGAAGAAGACCGCAAAAGCAAAGTGCAGGTACGCTTAGATGGAAATTACCTGAACCTGGAGATGTCCTACTATGGAAACACCATCCTGGATGCCGCTGCTGAAACTGGAGCCGATGTGCCTTATTCCTGCAAAGGGGGCGTTTGCAGCACCTGTCGCGCCAAAGTTTTAGAAGGAGAAGTAGAAATGGACGTTAACTATTCTCTTGAACCTGAAGAAGTAGCCGCTGGCTACATTCTCACCTGTCAGGCCAGACCTTTGACAGAGCGAGTAGTAGTGGATTTTGATCAATAGTAAAATGTAAGTCAAACAGAAGGGGCTAACCCTTTTGGTTGCCCTTTACGTGAGCAACCGATAGTGTCAAACACAAAGGTTTGCCACTACAAAATGAATCTCCGTTTAGGCCACCTTTTCTAAAAATAAGCCTAAAAGAGAAGCTCAGGCCGTAAAGCCAAAAAGAAACGTTAGTATCAGTACAACTGTTAAGAGGTATGGAAACGATCATAGAAAAATCACTGGAAGAAGTTTTTGAGGAGAAGATCGCGAACGAAATCCGAATTGAACCGAAAGACTGGATGCCGGAGCAGTACCGCAAGACCTTGGTGCGCCAGATCTCCCAGCACGCCCACTCAGAAATAGTAGGCATGCTGCCCGAGGGGAATTGGATCACCCGTGCTCCTTCGCTTAAGCGCAAAGCCATCCTGCTCTCCAAAGTGCAGGATGAGGCAGGCCACGGACTTTACCTGTACAGCGCAGCTGAAACCTTGGGCACTTCCCGCGACCAGATGATCGCTGATCTGCACTCGGGCAAAGCCAAATACTCCAGCATCTTCAACTATCCAACCCTTTCCTGGGCCGATATTGGAGCCATTGGCTGGTTGGTAGACGGAGCTGCCATCATGAACCAGGTGCCTTTGATCAGGACTTCTTATGGTCCGTATGCCCGGGCCATGGTGCGGGTGTGCAAGGAAGAAAGTTTCCACCAGCGCCAGGGATTCGAAATCATGATGACCTTGTGCAACGGGGCCCCCGCGCAGAAAAAAATGGCACAGGAAGCCTTCAACCGCTGGTGGTGGCCAACCCTCATGATGTTCGGACCCAAAGATTCAGAATCGCCTAACACAGAGCAGTCTATGCGCTGGAAGATCAAGCGTTTCACGAATGATGAACTGCGCCAGCGTTTCGTGGATATGATGGTTCCGCAAGCCGAGTTTCTTGGATTAACCGTACCAGATAAGGACCTGAAATGGAACGAAGCCAAAAACGGCTATGACTATGGTGAAGTGGATTGGGAAGAGTTCTGGAACGTGGTGAAGGGAAACGGCCCTTGTAACAAAGACCGCATTGCTAACCGCGTGAAAGCACACGAAGAAGGAGCCTGGGTGCGCGAAGCCGCACTGGCCCATGCCCAGAAAAGAGCCCAACGCGAAGCAGACCAGAAAGTAGCTTAATCACTCATTCACTCAATCAAACATTCATTCAATGAGTCAGCAGAAAGAATGGCCCTTGTGGGAAGTCTTCATCAGAAGCAAACAAGGCCTTGACCATAAACACGTAGGGAGTTTGCACGCCGCTGATGCCGAGATGGCCATCCAGAACGCGCGTGACGTGTACACCCGCCGCATGGAAGGGGTGAGCATTTGGGTAGTAGAATCAAAAAACATCCACGCCTCCAACCCAGATGATGCCGCCGCTTTCTTTGATCCGGCCAACGACAAAGTGTACCGCCACCCTACATTCTATGAGGTGCCCGCCGAAATCAAAAACATGTAACCGCTATGGACCTTCATCATACACAGAACACTGAAGCACAGAACCATTCTCCCGAAGTAAAAGCATTGTTGCTGGATTATACCTTGCAACTAGCAGATACCAGCCTCATTCTGGGGCATCGGCTGTCTGAATGGTGCGGGCACGGCCCCATTCTGGAGCAGGATTTAGCCATGGCGAATATTGCCCTGGATTTATTGGGCGAAACCCGCAGCCTCTACCAATATGCCGCTGAATTGGAAGGCCAGGGCCGCACCGAAGATGATCTGGCCTATTTGCGGGACGCGGTGGAGTACAAGAACCCACTGCTGGTAGAACAACCTAACGGAGACTTCGCAGACACCATCCTTCGGCAGTTCCTGTTTGACGGCTTCCACTTCCAGTTACTGCAGCAGTTGCAACAAAGCCCTGAACAGCGGCTGGCTGCCATCGCTACTAAGTCGTTCAAGGAAGCCAGCTACCACCTGAAATGGAGTTCTGAGTGGGTCATCCGTTTAGGCGATGGTACAGAGGAAAGTAAACGTCGCATCAAGAAAGCCATCAACAACCTTTGGATGTATTCCGGTGAGCTGTTCATGATGACCGAAACTGAAAAGCAACTGGCCCAGGCTGGGTACATTCCTGAGTATGCGCCTTTGCTCCAAAACTGGGAAGCCCATGTTAAAAAAGTATTCGCAGAAGCTACCCTGGAAGTTCCGCAAAACGTGTTCATGCATAAAGGTGGAAAGACTGGCCGACATACGGAGCAATTGGGCTACATTCTTGCCGAACTCCAGTACCTGCAACGGGCTCACCCTGGATTAGAGTGGTAAATGCAATAAATGTTTTATGCTTACTTTTTTGAAACCAAGCATAAAGCAGAACAGATAACCATCATTAAAGCTTAACCTGAATCTTATTCTGTACTAAAGAAGTGACCACAGAAGAGAAAATATGGCACCTGTTAGAAGAGGTTTCTGACCCGGAAATACCGGTGTTGAGCATCCTGGACTTGGGCGTGCTGCGCAAGGTGCAGGTGCAGGAAGGCGGACGGGTGCAGGTAACTATCACCCCCACGTATTCGGGTTGTCCTGCCATGAACACCATTGCCGCTGATGTCAAGCTGAAGCTCCTCTCTGAAGGTTTTAAAGATGTAGCGGTAGACCTCCAGTTAAGCCCCGCCTGGACCACCGATTGGTTGTCAGAGGAAGGAAAACTAAAGCTGGAAGAATACGGCATCGCTCCGCCCGTAGAACCCAATGGAGACATTCATGCTTTGTTCGGGCGAGACACGGTAGTGCGGTGTCCCCTTTGTAAATCCGAAAACACGAAACTGATCAGTCAGTTCGGCTCTACCTCCTGCAAGTCGTTGTACCAGTGCCACGACTGCCTGGAGCCGTTTGACTATTTCAAGTGCCTCAAATAAACCTATGACTCCATCTGACTACATCAAATACTCCCTTGAAAACGGCGTAGCCACGCTCACCCTCAACCGGCCTAACGTCTTCAACAGCTTCAACCGCGAAATGGCGTTGGCTTTGCAAGGCCACCTTCAGGCTTGCGCCGAAGACGAAGCGGTGCGGGCAGTCCTGTTAACTGGCGAAGGAAAAGCTTTCTGCGGTGGGCAAGATTTAGCCGAGGCTACTGGTCCTGAGGCCATGGAAATCTCTGAGATTGTAGTGCAGCATTATAACCCCATCATCCTGCTGTTGCGCCAGCTGAACAAACCCGTCATAGCTGCTGTGAATGGCGTAGCTGCCGGAGCAGGGGCAAACCTGGCATTGGCCTGCGACATTGTGGTGGCAAAAGAAACCGCTTCGTTTATTCAGGCTTTTAGCAAAATTGGGTTGATTCCAGACAGCGCCGGTACGTTTTTCCTGCCGCGTCTAATTGGGTTTCAGCGGGCCTCGGCGTTGATGATGACAGGTAACAAAGTGACGGCGCTGGAAGCCGTGCAGATGGGCATGATTTACAAGGCTTTTTCAGAAAACACCTTTGAAACAGAAGTGCGCGAACTGGCGCAGAAACTAGCCCAGATGCCAACCAAAGGCTTAGCCTACACCAAACAACTTCTAAACGAAACATACCAACATACTTTAGAAGAGCAACTGCAGCAGGAAGCCGTGTACCAGCAGAAAGCCGGGCAGACGCAGGACTTCAAAGAAGGAGTGGAAGCCTTCATTCAGAAACGCAAACCTAACTTTAAAGGGCAATGATTGTAGGCATCATCGGGAGTGGGGCCATGGGCTCAGGCATTGCACAGGTGATCGCCACGGCGGGCCACAAGGTGCATGTATTAGATAAAAATACCCAAGCACTGGCGCGCGCCTCTACTCAAATCAAAGACTCGTTGCGCAAACTGTCTGCCAAAGGAAAGATTTCTGAAAATGAAGCCTCTGAAATCCTGGACCGCCTGAACTTCACCGAGGCGCATCAGGATTTCGGGAATTGTGACCTCGTGCTGGAGGCGGTGGTAGAAGATCTGGAGGTAAAGCAGAACTTGTTCAGAGAAGTGGAAATGATTGTAGGAGAGGAGTGTATCCTGGCCAGCAATACTTCTTCTTTATCAATTGCTTCCATTGCCTCGGCGTGCGAAAAGCCCGAGCGTTTCATCGGGATTCACTTCTTCAACCCGGCCCCTTTGATGCCGCTCGTGGAGATTATCCCCGCGGTGCAGACCCGTGACGGACTAGCCGAGGAAATAAAAAGATTGGTTCATTCCTGGGGTAAAATGCCCGTCATCGCCAAAGACACACCTGGCTTTATTGTGAACCGTGTGGCCCGCCCATTCTACGGCGAAGCCATCCGCCTGTTGGAAGAAGGCATAGCGGATGTACCTACCATTGACTGGGCAATGACCGAACTGGGCGGCTTCAAAATGGGGCCATTCACCCTGATGGACTTCATCGGGCATGATGTGAATTACCGCGTAACCGAATCTGTGTTTCAGTCCTTTTTCTATGACCCTCGGTATAAGCCCTCCTTCACCCAAAAGCGCCTGTTTGAGGCTGGATACTTTGGCCGGAAAACCGGAAGGGGCTTTTATGATTACCGGGAAGGAGTTGTTCCGCCGGAACCAACCAAAGACGAAGAGCTAGGCAACGTTATCCTGAATCGTATTCTGGTTATGTTGATCAACGAAGCAGTAGATGCGCTGGCCTTGAACGTGGCTTCCAAAGAAGACCTGGAACTGGCCATGACCAAAGGTGTGAACTACCCACAAGGACTGCTGGCCTGGGCCGATGAACTGGGACAAGAAAAGGTGCTGGAAACGTTAGACACGCTGTACAAAGAATACCACGAAGACAGGTACCGGGCCAGCCCGCTGCTCCGGAAGATGGTGCGGGTAAACAAGTTATTTTAGACGTAATCCTTTTTCTGTTTTCCGCCTATTTTCTGAAAACGAGGGGTAAACAAAAGACAATAGTATAGAACAAATGAAGCAAGCATACCTTGTAGACGGCATCCGAACTCCCATCGGGAACTTTGGCGGGTCTTTGGCCACCGTCCGTCCTGATGATTTAGGTGCCTTGGTGATACGGGAACTGATGCAGCGGAACCCCTCGGTTGACCCAGCGGCCATTGCCGATGTGATCATTGGTTGCGCAAACCAGGCCGGCGAAGACAATAGAAACGTAGCCCGTATGTCCTTGCTGCTAGCGGGACTGCCATTTGCCGTACCTGGTGAAACGGTGAACCGCTTGTGCGCCTCAGGTTTGTCTGCTTCTGTAGCGGCGGCACGGGCCATCCAGTGCGGCGACGGTGACCTGTTCGTGGCGGGTGGCCTGGAAAACATGACGCGTGGACCGTGGGTGATCTCTAAAACCAGCACACCTTTTGGGCGCGATGCGCAGATGTTTGACTCCAGCTTCGGGTGGCGCTTTGTGAACCCTAAAATCCACGAAGTTTTCGGGACCGATGGCATGGGCGAAACCGCTGAGAACCTTGCCCGCCGGGAAGGAATCACCCGCGAAGACCAGGATGCATTTGCGTTGTGGTCTCAGCAAAAGGCCACCAAAGCGCAGGAAGCTGGTATTCTGGCTGAGGAAATTGTTCCGGTGAGCATCCCACAGAAAAAGGGCGAGCCCAAGGCCTTCTCTCAGGATGAATTCATCAAACCTTCCACTACGCTGGAGGTCCTAGCTAAATTGAAACCAGCTTTCCATAAAGAAGGTACCGTAACTGCAGGTAATGCCTCAGGGCTCAACGATGGGGCAACGGCGCTTTTATTCGCCTCTGAGGAGGGGTTAAAGCAACATAACCTCACGCCCAAAGCCCGCTTTGTTTCCATGGGAGCGGCCGGGGTGGAGCCAAAGTACATGGGCTTCGGTCCGGTGCCTGCCACACAAATGGCCTTAAAACGAGCCGGGCTCACCATGAACGACATAGACCTGATTGAGATGAACGAAGCTTTCGCATCACAGGTGTTGGCTTGCATGCGCGGCTTAGGTGTAGAGGATAAGGACTCCCGCATCAACCCGAACGGGGGTGCAATTGCCTTAGGCCACCCGCTAGGCATGAGCGGCGCCAGAATCCTGAACGCCGCGGCGTTGGAACTTCACCGCCAGCAAAAGCGCTATGCGTTGGTCACCATGTGCGTGGGCGTGGGGCAGGGGTATGCCGCCATTATTGAACGGGTATGATCTACGAATTTAACGGGTACGTGCCGGTAGTGCATGAGAGTGCGTTCGTGCACCCACAGGCAACGGTTACAGGAAATGTGATCATCGGACGGAACGTATATGTGGGTCCGGGAGCCGCCATTAGAGGTGATTGGGGCGAGATTATCATTGAAGACAACTGCAATGTGCAGGAAAACTGCACCATTCACATGTTTCCCGGCACCACCGTGCTGCTGAAGGAAATGGCACATATTGGGCACGGGGCCATCGTCCATGGGGCTACCATTGGCCGGAACGTGATGGTAGGCATGAACGCCGTCATTATGGACAGGGTAGAAGTTGGCGATGAAAGCATTGTGGGCGCGCTCTGTTTTGTGAAAGCAGATGAAAAGATTCCGCCCCGCAGCGTGGTCGTAGGCAATCCGCACAAGATTGTAAAGCAGGTTAGTGACAAGATGGTCCAATGGAAAACCGAAGGAACCCAGATCTACATGCAACTCCCAGCCGATTGCTACGCTACCTTGAAGCCCTGTGAGCCCTTGCGTGAAGTTCCTGCTAACCGGAAGAAGCAGGAAGCAGCGTACCAGACCTGGAGTGAACGAAAAGGGGAGTAGATACCTGGAAGAAGCTTGTAGTACTTGATTTTAAGGGTATTTTAAAGAAAACACTTCAAAATCAGTCCAGTACCTTTCACTCCCCTTTCTATAAACTAACAACCAGCAACTAACAACTACAGATATGACCGCAGTATTGCAGAATTACACCATGGGGCAGTGGACGCCCGGTTCTGGAAAAGAAAGCGAGATTTTGGATGCCGTCACCGGTGAGCACATTTATACCTCTTTCAGTGGCGGACTAGACTTTCAGGCCATGCTGGAGTATGGCCGGGCCAAGGGAAACAAAGCCCTTCGGAAAATGACGTTCCAGGAACGGGGCCGCATGCTCAAAGCCCTGGCGCTGCACCTGACGGAAAGGAAAGAAGACTTCTACAAACTCAGTTATAGAACCGGAGCCACCCGCGCCGACAGCTGGGTGGATATTGAAGGCGGTATCGGGAATCTGTTTGCCTATGCCTCCTTGCGCCGGCAGTTTCCAGATAAACCGTATTACGTGGAAGATGAGCCCATCGGCTTGTCAAAGGGAGGCACCTTTATTGGTCACCACATCTTAGTACCTAAGGAAGGAGTGGCAGTGCACATCAACGCGTACAACTTCCCGGTGTGGGGCATGCTGGAGAAAATTGCGGTGAATTTATTGGCCGGTATGCCGGCCATTGTTAAGCCGGCGCCTATCACCGCCTTCCTCACCGAGGCCGTTGTACGCGAGATCATCAACTCAAAGCTACTTCCCGAAGGTGCTTTGCAATTGGTCACCGGTACCGGCGAAGGCATTCTGGACTACCTCACCTACCAGGATGTGGTAACGTTTACCGGTTCGGCGCATACCGGACGGTTGCTCAAGGCGCACCCCCGCATTATACAGGAAGCCATTCCGTTTACCATGGAAGCCGATTCTTTGAACAGCTCCGTGTTGGGCGAAGATGCCGTTCCGGGTACGCCCGAGTTTGATTTATTCATCAAGGAAATCCGCAAGGAAATCACTGCTAAAGCCGGACAGAAATGTACCGCCATTCGGCGCGCCATTGTGCCAGAGAAACTAGTGGAGGATGTGCAGATTGCCTTAGGCAGGGAACTGGCCAAAACAGCCATTGGAGATCCGCAGGCGGAGGGTGTCAGAATGGGCGCTTTGGTAGGACGCGAGCAGTTGAAGAAGCTTAGAGAGCAGGTGAAAGAGTTGGCCAAACAGACGCCCATCATCTATGGTGATCTTGACAAGGTAAACCTGATTGGTGCCGACCAGGAAAAAGGCGCGTTCATTTCCCCCATCGTGATGCTGAACCCAGATCCTTTTAGGTTAACCGATACCCACGAGGTGGAAGCATTTGGTCCGGTAGCTACCTTGATGCCTTACAAGCACCTGGAGGAAGCCATTGAGCTTACTAAACTAGGTAAAGGATCGCTGGTGTCTTCCATTGCTACAGCTGACAAAGGTATTGCGCAGGAATTTGCCATAGGCGCAGCCACCCACCACGGCCGTATTTTGGTGCTGGATAACTCTTGCGCCCGGGAAAGCACCGGTCACGGGTCGCCCATGCCTATGCTCACCCACGGCGGTCCGGGCAGGGCAGGCGGCGGCGAAGAAATGGGCGGTATAAGAGGCGTGAAGCATTTCATGCAGCGCACCGCCATTCAAGGCTCACCTAGCATGATCACTGCCATAACAGGCGTGTACCAGCAAGGCGCAAAACAGATCGAACTAGATGTACATCCTTTCCGAAAACACTTCGAGGAACTGGAAATCTCCGAAACTTGGGTGACTCACCGCCATACGGTCACAGAAGCAGATATCACCAACTTCGCAAACGTATCTGGTGACCATTTCTACGCCCACGTAGATGCCACTTCCTTGGAAGGAACCCTGTTCACCGGACGGGTGGCTCACGGCTACTACATTCTCTCCAAAGCTGCCGGTATGTTCGTGGACCCTAAAAAAGGACCCGTGCTTCTAAACTACGGCCTGGAAAACTGCCGTTTTACCAAACCAGTATACCCGGGTATGACCATTGGCGTAAAACTTACAGTGAAAGAAAAAGTAGCCCAGGAGAAACGCAGCGAGGAAAATGTAGCAAAAGGCATTGTAAAATGGCTCGTAGATGTAACTGATGAAACCGGTGAAACCGTAGCCATAGCTACCATCATGACCATGGTGAAAAAGCTGGACCAGAATTGAATAGAATTTTAAGCATCACTTTCAGGACTGTTTTGTTGAAAATAGCCCTGAAAGGGAAACTCATTTACCTTCTTCAATTTATCAAATTGGAGCTCCCATTTAGCTACTAAAAAGTCAATCCCTATATATTAATTCTCAAACATCAACCTAGCATGACAGAAACAGGCAACGTAAACCTGGCCATTGATGAAGCTGGAGTAGGAGTAATCACGTTTTTTCATCCTTCTCATAACTCTCTACCTGGAAAATTGTTAAACCAGTTAGCTCAAACAATCACACAAGCTGGGCAGGAGGAGGAGGTGAAGGTGATTGTGCTGAAAAGTGAGGGGGAACGGACTTTCTGTGCCGGGGCGTCATTTGATGAACTGGTTGCCATACAAAACAAAGAACAGGGGCTGGAGTTCTTCTCGGGTTTCGCCAAAGTGATCAATGCATGCCGTACATCGCCTAAAATTATCATTGGAAGAGTGCAGGGGAAAGCCATTGGCGGTGGAGTAGGCGTAGCGGCTGCAACAGACTACTGTTTTGCCACTCAACATGCAGCCATCAAACTAAGTGAAATCGCTGTAGGAATTGGTCCTTTCGTGGTAGGACCAGCTGTGGAGCGCAAGATCGGATTGTCAGCTTTCTCACAGTTGGCGTTGGATGCGACGGAGTTTAGATCTGCCGCCTGGGCGAAAGAGAAAGGGTTGTACGCTGAAGTCTATGAAACAGCTGAAACAATGGACGTAGCTGTGCAGGCATTCGCCCTTAAGCTGGCGGGTTATAGCCCCGAGGCACTCACTGCTTTAAAGCAGATTTTCTGGCAAGGCACTGAAAACTGGGATAAACTTTTGGTAGACCGCGCCGCCATAAGTGGTACCCTGGTACTTTCTGACTTCACCCGTAACTTCATTCAGGGTTTTAAAAACAAGTAAGGTTTTTTTAAGCTAAAACTCTTAATCCACGCTCGTTCTAAACTAGGTAAAGACCTGTTCATATAGATTAGTTAAAGTGGCATACTTCTAATTTTGACGTCCATTCTGTTTAAGTAATTCTAATGATTTTAATGAATTGTTAGAAAAATTTAAGGTAAATGGTTAAAAACCTTTTAATTTACTACTTCTCAAAAGAAGGAGTTTATGTCATTTGCCTATAAAAGAATCATTATCAAGATTGGCTCTAACGTGCTCACCCAGGAAAATGGGCTTCCTGATGAGGCTCGTATTCAGCATTTAGTAGAGCAAATCTCTGAACTGAAAAAAGCAGGGAAAGAAGTCATTGTCGTCTCTTCAGGAGCGGTGGCAGCTGGCCGAAGCCTTATACAAATCCCTGACAAAACAGATGCTATCAGTTCTAGGCAGTTATTAGCTTCAGTAGGACAGGTAAAACTGATCAATACCTATGCCCACCTTTTCGGTCTGCACCAATTAGTTTGTGCTCAGGTGCTGGTCACCAAAGAAGATTTCAGAGACCGGGGCCATTACCTTAACATGAAGAACTGTTTTGGGGTGCTGCTCCAGAACAACGTCATTCCCATTGTCAATGAAAATGACGTCATCTCGGTCACAGAGCTCATGTTCACCGACAATGATGAACTGGCTGGGCTTATCGCCTCCATGTTAGACGCAGATGCGTTGTTGATTTTGAGTAACGTGAACGGCATCTACTACGGAGACCCTAAAGATCCTAATAGCCAGATCATCAAGGAAATAAATGCCTCCACCACTGGTTTCTCTTCTTTTGTATCAACGCAGCGGTCCCAGTTTGGCCGTGGGGGCATGATTACCAAATGCCAGATGGCCAGCAAAGTAGCGCAACTAGGTATTGCGGTTCACATAGCAAACGGCAAAACCCAAAATGTGCTGCTGAATCTCCTCAAGGGTAATCTGGAACATACCCGCTTTTTACCTGACAAAACAGCCTCAGGCAAAAAGAAGTGGATTGCTCATTCAGGCACCTTTGCCAAAGGAGTGGTGCAAATAAACCAGGGAGCAAAGGTCGCGCTCAACAACAATCTTAAAGCGGTAAGTCTATTGCCGGTAGGGATAGTGCAGATTCAGGGCGCTTTTCAGAAAGGAGACATTTTGAAACTGGTAGATGAGCAGAATCATGTAGTGGGCTTCGGGATTGCTGAATATGGCTCAGAAAAAGCCATTGAACGATTAGGGCAGCAAAAACAAAAACCACTTGTGCATTACGATTACCTTTTCCTCAACCAGGAGATTGCCTAAGGTTTAAGCTTTGTTTTCTGAAATAAGCTCTTAAACCGCAGGCATCCATTTATAAATACTAGGTTTTCCCACCACATGCAGTACGAAGATTTTTTTAAATATACGCAGGAGGCCAGCCGTTCCCTGGGCTTGTTGAAGCCGGAAAAGGTAAACGAGGTGCTACGCGATGTAGCGGCGTTAGCGCTGGAAAAAGCAGATGATATTCTTGCAGAAAACCAGAAGGACCTGGACCTGATGGACTCAGAAGACCCAAAATATGACCGGTTAAAATTGACTGAAGCCAGGTTGCAAGGCATTGCCAAAGACCTTCAGAATGTTGCTAATTTAACTTCACCTTTGGGTGAGGTCCTGCTGCAGAAGGAACTACCCAATGGGCTTTCCCTTTCTAAAGTGCGGGTGCCTTTGGGAGTAATTGGAGTCATCTATGAGGCACGCCCTAATGTTACTTTTGACGTATTTTCACTTTGCCTTAAAACCGGAAATGCCTGTCTTATGAAAGGCGGCAGTGATGCCCACAATTCTAATCTGGCTATAATTTCCATTATACATGTTGTTTTAGAACGGCACGGGCTGAACCCACACCTTGTTACTTTGTTGCCGCCAGAACGCCAAGCTACCGAAGCTCTGTTGCAAGCCATTGGGTACGTAGATGTGCTTATTCCAAGGGGAAGCCAGGCACTAATTAACTATGTTCGGCAGAATGCGAAAGTGCCCGTCATTGAAACAGGGGCGGGCATCGTTCACACCTACTTTGATGAATCTGCGGACCTGGAGAAAGGCAGGCAAGTCATCTACAATGCTAAAACCAGACGCGTAAGTGTCTGCAATGCCCTGGATTGCCTTCTTCTACACCAAAACCGTTTAGATGATTTACCTGCTCTTGTAGAGGCTTTGGCTACGGCAAACGTGGAAATCTTTGCCGATGGTCCTGCATTTGCGGTCCTGCAAACCTCGTATCCTACAGCGTTACTGCATCCAGCCACTGAAGAACATTTCGGGACAGAGTTTTTGGCTTTAAAAATGGCGATCAAGACGGTTCCATATCTCTCCTCGGCTTTAGATCATATTGCCCGCTACAGCTCCAAACACAGTGAGGCAATCTTAGCGGAAGATCCACATGTACTAGAAACCTTTCTGAACACGGTAGACGCAGCAGCGGTATATGCGAACGCTTCCACGGCATTCACAGACGGTGCCCAATTTGGGTTAGGGGCCGAAATAGGAATCAGTACGCAAAAACTTCATGCCAGAGGCCCAATGGGTTTGGAGGAACTCACAAGTTATAAGTGGATTGTTAGAGGAGCAGGACAAGTACGGGAAGGTTGAACTATTTTAGGAGCCTTCTTATAAAACTGTCCTTTAAGCAATTACTTACTACTAAATGAAAAGAATTCCTTCACCAACCTCATAAGAATGCGCCTTTCTACCCTCACGAATGTAGTAGGTCAGGTATCTCTGATTCTATTCATTGCAGCCTCCTGCCGTTCTGCCCAAATGGTATCCTTACCCAAAGGAATTCCTATCCTGAAAAGAGCTGAGTGGGGTGCCGTGGCCTCGGTGTTGCCTATGAAAACGCATGTACCCCAAAAGATTACCATTCACCACACTGCTACAAAACAGAACCCAGAACGCTCCTTAAAAGCGAAGTTGCAAACCCTTCAGAAATTCTCAATGGAGCGTAGCCCTTTGTCAGGTGGACGTATCAAAGAACCATGGGCAGATATTCCGTACCATTTTTACATTGATGTGAACGGAAACGTGGGTGAGGGCCGGCCGCTACAGTATGTAGGCGATTCTAATACCTCCTATGATCCAACTGGCCATGCCTTGATTGTATTGGAGGGAAATTTCGAGAATGAGAAGGTAAGCCCGGAACAGCGGCAGAGTCTGGAGAAGCTAACCCTGGCCATTGCCAAACGCTGGAAAATTTCTGGAACTCAGATTTGGGGGCACAAAGACAATGCTTCTACTGCTTGTCCGGGAGAGGACCTGTATCTCTTATTGCCGCACCTGAGAGATTTGGTAGATGGCAAGACAAGCCAGCGGAAGTAAACGCGTCTGTACCTTTTTCAATACGTTTAAAGTATTTCGGAGAATATATCTCTTTACTTACTTCATCTATTTTCCTCTTTTCAACTATGAAAGCACTGTTGCTGATAGATATACAAAATGATTTTATACCGGGCGGGGCTCTGGCGGTGCCGGAAGGAAGTGCCATTATATCAATTGTCAATGAATTGCAATCCCATTTTGATCTGGTAATAGCCACCCAGGATTGGCACCCGCGACTACATAAAAGCTTCGCCTCTCAGCACGAAGGAAAAAATGTGTTTGACGTGACGCAACTGCAAGGGTTGGAGCAAGTGCTGTGGCCTGACCATTGCGTACAGAGTACCTATGGAGCTGAGTTTTCTCCCGCCTTAGACATGACGAGGGTAGAAGTTATCTTCCGGAAAGGCACCAGCACCGAAATCGACTCTTATAGCGGCTTTTTTGACAACGGACACCTAAAGTCTACCGCTCTGGCAGAATACCTGAGGGGGAAAGGAGTAACTGATGTCTACCTGGTTGGATTAGCCGCCGACTTTTGTGTTTACTTCACAGCGTTAGATGCTATTCAGGAAGGATTCTCTACCTACTTTATAGAGGACGCCACAAGAGCTATCAGCCAAGAGGGGTTTGAAAAAGCCAAGAGGGACCTTCTGGACAAAGGAGGGCAGTTCATCCACAGCCAGAGTATTCTAGGGTAGGCTTAAAATAGATTGGTGCCTGTTTTCTAAAAACAGGCACCAATCTATTTTAAGCTATTTGCTTGTTCTGCTCTTCACTTCTTAGTTGAATAATCAGTTTCATTTTACGCTCGTGCAACTGTTCTTCTAACCCTACCTTGAAGGTGTGTGGGTTCAGAAACCTACGGTAAGTTCCGTGCAGGAGGTTGAGTTGCTGTTTGGTACGGGCTTGTATTGCGGGTAAGTCTGGGGAAGAGTAGACTTGATTTCCATCTCTGAAAACAGGCACCAGTAAGTCCTCATAGGTGCACTCTTTAGCATAGCTTTTGCGCTGGGTAGGGTCATTGGGGTGTACCATGGTGACAGAGGGGCTCACATCCAGAAGTTCAGAATAAATCATGTCGCCTACCAGTGCATTGTCATGAGAAAACCGCCGCACCTGCAGAATTCCAGGGGTTGAGATTTTAACAAGCTGCTCAGATAGCTTCAGCTTGTATTCCCATTCACCATCGGCTTGCCGTAGCGCCGCCAGTTTATATACTCCTCCCAAGGCTGGTTGGTCAAAAGCAGTCACCATTTTGGTACCAATTCCCCAGGCGTCAATCTTTGCCCCCTGCAGCTTTAAGCTTTGAATCAGGTGCTCATCTAAGTCGTTGCTTGCCAGAATAGATACCTTTGGAAAACCAGCCTCGTCTAGCATTTTCCGCCCCTCAATGCTCAGGTAAGCTAAGTCCCCCGAATCTAACCGGATCCCCCTCAACTCGCTGCCTTTCTCCCGCATGGTTTTGGCAACTTCAATGGCATTTTTGATGCCGTCAAGCGTGTGGTAGGTGTCTACCAGGAAAACGGAATCATGGGGAAAGACATCGGCGTAAGCCGAAAAAGCTTCCTGCTCTTCCTCAAAAGACATGATCCAGCTATGGGCATGCGTGCCCCTCACCGGAATATTGAAGATTTGGCCCGCCAGCATGTTGGAAGTAGCCCCAACTCCGCCTATGAAGGAAGCCCGAGCCGCTGACAATGCCCCATCAGGTCCCTGCGCCCGGCGCATTCCAAATTCTATCACTGCGTCGCCCTGGGCCGCATCTACTATACGGGCTGCTTTGGTGGCAATGAGCGTTTGGAAGTTCAGGATGGTGAGCAAAGGGGTTTCCAGCAATTGACACTGTAGAATAGGCCCTTTGATTCTAAGCAAAGGTTCATTTGGAAACACCACAGTACCCTCAGGAATGGCATCTACGTCACAGCTGAACTCAAGAGAACGAAGGTGCTCCAAGAAGCCTTCCTCAAACAAAGGTTGACCTTGGCTTCCGGTCAGACTTTTCAGATAAGAAAGGTCTTCCTGGGTAAACCTGAAACTTTGCAGTAAGTCAATGGCATCTGCTAAACCTGCGCTTATGGTATATCCGCCTTTAAAGGGATTGTTTCTAAAATATAAATGGAAAACCGCTTCCTGCTCCGCCATTCCTTTTTTCCAATAGCCTTGGGCCATGGTCAGCTGGTACATATCGGTGAGTAAGGCGAGAGAAAGCTGGTAACGTTGACTAATGTTCATATACCTCTTGATGGGTTTGTGTTATGTAGCTACGAAAATGGCAATTTTTATGTATTCCTGTTTAAATTATTTCAGAGGTATCAGGCTAGGTCAACTTTGCAAGTTAGGGAGTTAATAGCTAGAGTAAACCTTTCTTAAACATTGTGTAAAGAAAGGTTTACTCTACCAATGTAGGAAAAGATAGATAAGCCACTAAAATCAAAAATGTTCAACTTAAAAGCAGATGTATTTTGAATTGCTAAATTTTGTTGTACCAAAACAAGAATAAAATAGAACATTCGTAAAAGTATAATCGTATATTTAGCTAAGCATTATTGAAAAATGATGTGATTTCATTGTAGTGCAATAGGGAATTAAAAAACAGGAAAAATGAAAAAAGACCAGTTATCTACCCTCATTGCCGTTGGATTCTTCGCTGGAACCTTTGTAATAGCGTTCACTTCCAATGACAGCGACACAGCCGCCCTGCGGGTATTAGCTTACCTAGCAATTGGCTGTCTACTCTCCATCCTCTGTATCTTCTGGGACAGAATTATTTCTAAGGAAGAAGATAAGAGCCACGCCCACCTTGACACCGTATTACATGATGCGAAGAAATTCTCAGATGAGTACGGTGATGTATACCTTATGGCAGACAAGTTGAAAAACAAACGTAAAGTTAGAGGTGAGGATTCAATCTCTGGAAGCCCAGCTTAATTTCAACCTAAATTTCAAAAAATGCCTATGAATTAAAATTACTCATGATAATTCAGAAAAGCCCCTCCTTACAAGAGAGGCTTTTTTGTTTTTGGACCCATAAATCCTTTCTTGCTTCCTGAAAGTAGAAGTGGTCCCATTAAGTCCAATTCATAAAAATAAAACACGTATGCAGAAAGTAAACCTGGAAGAGAAACTATCTCTGTTTTCAGATCACTGGAACCCCAGAATAGTGGGAGAATTAAATGGGCAGCATGTGAAGGTGGCTAAATTGAAAGGTGAATTTGTCTGGCATCATCATGATCATGAAGATGAATTATTTCTGGTGGTAAAGGGACAGTTCATCATGGAGTTCAGAGACAAGAACGTTGAACTGCATGAGGGTGAGTTTTTGATAGTGCCCCGCGGAGTGGAGCACCGTCCGGTAGCACCAGAGGAGGTAAGCATAATTTTGTTCGAACCAGCTTCTACGGTAAATACCGGAAACCAGCAGGAAAGTGAGCTTACCCGTCAAACCCTGGAGCGCTTGTAATATCTTTTGGGGCAACAATATTTAAACCAGCCTTGATTTGTGATTTCTCATAAACATGTAGTCTTTTTAGAAGTGGCCAGGCAGCTAAGTTTCACCAAGGCCAGCCAAATTCTTTATATAAGTCAGTCTGCAATCAGCAAGCAGATTAAGGCGCTGGAGGATTACTATAAAACAGGGCTGTTTGAGCGACATGGGAACACTATTAGCCTCACGCCGGCTGGCCAGTTGCTTTTTCAGAAATTAGAAGCAGTGCAGCATATTCAGAATGACTTGCACCAGGAGCTTCCTTTGCTGAGCCAGAATTTTCAACCGCAAATTTCCCTTATTTTAGGTGCTAGCACCACCATATCGCTCTACATCCTTCCGCCGGTGCTTTCAGCGTACCTCACGCAGTTCCCACAGGTGAAACTCAGCCTCCGTAACCGAAACAGCGAAAATATCCTAAAAGCCTTGCTGGACCACGACATTGACCTGGGCATCATTGAGGGAATTAATAAAGTAAGCCAGGTGACGTACACGCCTTTCCTGACTGATGAAGTGATTGCAGTTTGCTCTCCGCGTAATCCGCTGATCAAGCATGACCTGGAGTTGAAGGATCTCTATCAGATTCCGTTGGCGATCAGGGAAGCGGGGTCAGGTACGTTGGCGGTGTTGGAAGAGGCGCTGGGGCAGAGAGGAGTGAAGCTCTCGCAATTACAGGTGCGCGTAAGGTTAGGAGGCACTGAGGCCCTGAAAAATTTTGTGCGGGTAGATACCTGTCTGGCTTTTCTACCAAGGCAGGCGGTGGTAAAAGAGTTAGCCTCAGGTGAACTGATGGAAGTCAAGATACATGATCTGGAAGTCTCCAGGACCTTCAACTTCATCCAACGAAAAGGCACTGAGAACAATGCCCCTTATAAAAACTTTATCCAGTTTATGAGACGTCAGTATTCCTAAATGGAATAGACTATAACTAATTGCTATTTGTCTTGGTCATGGTAGTTATACTACTTGCATTGCTAACTAACATAAGCCTATGCCTGCTCAAATAGCTACCAGCCTCAGTAGAATCTCCCGCCTCGTTTGCTCAAAATGCGATCGGGAATACCCTCATGAAGTTCTGCAGCGTGTTTCTGCTTGCTGTGGAATGCCTCTACTGGCACAATATGACACAACAGAAACCTTCTCAAAAAAGGCTCTAAGTGGCCGAGAAGGTACTATGTGGCGCTATCAAGAACTTTTACCAGTTCTGGATGAAGCGTACAAAGTCTCGTTAGGCGAAGGATTTACTCCCATACTAAAGCTCAAGAACCTGGCCAATGCCTATGGGTTTGATAATCTGGTGCTCAAAGATGAAGGAAAAAACCCTACGGGGTCTTTCAAGGCTCGTGGTCTGAGCATGGCCATCTCCAAAGCGTTGGAACTAGGTTCAGAAGGCTGCATCGTTCCCACCGCCGGTAATGCGGGGGTGGCCATGGCGGCTTACTGTGCCAAAGCTAACTTACCTGCCGTAGTAGTAATGCCTCGTCATACACCAAAGGCTTTCAGAGACGAATGCTACTGGTATGGAGCAGAGGTACATTTACTGGACGGGCTCATCAATGACTGCGCTGCCGAAGTTAGACGCCTGAACCAGCACGGGGAACTATTAGATGTTTCTACCCTAAAAGAACCTTACCGGATAGAAGGCAAGAAAACGATGGGCTACGAGATTGCCGAACAGTTGAACTGGACCCTACCTGACGTGATCCTGTACCCGGCCGGCGGAGGCACCGGACTCATTGGAATCTGGAAAGCATTTCAGGAGATGATTTCTTTAGGTTGGCTGGACAAAGACGTGAAGTTGCCCCGTATGGTGGCTGTACAAGCCCAAAATTGCCGGCCTTTGGTAGACACGTACTTGGGCCTTCAGGAAAACTCACAGAATTACAATGGACGTCCTACCATCGCCAACGGACTCGCCGTTCCGCGTCCATTAGGCGAACCCCTGATGCTGCAGGTGTTGAATAACTCTGGTGGCACTGCCATATCCATTACAGAAGAAGAAATGCTGGAAGGCATAAGTGAGTTGGGCCGGAAAGAAGGCTTGTTTGTGGCCCCTGAAGGAGCCGCTGTCTGGATGGCTGCCCGTCAGCTTCTAAAGCAAGGCTGGATTCAGCCTCAGGAACATGTCCTATTACTTAATACAGGTTCAGGACAAAAATACCTGGAGAATTTTTCATAGTTATAGTAGATCCATCTGTTTTAGGCCATTTTTTTAAAAAAGGGCATAGAACCATCATCTTGATTTTATTGCACTTAAAGCCCATCCTGATTATGTCTGATTAGGGAGGGCTTTAGGCATTTTAAGGGTTTTTGTTTAAACTAGGAGAACCAACCATCATCATCTCAAAGTCTTTTCATGAAAGCTTCTTCTCTCTCCATTACAGTCCTCTCTTTAGGTTTTCTATTTTCCTGCAACACCCCATACCAAGCTTTGCATCAGAAAGTAGTGTTGGTAGACACACATAATGATGTCATTTCCCAGGTAATTATGGAAGGACTATCGGTGGAGCAGGATCTGACTGGAAAAGCGCATACTGATCTGGTACGGATGAAAAAAGGCGGACTTGATGTACAGGTATTCGCTGTTTTCTGTGATGAAACCTATGGACCTGGCCGGGCATTCGCTTTTGCGAACCAACAGATAGATACTTTGGAAGCAGTGGTGCGACGGAATCCTGACAAGTTGCAAATGGTCTATTCTCCAGCCCAAATGCACGAGGCGGTGAAAGTAGGCAGAATAGCTTCTATGACCGGGGTAGAGGGTGGTCACATGATAGAAGATAAACTAGACAACCTGGATCACCTCTACAACCGAGGTGTTCGTTACTTAACCCTTACCTGGAACAACAGCACCGCTTGGGCTTCTTCGGCTGCTGATGAAACTCGTGGCGAAGGCTACAATGGTAAGAAAGGTTTGAATGAGTTTGGGAAGCAGGTGGTGCGTCGCATGAACAACTTAGGTATGCTGGTAGACCTTTCACATGTGGGGGAGCAAACCTTTTGGGATGTCATGGCCACCACCACCAAGCCGGTTCTGGTGTCTCACAGTTGCGCGGCTGCTTTATGTAAACACTCCAGAAACCTTGATGATGAGCAAATCAAAGCCGTTGGCAAGAACGGAGGGGTCATTCACCTCAATTTCTTTTCAGAATTTCTGGACAGCAGCTACAACCAACGCGTGCAAGCATTCATGAGCAGGCACCAAAATGACATCAAGGCCCTAGAGGAAAAAGGAATAAAAGGACCAGCCCTACGCGCTGCTTTATACCGTCAATTCCCTCAGGAAGCAAGTACGCTTAACCCACCTATTTCTGTGCTGATTGATCACATAGACCATGTAGTAAAGCTTGCCGGGGTAGACCATGTAGGACTAGGCTCAGATTATGATGGCATCAGTTCTGCCCCACAAGGACTAGAAGATGTCAGTACTTATCCTCTGATCACGAAAGCGTTGATGGAGCGAGGGTACAAGAAAAAAGAAATTGAGAAGATTTTAGGCGGCAACTTCATTCGGGTATGGGAAGCCAATTCTTCTTCATCTGTAGCACGCAACTAAAGCTTACTTCTTTTGAAGCTGTTTTTCTGAAACAATGCTTAAAGCAGAAGCGGTGAGCAACTTATACCAAGATTCCCTCTTTGATTTGGGAAAGGAGTGACTCATTTGTAGTAAACGTTTGCTCCTCCAGTATCTTTATTGCCCTTAAACCAGTAACATTGCCTCCGAAAACCAATTCGGCACCATCCAGTTCCTCAAGCTTGAATTTACCTTCCTGAATTTTCCACCCTTGCTGAGTTGCCCAGGATAAAAGGGCTCTTCGCATTACTCCATTCAGGCATCCGGTTTCAAGGTTTGAAGTGTGTAAAGTGTTCCCTTTCACCCAGAACAAATTTGAATAGGTAAGCTCGGCTAAGTTTCCATCCGGATCAAGAATGATTATATCATCAAGGTTTCTTTCAGCTTTCTCAATACTAGCCATTACATAAACCGGTGAGTTGACTCCTTTGAAAGTAGAGAAAGGTGAGACGATGGTGCGTGCCGTTTGGCAGATTCCAACTTTGATGTTTTCTGGAGAGGAGGAGAGATGAGTCGGCTGTGCTGTCAGGAGCCAATCTGCTTTATTGGTTTGTGGTGTGTACAAACCTTCTCCTGACCGCCATACTTTTAGCTTTATCCGCGCAGTGTAACCACAGTTGTTCTGTTCTGCTAATCCTAGAACCTGTTGCTCAAATTCATCACTAAGTAGCTCTGTTGGTAAAGAAAGGCGAAGAACCGAAGCTGCTTCGTGCATTCTTTCCTGATGGTAGCTCCGAAATCGCAGCTTCCCATTCTCCAGAATCATTGTCTCAAAAAAGCCGTCGTTGTATTGAAAGGCACGGTTCGTGATAGGAAGCCTAAGTTGTTGTTCTTCTATGAGTTGGTCGTTATAAAGGAGGTACACAGGAGTTCTGGTTAGTTTGAACAGGTAAGCAGAAATGAATGGAGACTAGAGCAATACTGCTTACACCAGACTATATAATTTGCCGGGCATCGCTTTTACAATTCCGCTCATTTCTAAGGTGAACAGCAAGGCTGAGAGCTGGCTCATATTGAACCTGGTGTGCCTACTAAGCACGTCAATGTGAGTTGGGCCAGCCTGTTGTAGCGTTTTAAGAACTGTTTGTTCTTCCTCAGGAAATCCTGAAAAATCCAGAGCCTGAGTTTTTTGCAAGGCAACAGGAGCAAGCGCCTTGTCCCAGTTCAGGAGTTCTTCCAGGTCTTTGGGTTTGGTATAAGGAACTGCTTTGAGGCTTTTGATCAATTGATTGCAGCCCTGCGAAGTCTCTGACGTAATGGGTCCGGGTACTGCCATCACCTCGCGGTCGTAGCTATGGGCTATATCAGCGGAAATAAGGGAACCACCTTTGCTGGTTGACTCCACCACTATGGTGCAGTCGGCCATACCGGCGATGATGCGGTTCCGGGCAGGGAAACGGGGAGCATCGGGTTTGGTCCCGAAGGGGAACTCAGAAAGTAAACCTCCGTTTAGCAGCATCTTGTCCGCATCACGCTTATGAGCGGCGGGGTACACGGTTTCTACACTGTTGGCCATAACGCCTATGGTGGGAAGACCTATTTTCATGGCAGCCCTATGCGCTAGAATATCAATTCCGAAGGCTAATCCGCTTACCACTAATACATCATGCTGCAACAAACCCTGTACAAGTTGCTCAGTTACCAACCGCCCATATTCCGTACTCTTGCGTGTACCCACTATACTGATGACCTTCTGGGCGTTCAGATCGGCGTTGCCTTTGTAGTAAAGCAGGAGCGGAGCATCCGGAACATGCCTTAGCCGTTCAGGGTAGTCTGGGTGGGTGTAAGGCAAGAGGCGTACCTCTTCTTTTTCGGCCCGCAGAATGACTTCCTCCGCCTGGCGCAATGCAGAGGATTTGCTTTGCATAATGCTTTTTACCAGTACTTCCCCAATGCGCGGGATTTTTACTAATCTCTCCTTTGGTGCCTCAAAGACAGCTTCGGCTGAGCCAAAATACTTTACTAACGTACGCGCCGTACCGCCTCCCACCTGGGGAATAATGGGCAAAGCAACCTGGTACAATAGATCTTTGGACACTGGTGAGTAGTAAGGAGTTCTGAGTCTAGAGTTCTGAACCTGGTATTTTCAGCTTAAAACCCAAGACTCAGAACTCAAGACTACTTTAGGGAAGTTGGGATTTGATGTTGATTAAAAATTCTTTCACCTTCTCAAGTGATTGGATCATCTCAAACTTCTCTTTGGCCTGCACGCCGCGCGTCTTCAGCATTTCACGGGCACCCTGAATGGTATAGCCACGCTCCTTTACCAGATGGTACACAAAGCGCAGGTTTTCAATGTCTTTTGGAGAAAAGAGGCGGTTTCCTTTTTTGTTTTTCTTTGGTTTAAGGATGTCAAATTCGGTTTCCCAAAATCGGATAAGCGATGGGGCTACTTCAAACATGGCGGCTACTTCGCCAATGCTGTAATACTGCTTTTCTATATCTCTTTCTTTGTAAGGCACGTCAGTTGCGTTCTGAGTCTTGAAATCTACGCCCTGAGCCATTCTAATCTATAGCCGACTCAGGACTAAAGACTCAGAACTCAGAACTACCTTCTTTTTAGCTTGTTTTCTGAAAAACAGCGCGAAAACACCGGCCATTCCGCCGCATTTTGGTAAAAAACCTTACTTTTGCGTACGGTGTTGGGCTCGGTGAAAAGGCAAAAATTCGCTTTTTCTTTCGCATTTACAATACCTTGCACCACAGTTTAGAAAGCTATTATTTAAATAAATGACCTCCGCCGAGATACGCCAACAGTTCCTCGATTTCTTTGCCTCTAAAGGCCACCAGATTGTGCCGTCGGCGCCCATTGTGGTGAAAGACGATCCAACCCTCATGTTCACCAACTCGGGCATGGCGCCTTTCAAGGATTATTTCCTGGGCAACAAACCCGCACCATCACCACGCGTAGCCGATACGCAGAAGTGTTTGCGCGTGTCTGGAAAGCACAATGACCTGGAGGAAGTAGGTTATGACACCTACCACCACACCATGTTTGAAATGCTGGGGAACTGGTCGTTTGGCGACTATTTCAAGCAAGATGCTTTAAAATGGTCTTGGGAACTGCTGACGGAAGTATACAAACTGCCAAAAGACAGGTTGTACGTTTCGGTATTTCAAGGTGACTCCACAGAGAACTTACCTATGGATCAGGAAGCTTTCAATGTTTGGAAGACGATGATTGCGGAAGACCGAATCTTGATGGGTAACAAAAAAGACAACTTCTGGGAAATGGGTGATACCGGTCCGTGCGGTCCTTGTTCTGAGATACACGTGGACTTACGTTCTGAGGAGGAAGTTGCCAGGATCCCGGGCAAAGACCTGGTAAACAACGACCATCCGCAGGTGGTGGAGATTTGGAACAACGTATTCATGGAGTTCAACCGTTTAGCCGATGGCTCTTTGGTGAAACTCCCTGCGCAACACGTAGATACGGGTATGGGCTTCGAGCGTTTGTGCATGGCTATCCAGGGCAAACAGTCCAACTATGACACGGACGTTTTCCAGCCGATGATTCAGTTCATCGCCTCTGAAGCCGGTGTGTCGTACGGACAGGATGAGAAGACTGACATTGCCATTCGGGTAATTGCGGACCACATCAGGGCCATTTCCTTTACCATCGCTGATGGCCAGTTGCCGTCAAACAACAAGGCAGGTTATGTCATCCGCCGGATTCTGCGCCGCGCTGTTCGGTACGCCTTTACGTACCTGAACTTCAAAAAGCCTTTCTTGAACACCATCGTGCCGGTTCTAGCTGATCAGTTGGCGAACGTATTCCCTGAATTGAAGGCTCAACAGGCCTTTGTGCAGCGCGTGATTGAGGAAGAGGAAAACGCTTTCCTGCGCACGCTAGAGAATGGGTTGAAACGGTTAGATACCTTACAAGATACATTCAAAGCAAACGGCAATGTCATTGACGGCAAAACTGCTTTTGAACTATATGACACCTTCGGGTTCCCGCTGGACTTAACAGCTTTGATTGCCAAAGAAAACGGTTTTACCATCGACGATGCTGGCTTTACCACAGAGATGGAGCAGCAGAAGAACCGGTCCCGCAACGCTGCACAAACCGAGCAGAGCGACTGGACCGTGTTGCAGCCTGAGGTAGAAACCGAGTGGGTAGCGTATGATGCGGAGCAGGTAGAAGCCCGTGTGGTACGGTACCGCCAGGTGACCGCCAAAAACAAAAAGGAATTCCATGTGGTGTTAGACCGCACCCCTTTCTATGCTGAAAGCGGCGGACAGGTGGGCGATACCGGCGTACTGGAATCTGCTTCAGGTAACGTCAAGGTGCTCGACACGAAGAAAGAAAACGATTTGATTCTGCACATCACCGCAGATTTACCAAAAGATTTAGATGCTCCTGTAGTAGCTAAGGTGGACTCTAAACGCCGGGCGCTTATTCAAAAGAACCACTCAGCCACCCACTTGTTGCATGCGGCTTTAAAACAGGTGCTGGGTGACCACGTGAACCAGAAAGGCTCCTTGGTTAGTGACAAACTGCTGCGCTTTGACTTCTCCCACTTCACCAAAGTGACCGAGGAGCAATTGCGCGAAGTGGAACAGATTGTGAACGAGCGAATCCGGGAATCCATTGAGAAAGACGAGCGCCGCAACGTGCCTATTGACGAGGCCAAGGCTTTTGGGGCAACTGCTTTGTTCGGGGAGAAATACGGTGAGTTTGTGCGCATGATCACCTTTGACCGCAATTTCTCTGTGGAGCTTTGCGGAGGTATGCACGTGGGTAACACCGGAAACATCGGGTTTTTCAAAATAATCAGTGAAAGCTCGGTTGCGGCCGGGGTAAGAAGAATTGAAGCGGTTACCGCTGATGTAGCGGAACAATTCGTGGATGAACAGATTACCCAGTTTGAGGAAGTGAAACAACTTCTAGGTGTGCAGAAAGAATTCGGCAAAGCCATTGAGAAGTTGCAGGACGAGAATGCCGCCTTGCGCAAGCAATTAGAAGCTTTTGAATTGAAACAGGTAACCGCCCAAAAAGAGAGATTAGCTTCTGAAGTACGTGATGTAAAAGGGATTAACTTCTTAGCAGCCAAGGTAGATGTGAGCTCTGCTGATTACTTGAAAAAACTTGCCTTCGACTTGCGCAGTGTGGTAAACAACCTGGTGTTGGTGCTTGCGGCAGATGTAGACGGAAAACCACAACTGGCCGTTATGTTGTCAGATGAAGTGGTTTCAGGCAAAGGACTGAACGCCGTGCAGATGGTAAAAGAACTGGCCAAAGAAATTAAAGGCGGCGGCGGCGGACAACCTTTCTACGCCACTGCTGGTGGTAAGGAGGTTTCTGGCTTAGAGGCCGCTTTAGCTAAGGCCGAAGCTTTGCTTTCCTAAACATCTTCTGCTTTGGGGTTGTTTGAAATAAAGCAGACCCAAAGAAGAGATCACCTTAAGGTTTTCAGAACCTCATTGTTATAGTTAGTACAGTCTTTTAGCGGCTGTTTTCTAAAATCAAGACCAAAACAGAAATCGTATTACACAGAAGGTAATACGTGCTACAATAAAGAACATGAACGAAGATATCCGTTCCCAGTATCAGGCCATTATAGGTCTAGAGGTGCACGCGCAATTGTTGACAGAAAGCAAGGCCTACTCAACTGATTCTACAGAGTATGGCATGTTTCCGAACACGAACCTGAGTGTAATCACCCTTGGCCACCCGGGCACCTTGCCGCGCGTAAACAAGAAGGTAGTAGAGATGGCCATGAAAATGGGATTGGCCACTGATTGCCAGATCACCCGCAACAACTACTACGCTCGTAAGAACTATTTCTACCCAGATCTTCCGAAGGGTTACCAGATCACCCAGGATAAAACCCCTATTTGTACCAAGGGCCATTTAGACATCAAAACCAAAGAAGGGGGCGAGAAACGCATTGGCATCACACGCATCCACATGGAAGAAGATGCTGGTAAATCCATGCACTTGGCGGGTGAGACTGAAACTCTAGTTGACTTGAACCGTGCCGGAACGCCTTTGATTGAGATTGTATCTGAGCCTGACATCAGAGATTCAGAGGAAGCGTATGCGTACCTGACCCAAATTAAGAAACTGGTGCAGTACCTGGAGATCTGCGACGGGAACATGGAAGAAGGGTCTTTGCGCTGCGATGCCAACATTTCAGTGATGAAAAAATGCGCCGACAAGTGGGGTACCAAGGTGGAGGTGAAGAACATGAACTCCTTCCGGAACGTGCAACGCGCCATTGAGCACGAAATTGACCGCCAAATAGAGATTCTGGAGAACGGTGGCACCATTGACTCTGAAACCCGGAACTTTGACGCCAACTCAGGCACCACGACGGGCATGCGTTCAAAAGAAACCATGAACGACTACCGCTACTTCCCGGAGCCAGACCTTCCGCCGGTGATTATCTCAGAGGAGTGGCTGAACAATGTGAAAGAAAGCATGCCGGCACTTCCTCAGGTGCTGTACAACCGTTTTACGGGGGAGTATGGCTTGTCTGACTATGACGCAGGAGTATTAACCGATGACAAAGAAATAGCGCTATATTTTGACACCTTGTGTCAGCACACCAAAAATTACAAAGCTGCTGCCAACTGGATGAGCGGACCGGTAAAATCTTACTTAAATGAACTGACGCTCTCTATGGAAGCGTTTCCATTAAAGCCAGAGCAAATTGCCGGATTAATAGAGTTGGTAGACAGCAACAAAGTGAGCCACAGCGTTGCTTCCAAACAGATCTTCCCGTATTTGCTGGAGAATCCAAGTAAAACCGCGCAACAAGTAGCCACAGAGCAAAACTTGGTACAGGAATCTGATGAAGGAGCACTGCAGGGATTGATTGATCAGGTGCTGACCGCTAACCCGCAGAAAGTGGCAGAGTACAAAGCCGGAAAGGCTTCCTTACTGGGGATGTTCATGGGAGATCTCATGAAACAAACCAAAGGAAAAGCTGACCCTAAGATTGCGAATAAATTATTGAAGGAGAGCTTAGATAGATAGGCTCGTTTCCAGACAAACATGAAGAAACAAATGATAATGGCTGCTGCCTCACTTTTAGTGTTCAGCGCCTGCCAAAAGAAGGGAGTGGCCACCACAGATACGGACAAAAGTTACCGCATCTCGGGCAAAATCAACAACATGACCACTGGTAAAGTCTACCTGGATGAGCTGGGGGAGCAAGCGTTTGTTCCCTTTGACACCGCCCAGATAAACAAAGACGGTACCTTTGTCATGGAAGGATCAGTTGCTGAACCTTCTATCTACAAGCTTGGGTTTGAAAACCAAGAAGGTGTAATGCTGGTGGTAGATAATAAGCCCATTGAAATCACTGCAGATTCAGGAAAAGTGGCCCAAAGCTATACTGTAAAAGGATCTAAGGATTCTGAATTGATTCAGCAGCTGAACACCATCATGCAGGACATGCAGCAGAACGCCACCGCGTTGAACCAACAGTTTCAGGAAGCTTCTTCTTCAGGCAACCAGGCTGAGGTGAAAAGAATCCAGGAGCAGTTTATGGCAGTGCAGAAAGAGAATCAGGATAAGTTGAAAGCTTTTGTGAAAGCTAATCCTTCGTCAGTGGTTTCGGTATACACTGCCGCCAACATCCTGAACCTGGACGAGCATTTTACTTTTGTAGACAGCATGTCTATTGCTTTCAAACAGGCGCTTCCAAATTCAAAATACACCAAGTCCCTGGACGCCCGTTTGTCTAAGATGCGCACGACTGCTTTAGGTAGTGCTGCTCCAGACATTAAATTACCTTCTCCCGCCGGTCCTGAGATTGCCCTTACTTCTTTACGTGGTAAGTATGTTTTGATTGACTTCTGGGCTAGCTGGTGCGGTCCGTGCCGCCAGGAGAACCCAAATGTGGTACGCATGTACAACAAGTACAAAGACAAAGGATTTGAGATTTTCGGGGTGAGTTTAGACCAGGATAGAGGCAAATGGTTGAAAGCGATCGAAAACGATAAGCTGACCTGGCCGCATGTGTCTGACCTGAAAGGTTGGGAAAGCAGTGCTGCCTCACTTTACGGCATTACCGCAATCCCACAAACTGTTTTGTTGGACAAAGAAGGTAAAATCATTGCGAAGAACCTGAGAGGGGCAGCCTTGGAAGAGAAACTCGCTTCCTTGCTGAATTAAGAAGGGACTTAATAAACAGAAAGGGCTGCCATTATAGAATGGCAGCCCTTTCTGTTTATTAAGTCCCTTCTTAATTCTGTTGCAAAAATATCTTTTGCAGTACGTCCCAGAGTTTCTTTTTTAACTCTACACTTTTCTCTATGTCTTCTAAAGAATCTACCAGCACAAAGCGTGATTCTTCAAACTTGTACATCCGGTAAAATTCCATTCTAGAAAGGTTTGCCACCGGCAGGCCCTGGCCAAATAAGAGAATGTGCTTGGCAGCGTTTTTAGCGGCAATGGTTTTCACATCATGCACCAGGTCAGAAGACAGATTGCCAAACTTTACCTGGTTAGTGCTCAAACCAACTGCGGCCAATACTTTCTGCAGGAACGCGTGTTGAGGTAGAGTTTTGAAAACCTCTTCCTGTACCTCAAACAATAAATACGTGCCTTTTAACGCTTCGCCTAACCACCGAATCTCCTGAACCACGGCTGGAGAAGGTACTGGTTTTTCCTGCGGCACTATTGGTTCTGCCAAAGGCGGAGCAATCTCAGCCTTAACCGGGACGGGCGGCAAGGAAGGGGTAGCCCTGGAAACAACTGGAACAGGAATGGGTTCTACATTCTCCGGTTCAGGAATCACATACAAGGTATCTTGCCCATACAAGTGCTGCAGGAAAGCAAAATCTGGGTGGGAGGAAGACATGTCTTTTGAATAAAAGGTACTACTTAATCTTCTAATTCAAAGATAGCTTTCAACTCGTTTGCGTCTGCAGGTTTCATTCTGCCACCTAAAATAAGGCGCAGCTGACGACGACGCAGAGCACCGGCAAATTTCTCTTTTTCTTCCTCGTTCTCAGGGATAGCCTCTGGTACTGCAACTGCTTTTCCGTTTTCGTCTAGTGCCACAAAGGTGAAATAAGCCTCATTTGATTTCACTTTGGTGCCCGAAGGAATGTCCTCGGCCCAGACAGTGATATGCACTTCCATGGAGGTACTGAACGAACGGGTCACTTGTGCTTCTAAGGTGATGACGTTTCCTAACCTAATGCTTTCTTTAAAGGAAACATTGTCTACAGAAGCGGTAACTACAATGCGGTTAGAGTGTTTTTGAGCGGCAATTGCTGAAACTATATCCATCCAGTGCATCATTCTGCCCCCCATCAGATTATGTAGGGTATTGGTGTCATTGGGCAGAACGAGTTCTGTCATCCGTACATAGGATTCTTTAACAGATTTTTGCTTACGCATAAAAGAGGAATGAAAGTAAGGCTGTAAAGATACAGCTGAAAGGTGAATGGTACTTTGTTTTTTAGGCAGAAGGAAGCATTTCCCTGGGAGACAGTGTATAAAACTTGACCTTTTGAAAAATTCGGTAAATGCTATTTCCAGCCTTGTTTTCCTAAAAGAGGCACAAACTTGAAGTTGTCAAACTCCTCTTTAGTGAATTCATCTTCGCCTACCCGGGTTATCCGCAGCATTTTCTGTAGCCCGGTATCTCCCACAGGGATCACTAATTTTCCCCCTAAGGTTAGTTGCCTTAAAAGGGTTTTAGGTATGATAGGGGCTCCGGCGGTAACCAGAATTTTAGTAAATGGGGCGTGTTGCGGCAAACCTTCAGAGCCATCCCCAAGAAAAGTGAAAGGGGTTAAACCCATAAGTTGGAACTGCTTTTGGGCTTTATGGAATAGGACCTCGTTATACTCAATGGTGTACACATTAGGCGTCAGCTGGAGTAAGATGCTGCATTGGTATCCGGAGCCGGTTCCTATTTCCAGGACTTTGTCCTGGAGTTCTACTTCCAATAATTCTGTTTGGTAAGCTACTGTGTACGGTTGGGAAATGGTTTGACCTTCACCAATAGGAAAGGCTTTGTCCTGGTACGCCTGCTCTAAAAATGCTTTATCGAAAAAGAAGTGACGGGGCACTGTTTCAAGCGCTTTCAATACCTTTATGTCTCTGATTCCTTTTTCATGAACCAGGCGCACTAAGCCTTTGCGCATGCCTTTATGTCTGTAAGTGTCTAAGAGCATAAGTATATCAGGTATCAAACTTTATACGTGGGAGGGGCTAATCTGAAGTAATTGCCGTGCGAATTTAGCAAATACCCCCACATACGGTCCAAATTAAATTTTGACCTTGGTTTTAGAAATTGGGTGTAGCTTTGTGGTAGAATGGGGCTTTCGTCCTGTTTTTCAGAAAACACATGCAGTTAAACCAGAACCAACATATCTATAAAGTTATTTTTGGGGATTTTTTGGCAGCCTTTTTGGCGTGGTGTGTCTTTTACCTGTATAATAACTACTCCTTTGTTGACCTCACCCATACCTTGACTCCTGCTTTTCTGAGCAAGTCATTCATGGTGGCGTCTTTTTGGGTCATCTTGTATGGGCTTCTAGGTCGGTACCGGAATATTTACCGGCAATCAAGATTAAAAGAGGTAGCCCTGTTGGCCGCAATGTCTTTAGGCGGGGCAGTGGCCATTCACCTGGCTTTTCTGTTTGAGGAGCCTGACCTGGATAGATTCCAGTCTTATTCAGCGCCAATTGGCACTTATTTTCTCCTACACTTTCTGTTTGCAGTCATTTTCAAGATGATCTCCCTAGGCCATCTGAAGAAGCTGGTCTACTATGGGGAGGTTTATTTTAACACAATAGTGGTAGGCTCCAGCAGCAATGCCCGTGAAGTGTATGACGAGCTGATAAACAATAACCGGCACTTGGGTTTGCGGGTATTGGGCTTTGTGCAAAGCCAGACGTCACAACCTCATTCCTTTCAGGATCATATCCCTTCTTTAGGGTCTTTTCCGCTGCTGCCTTCTGTTATCAAGGAGCATGCGGTACAGGAAGTCATCATTGCTATTGAGCCTTCAGAGCACAAGTTGATTGAACAGATTCTAAGTTCTTTGGAAGGTGAGGAGGTAAGAATTAGTATCCTGCCAGATGTGTACCAGATTCTTCTGGGTTCTGTGAAGGTGTCCCATTTGTTTGGAACACCTTTGATAGAAATGAAGCGGGATCTAATGCCGGTATGGCAACAAATTTTGAAGCGTCTCATAGACATTGTTGCCGCTGTGGTGGTGTTGGTCTTTTTCTCTCCGGTGTATCTTTTATTAGCCGTTTTGGTCAAAGTATCTTCGGCTGGCCCAGTCTTTTTCAAGCAACAACGGATAGGCTGGCAGGGTAGGCCCTTCAACATCTATAAGTTCCGGACCATGTTTATAGATGCAGAAAAGACCGGACCTGCGCTTTCTTCAGATGATGACCCCCGCGTAACTAAACTGGGACGCTTTCTAAGGAAAGTACGTTTAGACGAACTTCCCCAATTCTATAATGTGTTAATTGGGGAAATGAGTTTGGTAGGCCCACGGCCAGAGCGGCAATATTTCATTGACTTGATTACGCAGCAGGCACCACATTACAAACACCTGCAACGGGTAAGGCCGGGTATCACTTCCTTAGGTCAGGTGAAATTTGGATACGCCCAGAACGTTCAAGAAATGGTAAGGCGTCTAAAGTATGACATTCTTTATATAGAAAACATGTCGCTGGTTATGGACTTCAGAGTCATGTTGTATACCATCAAGATTATCATTCAAGGAAGAGGAAAGTAACTTAAAGAGTGAATGAGAGGTTGAAGGAATGAGTGCATTTAAGTATGCTTACATAAAAGTGCTTACTTTTTTACCTCATTTTATTTATCTAACCATCTTTTTACCCTTATTCACTCATTCCATCAACCTCTCATTCACCCATTAAAATGTTTACAGGCATCATAGAAGCACAGGCAGAAGTAGTAGCCATCAAAGACGAGCAATCTAATCGGCATTTCACCTTAACCTGCCCCTTTACACAGGAACTCAAGATAGACCAGAGTGTGGCCCACAATGGGGTATGTTTAACCGTGATAGACATTGAAAAGGAGAGATACACGGTAACCGCCATTTCGGAAACCCTTTCCAGAACCAATCTGGGCAAACTGAAGGAAGGAGACAAAGTGAACCTGGAGCGGTGTCTATTGGCCAACAGCCGCTATGACGGACATATTGTGCAAGGGCACGTGGACCAGATTGGTATTTGCGAGGAAGTAGTAGACCAGCATGGAAGCTGGTCATATCGGTTCTCCTATCAACCTCAGGCGGCAGGAAACGTGACCGTAGAAAAAGGCTCCATCTGTATCAATGGCATCAGCCTTACGGTGGTAGAATCTGGGGCAGATTATTTCTCAGTGGCTATTATCCCTTACACCTATGAGTTTACCAATTTGCATGCGGTAAAACCCGGCGATCAGGTGAACCTAGAATTTGATATTATTGGCAAGTACGTGGCCCGTCTCTTACAGAAGTAACCCGCTGTTTCAAGAATGTTTTCCGAAAGCTGAGGAAGTAGCAAAATGGTGTAGAATCCTTTTGATTAGATTGCTATGCGCTCCAGAAAGAATAGCGGGAAGATATTTTCTGGAAAAAGAACATGCTGAGCCAGGCGGTTGCTACGCCTATCAATGCTCCACCAGTAATATCTCCGGGGTAATGCACGCCTAAGTAAACACGGCTGTAAGAGATGGCAATGGCCCAGATGACCAGCAGGACTTTGAGGAATCTTTGTTTTTTAGGCAACAGCATACTCACGAAAATAGCCACAGCAAAAGCGTTGGCTGCGTGTGAAGACACAAACCCATACTGACCACCACATCCGTCAATGGCATTTACTGCAGCATTGATTAGTTCGTCATGGCAGGGCCTAAGACGGGCAAAATAAGGTTTGAAGATTCCGGAGGATATAAAATCGGCTAAGCCAACGCTGCCTCCTAGGCACAGAACCATGAGCCACCCCTTTCTTTTATAGAAATAGATAAAGAGCCCTACCAGTACGCCATAAAAGGGGAACCACACAAACTTATTGGAGATGAGCACCATCACGTCATCCCAAAAGGGAGAGCGGTACCCGTGCAACTCCAGGAACAAGGCTTGGTCTAAGGCTTTTAGTTCATCCATGCGTTAGGTGGTGCTAACCCAGTCAATATCTTTTTGAAAACATGCCAATGCTTCTGCCTCTGGGGTGCCTGTCTCTGGAAGGTGGTTGTAGTGCCAACTGGCTAACGGAGGAAGGCTCATCAAGATGGACTCGGTTCTGCCATTCGTTTCCAAACCAAATTTTGTGCCCCGGTCATTTACCAGGTTGAATTCAACATACCGTCCTCTCCTGATCAACTGCCATTCTTTCTCCTGTTCACTGAAACTAAGGTTTTTGTTCTGGTTCACGATGGAGGTATAGGTAGGCGAAAAGGTATCTGCCACTGCCTGCACAAAGGAAAATCTCTCCTGCAAAGGGATTTCAGCTGTAGGCGTTAGCCGGTCAAAGAAGATCCCGCCCACGCCCCGTGTCTCCTCTCTATGCGGGATATAAAAATAGTCATCGGCCCACTTCTTGAACTCAGTGTAATAAGTTGGTTGGAAGCGGTCACAGGTGTTTTTCAACCTTTGGTGGAAGAACTGAACCTGGGCTTTGTTTACGTAAATGGGAGTTAAATCAATGCCGCCGCCAAACCAGGCGTCTCCATTTCCGGCCTCAAAGTAGCGCACGTTCATGTGGGTGATGGGAACGTGCGGGTTCTGTGGGTGCATCACAACAGATACCCCGGTCGCGAAGAAATGCGGGTCAGGTAACAAGAGGGCAGCGGCCGCTTTCTCTGGCAAAACTCCTTCCACTGCTGAGAAATTAACGCCTCCTTTTTCAAAAACGGCTCCGTTCTGGATCACGCGGGCTGCTCCACCGCCACCGCCCGGCCGCTCCCAGGTATCTTCCTGAAATTTGGTCTGGCCATCACAGGCTTCTAAATCTGAGCAGAGGCGTTCCTGGAATGACTTAAACCATTTTTGTATCGTATCTCTCATTAATCTTTCTTCTTCTGTTTAGGAGATCTTCTTCTGTTTGGGGGATGTTCTGGCAAAAATAGGCAGTAAATGGGAGAGAGCCACCATTCCCTGATTTTGCTTTTAAGAGGATTAGCCGTAATTTAGAAAACGAACAATCGTTAGCTTATGAATCAGACCCCTGTTGAGGCGCCTCCGCAAGTAGAGGTTGAGCTTCTCATGAAAGCCTATCGCCTGATGCTCACTGCCAAGGTGATGGCAGATACTTATGAAGAAAACAAAGCCATCTGCAGTAAATACGTTCACAGTACATCCCGTGGCCATGAAGCCATCCAATTAGCTACTGCTTTCCATTTAAAAGAAAAAGATTTTTTATCGGTGTATTATCGGGACGAGTCTCTGCTCTTGGGTATCGGGATAACTCCTTATGAGCTTATGTTGCAGCTCATGGCCAAGCGGGATGACCCCTTCAGTGGAGGCAGAACCTACTACTGTCACCCGTCTCTCCGGAGAGAAGGTTTTCCTGTAATTCCGCACCAAAGCTCTGCCACCGGCATGCAGGCTATTCCCGCCACCGGTATGGCGCATGCGTTGGCGTACCTGGAGTCACAAAGATTATTAAACTCTGCTGATGGGCGGGTAGTGGTTTGCTCTTTAGGCGATGGCTCTGTGACCGAGGGCGAAGTAGCCGAGGCGTTCCAGATGGCCGTCTTGAAGAAATTGCCCATCATTTACTTAGTACAGGATAATGACTGGGGCATCTCAGCCAAGGGATCTGAAATGCGGGCCATGGATGCCTATGAATATGCGGCCGGTTTTAAAGGAATGGAGCGCCTGCAGGTAGACGGAGCTGATTTCGTGGATTCTTACACCGGCATGGCCGAAGCCTTCCGGATTGCCCGAGCTGAGCGAAGACCGGTGTTGGTGCACGCCAAGTGCCCTTTGCTGGGTCACCATACTTCGGGCGTACGCCGTGAATGGTACCGCGGTAATAACCTTAATGAGCACAGCTTGTTAGACCCTCTGCCAAGATTAGGCACCTATTTACTGGAGCAGGGTGTCACCGCCGATGAGCTGATTTCAATTGCCCAGGAGATAAAGCAGGAAGTACAGGCCCACTTTGAAAAAGCCCTGGCTGCTCCAAACCCTGACCCGGAAACCTTTCATCTGCATGAGTTTGCACCTACCCCCGTGGTAGAAGAATCTGGAACACGTACCCCAGAGAACGCCGAAAAAAGTACCATGGTTGATGCCGCTTTGCATGCCGTGGACGACATCTTGAAGCTTTACCCGGAGGCACTCTTTTACGGGCAAGACGTGGGTGGCGAATTAGGTGGGGTATTTAGAGAAGCCGCTTTACTAGCCAAAAAATACGGGGATGCCCGGGTATTTAACACCCCCATTCAGGAAGCTTACATCATCGGGTCTACGGCGGGTATGTCAGCGGTGGGCGCGAAGCCGATTGTTGAAATACAATTCGCTGATTACATCTGGCCGGGTATTAACCAGTTAGTGGAGGAGCTTTCCAAAAGCTGTTACCTAAGCATGGGCAAGTTCCCGGTGCAATCGTTGATCAGGGTTCCTATTGGGGCTTATGGGGGCGGCGGACCTTATCACTCTGGCAGTATTGAATCAACCCTTTTGAACATAAGAGGCATTAAAGTAGTGTATCCCAGCAATGCCGCTGATATGAAGGGACTGATGAAAGCCGCTTTTTTAGATCCCAACCCTGTGGTGATGTTGGAGCACAAAGGTCTCTACTGGTCAAAAGTGCCGGGCACTGAAGATGCGAAGACTGTTGAACCAGGTGCGGATTACATCCTGCCACTTGGGAAAGCAAATGTGGTGCAAACTGCCTCAGATATCCAGGTGCAACAAGGAAACAGCCTCTCCGTGATTACCTATGGGATGGGCGTTTACTGGGCCAAAATGGCCAGCAAACAACTTCCTGGCTCTGTTGAGATTGTAGATCTGCGAACTCTCAATCCACTTGATTTTAAAACGGTAGAAGCATCTGTGAGACGTCATGGCAAAGTGTTGGTGTTAACAGAAGAGCCCCTCATGAATTCGTTTGCTGAGTCTTTGGCAGGACGCATTAGCAAAAGCTGCTTCCAGGTCTTAGATGCCCCTGTCTATACACTTGGAGCAGAAAACCTACCAGCAGTACCTTTGAATGTAGAACTGGAGAAAATGATGCTGCCTAATGCAGATAAAGTGTTGGCAGCTCTGCAGGAATTGCTGGAGTACTAAACCTCACATATATAGAATCACAAATCTATAAAGGCTTAAGTGGGAAGCTCCGGTTTAGGAGGCTTTTTTAGAAAAACACCTCCTAAACCGGAGCTTCTGCTTTCAGTTAGTATTTGACTTTTAAGGTGTATACTTCTTCGTCGGCAAGTTCTAAGTTGAAGCTTTGGATGTACTTTTAGAAAGGATACCCAATGCCCAAGTTAAAGGTAGTTTGCGTGTTGGTGCCGAAGATGGCGTTGCTCCTGAACCTGTTGATGATTAACCGATTTCCTTCGTGCTGTGCTGGGTCGTACACCTTGGTGGCAATATCGAAACGGAGAATGGCAAAGGTAAAATCCAGCCGCACCCCAAACCCGGAACCTACTGCCAGTTCCTTGTAGAAGCGGTTAAATTCAAATTGGGCACCTGACCGGGTGGCGTACTTCTCAGGATTAGGGTTGGTGTTGCGCTCCTCAAACAGCCAGATGTTACCGGCATCCATGAAAAATGCTCCGTTGACATTGGTACTGCCAAAACGGAACATCCTGAACCGGAACTCAGAATTCAGCTCTAAAAGAATTTCACCGGTCTGTTCAAACAGGTAATTAACTTCACCCGTCTCCCGGTCTATGAGGGAGCTGGATCCGGGGCCTAACCGGCGAGGAAGCCAAGCCCGTACGCTAGACGATCCGCCTGCAAAGAAGTATTTGTCATATGGTAGTGCTCTTGAATCTCCTAAAGGTTTTGCAACACCAGTGTTGGCCCTGTAGACAAAAGTCATGTTGTTCCCCAAAGCATGATAGCGGCGGTAGTCAAGGTTCACTTTCGCAAAACGATAGGTATTCAAGTCCCTGAATTGCTCGGCTACATAATTCCAGAGTATTCCGCCGGTCTCCACAAAAATACGGACCAGCTTAGCGTCATTGGATTGATTGTAGTTAGCGGTGTTATAAAGACTGGTAAAATTAAAGGAAGAAACGAAAGCGTCTTTAAAGCTTTCATTCAAAGGATTACCAGACTGCTGAAGTGTATCTAGGTACTGCTGGAATGTGGGGTCTATTCGGGGTGTACTGATCACGTTGATGTCTAGCGGGGAGAAGCTGAACTGGTGAATGTTCAGCCGCTGCCAGATATAATCAAAAGAGAAATCAAGGTTAGTACGGGTGTACTCGTTCCGGTCTACGTAGGTGTACCCGGTGCTGAACCTGGTGCGGGGGTTAAACCTGATCAGAAGATCATTAGTCCTGAACGGCACCAGAATCTGCGGGAAGGTCACGCCCATATCAGCACCTATCTCAGTTCTTCGGCCAACGGTGGCCACGTTCCGTTGTAGTTGTCCCTCCACACCGGCGCGAACCCCTACATCAAAGATTTCGGCACCTCCAAAAATATTCCTGATCCGGAAACGAATACTGGTGTAAGGACCTGGCACCTGCTCAGTGAAAGTACCGCCCACTTCCGTTGTTTCCTGGAACCTGGGCAGCAAAGCGGTATTGATCTGCGCATTTAACAAACCTCTGTTTGGTTCAGCCGTCACTGTGTCTACTTTGGTGTAGCTGATGGTGGTGTATTTAAACACATCCAGGTTGCTGATAATTCGCTGGTTGTTGAGCGTTCGTTGAGCAGAATATGTCTGGCCCGGCCTGATAATTACCTTCCGAAGGAGAATGCGGGGTTTAATGTGGTGCTCGTAGGCGAGAAAATGAAGCTTGTTCAACTCCACCGTGTCTCTGGCTCTTCCAAAACGGTTAAGGCCCGCATCAGAGGTGAAATAAACATCCTTAATGGAATATACCTTATGCAGCGTAGTGTCTGTGGGGTTGGCTATCTGCGTGCTGAGGCGCACGGTATAGGCTTCATAGCTGGTATCCGCCTCAAACGTGATAAACTGCTGCCGAAAATCGAAGAAGCCGTTGTTTTTCAGGAGTCCCTCAATCCGGTTACGTTCCTGGGAGAGCAAGGCCTCGTCAAAATTCTGATTCAGCTTGATGAGGCTTGCAGCTTGATTTCCCAATAACAGGCGGGAAATGGTAGTATCTGGCACCTGATAGGTGTGCTGAGAAACAACGTAGGGCTTGTCTTCCTGCACTTTCAGGGTGACAAATACTTTCTTATTCTTTACCTCAGTGCTGGAGGAAACCTTGTTCCGGAAGTACCCTTTTGAAGATAAATAAATGCGTATCTGGTCCTCGGTTTGCACCAGTTTCAAAGAATCAAAAATGGCAGGGGGTTCGCCTACCGTACGCATGAGCCAGTTACCGTTCTCTTTTTTGTTCTGAAGTTTGTTAAGCCGTTTTTCTTTATTTTCAATGAGCTTGTCTACTTTCACTGAGTCTGATCCGGCTTTCTGTATGTTGCGGTTGTGGTCTTCGGTTTCCTCTTCAATGTTGGCCTGAATGCGTTCAGGGTTGTAGATGGATTTGCCTAAGTAGTACAGGTTCAGATATATAGGCGCACCCAGCACCCGTCGATTGGGCTTTTGCTGATAAAGTGAAGAAATGGCTGATTTATCGGCCTGCTCAACTCCCTCTAATTTAATGCGCCAGAGTAAACGTTCATTCTCAGCGAGATGACGGGTAGGAGTGCAACCCATAGAAAGGCCCAGCATTGTGAATACCGTGCCGAATACGTAACATCGTAGCTTCAAACGTAGGAAGGTTATGATTTCAAAAGGGGCTTTGAAGTACATTAGGTCACTGCAAATAAAGAAATATCGGTTGCTTCACCAAGCTTTCACGGTGGAAGGTGAAAAGAGTGTGGCCGAGCTTCTCCAGTCTGACTTTGTACTGGAATCAGTCTTTGCCACTCAAAAATTTATAGACAAGCATACCTCTCTTTTACGGAAAGGGTTGGAAGTAGTGCAGGTAAGTGAAGAGGAGTTAAGCAAAGCTGGTTCCATGGAAAGCAACAACGCTGCCCTGGCCATTGCCAAGATGCGGCCTGCTGCTGCCTTTTCCTGGGAAGAGCACCCCTTTGTACTGGCTCTGGACGAGGTACGGGACCCCGGCAACCTGGGCACCATCATCCGCATAGCGGACTGGTACGGCCTTACTTCCATTGTGCTCTCAGAAAATAGCGCAGATTTTTACAACCAGAAAGTCATTGCCGCCACCATGGGTTCCTTCACCCGAATCCTGCCGCACTATGTTGATTTAGCCTCCTTTTTAAAAAACCGACCTAAAAGCGTCCCTGTTTTTGGTGCTGCCCTAGAGGGAGAAAACGTGCACCATCTGGAGTTGCAACCAACAGGAGTTTTGGTCATGGGGAATGAGTCACACGGCATCAGGCCAGAGATCATGCAACAGGTTACACAGCCCTTACATATTCCAGGCAGGGGTGGAGCAGAGTCTTTGAATGTAGGAACCGCTACTGCTATTTTGCTGGATAACTTTTTCCGCAATATTTAGAGAACACTTTCAATATACTTCCATACTTTGGGTAGAGTTCAATTTTAAACAAGATTCCTGAAAACACCAATGAAATAGAAGTAAGCTTACAAAAACAAAAGAGGAGCGCAAGCTCCTCTTTTGTTTTTGTAAGTTCAGGTAGGCTTTAGAATTTTAGAATTCTTAGTCCTGCTGCTATGGCGTTGGCTTGTGGACCTTTGCCTTCTTCAAATAATTCGTTTAGGTTATACTTCACGAAGAACTCCAGACTTCTGATTCCTACAAATCCAGATACACCATATTGGAAATCATTTAAATAGAAATCGTCTTTGACTTTGTTTTTGAATTTTTCTCCATCCTGAGAATATTTTACTTTAGAATGGCTGTTGAGCATGTAGCCTACAAAACCGCCTCCCCCAATTTTGAAGTTTGTTTTGCCTTTTCTGTTTTTGAAATCAAATCCTAGTTCCAACGGGACAGTAATTGAGCTGGTGGCTAATTTACTTTTGTCTAAGTTGATTGGGCTGGTTGGTACAAAGATAACTCTGTCCTCATTTTTCTGAATCATCATGTTGTCATCAAACATGTAGTTATGGAAGTCGAACGTAAAACCAGTGATCAGACGTAATGGGCTGGCTTCACCTCCTACTCTGTAATGCCACTTGCTGTTCAAGCTTAAGTAGCGGGAGCCTAGTGGCTTTAACTGAACACTTTGAGTGGTGCCTGGAAGTTCCTCTTTGTTCATCCAGTTGGAAACTCCCAGATCAATCTGGAAATCAAATTCATTTTTAGGGTTTCTGTTTTTGTAGCGTTCTTCGTCTTTCTTTCTGATTTCAACAGAGTCAGCAGCTCCTACGTTCACCTTCACCTTGGTAGAGTTCTTTTCTTCATCGTGGTCAATGTCAATGCCCACTTTGTCAGTGATTCTGATTCTCTTTTTCTCTGTGATAGTTACTTCTGTTCCTCCCGGGCCATTTTGGGTGATGGTAATGTTCACGTCTTCAGAAGTTTTGGCCTCTGATTTGTCAAAGGTCACAGTCACTTCATCGCCTTTTTTACCGGCAGCCTCTATTTGGTCAGCGTATTTTTCGAGCAGAACCATGATTGAATCAATGCTCTGGTTTTTTAGATTTTTCAAATCTTTCACATCTTTCACCACTACCAGAAGACGGGCTTCATTTTTTAGCTTTAAAATGAGCGTATCCTGGATTGCAGCCGGTGTAAGGCTTTTTGAACTGGCGTGATAAGGCAAGGCGATAGCTGCAGCCATCATGATGGCCGTAAGCAGGGCATACATACGTTTCATTAAAGTAGGATTTTTAGAGTTCTATGGTCTTTGAGATTTTCTTGTTGCCTATGCGGGTTTCCAAGGCGTACGTGTGTTTTGTGATACCTAATTCTGAAAGATTCACTTTCTCACCGTCTTTGAGGTTCTTCACTTGTTTCAGGATGCCTTTCAGAACGCGTCCGGTTCCAGGTTGGTCCTCTGTGTCAGGTGTGTCAGTTTCTTTAATAGATGCCTGGGCGAGGGAGGGGGTTGCCTGGGCGTTGTCTAATTTTACAATTATTTCTAAAGTCGGTGTTTCAGCAGCGTTTTTAGCGGCTTCCTGTGTTTTCACCGGAGTAGCTACTGCCATTATTGCTGGTGGCTGGGTTGTTGCTGGAGCTACAGGAGTAACTTTTTCTGTTCCCACTTTTCTGGAAGCCGGCCGTGTTCCATCGCCGCCAGTAATGGCCTGAGTTGGCGTTTTTGTTTGAACAGATGCCATGGACTGATTCTGTTCAGCGGCAGAAGCGGGTGCAGCAGGGTAGTTGTACACTGTATCATCCGAAGATTCAACTGGAGCTGTTTCCTGAGCAGGGATGTTTTTTTGAGCAGGGACTTTCTCCGTGTCCTGTACGGTGGCTACTGTGCCAGATGGTTGCAGCGGGTTGATGTTCTCCCGGTTTACCCAAAGGCCTACACTTAGCAGCATGGTCACTGCAGCGGCGGCAGAGTAATACCACATTCTTACGGTGCTGCGTTCTTCTTTCTCTTCAGTAGCTGCTGGAATCAGGAACGGATTAGGGGTAGCCTGTTCTTCAGCAGAAGCTTGCATGCGGGCCTGTAACCTCTCCCAAGCTTCATTTCTGGGCGGTACAGTCTTGTTTTGAAGCTTATCTCTGAACAATTTATCTAAATCTTCTGCGCTCATAGTTTTGTCTGTTTAGAGGGCGATCATTACTCCTTGCCGGGCCAGCATGCGTTGCAGCATGGCCCGGGCTTTACTTAACTGTGACTTGGAAGTACCTTCACTTATGTTGAGCATGTCAGCTATCTCTTTGTGCGAGTAACCTTCAATGGCATATAAGTTAAAGACGGCCCGGTAACCGGCCGGAAGCTCCTGTAAGAGCTCCATCATTTCCTCGGCATTAATTTCACTGTCTGCCGTGGCATCTTCAGAAGCCAGGTAGTTGTGCTCTTTTTCAATAGCCAAGTGCATGGGCTCCTGTTTGCGTAATTGCTGCAGGGCTTCATTCACCATGATACGGCGAACCCAACCTTCAAAGCTTCCTTTTTGCTCAAACCTGTTTACGTTCTGGTACACTTTCATGAACCCGTTGATCAAGACCTCCTCGGCATCCATCTCGTTCTTGAGGTATCGCAGGCAAACTCCCATCATGGGGCCGGCGTAGCGATAGTACAAGATTCGCTGGGCTTTGGCATCGCCTTGCTGCAGTGCTAGTACCAGTTCAGTCTCATTCACGGGTTGTAGAGGTTTAAGCTATAATTTTTTGCCTGTTTGTAATGATAGATGCACCACCTTTGAAATCGGTTGCCTGAGGTTCTAAAAAATTTAAAGTAAAAATATAAGAAAGTGCATGTTTTCCTCCTTAAACCAGGTTTAACTCTGTCAAACCGTTCTAAATCAGTTTATACAACCAGAATTAAATATTACTATCACCAGCTTACAAAGAAAAAACATCGCAAGAAATTTGAAGTGAACGCTGCAGAAAAGTGGTGTGCAATCTGATGACGAGCAGCCCTAAATCCTTCTGTGCTGAAGAAAGTTTAGGTTTAAACAGGCGAAACTTTCATCTTTAGGTCATGAAAATTTTTATTCTTGCCCTTGCTCTTTTTAGCGCACAACCTTTAATGGCGCAGGATGTGCCTAAGACCACCTTAACGCCTACAGAATACCAGCAGATAACTCAGAAAGAAAAAGGAGTGCTGGTGGATGTCCGCACCCCTGAAGAATTCAAGAACGGGCACCTGAAGAAAGCCAAAAACTCTGATTTTCGTGGAGGAAAGTTTGATAAAGAATACGATAGCTGGGACCGTTCAAAAACGTACTATCTCTACTGTGCCTCAGGAAACAGGAGCGGGGAAGCATTAAGACTGATGCAGGAAGCTGGATTTGCGAACGTTTATAATTTAGGCGCTTACAAAGACCTCAAAGCTTCACGTTTAAAAACAACGAAAGAAATGAACATAAAGTAAAGGATTTTACTTTCGTACATAAAAGGAGAAGAGGGGATTTTCGGCCGTTTTATTAAAAACGACCGGAAATCCCCTCTTTAATTTATAGCTAGGCTTTTTAGTAATTACCTATTGAAAGCATTACAAGCGTACAGGCGTGCATGGTTTTTATGTTCTGCTCCTGCGCTTTTTTCTCTAATTCAAAATTTTCTGTACCTGGGTTGAAGATTATACGCTTTGGCCTCAAAGAGAGTATATAGTCATACCAGCTGGGTTGGTTTTGAGGTCCTACATATAAAGTAACCGTATCCACATCATCAATGGATGGTTTTTCAGTTTCAATGGGCAAGCCAGCCACTTCTCCTTTCTTTATCCCAACGGGCACCACTTCATGACCTGAGCGCTTCAACTGATGCACTGCCTTATAACTAAACCGCCCTGGGTTATCAGAAGCGCCTATCACCACCGTCTTTTTCATCGTGTTTTCCCCTTAATTTAAAGAAAATAGGCCTAAAATGCCTTTCCGTATTTATACTCCTAAATTAACTTCAGGTTAGCCCCACACCAACAAAGCCACTTGCTCAGCACATCTTTCCCCGTCCATAGCCGCTGAAACGATTCCCCCGGCATAGCCGGCTCCCTCGGCACAAGGAAACAAGTTCTTGATATGCGGATGCTGCAGGGTTTCTTTGTCTCTTGGAATACGCACCGGCGAAGAGGTTCTGCTTTCTACGCCCACAATCTGCGCATCATTGGTCAGGTAACCTTTCATTTTATAACCGAATTCCTGAAATCCGCCTCTAAGCCGCTGGCCGATCATGGGCGGAAGTACCTCCAGCATGTCTACCGAAGCCAAACCTGGCTGGTAAGAGGTGTCCAGCAACGAAGAAGAAACCTTTCCTTTTACAAAGTCCTGCAGGCGTTGGGCCGGTGCTACCTGGGTTTTACCTGCGGCGGCCCAGGCTTTCTGCTCCATGGCTTGTTGCAACCGTAATCCTGCCAAGGCTCCGTGCTGTTTCAGATCCATGTCTTCCAGGTTCACTGCTACTACAATCCCTGAGTTCGCATATTTTGAATCGCGGCGGCTAGGGGACATTCCATTGACCACTACCTCACCAGGAGCCGTTGCCGAAGGAACTATGAAGCCACCCGGGCACATACAAAATGAAAATACGCCTCGTTCCTGTCCTTTGTAGGCTACCTGTTGTACTAAGGCATAAGATGCCGCTGGTAAGTGAGGACCACGGTCTCCATTGCATTTATATTGGATGCCGTCAATGAGGCTTTGCTGATGCTCCACCCGCACCCCCATGGCAAACGGCTTGGCTTCAATGAATATGTTTCGGGCGTGCAGTAATTCATAGATGTCACGGGCCGAATGTCCTGTGGCCAAAATGACCGCTTCGCCTTCTAAGGCAGTACCATTTGCGGTGATGACGCCTTTCATCTGGTTTTTCTCCAGAATGAAATCTGTCACACGGGTATTGAAATGGATTTCGCCCCCGGCTGCAAGAATCGTTTCCCGCATCTCAGCAATTAATACAGGAAGTTTATTGGTGCCAATGTGTGGGTGCGCGTCAAAAAGGATGTCGGTAGTGGCGCCGTGCTGCACCAGTATTTGAAGAATACGCTGCACATCGCCCCGTTTTTTGGAGCGGGTATAGAGTTTTCCGTCTGAATAGGTACCAGCTCCACCTTCTCCAAAGCAGTAGTTTGAATCTGGATTGACAACGTGTTCTTTGTTGATGGCCGCCAGATCGCGGCGTCTGCTGCGCACGTCTTTTCCACGTTCCACCACCACCGGTTTCAGCCCCAGTTCAATGCACCGCAAAGCTGCGAATAATCCGGCAGGGCCAGCCCCTACAATTAGTACCCTTGTGGCATCAGCCTTCACATCGGGGTAAGTATAGGTTGGCAGAATGGAGGAAAGATCAGGCGCTTGCGTGTACACGTCGGCACGTACCTTAACCTGCACCTTACGACCACGGGCATCAATTGAACGTTTGATTTTATGGATAAAAGCGGCATCTTCTGGGTTGATAATGCCGGCTTGTTGAAGAAGCTCTCTTTCAAGTAGAGCTGGGTCATACGCCACCTCTGGGGCCAGGACCAGGTCAAGTTCTTTTTTCATGAAGAATGTAAGGTAGTTAACCTTAAAATTGGTTTCGATCACCCTATTTGCTTTGGGTAAGGCAAAGATAGGCACTCTTCTTTAACCAAATACAGCATCAGAAAATTCGATATAAGGGCTTTTTGGTAAAACAAGCCTGTAACAGGTGGTACAATTTACTAGCCTTTTCTAAATAGAGTTCTTGACACTTTTTATATTATCCTAAAATCTTGTTTCTAAAAGCTACTTACATCCGGTTATTGCACCAGAATTGTACCTTCTGTAGGTGTGTTAAACAAAATAAAGAAGTTTTTAAAAAGAATAATCCCTAAACTAAGAAGTATTTTAGTTGCGTTATTTTTGCAAATCAGAGTAATCTGTAGTTGAAGTTTAATCAGAAGGAAAGGAGGGGGAGAGAGGAAGAACACGGAAGAAGTAATCAGCACATACATTATCTAAAACGCTTAAGCCAGCTAAAACCCATTGCTGGCACAGATAAACACACAAGTTCCTGCTAAAGCGTTGAAATATAGGAGCTAATCTTTTTGCGAGAGGGAAATAGACAACTTGCACTATCTGATAAACTGACAATCCAATCAAATCAGATAGCAAGGTTTCCCGCTCTTAACAATCAAAAAAATAGATGAGAAAAATCATATTGTTCAGCTTCGTTTTGTTGCTGTCGCTGGTAAACCATGCGTGGGCACAAAATCGGACAATTAAGGGAACGGTAACAGATGCTCAAACAGGCGAAGGAATGCCTGGGGTTACCGTTCAGCTAAAAGGGAGCACAACCGCAGTTCCTACGGGTATTTCCGGTGAATACGAAATAGTGGTGCCTTCTGCAGAGGGAGCTCTGGTTTTCACGTTCATTGGGTACGCCAACAGAGAAGTGGCTATTGGTAACCAGACTACAATCAACGTGGCTTTGGCAGCAGACCAAACCCAATTAAATGAAGTGTTGGTTGTGGCATACGGTACGGCAGAAGAGAAATCCTATACCGGTTCTGTTACTTCAGTAAAAGCTGAGTCTATAGAGCGTATGCAGGCCAATGATGTGACAAAGGCACTTTCTGGTTTAGCACCAGGCGTACAGGTTACCTCTTCCAGCGGACAGCCAGGTACAACCAGCGCAGTGCGCATCAGGGGAGTAGGCTCAGTGAACGCGAACAGCTCTCCGCTTTACGTGGTAGACGGTGCACCATACTCTGGAGACATCAACGCCATCAACCCGCATGACATCGAGTCTATGACTGTGTTAAAGGATGCAACGGCTGCTTCTTTGTATGGATCCAGAGCTGCTAATGGGGTTATTGTGATCACTACCAAAGGTGGAACTGCTCCTAAAGAGCCTACCATTTCCTTTGGTGCTACTGTTGGGGTTACTGACTTTGCGGTGGAAGATTACAAAACCGTGAATGCCGCCCAGATGTATGAGTTAACCTGGGAAGCGCTTCGCAATGACGCCAGAGCAACGGCTTCTCTGTGGCAAGGCAAATTTGCTTCTCCTGAGGAGTATGCCTCTAAAACAGTTGTAACCCGTTTAGCGGGTGCCGGTAACGGACAGCAGTACAACCCCTTCAGTGATGTAGAGCCAGTAGGTCTAGACGGTAAAATCAAGCCAGGCTTGACTCCTGCCTGGGATGAGGACTGGAGAGATGCCTTGTACAGAAAAGCCATGCGCCAGGAGTATGACCTGAGCGTACAAGGTGGAAATGAGAAAAGCAACTACTACTTCTCTGGTAACTATTTAGACCAGGAAGGTGCTTTCATCACCTCTGGCTTCAAGCGTTATTCTTCCCGTTTGCGCTTGAGCTCACAAATTCGTGATAACATCAAGGTTGGTCTGGGGGCTAACATTTCTTATACAGACCAGAATGCGCCTACTTCCAGCGGTACTTCTTTCCGGAACGTGGTATCATGGGGAAGAAACATTTCCTCCATTTACCCCATCTACAGAAGAAAGAACGCAGATGGCACTCCTTTCACCGGAGGCAATGAGTTCGACTTCAACACAGCCCGCCCGTACGGCGGTAACAGCAACCCGGTAGGAACCACTGCGCTGGATATTATCCGGGGGAACAACCTTACCTGGGGCTGGAATGGTTTTGCAGAGATTGGTTTTCTAAAAGACTTCAAATACAGAACTACGCTGGCGTTGAACGGAGATAACTACCGTGGGGAGACGTTCTACAATCCTAAATACGGTGACGCCTCTGGTACCATTGGCGGACGGGGTACTCAATCTAGAACTTCATTCACGGAGTACACCTTTAACCACATCTTGAGCTGGAACAAGACTTTCGGGGTACATTCATTAGATGCCTTGGGTGGTTTTGAGGTGTTCAACCTATCTTCAAATTCAGTATCTACCCAGAAAACCGGGTTCATTCCAATTGAAGGTATGACTGAACTGGACAATGCGGCCACCATTGTAAGCTCTAACTCGCAAAGAGACCGCAGGGCTTTGCAAAGCTTCTTAGGCCAGGTGAATTACGGCTTGGCAGACAAGTATTACCTGTCAGCCTCTTTCCGGAGAGACGGTTCTTCCCGCTTCCAGAGAGACAGCCGTTGGGGTAACTTCTACTCTGTAGGTGCTTCCTGGAGATTGTCTGAAGAAGATTTCATGAAAGAACTTTCCTGGATGAACAATGCCAAACTAAGGGCATCTTATGGTACATCAGGTAACGAGAACCTGATTTCCTACTATGCTTATAGAGGAGTTTACAATACCGGCTATCCAGACTTGTCTGCCCCAGGTATGATTGTCTCTACTTTGGAGAACCCGTTACTTTCATGGGAAAAACAGGCCATCTTCAACGTTGGTTTAGATGCAACTGTGTTCAACAAAGTAGATGTCTCTTTGGACTACTATGACAGAGAATCAAGAGACCTCTTGTTAGACCAGCCGTTGCCTCCTTCTTCAGGTTTCGTGAGGGTTTCTGACAATTTGGGTGCAATGCGCAACAGAGGGTTTGAAGCTAACATCTCCGCTCGCATCATTGACACAGAGAACTTCGGCTGGACTGCCAACCTGAATGCCGCCCGTAACACCAACGTGTTTACCGAGCTTCCGCAGGAAACCATTTTGGCAGGTACCAAACAGTACAAAGTAGGGCAGTCTATCTATGATTTCTTTATTGAAGACTTTGCAGGGGTAGACCCGCAAACTGGTTTAAGCTTGTGGTACCGTGATGTGAAAAATGCAGAGGGAGTAGTGGAAAGACAAACTACTTCAGACTACTCTAAAGCTACCCGCTACTATGTAGGTAACGCTTTGCCAGATGTGACCGGAGGTTTCTCAAACAACTTACGGTACAAAGGCTTTGACTTAGGTGTGTTGTTCAACTACAGTTTTGGTGGTAAAATCCTGAACACAGACTACAGCGGCTTAATGGGTGGCGGTTCATCTGCTGGTACTAACTGGAACGTAGACATCCTGAACAGATGGCAAAACTCAGGTGATGTAACCAATGTACCTCGCTTAGGAACTGGTCAGGCCTTGAATGCCAATGCCCGTTCATCAAGATTCTTAACCGATGCTGACTACGTACGCATGCGGAACGTGACCCTTGGTTATACTTTGCCATCTGCCGTGCAGGAGCGTTTGCGAATGAAAGGCTTGAGAGTTTTTGTTCAGGGAGACAACCTTTGGACATGGTCTAAAGGCCTGAAAGGAATGGATCCTGAGCAGTCATTGGATGGTCTTACCAACAATGCCTTTCCTACCATGAAGACGTACTCTGTTGGGGTTCGTGCTTCTTTCTAATCTAACAGACATATTACTTCAATAGATGAAAATCAATAAAGCTAAAATATATACAATCGTGCTGGGAGCCACCCTTGGGTTGGGTTCTTGCCAGGAGGATTTTCTGGAGACGGTGCCTTCAAACGCTGTTTCTTACGAGCAGGCGTTCAGCTCAACGGCTGGCGTGGAGGCTGCCTTGAACGGAATCTACCGTTTAATGCGAGATGCCCCGGTAAACTCCGGTTCTACCCCCAGCCACGATAGCTACGGTATTCCTCATTTCAACCTTACCTGGGATGTGATGGGGCAGGATATCATGGCGAACTCTAACTGGTTTGTGTTCCAGTATGAGTTAGACAACAAACTGCCTACTTACCGTGGTACGCACATGCTATGGGCAATGAATTATGGTGTTATCACCAACGCCAATAACATCATAGCCAATGCTGCCAAAGTACCGGGTATCACTGAGGAACAGCGTGCTGCCTTTGAGGCAGAGGCTAAAGCGCTGCGAGCCTTTGGCTACTTCAACCTGGCCCGTACTTACCAGCATACGTATCTGAAAGACCCTAATGCGTTGGCTGTTCCTTTGGTGTTGGAGCAAACCACTGCTCAATCACAGGGAAGGCCCAGAGCTACCCTTAAAGAAGTGTATACTCAGATTTTAGAAGATTTGAACACTGCTGAGCGGGTGCTGCCTACTACCAGAACTGCCAAAAGTCGCATCAATAAGAATGTAGCGCAGGGATTGTTAGCACGTGTACATTTAGAGATGGGACAATGGCAACAAGCTGCTGAGTTTGCGGCGAAAGCTCGTCAAGGGTATGCTTTGATGACGCCTTCACAATGGAAGGAAGGATTTAACAACTATGCCAACGGAGAGTGGATTTGGGGTCTTGCCCAATCTGCTGACCAGCAGGTAGCGTTTGCCTCTTTCTATTCTACCATTGATGGGCGCTATACCGTTGATTCAAAAGGAAACAGAACCTACGTACGCAGAGGGTATAACAACATCAGGGCAAACGACAAGTTTGTAGAGCTGTTTGCTTTAACCGATGCCCGCCGGGAGTTCCAGGAAGCAGTAGGTACTACCAACTCCAACCGTTACACTATCACTAAGTTCAAGGATCTTCCTGACTTAAGCGGTGACTTCGTGTTGATGCGTTCTGCGGAGATGTACCTGATCGAAGCCGAAGCCAAAGCCCGTTTTGGGCAGGAGGAAGCTGCGCAAGAGTTAGTATACCAATTGCGGCAGCAACGCTTTACGGTAGCCGCTGATGCGGTGAAACCTACCACCACCGGAACTGCCCTGATTGATGAAGTCTGGGTAGAGAGAAGAAAAGAACTCTACGGGGAAGGATTCGGGCTGATGGATATCAAACGCCTTCAGAAGCCTTTGGTGCGGACAGGTAACCATACTGCTGTTTTAGGAACGACCCCTGCAAACAGTGACTTGTTTATCTATATGTTCCCGCAACTGGAGATCATCAACAACCCTAACTTTGGGCCTCAGAATCCATAAAGGATATAACCTATCATAAAAAAAGGCTGCCTTTGTAAGAGCAGCCTTTTTTTATGCTTTCTGTTTTTGAGCTCTTTTGCCAAAATGCCTTCAAAACAAATCAAAAACCATAAGTCATGAGTTTGCATCAGCTTTTACAATCAGTTGATAGTTAATTCATAGTAGTAATTGCCTGTTTAAGGTTCCTGGTTCATCCTCCATATTTTCGGTTTAGTAGAAGGTTTTCCTGATTCATACCTTTTATAGCCCGGGTTCATCATGAACTACTTCCTAAGCGGAAATCAACCTGCTACATTTAGATAAGTAAAATTTAGGATTTCATAAAAAGCAGGCAAAAGAAAAGAGGAAGAGAGGCAGCAAAAGACTTTTAATTGAGGATTTAGCAAAAAAGAAATTCAACAAAGTATATAAACCCCCTTTAATCAATAGAAAAAATCATGACCTTAATTACCTTAAAAAACGGATTTGTTTCAACCTTATTAGTAATCTTTTTATTTCTTTCAGTTAACGTATTAGCCGAGGGAAACTTACGGTTCTTCCAGCCAGTGCCTGAACCTTTGGATCTGAGTGGTTCTACAGACACGCCAGATCTAGTATTAAGCAGGTTGTTGAAACTGTACCCAAACCCTAACTCAACCAATCAAGTCAACATCAAAGGCTTCACCAAAAACACCACTGCTTATATTCTGATAAAAAATGCCATTGGCTATGTAGTGGTAGATGAAAAGCAGTACAAAGCAGATGAAAGTGGTGATATCAACCTTAATATACAAACCCTGCAGCAGGGTCATTATTACATATTTATCAAAGTAGAAAGAGGGCATGTCCTCAAAAAATTGATCAAAATCTAAGAAGCTTGCTTCTAGAAGAAATATACAAGTACAGGTTTACCTCACGTATAATAAAGTTTTTATGAGAATGACTTAGTTTTGAAAAATGCCTCCTAATAATACTGCCCTTGTTTTAGGTTCTTTTCCTGAAAAAGAACCTAAAACAAGGGCAGTATTATTTTAATTAAGAGGAGCAGAACTTTAAGTTAAGCTTAATCTACTTCCCCAATGATGTCGTTTACCCAACCTTTTCCCCAGTTGTCTTTTTCCTCCTGGGTCCAGATTTCTGGGTAGAAGATTCTTTTCTGAAACTTAGGAGGCAAATATTTCTGCCAATTGGTACCGCCTGTGGCAGCTATTACTTCTGGGTCACGGTGGAGGTAGCGAACCGCAGATTTGTAGTGCATGAGGGGCCAGTTCACGTTCACGTTACTGTCCAATTCCTTCAGGTGGTTAATCAGCTTTTGGTTCTGCTGGTCTTCTAATGGCAGTTGTTTCAAGACATACCACACATTTTTGGTCTGGTACTCGCGGGCATGTTGCATCAACTCAGCAGAGTATTTTTCCTCAAACTGCAGAAGTGTAAGGGTCTTGGCTCCTGTGGCGGCCTCGGTGGCACCTTCTTTCCAATAGATGCAGCCAAATATCTCCTCATGGGTGCTTTGCAACCCCAGCGCTTCTCGCTTGGCCTTCTCTGTCAGGTTCCTTAGATCAGTGGAGCAGATTTCAATCTTTCTATATTGAACTGACTGGAAGCCACTTGCTGGCATCAGGGCCATTCTGAACTTGAGGAACTCCTTCTTGTCCATTCCATCCACCATCACTTCAAAGGAGTCAATCAGGTTTTCAAAGTAGCGGTTTATCCGGCCTATTCTGGTAATCAGCATCTGAACCGTAGGGGTAGGGTCTTCTCCAATCTGTCTATACTCGTGCAGGCAGAGCTTAAAGTACAGTTCTGTCACCTGGTGGTACATGATGAAGATCTCCTCATCTGGGATTTTGGTGCGCGGGGTTTGCAAACTCAGCAAGGTGTCCAGATGAATGTAGTCCCAGTAGTTAAGGAAGTCAGAATACAGAAGGCCTTCCAGGTAAGAGGCCAGGTCCTGGCCCAATGGGCTGTATTTCTGTTGGAGGCGCTCCAGCAATTCCAGTACCTGCGGAGAGAAGGTGGGGGCTGCCATATATTATTTTCTATATGTTGTAATTATCTCACTTATTAAGCGACAAAGAAAGTAAAACAATCTGGTTTAACTGGGGCTTTTAGAGAAGATTCGCTTTAGCCGGAAAGACCAATAGCAGGAATCTTGCATCCAACAGAAAAGGAATTTCTCTCCTCCGTTTTTTTGGCATCGGCTGCCTACGGGTGAACAATATCTTTAACTTTGATGCCGAAAAACGAGCAAAGACAATGGCAGAGAAGAGCAGTATTTTTGATATGATTGGCCCCGTTATGATAGGACCTTCCAGTTCACACACAGCAGGAGTAGTTCGTATTGCCCGGGCCGCCATCAGGATTTTGGGAGCTCCTCCGGTGGAAGCCACCATCACCTTTTATAATTCCTTTGCCCGCACCTATGAAGGCCACGGCAGTGATAGAGCTATATTGGCCGGGCTAATGGATTATAAAACTGATGACACCCGCATTAAGGAGTCTTTTGAATTTGCGAAGGAGCAAGGCCTGAAATACACTTTCAAATCCGTAGGAAATGCTTCTACTATGCACCCCAATACTATCAAGCTAAATCTGATAGCGGCAGATGGCCGAACAGCGGAGGTGATAGGGCAAAGCAGAGGCGGTGGTGTCATCAGCATAGTGGAGGTAGATGGCTTTCCATCTAACTTTTCTGCTAACCTGCATACGCTCATCATAGACGCAGATGATGTGAAGGGCAGTATAGCCTTCATCAGTGACATCATAGCCCATGACGACTGCAACATAGCTACCATGAACGTCTCCAGAAAGGGCCGGAATGATGTGGCCCGTCAATTCATAGAAATGGATTCTGGCCTTCGACCAATTACCCTGGAATACCTTCGGCAACTGAGTTGGGTGAAACAAGTGATCTACATCCCTAATATTGACTTATAAATGCGACGTTTCTCCTCAAAATTTCTTTCCACGCTGGGGCTGGTCATAGGCTGTCACACCTTCACTCTGGCACAAACGGGTACTTCAGCAGAGGCTGTCTGGAGCTTAGAACAGTGTGTGGAACATGCTGCAAAAAACAACTTGCAGATTAGGCAGTCCGGGCTGTCCATAGAACAGGCTACCATTGATGTCAATCAGGCACGGGCAGATCAATTACCCCAAATAAACGGGAGTGGTTCCCATGGATTTAATAACGGTTTCTTTCTGGACCCAGTTAGAAACCAAATCCAGAACACGCAGATTTGGTCGGGCAACGTAGGGGTGAATGGCTCTGTGAACCTGTATAGTGGTTTGCAGACGCACAACACCATCAAGCGAAACAGACTTGAGGTGCAGGCCAGTCAGCTTGACCAGCAGAAAGTTCAGAATGATGTTACCTTGAACGTGGTAACCGCTTATATGAACATCCTGCTGAACCAGGAGATCCTTAAAACCAATCAGGAGCGGCTTAACCTTACCCAAAGCCAATTAGAGCGTACTCAAAAGCTGTTTAAAGCAGGGAGCGTTCCTGAAAGTAATGTTTTAGACTTAAGCGCCCAAATGGCTAGTGATGAACTAAATATCATCACTGCACAAAATAATATTGAGCTGGCAGAGTTGCAGTTGATTCAATTGTTGAACCTCACAAATTCAAATCCAGCCAATTTCTCCATTGTGATACCAAACATACCAGATCCAGACCAGATGGTGATTGCGTTTAATGCAGAAGATGTGTATGCTACCGCTTCTGACAGAATGCCAGAGATCTTAAGGGCCAGGCTGCGAATTCAAAGTGCTGACAAATCCATAGCTATTGCAAAAGGAGGGTACCAACCCCGCCTGAGTTTGGTAGGTAGCATCAATACACGTTACTCCAGCGGTTCTTCCCTGATCTCTCTAGGCAATACCATTTCCCAAAGAACATTGGTTGGTTACCAGGACGAGAACATGAATCAACCCATCTATATCTATACTCCATCTGTTGAGCAAACACCTCGGGAGTACCCATACTTCAACCAGTTACAGGATAATATTGGTCAGTATATAGGGCTGAATTTAAGTGTTCCCATACTAAATGGTTTCAGGGTGAGGAACAACGTACAGTTATCTAGAATTAGCTTGAAAAACGCAGAAATCAATTCTGATATAGCCAAAAACGAGTTGAAACAAACCATTGCGCAAGCCTACACAGATGCAATTGGAGCACAGAAAAGGTTTGTTGCAGCAAGAAAACAGCTGGTAGCTTTTGAACAAGCCTATAAAAATGCGGAGATTCGCCTGAACAATGGCTTAATCAACAATGTGGATTTTAATGTGGCCCGCAACAATTTAGTAAAAGCCCAGTCAGACATTATACAGGCCAAATACGATTACACTTTCAGACTTAAGTTCCTGGAGTTCTACCAGGGCAAAACCATTACTCTCTAACAACCTCATGGCAAAACGGAATTCAAACAAACTGATCTACATCTTGGGTGGCCTACTGGTCCTCATAGTAGTTGGTTTACTTATAGCTAAAAAGAGCGGCTGGATTGGTAAGAAAGAAGGGGTAGAGGTTGCAGTTGCCAAAGCCAAACCAACCTCTATTGTGGAGAAAGTAAGTGCCTCAGGCAAAGTGCAACCTGAGATTGAAGTAAAAATAAGCCCTGACGTATCCGGTGAAATTACCGAGTTATATGTGAAAGAAGGAGACTCTGTCGTGGCAGGTCAGTTACTGCTTAGAATTCGCCCTGACAACTATCAAGCCATGGTAGAGATGCAATCTGCCTCAGTAAATACCCAACGCGCCAACCTTGCCCAGAGCAGAGCCCGATTAAACCAGGCCATGGCTAACAGCAAGAACATTCAGCAGTCGTATGAGCGGAACCGCAAGCTGTTTGAACAAAAAGTGATCTCCCAATCAGATTTTGACGCGGCAAAAGCACAGTATGAAGCCAATAGGGCCGAAGTGGATGCCGCTCGTCAAAGTGTAAGGGCCGCTGAATCTACTGTTCGCAGTGCCAGTGCCTCTTTAGAGGAGTCCAGAAGAAACCTTGACAAAACCACTATTTATGCCCCGGTAAGCGGCACAGTTTCCAAATTGAACGTAGAGCGCGGAGAGCGGGTGGTAGGTACCTCCCAGATGGCAGGTACGGAAATCATGCGCATTGCCAACCTCAACAACATGGAAGTACGGGTAAACGTGAACGAGAACGACATTGTGAGGGTACAGTTGAATGACTCTGCTATTATTGAAGTAGATTCGTACACCAATTCTAACCGTAAGTTTAGAGGTATTGTCACTTCGATTGCCAACACTGCTAAAGATGTAGCAACTTTAGAAGCCGTTACGGAGTTTGAGGTGCGCATCAGGTTATTGAATGATTCTTACCAGGATCTGCAGAAGAATAACCGAACCCCTTTCAGACCAGGCATGACTGCTTCCGTAGACATCATCACAGAGCAGAAAGACAACGTACTCTCCGTTCCTTTGGCGGCCGTGACTACCCGCGCTAAAGACAAGCCGAAAGGCACGCCAGCCTCTACTGTTTCACAGGAAAGTGACAAACCTGTTCGGGTGGAAGACAGACCTGATGAAGTAGTGTTTGTGCACGAGGGCGGCAAAGTGAAAATGGTGAAAGTAAAAACAGGTATTAGTGATTTTGACAACATAGAGATCTTGTCTGGCTTGAAAGCCGGCCAGGAGGTAGTCTCCGGGCCTTTCAAAGCCGTATCCAAGCAACTAAAAGAAGGTGATTTGGTAACGGTAAAAGATGAAAAAGCCTTGAACAGAGACGAAAAAGAAGAAGAAGAAGAGACGACAGAAGAATAAAGCTTTGCAGAACAGAGAAAAGGTAGCCGTTCTAGGCGGCGGAAGTTGGGCGACAGCCCTGGTGAAGGTCTTATCAGAAAATAAAACAGACGTAAGCTGGTGGCTCCGGAACAAAGAAGATGTGCGCCACTTACAGCAATATGCGCACAACCCCAGGTATCTGAGCGGTGTTCGTTTTGATTTGGAGTATGTGCATCCTTCCAATGACATCCGGGAAACAGTTGCCAATGCCGAGTGGGTGATTTTGGCAGTACCGGCGGCCTTTGTACAGGAAGCGTTAGCTGCTCTGGTACCAGATGCCCTGAAAGGAAAAACCGTTGTTTCTGCGGTAAAAGGAATGATCCCCGGACAGAACCTGCTCATTACAGATTTCCTGGAACAGGAATATGGCGTACCCGCCGACCGGCAGTGCGTGATTGCCGGTCCTTGCCACGCCGAAGAAGTTGCCTTGGAAAAGCAATCGTACCTGACCATTGGGTCGCATGACCTGACACGGGCTGAGATGTTCTGTGCCCTGCTCCGCAACCGCTATGTAAAAGCAAATCCCTTGGATGACATTGATGGCGTGGAATATTGCGCCGTTATGAAGAATATCATTGCCTTAGCCTGCGGTATTGCGCACGGACTTAATTACGGAGACAACTTCCAGGCAGTGATGGTATCCAATTCTATGGAGGAAATAGAGCGCTTCTTAGATGCTTTGATGCCTCACCACCGTGACCTGAAAGGAAGTGCTTACTTGGGAGATTTGCTCGTGACTGCCTATTCCCAGTTCAGCCGTAACCGTACTTTCGGGAATATGATTGGCCGCGGCTACACCGTCAAGTCTGCCCAGTTTGAGATGAACATGGTGGCCGAGGGATATTACGCCGTGCAAAGCATCTACCAACTAAACAAGCACCTGAAAGTAGACATGCCTATCACTACCGCGGTATACAACATCTTGTATGAACGTATCTCACCGGGAGTTGAGATTGAGATATTAAAAGATAAGTTTAAGTAAGGAGTTTTTAAAGCTTTACATACGAATGAGCCCCAAAAACAGAAAACCCGCCCTAAACCAGAGCGGGTTTTCTGTTTTATAGCCTTTTCAAGAAAAACAACCTCAAAGCAACATCATGTTTTAAGCAGCTTTTCTAAAAAGGAGTTGTAAACAGGAATGACTAAAACACCAGGAGTTCTTCATATAACCGATGCACCGGCAAGCCCATCACGTTGAAGTAAGATCCTTCAATCCGTTCAATGCCTACCAAGCCTAACCAGTCCTGAGCGCCGTAGCTGCCTGCTTTGTCAAAAGGCTTATAGGTATTGATGTAAAAGTCTATTTCGTCACGGGTGAGATCTCTGAAATGAACGGTGGTCACATCATGAAAAACCACGCTTTTCTCCAGGCTTAGCAGACATACTCCGGTGTACACTTCATGGCTGCGGCCCGAAAGCATGGTGAGCATGCGGGTAGCTTGGGCGTGATCGTAGGGCTTGTTTAAGATGATTTCATCCAGGCAGACAATTGTATCAGCGGTGATGATGACTTCCTCCGGCTGAAGGTCTTCGCGGTACGCACTAGCCTTATGGGCGGCTAAATACTCTGCCACTTCTGCACGGCCCAGTTCTGGTGGGTAGTTTTCATCTACTTCTTTTACTCGTATCTGGAAAGGCAAGCCCAAATTGGTGAGCAGTTCCTTGCGCCGTGGAGAGTTGGAAGCCAGGATATAGTTTTTAGTTAAATTCATTTTCTTCTATTGAGCTGAATAAAAACCCGCAAATGACTTTGGGGTAAAAGAACGTTGATTTCTGTGGCATCACGGCTCCCGAATGGCACACCCGCTGCACCTCTTCCATTTTCACTTCATTGGTGATAAGCGCCAGTTGGGCTTTGCCAGAGTCTACTTTGGTCAGGCATTCAGCAAAAGACCGGACATAGGAGAGGCCTTCGTATTGGCGCTGTGCCTCCGCCGAAATACCCAGCACTTGTTCCAGAATAAAGTAGTGCATGACTGTGAGGTCCAGGTCTTTTACTTCCTGCGGGATATTCCAGGCGAGTTGCGCATGTACTTCGGGCTTTAACCTGACCTTGTACGCTTCCCCTTGTAAATACACGCCAAAAGCCCACTTCTTACCGGTGATAACCTCATTTAATTCAAAGGGTTCTTCAATAGGTCGAATGGTAAAATACTCCTCCAGTTTTTGCAAAAACACTTCAGGAGAAATGGGTAAAGCTTCTAGAAGCCTGTGAGTTGGCAGAATACGCAAGTCGTCTGAAGCCGCGTTGGTCAGGTACATGAGGTGGTAATGGAATGCCTCATCACCGGTAGCATCTGGATTAGCTTGCAACATCTTCTGCCGGTACTGCAAAGACCCTTCATACCGGTGGTGCCCATCTGCTAAGATTACCTGCTGATCCTCTAGAAGGTCCACAAATTTCTGGATAACTTCTGCATCATGTATCACAGACAGCACATCACGTACGCCCTGGTAATCTTCAGATACATAAAGGGGCGAAGTGATGCTTTCATCCATGTACTGTTCTAAAGATAAGGTTGCATCAGTGAACAGGCCGTGGGTAGCGCTGGTATGTAATTTGGTTTGCTCCAAGAGTTCCACCCGATCGTTCACTGCCGAGGGCATGGTGTTCTCATGCCGAAGAATGACCTGCTCCTCCCAAGGGTACGCCTTGATGTGGCACATGAAGCCTTTGCGGCAGTACTCGCGGCTAGAACCCGGAAGAGTGAAGTACTGGTAGTATACATATATCCCCGGAAGCTGATCCTGCTGCAGAATGCCTGCCCGTTTCCAGTGTTCCAAGGTGCGGCGGGCACTATCGGCGGGGTCAGGGCCCGGGGGTACGGAGAGGTGGATGCTGTTGTAGGAATTCCGGTATAGGGCCTGCCGCTGTTTCAATGACACCACGTCAAACAGGGGTGAAGTGAGCGCGTCAATGGAAAAAGGAAGCCTGGGATTGTACCTAAAGCCTTTGATTGGTAAAATATGAGCCATTTACTGTTTTGTCTCTGTTTTTTAAAAAGGAAGTGAAAAGCGTATCAGGGAGCCAGCCGGTTGATGTGCCAGGTTCCGTTGCTTTCCTGTTCAAACAGAAGACGGTCATGCAGGCGGTTCTGTCTTCCTTGCCAAAACTCTATCCGTTCAGGCCGTACCAGGTACCCGCCCCAGTGCTCAGGCCGGGGAATCACTTCCATATCTTTGAATTTAGCGGAGTATTCCTTTTCCAGGTTTTCCAGAAAGAACCGGTCCTCAATTGGTTGGCTTTGCGGCGATGACCAGGCACCAATCTGACTTCCGCGGGGGCGGCTATGAAAATAAGCTTCCGATTTCTCGGCTGGCAACCGTTCAACAGTTCCTTCCACCCGTACCTGACGTTCAAGCACTGGCCAGAAAAAGGTAAGGGCGGCATAAGGGTTTTCCAGTAGCTGCTGTCCTTTTCGGCTCTCGTAGTTTGTATAAAAGACAAAGCCCTCTTTTTCCAGGGCTTTCAGCAACACAACCCGGGCAGTTGGTCTGCCTTGCGGGGAGGCTGTACTCAAGGTCATGGCGGTGGGTTCGTCTGCCTTGGCAGTAAGGGCTTCCTGCATCCAGGTTTCAAACTGTTTAAAAGGGTCCTTAGATACTGCGTCTAGGGTGAGTTCCTTTAAGGAATAGTTGATCCTGATATCAGCAAGAGACAATGGTGCTTCCATAACAAAAGGCAGAAGTAGTTGAGGAGGCCAAAAGTAGGGCTTTCTCCTGAAAAGGTACAGATTCCTTTTAAATAGCCCTTTCTTTTACTATTACCCCAAATACGACAGACTTGGTAAATGCGTTAATAGAAAGCAAATAAAAGGCTCTAGCAAACCAATTGCCGGTTGAATCAGTAAGTATAGAGAGCGAAATCCACGGAACAGATGAGAAGAAAGATGGCGAAAGAAATCCAGAACGGGAGCATATTGATTTCAGAACCTTTCCTGGGTGACCCCAACTTTGAAAGAAGTGTTGTGGTCATCTGTCAGCATGACAAAGAAGGGACAGTAGGCTTGGTTTTGAACCGGGTTTCTGCCCTGCACTTATCAGATGTGGTAGAGGTGAATGAAGAGATATTTGACATGCCGTTGGCGGTAGGCGGGCCTATGCAGCCCAATACCTTGCATTACATTCACAGACTGCCTCATTTAACAGATGCGCAGCCTATTTCTTCTGAGCTTTATTGGGGCGGTGACTTTGAAGAATTAACCCGTTGGTTGAATGAAGGATTGGTATCACAGGATGAAATCAGGTTTTTTGTGGGTTATTCCGGGTGGAGCCCAGGCCAATTACAGGAAGAAATTGAGAAAAATGTTTGGTTTATTAATAACAATGCTGCGAATAAATTGCTTACTTTGAATATAGATACCTTGTGGCGCGACATCTTAAAAGAGATGGGCGGTAAGTACAAGATGTACGCAAACTACCCAGCAGACCCAAGCTTAAACTAATTCAAAGGCGCAAAGCCCCACGTGTATGATGAACCAAGATCCGGAAAATCAGCAAAACGGTAAAACGGAAGAACAAGCAAACCAGGAACAAACGCAAGATCAGCGCAGAATTCTGGAAGAACGTTTGGCCGAAATAAATGCCCGCAGCCAGGCCACTACCACTACTGCCTCTGCAGACATGATGGAAGAAACACCAGCCGTGGAGGAAGACCCCGCCTCTGAAAGGGTTACATTTGAAGAAGTAACTGAAGTGGCTGCTCCTCAGATACAGCCAGAAATGACGCAATCTTCAGTGCTAGCTTCTGAAGACACCATCACAGCGCCAGTGGCAGTAGATCAAACCACGCCACCAACTGCAGCATCAACGCAAAACACAGCACCAGAGAACGACTCAACTGAGCAAATAGTAGATTCTCCGGTAGTTGCTGCTCCAGTGGAGTCTTTTCCGGAAGGCGTTACTCAGACACCAGGGGTGCACGAGGAGGCACACCATGAAGAAGAGGAACTTCACCCTGAGGAGGATTATACTCACTTGCCTATTGATGAAATCAGAGCTCGTATTTTGGCACTGGCGCAGGAAGGCAACGTTCGTAAATCAGGCCGTGCCCTGAACAATCTGTACCGGGTATATGAGCCGCAGTTCCAGGAAGAGCGGCAAGAGGCCCTAAACCGGTTCATTGCAGAAGGTGGTTCACCAGATGATTTTGAATACAATGCGCCGCGCGCCCATAAAGATGTGGAACAGGCCATGCAGCGGTTCAGGGAAGCTCGTTTCAGAGAGCAGCGCCAGGAAGAAGAGCAGAAAATATCAAACCTGCAAAAAAAGCGGGATTTGCTTGAACGCCTCCGGCTGTTCATTGAGTCCTCCGAAACCCAAACCAGCGGCAACTCCATCAAGGAACTGCAGAACGAGTGGAAAGCCATTGGTCAGGTACCTACCGCTGAGGCCCAGCAGTTGTGGAATTCCTACCACGCCTTGCTGGACATGTATTATAACAACCGCAGCATCTTCTTTGAACTCAAGGAACTTGATCGCAAGCGTAACCTGGACGCCAAAAATCTGCTGTGCGAGCGCGCGGAGGCATTGGCCAAGGAAGAAAATATAAACAAAGCCCTGCAGGAACTGCGCCACTTACACGATGAGTGGAAGCACATTGGGCCGGTACCTAATGATCAGCGCGATCTGGTATGGAACCGTTTCATTCAGGCGTCAGAACAGGTACACGACCGCAAAAAAGCATTCTTTGAATCCAGAAAAGCCGAAGAAACAGCCAACCTGGACAAGAAGAGACAATTGCTGGCGCAGATAGAGCAGTTCTCGCATTTCACCTCAGACCGTATCAATGACTGGCGGGATAAAACTGACCAGATCCAGCAGTTGAAAGAAGCTTGGGATGCAGCCGGACTAGTTCCTAAAGAAAATGCCGAGGAAGTAAACAAAGCTTTCTGGAGTTCCTATAAAGCTTTCTTCCACCATAAGAACACTTTCTTCAAAGCGCTGGACGAAGAGAAAATGCAGAACTACCGTCAAAAGGTGGCGTTGTGCGAAGAGGCTGAAAGTGTGCAAGGCAGTGAAGACTGGGATAGCACCAAAGAAAAGCTGATTCAGCTTCAAAAGAAATGGAAAACCATTGGCAGGGTACCTGACAAGTACTCAGATAAAATCTGGAATAGGTTTAGAACAGCATGTAATGCTTTCTTTGACCGCTTACACCAGGAGGCCCAAAACAAAGAAACCCAACTCAGCCAACTTTCTGCGCAAAAGCAAACCTATTGCGAGCAATTAGCCACCAAGGTAGCGGACCCGACGTTTGTGGGATCAATGGATGAGTTTAACCGGATTCACCAGGAGTGGCAGTCTTTCTCATCTGAAGGCAAGCGTAACCCAAAGGTGGAAGACCGGTTCCAATCTTTGCTTTCCAAGTATCTGGACAAAGTGCCGGAAATAGGCAAGGAGCAGAAAGAGCAGACCTTGTTCCAGCTTCAGCTAAACCATTTAAAGTCGAGCCCAGACGGAGACCAGAAGCTGTACCAAAAAGAACAGCACCTGCGCCGTGACATCACGTCGCTGGAGAACGACATTTCTACCTTGAAGACCAATATTGAGTTTTTTGCCCGTTCAAAGAACGCTGAAAAACTTAGAGAAGAGTATCAGTCAAAGATTGACGAGGCCCAAAATCGAATTCAGCACCTGAAAAGACAGTTGAAAGCGTTACGCTCGTAAAATTTTCTGATTGACTTTCAGTGCCTTTCTAAAAAGGAAGTAAATAAGTTGAGAGGTCTTTTTGCAAATACCAAAAAGACCTCTACTTTTGTATCGCTTTCAGAAACCTCCAGGGTTTTAAAAGCAAAAGCCTCCTTAGCTCAGCTGGTAGAGCAACTGACTTGTAATCAGTAGGTCGCTGGTTCGATCCCGGCAGGAGGCTCATCTTAAAAGCACTTACTTGTTCCATACAGGTAAGTGCTTTTTTCTTTAGGTGTTTTCAAGCCTTTTCTAAAAACAGGTTCTAAAACTAAAAAGGCACCACGCAGGCCATAGGCTTAGCTTTTCTACTCGGTGTCTGGTTCAAAGTTCACCTGGGTATCTTTGGTAAAAACGACATAGGCCCGTTTCCAGGGCTGGTCGCCCACCATACGCCACTTATGGCCGTTCCCTACAGTATCCATGGCAATGAGAACATCTCCGGGTTTTAGGATGAAGGTCTTGCCCAAGCTGGTAGTAAATTCCAGAGTTCCAGTTAAGGTTAATACATATTGGGTGGTAGGTGCGGTATGCCAGTCATAGTCAAAATCTGCTGGCGTTTCTTTGAAGTGAAGTTCTTCCACTCCCGTCATCATTTTCTGGGTAATTGTTCCTTTTTGGAAGTGGGAATGCCCCTCTTCATCCGCGTATAATTTGTAAGCTGTGATCATGTTTCAAATGCGTTTTTAAAATAGTATACCTAAAACGGGATCTGGAGTTACTTCTATCCTAATAAAGGGCTCTCTTTTCACGTTAGAATTTAGTTTAGAGCGTAGAGAATTATAGTATAGTTCTAGAAACTAACTGAGGTGATTCTACAGAAATGAGTTAATCCCTTTTTCTCTATTTTATATATAGCTTTTTGAAAAGTAGAGGATATACAAAATGCTAACTTCTAAGGCATTATGTTTCAAGGGTAACACTTCTTAGAATCTGTCTTTTTTGGTAGATAACCTTTTTACTATATTGTAAGTAAGTGCCCATTATTACACAACCAAAGAGCATGTACAGATCAGAGTGTATTGGTAAATGCAAAGTGTTACTGCTTGTAGGAGCGCTGGTGTTTAACGGCTGTTATTCAAAAAAGGACAAACAGGAAGCTGCCACTCCTGAAACTACTCAAGCACCTGCACAAACCCCATCCACAAAGGAAACTGCACAAGAGACAACTGCTCCGGCGGCAGATGCTGCTTCCACTTCCGCAGCTAGAGTAGATGTTGATCTGTACCTGGAGGTATCTAACGGAATGAAGGGGTTCATGCCACCACCTGCCGCTGACAAGGAGCCTACTACGTTTCAGAGCCGTTTAAACAAATTGATCTCCGAAGTGCAGGATGGGGTTCATGTGGAAGGCAAGCGCTATTACCTGGCAGGCCAGAATGCGCAAGGCCAACCCGTGTTAGACAGCGTTTCTTATGCAACATTGAAGAACACCATCACCAGCGGTATTAAAGCTAATGTGTTAGGCACGCCGTTGCCTCAGCTTTTGCAAGCTGCCCTGGAGAACTCCACCAAAAGAGGTGCGGTAAGTGTGGTTGTCTCTGACTTTATCCATGGACCTGACCCGAATAATCCTGGCCAGTTCCTTTCCTTAGACTCAGATATCAGAAGCAGCCTGAAGCAGGCTGAGCATCAAAATTTGGTAGTTGCTGTGTTGGGGGAAGCTTCTCCTTTTTTCGGCAATTATTACCCGGCGGTGAAGAAACCAGCAGTAAAGCAAACCCTTAACGGAGAGGAAATTCCTTTCTACATGTGGGTGATTGGCAAACAATCAGAGGTTCAGACCGTCATCAACAAGGTGCTCCGGAATTTACCTGCCCAGCAGGCATATTTCGGGTTTGGATACCCCAGTGTTCCTTTCTCGGCGGTGCTTAAATCCAATATCTTCCGTCCGGCAGGCGTTGTGTATTGTACCAGCCGGACCGCAGAAGTGTGTACCAGTGTAAACTTACAGCCACTGAAAGACGAACCCGTTGAGTTTACCATCGGCTTGAACCTGACCGACTTGCCGGCTTCTATGCAGGAAGTCAAGTTCCTGAAGCAGAACCTGAAGCTGGCCGTTACCGGCGGAAAGGCTTCTATTGGTACAGTAATTGCAGCCTCTGATGAAGTAAAGGCTACGCCTGATCTGGCCAAATATACCCACTTTGTGCGGATAAACGTTCCGCAGCTTACCGCAACTACTGGTTCTATTACCCTGCAACTGCCTCAGGTACAGCCTGCCTGGATCACGCAGTGGTCTACCGCAAATGACAACAATCCGGCGGCGGCTCAACGGAAAACGTACCAGCTAAACAAGATTATTGACGGGGTACAGGCGCTGTACCGTGACAAAAGTGACAACGTATTTAGTGCCACAATGAAGTTTAACAAAGAAAACAGATAGAATGATCCAAAATTTCTTCTCCGGGCTGTATGAGCTTTTTCTGGGCCGTCCCATGCCAGCCAACTACACCAATGATTACCGCGAGGTGGTGTTCCCTAATACCGGTATTCAGCTGTTCCTGATTTCCTTGGCTTTGGTTCTCCTGTATTATTATGTGTTAAACCGGGCTATGAGCACAGGCTTGTACAAACCAAAGCATTGGGTGATCATGCTCATCATCAATGCTGCCATTGCCTTCGCAGTTCCTATTATTCAGGTAAACAACAACGGAGTAGAGACACATTCTTATACCTACACCTTTGCCCTGGTAAACGCCATTCTCAGCCTTATTCTATTCTTTATATTTTCGCTATTACTCAAAAAAGGATCTGTTCAAGCCTGGACAACTCCTATGAAATGGCCTCATTCTAAATAAACTATGGCAAAACTTTTTGTATTCGGAATTGGGGGAACGGGCTCCAGAGTCATCCGCTCTCTGGTGATGCTCATGGCCGCCGGTGTCAAAATCAAGAATTGTGATAAAATAGTGCCCATCATCATTGACCCCGACACCCAGAACGGGGACATGAACCGTACCGTGGAGCTTCTGAAAACCTACAAGCACCTGCACGACCAATTGGGCAAGCGGGAGGAAGGGTTCTTTCATACCAACATCAGCACACTATCAAGCATTGCCGGTGACGGAGCCGCTAAAATCAGAGATTCTTTTGTGTACGACTTTGGGGGAATCAACAAGCCTTTCAAAGACCACGTGGGCTACAACCAACTGGACATCGACAGCCAAGCCTTGGTTGATTTGCTGTTTACGCCCGAAAACCTGAACAACAGCCTGGACGTGGGATTCAGGGGAAGTCCGAATGTGGGCAGCGTGGTGCTCAATGAGATTATCGACTCTCCTGAGATGCGCTTTTTCGCTTCTAACTTCCAGGCGGGTGATCGTATCTTCTTTGTGAGTTCTATCTTTGGGGGAACGGGTGCCGCTGGTTTCCCGCTTTTGCTCAAAAACTTCAAAGACGTTCATTCTACCTTACCCAACGCTTCCAGCCTGAATGCGGCCTTGACGGGAGCCATGGTGGTGTTGCCGTACTTCTCCCTAGAGCAACCAGCGGCAGGAGTAGAGGCCGATTTCATTGACTCCAACACCTTCACCACCAAAGCCAAAGACGCGCTTTCTTACTACCAGAACCACTTGCAAGGAGTAAATGCCACGTATTACATTGGTGACACCCCAGACAAGCCGCTGGAGAACAACCCCGGCCGGGCAAGTCAGAGAAATGACGCCCACCTGATCGAGTTGCTAAGTGCCCTGTCCATCATTGATTTCATGGACTACACAGACAATGACCTCACGGGCAATGCCCTGTTCCATGAGTTTGGATTGCGCGAAGACGTAGATAATGTCCAGTTTACCCATTTTGACCAGGAAACCCGCGACCGGGTTGCCAAGCAGTTGATCCGGTTCCATTATTTTGCGAGGTACTACAACAACTATGTGCCCGCAGATGCCCAAGCCGCTTACGCCAAAGGCGTTGACCTGAACGGCGCCATGCGTAATGAGCCTATTTTCAAAGAACTAAACAAATTCCTCAGCAGTCCTGAATTTGGCTATGAGTCCTGGTTGAAGGAATTGAGCCGCATGGAGCGCACCTTCTCGGCCTTTCATCTGAACGAGCCAGACTTTAACCGTATGGTTTCTGATAAACAGGTAGAAACTGGTTTCCTAAACAAAGGCATCCACCCTGGCTCCTTCGTGAAAGAACTGAACCGCGCTTCAGAATCCATCTCAGACCGGGAAGCTTTCAAGGCCACCATCAAGGCATTTGAGATTGCCACTAATAATTTGGTGGAGGACAAACTCAAGTATTCTTAACCAACACCTCCGTTCCACTTCTATGGGGAACGAAGAAGAACGTATTCTTCCTTCGGGAAAAGAATGAAAGGAGAGAAAGAGAGCCCGCGCATCATTGTTTTAAGCCTCTTTTTCAGAAAACACCTTACAAAAAGATTGATTTATGCCGAAAGTACTTCGACTTCATAAAACCGGCTCTAACGTAGAAGGTTGGGCTAAAACAAGCCAGATTACCAGCACCGAGATCAAAGACATGGTAGATGGTGCCGGTGGACGGGCACAGAAAATTAACGCCTCCATTCCTACGCCTTTCGCTCGCATGCACCTGTTTGAGACAGCGTTTGAATTTGTGAAGCAAGGCGTGACCAGCACCCCCAACAGCATCTACCATAAGTTTGTAACCCATTTCTGGGATTTATGGGAACTGCTGTACAACCACCAAAGCTATGCACAGGGCGGAAACAAGATCGTGATCCGGCGCTGGAACAAGCACCAGCAGCTAGGTGCCATGCAGTCAAACCCTAACACCAACCTGCTGGGCAAGACGCTTGAGTTGTTCATGAACGACAACCGCTTCAGAGGGGTAGAAGACCTGTTCCTTTTCTATCTGGAGTCTACCAACGCCAGGGGCGAACGCCATCTGCAGTTATTGGGTGGCACATCGCCGCTTACCTTCCTTTTTGTATCACCTAACGTGCAGCCTCTGGCCATTAACCGGGCGCAGAACGTGGGCGTGTACTTTGACAACAACTACATTTCTTTGAATGACCGCGAGCGTGATTTCAAAGAGTACGTGCACAAGCTGTTTGTTTCCAACCCAGATTTCATCAGAGCATTTCCGGCGGTGTACAATGCGTTGGACGAGCATCTGCTGAAAAGCATCAGCATGTCTGGGGTAGTGGGCCAAAACGCAATTGCCGCTGATTACCTGCCCTTGGTAGACTTACAACAGAACCCGGTTCACGTGGGGCATCTGACGTTCCTGGTAAAGAAAGACCAGACTGCCGTTACTAGCAGTGATTTGTTCTTGCGTCCAACCAATCCTCTGTTCGGCGGTGACCGGCCCATTGTGTTGAAACCCGATCTTAGATTGGCTCCGCACGTGAAGTACGTGAACAACCTGGCCTGGCCTGCCAATACCAACGTGGGGTATTCAGATCCAAAAGAAATTCCGGCTCGGTCTTTACCTGGTGTTGGTTTCAATTACCCTTACCTTACGGTGAATGACCTCTTGCAGGAAACCATTGTGCAGGTGCCGTATGAAGTGAACACCGACCGGTTCTATAGCGGAACAGTACTGTACCAGCCAGGGGTTACTGAGAAAGTGTTCAACTACCTGCTGCCGGTAACCAACCTGTATTTTGAATATTTCACTCCAGAGGACTTGGCTACGCACCTCACCTTCTACGTGGATGTGAACCATGTACGGGTCACCTTACAGATCCCCACCGAACAGGGAAGTGTAGTATATGAGCGTAGCTACTATGACAACCCGTTGAACTCCAAAGACGCCCATGGGCAAATCATCCCCGAGAAAGGTCACATACTGAAATCCAGGGTAGGAGTGGGCGTGTTCCCGTTCTACAAGTTCACGGATGCACCTACCTACAATGACTTCTACAAAGTCATGTTGGTGGACGAAGACATTGATCCTTTACTGGTGAATCGGAATCATACTTTGGCTTTCTTCTCAGGAGGCAGACAACTTGAAGCAGCCGGAGGCATCCTTTCAGCCTCGGTACAGCGCCGCACAAAGAAAAGCAACAGCAGCGCGGGCAGCACCTATTATGAAATCAGAGGCACGCACTTTGATTTCGCTGAACTGACGCACGCCGGAGTAGACGTGACCGGCAAAGCCTTGATCGTTCCTAAATTCCAGCAGGTGCAGCAAGGCATTCAGAACTTCACGTTTGCCATTGACTTCGGTACCTCCAACACGCACATTGCTTATACCTCCGGGTCAAACCAGGCGCCCAAAGAGTTTGCCATTACGGCCAATGACCAGCAGTTGGTGATGCTGAACAAACCATCAGACGACAGCTCCCTCACAGATTACCAGCGGTTCCATAAACGGGGCTTCGGGCGTTTGTTTGCGGTGGAGACCTTGCTGAAGCGCGAGTTCATTCCGTTAATCATCGGGTCTGGCGGGTCTTTGTATTCGTTCCCTACCAGAACAGCCACCTGTGAGTCTATTGATTTTGAGAACCAGATCCCGAGTTTGTTCGGGAACATCAACATCGGGTTCTCCATCAACACCGAGGGCACGCACCAGGACCAGTACAAGCAGACGTACCACACAGATCTAAAGTGGAGCGAGACGCTTTCTAACACCGGAAAACGACGAATAGAAGCTTTCTTCACTGAGATCATGTTGCTCATCAAGAACAAGGTGGTGTTGAATCATGGCAACGTAGCCAATACAAAAGTGGTGTGGTTTGCCCCGTTGAGCTTTGATGATTATTCCCGCAACATGTTCCAGAACGTCTGGGACGGCGTTTACCACAACATTTTCAAAAACGGCCGCAATACAGCTTGTATCACTGAATCTGTAGCACCGTTCTACTTCCTGTCCAGAACGGGCGCAGTAGTACCTAGCCAGGATGAAAACCTGATTAACGTAGACATAGGCGGTGGTACCACAGACGTGCTGTTGTTCACTAACCGCAAGCCGTCGCACAGTGCTTCGTTCCGGTTTGCCGGAAATGACTTGTGGGGAGATGGGTTTGCCTCGGTGAAAACCAGCAAAGACAACGGCTTGCTGCAATATGGTGTGGCCCACGTGCTCCAGATTCCGCTCACTGAAGAAGGCAAAGAATACAAGAAGTTTCTAGAAACTGCCTTGGATAACCCAGATTTCTCCTCGGCAGACATTACCAGCTTGCTGTTCAGCTATGACAAAGAGTTGCATTACAGCTCTCAACTGTTACAGGCTAGACAACTGCGCCTGATGTTCTACCTGCACTTCGGGTCGTTAATGTACCACCTGGCGCAACTGACCCAGCAGATTGGGGCGCAGGTTCCGCGGTACATCTGCTTCAGCGGACAGGGAAGCTTGTACATCAAGTTACTGAGTGCAGGCAATAACCTGTCAAATGTGGAGCGTTATGCCAAAACCATCTTCCGGAAAGTAACCGGGCAAGAGCCACCAGCTAACTTCAAGTTGGTACTGGTAGACAACCCTAAGCAGGTGACTGCCAACGGTGGGGCCATGGCTTTGGAAGGAGCCAACCTTTCTGACTTGACAGATATTCCGATCATGCGCCCAACAGGTGCGGCTTCTGGGGAAGATGCTTTGAAACCTGTAAACAAAAGTCAAGTAGCGTCCCCGCTTCGGCAGGAGGTGCTGGCCAATGTCATGAACTGTCTGGAGTTGTTGTTGGATGACGCTGACATTGCTCCTCTCATGCGCTCCATGGGCGTAGAGGTAGATCCGCATTGGGTCTTGAATTTCATGCGCAACCACATACAGGACAGCTATACCATGGTGCTGGAAGAAACCCTCCGCGGACTTTCTGACCGCGAGCTGATTCCCGAGACCATGTTCTTCATGCCTCTGAAGCAATCGTTGTACCTGTTGTCTAAAGAATTATACCAGCAACAGGTGGGCGCCTTAGTTTAAATCTACAGATGCCTCAGGTACTTTCAATAGAAGGTGCCTGAGGCATTTTCTCATTCACACTCTTCAAAAAAATTAAACGGTATGGCTTATGTACCTATCCTTTTAGCAGTTCTGGCCCTAATAGTGGCTGGATTCACCTTTTATAAAGTTAGCGGTTTGGTTTACCGCATCCACAGCTTGGAAAAGAAAAACCGAGAACTGGAGGCTGGTTTACGGTCTATGGAAAACCTGAACAAACGTACAGGGAAAATCCCGCAGCCAGAAAATACCCGTCAGGAGAGAGGGAGCCAGGGACAACCCAATGTCCGGCAGCCCCAACAGCCAAGGGTACAGCAGCAACCACAGGAACCAAGGCAAAAGCAACAAGGGCAACAACCCGGAAGAGGCCAGCAGCCGCAGGAACCACGCGTTCAGGGCCAACCTCAGCAACAGCGGAATCCGCAGGAGCCAAGGGTGCGGCAGGAAGGACAACCTCAACAACAGAGACAACCAAGAGAACCCCGCGAGCCCAGAGAAAACCGTCAGCCACAAGAGCCTCGTCAAAAACAAATTCAACCTCCTTTGCAGAGTGATGGGACCAGCCAGAACCCGCGGGCGCAGCAACAGCCGCAGAGAAGAAACGATAACCGCAGAAGAGAACAAGTAAATGCTCCAGATGGGGAGCAGGCGTCTTTGGTGCCACCTATTGTTTCTCCCACCTTGGGCAAAGAGATTGTAGGTGACGATCTTCTAAATGAATTAACCCAGCAGGCAGCTCCACAACCAGAAGCCCCGGTAAGCAGAACCCGGTATGCTATCATTCCTGAAGATGGGGTAATCAAAACGCACCAACTGCAACAACGCCCAGATTCTGACAGCTACCTGGAGATTGACACTCCCGCGGAAGGAAGCACCAACACCCGCTACCGCTTCAATCTCTCCGGGAACCAAGCTTTTGTCATTTCACAAGGCATGGACCGGCTGGAAAACGCTTTTTCTTTTGAGAAGCCTTCTAACCGGAAGGTAAGTCAAATCGTCCTTCAGGGTGATGGCGTGCTATCCAGAACCAGCAGTGGCTGGAAAATTCAAGAAAAAGCGAAAATTGATTTCCGTTAATCCTTTGGTTCTATGTTATTCTAAGTACCTAAGTTGTTTCAATTATCAAGCCTAGAAATTGTAGGAACCGTTTTTGGCCTGTTTTGTAGAAGACAGGTTAAAAACGGTTCTTCTGTTATTAACCACAAAAGGTTAAATTAGGCCTTACTTTACCTTTTCTGCCAAAACAAATCAAACCCAGGTTCTGGCACTTCCTTAAACCGGAATATCCATAAGCGGGCAGAAACAACCGTTACTATACTACCATCCATGGAAGGAATATTTATTTTTGAAGCGTTGCTGGTGCTCGTTATTCTGGGCTATCAGTGGCGTGTCTACAAAGCAAACCGCAGCAAGGTCGAAGAAGTTGAAACGCTATTCCCCTCAATAGAAAGCCTGTCAATTACCCGAAGAGGAGCTAACGAGAGAGACACAACTGTCCCAGTTGCAGGACCATCCCTTGAGCAGCAGTGGGACAAATTGCAGTATGGTGAGTACTTCCGGGAATTCTCGCCTACCAACCCCGTTATCAAAAGAGTAATTGCAGTAGACGCTGAAGAACTGCATATTGAGGTGCAGAACGGTGAGACGCCGTTTTACAAAATCTCAATTGAAAAGTTTAAACAGCTCCTGCGCAACGGGAACATTTTCCTGGCTTCAGTCGCACCTTTGCCAGCACCTTCTGAACCGGTTGAACAAGGCGAAACCTTTGACCTTATAGATGTCAAAAATCCTTCTCCTACCTTCCAAAAGGTGATTAAAAGTACCAATGAATACCTGCGGGTAAACAAAGGAGCGGCTGCTGATTTTGACATCTTGAAAGATGTGGCCGAGAGGTATGCTGAGGCCCAGGACAATGAGGTGCAATCTACCATAGCTACCCCGTTGTACGTGGGGTTAATAGGGACTTTCTCGGGGGTAATCATAGGTCTTTCCAGTCTGGTGTGGACCGGTTTGGGCAGTACGTCTGAGGATGGCTCGTCTTTTATCACCGACCAAAATATTCCTTCGTTCCTGTTCGGGGTTTTGATTGCCATGGCGGGTAGTCTTTGCGGGCTGCTTTTGACCATGTTTGGGAATAACGCCCTTAAAAACGCCCGCAGCACCCGTGACCGGCTCAAGAACGATTACTATACTTTCCTGCAAACCCATTTGCTGCCTAAGCTGAACTCTGACATGGCCGCCAGTTTAGGGAACCTTAAGTCAGTGCTGGATACCTTCAACAAAGACTTTTTAGACAAGATCCTAGGCTTCCGCCCAATTGTGGAAACGCTCACTGACAACATCAGCACCCAGAAGGAATTCATCCAGAAAATGGACGAGATCGGGTTTACTCAGATGGCGAATGCTAACCTGCTGGTGTTTGACAAGATCAAGGAAAGCGAGCGGCTGTTCATGAATTTCCTGCAGTACCAGGAAGCTCTTAACGAGTCGGTGCGGAAAGGGGGTGAGCTGACGCAAAACATTACCCAAGTGCTGAACCGATTGACCAAGTTGCAGGAAGGCTTTGACCAGGTGCCCGGCTACCTGCAGCAGCACGATGAGTCCATTCAGCGGCAAATCAACTTCTTCTCCCGCCATGAAGAGGAGCTGGATTCAATCGCGAACCGCACCGAGCAGTATTTTGACAAAGCAGCCCTAAAACTGACTGACCTGATGCAAGCTAGGCTTCAGCACCAGGAGCGAGACGCCCAGAATGCCTATGAGAAATGGGGCGAACACTTCAGGAGGCTTAATGAAGACAACATCTATCAGCGCATCCTGAACTTCATGGAGCCCTTCCAGAACCTGACGGAACAACAAGATACTTTGAACCGGCAGCAGCAAGACATGGCCCAGGAAATCAGTAAAACAAACGAGCGCCTCTTAAGTAAAATTGACACCGACACAGAGATTCAGAAGCGACTTTTGGAGCAATTGGCCGTGTTGAACGCCAACGTGGAGAAAAGCATGGAGCCCGGACCATTAAAAGCAGCAATGGGCAAAATTTTTGGGAGCGGACAGAACCACAGAATAAAGCCATAGACAATCATGAATACAGAAAACAGAGACTTCTTCTGGCCTAGCTACGTGGACCTCATGACGGTGCTTTTCCTGATTATGCTGGTCTTGTTTGTGCTGAGCTTTAAGATGTTCACAGATAAGAATTCAGAGAACATCCGCAACATAGCAAGGCTGCAGGTAGAGGTTCAGGAGAAACGCAAATTAGATGAGATTAAAGCCGCATTATCCCGATTAGATGGGCGGTATTTCCAATACAATGAAAAGCACAAACGCCATGAACTCCTGGTAGATGTGTTGTTTGCCCAAAGCAGTGCCACCATTCCGCAGCGGTCACTTGCTCCATTGAGAAGAGCCGGGGAGGAACTGAGCCGCGTGATCAATTCAGTGAAGGGTTCAGATGTAAAGTATTTGATTGTAATTGACGGTCGGGCAGCAAGTTTCCCTACTGGGGATCCCAGGAACATTACCCAGCGGGAGTATGCTTTGGAACTAAGCTACAAGCGGGCTTTGGCCTTGCTCCAGTTCTGGCGGAACGCCGGCATCAAATTCCCTAAAGATCGCATTGAACTCATCGCCTCAGGCAGTGGCTTTGAGGGAGCCGGCCGGACAGGTGACGTGCGAGATCGCCGCTTTGTGATTCAGGTTTTACCCAAAGTAGGCACTCTATAAACCCGAGACCTAAGTAAGTAAGCATACATTGAATACATACTTCCTTTAATGCAGAAGCCGCTCCAACTTAGTTGGAGCGGCTTCTGCATTATTATCAGTTCATTTAAAGTAGCCTTAAAATGCTTCTGCAAAGGAAAAGTAGATGTACATGCCTTGGTTTGAAAAAGCCACGTCTCCGCGTACCACCATTCCTTCTTTGTTCAATTTGTACCGCAGTCCGCCGCCACCGGCTAAATGGAACTCGTTAACCGCAAAATCAGGAATTCTCTTAGATACCTGACCTGCCCCGCCAAAAACTGCCCCGCCAATTCTTCCTTTGATAGGAAAGCGGTAATCTACTTGCCCTACAATGGCATCCTCATCCCGGAACCTTCCTTCCAGGAAACCACGCATCACGTTCACCCCGCCAATAGGAGCGAGGAACTGAAAAGGCGCATCACCCACTGTAAACGTAAATAGACCTTGCACAGCTAACACCCCTGGCCCTATGCCAGACATGTACTTTCTGAGGTCCAGTTTATAACGGGTGAAATTATCCTCTCCGCCTAAATACTTCCCAAAGAAGATTGCAGTGAACTGATGATAATCTCCTTTAGAAGGGGTCCAGACATTGTTCCGGCTGTCTATCATCAGCAAAGGTCCAAACCCTGAGGCAACCGTTCCTTCACTACCAACAATGGTTCTTTGCGCTAATTGACCTTCCGGCTCTACTTCAGGGATTGTTTCTTTCTTGAACTCGTACCGGGCACCCAGGTACAGTTGCTTGAAGACTCTTTCTTCAAATTGCCCGAAGAAGTTAATGGTGCGACTGGTGTATGCTTCTTCCGCATCATCTGGTGTATTGTTCCCAATCCCGAAGAAAAAGTAGGGGTAGTCATTGTACTCCAGCTGTCCGGAAATATGTTGGCCATTGTGCTTACGCCACACATCAGCCGCCAGAGCAGTGAGAATCTGCTTTCGGGAAGTGTACACCAGGGTAGGAGAATAAAGGTCAGGCCGGTCAGTAGGCAAAGCACCCTTTGATTTCCTGACGTGCACCAGCTTGGTACCAAACCCAAACTGAGTTTCTGGGGTGTAGTACAAGACCGGGTAGATGTTCCATTTGCGGTAAGCTGGGGCAACAGAGTCTAGGGAGGAAACCTCTGTTGGTGCCTCTTCAGAAGTTTGAGCTAAAGAGGTAAACCCTATACCGGTTAATGCCAGCAGGAGTAGTGTTGTTTTCAAAGGCGTATCTTGTTAACTGTATGCGCCTCTATACGTGTTTACCACAATTAAAATATACAAATACACCAGAATTATTTAATCTATATACTTGTATTACAAAACTTAGGGCTGGTTTTTGCTTTATCTTCAGAAAACAGGCTTAAAACAATTTTACCCGTTTATCTCTTATAAGCGGTAACCTTAAGAAACTTTACATATTCATGAAAAAACATTTTTTCCTGTGGCTTCTTGTAATGGGCGTTTTAACCAGCTGTGGCTTCACAACCCCTCTTAACGCACAGTCTAAACCAGTAAGTCATGCTGCCTGGGACCAGCAACTAAAAAAGTATGTGGCTGCGAACGGAAGGGTCAACTACAAAGCCTGGAAACAGGACCGCGCTGCTCTGCAGAGTTACCTGAAATTGCTTGGTGACAATGCGCCAAATAATAAGTGGTCACGCGTAGATCAATTGGCTTACTGGATCAATGCCTACAATGCCTTCACCGTAGAACGTATTTTGATGGATTATCCGGTGAAAAGCATCAAAGACTTGGGCGGAAAAGTGACGTTTGTAAATACCGTCTGGGACCAGAAATTCATCAAAATTGGCGGCAAGATGTATGACCTGAACAACATTGAGCATAACATCCTGCGGAAGAAGTTTGAGGAGCCGCGTATCCACTTTGCCATTGTCTGCGCCTCAGAATCTTGCCCGCGGTTGAGAAACGAAGCGTATGTAGGTTCCAGGATCAACGCTCAGTTAGAGGAACAAACCGTTCAGTTTATCAATGATTCAACCAAGAACAAGATTTCAGCGAACCAGGCTGAGCTTTCAGAGATATTCAATTGGTTTGGTGGTGATTTCAAGAAAAAAGGCACTTTACTGCAGTTTATTAATAAATACAGCAGAACCAAAGTGAACCCTTCAGCCAAAATTAGTTTCATGAACTATGACTGGGCTTTGAACGGAATCTAATCTTTGACACTTTTTTACAAAATAGCTCAAATACAGCTTATTATATAACGTGGAGCCTCGCAGAAGCGAGGCTTTGCTTTTTTTTAAGTAGTTTTCGGGTATGAAGGCGGATGAATTAGTGGCAGTGACGGCCCAACACGTAGAAAAGTTATTTGCAGGCGAAGGATCTGGCCATGATTGGTGGCATATCAGAAGAGTTTGGCAAAATGCCCTTAAAATAGGCACCCTGGAGAAGGCTGATTTAACCCTGGTACAGTTAGGTGCGCTCCTGCATGATATTGCAGACTGGAAATTCCATGCCGGCGATGAGGAAGCCGGCCCCAGGGCAGCTACCGAATGGCTTCAGGCGCAACAAGCCCCCGAAGACCTGATTGAACAAGTGTGCCAGATCATCAGGGAAGTATCTTTTAAAGGAGCCGGCGTTGACACCACACCTTCTACCCTGGAAGCCAAAGTGGTACAGGATGCTGACCGGCTGGACGCCATTGGCGCCATTGGCATTGGCCGGGCATTTGCTTACGGCGGATATAAGGGAAGAGAAATGTACAGTCCAGATCATGTACCTCTGCTGCATGCTTCTTTTGAAGAATATAAGAAAAATCAGGGGCCTACGCTTAACCACTTCTATGAAAAGCTCTTCCTCTTGAAAGATCGGTTGAATACTCCGGCAGGCCAACAACTCGCCCAGGAGCGACACGCCTATATGCAGCAATTTGTACAGCAATTTCTGACCGAGTGGCACGGCGAAGAGCAGCCGCCAGCAGCTTTCCATCTTTAACCTTTATTGGGTATTTACAGCATCTTTCATGAAAAGTACACTTAAAGCTGCTTTGTTAGGAGTGGCTTTCTCAGGGGTAAGTACATTGGCAATGGCTCAGCGCGATTACCAAAGCTATGCCCAACTTACCACGCGTTTGCAAAGGCTCAGCAGCAAGTACAGCAAACTAGTCTCGCTCACTACCATCGGGAAAACCGCCACCGGCAAAGAGATCTGGATGCTGACCATGGGCCGGGACAATGCCGTGAACAAACCAGCCATAGTCATTGCCGCTGGTTTGGAGGGAACGCAATTGGCCACCACTGAACTTGCAATGCAAATGGCCGAGCAGATGTTAGAGGCCGCCGTGCTGCAGGACTCTGTGCGGGAGCTACTGCAAACCAAAACCTTTTACATCCTGCCCAACCTTAATCCAGATGCCTCAGAGCAATATCATGAGAAGCTTAGGTGGGAACGTCTGGGAAATGCGCAGCCCATTGATGATGATAGGGACGGACGCATGTTTGAAGATCCTTTTGAGGACCTGAACAAAGATGGGCTCATTACTATGATGCGCGTAAAAAACCCAACGGGTACTTACAGGCCATCTTCTGAAGACCCCAGGGTGATGGTGAAAGCGGATGTTTCTAAAGGCGAAAAAGGAGAGTACCTTCTTTTTACGGAAGGGTTGGACAACGACAAAGACGGCAAATGGAACGAAGACCCAGAAGGAGGGGTGATGTTCAACCGCAACTTCACGTTTGACTACCCTTACTTTCAGGAAGGAGCGGGTGAGCACCCCATCTCTGAACGTGAAACAAAAGCCTTCGCTGACTTCATGTACGAAGCGAAAAATGTTTTTGCCGTTTTCCTGTTTGGTCCAGCTAACACTCTAACAGAACCATTGAAGTACGATCGGGCAAAAGCCACCAAGCGCATTATCAGCGGACCACTGGAGAAAGATGCTGCGGTGAATGACCAAATCTCTAAGCTCTACAACAGCACTACCCAACTTAAAAATGCACCCAAAGTTGGCCCCTCCAGCGGAGATGTTTTGCAATGGGCGTACTTCCATTACGGACGTTTCAGCTATAGTACGCCTGGTTGGTGGACTCCTAAAATTATACCTGCCAAAGATACGACTGGTGGAAAAACACCACAGAGTCCATCAGATAATGAAGATGTAAATTTTCTTCTGTGGGCCGAAGCCAATGAGGTGATGGGCACTTTTGTAAATTGGAAAAGCTTCAAACACCCAGACTTTCCAGATCAGGAAGTGGAGATTGGCGGACTTGCTCCTTATGTGAAACAAACACCTCCCGTGAGAATGTTAGGACCTATTGCGCAGAAGCACTTCCAGTTTTTCTCTGCTTTTGCCAAATGGATGCCTTCGCTCCAGATAGTGAACGTCAGCTCTGAGAAAGTGGCAGGAGGCCTTACCCGCATTACCGCCGATGTCTACAACCAAGGCTCACTGCCAACCCACTCAGAAATAGGTGATAAATCACGGTGGGTGCAGAAAGTGAAAGTGACGCTTAAGCTAAGCGAGAACCAAAAAATAGTCTCCGGAAACAAGATACAGTTAAGTAACGCAGTAGCCGGGGGCGACAAATTCCAGGTTTCCTGGCTCGTGAATGGCAAAGGGTACGTGACTCTGGAGGCGCAGAGCCCTACAGCCGGAAAACAAATTAAAGAAGTGTACCTCCGCTAGAGATTGGCTATGAAGAAAAGAATAATAGCAATAGCCTGCCTGTCCTTTGGAATAGCAGGTTTAGCCGGAACCAAGGCCTTGGCCCAAACCCCTGAGCAGGTATTCAGGGCAGCCGGCACGCCGCATAACCCTAAAGTAACCGTCAGTTGGAACCGTTACTATGACTATGCCGGTTTAACCGAGATATGTGCCCAGTTAGCCAAAGCCTACCCGGACCTGGTGAAGTTGGAAACCATTGGTGACTCTTACCAGGGAAAGCGCATTTGGGCTTTAACCATCTCTGATTTTAAGACGGGTGACCCGCTGCGCAAGCCGGCCATGTACATTGACGGAAACATTCACTCAAATGAAATACAAGGTTCTGAATTTGCTTTGTACACCGCCTGGTACCTGGTAGAAAACTTTCAGGACAACAAGTTCATTCAGGAACTGCTGCAGCAGAAAACCTTTTACATCATCCCTACCATAAATCCAGACGCCCGGGACAATTTCATGCACTCGGCCAACACTGCCCATTCCCCAAGATCGGGTATGATTCCGTTGGACGATGACGGAGATGGGTTGGTAGATGAAGACCAGCCGGATGATTTAAACAAGGACGGGCACATCACCTTCATGCGCCGCAAGTCACCCAATGGGCGATACATTCTTGATCCGCAAAACCCCTTGCGCCTGATCCCCGCCAAGCCAGATCAGCCCGGCGAATATGAGTTACTGGGGTATGAGGGCTTGGATGCCGATGGCGACGGAAGAGTGAATGAGGACCCGCCTGGCTACTATGACCCCAACCGAGACTGGGCCTGGAACTGGCAACCAGATTACATTCAGCGCGGAGCCTACAAATATCCATTTTCAATACCTGAAAACCGGGCGGTAAAAGACTTTGTGCTGCGCCACCCCAACATTGCCGGTGCCCAAAGCTACCACAATAATGGTGGCATGATTTTGCGCGGTCCAGGGGCAGAAGAAGACCAGAATACCTATAACCAGCAAGACAATCAGGTGTATGATTTGCTGGGTAAATATGCCGAGCAGGTAATTCCAGGGTATACGTACATGGTGGTGTACAAAGACTTGTATTCAGCGTTTGGAGGAGAGTTGGACTGGTTTCATGGGGCCAGGGGCATCTTTACTTTCTCTAATGAGTTAATGTCACCCTATCTTCAATTTGATAGAAAAACAGCCACCAACCCAGAGCGTGAAGCAGAGCAGTATGACTTCAATAAGATGCTTCTGTTTAATGATGCTTTTGTTGAATGGGTGCCATTTGACCACCCTACCTATGGCAAAATTGAAATTGGCGGGTTCAAAAAGAATTTTCCCCGGGCACATCCTGGGTTTCTGCTAGAGGAAGATGCACACCGCAACATGGCGTTCACCGTGTACCAGGCGTACCAACTTCCTCGGCTAGAAATCAGGGAGGTTCAAACTAAAAAGCTGGCCAACGGCTTAACAGAAATCACAGCTACAGTGGCCAACACCAGAATCATTCCTACTCACTCCAGCCAAGATTTAAAACATAAGATTGAGCGACCAGATTACATCTCACTCAGAGACTCAACTGTAGTGGCCGGTATGGTGTTGGAGAATGCAGACTTGAACCTGGGCAAAGAGCAAAAACTAAACCCTGCCAGATTGGAAATACCTAATATTCCAGGAATGGGCTTCATTAAAGTCCGCTGGATTGTACTGGCGAACAAGCCCAATCTGGTGGTGGAAGTAGACAGTAGAAAAGGAGGCGTTTTGAGCAAACGCTTTTAGGGTGAATTCAGGAAAACACCACAAAAAGAAAGGGCAGCTGTACAGCTGCCCTTTCTTTTTGTGGTATGATAGCCTTATAGTGACTGGTAGTAAGAAACTACTTTTATCAGATCACCCTCAGAATTCATAGCCAGTTTTTGGCTGGAGATATAGGACTTAAGCTTCTCTGCGTGCTCAGGAAAAGCTTCCATTACTGATTTACGGTTCATCTTCACTCGCTGCATTTTTCCATTGGCTACTACATAGTAGAGCGTTTCATCCACAATCTCATCATAGGCTTGCCCAGAGCTATAGGGTCCCTTAAAATTGGCATCTATTTTCTTTTTGACAATTCTCTTAACTAAAGAAGTATTACCAGTAGCATCAGTATACAGAACACCAAAAAAAGCATCACGAAGATTTGCATCTAAAGATTGTGCCTCTTTAATCCTGGTAAACGATATCGGCCCTCCACCTGATAAATCTAGATTAAAAGAAATTATGGGCGAAATTCCAAATTGAATAGTATCCTTAGTTTGTGGTACTACAGCTAGAAGCAGGTTTGAGAAAACGTCATACTTCAGTTGCAGACCTGTAAATGATTCAGATTTTCCTGTATTTCCAACTTTCATAACTAATGAACCAGGCACCCATTGATCCAGATAATAGGGACTTCCTTTGACTCCCTGATAACGGTTGTCAAACATTTGTACGTTTGCGTCTCCTCTAGCAACAGCCTGTAAGTTCATCTGCCCGGCAAGGCCTTGAGGAGCAGATGTTTGAGAAAAAGCTAATGAAGATGTTAAAACTAAAGCCTTAGATAAAAAAATATGCCTCAAACTAAGATGATTCATTTTGATAGGGTGATTAAGGTAAGATAAAGCTTTCCTAATGTATGATTTTTAAAGGAATATTCAAAATGCTGAATGAGATAGGTAAGATTTACTTTATTTTGTCATGCAACCTTGTTATCAATTTTTCTATGATTCCTTCTTTGAACAAAAGTGCACTTACCTTATTTGTCTTTTTCTCGTCTGTTTTAGCTTTTTCATGCCGTCCTAGTTGCCCCATCAGTTCCTGCCAAACGCGCATGGTACACCGCCATGGGGAGGGGGAATACAGAGGCATGCCCTGGTATAAAAAACAGAACCCGCGCGTAGGAGAGAAGCTGCCTAAGCCTTCAAAAGAAATGAAGGCAGAAATGGAAGGGAAGAGTAGCCGGAAGAAGGGTAAAAATTAGCAAATCACTATCTTTTTGCGTAAATTGCAGGCTTACAAATAGTACAAATTTTAAGCTCTATTGAAGTAAAATGGCAGAAAACGAGCGGATAATTCCCATAAACATTGAAGATGAAATGCGTGGGGCGTACATTGACTACTCAATGTCCGTAATCATTTCGCGCGCCCTTCCGGATGTGCGTGATGGTTTAAAACCTGTGCACCGCCGCGTGTTGTATGGGATGTCTGAGTTAGGGGTTTCCTATAACAAAGCATATAAAAAATCAGCCAGGATTGTAGGGGAAGTTCTAGGGAAGTACCACCCACATGGTGACTCTTCTGTATACGACACCATGGTGCGGATGGCGCAGCCCTGGTCACTTCGTTACCCATTGGTTGATGGACAAGGGAACTTCGGTTCCATTGATGGTGACTCACCAGCTGCTATGCGTTACACAGAGGCCCGCCTGAAGCGGATCGCTGATGAACTGCTGGCTGACCTGGAGAAAAATACAGTTGACTTCGTTCCTAACTTTGACGACTCTCTTAAAGAGCCTAGCGTTTTCCCGGCTAAATTCCCAAATCTGCTGGTAAACGGAACTTCTGGTATTGCCGTTGGTATGGCCACCAACATGGCGCCTCACAATCTAACAGAGGTAGTGAACGGCACCATTGCCTACATTGATGACCCGGAGATTTCTATTGCTGACCTGATGAAGTACATCACTGCCCCGGATTTTCCTACTGGTGGTATCATCTTCGGGTATGATGGGGTTAAAAATGCGATGGAAACGGGTCGTGGACGCGTGATTGTTAGGGCCAAAGCGGTCATTGAGACTAATAAGAATGGCAAGGACCAGATCATCGTCACTGAAATTCCCTACATGGTGAACAAGGCGGCTATGATTGAGAAAACCGCTGCGCTCATTAATGACAAGAAAATTGAAGGTATCTCTGATTTGCGTGATGAGTCTGACCGTGAAGGTTTGCGCATTGTGTATGATCTGAAACGTGATGCCGTAGCAAACGTGGTCTTGAACAACCTGTTCAAATACACGCAGCTGCAGTCTTCCTTTGGGGTAAACAACGTGGCTCTGGTGGGCGGTCGCCCGATGACCTTGAACGTGAAGGACCTTATCAAGCACTTCGTGGAGCACCGTCATGAGGTGGTGATCCGGAGAACAGAGTATGAACTGGAAGAAGCCCGCAAGCGTGCCCACATCTTAGAAGGTTTATTAATTGCCCTTGATAACCTGGATGAAGTAATCAACCTGATTCGTGCTTCCCGCGACCCGGAAGTAGCCCGTACTGGTTTGATTGAACGTTTCCAGTTATCTGACATTCAGGCCCGCGCCATTCTGGAGATGCGTCTTCAGCGTTTAACAGGTCTTGAGCGTGACAAAATAGAAAAAGAATACAATGAGCTGAAACAGCTGATTGATTACCTGATCAGTGTGTTAGCCGATGAAGGCCTGCGCATGGAAATCATTAAGCAGGAACTGGTAGACATCAGAGAGCGCTACGGAGACGAACGTCGCACCGCTATTGAAATGGTGTCCAGCGACATTTCCCTGGAAGACATGATACCAGATGAGAACATGGTGATTACCATTTCTCATGAAGGTTACGTGAAAAGAACACCGCTTACGGAATACAGAAGCCAGAGCAGGGGCGGGGTTGGGTCAAGAGGAGCGGCTACCTCTAAACAAGACGACTTCACGGAGCATTTGTTTATTGCCAGCACCCACAACTACCTGCTAATTTTCACCGAGTCTGGTAAAGTTTTCTGGCTGAAAGTGTACGAAGTACCGGAAGGCGGAAAAACTACCAAAGGTCGTGCTATCCAGAACCTCATTAACATTGAAAAAGAAGATAAGGTACGGGCGGTAATCAACGTATCGGGCCTTAAGAACCCTGACTACGTGCTGAACAACTACTTAGTGTTCTGTACCGAGCAAGGAACTATCAAGAAAACTCCTCTGGAGGCGTATTCAAGACCAAGACAAGCTGGTATTCAAGCCATCACCATCAACGAAGGTGACCGCTTACTTGATGTACAGCTAACCAACGGTGCTAATGACATCATCATTGCCCTGCGTTCTGGCCGTGCTGTTCGTTTCCCTGAGGAAAAAGTACGTACCATGGGTCGTACTGCTGCTGGGGTACGCGGAATTACGCTGGCCGGGGAAGATGATAAAGTAGTTGGTATGGTTTGTGTACAAAACCCAGAAACCAATTTGATGGTCGTTTCTGAAAAAGGCTTCGGAAAACGTTCTTCTCTGGAGGAGTACCGGATTACAAACAGGGGCGGAAAAGGAGTGAAGACCCTGAACGTAACCGAGAAAACTGGGCACCTAGTAGCCATCATGGGGGTGATTGACTCTGATGATCTCATGATCATCAACAGATCAGGTATCACTATCAGGTTACGAGTGGCCGATTTAAGAATTATAGGAAGGGTGTCTCAGGGTGTGAGATTGATCAGACTGAACGAAGGAGATGAAATTTCATCAGTTGCCAAAATTGAAGTAGAAGACAAAGCAGAAGTCACGCTGAGTGAGGCTGATTTGCCTGCCTCTGAAGTGCCGCTAGATGAAGCATTGAATCCTGAGGACATGATTGATCCGATCACCGAAGATGATCTGGACGAGGAGGAAGAAGAACTGGATGATGATGTGATTGATCCTGATACATCTTCAGACCTTTTAGATTCGGATACCATAAGTGAGAACTAAGCCTTTAAAAATTTAGTTATTAGATTGCACATTACAAACAACCATAAACTAACCTAGAGAAAGCAATGAGAAAGTTTCTTTTAACAGCAGCAGCGGCAGTTTCCATGCAAGTGGCTTTTGCTCAGACTTCTGCCATCACCAATGCCATTATGTACCAGCAAAAAGGTACTTTGGACAAGGCAAAAGAAGAAATTGATAAAGCCGTAGTACACGAGAAAACTGCCAACAATGCGAAAGCCTGGTACTATAAAGGTGTAATCTACCAAGATCTGTCCGCTCACCCTATTTATGGTAAAGTGATGGATCCGGCTGAAGCGTCTAAACAAGCGTATGAAGCTTTTTCTAAAGTTCCAGCTTTGGAAACCAAGAAAAAAGAGTTCACTGATGAGGCGAACAAGCGCAAAGAGGTATTGGTAAACAACATGTATGCGTATGCCTTGAACGCTGGTGTGGAGCACTACAACAACAAAAAGTTTGCTGATGCTCAGAAAGCGTACTTACAGGCTATCACTTACCGTCCTGAAGACACTACCGCTTATATCTACGCAGCCTATGCTGCTGCCGGAGCGGAAGACTATGCGTCTGCTAAACAATTGTACTCACAATTGGTAGATAAAAATTTAGCTTCCCCAGCAGTATATGGTCAATTACTTTACATTGCTAACAACGTAGAGAAAAACGACAAAGAGGCTTTAGCTGTTCTTGAAAAAGCACGTGCTAAATACCCTAATGACAAGAACTTTATGTTGCAGGAATTAGACCTGTACCTGAAGTCTGGTCGTGAGAAGGAAAGCATTGAGAAATTAGACGCTGCTATCAAAGCAGATCCAAACAATGCCAACTTGCTTACTGTTCGCGGTAACATCATGGAGCGGGTTAACAAGCCAGAAGAGGCCTTGGCTTCTTACAAAAAAGCGGCTGAAATTGATCCTAATAACTTTGATGCTCAGTACAACCTTGGGGTATTCTACTTCAACAAAGGTGCTAACCTGAACAACAAAGCAAACAAGATGAGCTTAGCCGAATACCAGAAAAGCGGTAAGGCTGTTCAGGCCGAAGCCAAAAAGTACTTCGCACAGGCGATGCCTTACTTTGAAGGTGCTTTGAAAGTTCAGCCTAAAGACCGTACCACTGTTCAGTCACTCTTGAAAGTGTATACTGCTTTAGATAAAACTGCTGATGCAAAACGTATGGATGCTTTGCTTCAAACGCTATAATCTAATACTAATCACTAAAAGGGGCTCATATAGCCCCTTTTTTTATGCCTAATTTTCTTAAAACAGCCTGAAATTAAGGACTTCTGTAACCCTTGTATCAGATTATGCAGTAGTTTTAAAGCACTAAACCAAAACGCTATGCCAACAGAAAAGAGAATTGCGATTATAGCCCATGACGGAAAAAAAGCTGAAATGGTGGCCTTTGTGAAAGACCATTCTGCACTCTTCCAAAACACGAAACTTGTTGCTACCGGAACCACTGGACAATATGTAGAGCAAACTGGCCTAAAGGTGAAGAGGCTTTTATCTGGACCAAAAGGTGGTGATGCGCAAATAGCAAGTTTGGTGGCCGAGGGTAAAATTTTAGCTGTTCTTTTTTTCAGAGACCCCCTTGGCAAACATCCGCATGAACCAGATGTGCAGATGCTTATGCGTCTTTGTGACTTGCATAATGTACCCTTGGCTACTAACCCATCTGCGGCCAGATTAATGGTAAAAGGGCTGGAAGCGGAAGTGGCAAATAACAAAGTTACTAAGTAACCACAACGTTTTCAGGTGATAACCTAACTCTTCTAAACCAATACTAAGGGTACAGATAAATCGTTTAGGAGATATGAAGAAGCATATAATGCCTTTAATGGGGTTACTATTTTTATTGCTGGTTTCAGCGTGTTCCCCGGTTCGGGTTCTAAATACAGAAGCAGCCCAAGGGTTCAATCTTAACCAGTATAAGACCTTCGGTTTTATGGATGCAGATTCCATAAGCCAGGATATTCCAGCAGAGCACATTGCCTTTCTGCAGCGGGAAGTAGCAAACCAATTACAGAAAAGAGGTTTAACGTTGGCAAACTCTAATGCAGACCTTTTAGTGAACTTGGGTGTAGTGGTTCAGGAGAAAACCCAAACCCGTCAAACGGACATCAGGTCTGATCCACCCAATTACGTTGGACAAAGAAGGTATACCTGGCGCACCAGGGAGGTAGAAGTTGGAAAGTACAAAGAAGGTACTATCTCAGTCCATTTGGTAGATCGGGCACAAAACGCCTTGGTGTGGAGCAGTGAAGCCGAAGCAGTTGTTCCTAAGAAGAATGAGAAGGTACAGGAGCGTATTGCAGAAGGAGTAGAGAAGCTTTTCAGTTCTATTCCAGCCAGCAATACCATGACTAACTAGCACTGCTAAGTCAAGCACCAGAAAAAGTTGATTGTAACAGCTCCTACTTAAAAGAAAAGCCCTTCAGAGCATGAAAGGCTTTTCTTTTAAGTAGGAGCTTTTTTCTTGAAAGCTTGGTTCAAGTGCTGTTTTGCTAAAAGTCACTTAAAACCACTATCATTTAGGATTAACCTTTCTCAGTTCGTCTATAAACTCATCTAGTGTGTCTTTGCTGTAGCCTATTCTTCGGGCGTATTCCAGACATAGGTTGTATTCGGCTTTGTCTACTGTCCCGTCTTGCAAAACCATCATGACCAAACTTTGCAGCTCCATAGTTTTCTGAAGTCCTTCTTCTGGTATGATAAAAGAAAGTAAGGAAAGATTTTCAGCGATTGGAGTGGTGTCTTCCTCCGTCAGGTTAAGCCTTCGGCCAATATCAACTAAAAAGTCACTTTCCTTTTGATCTAAATAATTATCAGCAATAGCCACTAAAATTAAGTTCTGGAAAAAGGCAAGCTTCTTCTGTTTCGTATTTAGTAGTTCATCAAAGGATGTCTGTGTAGCCATAGTTACTTCATTTAATTATTTTATAACCTACCGTAAACTGAGCTTTAAAGTTGTGCTAGAATGATTCTAACTGAAAATGGGAGGGTAGGTGTCCAGTAAAAAATAATCAAGTCTGGTCCAGATTGTCCCAGAGGCTAGACTTAGTGTAAAGGCATATCCTTGTTGGTGTGCTTCATTTTTAAAAATACGCTTTGTTTTATACTCTGTCGTTAAGTAATGTAACCACCATAACTAGTCTTGTTGAATGTTACCCAACCTTTCAATAAGAACATTATGAAAAATCGATTGATCAGCTTGCAACATTTGTTGGAAACTAACTAATGATTTAGGTAAAGAAAAGCTTAAACCCTGCATCTAAATAAGAAAGTAGGTGCTACAAGTAAGTTATTAAATAAACTTAGCGCTTATATTTGATAGTAGTGAAAATGAAGATATTAATAAAGAGTACTTTTATCGGTTTTTTATTTAAATAAAATTTAACTTTTTTATTTTGGTTAATAATAAAAGTTTTGTTTACTTAAGTAAGTAGAATAGATTGAGGACGCAGTATATGAATACAAGCAAATCCTAGTGTAAAACTTTCTCTTTGTATCAAAAAAAGAAAGTTAAAAAAGGAAAAAGGGTAAATAGAGATTTGACTAGAAACTTAATATTATATTTTTTAGGCTACTATATTCATACTTTATTATTGGTAAACCTTATGTTATTAACAAGAAAGATTACAAATTTTTTTTAATCTGTTTGATAACCTGCTGTAACAGCTGAAACTTGTTGGTAGTGTGTCTTTTGTGGCTGCGTTTGTGATTGTTTCTGCTTTAACTTCTCCTCGTAATATGATTTCATACATGGGTTAACTTTTGCTACATTATCATGTAGTACATGAAAAGTTAATACATAGAAATTCATCGTTTCTTACTTCTTTACGGCACTTATATACCACACGTATTCTTGTCAGCCTATCTGTAGAAAGGTATTCTATCAAAATTTTTATTCTCTCACCTAATAAATCCAAACGTAGCTAAAGTAATTACTTCTATTTGCTTCGTTTATGGGATTTTACAATTCTATGTATTTCTAATAACTCTTTAGAAATCCTGTGGGGCATTCCCTTTTCTTAAGGTTTTTTCTTGCCCGTTCTGATACATCAATTCTATAGTAAGCTTTTTTTATTAAAGAAGGTATTGTATGAAAAATTTATCTACAAACAAATTTGTAGGTGGTTGGTCCTACCTCATATTTTTTACATTCTACATAGTACTTTCTCCAACCCTTAGTGTGAAAGCATTGGCACAAACCACTGAGGAAAAACCTAAAACAGAAAAGAAACTGAAAGCCAAGCTTCCACCGGAAGATCTATCAGGCGCCATGCTTGCTAATGCACAGTTTAACTTCTCAACCAGCGGCTTAAAGAATATAACGATTGATAACCCTACCTCCTTACAATTTGGTCCAGATGGAAGGCTCTATGTTTCTCAGCAATACGGGCTCATTCATGCGCTGACAATTGTAAGAAATGGTGCGAACAACTATTCCGTTACTGCACAAGAAACTATCAATCTGATCAACCTCATACCAAACCATGACGATAATGGGGCTCTAGCTCCCGGATGGTTAACTACACGGCAGATTACCAGTATTTTGGTGACTGGTACCGCTGCAAACCCAATCTTATATGTAACCTCCAGTGACAGTAGAATAGGAGGGCCAGGTGGAGACCAAAACCTCGATACAAATTCCGGCATTGTTTCCAAACTTACTAAAAGCGGAGGTATTTGGACAAAAATTGACCTGGTTAGAGGATTACCCCGCTCTGAGGAAAACCACTCTACCAATGGCATGCAGTTAGATGAGGCGAAGAACATTCTTTACCTGGCCCTTGGGGGTAATACAAATGCCGGTTCACCTTCTGTCAACTTCGCTTATCTGACAGAATTTGCTTTAAGTGCGGCTATTCTGTCAATAGATCTGAATGCCATCAATGCCATGACCACAAAGGTAACCGGTAACAACGCTTATAAATATGACTTGCCTACCTTAGACGACCCTACCCGAACAAATGAAAACGGAGTTGATGTGGGAGATCCATTTGGCGGTAATGACGGTCTAAACCAAGCCAAACTAGTTCCTGGGGGGCCAGTTCAGATTTATTCTCCTGGCTTTAGGAATTCATTTGACATAGTTATCACCAAAACACCCGGGAAAGCAGGCCGGATGTATACTATAGACAACGGAGCTAACCAAGGGTGGGGTGGATACCCAGATAAAGAAGGTCCTAACGGTACAGCGACAAACAATTACCTGTCTAACGAACCAGGGTCAACTAGCCCCGGAGTGAATGACCCAGTGGTGAATAACAAGGATAACCTGCATTACATAGGGAATACTGCCACTTATGTACCGGGCAGCCACTATGGAGGGCACCCCAATCCTATTCGTGCTAATCCGGCAGGTGCTGGTATTTACACCCACAACGGCTCTTCCGGTGTTTGGCGCACCAGTACCTCAGGATCTAATCCCTTGCCCGTTGATTGGCCTCCTGTTCCATTAAATAAAGTAAATCCTATAGAAGGAGATTTCCAGATGCCTGGTACCACCGACCAAGCCTTGCTCACTTTTGATCATTCTACAAACGGAATAGCTGAATATACCGCCTCCAATTTCAACAGCGGACTGAAAGGTTCCTTGTTGGCGGCAAGCTTCTCAGGTGATATCTTCAGAATCACTCCAACAGAAGACGGCACAAATGTCACCAATAGCAAAACTACCACAGAGAAGGTGAACACAGATTTACCCTTTGCCTCTGGCTTCGGTTCTCAACCTTTGGATGTCACCACTCAGGGAGACAATGATATATTCCCGGGCACGGTTTGGGCCACCACCTACGGAACAGATGCTATCACCGTCTTTGAGCCACAGGAGTTAACGCAGTGTACCGGAGGGTACACCGCTTCTGACGAGGACACAGATGGCTATACTAATATGGATGAGATAGACAATGCGACCAATCCGTGTTCTTCTTCCAGTATGCCTCCAGATCAGGATGGTGATAAGAAATCTGATCTGAATGACCCAGATGATGATAATGATGGATTGTATGACAACGTGGATTACTTCCCTTTAGATGCTACTAATGGGGTGAATACCACTTTGCCTATCAATTATGAGTTGTTTAACAATGACCCTGGAACTGGTTTTTTTGGGATAGGTTTTACTGGTCTTATGAGCAACGGCCAGGTCAACAATGATTACTACAACCTGTATTTTGATGAGAACCTCATAGCAGGGGGGGCGGTAGGTGCTTTCTCAGTGGTAGAGGTATCCACGGGCGATGCCTTAGGAACCTTGAATAATCAAGAGAATGCCTTTCAGTTTGGGTTTAAAGCAAACGCATCTGCCTATACAGTGCACGGTAGAACCCTAGGCTCTTTCTTTAATGGGAAAACACCATCTGGTTTTCAATCACAAGGTATATTCATCGGGAAAGGTGATCAGGACAATTACTTGAAAATTGTTTTGAACGCAAATGGCGGCTTAGGTGGGATAGAAGTAGTTTATGAAAATGAAGGTGTTGTAAAGAGTGTCCAATACCCATTGACAGGAGGACTACCAACCTCTTCTCTTGATTTCTATCTTTCTGTGAACCCAGTTACGGGTGTAGTACAACCTAAGTATGCGAAAGATGGGGGAGCAATCACCTTACTAGGCTCACCTATCCAGTTAAGTGGCTCTTTGTTAACGACCATACAAGGAGCAAACTCAGTAGCTGCCGGAATAATTTCCACCTCAAGAGGGGGTACTCCTTTCACCGCTACCTGGGATTTCATTAAAATCAATTATGATAACCAACCACCTGTTCAGCAGGCGTTGTACCGTTTAAATGCAGGTGGTGGAGCGCTGAATACCTCATTAGGAACCTTTTCGGCAGACCAATATTACTCTGGTGGTGGCACCTATACGTCTGGAAGTGCTATTGCGAACACCTCTGATGACGCACTATACCAAACCGAACGTTATGGGTGGGGACAGACGCTTTCGTACGCCATACCGCTAACCAGCGGCCAGTACAAGGTGGTGCTGCACTTCGCTGAGGTTTTCTTCCAAAGCGCAGGTCAACGGGTTTTTGACGTCTTCATTGAAGGAGGTAAGGTGCTCGACAACTATGACATAACCAAAAAGGTAGGGGCACAAGCAGCTGTCACGGAGACTTTCACCGTGTCCGTCACTGACGGTACGCTAAGCCTCTATATGAGTGCGCTGGCAGCTGATGGAGGAGTAGACAACCCTAAGATTTCAGGGATAGAAGTATTCTCCGGAGGAACCACCCCTCCAGACTCGCCACCAGTGGCCAACGCGGGACCGGACCAGACGATCACCCTCCCGGTGAGCAGCGTGACGTTGAGCGGCTCGGGCACGAGCTCCTCCGGCCCGATCACGGCCTTCGAGTGGGCGCAGGTGAGCGGCCCCAACACGGCCGCCTTCAGCAGCAAAACGGTGGCCTCGCCCACGGTGAGTGGGCTTATTGCCGGGGACTACGTCTTCAGCCTGAAGGTGACCTCCTCGGGCGGGGTGAGCCCGGCTGACCAGGTGGCCGTCAAGGTCAACCCGCAGCCTACCACGCAGCAGGCGGTGTACCGCATTAACGCTGGTAGTGGGGCGCTGAGCACCTCCATAGGAGCATTTTCAGCTGACCAGTATTTCTCTGGTGGAGCTACCCACGCTACAGGAGACCCGATATCGAACACCACAGATGACGCACTCTATCAGAGCGAGCGATGGGCATCTGGATCACTTTCCTATGCTATGCCGGTAGCAAGTGGTCAGTACAAAGTAGTGTTACATTTTGCAGAAATTTACTTCCAAAGCGCAGGTCAACGGGTTTTTGACGTCTTCATTGAAGGAGTTAAGGTGCTCGACAACTACGACATTACTGGTAAAGTAGGTTCTCGTGCAGCTATTACTGAAACCTTTAACGTGTCAGTAACGGATGGCACACTGAACGTGCTGCTAAGCTCAGTTGCGGCAGAGGGTGGGGTAGAGAACCCCAAAATCTCAGGTATAGAAGTATTCTCCGGAGGGACCACCCCTCCAGACTCGCCACCGGTGGCCAACGCGGGACCGGACCAGACGATCACGCTCCCGGTGAGCAACGTGACGTTGAGCGGCTCGGGCACGAGCTCCTCCGGCCCGATCACGGCCTTCGAGTGGGCGCAGGTGAGCGGCCCAAACACGGCCGCCTTCAGCAGCAAAACGGTGGCCTCGCCCACGGTGAGTGGGCTTATTGCCGGGGACTACGTCTTCAGCCTGAAGGTGACCTCCTCGGGCGGGGTGAGCCCGGCTGACCAGGTGGCCGTCAAGGTCAACCCGCAGCCTACCACGCAGCAGGCGGTGTACCGCATTAACGCTGGTGGTGGGGCGCTGAGCACCTCCATAGGAGCTTTTTCAGCTGACCAGTTTTTCTCTGGTGTTACGTACACCTATTTCGGTAACAAAACCATTACGGGTACACCTGATTCTCCTTTATACCAGACCGAGCGGTCCGGGGACAAGACCCTTACTTATGCAATGCCGATAGCCAGTGGGCAATACCGGGTGGTGCTGCACTTTGCTGAGCTTCTTTACAACAAATCGGGTAAACGTATCTTTGACGTGTTCTTGGAGGGTAATAAAGTTTTAGACAACTACGACATCGCTAAAAAAGTGGGATGGCGAGCGGCTGTTACTGAGACATTTACTGTTAATGTAACAGATGGTACGCTTGACCTCCGGATGAGCTCGCTGCCGGCCGATGGTGGTATAGACAACCCCAAAATATCAGCTATAGAAGTGTACAAAGTTGTAAGTGGCACTTCATCAGCCTTGATGATTGAACCAGTAGCAGGACACCAGGAGCAACCAAAGGTTATAAACGTTAATGTTTATCCGAATCCATTTGACGATGCAGTTCATGTGAAGGTGACCACTGATGTTCCTCAGCAGTTCAAGATCAAAGTATTTGATATAATAGGAAGACAGCTTTTCCAACGTGAAATTGAATTGCAATCAGCTGGTTCTCAAAGTATCAACCTTGATTTTGGAGAGAATAAGATACCAAGAAGAGGCATCAATTTTGTTGAAGTTGAATCTAATGATAAGTCCTTTAGAAAGGTGATCAAGCTGGTCAGGAACTGGTAAGCTAGAACTTTAAGACACAGATTCTTATCTGTACTTAGTTTACCAAAATCCACGCTGAAACATTCTTGAGAACTGAAGTAAGTTGAAACATGGCTTTATAGCTAGCAAAAGAATATATCTTTCTAGCTGTAAAGCCATGTTTCTATATTTATGATTTTTGTATACAGTTTACTTGGGTATTGCTATTAAAATTAAGTGAAAACAGGATTTACTTAACTAATCATAAATGATGTTGATGTTTTCAAGGAAGAGCTCATGTGGGGAGTGTACCAGAATTCCTTACCAGCTTAATGTATCAATAATCTTACTTAACATAATATAAATTATAAGACTTTTGTATAGGATAAGTTTGGGTGAGCTTATAGCTTATTATATGTTAAATAGTATAAAGGAAAAGCCTTGTTCAGGCTGATCCTTACAATTCTATTTATTTGTAGAGCGTAAAAATTCCATTGTAGAACGGTGTCCAGAAGCAAGCTTTTTGGCCACAGGCTTTTAACCCTTCATTTGCCCAGGTATTACAGGTATAGAATAAATTGTAGCTTCCTTTCGCTTCATAGAAAGCATCATCCTTTCCATAGTTCGCATCAGTTTTGATGTTGATGGTATTCCCACTTTCATCCAGATCAAAACGGCTTTGGATAAACCTCACCAATCTTCCATACTGCTCACGGCTAATGTCTATTCTATGGCAAGCTTCATTCTCCGGCATAGTTTTGTAGAAAGTAGCATGTATGGCCGAGGCACCTAATCCAGTCATTGCTTTAAAAGCCACCTTCGCCTTCAGGTCTGCCCAAGTTGGAGTTTCCAAGTAAAAACCTTTGTCACCCCACCCAAATGCTATATAATTCGCATTAGTGCCCTTAGATTGGGTATGTTCAAACTTAACATAATGTCGCCAATTATAGACATCGTTCTTCACGGGTACTACCAAATCGGTATGTACCCCATTCGTTAAGATATAAATGGAGATTTCTTTTTTTGAGGTTGGTTCTGGGTCCACACTCATCCTGGACAGGACAAATGCCACCAGGAAATAGAGCAGAACCAATGCTAGGAATGCAAGAACAAAGTATCCAGTGGTAATTAAGGCAGACTTCAAGTTAAACAGTTTTTCAATTTAATTAACTAGTAAGATAGGCGTTTTGGTTTGAAGAACAAGAAAGCCAATATGGACAAAAGACCGACTACCTAGGAAAAACAGTAGGCCTCTTAACATACTTTACTCCTTCGTTCTGGCCCCGTTTTCTTAAAAGGTCAGTAAAACAGCCGCAGGAAAAAGCAGAAGTATTTGCTGGCTTACCTTACCAGGCGCATTTGATTCCTTAATTTAGCAGCTTCATTTGGTTTAGTATTCTCAAGCAGATTAGTTAGTACATGAAATTTGATACCGCCTCGCTCACAAACCTTTCCATACATCATGTGGGCAATAAAGGACTTGAACAAAAACTCACGCTCTCAGAAAACACGTTTGATTTTGGTGACGGACTCACCGAAAAGTTAGAAAAGTTCTTCCTGGGTAAGTTTGACAAAGCGCATGAGCGGTTCAGGTTCAGTCATCCTTCTTCGCTAAAGTTTAATGAAGTGTACAGCTATGCCGAAAACATTTTTGCGGACAAGGAAGCTTTCCATGAGAATACCAGAAACATTGCACGGCACTTGTTTGAGAGCACAACTCATCCTAAAATCAAACCCGGAGAATTGTACGTGGCTCATTTCATCAACTGCGAGATTGAAGAACGCGTGGTGGAAGCCGTCGGGATTTTCAAGACTGAGGTTAAAAGCGGGTATTTTGATGTAAGTCGTAAGAACCGTGACTTTACCATGTCTTACCTGGAAGGTATTGACAGCAACAAGTTTGACAAAGGCTGCATCATCTTCAATACCAAATCAGAGGAAGGTTTCCTGGTGGCTATTATGGATAATCAAAACCGTGGCGAGGAAGCAAAGTACTGGAGCGAAAATTTTTTGGGCTTAACTCAGATCAGCAATGAATTCCATCAGACAAACCACCTGCTTAACCTTACCAAGGAGTTCATCTCTGAGCGCATGTCAGAAGAGTTTGAGGTGGAGAAAACAGACCAGATTGTACTGTTGAACAGGTCAGTGGAGTATTTTAACAAACATGAGACCTTTGACAAAGAGGAGTTTGAAACTGAGGTCTTCGGGCAGACTGATTTGATTGAATCCTTCCGGAACTATGACACCGAATACCGGCAGAACTATGACATTGAACTAGAAGACAGCTTTGATATTTCACCTCAAGCGGTTAAGAAACAAGCCCGGGTTTTCAAAAGCGTGCTCAAACTGGACAAAAACTTCCACGTGTACATTCATGGAAACAAAGACATGATTGAGAAAGGCGTCGATGAAGACGGACGAAAGTACTATAAGCTTTACTTCGAAGACGAAGAATAAACTACTTTCATCAGGTTTAACTAAAATAGGCTTCAAACAGGCAGCATAGCTGGTTTATGTCCTTATAGGAAAACACTAGCTACTTTCTTTACGTCTTATTCTTTTTACGAAGAGTTAAAGCCTTACCTCTTCTTTCTTTTGCCCCATAGCCCTTGTATAATGAATCTCTTCGTTTTCGCAGAACTGAACAAACAACAGCAAACGTATCTTCAATCTCAGCTTCCGCAGGATATCAAACCTTATTTTTATAGCGGCAACCAGACACAGGAAACAAAGGAAGCTTTTAATACTGCAGACCTTCTTTTCGGGAACCCTCCCTACTCCTGGTTCACCAATTCTGAGTTAAACCTTAAATTTTGGCAACTAGAATCTACTGGTTTTGACCAGTTTCAGCAAGTCAAAGTAGCAGCTTTGGTAGTTAATATGGGTAATTTCTTTGCTGATGCCTGCGCTGAAACAATGGTAAGCGGCGTGTTGGCTTTTTACCGGGGCCTTCCTACCCTGTTTAAGCTACAACAAAAGAAGGTTTGGCAAGGCAAAGAAGTAAGAACCAAACTGGAACTGCTGAGCCAGAAGCAAGCTATTGTTCTGGGCGCCGGTACCATTGGGAAAGCAGTGAAAAGAATGCTGGAAGGCTTTGGAACGAAGGTAAAATTAACTGCTCGTAATAATCCAGCGGCGCAGATTCTATCTAAAGAAGAACTCTTCCAGCACCTGCCAGTAACAGACTTGGTCATAAATACTCTCCCGGGAAGCTTGGACAAGTACGTTTCTGAGGAGTTTTTGCAAAAGATGAAGAAAGGAAGTGTATACGCCAATGTAGGACGGGGCAATACCACTGATGAGGCTGCTCTCTTAAATGCGCTCACCTCTGGTCATCTGGCCGGAGCCGTGTTAGATGTAACTGAACAAGAACCTCTTCCTGAAAACAGTCCCCTGTGGCAGCTGGATAATGTTATTCTCACGCAACACACAGGCGGCGGGCAAGCCTTGGAAATAGAAGGGAAAATAGATCGCTTCATCCAGAACCTTCACTTTTTTTTAGGAGGTAAAGAGATATCAGACCAGGTGAATCTGAATCAAGGATATTAATCTGAAATTAAGTAAATCACCAAATCCTTTTTAGTGCCTTACATCAATAAAGCAAAAGCGCCAGCTTCCTTTTGGAAGCTGGCGCTTTTGCTTTATTGATGAACTTCTAGCTCAGTCGCTGCGGAAGGGTATTTTCTACAAGAGCTGTTTGCTGGTATTCAGCACTGTCGTACTCTTCATCATTACGCTCAATCAAGGTACTGGCTACAGCTAAAGCAATAGCGATGACCAGTGCTGGCCAAAATCCTTTTACTTCAAAGTTCCGGATCAGTTTATCTACCAATTTGATGATAATGGCTGTTACAATAAGCTTCACCACAAATTGTAGGAAGAACAACGTGACCAGGTTCAACGGGAACCGGAGCAGCAAGCCAATGGTAGCATTAAGAATACCAATCAGGAAGGCCACCCAAAGCGCGGTCCAGAAACTTTTGATATGTACCTGAGGCATCAGGTAGGCCAACAGCATCAAGACCCCGGCGCTCACTAGTAGGTTAATTAAAAAATCCATAGTTTTTTAGTTTTAGTAGAACTGTTCAGTTTTGCTTTACAGATTAAATTGCATCTGTTGTTGAACATATACTCTAAAAAAAGCAAACAGGTTAAAGGGCCAGGTTGAAAGTATGCACTAAGGCATCTTGCAGTTCCTGCCAATCCTGCCCATTTGCTTCTGGAAACCTTTGATTTACTTCCAGTTCAATACCCGCATATTGTTCATTAGAGAAGTTCCTCCTTAACTGGGTCACAAATCCGTCTGCGGTTCCTTTGTAGGGGTAATTGTACCTGATTTTGTGCTTGGTTTTCAGATGCATTTGCTGACGCCACCGGGCAGCCAATAACTGCTCTCGCTCCCTTTTAGGATCATATAAAAACCCGATGTCTGTTTTACGCACTTTTCCGTCAAGTTGAGGCGTAAACGTGTGTACAGATAAATGTACTACAGTGAAATCTTTGCTAACCCATTCCGCTATTTTGGTTTCAGCCTGCTCCCGATAAGGGTGATAATACTTATTTAGCACCTTCTCGGCCTGGGAAGTGGAAAGTTCAGGCATGTAATCAGAAAACAAATGCGGGTGGTGCAGTGATCGGTTTAATTCTACTACTAACCGGCTGGTAGTACTGTGGAGGGAGAAATCAGCAGAGGGCTTAAACTTTTCAAAAAGCTCCAAAGCCCCTATGTCATAGCCTAAATGGGTGGTAAGCACTTCGCCTGCAGCCTCAAAATTCGTGGCATATTCTAGGGGTATATCATTCCCGGCGTGCTCACACGTGATAATTACTTTTAACCGCTCGTCTTTCACGGCTGATACAGTTTATTCTCAGACAAACATGTTGCTAGAATTCTGTATACGGACTTAATTTCCTCTAAGGAAGGATTCTGGCCAAGAATCTTCAACATTCTATCAGATAGGCTTCCTTCCTGTAAAATAACCTCTATCGTTTGGGTGATCTTTGGTGTGAAAACTTCTTCTTTCTGAACTACTGCCCACAAGTGCTGCCACACTTCCTTTAGAGTGGCCCTCTCCTGCTGAAGCCCTAGCAAACGCAGGTATTCAGTGTTTTGGATTTCGGTTTTAGAGCCGTTTTTCAAAGAAGAGAGGAAAACTGAGGCTAACATACTAGTGTCAGGTTTCTGTTGTTCCTCAAAACTGCTCCACTGCTGGGCCACTAGTTTTTTCAGTACCTCAGATATTAAAGTAACAATTGATATATCGGCTAGTGGACATTCCTGGTTGTCTATGATCCTGATCTCAATGGCGCCGCGGCTGAAACGGGCTATGGCTCCTCTTGAATTCAAGAACTCTTCCTGTAAATCTCCCTCCGGGTCAAAAGGTGCAATGGCCTTGAACATGGGCTGAAATATCTTGGCGACATACACCGCCTCAGAAAAGACAGCTTCAGGCACCACCTGACCAGCAATAAGCGGGATCTTCTGCTGGTTTTTACGGTACACCTCCAGCCTGGTGTCTAACAACCCACTCACCTTTCCGTCCAGCACGGGAGAAGCCGCACTGATGGCGGGGATTAAAGGCAGTATGAGCCGGATAGCAGCATGCAGTCTCCCAAACTCTTCGTCAGAACTAAAGGGCAGGTTAAGATGCGTGCTTTGCAGGTTAGACCAGCCGTGTCCCTGGCAGTTGAAGATGCGGTTGTAGGCCTCGTAAATCTCACTTGCTTCATGCGGCCAGAGCTTCGTTTCTTTGTATGGGTCCATGAACGGATGTGCTCCCGTAGGAAGCAGCATAGCGTTAAACGGTTCCAGTAATTGGTTAACCCTAAGCACTTCTTTATGAAACTGTTCAATCAGAGTGCTTAAAGTTGAAGCCGGGCCATTGGTTTTAAGCTCCAGCACATGGAGCACCAGTTCATTGGACCATGCCATGGTACCTCGCTCGACGTCTGAAGTGAGCTCGCCTGCTTCAGCCTTCAGAACCTCATCTGAAATGGGTTTGACTTCCAGCGTGTCTCGATCCACAATCATGTATTCCATCTCCACACCATAGCCTTCAAACAAGCCTAATCTGCTGGACTGAGTCATGATACATCAAATTTTTTCTGGTTGTCAATGCGCCTTTTTATAGACTTCAGAATGGTGAGGTACAGGTTCTTTCTCAGGATGCGGTCTTCCACGCCGTGGTCAATGTTGGGGTTGTCATTTATCTCGATCACGTAGGATTTGCCATCTATTTCTTTCAAATCAACGCCATATAGGCCATCACCAATCAGGTTTGCCGCTTTTAAGGCAGTGTGTAAGACGAAGAATGGAACCTCCTCAAAGGGAACGGTCTCAAAGTTGCCGATGATGTCTTTCTTCTTACCGTCCCAATTATATATTTGCCAGTGGTCCTTGGCCATAAAGTATTTGCAAGCGTACAAAGGCTGTTTGTCCAGCACCCCAATGCGCCAGTCAAAATCGGTGGGCTTAAACTCCTGACCAATGATAAGGTCAGACTCTGAAAGCATCTCTTTCAGCTGCTCGGCTAACTCTTCCTGGGTTTTCACCTTCACCACACCTTGTGAGAAGGAGGAATCAGGCTTCTTCAGCACACAGGGCAGCCCCAGTTCCTCTACCACTTTGCGGCAGTTATCTCGGTGAATGATCATGCTTTTGGGTATGTTCACCTTCGCCTTGGTGAGCAACTCTGCCAGGTACACTTTATTGGTGCACCTCAAAATGGACACCGGATCATCAATCACCACCAGCCCTTCAGCATGTGCTCTGCGCGCAAAGCGGTAGGTATGATGATTTACCGAAGTGGTCTCTCTAATGAATAGTGCGTCAAATTCAGAAAGGCGCCTATAATCTTCCTTCGTAATCAGCTCTGTATAAAACCCTAAACTTTCAGCCGCCTCCACAAAATTCTGAATAGCCCTGTCATTAGAAGGCGGATCACTATCTGCGTGGTTGACTAAAATGGCCAAGTCATAGATTTTCTTGTTTGTCCGGACGTGGGAGAACCTGTTTCGGGCAAAGTAGGCCTTCGCAAATTTGTATAAGTCCTTTAGGTGATGTTCTGGAACCTCATTCACCGGAATAGGATTAATACTCTCCAGAACCCATTCCTTGTTGTACACAAACTGCGCCCGTAGCAAAGGAGCTTGAAAAAGGTCGTGCAATTGCTTGCTTAGTTTCTCATACTGTTTGGCAACGTTTTGCCCAAAATAGATGCTAAGCGTAAAATTCTTAGACTTAAGCTTAGATAGGCTCTTCTGAATGGTTTCGTTTATTTCATCAGTAATTACCTTCACAATGGTTTGTGACTTTAAATCCTGAATGGTAGTCACATTGGGTATGGCCCTGTGTCCCCTGGCTTCAGCTAACAAAGACACATAGTAACCGCTGCTTTGGTATTTATATGAGCGGCATAGGTTGAAGATGCGGGCGCTCTTCAGCTCTATATAAGCAGGATCTGTGAGGTAACGTTGCGCGTCAACTACTTCTACATCTTCTACGTCAAGATCCCAATCTTTAGGGTTATTGACCACTACTAGTTTGCGCATGGAAGTTGGTTTGTTCTGAAAGTTGAGAAGTTTTAGGTTGGGGTTCTATGGCCAACAGGTTGGCGTCATAGGTCACAATGCCTAGCATAATGGCATTAATAAGGCGTTGAATGGGTACGTTATAGTAGTTGTTACCTACCAGGGGGTTTTCCTGGTAAGGGTCTGCCACAATCACGTGTTCTTTTTCCTGCTCGTTGTCGAATCCTGCTAATACTACAAAGTGGCCCAAAGGCTCTCCCCGTACATCATCGTATATGGCTTCGCCGCGGTCATTGGTGCGTTCGCGGGCGCAGTTATAAAGATAAGTGGCACTCAACCCTGTGAGTAAGGGAATACCTCTGGAAAAATACCGGTCCAGCAAACTTAGAGTAAGGTCTTTGTGCTTGATTTCTCCTCCAAGTTCCAGAAACTCAATGTAGGCATGGGTGGCTACGTGCAGCTTCGCATCAGATTTGTAGATCAGCTGCTCCCTTAGGTTTAAAATCAACTTTTCAGAAGGCAGTTTAAACCAGGTTGGGTCAAACACGTGCAGGTTATAGGTGTAGATACGAGCTTTGTAACCTCTACGCAACGCATGGCAACCCAGCAATACAGCCAGTGTGCCACCTTCCTCTAAAAAAGACACTTCAGAGATGACCTGCTCCAGCGGAATTACGTCTTTATAGTATTGATATACCGCGTGCAGACTGGTAGGTCCACAGGTAGAATCATCTGGCTGGGTAAGTATCCTGAGCGAATTAAGTAAAGTTACTGGAAGCACTTTTTTATAATTATTTGTGCCTCTTATACGTGTTTTTACGGTAGAGTTGCTTTAGAACTCTTTATTATGATCCTACTTTACCCGGTAATTCAATAAATTGAAAGGCAAGATTCACTTACATAATTATTTTTAGGTAAACCAATCCACGAAATCTTCAAAATTTAGAGTGTAGAAATAGCCCATAACTCCTGAAGATTGATAACTTTGGAAAAAGAAAGAGATACTTTGTTCACTTTCAACAAAGAGAGATTTGAAAAAGGATACCCCCTACCGCACCATTATTATTGACGATGACGAGTTGAGCCGGATGATTCTGGAACGACACATCAAGTCTACCCCTTCCCTGGAACTAGTGCAAACGTTCAGTTCCAGCGTAGACGGTTTAGCGTGGCTACTGAAAAACGACCACATAGACGTTCTTTTCCTGGATGTAGAAATGCCTGAAATGACAGGCTTAGAGCTGCTCAGGACCTTGCCCCATAAGCCTGAAACCATTCTCATCACCTCACACAAGGATTTTGCTTTACAGGCCTTTGAGCTTCAGGTAGCGGATTACCTTCTTAAACCTGTAGATTTTACCCGCTTCACCCAGGCAGTACTGAATACCACTAAAAAGCTTCAGCCCCAAACTTCCGCTGTACAGGCCACCAACCAGCCCGATGAGCTATTTGTGAAGGTTGATAATAAGATCATCAAGCTAAACCTGAATAATATTTGCTTCATTGAAGCGCGCGGCGATTATGTGGTCATCAATACAGATACCAAAAAACACATTGTGTACACCACAATGAGCGCCATTGATCAAAAGCTTCCGGTAGATCAGTTCCTCCGTATTCATAGGTCTTTCATCATTAACCTGAAGAAAATCGAGTTAATTGAAGATGACTCTGTATTCATGCAGGAAAAATACATTCCTATTGGAGGGTCTTACCAATCTAAATTTTACAGCCGAATCAACAAACTGTAATAATTACATTCATAATCCATTCAATAGATACACCCGCTTTAGAGCCACTTTTCTGAAAAAAGCTTTAAAGCGGGTGCTTGTTTATCTGAATAACCAGAAGATAAGTAGATTAGATAAAAAATTCCTTTCAAAGCTGTATTGTCCAGTATATAATTAACTCCACAACTATTTATTTAAAGATTTTCTCTAAAAGTGCACGTTTGAGCCTGAAAAAACTAAAATGCTTAAGTTATATGAATAATCAGCAACCTACCTGGCTTGACAAAACTGCTTATTCTTTCACGTCCCATTTTCTTAAAGTTTCGCAGGGAGAACTGCACTATGTAGACGAGGGAAAAGGTGAACCTATACTATTTGTGCACGGTACACCCACCTGGTCTTTCCTCTGGCGAAATCAAATCAAGGAATTTTCTACCCAGTACCGGTGCATTGCTTTTGATCATCTTGGCTTTGGCTTGTCTACTAAACCATCAGACTTTTCCTACTCCTTAGATGCCCATCAGCAAAACCTTGCCCTGTTAGTAGAGCATCTGCAATTAGATAATGTGACCTTGGTAATGCATGATTTTGGAGGGCCTATAGGGTTAGGCTGGGCACTACAGAACCCTGATAAAGTTGCAAGGTTGGTGATTATGAATACTTGGATGTGGCCTTTAACTCATGTGAAATCTATGATGCAGGGCAGCAAGTTCTTTGGAAGCAGCGTCGGAAAGTTTCTGTATACGACCCTTAACTTCTCTCCCAGGTTTCTGTTGCCATTAGCATTCTTCCATAAAGAAAAACTAACCAAAGAGATTCACCAACACTATCTCCTGCCATTTGCTGACAAGAAAGAGCGCTTAGGTCCCTGGAACTTTGCCAAGGCTTTGGCCGGAGAGACGACCTATTTTGAAGAATTACTTAAGCTAAAACAATCTTTGACTGAAAAGCCTACTTTGATCCTCTGGGGAACAAAGGACAAATTGATTCCTGCTTCATTTCTTGAAATATGGAAACAAACACTACCAACAGCGCACGTCATAGAAATGGAGACAGGTCATTTTCAGCAGGAAGAGAACCCTGAAATAGTAACTCGAGTTATAAAGGAGTTTTTTCAAGACACCATGAAAACACAAGAGCCAGTTCTCTGAAAGGAACTGGCTCTTGTGTTAAGGTATTTAAAGCTACTCTCTGGGCTTATGACGGCTTTCCAGCACCTGTACTACCTCTGCTAAGGACAAACCCGAAGCTTCTAACAGTACAAGCAGGTGGAAGATCAAATCAGCAGCTTCGCCTTTCATAGTATCTGTTTTACCAGCTACGGCATCAATCACCACCTCTACGGCTTCTTCTCCCACTTTCTGCGCCATTTTGTTCAGGCCTTTATCAAAGAGGAAGTTGGTGTAAGAGCCTTCTATTGGGTTCTTGCGGCGTTCTTTAATGGTTTGCTCCAGTTTGGCAATGGATTGCAGAGCTTGCTCTGTTGGAGTAAAGTTCTGGAAGCTTCTCTCATGGTAAGAGTTGCTGTCTTCATTCACATCAAAACAGGTTTCTGTATTTCGGTGACATGCCGGACCAGTTGGATCAACCAGAATCAGGAGAGTGTCTTGGTCGCAGTCCAGTTCCATCTTCACCACCTTTAAGGTATTACCTGAGGTTTCTCCTTTGGTCCAGAGACGGTTTTTTGAACGGGAGAAGAAGGTTACCAAGCCTGAGGTTTGAGTATGCTGAAAGGCTTCCTCATTCATGTAGCCCAGCATCAATACTTTTCCGGTAGTGGCATTCTGGATAATAGCTGGTACCAGGCCCTCTCCTTTTTTGAAATCTATGGTCATGTCTTTTATGTTAAGACATAAGATCTAAGACGCAAGACTTAAGATAACTTGAATGTATCTAAAAAGTAATGTGTCTTACATCTATTGTCTTTTGTCTCAAATACGAATATCTATCTTATTCTCTGCTAAGTATTGTTTCAGCCCTGGGATAGGTACTTCCTGAAAGTGGAAGATACTTGCTGCCAGGGCTGCGTCAGCACCTACTTCAAAAACATCTAAGAAGTGTTGCTGGTTACCGGCTCCGCCTGAAGCAATCACCGGCACAATTACGTTGCGGGAGATTTCACCTGTAATATCCAAGGCGAAACCGTTTTTGGTGCCGTCGTTACTCATAGAGGTGAGCAGGATTTCTCCGGCGCCTAGCTCAACTACTTCCTTCGCCCAGTCTAAAGCCCAAAGACCAGTGTCTACGGTGCCTGCTTTGCTGAATACCTTCCAACCTTCGGGAGTGCTTTTGGTATCAATGGCTACAGTAACGCACTGGCTCCCGAAACGGCTTGCCAACTCGGTAATCAAATCCGGACGGTGAATAGCCGAGGAATTTACAGATACTTTATCGGCGCCGTTTTGCAACAGTACTTCTACATCTTCCACGGCACTAATACCGCCACCAACAGTAAACGGAATATCTATATAACGGGCTATTTCGCGCACCAATTCACGCAGGGTTTTGCGTTTCTCATTAGTAGCGGTGATGTCCAGAAACACCAGTTCATCAGCGCCTTGTTTTGCGTATAAAGCAGCTAATTCAACTGGATCACCGGCATCACGGATATCTTCAAAACGTACCCCCTTTACGGTGCGTCCGTTTTTAATATCTAAGCAAGGGATAATTCTTTTTGTAAGCATTTTAGTAGCTCAAGATATAAGATGACAGAAATAAGACTTCTTCTTACATCTTCATCTATTCAAATCATATTTTCGATATTACCGCTGGCGCGAGCGTCCCGCTCGTGCCTTCTTTGCAGGTTTGATGTAATCTTGAATGCTAGAGGACACGAGCGGGACGCTCGCGCCAGCAACCTGACTTACTAGATTACTTCTTTGGATAGATCTTCTAGGGAGATGGTTCCCTCATAGATAGCTTTACCAATGATAGACCCGTGCAAACCTGCTTCACGCAACTGACGGACTTCCTCAATGGTCGTTACACCGCCGCTGGCAATGAACTGTAAGGTTGGAAACTGCTCCAATAAACGCTGATAAACCTCAATAGAAGAACCTTGCAGTTTGCCGTCTTTGCTAACATCGGTACAGATGAACGTTTTTCCGCCCTTTTCAGCAAAAGAGGCTAAAAACGTCTCAAGCGTTAATTCACTTTGGTCAGCCCAGGCATTTATGGCGATATGATTATTTTTAAAATCAGCTCCAATAATAATTCTATCAGCGCCGTACTCCTTCAACCATGCTTCTACCGTTACCGGCTCCCGAACGGCAATACTGCCTGCGGTGATTTGCTTGGCACCGGCATTAAAAGCCTGACGTACGGCTTCTGAGCTTTGTAGGCCTCCGCCGTAATCAATGTGCAGTTTGGTTTGGCTGGCGATACGCTCCAGTACAAGTAGATTCACGGGCTGTTTAGCACGGGCACCATCCAAATCGACTAGGTGCAAGCGACTTAAGCCAAGGCCTTCAAACTGTTTCGCTACTTCTACCGGGTCTGTGTGGTACGTAGTCTGCTGTGTAAAATCACCTTCGGTGAGGCGAACGCATTGTCCACCAATAAGGTCAATAGCCGGAATAATGTCCATGGCTTAGAGATTTAAGAAGTTCTGAAGAATATGTGCTCCCGCAGGACCACTTTTCTCGGTATGAAACTGTACTGCGTAGAAGTTTTTGTATTGCAAGGCGGCACTGAAAGGCTCTGGATATGAACTCTGCGCAATAGTATGCTCTGTTACCGGCGCATAGAAGCTATGCACGAAGTAAGCGTACTCATCTTCATTAATACCAGTGAATAAATCACTTTTCAGGTGATGCAAATTGTTCCAGCCCATGTGCGGCACTTTCACAGCTGCGTCAAATTTTTTCACCGGCACCGGAATAATGCCCAGCATCACTGTATCACCTTCTTCAGAGTGCTGACAAAGCAACTGCATACCCAGGCAAACACCTAGAAAGGGTTGCGTAAGGGTAGGTAACAGCTGATCCAGGTTATTTACTTTGAGAGCACGCATTGCTGAAGAAGCTTCGCCTACACCCGGGAAAATTACCTTGTCGGCTGATTGAATCTCTTCCGCATTGGAGGTAACGGTAGCTTGTGCGCCCAATCGCTCTAAGGCGAAAAGTACACTCTGCACGTTACCTGCTTTATAATCAACTATGACGATTTTCATTATAGAACGCCTTTGGTGCTTGGAATTTCCATTTTGTTCACGTCACGAACCAATGCCATCTTGATTGCCTTAGATACGGCTTTGAAGATAGCTTCAATTTTGTGGTGCTCATTCTCGCCTTCTGCCTTGATGTTGAGATTAGACTTAGACGTGTCTGAGAATGATTTGAAGAAGTGCATGAACATCTCAGTGGGCATGTCTCCTATTTTCTCACGAGAGAATTTAGCATCCCACACTAACCATGGGCGACCAGAGAAATCAATAGCGGCGTGAACTAAGGCATCATCCATCGGTAAAAGGAAGCCGTAACGGCTAATGCCACGTTTATCGCCAATGGCTTGCGCGAAAGCTTCACCTAAGGCTAAAGCGGTATCTTCAATGGTATGGTGCTCATCAATGTGTAAATCACCTTTAACGTGAATGCGCATGTCTACGCCAGAGTGACGAGCTAACTGATCCAGCATGTGGTCAAAGAAACCAACTCCCGTCTGCATGTCTGATTTACCTTCACCGTCCAGGTTAATTTCTACACTGATTTGCGTCTCATTCGTGTTCCGCTGGATGGTTGCGGTTCGGGCTGGTAAACGCAGGAAGTTATAAATGGTATCCCAGTCTGTACTGATGAAAGTAGCATCTTCATTGGCTACGTCCTGTAACAAAATGCTCTTAGAACCTAGGTTCTTCGCCATCTGCACATCTGTGAGGCGGTCGCCAATCACATAAGAGTTAGCCAAGTCATATTCGCTGGTGAGGTACTGGCCCATCATGCCTAACCGTGGTTTGCGGTTAGGGCTGTTTTCGTGCTCAAAACTGCGGTCAATGTGGATATGAGAGAATTTAATGTCCTCGCCTTCCAGAATCTCCAGCATCTTATTTTGGTATGGCCAGAATGTATTTTCAGGGTAAGAATCTGTGCCTAGCCCGTCTTGGTTGGTAACCATCACGAACTCGTAATCTAACTCTGTAAATATTTTGTAAAGGTTACGGATGACCTTCGGGTAGAAAGAAAACTTCTCAAATGAGTCTACCTGATAATCGGTAGGTGGTTCAAGGAGAATGGTACCGTCGCGGTCTATAAATAAAACTTTTTTCATGGTTTACAGAGTAGCTTCTTGGGCGGAATAAGCGTTCAGTGATTCTAAAAGATTATCGTTTTCAGCAGGCGTACCAATAGTGATGCGCAGGCAATTTGCACAGCCCGGTTGGGTAGAACGGTTACGAACTACTACTCCACGCTCTAACAAGTAGGCATATAGTTCATTGGCGTTATGCACCTGTACCAGCACAAAATTGGCATCTGACGGGTACACTTTCTCAATCAAAGGAAGTGCTTCAAAAGCTTCGACTAAACGAGTACGTTCTTTGATGATAACTTGTAGCATATCCTGCAATTGTGCAGTTTTATCTAAAGCAGCACTTACCAGCTCCTGCGTTACAACGTTGATATTATAAGGTGGTTTAATTTTGTTCAGATAGCCAATGATTTCTGGCGAAGCGAAGGCCATTCCCAAACGTAGACCGGCCATTCCCCACGCTTTAGAAAGCGTCTGCATCACCAGCAGGTTTGGGAACTCATCTAAACGGGTACTCCAGCTAGGAATATCAGTGAAGTCAATGTATGCTTCATCCACTACTACCAATCCGTTGAAAGAACGGATAAGCTTCTCTACCGTAGCAGGCTCCAGAATATTTCCGGTTGGGTTATTTGGCGAACACAGGAAAAGAATCTTGGTGCTCTCAGTTTGTTTTTCGGCTATTTTCTCAAAAACAGGCTGAAAGTGCTCATCTAAAGGTACGCGCTGAATGCCCACATTATGGATGTTAGCACTTACCTCATACATACCATACGTGGGTGGTAATAACAAAACTTCATTACGACCCGGCTCACACACTAGACGCATCAACAAGTCAATGGCTTCGTCTGAACCGTTGCCTATGAAGATTTGCTCTGGCCGTATGCCTTTCAGCTTTGACAGTTTTTCTTTGATGGTTTTCTGGTATGGGTCTGGGTAGCGGTTATAATCTACGCCACCAGCCAGACTGCCCAGGTTATTCTCGTTTGCGTCCAGATAGACGCTGGCTTCGCCTTCAAACTCATCACGCGCCGATGAATACGGCTTCAGTGATTTCAGGTGCGGACGAATGAAATTATCTATTGAAAACATGTTTGTTCCTTCAGTTAATAAGTACTGTTATTTCTTGGTTAGTCTAATGGTCACCGCATTTTTATGGGCATGTAACCCTTCTGCCTCGGCCATTATTTCCACCGCAGGACCAATGCGCTCTAAACTTTCACGGGTCAGTTGCTGGAATGTAATCTTCTTCACGAAACTATCCAGGGAAACACCGCTGTAATTGCGGGCATATCCATTGGTAGGTAGCGTGTGATTAGTTCCTGAAGCATAGTCACCTACAGATTCTGGGCTAAAGTGGCCCATGAAGACAGAACCTGCCTGAGTTACCTGTCCAGCCAATACTTCTGGTGCATCCACAGAAAGGATTAGGTGCTCCGGTGCATAGAGATTTGAAAAAGCTAAAGCATCTTCCAACGTGCTTAAAACCACACCAATGCTGTTGTTCAATGCTTGTTCCGCCACCGTCTGACGAGGTAATTTAGCAACCTGATCCACTACCGCAGCCTGCACGTTTTTGAGCAGATTTTCAGAATTCGAGACAAAAACTACCTGTGAGTCTGGGCCGTGTTCTGCCTGTGAAAGCAGATCAGCCGCCACGAAATCTGCATCAGCAGAATCATCGGCAATCACCAATACTTCCGATGGGCCAGCTGGCATATCAATGGCTACTCCCATTTGAGTCACCATTTGCTTAGCTGCAGTTACGTACTGGTTGCCCGGACCAAAGATTTTATCAACTGCCGGAACAGTCTGGGTGCCAAATGCCATAGCTGCGATGGCTTGTGCCCCGCCTGCCTTTAAGATGCGTTTGATACCTAATTTATTTGCAGTATAGAGAATGGTAGCATTAATAGAGCCATCTGCGCTTGGTGGTGTAGCCAGAATGATCTCACGGCAACCTGCAATCTGGGCAGGTACACCCAACATGAGCAGCGTAGAGAACAAAGGAGCAGAACCGCCCGGTATGTACAAACCCACCTTCTGGATACCTACTGACTTTCTCCAGCAGGTAACACCTGACATGGTCTCAACCCGTTGTACCGGTTCACGCTGCGCTTCATGAAAACGCATTATGTTGCTGTAGGCTAACTCAATTGCTTCTTTCAGCTCTTCAGAAACTTGCGGAATAGCAGCGGCAACTTCCTCGTCGGTTACCCATACACTTTGCAGCGCTGCCTTGTCAAATTTAGCGGCTAACTCAATCAGAGCTGCATCGCCACTTTGCTGTACCAGATCAAAAGTTTGCTGCACCCCTGCCCGCAACTGATCCAGTTTCTGTACTGGTCTCTGCGTTAAGGCTGCCCATTCCTCTTGTTTTGGATATAGATAGGTCTTCATCTTACCCAATCATCTTTTCAATAGGTACCACCAGAATACCTTCTGCGCCGGCTTCTTTCAGCTTCTGGATGATATCCCAGAAATCATCTTCATTCACTACAGAGTGTAAAGAACTCCAGCCTTCTTCGGCCAATGGAATAACGGTAGGAGATTTGATGCCTGGTAACAGATTTTTAATTTCAGAAATCGCGTCATTTGGGGCATTTAACACCACGTACTTTGACTTCTGGGCTTTCTGCACCGCCTCCATTCTGAACAAGAGTTGCTGCAGTAACCTGTTCTTCTCAGGATCTAGATTTTTATTAGCGATGAGGACTGCTTCAGATTTAAATACTGTTTCTACTTCACGCAGACCATTGCTGATCAAGGTTGATCCAGAAGAAACAATGTCACATACAGCATCTGCCAATCCTATGCTAGGCGCAATCTCTACTGAACCACTAATGGTATGGATATCGGCTTGAACACCTTTAGAGGTTAAAAACTCCTGTAAAAGGTTGGGGTATGAAGTAGCAATGCTTTTACCTTTTAAAGTGGTCACGTCCTGGTAGGTATCTCCTTTAGAGACAGCCAAAGACAAACGGCACTTGCTGAAGCCAAGGGTCTTGACTGTTAACTCCTGCAATCCTTCCTCTACCAGCACATTCTGACCTACAATGCCAATATCAGCCACTCCGTCGGCTACATAGCCAGGAATGTCATCATCACGGAGGAACAAAATTTCAAGAGGGAAATTGGTGGCTTCGGTTTTAAGTTTAGAAGAAGCACTGATAAAAGAAATGCCGCACTCTCTAATGAGTTTCAAAGAATCATCAGAAAGGCGCCCGGACTTTTGAATGGCTAACCGGATCATATAAATAAGTAAAGCTTTATCAAGCGTGAATTGGGAACAAATATAGTAGCTGAATCGCTTAACTCTTAGTGAAGCGATGGCTTATATGGGGCCCAGCCCCAGTTAGGACGATATGATGTAAATATTCCTCCTAGGAGGAATGATGAAAATGATGGCAATGCACCCCGTGTACCGCGATTGCGGTGGTAGGAAGGGTAATATAATAGTAGGTGCAGCTCATATAATAGGTCAAAGGTAGTACGTTCTGTATATAATCAAACAAGATTAAGGGTGTTTTTGATTTGTTTAACTAATTTTATTGAACCATATTTGAATTATTATACACTTGCAAGGAATATTCCTGTATTATACTTCCGCTAAACAACCAATTGATTTGAAGGCGCTTCTATTTGTAGCTCGTACATATACACATCGTTTCATGAATAAAATAACAATTTCCTTTATACTCGTTTTACTATCTATTACTGTTCGTGCTCAGAACTTATTGAAGTTGCCACAGGTAAGTCCCAGGGCAGTTTTGAATTACACCGTTGGAGTTACTGACATTACGATCAACTATGGAGCACCAGGGGTTAAAAACAGAGCAGTATGGGGAAAACTGGTTCCATACGGACAGGTTTGGAGAGCGGGGGCTAATGAAGCCACTACTATCAAATTCAGCACTGATGTTCGGATTACCCAAGAGAAAATTCCGGCTGGTACGTACACCCTTTATGTTTTACCCGTAGATTCTTCTAATTGGACCTTTATCTTAAGCAAACAGAAAGGACTCTGGGGAACTGAAGGGTATGATTCCAAACAAGACTTAATCCGGTTGCCCTTCAGCCCACAGCCTGCTCCTTTTCATGAAACCCTTCAATACACTATTCAGGATATTACCCCTAATGGCGGAAGATTGACTTTAAATTGGGCAGATAAACAATTGGCAGTGCCTATTAGAGTTGAGTCGCACAAGGAGACCATGAACTTGATCAAGGAGTCCCTGCAGAAGTCTCAACCTACAGATTGGATGGTGTACGCCCAGGCTGTTAACTATTTGATACAGCAGAACCAAGACCATGAGCAGGCCTTACAATGGGTGAACAAATCCATTACTATTGAAGAGAATTTTTATAATATTTGGCTTAAAGCAAAGCTGTTGGCACAGAAAAATGAATATGCCGAAGCCTTAGAATTAAACAAGAAAGCTCAAAAACTTGGAAAAAAGTCGTTGGAATCTTACCAGACTTATGCCAACGAGATTGAAGATGCAGCTGTTCTTTGGAAAGAAAAACGCTTCACCGTTAATTAAGCCTATATACTCTGCAATGCAGAGTCAGGAACAAAAAAAGAGGCTGCTTCAAATTGAAGTAGCCTCTTTGTTTTAAGCCGTTTTCTTTAAATCAACTGAAAACAATGATAGAGCTTATAGAGTGTTTTTTACAATTTTGCTATAAACCGCAGGTTCACTAACCTTCCGGTCAGGTAGTTGGGAACTGCGTAGGTAGTAGCATTAAAATCCTGTACGTAGTTGTAGGAGATGACATTGTTGGCAGATATAAGATTTAGAACCTCCAAACTCAACCATAGGCTTTTCAACCCGAAGCCACTGCTTTCTTCTGGACCCCGCAAGGAAATTAATTTAGAGAACCCAATATCTACGCGTTTGTAGCTGGGACCTGGAAAGGAGCTTCTGAGGTTAATGTTCCCCGGCGGGCTAAACGGTAAACCAGAGCTGAACACCATGTTCAGGTACATCCGTAAAGTAGGGTTATTGGGTAGATGGTCCTGAAAGAAAACTCCGAAGTTGATTAATTGATCTGTGGGTCTTCTAATGTACCCACGTGCTTCTTTAGACACCACCTCTCCTGTCTGCTGATCTCTGATGATGGTGGAGTCACCTGCGAGATTCTCTCTTGTTCTCATAAAACCAACGCTAAACCAAGACTCCTCTCCTTTGATAAATTCCCCGTTTACCCGTACATCTACTCCCATGGCGTACGCAGTTGCCCTAACGTCTGGCAGGTATCTCACCCTCATATTATCCTGGTCATAGGGAATGACCGAAGGAAGAAATTTATAATATGCCTCAGCAGAAAGTTTGAAAGGCCTATCCCATTTTAAGAACCTGTACTCTGTGCCCGTTATGAAGTGCCATGATTTCTGGTTAGCTAAATCTATCACTAAGTTACCATGCGCATTACGCAGTTCACGGTACAAAGGAGCCTGCACGTACAAACCACTAGCCACCTTGAACGACCAATCTTGCAAGCGTGGGATCTGCATGGCATATTGGAAGCGGGGACTTAGTGAAACCTCCTTGTTCACTGACCAATAATGAAGTCGTATACCGTAAGTCAGAGTTTTCAAACTATCAATAGCCCATTGGTGTTGCGCAAAACCCTGATAACGCCAAGAAGAAAGATCCTGCTGACTTTGTAGCCTGTTCAGGTTGAAGACATAGTCAGAAGAATCCTGAAACGAATATTCCTGTACCACATCTCTGATGTTTTCCCGGCTGCCTTTTACACCGGCACTGAATTGACTTCTGTTTGAAGGAGACCATGTGGTTCTAAACTCCAAGGTTTGCAGGGCGGCTCTCAGGCGGTTTCTGGAATACTCGTACCTGGTGCCAACTCCCCGTTCACCAGCACAGCGGTTAAAAGAGGAAACACCTGGAGTTGGTACCACGTCACAGAAGCGGTACCCAGATTCCAAATCCCTAAATTCCCGTTCCTGGCTGTACAAACCAGAATAGATTAATTCAGAACGTAAGTTAGAAGTAAAGTCGTGCTGGAGCCGAAGGCCTCCCTGGTAATTGGTGAAGCGCAATTGTTCCTGGCCGTCATACCCCACCAGCAACTGCAGCATTTGGGACTGTGTCCCAAAGGAAGTTTCCCGGGTTTCGGGCCGAACCAAGTAGTTGTTCTGGGCAATGTTGCCCAGGAAGCTAAGCTGGGTTTTAGGGTCTAGTCCTGTTTCACGGTGTCTGGCAGAGGATAAATTATAGGTGAGGTACGCTTGAACATCAGAGAATTTGGGCCTGTAATCTCCTTCCACCTCTAAGCTATTCAGGACATAGGCTGCATTCTTATGGCGGGCACCAATTAAATAGGTAACCCTACGGTTTGCAGCTGTTCCTTCGGTATGCATTGATCCGCCGGTTAAGCTACCAGAGACGGTTGCTGCAAATTTTGAAGGCTTTCGGTACTGAATGTCTAATACAGATGATAATTTGTCGCCGTACTTGGGTTGCCACCCTCCTGAGGAAAACGTCACATCCTCCACCAAATCAGGATTGACAAAGCTTAGACCTTCCTGCTGACCGCTAATGCTGAGAAACGGACGGTATACTTCAATTCCATTGACGTACACTAAATTCTCATCGTAATTGCCGCCCCTCACTGAATAGCTGGAAGACAGTTCATTATTGCTTGTAACCCCGGGCAGCGTTAGCAGAATTTTGTTGAATTCCTGAAAAGGGGCTGGAAGAGTTTGGGTTAAACGAGGATCAAGGCGGGTGATGCTTATTTGCTCCCTAGTGTCATTGAGGTTTCTGCCCTCAACTCTTACTTCATTTATGCGGCTGTTTTCTTCCTGAAGTTCAATAGTGATATACCTTGTTTCCTGGGGTAGTAATTCTACCTCCCTACTAATGGTCTGATATCCTATGTAGCTTGTTACTAAAGAATAATGAGTATTTGGGTCAAGCTTTAATGTAAACCTGCCCCGGGCATCAGTGGCAGTGGAAATGCTATTGTCTTTTAGAGTGATGGTGGCACCAGCTAATGGTTGTTGTTTGCTGTCTTGTACAACCCCTTGCAGCAAAGCCTGCTGTGCAAAAGCAGGGAAGCTAAGAAGAAACAGTAATAGCCCAATACACCACCCCAATCGCTTGAACATCAGCTGTATATGGTAAACTGTTTCAGATCAAGAATAGTCTGGGTGGGATCCTGAGAGTTGAAAACAAAAGAACCTGCTACCAACACATCTGCTCCGGCAGCTACCAGCAAAGGCGCGTTCTCCAGGTTTACTCCTCCATCAATCTCAATTAAACAAGCAGAACCTTTTTCCTGGATCAATGCCTTTAATTCTCTTATTTTCTGATAAGTATGCTGGATAAACTTCTGACCACCAAACCCAGGGTTTACGGACATCAAGCACACTACTTCTATGTCTTGTATTACATCAGAAAGAAAGGAAATGGGAGTGTGTGGGTTTAAGGCTACTCCCGCTCTTGCTCCTGTGGCTTTAATCTGCTGAAGTATGCTGTGTAAATGGGTGCATGCTTCATAATGAACTGTGATAATATGTGCGCCCCCTTCCCTGAATTGCTCAATGTACTTTTCAGGCTGTTCTATCATGAGATGCACATCCATCGTTTTCTGGGCCTTTTTCTGAATAGCCTGCAAAACCGGAAAACCAAATGAGATATTAGGCACAAACCTCCCATCCATCACGTCTATATGGATCCAGTCGGCGGTACTTTGGTTGAGCATTTCAACATCATGATCCAGCTGCCCAAAATTAGCGGCCAATACAGAAGGAGCGATTAAGTGAGACATGGGAAGGATAAATTTTCTTCTACAAAGCAACACTTTCTGTTGGCAAAAAACAATCTCCTTTAGACACAATAGCTTGTAAAAACATCGCCCCACCCTAAAAAGCTAAGGGTGGGGCGATGTTTTTGCTGTTACTGGAATAAAGTCAGTGACTGATAAGAACTTATTATATTTTACCTGTTTCAGTTAATGTTTCTATGCGGTCAAGCCCTGAGATAATATAGTTGCTTCCTACTTGACAATTTGTTCCCGGTCCGGCATCACAATAATAGCGGTCATGTGAGAAGCGGTAAACCGGTCCTTGTTCTTTTGAATACACTTCATAAACATCAAGGTAATTGAAAACACTAGGATCACCTACAGATTTTATAACCTTTACCGTGTTAGCATAACTCTTCCCGCCTATTTCAAAAGGTCTAGCTACATCTTGATAGAAGAATTTTACCCGATTATGCTCTTCCTCTTCCTTGTCATAGTCAGTGTTGAAAGCATTGGGGTTCCACTCTTTTGTTTCTACTACTGGGAACACCATCTCTACCGTAGTGCGGTTATTATTCTTAACTTCTACATCTGTAAAAGTTTTAGAAATCATCTTAACCCCAGTGATGGTCCAGACGTCATTTGCATTGTTTCTCCTGCTTACCTCTACCCTATACCAATCTTTGCCAGTCTGGTCCGTTGATACCTCGTTTATCAACTCTCTTGTTTGGTAAGACGTTATTTGTTTAACGTTATTGGTATACTTTGTTTCTGTGACGTTGAAGATAGAGTACCTGCCTAATTCTAATGGAAAATAATGATGACCTAAAGCCTCAGGGTCTCTAGTTACTTCATTATCTCCGCAGGAAGAAACCAAGCTGGTCAATAAGACCACGAAGAGCAGAATTCTTTTCATATAAAGGGAAAGACTAAGTTAGTCTACTATAAAACTGGTTTCAATCCAACCACCGCCAATCACATCATCTCCTTCGTAGAAAACGGCAGCTTGACCAGGGGCTATGGCATTCACGCCAGCATGAAACTTCACCAGCATTTTGTCACCTACCTGTTCAATGGTGGCAGCAGTACCCGGGTCATTGTAGCGTACTTTAGTAATGGTCTCAGTTGGTAAGCCCAACAGGTTTTCATACTTCACCATACTCAATTTGCCAACGTTCATGCCGTTTTTAGCTAACTGCTCATAATTGCCTAGCACTACCCTGTTCGTTTCTTTCTCTATACGGGTTACAAACGCCGGATAACCCAAAGCCACTCCTAAGCCTTTGCGCTGCCCGATGGTATAGAACGGATAGCCTTCATGCTTGCCCACTACAGTGCCGTCTTCCAGCACAAACTCCCCACCAGCTACTTCTGCCTGTAAAGTAGGAACTCTTCTTTTCAGGAAGCCCCGGTAGTCGTTGTCCGGAATAAAGCAGATTTCATACGACTCAGCTTTTTTCACCAATGCATCAAATCCACGGTCCATAGCCATTTGACGGATTTCAGTTTTATGCAATTGGCCTAACGGGAAGATAGTTCGGCTTAAGCTTTCCTGTGAAATCCCCCAAAGCGCGTATGACTGGTCTTTGTTGTGGTCTTTCCCTTTGGAAATTACATACCGGCCATTCTCTTCTCTAATATTAGCGTAATGGCCTGTTGCTATAAAGTCACACCCCAATTTGTCTGCGCGCCTTAGCAGAGCGTCCCATTTTATGTGGGTGTTGCAAAGAACACACGGGTTTGGGGTACGGCCGGCAATGTACTCATCAGTGAAATGGTTGATGACGTAATCCCCGAACTCTTCTCTGATGTCAATTATATAATGTGGGAACCCCAGTTGCACCGCAATGTCACGAGCATCGTTAATTGAATCAAGGCTACAGCACCCTGTTTCCTTTTTGCTTCCCCCGGCACTGGCATAGTCCCAGGTTTTCATGGTCATGCCCACTACTTCATATCCCTGCTCGTGGAGCAAAACCGCTGCCACGGAGGAATCAATGCCACCACTCATGGCCACTAATACTCTTCCTTTTGAACTCATTTTTTTCTTAGATGAAACGGGATTCACAGTCCCGCCGAAAAACAATGCGGCAAATATAGTGATTTTATAGCGCTTAGTCCTTATTTGAGCCTCAGGCACTTACTACAGCCTTTATTCTAACCCAATGTCAAAAAATTAAGTTTAAAGAGTAGGGAGGGAAATTGGCTGACTGAAAGAAGGCACTAATTTTACAGCAGGTATAGGCTGTAAATGATAAACCGGTTACTTTTGGTCCCCGAAGCTGCTAATTTGTTAGCCGTTTTACTGAAAACAAGCAAAAAACGCATGGCACTAAATACAATTGTTCTCGTCAACCAAATCACAAACCTAAGCGATGCCCGTTATTGCGCTGGGATGGGGGTAGAAATGTTAGGCTTCTCATTACAGCCTGGTCAGCCAGAGCATCTTTCACCTGCCGCTTTCAAAGAAATATCAGGTTGGGTGTCTGGCGTGAAACTGGTTGGCGAGGTAACAGATTTACCTATCCATGAACTGGAGGAACTACTGCTAGACTATAAAGTAGACATGCTTCAGCTAAACAGCCTCTACTTTATAGAGGAACTGGATGATCTGCCTTTGCCTATTATAATGAGAATTCTGATAGATAAAGACACCGTGGAGGAAAGAATCATCAGTACCCTGGAGACCTACCACCAACACGTAGAGTACTTCCTGGTAGACTCAGAAGATTTCTCCTTCATTGATGACACAAACCTGCGCTTCCTGAGCGATATTTCTAAAAAGTACCCCATCCTTTTAGGCTTTGGGCTCACCAAAGAAAATACCCGCGAAGCCCTAGATAAGATTCATCCGGCTGGCATTGCCCTGAAAGGTGGCCATGAGATTCGTCCTGGATTCAAGAACTTTGATGAGCTGGAAGAGATCTTTGAACAGCTGGAAGATTAAGAACCAGTAGAACACTGTATCTAAGGAATGAAACAACGAAGAAGCCCTTTTAAGCCTGTTTTATAAAACAGGCTTAAAAGGGCTTCTTCGTTTCTATGTTAACTTAACCTTAGCAGAAAATCTTTTCTCCTGAGTACATTTTTCTATTCAGACAGTGAGTTGAAGATACTTGATGGGCACACCTAAATCAAGGTACTTTTTTTCAAAAGTAGTGTAAATACCCATGGTGTGCTCCTGAAGTTCAGATTCGTATAAATCCTTGGTGAATTGCAGATTAGAAAGACTACGTTCTTGCAGTACTTCTAGTGAGTAATCAAATAACAACTCGCTGTCGGTTTTGAGGTGCAGCTTTCCGCCGGGTTTAAGAATGCGTTCATACATCTCCATAAAACGGGGTGATGTAAGTCTGCGTTTAATGTCGCGTTTACGGGGCTGTGGGTCTGGAAAAGTGATCCAGATCTCATCTACCTCGTTTTCACCAAAATGCTGGTCCAGGTTTTCTAGGAAAATCCTTAGGAAGCCAACGTTGTATAAACCGGCTTCCTCGGCAAGGGAACTTCCTTTCCAGATACGGTTACCTTTGATGTCAATCCCGATAAAGTTTTTGTTTGGGTATAACTGAGCCATTCCAACGGTGTACTCACCTTTGCCACAGCCTACTTCCAGAACCAGGGGTTGCTCTTTCAGGAAGAAGTCACGGTTCCAGTGCCCCTTCAGTTTTTCAAAATTCTCTTTGCCTGGTTCCACCACGTTAGCACGGGTGGCGTTTACCGCAAATTTCTCTAGTTTACCTCTGCCCATTAATTATAGATCCGCTATTTCTGCCACCACAAAGGTACTACCGCCAATGAAAATTACCTCATCTTCCTGCGCAAAGGCTTTGGCCGCCAGAATGGCGTCTTCAACGGTGGGGTATGCTGCTCCCTTTAAGCCTGCAAACTGTGCCTCCTCCCAAATCTTTTGCACTGGGTAAGCCCTTGGAATCTGTGCCTCACAGAAGTAATACCGGTAACTGACTGGTAACAAACGAAGCACACTCTGGATATCTTTGTCATTAACTGCCCCGAATACAAAATGCACTTGTTTGGGCTTCATGGCGAGCAGTTGCAAGACCACCTCCCGCAATCCATCCACATTATGGCCTGTATCACAGATCATCAATGGATTGTGTCCCAGTACCTGCCATCTCCCTTTGAGGCCGGTGAAGCGTTGCACGTTCTTTAATCCTTCCCGCACATGGGCTTCAGTAATGGAAAAACCTTTCTGGTTGAGTTCATCTACTGTTGCCAGAACACCAGGCAAGTTGTGCTGCTGGTAATTGCCAATAAGTGAAAGCTCCAGTTGATCCAGGTACACCTTGTCTTGCTTGTAAACAGTGTAATAGGCAGAAGAACCACTCCTCTCCTGCAGCTCTACTTTAAACACCTGGTCTGCAAATGTTAGAGGGCTACCAGTTTCCTGGCTTTTTTCTGAAAAGACAGATGAAACAGCAGGTTGGGTCTTGCTGACAACAGCGGGGACACCATGTTTTATAATCCCGGCTTTCTCTGAGGCAATTTCCTGCAGGGTATTCCCCAATAAAGATTGGTGGTCTAAACCAATGTTGGTGATAAGGGAAACCAAGGGAGTGATGATGTTGGTAGAATCTAGTCTACCACCAAGGCCTACTTCAATGATGGCTATGTCTACCTGCTCCTCTACAAAGTAATCAAAGGCCAATGCTACAGTCATCTCAAAGAAAGAAGGCTTTACCTGCTCAAACAAGGCTTGATGCTGCGTGGTAAAAGCCGCCACTTTCTCCCGGCTGATCATCTCTCCGTTTACCCTTACACGCTCTGTAAACTCCTTGAGGTGGGGTGAGGTGTAGAGGCCGGTTTTATAGGCGGCAGCCTGCAGAATGGCAGCCAGCATGGAAGAGGAACTGCCTTTCCCGTTTGTGCCTCCCACATGGACTGTTTTAAACTTGTGCTGGGGGTTATCTAATGCTACGGTGAGGGCCAGAATGTTGTCCAGGCTCTTCTTAAAAGCAGCGTTGCCGATGCGGTGAAACATCGGCAACTGCTGGTATAAATAGTCTAAGGCTTGTTCGTAGGTCACGAAGTTCGTCTTTAATTTGCTCTGATGATAAAGGTAATGGTTCCGGTAGCACCTGCACTTGAAGAAGCTCCGCTAATCCGGCTGAAAGAGGTTTTCCTTACTTCGTTCTTGTACCAGTTTACTACCTGTGGGCTAACGTTGCTTTCTACCACTTCCAGGTTCACCAGTTCGCCATCTCCGTCAATTTTGATCCGGAATACAACCCGCCCGCTTTCGTTGTCATACGGGTCTGGTTTTGGCTCTATGTCATATCGCCAACCAGGCATGTTCAAAGAGCCTCCTCCGCTGCCACCTTTCCCGTTTTTCTTGCCAGTCATAAGACCTCTTGGGTCTCCCTTGTCTCCTACTGTTCCTTCGTCTCCGTTGTTATTGCCAGTAGGCCGGTTGCTTGAGCCTGCTGTTCCATTTCCGGCACCGTCTTTGGCTTTGCCCGTCATCAGGGCGCGGGTGTCTACTTTTTTAACAACCTCTTTTGGCTGCTCCTCTACTTTAGGCTTAGGCTCTTCTTTCACGCTCACCGGAGATTCCATGGTGGTGGTCACCACTTTCTCGGCTTTGGTAACCTCAACCGGCTGGGGTTGAGGCTGCGGGGTTGGCGTCACTTTAGGAGCTTTAGCCGCTGGCTTACTATCTTCAGTGTTGGTAGAAGGATTAGGCTGGGCTTTGCTATGCACATCACCGCTACCCGTTTCTGTTGTGCCGAATGACATTTCAATGCCTCCCAACTGATCAAGCGGAGGGTCTGGAGCACGCCAGGCCAGCATGTAGAAAAGAAACAGCAACAACAGCACGTGTACCACCAGGCTCACGCCCATGGCAATGCGTTTGTTCTTTTCTTCTTCTTGTTGGTTGTTTACGGCAATCATTCTCTATTCAGTTGGTACGGTAGCAATGGATATCTTAGCTTTTAGATCGCTGGCTATTCCGCCTACTTTCACCAGATACTCGACCGGTACAGTTTTGTCTACGTTTAAAATCACTACCCGTTCACCTTCTTCTGCACCGCCCAATGCCTGTTCAAGGTCAGCACTCATCGTCTCCATGGTAGTTTCTTTGTCATTAACCAGATACTTTAAATCAGCGGTGATGGTCACGCTTACCTTCTGCATGACAATACCGCCCTTTGAACTGGAGGGCAGGTTGACTGGTAACGCGGTGGGCGTCACAAAACTGGAGGTTAGCATAAAGAAGATCAGCAACAGGAAAATAATGTCCGTCATGGAGGACATATTAAATTCTGGGTTGATCCTATTTTTTGAACGTAAATCCATTAGGCTTGTGGTTCCTGTAAAAGGTCAATAAACTCAATAGAACTGTGTTCCATGTCATGCACAATGCTGTCCACTTTTGATACCAGGAAGTTGTAGCCAACGTACGCAGGTAAACCAATAATCAGGCCAGTGGCAGTTGTTACCATAGCTTCATAAATCCCGCTGGATAGCAATTTAGGGCTGATGGTTCCTTCTGCCTGTGCAATGGCGATAAAAGCACCAATCATACCTGTTACGGTTCCTAGGAATCCCAACATGGGCGCGGCACCAGCTACAGTTGCCAATCCAGAAAGGCCTTTTTCTAACCGGGCTATTTCAATTTTACCAACGTTCTCAATAGATGCCTCTATGCTTTTTAACGGCTGACCTATCCGGGTAATACCTTTCTCCAGCATGCGCGAGATGGGTGAATTAGTTTGGGCACATAACATGCGGGCTCCTTGAACGTCACCGGCCAGAACTAAACTTTTCAGCCTTCCCGTAAAGCCTGCCGGGTTTTGGGCAGCTTTTCTAATGGTAAGATACCGTTCTACAAAGATATAGATAGCAACCAGAGACAATAGAATAAGCGGAATCATGGCCCATCCGCCAGCCATGGCTAAGTCTAATAAAGAAACAGTTTCTTGTGTGGCTTCTGCGCCCGCAGCAGCGGCGGCAGTGGTGTCAGTTGTAACAGGTGTGGTAATCTGAAGAAGGAAAGCGTTCATGTTAATAGTTATATACCCAAAGTTCATTGCTGATTTTAGAGCGCAACGCCGGTAGAGCTGCGAAGGCTTCGGCCTCAGTGGCATAGTCTGCTACTGAAACACGCTGCCGTTTGGTGTCATAGATGGAGGTAATAATCTTCGCTTCAAATCCTTTTTTCTTCAGGCGGTCCTGGTGCATGGTGGCATATTCATTGGAAGAGGAAAATACTCCCATAATGACGTAGAAACGGCCAGTTTTTTTATTAATTGTTGAAGTTTTAGCCTCCACTGGTTTCTTCACTTCAGGTACAGCTACCACTTTCTCTTCTTTTACCGGAGCGGGTACTTCTGCTACTTTGGGAGCAGAAGTCACTTTAGTAGGCTCTGGCTGAACTGTGGTTTGAGCCGGTGAAGAAGTAACTTCTGGTGAGGTTTCTATTACTGAACCAGTTTTAGGAAATGAGGCTAAAAGTGAGTCTTCAGCGGCAAGCTCCGCTTCCATAGAAGCCTCCACTGGCAAAGCTGTCTTATATTGCTCTGTTAACTGAGCCTGTTCAAAAGCATCTACTTCAGGATCTTGCGTAGTTTGTTCTGGCGCGGAAGCAGTAGCTTCAGAATTTGAAAGAAGAGCTACCGGGTTAAGCGAACTCAAAGCTACGTCGCTCTGCAAAGAAAGCAGATAAATGGTGGCAACTGACACACAACCAATGACCAGGGTGGCACCCACGCGGTACAATTTGCGAAGTTTCTGGTTTCCTTTCTTAGCCTCAGCTTTCTGGGCAAGTTGATCCTGGTACTTTCCTCTCAGGATTAAGGTGTCTTTGCCAGTAATTGGTTTTGCCACTAACTCAGGCAATCCAAAGGCATGCTCCAGGAAATTGTCGCTGTCAATTGTTTCAAATACCAGTTTACGCTCAGCATTGTAGCGGAATACGCCCACATCCTGCAGTTCAAAGCGGTGTTGCGTTCTTAGTTGCTCTTTTAGATCCAACACAAATTCTGCCACTGCCACCTGTGCCTGGTTCATAGGCCACTTTTCCTTTTGGGCAAGTGTTGAGATCAGGAGCCCATCATTTACCTTCAGTTGCTCATTAAAGGCAACCCGTTTAGAAGGTGGTGAAAACATGTGTTTCACCGGATGGATTTTAGCAGGCGCATAATGCGTAATCAACCCACCAAAGTTGGGGATGATGACGCAGTCATACGTGTATAGCAGCGATTTTATGTGGCTTTGAACCATGGTAATTTAAAATGAATAGGTAACCCCACCAATCAGGGAGATTCCCTGGGTTGGATAATTCACAAACCGTTCGTACTTGCTTCCCAAGAGATTGTTTCCCATTAAGAACGCAGAGAACCTTGGCGAAAAGCGGTAATCACCTTTCAGGTTCAGGTCTACAATGGTATCGGTCTCTTGTAACACGTTAGAACCATAAGTACGGGTTATTTGCCCGAACGAACTGCTAATATAGTAAAGTTCACTGTTCAAGAGAATCTTGTCTGAAAGATTATATGATGCAAAAGCGGTGGCACTCATGCTTGGCCGGTGGAAAGGCTCTCTTAATGAGGTGGTTGTGTACTTGTTGCTTTCTGCCTTCACTCCCAATCTTAAATCCTCTGACTGGTTAAAGGTCAATTGCCCGAAGAACTGGAACACCTTGGTTACACCGTTGTCATACACCACATCAAATTTAGAAGAGTCTGAAACGGCGTTGTTAAAGAAGTATAAGTTTCGATAGTTCTGGAGCGCAACCCGGCCGGTAAACTGCACAAACTTGCTGATGCTTCCATTTAACCCGGCATACACCTCCAGGCCTTTGTTTATGTCAGCAATCTGCAGGTTCTGGTTCAGGAAAGGGTTTTCCTTGCTTAAAGCATACAAAGTGGTACGTTGCAGGTCTCCGCTAGCTCCTACAAAGATTCCCAGCTTATCCTGTATTACCTGGTAGTTAGCTTCCAGGGCCGGATAGAGGTTGAATTTGCGGGCGTCATTGATGGTGTCACCAGTGTAAGCAATTGTTGCTCCCAACACAAGACCTAACTGGTCCATCTGGAGTGAGTACGCTGGTCTCACTTTGAAGAACCCACGTCCATAGGTTTCAGCATCTTTCAGGCTAGTGTAGGCCAGATCAAAATCAACTAACACCTTTGACACATCACTAAGGGCAAAAGAGGTTTCTACCTTGCCATACAAGTGAGTTTCTTTGGCGTTGTAGTTGTCATTGGTGTAGTTCAACCCCACTTTCCCATCGTACTGAAACACGTTCTTCACGTCAGTGAGGTTGTTCAGGTGACCCTCTACGCCAAAACGGTTATAGACTTGTTTGATATCCTCTTTCTCTACTTCGGCAACGTTCTTTCTTCCATAGAAATAGTTCTGATCGCGCTCATACCCTACTTGTCCACCCACAGCCACAGGCCCCAGGTAAAGTTCTCCGTTGGCTTTGGCATATGAACTGGCGGAACCTGAATTCTCTACCGGACCATGGGCAGAGGAAAGGTGCCCTACCTGCGCCCCAAAAGAAGACTTGTCGCTGCGCTTGTTGTTGAAGTAGCCTTTCGCATACACCGTTCCATAATTGCCAATACCGCCTTTCACATAGTTGCCATACAACTTGGAAAGTTCTTCCTGCTGAATGGTTAACACCTTCATGGGCAGGTTGATATAATGCTCCGGTAAACGGTATTCATTAAAGCGGTAGGTCACTTTACGGTCGCCCAGTTTAGGAGGCTGAATCAGGAACTTCTGGAAGTTACGGTTTGCTTCAGGCAATTCCAGAACCCGGTTCTTTTCAACTACAATTTCAGTGCTTTCCAATTTAGTGCCTTCGCCCCAACCTGTCTGAGCATGAGCGGCCGGTAGCAAGCCCAGCAAAAAGAGAGCAGAAACGCCTGCCCATTTTGTTGTATATCTCATTTTCTTATTCTTTAGGAGTGGTGGTAGACGGAACAACAGTGTTTTCCAGTTCCGCCAACTTGGCTCTGGCCTGGGTCTTGATTTCTTCCAGCGGGGTATTTTCAATGATGGAGTTTAATGTTGCCTTCGCTTGAAAAGCCTCATTTTGTGCCACGTACACATCAGCAATGAGCAGGAAGGTCTTTCCTAACCACAAGTCATAGTCCCCGAAGGTTTTGCTGAATTCAAACCCGTGGTCTAAGGCTTCTTTAAGTTTCTGCTGCTTGAAATAAATCTCACTGAGCAGGTAATGTGCTTCTGCCCCGTTTTCATCTGTGGCGGAGGTGGCAGCGGCGCTGAATTCCTTCTCTGCTTGCTCCAGGCGTCCCAAAGCGTAACTTGCCTTACCTCTGAATAGCAATGCAGAATTGTAAGCATTGAGGGTGGCATTACCACGGGCAATCAACTCATCTGCAATAAGGATAGTGTTGTTGAAGTCATTGGTGAAGTAGAAACTCTTCATGAGTCCCAGTAAGGCATTTGCCTGCTCCTTTTTGTTTACTGCCAGATCACGCAGGCGGGAATAGAAATTAGCCGCCTCGGTGTAGTTTCCGTTTTCAAACTCCATATCAGCTACCCGCAGTACCGCTTTGCTTAGGTACTCAGACTTTCCTTCAATGGCAACTTCTTTCAGGCTTCGCAAGGCATTGGCTTTATCCCCGTTCCGGAAGTAAGAATCTCCCAGGAAGTACCGCGCATTAGGCACTGAGGCACTGGCCGGATAACTTTTGATAAAACCTTCAAACTTAGGAATAGCTTGGTTGTACTTTTCATTGAAGTAAAGCGACTTGGCTGCTTCAAACTCGACACTTTCCAAGGCGTCACTTTCAGGGTTAGCAGTTTTAAACTTCGTTAAATAGGTATCCAACTGCTCTGTCTGGTTAGCTGCGCCCAATGCCTCCTGCAAGGAGTATAGAGCATTATTTGCTATTTCATGGGTAGGGTACTGATCTATCACCCTTTTGAAATCAGCTATCCCTTCATTCTGACGCTTCAGGTTTATATACGCCACCCCGCGTTTCTGCAGGGCATTTGGTACAAGTGTGCTGGAAGAATAGTTGTCAATAAGCGTGGTAAACGACGCAATGGCTGGCGCGTAGTTTGAATTTTCAAAGTCTATGATCCCTTTCTGGTAGACGGCATCATCCGCGTAGCGGGATTTAGGATAGGACTTCAACAACGTCTGTAAACTTTGAATTCCCTGCTCCTTCTTACCCGTTAAGTTGTACACGACGCCCTTCTGGAAGAGCACGTAATCAGCATCCGGAGTGCGAGCAGCCAACGCCTGGTCATAGTAGTTGAGCGCTGAGGCATAGTCCTTGGTCACATAGTAGCAATCCGCTAACCGGATCATGGCATCAGCGTAGTTTGGATTGCCGGCTTTTATGGTATTATCATTCAAGTATGCCTTGAAATGCGTCAACGCCTTGTCATACTGCTTCTCATTGTAATAGGCGTATCCTATGCCGTAACGTGACTTCACGTAAAACTCAGTCCGTCCCGAATTCACAGTTTGGAATACGGCACCGTAGCTATTGATGGCTTGTGGCCAGCGCTGTCCAATGGAATAGGCCTCTCCTTTCAGGAAGTTACTCCCTGCTTCAATCTCCTTATCATAAGGAAAACCCAAAGACTTATCTAACATGGTTACTGCCTGTTGGAACAGCTGGTCATTGTACAGTTTTACCGCCTGGTAGTACGTTACCCGCTGGTAAGTCTCATTAATGCGGTGACTACGCTTGGGCAATTTCTCTATGTGCTGGATGGCCTCTACATAGTTGCTGGAGTTCAGGTAGGCATCGCTCAGAATGTCGTCCACCTCGCCGCTATACCTTGAGTCTGGATAGTCTTTGCTAAAGGAAGCCAAAGAGTTAATCACCTCAGAGTTGTTGCCCAGTTCATAATTGATCTGCGCGTATTTCACAGTGGCTCCCTCTTTTACATTTTTGTCAATGTTCAGCTTGCGCGCCTGATCAAAAGCCCGCATGGCAAACTGCTTGTTGTTTTCCTTTAGGTAGGTTAAGCCTAAATGATACGAAGCATTCTGACCAAGTGAATCGGAGTGAAACGCTACTGCCTTCAGGTTCTGCTCGGCACTCTTAAAGTCATTGTTCTTGTAGTCAGCAATACCCATTTTGTACTGCACCGTCTTGTCAAGGCTTTTCTTGCCTTTGGCGTAGCTTTTGAAATATTGCGAAGCTGATTTAAAGTCGTTGTTCTGGAAATAGGCATCTCCCACCAGCAGTTCAATCTCTTGTGGGTTCTGCACGGGAGGCGTCATCTTCAGCGATTTCTCGCCGTAGCTGATTACCTCCGGGAAGTTCTTCTCTTTGTACAGCACCTCGGTGAGCATGTACGGCACTACCGTTTTGTAATTCTCGTCTTTCTCTGCTACCTGCAAATCTAGCTTAGCTCCTATGTAGTCTCCTTCGCGGTACGCCAGATAACCGGCATAATAGCTGGAGGCATAGGTGTACTTATGCGTGCCGCGCTTGTTACGGTCAAACAGTTCTTTTGCTTTTTTGAAGTTCTTCTTAGAGAAGTAAGAATATCCTAGCTTGAAATCAGACTCTTTCAGTTGCGCCTCATCTAACCGGTCAGCGGGTGCTTTCTCCAGGTACATGATGGCTTTGTCGTAGTTCTTACTGTCAAAGAAAGACGTGCCCAGTTCAAAGAAAGCAGTGGCAGCTTTGGGGTGCGTAGGATAACGCGAGGCAAACTGCAAGACCAATTGCTCTGCATCTGGGTGAAACAGATGCAGACCACTAATGGCATAGTAATACTGCGCATCGGCGGTTCTCAAGGGATCATTGATGAGTCGGATGTACTCGCCGAAAGCTTGTTGAGCCGCGCCAAATTTTTCACGGTCAAACAGCTCCAATCCTTCCTGAAAGAAGCGCTCTTCTGAACGGAAGGTCAGCGATTGCTGCGCGTGCGCAATCTGCGCTCCTCCCAGCAAGGCAGTAGCCAAGGCTAACTTTTGAGGTAGTTTCATAGGTAAATAGGCTTTGGGTGTCCGCCTGGTCTTAAATAAGAATTGTTCTGCGGCAGTGACGGGCCCGTCCTTCAAATTTAGAAAAAATGCGGGTAAGCGGCAGCTTAATTTTACTTGCTTGCCACAACTAAGCAACGAGAATATAGTGCTTTTAGCATTTTTAGCTGCTCAAAAAATTGCAGTTTTAGGCTTCCTTTCTTTAAGCAGGCCCTAAACACAATTTAGGTATACACCGGTACGGGATGCAATATTTTGAAGACCAGTTCTTTCAGTATGGCCGCATCTGACAAAGAGCCCCCCTCAATGCCTTTACTCTGCAAATCAGCTTTATGGATGAACGTGATGATTAGCAGTACGCGCTGGTACGGGTACGCACGAAGAGCCTGTAAATACTCTTTCTTCAGAAATCCGCGGTTTCCCAGTTCCTTGGCTACGGTTTGTTCGGTTATCTGCGGAAGCAGGTGCAGCGTCATCAGTTTAGTGAAAAATGAAAACAGCAGTACCAAGTTAGGAATAAGCGGATTGTCTTTAGGGTTAGACTCAAAGTAGTTCAAGATGCGGTTTGCCTTTAACACGTCCTGCCGGGTGAGGGCATTCTGGAGTTCAAAAATGTTATATTCTTTGCTCATGCCGATGTTCTCCTGCACGAGCCGCTCATCTATGGTTTGCCCCGGTTTCAGGTTGATGGCTAACTTTTCAATTTCATTCGCTAAACGGGACAGGTCTGAGCCAATGAACTCGCCCAACATCATTACCGCTTGTGGGGTAGCCAGCAGGTTCTTGCTTTTAATGTACTGGGTAATCCAGCCCGGCACCTGATTTTCATACAGCTTTTTGGTGGTCAGGAAAACTGCTTGTTTTGACAAAAGCTTGCCTAAACGCTTGCGGCCATCTACGGTCTTGAGCTTGTGGCAGAAAACCAGAATGGTGGAAGGCAATGGATTGTTCAGGTATGCCTCTAGTTGCTTGGCTGCGGGGTCTTTCTCAGGATCAGCCTCCAGGTTGGGCAGGTTCTGTGCTTCTTTTACTATGACCACCTGCCGGTCAGACATCATGGGAAACCTCTTGGCCTGCAGCAGCACGGTGGGCACATCAGTGTCTTTGCCATACATGACTACCTGGTTAAAGCCCTTCTCCATGTCATTAAGGGCATGCTGTTCTATGTAATCTGAGAGCATGTCTATGTAAAAAGGCTCATCGCCCTGCAGGAAATAAACAGGGGCAAATTCACGGTTCTTGAGTTGCTTCAGGATGTCTTCTGCGGTAAGCGCCATGGGCTGTACTTGATGGGATGGTAAAAAGGAATAACACTCCAAAGTTACCACAGACCAGAAACGAATACACTATGGGCAGAAACAAAAAAGCGAGTTTCTGTTTTGAATTCCTTCTCGCAAAAACAATCCCCAACCGTAAATCAAATCTAGAGATCCTGCTTACCAGATTCTCTCCTGCTATCATTTTAAAAGATGTGTATCTTTGGCCCTAGTAAACTTGAAGCCACATGAATTTAATTGAAGAACTGCGTTGGCGCGGCATGCTGCAGGACACCATGCCCGGCACTGAAGAACAACTGAACGCAGGCATGACTACGGGCTATATAGGCTTTGACCCTACAGCCTCCTCGCTCCACATAGGCAACCTGGCCACTATTATGCTGTTGGTGCATCTGCAACGCGCAGGTCATAAGCCTATCGCGTTAGTAGGCGGTGCCACTGGTATGATCGGGGACCCCTCTGGCAAGAACGCGGAGCGTAACCTGCTCTCTGAGGAAGTTCTGCGCGCAAACCAGGAGGGCATCCGGAAACAGCTGGAGAAGTTCCTGAAGTTTGAAGGCGTGGAGAACGCCGCCGAGATCGTGAACAACTATGACTGGTTCAAGGAGTTCTCGTTTCTAGATTTCCTGCGCAATGTAGGCAAGCACCTTACGGTGAACTACATGATGAAGAAGGAATCTGTTCAGAAGCGGATCACCGCCCAGGAAGGTGAAAACGGTGCCGAAGGACTTTCTTTCACTGAATTCTCTTACCAGTTGCTGCAAGGCTACGATTACTACCACTTGTACAAGCACAAGAATGTGAAGCTGCAGATGGGCGGCTCTGACCAATGGGGCAACATTACCTCCGGTACAGAACTCATCCGGCGCATGGAAGGCGGCAAAGCCTTTGCTTTGACTACGCCTTTGGTGACCAAAGCCGATGGCAGCAAGTTCGGCAAGTCTGAAAGCGGCAACGTGTGGCTAGACCCTTCCATGACCTCGCCGTACAAGTTCTACCAGTTCTGGCTTAACGTCGCCGATGAAGAAGCAGAGAAACTGGTGAAACGCTTTACCTTATTGCCCCAGGAGGAGATTGAAGCGTTAGTAGCCGAACACCAGCAAGCTCCTCACCTGCGTGTGCTGCAGAAAGCACTCGCTAAAGAAGTAACCACCACCGTGCACTCCGCAGCAGACTACGAAAGCGCAGTAGAAGCTTCGCAGATCCTGTTCGGGAAAGGTGACCTGGAAACCTTGCGCGGTTTACCGGAAGAAACCTTATTGGCAGTTTTTGAAGGCGTGCCCCAGATAGAGGTTCCCAAGGATAGCTTATCCACTGACACCCTCTCCGTGGACTTCCTTTCTGAGTTGACACAAAACCAGATTTTTGAGTCAAAAGGTGAGGCAAAAAAAATGATACAAAATGGCGGCGTAAGCATCAATCGGCAGAAAGTAGGCAAACCAGACGAGGCGCTCTCACAGGATTTACTGCAGGGCAAATACCTGGTGGTGCAGAAAGGAAAGAAGAACTATTACCTGGTAAAAGCAGTCTAAGCGGCAGCTCTCCCCTCTTTATACCTCATAAGAAAACCTCCTGTTTAGGGCTAGTTTTACTAAAGCTGGCTCTAAACAGGAGGTTTTCTTTTTTACTCTGAACGGACATAAAAAAAGGTGGGTTTGTAGGCCCACCTTTTTTTATAATATCTTATCTCAGAACGACTTACTATTTAGCAGCACCTTCGCTGTTTTTCATGTCCTGAACTTCCTTACGGATATCCTGAGCCATGTTTTTCAGATCTTGCATGCCTTTTCTTACACGAGTCCCAGCAGCTGAGTTCTTCTTGTCATAGAATTTCTCAAAGTCGCCTTCAAGAGAAAGAACCAGATCCTTAAGTTTGGAAAAATTGTTCATTAGAGCTTGTTTAAATGGTTTAACATTTCGTTTTATGGCTCTAATATAGGAATTTTAAAATAAGGTGCAAAAAAAATAAGCGTTTGCATTATTTTATTACCAATGTCCGTTTTTAGGCTGTCACCGATGATTTGGTGTAAAGGCCTTTGTCCAATTTTGCGGAAATTGCTTCGAAAGCAGCAATGGTTTCAGCCACATCATCTAATGTATGAACTGCAGTAGGGATAAGACGGAGCATGATCACATCTTTAGGTACCACCGGGTACACCACAATAGAGCAGAAAATGTTGTAATTCTCGCGCAAATCAAGGGTTAAAGCCGTAGCATCAGGTATTTGGCCGTTCAGTAGTACCGGAGTCACGCAAGACTCTGTTGTACCAATGTTGAAGCCTTTCTCCCGAAGACCAGACTGCAGCGCATTCACTACTTTCCAAAGATTATCCTTCAGTTCTGGCTTTGTACGCAGCAATTCAAGACGCTTTAAAGCTCCTACCACCAATGTCATAGGAAGAGACTTGGCATAGGTCTGAGAACGCATGTTGTAACGAAGGTACTCAATCACTTGCTCATTGCTGGCCACAAAGGCGCCAATGCTGGCCATTGATTTGGCAAACGTAGAGAAGTAGATGTCGATGCCGTCCTGCACGCCTAAGTGCTCCCCAGTACCGGCGCCGGTTTTGCCCATGGTCCCGAATCCGTGGGCATCATCAATAAACAAACGGAAACCGTATTTCTCTTTCAGGGCAACAATCTCCTGTAGTTTACCCAAGTTACCGCTCATGCCAAAAACGCCTTCAGTGATTACCAGAATGGCACCACCAGTTTCGTTTGTTAAGCGAGTAGCACGCTGTAGTTGCTTCTCAAGGCTTTCAATATCATTGTGCTGGTACACATACCGCTTGCCTTGGTGCAAACGCACGCCATCAATAATACAGGCATGTGACTCTGCGTCATACACAATCACATCATGACGATCTACCAAAGCATCAATGATAGACACCACACCCTGGTACCCGAAGTTAAGCAGGAAAGCATCTTCTTTCTGTACAAATGCCGCCAGTTCATTTTCTAAACGCTCGTGGTTATTGGAGTTACCAGACATAATGCGGGCACCCATGGGTAGAGCCATTCCAAACTCAGCAGCTGCATCAGCATCGGCCTTCCTAACTTCCGGGTGGTTTGCCAAACCCAGATAGTTGTTCAAGCTCCAGGTAAGTACTTGTTTGCCCCGGAAAGTCATGCGTGGCGCTATCTCTCCCTCCAGTTTAGGAAACGTGAAATACCCGTGTGCGTAGTGTGAATGGCTGCCAAGCGGTCCGCGATTGGCCAATAACTTTTCAAATAAATCCACTTTAGATAATGTTAAGGCGGTTAATATTATGAAGGCCGTGAAACTACCTTCTTAAATCAAGATTTAGAAACCTAAAAGGTAGGCAAATTTACATTGAATGTTATCAAATACAAAGCCAGCATCATAAAGCGAAGGCAAATTCGCCTTTTAACTTTGAATGGAATAAACTTTCTTTGAAGAACGAACTGAACTGTACCTGCCCCAATGAAAAAAATCGAAAAGCTTCTGATTGCCAATCGTGGAGAAATAGCCCTGAGAGTCATGCGGTCAGCCCGTGAGATGGGCATCAAAACGGTGGCTATCTATTCAGAAGCAGACCGCCAGGCCCTGCACGTGCGCTTCGCCGATGAAGCTGTTTGCGTGGGCCCTCCAGCCTCCAGTGTCTCATACCTGCGCACGGATGTGATTCTGGACGTTTGCAAAAAGTTAGGCGTAGATGCCATTCACCCAGGCTATGGCTTCTTGTCTGAAAACGCGGGGTTTGCCCAACAGGTACAGGAAGCTGGCATTACCTTCATTGGACCCTCCCCGGAAGCCATAGAATTGATGGGAAGCAAACTGGCCGCGAAGGCTGCGGTGGCAAAGTACAACATACCCATGGTACCCGGCACCGAGTACGCCATCACTGATATTGAGGAAGCCAAAACCATAGCCACCAACATCGGATTCCCTATTCTGATCAAGGCAAGTGCCGGTGGCGGGGGGAAAGGCATGCGGGTAGTAGACCAGGTATCACAGTTTGAGGAGCAGATGCAGTTGGCGGTGAGTGAGGCTACCTCGGCCTTTGGTGATGGCTCGGTGTTCATTGAGAAATACGTGACCTCACCCCGTCATATCGAAATCCAGGTGTTGGGTGACACGCACGGCAACATTGTGCATTTATTTGAGCGCGAATGCTCTATCCAGCGCCGTCATCAGAAGGTAATTGAAGAAGCTCCTTCTGCGGTTCTTACTCCAGAGTTAAGGGAACAGATGGGAAGGTGTGCGGTGGACGTAGCCAAAGCTTGCGATTACGTAGGTGCGGGTACCGTTGAATTCCTGTTAGACGAAAACCACAACTTCTACTTTCTGGAAATGAATACCCGTTTGCAGGTTGAACACCCCGTAACGGAGCAAATTACTGGTCTTGATTTAGTGAAGGAGCAAATTAAGGTAGCTCAAGGAGCGCCTCTCTCCTTTTCTCAGGAAGACCTCACCATCAATGGTCACGCTATGGAACTGCGGGTATATGCAGAAGACCCCGCTAACAACTTCTTACCAGACATCGGGACTTTGACCACCTACAAGCGTCCTCAGGGATTAGGTGTACGAGTGGATGATGGCTTTGAAGAAGGTATGGAGATTCCTATTTACTATGACCCTATGATTGCAAAGCTGGTGACCTACGGCAAAGATCGGGAGGAAGCCATCGAAAAGATGATCAGGGCTATAGAGGAATACCAGATCACCGGAATCGAAACCACTTTACCGTTTGGGAAGTTTGTGATGCAACATGAGGCGTTCAGGTCAGGCAACTTTGATACTAAGTTTATTGAGCGGTATTTTCAAGACCCTTGCGTATTGAAGCCTTCCTCTTCTCCTGATGAAGCAGAGATTGCAGCAGTACTAGCGGCCATGTTCTCCGGACAAGCCAAAAAAGTAAACTCTGCTTCTACTTCAGTAAATCAAAGTACAGGTGGTATGTCTGACTGGCGTAAAAACAGGCTAAAGTAAAATCAGAGATTTTATAAAAGAAAGCCCTCTGTTTTAAGCCTTTTATATAGAAAATAGGCATAAAATAGAGGGCTTTCTGTTGAACTTTATAATTGAATAAAGCTTTATCAAAATACCTTTCAGTTTAATTTTGGTAAAACAAGCTAAAATTGATACAGAAATTTTAAATTAAATCGAAGAGGTTCTTCACACCTACAAAACGTTCCCGTGTAAATCCTTCCCCGTAGGTGGCTCCTATGGCATGTCCTAGTTCTAGAGCTCGGGCTTCGATAAAGCGCATGAAATCAGGGGAAGAGATATAGGTGGCAGGCTCCGATGATTCAGGGCTGCTAGGGGTAAAGAACTGAGTTTTGAAAGCTCTTATGGCTTCTACCTTCTTTTCCCAAAAAGGGGTGATATCTACCACCAGGTCTGGAGAAATAAACCTATCCTGAATATAATGATACACTGCCTTAGGTCGCCAGGGTTCCTGCTCCACCCCGCCTTGGCCCTGGGTTTTCACCTGCAGAAGACCAGAGTAGAAACATGCCTCAGACACCAACTGACTTCCCCTTCCATGGTCTGGGTGGCGGTCATGGATAGCATTCATCAACACAATCTCCGGCTGATACTTTCTGATTGCCTGAATGACTTTGCGCTGATGAGCTTCATCGTTTTGAAAAAAGCCATCAGCTAAGCCTAGGTTTTCACGGGCATCAAGGCCTAAGATGGTAGCTGAATCAGCAGCTTCCTGGGCCCTGGTTTCCGGAGTACCCCGGGTACCCAATTCGCCCCGGGTTAAGTCCACTACCCCCACCTTCTTTCCCAGTGCTTTATGGACCAGCAAGGTACCCACACAGCCAAGTTCAGCATCATCTGGGTGAGAGGCAAAAGCAACTATATCAAGCTTCATTGGTGTAGAGTTATTTGATGCGAAGGCTTCTGCCTACGCGCAAAGTAGTTTTTGTTGAAATACGGTTTAATCTCGTGATTTGAGAAACCGAAACACCATATTTACGGGCAATGGACCCTAGCACCTCTCCATTTCTCACTTTGTGGTAGACCACTTTTCTGGCCTTACTAGCCCCAGAGGAGGAGGATGTTTTCTTAGCCCGATTGTAGTAATTGAAAAGCGCAGAGGTGATTTTAAAGTTCTCCCCCTTCAGCAGATACTCAGGGAAATTATAGATCTCCTCCGGGTCAATGGGATTACCTTCATAGCGCACTTCATAATGCAAGTGTGGACCAGAAGAACGACCCGTGCTTCCGCCCCAGCCTATCAACTCCCCGGCTTTTACGTATTGGCCTACTTTTGCTATGGGTTTGCTTAAATGCCCATAAAGCGTTTCCAACCCATTTACATGGCGTACCACCAGGTAATTGCCGTATCCGCCGCCATCCCATTTAGAGATCCTGATTACACCGTCAAAAGCAGTTTTCACAGAGTCACCTGTATCCAGGTCCAGGTCCGTGCCATAATGCCACCGGTAGCCTCTAAACCCGAAGTCAGAGGTAATGGGTGTTTCCACCAGAGGCATCTTGTAAGCGTGCTTGGAATCGTATAAACGCAGGGCAACCGTGTCTTTCAACTGGCGTCCATCTTTATGATAAGGATTAATGTTGCGGGTATCCCATATGGCGTAATAGGCGGCAATCTTCACCCAGACACTATCATCCATCTGGATTTGCTCAGATATCTCCACAAGGCTTTGCTCACCTAAATCCAAAGAGCTGGTGTCTTCGCTCACAATGGAGAGTTTCCGGACAGGGCTAAACTCCCCTCTGTTAGGTTTGTCGCTGTCCTGAGAGGTTTCTTGTTTTACCTCTACCGTAGTTTTGGGCTTCACCTGCCTTATCTTGGGAGCCTTTCTTCTGAACAGGTCTTTATTTGTTCTCTTCTTTTGGGCTTCAGCCATGTTCCCAGAAAGGGCAAAGCAGGAAAGCAAAAAGAAGAAAAGTAGTTTCTTAAAAAGCATTTAATCCAATTAATCACCGAGCCTGAACTTCCTCAGATTCGGCTTTAGAACTGAACAAGCCCCTATTTTATTGCCTTAACAATAAGATAGAGGCTTGTTCTCCTTGTTTTAATGATCTTCCAGTGAGGCCAGGTAGCGTTCAGCATCAAGAGCCGCCATACAACCTGTACCGGCTGCTGTCACCGCTTGTCGGTACACATTGTCCTGCACATCGCCGCAGGCAAAGACGCCGTCTACATTCGTTTTAGACGTACCCGGAATTGTTTTCAAGTAGCCGCTCTCATCGTGCTCCAGGTAAGACTGGAATATCTTGGAATTTGGTTCATGACCAATGGCCACAAAGAAACCACTCACCTTGATGTCTTGTGTCTCACCAGTTACCGCATTTTTGATACGAGCTCCTTCTACGCCATGCTCCCCTAAAATCTCTTCGGTCACACTGTTCCAAAGAATTTCAATGTTAGGTGTGTTCTTCACGCGGTTCTGCATGATGGTAGAGGCACGCATCTCTTCACGGCGCACAATCATGTACACCTTAGAGCAAAGGTTAGATAAGTAATGCGCCTCTTCGCAGGCAGTATCTCCAGCTCCTACAATAGCTACGTCCTGTCCACGGTAGAAGAATCCGTCACACACGGCGCAGGCAGAAACACCACTTCCGTTCAATCTTGACTCAGATTCCAAGCCTAACCACTTCGCAGAAGCTCCTGTTGCAATAATCACCGTATCTGCATCAATCTCCTTCTCCTCGTCAATCGTCACTTTATGCGGCTTTCCGGAGAAATCTACTGAGGTAGCGATGCCGTACCGTATATCAGTTCCAAATCTGGCTGCCTGCTGACGGAAATCTTCCATCATCTGCGGGCCATTTATGCCGGAAGGATATCCGGGGTAGTTTTCAACGTCGTTCGTAATGGTCAACTGACCACCAGGTTGCAAGCCTTGGTACATTACCGGTTGTAAGCCGGCACGTGAGGCGTAAATGGCAGCGGCATATCCGGCAGGACCAGAACCTATGATCAGACACTTTACACGCTCCTTTTGGTTTTCCATATGGGGTAATAATTTGGGAGTGCAATATTACAAATTATTTTAGAGACACCGGAAGAAGAGCTGGTATCCTGTGCGTCCAAATAACATTTATTTGATATAAAAGTTTGTAAACCATCTTTTTACAACTGTTTTACCAACTTTTCACTCTTCTTGAATATAACAAAATAGAGGAAAGAAGAATTCTCTTCCGGCAGGGCAATCTTTAGACCTACTGTCTCCGCAATGGTTTAAACCCACTTACCTGTTTACAGGGAGTTTTGCAGAAAGCGCGTGTAAACGGAGGCAGCAGTCTTGGCACCTACCCTGCTGAAAAGCAAAAAGCCTTGGCTTCTTGAGAAACCAAGGCTTTAAAATCCTTTTATAAGCTTATCCTAAGTAAGGTTTTAAGGCCTTGCTGCGGGAAGTATGACGTAAACGACGGATGGCTTTCTCTTTGATCTGGCGCACACGCTCACGAGTCAGGTTGAATTTCTCACCAATCTCTTCCAAGGTCAGGGAGTGCTCACCGTTCAATCCAAAGTAAAGAGTAATCACATCGGCTTCACGTTTGGTTAAGGTAGAAAGGGCACGCTGTACTTCTTTGCGAAGAGAGTCGTTCATCAGGCCTGTATCCGGAGACTCTTCGTCTTCGTTTTCCAGAACATCTAATAAACGGTTTTCTTCTCCTTGCACGAACGGTGCATCTACCGACACGTGACGGCCTGAGATCTTCAGGGTATCTACTACCTCAGCAGTGGTGAGTTCCAGTACTTCGGCAATCTCTTCCGGAGACGGCTCACGCTCAAACTTTTGTTCCAGCTCTGAGAAAGACTTGGAGATCTTGTTCAAAGAACCTACTCTGTTCAAAGGCAGACGCACAATTCTTGACTGTTCGGCCAAAGCCTGAAGAATTGACTGACGGATCCACCATACGGCGTAGGAAATAAATTTGAAACCACGGGTTTCGTCAAAACGCTTAGCGGCTTTGATCAAACCTAAGTTTCCTTCGTTGATCAAATCACCCAGGGATAAACCCTGGTTCTGGTATTGCTTTGCCACCGACACCACGAAGCGGAGGTTGGCTTTAGTTAATTTTTCGAGGGCGAACTGGTCGCCTTCTCTGATGCGCTGGGCAAGCGTTACCTCCTCGTCTGGGGTGAGCAAGTCCACCTTTCCAATCTCCTGCAGGTACTTATCTAGGGATTGGCTTTCGCGGTTGGTAATCTGCTTGCTTATTTTCAGCTGTCTCATTGGAGTGTATTTCTATCTGTGTAAATCTCTGTATTGGTTGGCTGTTGGGGTAACACTTTCCCAGGCTCCAAAAGTTCTCTTAAATCCAAAACACCTGCTAACTCTCCTATTTTAAGGCCGTTTATAGTTAAACAGCCCTAAAACCCGGCCCCTCACGTCCAATTTGTAAACGTGCAGAGCCGGGTTGTAAGAGGCTAGTACTTAGTCCTTTTTGGGAGCAGACTCCTGGCGCTCAGGCTTAGGCAATAAGGCTTTGCGGGAAAGTTTGAATTTTCCGGTCTTTTGGTCGATGTCCACCAGTTTCACCTGGATTTCTTCGCCTAATTCCAACACGCCTTCCATGCTTTCAAGACGTTCCCACTTCACCTCAGAGATGTGCAGCAAACCGTCTTTGCCCGGCATGAATTCAACAAATGCGCCGTAAGGCTGGATTGATTTTACTTTACCGGTGTAGGTATCGCCCACTTCAGGAACGGCTACAATGGCTTTGATTTTAGACACGGCCATCTGCATTGCTTCCTGGTTGGTAGCGAACACGTTCACAAGGCCTTTGTCGTTTTTCTCCTCAATTTGGATAACCGCACCAGAATCACGCTGAATTTGCTGGATTACTTTACCACCTGGTCCAATAATAGCACCAATGAATTCCTTTTCAATGATGATATTGGTAGAACGTGGGGTATGCGGTTTGAAGTCTGCATTAGGCTGAGCGATGGTTTTGTTCATCTCACCTAATATGTGCAAACGTCCATTTCTAGCCTGAGCCAATGCCTGGCCTAGGATCTCAAAAGAAAGACCTTTCACTTTGATGTCCATCTGGCAAGCAGTAATCCCGTTGGCAGTACCGGTTACTTTGAAGTCCATGTCACCTAGGTGATCCTCATCACCCAAGATGTCAGAAAGAACTGCGAAGTTGCCGGACTCCTCGTCCATGATCAAGCCCATGGCTATACCAGATACCGGCGCTTTGATTTGGATACCTGCATCCATCAAGGCTAGCGTTCCGGCGCAAACAGTCGCCATAGAAGAAGAACCGTTTGACTCCAGAATATCTGAAACGATACGGATGGTGTATGGATTCTCATCTTCTGCTGGTAATACTTTCTTCAATGAACGCATAGCCAGGTTTCCGTGTCCTACTTCTCTACGGCCGGTACCACGCATAGGCTTGGCCTCACCAGTTGAGAATGGAGGGAAGTTATAGTGCAACATGAATTTGTTGTAGCCAGAGAACATGGCGCCATCAATCATCTGCTCATCTAATTTGGTACCCAAGGTTACCGTAGTCAACGACTGCGTCTCACCACGGGTAAATACCGCAGAACCATGCGCAGATGGCAGGTAGTTGATTTCTGACCAGATAGGACGAATTTCGTCTAAAGCACGGCCATCTAAACGGCGACGCTCTTTCAATACCGCATCACGTACCGCTTCTTTCTCTGCATCATGGAAGTATTTTCCAATGAGGGTAGAATCATACGTATGGTCTTCAGGCAAAGAGGCTACAAACTCCTCTTTGATCGCCTTGAAGGAAGCCTTGCGCTCAGCTTTTACGTTGTTACCAGAGGCAGCAACTTGGTAGGCTTTATCATAAACCGCTTTGAATATAAGCTGTTTCAGTTCTTCGTCGTTGGTTTCGTGGCTGTATTCGCGTTTGGTTGTTTTACCAACTTCCTGGCCTAGCTCCACCTGCACTTGCACTTGCTCTTTGATGGCTTGGTGCGCTATGCGGATGGCTTCCAGCATGTCTTCTTCAGACACTTCGCTCATTTCGCCTTCCACCATGGCCACACTGTCAGCGGTACCACCCACGATCAGGTCAATATCGGCACGCTTCAAGTCAGACAGTAAAGGGTTGATCTGGAACTGACCGTCAATACGGGCAACCCGCACTTCAGAGATAGGTCCGTTGAAAGGGATATCAGAAACAGAAAGCGCAGCTGAGGCAGCCAAAGCAGCTAAAGCATCAGGCAGGATTTCAGCGTCTGCAGAGATCAGGTTGATGATCACCTGGGTTTCAGAATGGTAATCATCCGGGAACATAGGCCGCAGGATACGGTCTACCAAACGGCTGATCAGGATTTCGTAGTCAGAAAGACGTGCTTCTCTTTTCAGGAAACCACCAGGGATTTTACCTGAAGAAGCAAATTTCTCTTGATAATCTACTGACAAAGGAAGGAAGTCTACTCCTTCACGGGCACCTACGTTAGATACCACTGTAGCCAGCAGCATGGCATTTCCGCATCTCACCACTACAGAGCCGTCTGCCTGTTTTGCAAGCTTGCCGGTTTCAATAGTTATATCACGGCCATTGGCCATGCGGATTGTTTTTGTTATAGCGTTGTATGACATCGTTCTCAATATATGATGCAATCAAAGTAAAAGGCACCCGAAGGCAGAGAGCCCAGGGCGCTGAGAGCAAGAAGGGAAAGCGGAGGCAATAAAAAAGATTAGGGAATCCTATTAATGAATTCCCTAATCTTTTTTCTATAATGATTATTTACGAATGCCTAATTCAGCGATAATAGCACGATAGCGCGTAATGTCGGTTTTTGTCAGGTAATTCAGTAATCTTCTTCTTTTACCTACCAGTTTCAAAAGACCCAAACGAGTTGAGAAGTCTTTTTTATTTGATTTCAGGTGTTCTGTCAGGTGGTTAATCCGGGCAGTAAACAAGGCGATTTGTGATTCAGCAGATCCGGTATCGGTGGCTGACTTAGAAAAACCGCTGGTTTGGAAGATTTCTTTTTTCGCTTCGGTAGTTAATTTCATTGCGTGTAACTGTACTTGTCTTATTTATCGCAGTTCTGAATATAAGGCGCAAAGTTAAGAAACAAAGCCAAATATTCAAACAAAACAGGTAAATATAGTAGGCCTATTTCTACTAGATTGCCTTTTTACGTTGCAACCGCGCAGTGAACTTCCGCCAGAAGTCAAATTCCAGAAGGTTAGAGTCATTGCGCGCCTGGTACAGGAAGAAAAGCCCGGCGGGCAGAAGGATCAGGTTAGCAGCCCACATGCCTAAGGCTACGGGAGCCACTCCTTCCCTTCCCCATTTCTCCCCTAAAATGCTGAGCACGTAATACACAATAAAGAAGGCTATGGAAATGATTACCGGCATACCTAATCCTCCTTTTCGAATGATAGCACCCAGAGGTGCGCCAATCAGGAACATGATAAAGCAAGCTACGGCCTGGGTGAATTTGCGGTAAATCTCAATCTCATAGTTGTTCTGCTCCCGCTGGATAGTAGTAAGCCTGGATGCATAAGAACTGGTAAAGCTCTTTACATTTCGGGCAGCGTTGGAGGCCGTTTGCACGTCTTGCAGAGTAGCTTCTGGCAATTTCTTCAATAAGATTTTTTTAACCTTAAGCGTGTCTGCTGACTTCAGGCTGGAAAAGTGCGAAAAGAAAGGGCGCACATTGGGCTCCAGCAAAGTAGTTTCTTTTTGAATTTGTTTCTGGAGAGAGTCTGTTACCTGGGTTAGTTGATTGATGTTCTTCATCATCTTATTATCAGCGAACCACTGCGCGTTGCTGCGGGTCATCTGGAAGGAAGCCAGGTTCACCACAATTTTGTTTTTGGTGAAGGCTTGCCGTAAATACCCAGAGCTTGGACCATAGCCATTAGAACTGCCTGGCCGCTCTTCAGCAAAGGTTTTACCATGGAACATTTCCAGCACCAGGTACTGGTCATTGAACTGGGTGTACATCTTGCCTGAGTCGGCTAGCATGACCACGGCATTTCCCTGTCCGTTGGAATGGTCATAGATCATAATGTCTTTCAGGGTCTGCCCATCTTCAAACTTCTTCCCTACCCTAATGCTACGGTTAGGCAAACCGTTGTAAAAAGAACCTTCTTTCAGGTCAAGGGAGGGTTTCTTCTGTCGGATGTCCCACATTAAGCTATAGGCCTTCAGGTTGGCTTTAGGGACTATGGTATTATGGAAAACAAAGGCCGCAACAGTTAGTAGCACGGCAAAAATAAACACCGGGCGCAGGGTACGCACCAGTGAAATACCTGAAGTCTTGATGGCGGTTAATTCATGATGCTCTCCCAGGTTTCCGAACGTCATGAGAGAGGAAAGCAGGATGGCCAAGGGAAAGGCCATGGGCGCCAGGTTCAAGCTGAAGTAAAACAGCAACTCTGAGATAACTGCTGCACCCAAGTCCTTTCCTATCAGGTCATCCAGGTATTTCAGGATGACCTGTAGGAGCAGAATAAACTCTACAACAGCAAAAGTGAGTACAAAAGGCCCTAAAAAGGACTTAAGAATAAGTTTATCTAATTTTTTCATGCAGTAACACCGCTTCCTGCCCAGAGCCAAAGATATGTGGCCAACTATTTCAGGAGAAGTGGTGCAATTTACGAAAAGCGGTAGAAAGACAGCCTATCCGCCTATTAACTCCCGTAAGGTTAGTACCTGATTGTCCCAGAGCTCAGCTAGTTGTTCAACGTCTCCTACATCTGTATAGTCTACAACACGTAAGAATTGTTCCTGCGTCAACTCACCAGATTCAATAGAGAAGTCAATGTAGCTGTAGTCGTGGGGCATTCCTTTGCCAGTACCAGGGAAGGTAAACCGAACGGACTTGTTCATCCGGTGGCTTGTCATTTCAGCAATGTGCTCCTGGTTGTCCCAAATGAGGTTATACTTCCGCTCTCCTATTTGTTTAGCAGCATCACATAACCATTGTGCTAAGCCAGAGGCTGTGCTTAGGTAAGGATACAGCATCTTAGGTGATGCATTGAGAGAATACTCTCTTACAAACTTAATTTTACTCATAGACAAGAAAGCATAAAGGTAAAGGGCGTTAGTCGTTTAGGTCGGGGGCGGTATATGGTTCTCAAGTAAAGGAAAATATTTTATACAAAAAAACTTGTGTGATTATAAATCTTTCTCCTACATTTGCACCACAATTCGGCGGGGTAGCTCAGATGGTTAGAGCGCAGGATTCATAACCCTGAGGTCGGCAGTTCGATTCTGCTCCCCGCTACAAAACTTCTAGGTTCTTTTAACAAAAATGCCTTCAAACTATCTGTTTGAAGGCATTTTTGTTAAATCACTCTTATAACTCATTCCACTTCCAAAGCCTTAGTCTCTTCTCAAATTACTTGACTTTCAAAGGCATAACTTCCTTCTTTCAGGTAACCTGAAATCAAAAAAGGCATACATAATTGCGACCTGGTGTGAGACAGATTTCCTATTGCAATGAAGGAGTAAGGATCTGAATCTAGGGCATGTTTATGGTATAGGTTAAAAGTCTTACTACTGCATCCCTTTATGACATCTCCTCAGGTGTTGCTTAGCTGAAATATGGATGACTTCCAAGCATCCTTCAAGTACTGAACTATTAGTTCTGAATGCTCCGGTGTTCTGTGCCCTTAAAAGAAAGCTGTTGCGTAATCAAGCATCAATCTATTTTGATTGGTTACCCACTACTTCCAATTCCTCATCTTTAGACTTCCTATTTTCTCTACCCCTTCTAATAAGCTTAGCTTTACTCTTCCTTTTGCTTTCTATTTTATAGAGCAATAATCTCAAGGGAAGATTTTTGTGAAAGAAGTCCATGACTAACGGGAAGTAACTTGCATTACTTAAAATGAATAAACACTCAATCACTTCTTTGCATCCAGCCATTAAGGCCTAGCAAAACGTCAACAGAACGAAGTACTTCAAGAAGCTTTAATTAAAACCAAATTTCAACTTTGTACTTCTCTGTGTAAACGAGATAAGTTAGAGGGAAGAATAGGTTATTGATTGAGTATATTTTAACTGAATAATTAAAAATGTAATCATACCCCTCTATTTAACTTTGAAATAAAGGTTCTATTATTAACAGGGCTGATTGGCTGTAAAGACCGATATAAATAAAAAAGTTATAAACGGAATAAATTAAAGTTTATCTATTTAGCTCCTGCTATTGAAAATTTAACATTTATATAAACTGAAATCTAAATAAGTATGAACAATCTACTATACAATTATTTTATAAAATCATATTAATTTTCCGTTGAAATTTAACATAAATGTAGTTAACTTCATTATACTCTGTTAGGGGGATGAAAGAAGTTCTAACTCAACAGTGTAAGACTTTGGAGCGCAAAAATTTTCGCTTTCTACAGTTTTCAAAATGACACCTCTCTCTGCCACAGTTAATAAATGGTAGAGCTTTTACACCGGTATCCCCCTCTTCAAGGCTCCACAGGCTGACAGTCTTATATCAAGACTGATCTAGAAAACAAAGTTTAGCTGTTGAACAATTGAGTTTGTCTGACCACTAAAACAGTTTTTCATCCACTTCATCAAAATAAACGAGAAAGAAGAACACAACACCCACCTAACACACAATTTATATCTCGTCAAATAGAGGTATAAGCCGCTGCACAAACCTTCCATGAATGGTCACATCCATTTCTGGGCTGGAATCACTTTGTGATTTTGTACCTGAAATCCTAAAATCAATCCCAACATTAAATCAAATCAAAATCATGGTTAACTCTTACAATTGTTCAGTCGCAACGGAAAACTTCCAGAATTTCTGGCGTTACGTCTTGACGGTTATGACTTTTTTCCTGTTTGCAGGGAATGTTTTTGCTCAAACTGTTTCCCACCCTCGGTGTACAAAACCTAATGGGGATTTAGATCCACCTCATTGCGTTTCTCAAGATTTACAAGTTACAAAAGCTTTTTTGACTGCAGATCAATGCTCCTGCACTAGTGGGCAAGTAACTGCAGATCTAAACTTTAATTTATTCAATAAAACAGGTTCCACAAGAACCTCTTTTGCCGTTTTTGCGATTTTAGTGAAGACAAATCCTGATGGCTCTACCCAGGAAGTTTATTTTAAAGATTGCGTTAGTCCAGTACCCCCAGGGGAGACTTCAACTATAACCTTCAATGATGCAATTACTTATACCTGCGGGCAGACTTTAACGCTGACTGATGTTTATCTAGCTTGGACTGACGCATCTACAGGTGACAACAGACAATGCACAGAGTTGAAAGACAATTTCTGTAATATAGATCCAAAATGCGGAAGACCAGCTGATATTGTTATCATCCCACTCCTTTCAGCTAATGCCACAGCTGGAACAATTAATTGTCATGGCGGTACAACTACATTAAATGCAGTTGCTTCTGGCGGAGTTGGTCCTTATCAATACAGTATTGATGGTGTTAACTACCAGTCATCACCTAACTTTACAGTTGAAGAAGGTTCTTATTCAGTTTATGTCAAAGACTCTCAATCTCCAAACCCTTGTGTAGCTACAGGTGGACCAGTAATCATTTCTGAACCAGCTGAGTTGGTGGCAGGAAGATCTGCCGGAACAATCTCTTGCCATGGAGAAACCACCACCTTGACCGGTTCGGCGAGCGGAGGAACAGGAGCTTACCAATACAGTCTTAACGGTACCACTTGGCAGTCAAGCTCTAACTTTACGGTTACAGCAGGCACTTATACGGTTCAGGTGAAAGACGCCAACAACTGTATTGATGCGGCTGACCCGATCACCATAGGCCAACCGGATGCACTAGTAGCGGGAAGGTCAGCCGGAACTATTGCTTGTCGCGGGGGAACCACAACCCTTACCGGCTCCGCCACTGGAGGTACAGGCGCTTACCAGTACAGCATCAACGGTACCACCTGGCAGAACGACCCGAACTTTACGGTGGCCGCAGGAACCTATACAATCCATGTCAAGGACGCCAACAACTGTATTGATGCGGCTGACCCGATCACCATAAGCCAACCGGATGCTCTTGTGGCAAATGGTGTTGTAGGTGCCCCTATTACTTGTCACGGAGGTACAACAACCCTAACTGCAAGTGCAACAGGTGGAACAGCACCTTATAGATTTAAATTGAATGATGGAGAGTATCAATCTTCTCCGAGTTTCACTGTGGGTGCAGGTACCTACACGATTCATGTTATAGATGCTAATAATTGTACAGACGCTTCAGATCCAATCCCAATTACTGCTCCTGATGTAGTAGTTGCTGGGCGATCTGCTGGAACAATTGCTTGTTTTGGAGGTACTACCACCTTAACCGGCTCGGCAAGCGGTGGAACGGGGCCTTACCAGTACAGTATTAATGGCACTGATTGGCAGCCTGACCCCAACTTCACTGTGAGTGCGGGAACCTACACGATTCAGGTTAAAGACGCCAACAACTGTAGAGATGCTGCTGACCCTATCACTATAGGGCAACCTGCTGAACTTGTTGCAGGTGGCCGTGCTGGAACCATTAGCTGTTTTGGTGGATCTACTACATTGACTGCCTCTGCTATGGGAGGAACAGGACCGTATCAATATAGTCTTGATGGCGTAAATTGGCAATCAAGTGCTACTTTCACAGTAAACGCAGCAAGAAGCCCTTATACAGTTCACGTAAAAGATGCAAATGACTGTAGAGACACTTTCGGTCCAATTGCCGTTACTCAGCCTAACTCTTCTCTTCAATTAGGACCTTGCTCTAAAACGGACGTTACTTGTGACGGCCCAAATACTGGTTCCGTCACCGCGGGAACTGTAACTAACGCAGTAGGCAATGTAAGCTACAGCTGGATTAACTCTGCAGGTATGGTTGTTGGAAATAGTCCTACAGTAAGTAACCTACCTGCCGGAACCTATACTCTTACTGTAAGGGATGACTGCTTCACCAGAACTTGTACAGTCATTATCAATCCAGCCACAAACTGTATTCCTTTACAAGGTTGTACTCCTGGTTACTGGAAAAACCATCCTGAAGCATGGGGTTGTGGCTATGCACCTTTTAATAACTTCTTAACTACATTCGGAATTTCCAATCGTAGAGGACTCAATCAATCTCTGACTTTGGCAGGTGCTCTTGATTTAGGAGGTGGAAATTACAATGCTTTGGCACGTGCATCGACAGCCGCCCTACTTAATGCATGCCATCCAGTAGTTAATTATCCGTATTCGACAGATGATATTTTAAGGGCTGTAAGAGAAATGTTTATGAATGGAACTACAACATTAAATGGAGTTACATACACAAGCGCAGAAGCACTTAAAAATGAGTTAGACAGAGCAAATAATCTTGGCTGCCCGCTTAATAATCAAAACGCTGTGATAAGATCCACTAGCTCTTCTTCTGTGGTAGCTTCTGGTAAAACCTCCGCTGTTGGCCAAGGTATAGAACTCAGTGCATATCCTAACCCATACACTGAGTCTGCAACCATCAACTTTACTCTTCGTGAAGCGGGAGCATACACTTTGGAAATCCATGACATGAATGGCAGGGTTGTTAAAAAGGTAAGTGTTGGAAAAGCCGAAGCAGGAAGAAGCTATAGCTTCAACCTTGACGGAAGCTTGCCATCAGGTATCTACATTGCCCGCCTGAAAACTGGAAAAACAACTAAAGTGATCAGACTCATGCATAGAAAGTAGTCTTGGATAGACTCCTTTGAAATACAAAAAGGCCGGGGCAAATGCTCCGGCCTTTTTGTTATACACTAAGTGTCTTCAGGAATAAAGTTCTTTTAAAAGATAAACGAACTTATGTTCACTTTCAATCCCTAAGCTTTACTTCAACTTATGGTTAAATACTTACTACTGTTTGATGATTTTCTTCACCTCAGAAAATCCTTTTGCTCTTAGACGTAGGAAGTACATGCCATTGGTAAGATCTTCCAGAGGAATGGTTTGGGTGACCTCCTCCGAAGTTTTCTTCAGAGTACTATGCTTTATCACTTTGCCAGCCGCATTGATGAGTTCCAAACTTACCTCACCTGTGATCTGCTTTCCAATTTGCACCTGAACTTTGTCAGGGGTTGGGTTAGGGTAAATATTCCATTTAATGGCAAATGCATCTTCCTCTGAGCTGATAGACGTGGCAGACTGTACTTGTGTCATTCCGCTGCCTATCTCCAACCAATTGAAGTTCCAGCCGCCGCCTCTCACATAAAGTTGCAGTGTCTGGGTTCCTGAAACCAGGTTAACCGGAACGCTCACCGTCTGCCAGTTCTGCCAGCCGCCAGTGTTAGGCACATTTACTGAGCCAAGTACGGTTCCATTAGAGTTACGCACTTCAATGGCACCTGTGTTGATCGGCGAAGCTACCCGCAGGTTGATGGTGTAAGTTCCGCTAGAAGATACATTCACTGAGTAGTTCATCCAGTCATTGGGGTCTATATAGCTTAGGTTCTGCCCACCGCCCACGTCTGAGGTGTTCTCCACCTGCACGCCGCTCATGTTCGTGTAACGCTCGGCCTCTATTCTGGTGGAACTACCAATCACACTTGCATTTTCGGTATCAATAGGATGCTCAATGTAAGAAGTAACCTTTAAGCCGTTACCAGCTGCGTTACCTTGGTGCATACGGTACGTTAGCTTCTGTCCAGATACCCAGTTGGTCTGCAGAGAAAGAGTCCAGGTGGTACCACTTCCAGTCATGCTAGTTACAGAATTACCGGCTACTTCATAGCCTGCAACACCAGACTGTGTGACAGCTTTATCATACGTGATGGTCAGCTTATTGCCGCTGGCCTTCACAGAAGTGATTTGTGGTGGAGTTGGATCGATGAACGGAGACGAAACATTCTCATTTGCTTCATAGATGTTGATCAGTTTGGTACCCAAGTTATAAGAGAAACCATCTGCACCCGTTACGGTAACCCCACTGATAGAAGCAGAGCTGTTTACCAATAAGGACATGTCTCTTAGTTTATTCCGATCAGAAACTTTAGACAAATCCAGCGTGATGGTTAAGGTATTTCCTGAAAGTACCTCAGATTTCACCACGTTTTCTTTAGTCTCAAAGTATTCAGCAAACTCCTGAGCGCCCGCTATCCAAACTTTGTCATTGTTTGAAGGGTGATTTTTAACGTAATCTATAAACTGTTTAAAGTATTGCACCTCACCTGCTCCACCAGGTCCGTGAGAGAAGGCGTGAGCCATAATCTTGTTGCCGTTTGCTGCAGCAGCAAACATACCATCTACCCAACTATCGGCACTTCCTAAGTCAGCCTTCCACATGCCATCCATGTTAAAGCGGGAAACCAGCAGATGGTTCGTGTTCATGCTTTGGATAATGGCACGGTCATTCCAGTTTACAAAGGCATCATAGCCATCTCTTGAAGCGGCAACTCCAAAGGTACTTCCAACAAATTTGTAACCCTCTTGCATCCAGGCAGAAACGAACCCTTCGTCTGCGGTGGGGATTACACCAGTTCTGGTTCTATAACCTGTATTTTGGAAGATTTCTTTCTCAAGGTCCTTGATCTCTTTGTAGCGGTGGAACCCACCATGGCTATCGGTATGGTTCATTAAGTCAAACCCGCTCTTTACCATCTCAATTAACTGCGGATATTGCGTGTAAACCGTGTTACCAGTTTCATCTCCCCTGCCATTAATGGCAAAGCTCCATTTATAGCCTACAGAGTTACCGGCCCCGTCTGTGTAAGTAACCTTAGGGTAGGTTTTTCCATCAATGGCTGTTCCGCCATTCAGCACTTTATATACCAGGTTATAATTACTTAAGTGGCCATCATCAGACACAAATAAGAAACCAAGAGACTTGTTGTACTTCATGTCAGCAAAAGAGGCGCTTGCCGAAGTAGGTGTGGTGGCAAATTGAACTTGAACTGTGATGCTGCCTGTTGAAGAAGGCGCTTGAGCAAGAGTGGTGCTGGTGCTGGTGCTGGAAGAAGACACGCCCTCAAACCAGTTGAAGTTCCAGGCGCCCTTCCTGGCGTAGATGCGCAGGGTCTGCTCGCCGGCCGGTAGCGTGACCGTGGTCTTGAGGGTGGTGTAGGTTTGCCAGCCGCCCGTGTTGGGCACGCTCACCGAGCCGAGCACGGCAGCCGCGGAGTTGCGCACCTCGATGATGCCGGTGGTGCTGGTGGAGGCCACGCGCAGGTTGAGGGTGTAGGTGCCCGCAGAGGCCGCGTTCACCCGGTAGTCCACCCAGTCGTTGTCGTCCACGTAGCCCAGGTTCTGCCCCCCGCCCGTGTCGCCGGTGGTCTCCTTCTGCATGCCAAACATGCCGTCGTAGGCCTCCGCCTGGATCAAACCAGGGAAGGACTTGGCCGTGGAGACGATAGTAGTGTTGGTAGAGGTTGCTCCCTCAAACCAGTTGATGTTCCATCCGCCGCTCTTTACGTACAGTTGCAGAATCTGAGTCCCGGAGGTCAGCGCCACTGGCACACTTACCGTCTGCCAGGTCTGCCAACCACCTGTGTTGGGCACGGCCACAGAAGCCAGAGTAGTGCCAGCTGAGTTCCTAACCTCTATGGCGCCGGTGTTGTTAGGGGAAGCCACGCGCAGATTTATGGTGTAGGTACCCGCCGAAGCCACGCTCACAGAGTAGTTCATCCAATCGTTTGCGTCAGTATAGCCTACGTTCTGCCCCCCACCCGCGTCACCGGTGGTTTCTTTTTGCACACCAAACATAGCGTCGTAAGCTTCAGCCTGGATCAAACCAGGGAAAGCCTTGGCTGAAGTGGTGGTAGAAGCCGGATTTACTACCTGTTGCTGTGATACATTGTTTGCTGCTAAGTAGCCAGAACCAGCAGGCTGAGAAGCCGTGATAGTTGCTGTACCTGCGGCCACAATGGTAGCCATCCATTTTCCTGAAGCGTTTGATACTGATACTACACCCGGGTTTGCAGAAGTAAAGCTAATTGGGGTGCTGGTGTTAGTACTGGTAGCAGTTAACTCAAATGAAGGATTACCTACTGTACGCTCGATCAAGGCAGGGAAAGTGATAACTGCTTGTGATTGAGTTTCAGAGCTGGAAGAAGACACGCCCTCAAACCAGTTGAAGTTCCAGGCGCCCTTCCTGGCGTAGATGCGCAGGGTCTGCTCGCCGGCCGGTAGCGTGACCGTGGTCTTGAGGGTGGTGTAGGTTTGCCAGCCGCCCGTGTTGGGCACGCTCACCGAGCCGAGCACGGCAGCCGCGGAGTTGCGCACCTCGATGATGCCGGTGGTGCTGGTGGAGGCCACGCGCAGGTTGAGGGTGTAGGTGCCCGCAGAGGCCGCGTTCACCCGGTAGTCCACCCAGTCGTTGTCGTCCACGTAGCCCAGGTTCTGCCCCCCGCCCGTGTCGCCGGTGGTCTCCTTCTGCATGCCAAACATGCCGTCGTAAGCTTCCGCCTGGATCAAACCAGGGAAGGACTTGGCGGTTGAGGTAGAGGTTTGGGTTACCGTAATAGATCTGGTCACATTTTCAGCAGCATTGTACCCCGAGCTCGCCGCTTGTAAAGCGGTAATGTTAGCAGTACCTGCCCCTACTACTGTTGCTTTCCATATACCCGTAGAGTTTGAAACAGAAACTATAGACGGATTAGAAGAAGTAAAGGTGATAGGAGCTGTGGTGTTGGTACTGGTGGCGTTCAACGTAAAGTCTGCATCACCTACCATTTTATTTGCTAAAGCAGGGAAAGTAATAATTGGGGTCACATTAGCCGTAGGAGCAGTAGTAAAGGTACCGCCAATCTCCAGCCAGTTGATGTTCCAGCCGCCGCCCCTTACGTAAAGCTGCAGGGTCTGCGTACCAGCAGCAAGGGCCACAGGGGCGCTCACCGTCTGCCAGGCTTGCCAGCCACCCGTCTGCGGAACGTCCACTGTGGCCAGTACTGCGCCTGAGGCGCTGCGCACCTCGAAACGGCCGCCGGTGTTGCCTGTGGCTACCCGGAAACTTACGTTGTAGGTGCCCGCCGAGCTCACGCTCACTGAGTAGTTCATCCAGTCGTTGGTGTCAATGTAGCCCACGTTCTGACCACCGCCCACGTCTGAGGTGTTTTCCACCTGCACGCCGCTCATGCTCGTGTAACGTTCGGCCTCAATTCTGGTGGAGTTTGCTTGTGTGGAAGAGGTAACTTCAAAGCTTTGGGTTACTGCTGGAGCAGCGTTGTAAGTAGTATTTCCGCTTTGGGTAGCTTCAACAGTTACAGTACCCGTTCCGGTAAGGGTTAACGTATTTCCGCTTAAGGTGGCTGGTCCGGAAGTCACATTGAAAGCTACCGTTAATCCTGAAGATGCTGTGGCTTCTAAAGTGACAGTTGGACTTTGCTCAATGGTTTTTGCTCCTATGGGTGCAAAGGTGATGGTCTGGTTTTGCTTTGTTACAGAACTGGTGGTAGCCTTGAAGAAGGATGGGCTTGTATTAAGCGTTAGTCCGGTTGGTGCGGCCTGAGTTATAGCGCCTGTGGTTCCAAAATCCCACTCGAAGCGGTCTAATTTAGATATGTTTAAAGAAGATGGGAATGAATAAGGCTGGGTATAGTTTTCAGTTTTGTCATTAGGGTTTTTGGCCCATAGAACGTAAACTAATTCGGTGCCCTTTCTGAAGGCTCCTCCTTCTACTCCAGCTGGTAAGTTTAAGGCAGCTGTTTGCCCAGCGTCATAACTGAAACCTAATAAGAGCTGAGAAGTAGTTTTTATTCCGCTTCCCAACTGTGTAAATTTTTCAACTCCTGGAGCGTCTCTTGTCAGGTTTTCATAAAGCCCCATGAGTCCGTATTCAACATTACTAGATACCAAGTCATTGACACCGGGAGCAGTAACATTTTCGCCTACTCCATAGATGTGTATCTGTTTGATTTCATTCTTTTGGGCAAGCACCATGGCTTTGATACCAAAGTTGCGTTGCATCTCATCTGAACCGTACCGCCAATCATTGGTGCGGCGGCTGATGTTGGTTTCAGTAACGATGTAGTGCTTTTTAGGGTAAGTGGCCCCGTTATACCCGTATTTTTGTAAAACAGCTTCAAAACCATTTTTATGGTTGATCACCTGGGCAGCAGCATAGTCTGAGTTCCGCAAGTATTTGAACCCTCCTATGGAGTTATCCCATACCCGCAGGAAGAAAGAAGGATACACGTGATAGCTCACCATGTCAAAGTAAGCGCCGCCTTTGTGTGGGAACTCGCTGGTAACGGTACCACCGTTAGGGTTATCTGTGTAACGCAGCAGAGCGTCAAGATAAGTAGAGTGGCCAATACCGCCCGGAGTTACGTGATCATCTGGGTTATACTTCTTTACCACCTCCCATGTAATGCGGAGCATGCGGATGTAGTGTGAGAAGGGCGCCTGAATGTTTTCCATCTCACCAGGAAGGGGCGCTCGCGTCAACCAGTCGGTTGGGTTGTTATTTCCTATGTCTGGCTCGTTGTAAACCTCCCAGTTCTTTACGTAAGGTCCATACGTTTGCACCAATTTGAAAACGTAATTAGCATAGTAGTTATTAGGGTTTACAGTACCATCTGCATTCCAGATGGGCACATATAAGTTGGCAAATACTTTAGAGGAAGTATGAGCCCCAGGGTAAGTAGTTTTATCACGGTGCGCTTCTGTAGGACCTTCAATAAAACACGTAATTTCCTTCATACCCAAGGTGTTCGCGTAGTACTGAAATTCGCTTAACCTTACATTATATCCCCAGGTATCAACAAAGGTCTCTGGCAAAGTAGGCCTGATGGAATTACCCCCGGCTTTACTGACTAAACCTGCCAGATTTCTGTCATTCCAACCATTGGCATAATACCCCATATTACTACCATATCCGAAGATAGCAGTATAAGGAGTTACCCTTTCGTTAGCAGTTGGCTGCTGAGAGAAAGCCGAAAAAGAACTTAAAAAGAGTGATAAGGCAATGAATGAGCGTAAAAAACCTAATTTCATTATTTAAAGTTGTAACCAATGATGAGATAGGACGTTTAAAGCAAGTTGCGGAAACGAATTCTGGACAAAACTACTTCAATTAATTTTTAAATAAAATTTCTGTTAACACAATATTAATATTGTTAATTCTATATATAACTTATATTCGTATACTTAGCTTAGGCATCATCCTAAAAAGTCCTATTTTTATATAATAGAAACAGCTTCTAAAACATTTAAACTCGCCTTTCAAAGTGGCTTGTACAATTCATATTTTATTTAGATTTATTTAAAAACAGCTTTAAATGAAAATATTTTTTTTATCGGTACTTTCTGATTGATAAGAGTTTATAAATTTTTATATCTGTCAAAAAATCCCTTTGCTGAAAACAATTACCTCACTATTGCATTATTCCTTATTATACATAATGTAAGTAGCTGATTTTCAATGTAGTATGTACATGATATGTAAATACATTACTTTGTATACACTCGTTAATAATAGAAATCAATACTTATTGATTATTTATTTTTAATTAGCCATTATCATTAGATTAGAGGATGACCTTGTGGCATAAAGTTTCTGGTTCCTTTTTTAAATCAGGGCAGGAAACGACTTAGAATTTTAGCCTATTAAATAAAATTTAACCCTAATTTACTCTGATAGCGAGCATACCTTGTCCTATGCTGCTCCTGGTTTTACAAGAAGCATGTAGATATTATAAGTACCTACTTCTACATTGCTGTAAATAAAAGGCAGAGTGTTGAAACATTATATAGATAAAGGCTAAAGGAGAAATAGTTGATAAGAACATAGCTTATGTCTACCATAAAGCACAAAAAAAAGCCTAGCTTATGCTAGGCTTTTCAAATGGTATGAGCAGGAAAGCTTATCTTACTTTCTCAACAATTCCGGTGAAAGCTTCTGGATGGTTCAAGGCTAAATCAGCTAAAACCTTACGGTTTAGGTTGATGTTGGCTTTTTTCAAACCTCCCATTAACTGAGAATAAGACAGACCGTTAATACGGGCTGCAGCATTGATACGCTGAATCCAAAGAGAACGGAAGTCTCTTTTCTTCACCTTTCTGTCACGGTAGGCATATAATAGACCTTTTTCAACCGCGTTTTTGGCTACTGTCCAAACGTTTTTTCTACGACCAAAGTAACCTTTGGCCATTTTCATTATTCTTTTTCTCTTGTGGCGGGCCGCCACGGTGTTTACCGATCTAGGCATTTCTACTTTTTTTTGGGGCTGGTGATTTCGGTTTAATGCTTAGTTACCAGTTCCCGTTGAAACAATTGGTTAATTGAATGGGTTAAGACGCAAGCATTCTTAACACGTTGGCTTGATCAGCTTCGCTTACCAGTCCGGTGTGAGTAAGATTTCTCTTCTGCTTGGTGGTCTTTTTGGTCAGGATGTGGCTTTTGAAAGCATGTTTACGCTTTACTTTGCCAGTACCTGTCAGGGTGAATCGCTTCTTAGCCCCTGATTTGCTTTTCATCTTTGGCATTTGGGTGTATATAAAAGTGTACTGTTATTTTTTCACCTTTGGTCCCAGGAAAAGAAACATCCGTTTCCCCTCTAGCTTTGGCAACTGCTCTACTTTCGCCACGTCTTCCAACGCTTGGGCAAACTTAAGCAAAAGTAACTCACCACGCTCTTTGAAGACAATTGTTCGGCCAACAAAGTGCACATAAGCCTTCACTTTTGCACCTTCACCCAGGAACTGGCGGGCATGCTTCAGCTTGAACTCGAAATCGTGGTCATCGGTGTTAGGACCGAACCTGATTTCTTTCATCACCACTTTCGTGGTTTTAGCCTTCATTTCCCGCTGCTTCTTCTTTTGCTCGTATTTGAATTTTGAATAATCAATAATACGGCAAACGGGCGGATCTGCCTTGGGCGATATCTCTACCAAGTCCAGGTTCTGCTCTGTGGCAAGACGGCGGGCTTGGTCTATGCTGTATACACCTGGCTCCACGTTCTCACCTACCACCCGCACGTCGCGGACGCCGGTGATGCGCTGATTGATACGATAAGGTTCTTCGACCTTGCCACGTGGCACGTAGCGTCTGTTATTCGTAGAAATAGTTGTACCTCCTAAAGTTTAAGATTTCACAATCAGGGTGCGAATATCGCCTTTTTCCCTGTAAATTAAAAGTATATTTCTAATATTTTCAAGTAAGCAGTTCAGAAAGTACTGCCCGGAAGTTGTCTACGAAGGCATCTACGCGCAACGTACCCATGTCTCCCAAGCCGTGTTTACGTACAGAAACAATTTGGTTTTCCTGTTCTTTCTCCCCTACAATGATCATGTAAGGCACTTTACTTACTTCTGCATCCCGGATTTTACGGCCAATTTTTTCATCACGGGTATCAATGTACCCTCTAATGTCCTGCTCGGCTAATTGTTCATTTACCTGATGCGCGTACTCATGATATTTTTCTGAGATAGGCAGAATGGCCACCTGGTCTGGGCTGAGCCATAGCGGGAAGTTACCACCACAGTGTTCAATGAGCACCGCCACAAAGCGCTCCAAAGAACCAAATGGTGCCCGGTGAATCATCACCGGCCGATGTTTCTCATTATCGGCACCAATGTATTCAAGGTCAAAACGCTCGGGCAGGTTGTAATCAACCTGAATAGTTCCTAACTGCCACTTACGGCCTAAAGCGTCTTTCACCATGAAGTCCAGTTTAGGACCATAGAAGGCGGCTTCTCCCAGCTCCGTTACGGTAGGCAGGCCTTTCTCAGTAGCAGCCTCAATAATAGCGCGTTCTGCTTTCTCCCATAGCTCATCGGAACCAATGTACTTGGTTTTGTTTTCAGGATCACGCAAAGAGATTTGGGCAGTATAGTTGTCAAAGCCCAATGCCTTGAATACGTACAACACCAGGTCAATTACTTTAGTGAACTCTTGTTTTACCTGATCTGGGCGGCAGAAGATGTGTGCATCATCCTGCGTAAAGCCACGAACACGGGTCAAGCCATGCAACTCACCACTTTGTTCATAGCGGTAAACCGTTCCGAACTCTGCCAATCGTACCGGCAACTCTTTGTAAGACCTTGGACGTGTCTTATAGATTTCGCAGTGATGCGGGCAGTTCATAGGTTTCAGGAAGAACTCCTCATTTTCATTCGGGGTTCTGATTGGCTGAAACGAGTCAGCTCCATACTTTTCGTAGTGCCCTGAGGTCACGTACAATTCCTTAGAGCCAATGTGCGGAGTGACTACCGGTTGGTACCCGGCTTTCATCTGCGCTTTTCGCATGAATTGTTCTAAACGCTCCCGAAGCAGGGTGCCTTTTGGTAACCAGAGCGGTAAGCCCATACCTACCTTTTCGGAGAAGGCAAAAAGCTCCATTTCCTTGCCCAGCTTGCGGTGGTCACGGCGTTTGGCTTCCTCCAAGCGCTCCAAGTACTCAGTGAGATCTTTTTGCTTAGGGAAAGTGATAGCGTACACTCGGGTTAACTGCTTGCTCTTTTCGTCTCCGCGCCAATAAGCACCAGCTACGTTCATGAGTTTGGCAGCCTTGATAAAACCTGTGTTGGGGATGTGTGGTCCGCGGCAAAGGTCTGTGAAGTTTCCTTGGGTGTAGAACGTGATAGAACCATCTTCCAGGTTCTGAAGCAAATCTAATTTATAAGGATCGTTTTTCTCCGTGAAGTAAGCAATTGCATCGGCTTTGCTTACGGGCTGGCGAACGAACTCGCTTTTCTGACGGGCAAGTTCCAGCATTTTCTGCTCTATGGCCGAAAAGTCTTCCTGAGATAGGGTTTTACCTTCGCCTAAGTCTATGTCATAATAGAAGCCGTTTTCAATGGCTGGACCAATCCCTAGCTTCACCCCCGGGTAAAGAGCTTCCAACGCCTCAGCCATTAAGTGGGCAGACGAGTGCCAGTAGGTTGCTTTTCCTTCATCATCGTTCCAGGTCAGTAACTGGATAGATGCATCCTGTGGGATAGGTCGAGTTAAATCCCAAACCTGGCCGTTTACTTTCACAGCTAACACGTTGCGTGCTAAACCTTCACTAATAGAGGCGGCAATTTCAATGCCGGTTACACCTTCCTGGTACTCACGGACCGAACCGTCTGGTAAGGTAATGTTGATCATATTGAAAGTAATAAAACTTCTTTGTTTTGGCTTGTTTTTGGCAAAATAGCTAAAAAACAGATATAGTGCTCAAAGTATCTACAATTGGGCGCTTTGGAACCTGCCTTCTGGTTCGTTGCAAAGCTACACTATACCTCCGGTTCTGTGGATATTTTCTGGTTAAAAAAACATAATGAAGTCTGGCAGCATCTTTTTGCCCGGTCCACTCAAGGCAAGAAGCCAGAACCCAACGGTTGTGCTCCGTTAACTTTAGACCCAATTCCTGTGCTTTGAGCAACAGTGGTAGTGCGGTGCTGTACTGCCTTTTCTTGTACCAGGCTTCTCCCAACCCGGCATACCCCTCCGGCTGATTCGGTTGTAAGTTTACAGACCTGGAGAAACAGGCTAAAGCAGTGTCAGACAAGTTCCGGTTTAGGAAGATGGTCCCCAGTTGCTGCCACCAAAACGCATCTTTCGGCTGCTTTCTAACTCCGTGGTTAACCAAGGGATACGCCACATCATATAACCTTCTGGCAGTATAGATGGCACTTAGTTCTCGGTAAGCAGGAAGAGAAACTGAATCACTTACCAGGGCTCTTTGTAAGTTGTACAAAGCACGCGTGGTGTCACCGGTTCCGGTTTGTGCCTTCGCCATTAAGACGTAGTACTTTGCTTCTCCGGGGTTTAATTTAATGGCTTTGTTGCCATGGTTTAGCGCTCTTTTGTATTGTTTTAAACCTACGTACGTCTCTGCTAAAATAGCCTCAGATTCTGGAGTGTAGAAGCTGAAGGCATTTGCTTGCATCATCATCTTCATGGCGTCCTGGTATTGGCTGCGGCTCACCATGACTTTTGCCTTCCAGAAATAAGCCTCTCCTAAAGATGGATCTAAAACCGTGGCAGTGGTAAGGTCTTTTAAAGCTGGTTCAGGCTTTTCCTGGGCTAGGTAGAGCTTGGCCCGCTTCACATACCATTCTGGCTGGGGGTTACGCTGCTCCAGCGCCCGGCTTATTTCTTTAATATGCGTGGGAACACTGCTATCCACCTTCTGTGGGTTGAACATTCTTTCTTCAGCATTTTTCTGAGAGCAGGCTGTGAAGAATGCTGCGCCTAGCCACAAAATCAAAGAAGAATAACGCATGCTTGAAATAAACTGCCGTAGATGATGAGAAAGCGAAGGTACCATTTCCCGATTAGTTCTCCTGTTCTTTGGCTTCGTTTTTCAAAAACAGCATTGAAATTCTATGGGTTTACCGACACTGACAGACGAACTCCCCACAAGGGTGAATCAAGCTCTTTATAAGTAAGCCTGTGCACCAAATCTACCCTCAGCAATTGAAATATATTTTTAAAGCCCACATTCACTTCAGCATAAGGAGTTTTACCCAAGCTACGGAAGTTCCTGCTTTGCTCAGGACCTACGGTTTGAGTTGGTTTGTTTTTGTCAGACAAGCGACCGTATAATACGGCACCTCCAGCCACCAGCAACATTTTGGTTTTCTTTAGCAAGGGCAACCGGTTGGTGATAGAAAAAGCACCTTCAAAATGGTGATCATACCGTAGTGACACATATTCATCAGTTGCAAAAGAGAAGAACGGCATCAGGTTGTACCCGTGCAAAATAAAGAAGGGGGTCTCGTTCCCAATGGGTACTTGCAGCATAGGCAGCGGAACTTTAGAGAAAGTTTTGCCTGCTTTCAGGTAATAGCGTCCATACCCAAAGATGCCTGCCCGCACCCGCTGTTCCACAGACAAGGCTACTTCCTGGTAGTTTAAATCTGAATTCATTACCCCTCTAATCCCAGCGGAAACATCTAATCCAAATATTGGGGCATTAGAGTTGGAGATTGGAATCTTCTCGTAGTGCCGGATCAGCATTTTCAAGTCTGGGGAGTAACGCAAGCTAAGAGAAACATCTGTGGTACTGAATACCCCAAATGGAGAGCCATCTTTCTCACCGCCCATTAGTTTGGTGTCAAATTCTGGACGGTAATTGGTATGCCGGAAAGTAACTCGCTGCCGAAAACCAGGAAGCCATTCCCGCTCGGCCCACATTTGCATTCGTTCTTGCTGGTAAGGAAAATTCATCTTCCCCCACCTGAAAGCTGAGAAAAACAAGCTATTGAGTTGCGAATTGTTTAGGTCAAGAGAAGCGGGTCCTACATCATTCAAGTAGCTTACCCCCCACTCTGTCCATTGCTGACGATTGGCTATGTACCTGATGTTAAGCAGGCTTTTAAAAGATTCATCTCTGGTTCCGTACCCAAGGTACCCATTTAAGATCCAGTTTGGGTGAAAGGCCTCTGTGGTTCTACCTCCAAATTGAATTCTGTGACCTTCCAGCTTATTAAACACGTAGGTGCCAAATACAGGTCCCCATTCTAATTTATCGTTCAGAGGCATATGCCCTTCCACCACAATCCTGATAAGCTTGACCGTACTCTGGATTTCAGGGAGTTTGTTGATCTGAGCTATGGCCTGCACGCGCTTGAGTTCTTCAGGGGAAAATGCCTGTGGCCGGACTGCTTGCCAGTAATCCTCTTTGTACTTTAACGCAGAGTCACTGATTTGGTGGGTCATGTCGAAGAACTCCTCCGGCTTTGGCTGACCTACCACCAGGTCGGTGTAGGTAGTCACAGATTCTACAAACAATCGCACATCAGTTCCGGGTAACCCAGTAATCTGAAACTGGCGCTTGCTGGAAACAGGCAGCAACGACGGGTTCTTTTCATCCCACGCTTGAACAATGTGCAGACCTGTTACAAAATTAAGGGCCACACCTTTGTTTAGCCTGATGTCTATCCGGCGGAGGGAGAAAGAGCCATCAGCAATCCACATAGTGCCCTCAAATGTGAGATCCTGGGAACGCTTCGGGAGAATCTTGAGCCGGTACACTTTGCCACTGGAGGTTTCTACGCTGTCCTCCAAGTCATAATCATAATAGCTGGCCCACTGGTTGGCAATAGGACTTACAAAGTCCTTGTCAAACATGCGCATCCAATTCTGGTTCAAAGAGAAGTGTTCTGCCTGTGCGTTCAGCAGTTGGGCTATCTGGCCTTCACGCTCTACGCCCACTCCTACCACCTTGCTGGCTTTTAAAATCTCTTTCGATTTACGAGGTTCCCGGCTATAATAAGTTTCCTTAATCGTTTCTGATTGAAAGATGGGCAAAGAAGCTGTTCGGGAGGGATTATCACTAATAGTGAGGCTGTCCAGGTAAGGGGCATATCTTTTAGAGAAACCTTTCTTTTTATCTTTCGCTTCCCGCTCTAAGATGCTTCCCTTCATTAAGGTGTAGGTTCCAAACTGGATAGCTGCCTGGTTCTCGGGCAGGTAGTTCAGTTTGTTTTTAGCGGCTGCCCGAACAATACGATGGGCAGGGTTCTCCCTGGGTCGCACCACCACCTCTTGCAGGGTATAGCTCTGCCGCACCATGGCAATGTCTGGCTTCGCCTGAAGATCTTTGATGGACTTTATGATAGGCTTATACCCAAGAAGGGTAAACGTAACTGTATCAGTGGGCGAATACTTGCGGAGGATGTACTGCCCGGATTCATCTGTGAAGGCGGGCACCTTAGCAGAATTCAGGTGTACTGTGACATAATCAAGCGCCTTATGGTTCTCTGAATCATGAACTCGCCCCACTAAAGGGGTAGTCTGGGCATGCGCTGCCAATGCACACATCATTAAGAGAATATAAGTTAGCGCCTTTCTCACATGTTAAACATTGGTTTTCTAATTTAGAAAATATGCAGCAAATTATATTTGTGTTTTGCTATTTTAATTTAGCATGATAAGACAACCGGCTAAAAAGATAATTAGCTTTCTACCAAAAGGTTTGAATTTCCCACAGAAGACAGACAACTTAGATAAACCCCTATTCATTTATAGGTTTATAAATTGTTTTTCTAAAACACAGGCAAAACAAAATATCCCTAAAGATCAAAGGCACTCAACATGTTGAGTGCCTTTGATCTTTAGGGATAAAATAAAGGAGGTAAACTAAGCTCTTACTTTGAGTACTTCCTGCAAAAGCATTTTACATTTTCTACTTAATTCAAGATCCTCAGTGGTAACCAATTTTTGATCTAATGCTTTTTGCAAGGTGCTTACACATTCACTTTTCAGGTCAGCCTCGCGCTGCACCCTTGCTAAATCATAGTAGTATAATAGATTTGAAGGGTCTAGTTTAATAGCTTTAAGTAAAGCATTGATTGCTTGATCATTGGAGGAAACAGGCAACGGTAGTTGGGTCAGCAATTTGTTTGCAGATCTCTCAGCAAAGGAAAGGTTAGCAACTTTGTACGCCCAACGCCCTTTGAGGTGCCAGGCACCTGCATGTCTTGCATCCTGCGCTAGTGCTTTGTCTAAATAGGTTTTGATTTGGTTTAACTGTACCATCCGATCTTTGATGGCTACCGTCTGGCAGAGATTGCTTAAGGAAAGAGCCATGACGTAATTAGGCTCTGCAGAAAGACTGTCTACTTCTATTGCTTTCTGGGCGAACCCAAAAGCTTTCTGAAAATACAAACTTTTATGCGTGTCATCGGCAAACCGGTTGCCTATACGGCCGCACACGATACTTGCTTTGGTAAGCGCCTCTGGCAACTCCGGATTGGAAGAAAGCAAGAGTTCATATTTTTCCAAGGCTTCAGTGTCCTTGTATTCACGAAATAATTGGTTAGCCTCCCACAAGAGTTTTTCCGAACCTAAACCGCCGGCAAGGGAGGTAAGGTTCGGAAAACTCATAAGAGTTAACACTAAAAGCATCAGTCTAAATGTTCTGCACATACACCCCTGTTATTCTGTCTGTTTAGTCCAACGTACGGGTAATCTACGAAAACAATTTAAAAAATCCTAAAACAGGTTTAGCTGTTTTTTTGGTGTTTTAGCTGGTGTTGGTAAATCCCCGTTTTGTTCATTCTCTACGTTCAATTGCAAATCTGGTTTTATTGTTTCTAAATCAAGTAAAACCTCGTCACCAGTTGAAAATGAAGTAGTTGCAGCTTGTACAATAGTTGGTTCTATCTTAATAGACTTTATAACTTTTGTACCAGACTTAGGCTTGATTTGCTCTACTTCTTCCTCTTTTTGTATTGTTACACCAAAGATCTTGTAGTAGTTAAGTTTATTGCCCATTGCCCGCCAACCTTTCACATCTATAAAGTCGCTAAGCAGCAGATTATCAGTTTCTTTCTCAGATTTTTTATCCCGCTGAATCTTGATTTCTGCCTTAGGTTCCGGATGAACTGATGCGGCCAATAATTTAGATCCTTTGGTTTCACTGATAAAGATGAAGCGCTTGCCAATGGTGCTGGTTTCAACCACAAAGCGTTTCACATACGTAATCTTGGTTTCGCCTTCAGTGTACACTGCTGATACAACCAAGTCTGGAGAGAACTTATGGATCAACTCCAGGTTTGGCACGTCATAGTGGTTAGACACATCAAACGAAGTCATCTCGTAAGTACCGTCTTTGTAGATCACCAGAATAGAATCATCTGTGTTGAAAGAGCCCAGATAACGACCACGGTTCTCGGTGTTCAGACGGCCAATCACCTCATCATAGTAGATGTCACGTCCACCACGGGTAGATTCGCCTAGCTCCTTCTGCACTACCTTCTTGATAGGGTGCTTAGTCACAATGTTTCCTTGAGAGCCTTTGCCTTTAATGAGCAATTCAGCAAAATCAAAGTCAAACTGTTTTACCCTTGCAGTACTAGCCGGCTGAAGTGTGATGCTCACCAACTCTGACTCTGAGTTAGGGTTAGCGGTTAAATACACCACTTTCGAGTTTTTCTCGCCCTTAGTAAGGTCATACTCTTTGTCACGAGTAATGGAAGTTACGGCAAAACGTTTGGCAAACGAGATACCGGTTTTTCCATCCACATAGATCATGTTATAGACCATGTGCTCATCGTTTTTGTTGTACACGCCAACATGAACAATGTCTTTCCCCATGAAGATCTTATCACTGATCTTTGAAACCATGAACTTGCCGTCTTTCCGGATGGCTATAATGTCATCCATGTCAGAGCAGTCGCACACGAACTCGTCTTTCTTCAGGCCATAGCCTACAAATCCGTCTTTGCGGTTTACATATAGCTTCTGGTTAGCCACAGCCACTTTTTGAGCAGACACCACATCAAAGGTTCTGATCTGAGTTTTGCGCTCTTTGCCTTTGCCGTATTTAGCTAAAAGACCTTCAAAATAGCTGATGGCGTAACGGGTAAGGTTGGCAAGGTTATCTGCCACCTCAGCCATTTCATCTTCCAGCTTCTTGATGAACTCATCGGCTTTGAAAGAGTCAAACTTAGAGATACGCTTGATCTTGATCTCCGTCAGGCGCACAATATCATCCTGGGTTACCTCACGGCGCAGAATAGGCTTGAATGGATCTAACCCTTTGTCAATGGCTACCAATACCGCTTCCCAAGTCTCGCACTCCTCAATGTCGCGGTAGATACGGTTCTCAATGAAGATCTTCTCCAGAGAAGACTGGTGCCACTTGTCTTCCAGTTCACCCATCCGGATCTCGAGCTCACGCTCCAGTAACCGAACGGTTTTCACTGTAGAAAGACGCAGCAATTCATCCACGTTCAGGAAGCGCGGCTTATCTTCAATGATCACGCACGTGTTAGGCGAAATAGAGACCTCGCAGTCAGTGAAGGCGTAAAGCGCATCAATGGTCAGGTCAGGAGAAATCCCCGGTGGTATGTGCACCTGGATCTCCACCTCGGCCGCCGTATTATCGACTACTTTTTTGATTTTGATTTTATTGTTCTCGCTTGCCTTTACAATAGAGTCCATCAAAGCCGTAGTGGTGGTGCCGTATGGCACGTCACGGATGATGAGCAGCGATTTATCAACTTTCTCAATAGTAGCTCGTAAACGGATCTTGCCTCCTCTGCCCCCACCGTTGTAATTGGTGAAGTCTGCCATGCCTCCCGTTGGGAAGTCTGGCAACAAGGTTGTCTTACGGCCTTTAAGTACGTCAATAGATCCCTTGATCAGCTCCCGGAAATTGTGGGGCATGATCTTGGTAGACAAACCCACGGCAATACCCTCCACGCCTTGCGCAAGCAGAAGTGGGAATTTCACCGGTAACGTCACTGGCTCGTTTTTACGGCCATCATAGCTCAACTGCCACTCAGTGGTTTGGGCGTTGAATACTACATCTAAGGCAAACTTGGTGAGGCGAGCTTCAATGTAACGTGGAGCCGCTGCGCTGTCACCAGTACGTACATCCCCCCAGTTCCCCTGAGTTTCTATAAGCAGGTCTTTCTGGCCGAGGTTCACGATGGCATCGCCGATGGAGGCGTCGCCGTGCGGGTGGTACTGCATGGTCTGCCCTATCACGTTCGCCACCTTATTGAAACGACCATCGTCCATTTCTTTCATGGCGTGCATGATGCGGCGCTGCACTGGTTTGAAGCCGTCTTCCAGGGCAGGAACAGCCCGCTCCAATATTACATAGGAGGCATAGTCCAAAAACCAGTTTTCGTACAGTCCGGAAACAGAGGTAATGTCATGGATGGTCTCCTCTCCTTCCAATTCCGCCCCAAGTTCCAGGTTGTTCTCGTTTTCCAATTCTTCGTTAAGCATAAACCTCCTCTACTATATCTTTCTCTATTTTGAGATTCTCAATGATAAACTGCTGGCGCTCCGGGGTGTTCTTGCCCATAAAGTAAGACAAGACCTTTTGGATGTTCTGCTCCGTCTTGCCCATAATCACGGGCTCAAGACGGATGTTCTCGCCTATAAACTTCCCGAACTCTTCCGGCGAAATCTCTCCTAATCCTTTGAAGCGGGTTATCTCAGGGTTCTTGCCCAGCTTGCGCATAGCGTTCTGCTTTTCCTGCTCGTTGTAGCAATAGATTGTCTCCTTCTTATTTCGTACCCGGAAGAGCGGCGTCTCCAGAATGTACAGGTGGCCGTTTTTCACCAGATCTGGAAAAAACTGCAGGAAAAACGTCATTAGCAGTAAGCGGATGTGCATCCCGTCCACATCAGCATCAGTAGCGACTACCACGCGGTTGTAACGCAACCCTTCCAAACCTTCTTCAATGTTCAAGGCGTGCTGCAGCAGGTTGAATTCTTCGTTCTCATATACCACTTTCTTCTTCAGCCCGAAGCAGTTCAAAGGCTTTCCTCTTAAGGAGAATACAGCCTCTAACTCTACGTTTCTCGACTTAGTGATAGAACCCGATGCGGAGTCACCCTCGGTGATGAACAAGGTAGTCAAAGCCTCTTTCTCCAACTCTTTACTTTCACCAAAGTGGAAGCGGCAGTCACGTAACTTCTTGTTGTGCAGGTTCGCTTTCTTAGCACGTTGGTTGGCCAGTTTCTTAATACCAGCCATGTCTTTGCGTTCCCGCTCACTTTGCTCAATACGCTTGCGTAGCGCCTCTGCTACCGCAGGGTTCTTGTGCAGGTAATTGTCCAGGTGCTCCTTCACATAATCATTCACGAAGCCACGAACCGTATGACCCTCATGGCTCATGTTAATAGAGCCCAATTTGGTTTTGGTCTGGCTTTCAAAAACCGGCTCCTGAACACGAATAGCAATAGCACCTACAATTGATCCCCTGATATCAGTGGCATCATAGTCTTTCTTATAGAATTCGCGCACGGTCTTTACCACGGCTTCTCTAAAAGCAGCTAAGTGGGTACCCCCTTGGGTGGTGTACTGTCCGTTCACGAAAGAATAGTATTCTTCACCATAGTCATTGCCGTGGGTAAGGGCTAACTCAATATCATCGCCTTTTAGGTGGATGATAGGGTAGCGCATGGTTTCTTCGGCAATCTTGCGGCTCAACAAGTCTTTCAGGCCATTTTCAGACAAATACTTCTGTCCGTTGAAATGGATGGTCAAACCTGCGTTCAGGTATACATAGTTCCAGATCTGGTTTTCCAGGAACTCCGGAATGAAGTGGTAGTTCTTGAAGATGGTATCATCAGGCACAAAGATGGTAGTGGTACCATTGCGCTGGTTTGTTTCCTGCAGTGGCTCATCTTTGACTAACTCACCACGCTCAAACTCGGCCACTTTGGTTTGCCCCTCACGCACTGACTGGATTCTGAAGCTGGAAGACAACGCGTTCACCGCCTTGGTACCCACCCCGTTCAGACCCACCGATTTTTGGAAGGCGCGGCTGTCGTATTTACCACCAGTGTTGATCTTACTCACGCAATCAATCACCTTGCCCAATGGAATACCTCGGCCGTAGTCGCGGACTACCACTTTATGGTCAGAAATCTTTACTTCAATGGTGCGACCATGCCCCATCATGTGCTCATCAATGGAGTTGTCAATCACCTCTTTCACAAGGATGTATATCCCATCATCGGGAGAGGAACCGTCGCCCAGCTTGCCAATGTACATACCCGGACGCAGCCGGATGTGTTCACGCCAATCAAGCGATCGTATACTATCCTCGTTGTAGGTTACATCAGTCAATTCAGCCATACAAGACTTTTGGGTTTAGTAGAATTAGGTAAAATAAAAGAAAATTTGCGTGTACTTTGGCATTAAACCCGCAAAACGCAATTTTAATGCAGAATAAACTCGTATACAAAAGCGGGCCAATAACAAGAATACTCTATAAAAAGGCTGTATTTCTGTTTATATGTAACCAAATATAGCACTTAGCAGTTCATTCAGAGCATAAGCTTTTGCTTAAAAATTTAGCCAAAATCAAAGGTGTTTGTAAATCAAAGCTTTAAAAAAGCTAATAATATTAGTATTAAAATAGAACATCCTTCGCATCAGAGGGTTACTTCATCTGCCTACTACTATGGAAATAAAATTACCCTCTTATTTTAAGTACACAGTTATTCTGCTGGGGCTTTATCTGCTGCTCCACTTTTTGCAAACCTTTAGTCCCGTACTCATTCCTATTTGTTTTGCCGCCCTTTTTGCTTTGCTGTTACTTCCAATGAGCCGATGGCTGGAGCGGCGGCTGCCCCGGGCAATATCCATTGTCATCTCGCTGGTAGTGGTCATTATTGTGCTGGGTCTTGTGATCTGGTTTTTGTCTCACCAGGTAAGCAACTTCTCTACTGAACTATCTGAGATCAACAGTAAAATTTCTTTGTTGGTGGCCAAGTTCCAGAGCTTTCTTTACGAGCGCTTTGGCATTAGACCCACTAATAAGAATGAGTTCCTGCAAAAGGCTTTGGGAAATGTTACCCAAACCGGGACAGCTTTCCTTGGCAGCACAATCTCGGTGACCACCGGTGCCCTAACAGTACTTTCTTTAATTCCAATTTACATCTTCTGTATGCTTTACTACCGTGATCACTTGCGGAAGTTTATGTTCCAGTTCATCACCAGAGAACGACGTGAGCCTCTTATGGAAACAGTAGACAACATACAGCGGGTAGTACAGGGGTACCTATCGGGTTTGTTGATTGTGATCTTTGTGGTATCCATACTTAACTCAGTAGGTCTGATGATCATGGGGGTTGAATACGCCATCTTCTTCGGGGTGATGGCGGCCATATTAACGGTGATACCTTACATAGGTATTTTAATTGGTGCCTTGTTCCCGGCTTTGTTTGTGTTAGTAAACACAGGGTCGGCAGCCCAGATGTTGATTGTGATCGGCATTTTCGCCTTTGTTCAGTTCCTTGAGGGGAACTTCATTACGCCGTATGTAGTGGGTTCTAAAGTAAGCATCAACCCTTTTGCTGCTATCCTGGCTTTGATTTTAGGAGGAGAAATCTGGGGAGCTCCGGGCATGATTCTTTCCATCCCCATCATAGCCATCCTGAAAGTAATTTTTGATGCCTATGAGCCATTGCAGCCTTTTGGCTACCTGTTGAATGATGTAAGCCATGGTTCAGCTGAAAACAAGCTTTTGCAAAAGCTTAGGGCAAGACAAAAAAGTAAATAGAGCCGTTTCAATGCTGTTTTCACATCACGGCTTCTAAGCTTCGCAACTAATACTCTACGTGGTTAGTATAAATAGCAATGGCAGAATAACTTCTGAAGTACCACTGCCCAGATTGTACTTATAAACCTTACCACAAAATAAAACCATGGATAACGCAAATAGCAAAGTAATTGACACCCTGAATGATTTGGTAACCACAGCCCGTGACGGACAGAAAGGATATGAAACAGCAGCAGGAGCCGTACAAAATATCCAGGTAAAATCTGAACTGGAAAGACTTGCTCAACAAAGAGCCATCTTTGTGAGTGAACTCGAAAGCAAAGCTCAACAGTTAGGCGGAAGCACTAAGGACACCACTACCGTGGAAGGAGTTGCCTTAGAAGCAGCCGGAGCGGTGCACCGCGGATGGATTAACCTTAAATCTGCGGTAGGCGCAAACGACAGCAAAGCTATCCTGGGCGAATGCGAAACCGGTGACGAAGCAGCATTGAAAGCCTATGACAACGCTTTGCATGCTGAAGGTTTACCAGTTGATGTGAAAAGTGTCATACAACGCCAGTATCAGGAGATTCAGGCCGCGAAGCAGATGATCACTTCTATGAAACAAAGTGTGTAAAATAAAAGCTTATCTATCAACTAAAAAAAGCAGTCCATATGGGCTGCTTTTTTTATGCCTTTTCAATAAAATAAGCTTAGAAGGGAGATGAAACGTTATTGCCTAACTTCTGGTTACTAGTTTGATTAGTATTCAAGTACAGACTATTCATCTAAAACTGAGCGCGTGTACGCAATAGTAGACATTGAAACCACAGGTGGCCAACCCGCTGAAGATCGGATCACCGAGATCGCTATTTTCATCCATGACGGGGATCAAGTAGTGGACCAATTCCATTCCTTGATCAACCCAGGTCGTCCTATTCCTTTTTTCATTTCGCAGCTTACCGGTATTACCGATGAAATGGTACGCGATGCTCCTAAATTTCATGAGGTAGCCAAACAGATTGTGCAGATCACCGAAGGCAATGTGTTTGTAGCCCATAACGTGCGGTTTGACTATTCTTTTGTAAAAAAAGAATTTGCAGATCTGGGGTTCACATTCCAGAGGAAGACTTTGTGCACTGTACGCCTCAGCCGTAAACTAATGCCAGGTTTACCTTCCTATAGTTTAGGAAAATTGTGCAAGAGCATTGACATACCCCTACAGATGCGTCACCGCGCCATTGGCGATGCAGAGGCTACGGCGGTGCTTTTTGACCGTTTACTTAAAATAGACGAGAAAAAGGTTAATGATTCACAAGATGAAAAACTGCTGGAAACCTCTTCCATCTCCAAAGAGATAAAGACGTCACTCCTGCCTTCTAATATTTCCAAAGACATGGTGGATGCCCTTCCGCTGGAGGCTGGGGTGTACTACTTCCATGACGAAGAAGGTCAGATTATTTACGTGGGCAAAAGCAAGAGCATCCGTAAACGCATCATCCAGCACTTTAACATCGATTTTAAAAGTAAAAAGTCAATTGAATTCAAGAACCGGATTGCGGACATCACCTATGTCAGGACAGGCAGTGAACTTGTGGCTCTTTTATTTGAATCTGACGAGATTAAGAAGCGGAAGCCATTCTATAACCGGGCCCAACGAAGGAGTGTTTACCATTCGGGCATTTACTCTTACTATGACCAGGAAGGGTATCTACGGCTAACTTTCCAGAAAGCAAAGACTGAGGTTCCTCCTTTGTTGACCATGTCAAACCAGTTTCAGGCCAAGAACTTTCTTTACAACCGTGTGGCCAAGTACAACCTTTGCCAGAAACTGTGTGACCTGTACAAATCTACCGGACCCTGCTTTGATTACCAGGTGCACCAATGCAAAGGAGCTTGCGTAGGCAAAGAATCTCCCGAAGAGTATAACCTTCGGGTCATTGAATCCATTGATGCCTTCAAGTATGACTATGACACTTTTGTAATCATTGGCAAAGGCAGGAATGCTGAGGAGAAGTCTGTGGTTGTGGTAGACAACGGCCGCTACCTTGGCTTTGGGTACTTTGATGAGTCTTTCAGTGCCTCTTCTTTAGAAGACTTCAAGGGTGTGATCAGATACTACAATGACAACAAAGACACCCAGCAAATCATTAGGGGGTATATGCGTACTAAGCACGGAGATAAAGTGTTAGTATTCTCCCAAGAGGAAGATCCTGCGTTTTAGCTGCTGTTTCTGAAAAACAGCAGCTAAATCGGTAAGTTAATGCAATCTATGCCTTAATAACCAACCTTCTCCGTTAAATTCCTGAGCAGCGGGAGTATGTTTTTTTATTTCTACTTTGGGGTGCTTGGGGTAATTATTTCCGTCTTCTTCGTTTGATATCAATACTTTTTTACCTGAAGGTTTAAAAGAAGAGTCAGTTACCAATTTATCTGTGCCTTCCCCGCCATATAGCGTTAGCTGCATTTTGCTTCTTCCTTTTCCCTTCAGCACAAACGTGTCTTTCTCTCCCAAACCAAAGACGGAAATGCTCTTTGTTTCATGTGAGAGATATGTTTTCTGGTGTAGCAACACTTTCTTTTCTTCTTTGTCAATCCAGTGGTGCACTTGAAGGCTTCCGTCTTCCTGAAACAGGAACTCAAAAGTATCTTTTGCATCTGAGCCAGGAAGCAAAACTTCCTTATTTAGTTGACTATAAAATACTTCAGCAGCTGAAAGAAGATCACCTCTCCGGGACTTTAACTTAGCTGCAAACTCTTTCTCTGAAAGCTCTCTTATTTGTGGGGGCCACTTCTGAAGTGCTTTTTTAATTACCTCATCAGAAAGCCTGTTTTGTAGGTCAAGCGCTACTTTCTGAAAGTCTTCTTTTGTTAGGTAAGCCAGTAAGTAGGCATCCATCTGAAAAGAACTTTTAATCAAGCCTTTTACATTCTGGCCAACTATGGTTTTGTCAAAGCTTTGGTAATTAGGCTTAAAAACGCTCACCAGCTTTGTTAGCAGCCCATCATTGAATTTAAAAAAAGCGTGGTCTCTGTCTCTTGGAATGGGGCCATAGCGGGTAACATCACCTTCCTTTGTAACAGACCAGCGCCATTGGTCTTCTCTCCGGCTCCAGTCACTGAGCCACATGTCAAACAACCTTGACCGAAGGTACCTTTTGCTGTCTACTTGATGATCTGTGCTTTTCACCAGGTTATCAAACGCTTTCCGGGAGCTTACAATTTCTTTAGGATTCCCGAAGCTGCTAATGGTCTCCCAGTTACCGTCAGGCCTTTCTTCCAGCAAAGCTAAGGTGTTGGCAAATTCTTTCTGAAACTCCCCCAGGGCTGCATCATCTGCTATGTACACGAGCCTGGGGTTAGTATGGTACACCCCGGCAGCAGTAGCCAGAGCCGGAACTATGAAAGCGCCATAGGGATGAATCACACTGGTTTGGTCCCGCATTAAGTTAGCTACAAACGTTTTCTGCAGCTTTTTGGGCAAGGCACCAGAGGGGTCTTTGTCAATTGATCTGAGCACGTATTCCCTTCCATTTTTATCTACCAGCCTCAGGTTTTTAGTTTGGAAGCTCCCACCCTGCTCTAAAGGCCTGACTCCTCCTTCAAACTGATCAAGAAAAAAGTAAGGTGCTTCTACTGGTTCAGCCCATACTTTTCGGTAATGGCTGCCCCACCAAAACCTATGGAAACCACTTCTAAGATAATGTTTCCCGGCAGCTACGGTGATGGTTGAATCTGAGGTGTTAGGATCAGCTTGGGCGGCAGAAAAGCCAAATGAAAATAGTAGAATAAGTAACAGTGTCTTTAAAAAACTGTTGTGGTTTGATATAAAAGAGACTTGCTGCATAAGTACGTATTTATACTTAAGATGTCTCTTGTAAGTTCACTTCCTTTCATTAAGGAAATTTAATATATTGAAAGACAATACTCTTAACTAGGGCCAACTGCTCAGCTACAACCTTTCTGGCACACTTACTGTATGGCTAAGGATTAAAAGAACCACATGCGTAAATTACTGACTTTTTTTACCCTCATTCTTTTTCTATGTAACGGGTGTGCTCGGAAAAACTATTTTCAATCCTCAGCATTGGTAGGGCCAGTAGAACAGGAACGCCATGCAAAATGGGATTCGGCTACAGTTGTGGCGGGGAAGCACTATGAACGCGGTTTTTTTCATCACCTCCTATGGGGGAAACATTACCGCCCAGTTTGGGCAGAACCAGTGATGTTGCCTGTTTTAGACGTGTCACGCATGCATGGCGGCCTAACCCCTGAAAAATTAGGTGGAGGTTTCCAGACCACCAGCCTGACCATGGAAAATGAACAAGGCAAACAATACTCCCTTAGATCAGTAGATAAGGACCCTAAAAACATATTACCCAAAGGACTACGCAAATCTTTCCTTGTTAATCTTCTTAGAGACCAGACATCGGCCGGGCACCCGTACGGGGCAGTAGTCGTTTCCCATTTGGCAGGCGGCGCTAAAATCCCGCATAGCCACCCACGGTATGTGTACGTTCCTAAAAATGAAAAAGGATTAGGTAAAAACTCAGAAGAGTTTCAGGATAAGGTTTTCCTGCTTGAAGAGAAGTATGAGGGGAAAGAAGCAATTACCAGTTATTTAGGCAAAGCAAAGGACCTGGTAGATTCTGATGAGTTTTTGAAAAACAGATTTTCTAAGCACTCGCATTTACCGGATCAACTCTCCTTTGCCAAAGCCCGCTTATTTGATGTGCTCATTGGTGACTGGGACCGGCATGAGGGACAGTGGCAATGGGCAGTTTATGACACCAGTAATGTCACCACGTATACACCAGTGCCAAAAGATAGAGACCAAGCTTTTTTTAAGTTTGATGATGGGATGATACCCTGGCTTTTTAGCCGTTCCTGGGCTCCTTTAAAGAAAATGAAGACTTTTCACATGAGGGTTTCTTCACCTAAGGGGTACCTGCAAAATGCCAAATTTATTGATGAACGGTGTTTAAACGAGGTAACCCAGGAGCAATGGCAGCAATTAGCGTTACAGCTCCAAAACCAGCTAACAGATAGTGTTCTTACTTCGGCTGTAGAAGCTTTGCCAACATCAGTTTATAAATTAACAGGCGAAGAAATCAGACAGAAACTTGCTTCAAGAAGAGCACAGCTTCCTCAGCTGGCAAATGAACTGTACAAGGAGCTTTCCAAAGAAGTGATGGTACCCGGAACTGACCAAAAAGAGAAGTTTGTAGTGGAGCGTCAGAAGAATGGAGATGCCCGCGTGTACATCATTCAAATACCAAATGATGAGAAAAAACCCTCACGGCTAGTATACGACCGACTGTTTAAAAAAAAGGACACAAATTCAATTTCGCTGCATGGATTGGGCGAAGAAGATGAGTTTATCTTAACCGGCGAAGGGAACAGAGGTATAAAAGTCTTTATCTATGGCGGTATGGGGAAAGACAAGGTGAATGACAACTCCTATGTACGAGGGTTAGGTAGAAAAACCCTTGTGTTTGACACCAAGCAAGGAGTTGAAGTGGAAAAAGGAAAAGAAACAAAGCTGATTAAAAAGCATGATGTTGCAGTTCACGCCTTTGACCGCGAGGGGATTTAATCAACTTCAAAGCTTTCAAATGCAAATGATTCTACTTTAAAACCCCATCAGTCACCTCCCGTTTCCACCAAGTGTTGTCCCTGCCTTGGCAGTCTTTGTGGAACCCGTTTCTTTCTAATATCTTTTCAGATGCGTTGTTACCGGTCTCTGTTTCTGCTATAACGGTACTAATATCATGGCGATCATGGCACCACTTCAGCAAACCAGCTATTGCCTCTTTCATGATGCCAAGCCGTTGGAATTCAGAGTAGGTACCATAGCCTATTTCTACTTCCCCGTTCTCATCTGGCTCTCCTTTAAAGCACAAGTCACCTGCTAAAAGATTTTTGTCTTTTAGAATGATTGCCCATAGAGTATAGAAATGAAATTGGTCAAGGTGTAGTGGAAGCAACCGAAGAAAGTAATTTTCCAGAGCATCAGCCAGATCTTCCTCTATTTCCTTTGGAGTATACCCCACCCCTAAGCTTTTTTCCAGTGAACCATCATTGGCTACGTAAAGCTTCAGTTGAGTTAGCGTGAGTGGCTGTACTATAAGGCGCTCGGTTTCTATGAACATATACTTCTGCCTTAAGACTTAATAAATATATTCATTTAAACCTTTAATCCATTATGAAATTTTTACCTCCTTTAGCATTTTGATCACAAATTCCTCAGTACGGGAAAGGTAGGGATTTTCTTTTCGCTTTTTGGCATCATGTTTCCGGAGGTAGTCTATCAATTTGTTTTGTTTAAACAAATTGACTACCTCTGGATGGATGTAATACTTGCTGCAAACCGTTGGCGTGTTTCCTAACTCATGGGCCACCATTTTAGCAGCCTCCTTCACAGACTTGTCCTTTTCTATTTGAGGGTTTTCATCCAATATCTGCTCCAGGCATTCTACCATCAAGACCGTACCTCCCCAGGTCCTGAAATCTTTGGCAGTGAAATCTTCGGTGCTCAGGCTTTTCAGGTACTCATTGACATCACCAGATTCAATGGGCTGACGGTTACCATCTTCATCATAGTACTGAAAAAGGTCATACCCCGGTATGTCCTGGCACTGTTTCACCAATCTGGCCAGGCGCCGGTCTTTGATGCTGATCTCGTGTTTTATTCCTTTTTTACCTACAAAATCCAGCTTCAGGTGATCACCCTCTACTTTCACGTGACGGTCCCTCAACGTAGTAAGCCCGTATGATTTATTTGATTTAGCGTAAGCCTTATTTCCTATTCTGATGAACGAGTTGTCCAGCAACTCCACCACAATGGCCAGGATCTTGCGTTTCTCCAGTTTTTTTAGGTGCAGGTCTTTCTCTACCTGTTTTCTGATACCTGGCAGGGCATTTCCAAAGGCAATCATGCGACCAAACTTATTTAAGCTCCTGACCTCCTTCCACTGTGCGTGGTACAGGTACTGTTTCCGGCCTTTATCATCACGGCCCGTAGCCTGTATGTGGCCGTTCTCAGAGGGGCAAATCCAAACGTCTGTCCAGGCGGGCGGTATCACCAATTTGTTTATCCGGTCCAGAATCTTTTCATCTGTCACGGGTTCTCCCTTGGCGGTAAAATACTCAAATTGCTTTCCTTTAGGCTGGCGCGTAATGCCTGGCTTGGTGTCAGGAAAATAGCGTAAACCAGCTTGCTGAGCAGAAGCAGCCACGTCTGCGTAAATGGCATGTGGGGTCAATTGAGTTTCCATCTGGGTCTATATAAACACTGTAACACTCCTTAAACCGGTCCGGATGATAAAAGTTGTATGCTTTGTTTTCGGGCTACTTTTCAAAAAATAAGCTGAAAACAAAGTTGGAATGAGAGGCACATCTTTCCAGAAGCTTGGCAACCTACCCATAGCTTTGTCATTTTACCAAAGTTTTCGTAGAAGTGATTTTAAAACGCATACACCTATGTTCAATAGATTTTCCGCTCCACTTTCTTCTAAAGTAAAAAAAGGTTTTTCTACGCTCCTGTTGTTGTCTTCTACCCTCTTTACCAGTTGCGGGGGCGATAAAAATGGGGACAACGTGTTCTTTCCGCTAGAAAATGATTTACAGTTAGGCATGCAGGTTTCACAGCAGGCTGATTCTGTGTATGCCAGCAAAGGACAGCTGCTGGATCGTAATTCAACTAACCCAAGAACGCGCTCGGCTTATGCCCACCTAGACCAGATAGTGAATCGTATTTTGGAATCTGGCCAGGTAACATATCGGGAAGAATTCCCCTGGGATGTAAAAATTATCAATGATCCCAAAGTTCAGAATGCATTTGCTACTCCGGGCGGGCACATTTATGTTTTCACAGGCTTGATTAATTACCTGGACAATGAAGATCAATTAGCCGGAGTTTTAGGCCATGAAATTGCCCACGCAGACCAACGTCATTCTATCAAACAGCTACAGAAGCAATACGGCATTTCAGTTATTTCAAGGTTGATTTTGGGAAACGAGTCTGGAAACCTTGAAAGGATCTTCACGCAAGTGGGCGGACAACTGGTAGGCTTAAAGTTTAGCCGGGACTATGAACGGGAAGCTGATGAATATTCTGTGCTGTATTTGGGAGCCACTAATTTTTATGCCTGTGACGGTGCTGCCGGGTTTTTCCAGAAAATGCAGACTTTGGAAAACCGAGGCACCCCGCCTGAATTTGCCAGCACCCATCCTTCTCCCGGAAACCGTATTCAGGATATACAGGCACTTGCCCGTCAGCGGGGTTGTAAAACAACGGCTGCTCCTGACACGAAATACCAGGATTTCAAACGGAATCTTGGGCTTTAATCCATATTTATACCTTCCTTTTTTGTTATTGCGTAAGCAAGAGCACTAAAGCAAAATTACTCTCATGATGAGCGATTGGAAAAAAAGCGTAGGGTCTTTTTTGGAGAGCACTGATGAATCTTTTGATCTCTTCATGCAGCGTTTCCGGAATAGATTTGGGCTTTACAAGCCACTTCAGATTGTTCCTTACCGGAGCTATGGTACTGTGAACCGCCTCTACCTGAAAGGCCGGGTATTAACCAACAAAGGTATCACTTCGGCGGCAGACAATGATAACCTGCTCAAAAACCTGATGAACATGTACCGCCGGTTTGAGAGTGATGAGGTAAGCAATGCACAATTGAAGATAGCTTTTCAGGAACAGGAATACACCGTCATCACTGATATAGAAGGCTATTTTGTCATCAATCTGGAGCCAAAGACTCCTTTGGTGCTGGACAACATCTGGCATGAACTTGAGGTAGAATTAATACACGCAGATATCTCCTCCTTTGAGCCAGGCATCAAAACAAAAGCCCACGTGCTGGTACCCCCGCCCGATGCGGAATACGGCATTATCTCAGACATTGATGACACCATTGTGTTGAGTTCTGCCACAGATATCATTAAGATGTCGCAGCACACGTTCATGAACAATGCCCGCACAAGGCTTCCTTTTGCGGGGGTCTCTGCCTTTTACCGTTCGCTGCAATTAGGTCGAAATGGGAAACGGAACAACCCGTTCTTCTACGTGAGCAGCAGTCCCTGGAACATGTATGACCTGCTCCATGATTTTCTGGACATCAATGATATTCCGGCCGGACCGCTCCTGCTCCGTGACTTTGGCTTAAAGCAGAATAAGTTTTTTGGAGCTGACCACATGAGCCACAAGTTCAAGGAAATTCAGAACATTCTGCTTACCTACCCTCATCTGAACTTCGTGCTCATTGGCGACAGTGGGCAGCAAGACGCGCCCATTTACAAAGAGGTCATCAAACAATTTCCGGGGCGGGTCATCTGTGTCTACATCAGGGATGTGGAACTAGAAGACAGGGCCAAGATAGTCACCACCATTTCTGAAGAGTTGAAGGGAACGGTTGAAATGCTGTTGGTGAAAGACACAGCCGCTGCTGCCAAACATGCTGCAGAAACAGGGCTCATCTTCTATGAGGAAATTGAAAAAGTGGAAGAGCAGAAACAAATAGACAAGAGTGATGAAGCAGGAACCCCTACCCAACAGGCACCTGCTCCTATCAGCAAAGACACCCGAAAAATAGGCGCTACCTCCTGAGTTCTTGAAGACGACAAACTATGTAAGTAATTTGTTTTTTGCAGTGAATGGTTTAGAGTTGATTTATGAAGACTCTTATATGAGAACGGCTCCCCAACAATGGTTGGGGAGCCGTTCTCATTAGAAATAATAGAGTTAGCTTTTACAAGTCAGAGGAACTACCGTTTTCTTTAACTGGAGTGGTCTGCGACTATTTTCCATTTACTGTCTATTTTCCGGAAAAGAAGCGTAAAGTGACCTTCTAAGTCTCCAATGCTTCTGCCCAAGTGCCACTTGCCTACCACAAAGGCTGCGTCTTTGCTCAGCTTTTCGGTCTTAATCAAGGTAAAAGTGAGTTTGCCCATGGCTTCAGGGCTGGGGTAATTCTTACGGTAGTTCTGAAGAGTCTTCTCCCAGCCGTAGGTTGGGCCACTCTTTCCTAAAAAGAGCAGAGAATCAGACTTCCAGTAAGGCTCCATAAACGCTTCTAGGTCTCCCTTGTTCCAGGCTTGACTTTGAGATGCCATTACTTGCTCAATCTCGTTTCCCAGGTTCACTGTTGTACCTAGAGAAGGTCTACAGCCTAGGGTAGCACAAAGTGCCAGAAGAACAAAGAGCTTTGTAAATAGAAGGGTTTGTTTCATATCAGTATTGAAGCCAATTTTTGATGTACGTGCTTCCGCCCAAGCGGCTCATGTTTCTTGCAATGTTACGCCGGCGGCGAAGGGTATACCCAGATGGTTTTGCTGCAGAATACCGGATTGGGTTTGGCAGAACCGCCGCCAATAAGGCTGCCTGGTTTTTGCTTACATTTTTAGGATCAGTCCTGAAATACTTCTTGCTGGCGGCATGTACCCCAAAGATATGGTCGCCCATTTCTGCAATGTTCAGGTATACCTCCATGATGCGTTCTTTACCCCATAGCAGCTCAATCATAAAGGTGAAGTACATTTCAACTGCTTTTCTGAGATAACTGCGCCCGTGCCACAAAAATACGTTTTTAGCTACCTGCTGACTGATGGTGCTGCCCCCAACTGTTTTCTTGCTGGACATGTTCCGTTGGAAGGCTTGTTTGATGGCTTTGAAGTCAAATCCATTGTGGATAATGAATAGCTGGTCTTCCGCCGCAATAACGGCTAAGGGAAGGTTCACCGACATATCTTCCAGGTCCACAAACTGGTGCTGAATATTTGTAATCTTCTGTGTTTTAGGAGACGGCTCAGAGCGTTTCAGCATCATGTGCAGTGTTACCGGAGGGTCTATCCAGCGGTAGGCAAGCACCCAGAGCACTGTTACAAGAAAAAGAGTTATACAAAGCTTCAGGAAAAGCCACCGGGCATCTGCCCAGTTAAAGGGAACGGATAATTGCTGTTTAGCCATAACTCAACCTACGCTGCCTTCCAAAAAAATGCCGCAGCAAAGACAAAAATAAAGAAATAGTGGTAGCATCTGGAAAGGCTTCTTAAATTAGACGCTTGTACTTCTGTCCCCTGTCATCTTATGAGTAGATTTTTGCCTCTCTTCCCGTTGAACATTGTGGTCTTTCCGGGGGAGAAACTCAACCTCCATATCTTTGAACCACGTTACCGCCAATTAATTCTGGAATGCCAGGCAAATGATACCACCTTCGGGATACCGGTGTACCTGGACAAGGGCGTGGGGGATTATGGGACAGAAATCAAACTCCTAAGTGTTGAGAAAAAGTACCCGGGCGGTGAAATGGACATCAAAACTAAGGGGTTGGGTATTTTCAAAATCAAAGAATTTCAACGCCAGGTGCCGGGCAGGTTATACTCTGGAGGCGAAATTGAGGACGTGCCGCTGATCAATGACGAACAGCCCTTGCAGCGAAGCCAAATTTTAGAGCTACTCCGGCAAATGTATGTGGCTTTGGGTATCCAATCGCTTATGCTTAATCTGCCAGAAAACTTCAGGTCCTTTGATGTGGCCCACCATCTGGGTTTCTCCACAGAGCAGGAATATGCCTTGCTGCAGTGCTTTCGGGAAAGTGACCGGCTGGAGATCATTCTGGATCATCTCACCAAAATAATACCCATTGTACTGGAAACAGAAAGGTTGAAGGAGCGGGTGAAGCTAAACGGGCATTTCAAACATTTAGCCCCCCCAACTTTTAGGCTCCTATAAGAGTAATACAAGTGTGCTTTTAAAGCCGCACCAGAGATGCTTTATATCATTGCCCTCATAGTTTTTCTGTCCGTTAACACCTGGTTTGTCTGGGCTTACATTCGGGAAAAGAAATTCAGGAAGAAGCCTTTTTACTCATTATCTGAAATTGGCTGGCGAACCACTCCGCCCCCGCCCGTGGAGGAAAGGACCCATACCATTGCTTTAGTGGGTGACGTAGGCAGTAATGGTTCTCTGGAAGATGACCACCTGCTGCAAGCGGTCCACCACTGGGTAAAAGAGGCCGGCGAAAATAGTACCATTCTTTTCCTGGGCGATAATGTGTACCCCACAGGTCTTCCGCCTACAGATAGCTTCAGGCATGCGCAGGCAGTACAACGCCTGGAAAACCAACTTTCCCTTTTTGATGAATACACAGGAAAAGTCATCTACCTAAGCGGGAACCATGACTGGAACAAGGGCCGCAAAGATGGGTATGAATTTGTGTTACGGCAGGAAAAATTCATTACTGAAAAGCTGCAGGATGAAATGGCCTACCTGCCGCGGGGCGGATGCTTAGGCCCGGTGACCTGGGAGATAAACGGGCAATTATTGATAATTGTGATCAACACCCAGTGGTGGGTGCAAACTGGTCATAAACCTTTGGCCGCCAACCCGGGGGAACCATATGAAACCTCAAGGGAGTTCTTCTCTGCTTTGCAGGCCCTACTGGAGGAAAACAAACATCGGTTTATTGTGCTGGCTGCCCATCATCCGGTGTACAGTAATGCCTTACACGGAGGTAAGTTCACAGTGAAGCAACACCTCTTTCCGCTCACCTTTATCAATAAAAGAGCTTTGATACCACTTCCTATTGTAGGCTCCATTTTCAGAATTTATCGCAAATACATTGGGGCGCATGAAGATATGTCCTTCCCTCCCTTTAGAAAGTTCCGGCGCAGGCTCCTGAGGGTTCTGCACCAGTACCAATCTATTTTCTATGTGGCGGGTCATGACCATAACCTTCAATATTTTAAAGTGAAGGGAAACCATTATGCTGTGAGCGGTTCGGGAAGTAAAACCAATTTTGTAGCAAAAGGTGGCAAAGCTTCTTTTGCCCATGAAAGCAAGGGATTTATGGTGCTGGACCAATACAAAGATGGAAGCGTATGGTTGAGGGTCTTAGAACCAGCACCAACTACAGGAGAAGCACCACTGGTAATGTTTCAGAAAAGTATTTACCAGGGAGAGCCTGTTTCTACTCTGTCACCGGTGGTAGCACCACCCGAAGGCTCTTCGGCTGTACAGTAAATGTTATTTCTTTACCCATTTCTTCAGGCTCTCCGTCTATCTGAAAGACCTCCCCTGAATGGTTGATGATGGTGGCTGAACTGCAACTGAACCTATGGGTATACACAGAATTGTCAATGTTATCTGTGTACAGACGGTACAAGATGCCTAAACTGGAGGACTTTGGAAAAGGCTCTAAAATACAAATTTCAAAGTTTCCATCATTAATTACTCCTGTTGGGTTGATAGCAATATTACTCCCAAATGCTTTGGCATTGGTGATTGTGATCATGAAAGCCTCCGCATCAAAAATGACTTTTTCATCTGAGATGATGGTATAATGTTTGGGTTCATATGCCATGAACTCCTGCATGGCAATCCAAGCGTACGCACCTGGCCCGCGAGTATCACCATTGCAGAAGCGTTCTACCACCAAAGCATTGAAGCCTACGTCGCACAGGTGAATGGAAAGCATACCATTCACATCTAAGGTGTCTATGGCCATGATGTGGTGCTCTGCTAACAACTGCAGCGCTTCATCAAAATCTTGAGGTATTCCTAAATCCTTTGAAAGCCCGTTACCAGAACCTTGCGGAATGATGGCCAGGGCCACGTCAGTTTTGAAAATAGTTTTGGCCACCAAACTCACTGTTCCGTCACCGCCTACTGCGCAAACTATTTCAGGAGCATACTCATTGATTTTATCTTTCAGCTTAGCTTCATCGTTTTCACCAGTAGTTTTGTAAAAATCGGCTTTAAACTGATTTTGACGACAGAAGACCAGAAGATCATCTGCTAATTCTTCTTTATCTATATCTCCAGATATGGGGTTAATCACGAATAATATCTTTGTCATATCAGTAAGGAGGGTTATAAAAATCAGGTTTTATATTTGAGCTGTTTTACGAAAAAGAGTACAAAAGGAAACTACTGCACTACCCTTCAGGGATACCGATAGGGAAGGTTGTTGTGATGGCTTGTCCATGCGTGCCACCCTGTTCTTTGGATTAGGAAGGGTCTGGAAGAACTCTGGGCCTCTCCCACTACTACCCTGAGAAAGAACTACCATAACCCTAATACTAGACCTTTGGTCATACCCGGCAGCAGCGACAAAAGAAGCAGATAATACATCTGATTCTAATTCATCATCACGCCCGCACTTCAGGTTCATGAGTCTACCAACTGTGGCAGCGGCGGCGGCACTGGCACTGGAGGGGTTATGTGGGTCATACGTAGCCACTGCTGCTGCTCTTGAAAGACCTTGGGTAAGCTGGCTCTTGGCAATCTGCTTTTCAGACTGCCGAGCTACTACATGCCCTATTTCCTGATCCGCACTCATGTTCACATGCTGAGCCTTTCTTATAAATGGTTTGTATTTCTGGTAGCACGAATAGGTAACTAATGAAAAAACAGAAACAAAAAACCCTATAAAAAACCATAAAGAACCTCTCATATTGTAGTTTTCATAGTCTGTTAAATTACCTTGCTGCATTGTTGATGATAAGGCATAACAAAGGGTGCCTTAAAGAACGGCCATAACGGTACTTGGTTGCGCTATCTACTGACTAATAATGGAATCCCTATTACTGATATAGTATGAATACTATATCTTTTTTATTGTACATACGTAAGAAGGCTTTGTAGCGCAGATTAGCGCATTTTGTAAACTAAGACAAACGAACATGAACCTGAAAAGAACTTTCGGCACCATTCTAACAGTCCTAGGGATTGTAGGCCTTATTTGGGGAGCATATACATTTCTGGCCGGCGGAGGCTCTGTAGGAAATGTTTCTGTAAACCAATTTTCCTCCTTAGTACCTTTCATTTTAGGGCTGATTTTTTTCTTTACAGGTATTAGCCTGATCAAAGGTACCAAAGACACAGCCTGATAGAAGTTATTGCCTTAAAACAGAAGAAGCCGATCTTTTCAGATCGGCTTCTTCTGTTTTAAGAGGTATGTTCAACTATTTATTTGCTTAACAGTTTTGATTGTTTAGCCATGATTTCTGTTTCAAAGCGCTTAATGGCAGAATCAGTATTCAGGTAGGCTGAAGAGTAGTTTGCAGAAGGGGCATCAATGTAAAGTAAAGTGCCTCCTTTAATAAGCTGTACTACTTGTGAGGTGATTTCCTTAGGTAAGGCAGGGCATCCATGGCTACGGCCTAAACGGCCATGTTGTCTTACAAAAGACTCACTCACGTAGTCTGCACCATGCACCACCACTGCTCTTTGCTTTGCATTTGTGTTAAAGCCGCGGTCTAAGCCATTCAACTTAAGGGATAGTCCGTGTTTGCCTATGTACGTATTTTCTGTCACATAAAAGCCCAAGCTGCTCATGTGAGAGTTTACCGTGTTAGAAAACTTAACTGCTCTCTCATTTCCAGAACCAGAGCCATGGGCTACCAAGCTATGGTATAAAACTTTCTTTTTATCTAAATCAACAATCCAAAGACGCTTCTGGCTGCTCGGTTTCCCAAAGTCAATAACCGTTAAAAGGCTTTTAGAACCGTTTAATTTTCTTTGTTCTTTCAAGTTATAGAAACCAGTTGCAGCTCTCCTGAACACATCAAAGCTTAAACCTGCTTTATTCAAATCTGCTTCATCATACAAGTCTTCCAGAAAATCTTCAAAAGACTCCTTACCAGTAGCTGCAGAAGAATCAGAGATGGTGATACTCTCTGCCGTGTCAGAAGTGACAGCACTGTTGGCAGGAGATACAAACGACATGATAGATAAGAGAGAGAAAGCCGAAATTATTTTTTTCATTTCCTATTTCTTTACGAGGGACGCCTTTATAACCCCTTTACTTTCTACTTTTGTTCCATAGATCCTGAAATTGATCTAAATAAGTATATATACTAAAAAGGTAATCAGGGAAAAACTTTAATGTAAACCTGCTTATTATTAAGGCTCTACGTTATGAAGGTACTAACTTTTTCTTTAAAAAAGACCAAGAATTTTTATTTAGGTTTTTTATTCTGCTTGCCCCTTCTGTCCTGCTCTTCCCCGGCAGACAAGTTAAATATTGACTCCAAAACCTGGAAAGCAGATCTGAATGGATGCAAAGGCCAGAGAGCTGCTATCCAGAAACAAGTGGAAGATGTTCGGCTGCAACTGGTGGGTTTAAAGGAAGGAGACATTAGAAAACTCTTTGGTAAGCCAGATTCTGAGGAGCTAATGGAAAAAAGCCAGAAGATCTATATTTACTTTATCACTCCGGGTCCTAAATGTACCGGAACCATGCAAAATGCTGGAAAAAAACAAGCCCTGGCTATACGACTAGATGCTTTGGGAGATGTAAGAGAAGCGAGTATCTTTAAAGAATAAGGTAAGTAGGCCTAAAAAAAGAAAGCCATTCTCCTCGAAGGAAGAACGGCTTTCATGGCAAGCGTCAACTCTTAGTTTTTGACTTTCTTTTTAGTAGTCTCTGTCTTTATCTTCATCTTATCATGCTCCACTTTAGATTTTCCTTCTGGAGTAATGATTTTAGTTTCTGATGGAGTAGACTTGTATTTAACGTTATCTGTCTTGAGTTTCTCAGTGTTTCCTTTCACTTTCATTTCACCGGCAGAAGACTCAGCTTTCATTTTGTTCTTCTCCATCTTTATCTTTTCTGAGCCACTCTCCATCTTCACTTTATCATCTTTCACTTTTATCTCAGTGTCCTGATTGGAAGTAATAGTGGTTGAAGTTCCTGTTGAGATACCCCCAGAAACATTGGTGCCCGAAACCCCGGTCTCAGTAGTACCAGTTGGAGAAGCAGAAGCTTCCATTGCACGACCATCCATTTCAAGATAAGCAGTAAACTGCTTAGGCGTTAAAATTTGGGCGAATTCCTGATCTAATTGCTCGTTTACTTCTTTGATTTTAGCCTCACGCATTTGCATGTCATTGGCGTACATCTTCTCAATCTCACTGAACTTGTCAAATCTGGCCTGGTTCAATGCTTTTAATTTGATGTACTGGCCTTCATTTAATTGAAGTTCATTGTACATCTGGCGGCTCATTTCCTGTGCTGACATAGAAAGGACGGCACGGGTAGTTGCAGCAGTTCCAGTTAAATTAGTTTGCGCCTGAGCGGTATAAACTGCTCCAAGAAATAAGGCGGATAGGATTAACTTTTTCATTTGGATTGTGGACGCTTTTTGGTAGAATTTTATCAAATCTCTTTGTGTGATTATATATGTCCTTTAACGCAGCCTTCTTGAGCTTGGTTATAGGAAATTTAACATTTTATTATGGCATTTAACTCATAACCTAAATTGAATAGCATCATTTGTATAAGAGGAATTATTTATTAATATATATCACATATTCAATATAGTCAAGTTTTTCCAGCTTAAACGGGCTATTTTGCTACTTTCGTTCATATACCAACAATCAGCTGAATTGTACTTTGTCATTATATTATTTTTTATTTTAATTTAAAAAAAGTGATCGCCTTCTTAATAATCTCTTGTTTTATCCTCTTCTTTTTGCCATCTGCTGCAGTTCAGGCACAAAAAAAGCCTGACTTTTGAGAGTCAGGCTTTCTGAAGACGTAAAATTCAATAATTAGGAGGTAAGTTTATGGTCTGGTCTTTTGAAGAATTGCATGGCTATGTACCCTACAAAAGCCCCAATCACTACCCCCATCATTAACCAAATAACGGCTAAGACCCAAAGGGCCTGCTCATCCCCTGAGGTGTCATCCACCATATAAGGGTATAAAAAGGCCATGTCAAACATTTTGTTTGTAATCACCTGGAAAAGGGTAAAGAGAACAGAAGAAACCAAGCCCACAAAGAAGCCTACCCCTATTCCTTCTAAATACCCCAGCTTCCCGGTTTTTGTTGATTTATGACGTCTTATGGCAAGGCAAACACCTACCACTAAGATTACCCCTACTAAAAAGTGCAGCGAAACATTTTCTATTAACCCCACTAATTTAATGAGAACCATATAAAGGATGGCTGCAATTCCCGTCATTACTCCAAAAGAGGTACCTGTTTTCTGTACCGTAACTTGACGTTGTTCCATTGTAGTTTTATTTTGTTTTAGTTCTTATTATCAGAGAACAGGTGACTGCTCTCTTCTACATGAAGTAGATAAGGATTGTTATATACTAATTTACCGGGGGAGGTGTTGTCTATTTACCCCGTTTTTTGTAAAGGTTCATAAGAGTGTAACACTTAAGACTCCCCCATGTTTTCGCTGAACTGAATTAATACTTTGATTGTCTGTAGATAAGGGCAACTTCTAAAAACTGGATTTACACTACCTATAAGGAGCTTTTCAGTTCTTTTGGTAACTTCGCCCTTTGAAATACTCTATTATATATAAAAGAGCAGCATGATTAGTACTAGCAACGTTAGTCTTGGCTACGGCAAACGTACCCTTTTTGAAGATGTGACCATTAAGTTTTCCCCCGGCAACTGTTATGGCCTTATTGGTGCCAACGGTGCGGGTAAGTCAACTTTCCTTAAAATATTATCTGGCGAGATAGACCCAAACACCGGTACGGTGGACATTCCTGCCAAAATGCGCTTAGCGATTCTTAAACAGAACCACTATGAGTATGATGAGTATCCGGTGCTTCAGACGGTGATCATGGGCCACAAGCGCCTGTGGGACATCATGAACGAGAAAGACGCTATTTACGCAAAAGAAGACTTCTCTGAAGAAGACGGCATGCGTGCCTCTGAACTGGAAGCTGAATTTGCGGACATGGAAGGTTGGAACGCGGAGTACGAAGCAGGTGAATTGTTAAGTGGCTTGGGCATTCAGCCAGAGTTGCACTACACCCTCATGAAAGATCTGGGTGGAAATGAAAAGATCAGGGTGTTATTGGCGCAGGCATTGTTTGGTAACCCAGACATCCTGTTACTGGATGAGCCTACCAACCACCTGGATGCTGAATCAATCATGTGGCTGGAGAACTTCCTTGACAATTTCCAGAACACCGTGATTGTGGTTTCCCACGACCGTCACTTCCTGGATGCTGTGTGTACGCACGTGGCCGACATAGATTATGGCAAAATTCAGTTATATGCCGGTAACTACTCCTTCTGGTATGAATCTAGCCAGTTGGCTACCAAACAGCGTACAGATGCCAACCGCAAGACAGAAGACAAACGCAAAGAATTGCAAGCGTTTATTGCCCGTTTTAGCGCAAACGCCTCCAAATCAAAGCAAGCTACCTCCCGTGCCAAATTGCTGGAAAAACTAACCCTGGAAGACATAAAGCCTTCTAGCCGGAAGTATCCTTATATTCAGTTTAAACAAGAGCGCGAGGCAGGTAACCAATTGCTGCAGGTAGATAACCTTACCAAAAGCAATGAAGGAGAGCTCCTGTTTAAAGATGTTACGTTCACGGTAGACAAGAAGGACAAGATTGCCGTCATCAGCCGGAATGACTTGGCAGCCACAACCTTCTTTAAGATCATCATGGGTGAGACTACCCAGGACAAAGGTGAATTCAAGTGGGGAACCACTATCAGTACAGCTTATTTCCCTAAGGACAACAATGAGTTCTTTGAGGTAGATCTGAACCTGGTAGACTGGTTACGTCAGTTCTCAGTAGAGAAAGATGAAAGCTTTATTCGTGGTTTCTTAGGCCGTATGCTGTTCTCCGGAGAGGAATCCTTGAAGAAAGCTAGTGTGTTGTCTGGAGGAGAGAAAGTACGTTGTATGCTGTCACGCATGATGTTGCAAAGTGGTAACATGTTGGTGCTGGATGAGCCCACCAACCACCTTGACTTGGAATCAATCACCGCCCTGAACAACGGCCTAAAAGACTTCCAAGGATCATTGCTGTTCAGCTCCCATGACTTACAATTTGTGGATACTATTGCAAACCGCATTATTGAATTGACTCCTAAAGGCATCATAGACAAGCGCATGAGCTATGACGAGTACCTCAGAAACGAAGACATCAAAGCGCTTCGTGCTCAAATGTATGGAGTTAGTACTTTGGTCTAACTTCTTTTTCAAAGCTAGATTAGCAAAATCAGGTAATAAGAAAGGCCACCCATTTGGGTGGCCTTTCTTATTCTGGTAAAGCTTAAAAGTTTACCCTCGTATCAATCTTAACAAAACAGCAACAATGGCAATCACTAACAACACGTGAATGATACTGCCAACCTGGTCGCCGAATCCTAAGAATCCAATGAGCCATAAAATTATAAGCACAACTGCCACAAAGTACAGTACATTTCCCATAATCTTATTTTTATTCTGTTTTCACAGAACGTACTAGTATTATGTCAGAGCCAGTTTAGGCCCTGCGTATCAGGCGAAGTAATACCGCAATAACTGCGATTACTAAAAGCACGTGGATGATACCACCTACTTGATCTCCGAATCCTAAGAATCCGATCAGCCAGATAATTACTAGCACTACTGCAATGATATACAATAGATTTCCCATAGTTTTAGTTGTGTTTGGTTTTAGTTAGTTGTATTAATCCTTATAAGGAATAAATCCTGATATTGATTTTTCTGCTTGTACGCAGGAATATTTTAAAAGATTTATATAGCCTTTCAAAAAGATGTAAACGCTTCTTGCCGTGCTCCTTAAAAAGTGCAACATAGGTCTGTCTTCCCATTCTTGTTCCCCTGCAGAAATATTCTAGCTTTGCATCTTGATCTCACTAACTAACGCTTATTCTATGAACATAGCCGTAATAGGGTCTGGTACCATGGGCAACGGCATCGCCCACGTTTTCGCACAGAATTCTTTTTCAGTTTTCTTGATAGACATCAATCAGGATTCACTTACCAAAGCGGTAGCCACCATCTCCAAAAACCTGGACCGCATGGTTTCCAAAGGAACTGTGACGGTAGAACAGAAAAGCCAGACGATTCAACGCATCAGCACCTTTACAGATTTACAGGAAGGAGTTCGTGATGCTGACTTAGTGGTGGAAGCCGCTACCGAAAATGTGGAGATTAAATTAGAACTGTTCAGGCAATTGGAGCAATATACCAAATCCACTTGCATAATGGCCAGCAACACCTCTTCAATTTCTATTACTAAAATTGCTTCAGTGACCCAGCGTCCGGACAAAGTAATAGGCATGCATTTTATGAACCCGGTACCGGTCATGAAATTGGTAGAAGTGATCAGGGGCTACTCCACTAGTGATGAAGTCACAAATAAAATCCTGGATCTGTCTAAACAGCTTGGAAAGATTCCGGCTGAGGCAAATGACTATCCTGGCTTTGTGGCCAACCGTATTTTAATGCCGATGATCAATGAAGCCATCTACTCTTTGTTTGAAGGCGTAGCAGGTGTGGAGGAAATTGACACCATCATGAAACTTGGTATGGCGCACCCCATGGGTCCATTGCAGTTGGCAGACTTTATTGGACTGGATGTGTGCTTGTCTATTCTTAGAGTACTGCACGATGGCTTCGGGAACCCGAAATATGCCCCTTGCCCTTTATTAGTGAACATGGTACAGGCTGGGCACAAAGGCGTGAAGAGCGGCCAGGGCTTTTATTCTTACACCCACGGCACTAAAGATTTGGTTGTTGCAGATACCTTCAAAAAGCGTTAGTATACTGCTGTTATAAAAAGAGAGGCCGGCATTTAGCCGGCCTCTCTTTTTAACTATTTCTGACGATACATCCTTTAAACTGCGACTTCGTTTTCACGAAGGGCATCGTTCAGGGAAGTTTTCAAATCTGTGCTTTCTTTGCGTTGGCCAATGATTAACGCGCAGGGTACCTGGAAAGAACCCGCAGCAAATTCTTTTGTGTAAGAACCAGGAATCACTACTGAACGAGGCGGCACATAGCCTTTGTATTCTTTAGGTTCTGCACTGGTTACGTCAATGATCTTTGTGCTACCAGTAATACACACATTGGCGCCAATTACAGCTTCTTTCCCAATGTGACAACCTTCTACCAGAATGCAACGGGATCCAATAAAGGCACCATCTTCCACAATAACCGGAGCGGCCTGTACAGGCTCTAATACACCGCCTAAACCAACACCACCGCTTAAGTGAACGTGCTTGCCCACCTGGGCACAAGAGCCTACTGTAGCCCACGTATCTACCATGGTTCCTTCGTCAACGTAAGCGCCAATGTTAGTGTAAGAAGGCATCAGAATGACCCCTTTAGAAATATAAGCACCATAACGCGCTAAAGCATGAGGAACTACGCGAACGCCTAGTTCAGCAAAACCACTTTTCAGTGGAATTTTATCATGGAATTCGAAGGGTCCGGCTTCAATGGTTTCCATTTTCTGTATGGGGAAGTACATCAACACGGCCTTCTTCACCCACTCATTTACCTGCCATTTCTCGGAGCCGGTAGGTTCTGCCACCCGGATTTCTCCGCGGTCCAGCAGTTGAATCACCCATCTGATGGCCTCTTGCGTATTGTTTTGGCTTAACAACGACCGGTCTTCCCAGGCGCGCTCTATGGTCTCTCTTAAATCGTTCATTTGGTCTTTGTGAAAAATAAGAAACCAAAATTATTAAATTGTGGCGATGATTCGAAAACGAATTCTGCTGGCCTCTCTTCTGAAGCCAGTTTCTGACTCCCGTTTATATGAGAAAATTGGAAAAAGCCTGGCAAAACTCCCCCAGGTAGAAGTACATGTAGCAGGTTTCCAGAGCCTCACTCCTGCTGATGAAACCAACATCACCTTCCACCCGGTATTTTCATTCAAGCGTTTATCTTTTGGCCGGTTCTCCGCACAAAAATCGTTTTGGGACCTTATTTCAAAAATAAAGCCCGAAGTGCTGATAGTAGCTACTCATGAATTACTGCCAGTAGCCTGGTTGTATTGCAAACAGTCCTCCTGTAAAATGGTGTATGACGTGCAGGAGAATTATTTCCTGAACCTTACCACGCAACAGGTATATCCGGGCGTTGCAGGAAAAGCTTTGGGGCAGGTTGTCCGTGAAATAGAAAAAATCATTGCCCCTTCTATAAACCATTTCTTCCTGGCCGAAAAGGCGTATGCCAAAGAGTTGCCTTTTCTGGGGAGCAGGATTACAGTTATACAAAACAAATACCTTCCGCCTTCCAATTCAATAAAGCTAGAAAGAGAGGTACCAGTATCTATAAAAGATATCAAGCCTTTACGCTTGTTGTATTCAGGTACCATTTCTAAACTATATGGGGTATTAGATGCGGTCAATTTCACAAAACAGCTGCGTACCTGGGTGCCCCAGACTGAACTGACCATCATTGGTTATTGTGCAGACAAGAAGTTTCTAGTAGAACTCAAAAAGCATATTCAACACTTGCCCTTTGTACGACTTATTGGAGGTGATGCTTTGGTGCCACACCAGAAAATCTTAATTCAGGAACAACAGCACCACATTGGCCTCCTGCCCTATCACCCGCACCCCAGCACCTTCACGTGTATTCCCACCAAACTATATGAGTACATCGGCAATGGGTTGGTAGTGGTAGCAGAGGAAAATCCATTATGGGCAGAGATCCTACAAAACTCAAATGCAGGAATATGCCACTCTTTCGCTAAAGAGTTAACACAAGCTGGCGTAGAGAACCTAATAAGAGGAACCTTCTACCAAAATGGTATCCCTGAAGATGTTTTCTGGCGCGAAGAAGAGTCAAAAGTGCAACGTGTCGTCCTTGACTTACTAGAGCAATAGCTTTCTAAAAATTAATTTAGGCAAACCTAAACTTTTATTTCCATACACGTATATTTGACAAACTATGGCAAAAGAATTAAGAAACTCACGTATTTCTGGCCTTGGCCACTATGTACCTGAAAAGGTGGTAAAGAACGTAGATTTGGAGAAACTGATGGACACATCAGATGCCTGGATTGTAGAGCGAACAGGAATAAATGAACGCCGGTACTTTGAACCTGGCAAAGACACTACTGCCAACATGGCGGCAAATGCTGCTATAAAGGCGTTAGAAAAAGCTGGTCTGGAGGCAAAGGACCTGGACATGATTGTGTTTGCGACGCTTAGCCCTGATTATTTTTTCCCGGGTTCAGGCGTTTTGCTGCAGCGTGAACTGGGCATTTCAGACATCCCTTGTTATGATGTTCGGAACCAATGTTCCGGGTTTATTTATGCGCTTTCATTAGCAGACCAGTTTATCAAAACCGGTATGTATGACAACGTGTTGGTAGTGGGTTCTGAAATACACTCTTCCGGCCTGGACTTCTCTGACCGGGGCCGGGCAGTGTCGGTAATTTTTGGTGATGGTGCAGGGGCAGCGGTACTCACTCCTTCTGATAGCTTGGACAAAGGTATTCTTTCCACGCACTTACACGCTCAGGGCGAGTTCGCCGAGGAGTTAATGGCAGTAGGGCCGTCCAGTAACGAACCAGAGCGCATCACGCACCAGATGATTGATGATGGGACCATCTTCCCTATCATGAACGGAAGCACCGTGTTCAAACACGCGGTCACCAGGTTCCCGGAGGTGATCAATGAAGCTCTTTCCCACAACGGGGTAACGGCAGATGATCTGGACTTAGTGGTTCCTCACCAGGCAAACCTGCGGATCACCCAGTTTATTCAGCAAAAGATGAAGCTGCCTGAAGATAAGATCTTCAGCAACATCCAGAAATACGGAAACACCACGGCTGCATCTGTTCCAATAGCGTTTTCTGAGGCTTTTGAGGAAGGAAGAGTAAAAGAAGGAGACCTGATCTGCCTGGCGGCGTTTGGAAGTGGATTCACTTGGGCTTCTGCCTTGATACGCTGGTAAAAAATGCAAAGTACTGCAGAAGAAAACTACATAAAAGCCATCTATAAGTTGTCTGGCAGCGGAGCCAACGCGGTAAGCACCACCGGGCTTTCTGAAACGCTGGAAACAAAACCTGCCTCGGTAAGCGACATGCTGCGCAAGTTAAGCGCTAAGAACCTGGTGCATTACGTGAAATACCACGGCGTGCAGCTCACCGAGGAAGGACAGCGGGTGGCACTTAAAATCATAAGAAAACACCGGCTTTGGGAAGCATTTCTGGTGCAGAAGCTCCACTTCAGTTGGGACGAGGTACACGAAGTGGCTGAGCAGATGGAACACGTCAAATCTGAGCTACTCATACAACGCCTGGACGAGTTCCTGGGCCACCCACGCGTGGATCCTCACGGAGACCCTATCCCCACTGAGGCAGGTGAGCTACGTGAGTTGGAACAACGGACGCTGGCCTCACTGGCTGTAGAGCAACAAGGCGTGGTATGCCGGGTAAAAGACTCACAACCTGCCTTTCTGCAATACCTGAACCGAATGGGCATTCAGATTGGGTCTAATTTGAAAGTAGTAGACAAGATACCTTATGATAACTCATTGGAGATCAAAATAGATAAAACTAAATCAGTGATTTTGTCTTCAGACGTTCTGGAGAAAATATTCGTCATCAATCCTTGAGGTGCGTTCTAGCGCTGCTTTTATGAAATTAGGCCTGAAACGTTGGTCCTTTAGTACTTTTCTTCTTTTGCTCCTGCTGTGTGCAGCCTGCGCTCCCAAGGATACCCCCGGAGCCATAGCCCACCAGCAGGGTAAAATGTATATTGTTACCACCACTGGTATTCTTAGGGATGCAGTGGCCAATGTGGTAGGTGACAGGGCAGTTGTATCCGCTTTGATGGGCCCTGGGGTTGATCCGCACTTGTACAAAGCTGCCTTAGGCGATTTGCAGACCTTGCGGGAGGCTGATGTCATTATCTACAATGGTTTGCATTTAGAAGGCACAATGGGAGAAGTACTGGAAAAACTGGCGCGCCAGAAAGTAGTATGGGCCGCAGCTGAAGGGCTCCCTGAAGACCTCCTCCGCAAAACCCCTGAATTTCAGGACAGCCATGACCCCCATATATGGTTTGATGTGAGCCTCTGGAGCAAAGTGGTTGAGCTTCTTTCTCAAAGGCTGCAGAAACAAGACCAGCAGAATGCCATACAATACCAGGAGAACACCATACGCTATCTGGCTACACTAGACAGCCTGCACCAATGGACCAAAACAGAGATTGCAGCTATTCCTGCGCAGCAACGCATTCTGATTACTGCGCATGATGCCTTCGGGTATTTTGGTGATGCATATAAAATTCAGGTGCAAGGTTTACAAGGCATTTCCACCGTATCTGAGTTTGGTTTACAAGATGTTTCCTCCCTGGTGAACTTCATTGTGAACAGAAAAGTAAAAGCGGTATTTGTGGAGAGTTCTGTTTCACAGAAAGCCATTGAGGCGGTGCTAGAAGGATGCCGCCAGAAAGGTCATCAAATAAACCTTGGGGGAACACTCTATTCTGATGCCTTGGGAGAGGAGAATGGGCCGGCGGGAACCTACGTGGGAATGGTGCAGGTGAATGTTGGCAAGATAGTGAAAGCATTGAAGTAAAGCCTTCAAGGTAAAAGGGGAATAGATGGTATGATTCAGTATAAGCTTTTGATTCATACTACTTAAAAGCGACTAAAGAAAAGCAGTCATTTAATTTAAAATGATATAAACCCATGATACAACACGTGACGGATCCGGTTTTGGAGGTGCATGATTTGACGGTGAGTTATCAGCGGAAGCCGGTGCTGTGGGATGTGGATTTAACGTTGCCCAAAGAAGCTTTGGTAGGCATTATTGGACCAAATGGAGCCGGGAAATCTACCTTAATCAAAGCCGTAATGGGCTTACTCCCCTTAAACAGTGGTTTTGTAGAACTGTTTGGAAAACCCTTAGATGAAGTACGAAAGAAGGTAAGCTATGTGCCCCAGCGTGAGTCTGTGGACTGGGATTTCCCAGCTTCTGCGCTAGATGTGGCCATGATGGGCACCTACGGTAGTTTAGGCCTTTTCAGACGGCCTGGAGCTAGAGAAAGAAAGCTAGCCATGGAGGCTCTGGAGAAAGTAGGGATGCAGGACTTTGCGAACCGGCAGATTTCCCAGCTGTCAGGTGGACAGCAGCAGCGGGTGTTCCTTTCCAGGGCGCTGGCCCAGGATGCAGATCTATACCTCATGGACGAGCCATTTGCCGGAGTTGACATTGCCACCGAGACAGCCATTATTGAGCTGTTGCGCCAAATGCGGGAAACTGGTAAAACAGTGGTAGTGGTGCACCATGACCTTCAATCGGCACAGGATTACTTTGACTGGATCATTTTGTTGAACATGCGCCTGGTGGCGTCAGGCCCAACAGATGAAACCCTCACTCCTGCTTTGCTGGAGAAAACCTACGGGGGACGTTTAACTGAGCTTAGCCGAGTAAGTGAGCTTCTGCACAAGAAGAACTTCCCCATCAGAGAAACCAAACCTACCCGCAGATGAATACGCTTTGGGAATTCCTGAGCATGTCAGACGCCAACGTCCGGTTTGTGACCATTGGCTCTATTCTGTTAGCGGCTTCCTCGGCGGTGGTGGGGTGCTTTACCGTGCTCCGCAAAAGAGCCTTAGTAGGCGATGCCGTGGCGCATGCGGTATTGCCCGGAGTTTGCCTGGCCTTCATTTTAACCGGTGAGAAAAACCCGTTGATCTTACTATTTGGCTCATTCCTGACAGGGTGGTTATCGTTGATCATCATTGATGCTATCACGGCTAACAGCCGGATCAAAGAAGACACAGCTATAGGCCTGGTTTTATCCGTATTCTTCGGGATTGGCATTCTTTTGCTTACTTCCATTCAACATTCAGGAAATGAGAACCAGAGTGGGTTAGATAAATTCCTGTTCGGGAGTGCTGCGGCCTTAGTGGGCCAGGACCTAATTACTTTTGGCGCAGTAGCGGTGTTGCTGCTGGTGAGTGTGGTCCTGCTGTACAAAGAATTCAAATTGATCAGTTTTGATATGGCGTATGCCCGCACCATCGGTTTACCGGTGCGGGGACTGGAGCTGTTGTTGACCACCTTAACAGTTTTGGCTGTAGTGGTGGGCATTCAATCCGTAGGCGTGGTATTAATGTCTGCGATGCTGATTACGCCCGCCGCCGCCGCCCGCTTCTGGACCGATCGGCTAGGGTTCATGGTAGTGATTGCTGCTGTGATGAGCGCCTTCTGCGGTGCAGCGGGAGCTTTTGTATCCTTTACTGCCCCTGCTATGCCTACCGGCCCCTGGATTGTGATGCTCTTGTCTTTGCTTGCCATTTTCTCGTTCATCTTGGCTCCAAAGAAAGGGTTATTGGCGCGCTACCTTTTGCAACGGCGTATGCGCAACCAAATGACAAGGGAGAATATCTTGAAAACCTTGTTCCTGTTAGGCGAAACCAAAGAAGATTACGCCCATAGCTACTCTAGGCAACAAATAATGGAGCGCCGCCAATTGCCTCTCCTCCGGATGAAAGATGGTTTAAAGTCCCTTTGCAGAAAACATCTCATAAAGAAGAACGCAACGGGTTGGGCTTTGACTGAAGCCGGTAAAAAAGAAGCCCAGCGAGTGGTACGACTGCACCGCCTCTGGGAACTGTACCTTACTGAGTATTTACAGGTGGCTTCAGACCATGTGCATGAAGACGCTGAATCCATTGAACACGTGTTAACCCCAGAACTGGAAAAACGACTCGAAGAACTCCTGAACTATCCAACTTCAGATCCCCACCAAACCACTATTCCTCAACAACCATGAACATAGATGCCTTTTGGATTATTTTGACGGGCGCCCTGGTTGCCATTTGCTGCAGCCTGTTGGGGTGCTTTCTGATCTTGCGCCGAATGGCCATGGTGGGTGATGCCATCTCCCATGCTGTTCTGCCTGGCATTGTGCTTGCCTTTCTGTTCAGTGGCTCCCGTGAGGTATGGACCATGTTAATAGGTGCCGCTTTGCTTGGTGTTGCTTGTACCTTTTTAATTGAATTCTTCCACAAAAAGGCTAACGTTCAGGCCGATGCTTCTATAGGAGTCACTTTTACCTGGTTGTTTGCCTTGGGCATAATTTTAATCTCAGTGTTTGCCGGTAAGGTAGACCTTGACCAGGATTGCGTACTTTATGGGGAAATAGCCTACGTTCCATTAGACATATGGCTTACAGAAAACGGCACTAACCTAGGCCCTAGAACAGTATGGATTATAGGAGGAGTATTGGTGGTGTTGCTTACGTTTATAGGCTTATTTTTCAAGCAATTATACCTAACCTCCTTTGACCCTGCTTTTGCAGCTGCCATTGGTCTTTCCACTACTCTCTGGTACTACCTGCTTATGGGAGCTGTGTCTTTAACCACAGTGGCAGCATTTGAATCTGTGGGAGCTATTCTGGTGGTGGCGTTAATGGTAGGCCCTCCTGCTACTGCTTACCTGCTCACCGATGACCTTAAGAAGATGCTCCTTATCTCAGCTGGAGCGGGTATCATAGCTTCTGCAGCAGGCTTTTACCTGGCTTTATGGTTAAACGGTTCAGTAGCCGGAGCTATCTCTGCCATTATTGGGGTACAGTTCCTGCTGGCATTTATCTTTTCACCAACCCATGGGCTTGTTTCCCGTCGGCAAAAGCTTGCTCCCCTTTCTCCCTCTTTATAGTTTGATATCTTCTTAAATCTCAGTTTCCCAAAAAGCTTTGACTTTGCTTTATAAAACTAAGAAAGCAAAGTCAAAGCTTTTGGTGTGTTAAGTAATTTATTTTGACAAAATGCGATATTACCAAATTAAAATTTTAAATTTCCAAAATACTAATTTATCATAAAAACGGTTAAATTATTATACTAAATAGGATTAATTATGCCCTACTTGTTTTTCGTCTTTCACATCAGCCTACTAGGTATCATGTCGCAGTTTAACGGCTGTAGTCAAAGCCAGTCCGATACAAGCCCAGTAAATTCTTTAACTACAACGCAAGCTTCTGATGGAAGAATAACTGGGGTCATTCCGTACAACACTCAGTGGGCATACCAGTTAGATGCCTCTGACAATAATTTTGATTTATGGTTTGACGGTACTCTGGGAGATGCCCCTGATACCCCCACTTCTTTTGATATGAAAGGGGTAATGGAGACCACAGAGACCATGTTCACTTTTCCTCCCCAGATGGAAGTAGAACTTACCCAAATTAAGTTTTACGATGCTGAAGGCACTTCCTCTACCCCCATGCAGGTGCAGTTATTAATGGCAGATGGAAAGCGAGTGGAGGGCGTGGTACCTAACTTTCACGGGAACCAATACAAAGCTTGGCTCACCCACGACATACCAGCCCAATATCAGAAAGTAAGGGCCGTAATTTTTCAAATGCCTAAGAACCCCATTCATGCTACCAATGAGGGGATCTACCCCAACGAGATCCAATTCATAGGTAGCTATAAAACATACACTCCCAAAACTGCACCTGTTACTCGGGTAGCTTTTAGGAACATGTATGGGGTGAATTCTTTTCCCTGGGATAACACGGGGAAGGAAGAAAACCTATCCTCTCCTTCAACCTCTTCTCAGTTAGCTCGCTTTGAACAAATGGGCTGGAACCGGGCGTATGATGACTGGCACTTGTTTGAAGCCGTGAAAGATGATTACCGGTATGCCCCAACCCACAGTGGCGGCTGGGACCAGGACAGAGGCTTTGGCCGTTTAAAAGAAATGGGGGTGAAATCTATTCAGGCCCTTAAAACCATACCAGCTTGGATTACGGAAACTTACCCTAAATCTCATGTAGACAAGGTTGAATACCGAAACGGTGAAAACGCCTACCACCCGTACAAGGGCAATGTGGCATTTTACAACAACACCTCTTCTTTTCCTGCCAATGGACAGACCAACCCCAAAGACTTTCCCTTCACCTCAAACAAGCCTACTATCTACATCGCAAATGACACCAAGCTATGTTATACCTGGAACGGAAAGGAATATGTCTTAAAAACTACCAATGATGCTGTCAACTACTTAGACGTTTATACCAAAGAAACTGCCACAGACAAACACCCTGTTGGCGAACTCAAAAACCTTTTCAATAAGAACTTAGACCGAGACAGAGCTACCCCGGCCACATACCTGGCCTACGCACAATTAGCTTTCCAGTCTGCCGCCCGATATGGCACCAACAAAAACGTTGATCCTAAACTGGTTCTCACCCCTGACAAAAAAGTAGGGCTTGATTTGTTGGATGGAGTTGAGGCAGGAAACGAACTGAACGCCCATTGGCATGGTAGAAAAAGATACATGAACCCCTATGAGCATGCAGCTTTTCTTTCAGCTTTCTATGATGGCCATAAGGGTACTATGGGACCAAGAGCAGGAGTAAAAAAAGCTGATCCAAACATGAAAGCCTACGTAGGCGGAATAGTTTCTGCCAATACAAGGTTCTACCGGGCTATGATTGATTGGTGCCGTGAAAACCGTGGATACAGAAAAGATGGCACCGTTGATATTCCATGGGATGTAGTAAAGTACCATCAATACACCAATTCTTCTGGACTTGAGCAGCACAGAAATGGCGCCCGGTTTGCTATTCCAGCAGACATGCACAAATCCGCTACTTCCAAAATACAGGAAATCAAGAACCTTCATTATAACCTGGTGGGTAGAACCTTGCCTATTCACATTGGGGAGTTAGGTTATGATGTAGGCCCTTCAGAGCAAGGAGCTGCTGACATCAACAATTCGTCCTCCGGGTACAAGAGCTCCCGGAAACACACCCAGGGAGTCTGGACGTTACGGGATCAACTCACCTATGCCTTCCACGGGGTAGACGGGCTTCAGTTTTATATTCTGGAAGATCCCGTGTACATAGAAGACCCATACTCCTCTAGTTCCATTTACGCTTCCTCAGGGTTCTTTGCCCGTAACTTCGGGAAGTACCCTAAGGAGAAAAGAACGGCGGCCTGGTATTCCAGCCAGTTCCACCGCGAATTTGGGGATTACACTCCGCAGCAGTTAGTGAGCTCCTCTCCTATGGTGCTGAAATCTACCCGGCAGAAAAATGTAATGTATGCGCTTTGGCTACCTACCATGTCTGGAGAAACCAGCACCTACTCCCTGGCTCTACCTGGTGTTTCTTCTATTACCTTGTATACCTTGGTAGATGGGGCAGCCACTATGAAATGCCAGACGATTCCGGTGAAAGGCTCATACTCTGCAAAAATTTCTGAAACCCCCATCTTTGTGAAGGTAAATTAAGAAGCTAAACTGTATGGTTAGTAAGCTAGAAGGTATTGCAGGATGGTTGCACTGTGTCATAGGAAAAGTCTTTTCTATGACACAGTGCAACCTAAATCCCTTGTTGGCTTGAAGTTACTTGTAAAGCCTATTAGAAATGAATAGTTGTTTTATAGCGGGTTTAAAAAACTGCCTCAAAACACCCTTGTAAGGGTATTGCTTCAATGAGTCCGGATGCGTGTTTAGAATCTATTTCAAACTCCTTCTGGTAGCACAATAGAATTATTATTTTGTCGTATAGAGAATTGATATAAAACAGAATATAAAACTTCTATTTAATAGGGGTTTAAAAACCTTTTCCTTCTACCTGAGCTTTAGCTTACCTTCGATGTTTCTTTTTCTTTTTGTCATCTATTCACTGTTCAACTCAGTTGTACTACCTGCTTCTGCAGAGCCCGTCCATTCAGTTATGTCAAATGCTCCAGCTGTTAAAGGAGATTTACAGTGGCTTACGTTAGCACAGGCATTAGAAAAAAGTAAAAAGCAGCCCAGAAAAATAATGGTAGACGTGTACACTGACTGGTGCGGATGGTGCAAGAAAATGGACAAGCAGGTATACCAGAACCCCGAGGTTGTCAGGTTGCTGAACAAGAACTTCTATGTAGTTAAACTCAATGCTGAACAACGGCAGGCCATAACCATTGAAGGAAAAACGTACCGGTACCAGGAAAAATACAAAGCCCATGAATTAGCGCTGGCGCTCTTGAAAGGACAAATGAGTTACCCTTCCACTGTCTTCCTGAATGAAAAACAACAAGTAATGGAGCGGGTACCCGGCTTTATACCACCTAAAGATTTTCTGCGCGCTTTGGCGTATCTTTCGGAAAAATAGCCTCTAAACAGCTTGTTACTCAGGCATAGATAATATTGATACCTTCCATTCTTTCTAAAGATACTATTGTGGCGTTGGCCACTGCCGCAGGTCATGGTGCTATCGCCATCATTCGGCTTTCCGGACCTGAAGCCATTTCTATCCTGCATGGTGTTTTCAAAGGTAAGAACCTTCAGAACCAGCCCTCTCATACCCTCCACTTCGGCACCATACGTGATGGGGAGAAAATCTTGGATGAAGTGGTGGTGTCTTTATTTAAAGCCCCTTCTTCTTACACCAAAGAAGATGTGGTGGAAGTCTCCTGCCATGGTTCTCCTTATATTACCGAGCAGCTTCTAAAGCTTTTCCTGAAGAAAGGTGCCCGTTTAGCCGAGCCCGGAGAATTCACCAAACGTGCCTTCCTCAACGGGCAGTTTGACCTTGCCCAAGCGGAGGCTGTTGCTGATCTAATAGCCTCAGACTCTGCTCTGACGCACCAAGTAGCCATGAAGCAGATGCGGGGTGGTTTTTCTCAGGAAATAAAAGCACTTAGGGCTCAGCTAATTCATTTTGCCTCTATGATCGAGCTGGAGCTGGATTTCAGCGAAGAAGATGTGGAGTTTGCTGACAGAGCAGCGTTGCACCGCCTAATTGCGACTTTACAGCGTCTTATTTCAGACCTTTTACAGTCCTTTGAGATGGGGAACGTGCTTAAAAACGGAGTACCAACGGTGATTGCAGGAAAACCTAATGCCGGCAAGTCAACCCTTCTTAATGCCTTGTTAAACGAGGAAAAAGCCATTGTCTCTGATATACCTGGTACCACCCGTGATGTCATTGAAGACGAAGCCAACATTGGTGGCATCAGGTTCCGGTTCATAGACACGGCAGGTTTACGCGAAACACTGGATAAAGTAGAAGCCATTGGCGTGGCCCGCACCAAAGAACAGTTGCGGAAAGCTGCGCTGGTTCTGTACCTCTTTGACCTTTCCTCCACTTCTCCTGCCCAGCTGCAGGAAGAATTAAAAACTCTTGACTTGCCTCAGGTGCCTTACCTTCTATTAGGCAACAAGAAAGATTTAGCAACCCTGCAGCAACTGGAAGCTTTTTCGGGCTTTGAAAACCTGGTAGTTCTTTCGGCCGGCACCAAAGATGGAATGGAAGAGTTACAACAAACTCTTTTAGAGCAGGTAAACGCAAATGAAGCTATAACAGGTGACCGAACCATCGTGACCAATCTGCGCCACTTCCAAAGCTTGAAGAAAACGGACGATGCGCTACAGGAAGTTATTCAAGGTCTAGACAGTGGCCTAACCAGCGATTGGCTGGCAGCGGACATCAGAAGGTGCTTGTTTTATTTAGGGGAGATCACGGGTGAAATCACGACAGATGACTTGCTTGATAACATCTTCACCAAGTTTTGCATCGGCAAGTAAGCCACTCTAAAAACGCCTTTTTTTTATCGTATAGCACGATTTTAAAGGATTTCAACGGTATACAATACACTTTTAAAGGAAGAATTTGTGACGATTTTGTTACGAATTCTTCCTTTTTGCATTCACACCATGTAGTATGCGAAATGATGTCCACTCCTGTCCACTCCCGTCCATTGCTGACCAGCAAAGACTAAAATAGTCCAAGGACATGAGCAGCAATATTAGGCTAACCCGAAGATGCCATGTGTGTGGTGTTTCATTTGTCGCCAAGACCACAGTTACTAAAAACTGCTCTGACCGCTGTGCCAAAAAAGCTTATAAGCTTAAAATCAAAAATCAAAAGGTTTATGCTTCTGAATCTGAGACAAGCTCTCAAATACCTTATGTAGCAATAGAAATTTCAGCTAAGTCCTACCTCTCAATTAAAGAGGCCGCTTTACTATATGGGGTGTCTGAAAAGACGATTCGAAGAAAGATTGCGAGAAAAGAGATGCCAATAATTAGATTTTCTAAAAGAATTGTATTAATAAAAAAAGAATTTGAGAATTTATTGAGAATTGAAACTTAAGAAACAAAACAAATGCATTTTCAAATACCATAATAGATGAAATCAAATAATAACATTAAACACATCTATTAAAATGAATAAAAATGAATGCACTTTATTAAAGCTTCAAGAACTTCAAATGACTATAAGTATTAAGAAGGATTTATGGGAGACTGCTTTGATAAACCAGGAAGAAGCAGCTTTCCTTTTAGGTATTTCCAAAGAAACGCTAAGAGACAAGGCCACCGAGTATAAACAAATAAGAAACGGTAATAAAATTTACTACGACCCAAAACAACTTAAAAACTCACTAATGAATCCAACCCATAGAAGTTACTTAGGTGAGTCAGATTTGGATTCTGTTTTTAATAGCCACTTATAATTTTTAAAAAGATGAACGTTAAAATAAGAAAAAGAGAAAATAAAAATTTCACCAAGGTTTATGTAGATATCTATTATGGATTTGGAAAAAGAGAATACATTACCGTTGGTAAGCTTTATCCACCAAACAATAACCCTATGGTTATCAAAGCCAATGAAGCAGTTAAAAAACAAGCTATTGAGATAGTTACACAAATTAAGAAAGGAAATAACCCTTACTCCTTCCACTCTACTTCCACCTACACATTAAATTCTGATTTTACTGATTATTTCAAATGTATAGCTGAAAGAAAAAAGGATTCAAGTAGTCAATACATCTCTTCTTATAATCACTTTATGAAATTCATAGGATTTAAAAAGATATCTTTTCAGGACTTGAATAAAGAATTAGTGTCAAGGTTTCAAGACTATCTATTTGATAAAGCATTGTCAAAGAAAAAAATGCCTCTTAGTAATAACACTGCTGTAGCTTACTTTGAAAAGCTTTCAATTGTAATCAATGCATCCATTGAAGAAGAAATAATTGCAAAAAATCCAATATACTCTTTAAAATTAAAGAGAAAATATATTCAGCCTCAACGTAGTTTCTTAACATTGGACGAAATAAAAAGACTTGAGAATCAACCTTTAGGTGAACATGGTGTTCTAAAGCGAGCTTTTTTATTCAGTTGTTATACAGGATTTCGATTTGGAGATATTTTAAAATTGAAAAGAAGCAACATTTATTCTATTGACGGTAGTAAGTACGCATGTTCTTTTAAAATGGAAAAAACTAAAGAACCATTGGTTATACCATTAAATCAAAAAGCTTATAACCTGATTAAAAATGAGCTATCAAAAAAACCAAATGAAAGAATCTTTGAAGGTTTAACATATAGCCAATCTAATGTTATCATTAGCAAGTGGGTGGAAAGCGCAGAAATATATAAGCATATAACCTATCATAATTCTCGACATACCTTTGCATGCAATTTAATCCAGACCAACAGTGATATATTTGAGGTAAAGAATTTGTTAGGACACCAAGACATAAAAACAACTATGGTCTATGCTAAAACTACCAGCGAAAGACTTAGGAGTTCTGTAGAGCGTTTAGATTAACATATATGGTATCGCAGGAGATTTATGTAAATGATAACCTCCTGCGATACCATACGTGTTTTAAGAATTTTCATTTAGCCCAACACATTTATAAATACTATTGCCTCTGGCCGCAAACCTTGACAATTCCTGCCACACCTTAATTTCGAATGACACTTACAGGAGGGGTGCCCTATCTTAGCCTCTTCTTGCAACTCTTATGCAAATGCAGGGGCTGTGTACATTGCGGCAAATTAATCCGTAACCATGATTCAGCTCTTCATCCTTATTCTGGTGCTTCTTCCCATTATCTTGTTTACTGTTTATAAGAGGATGAAAAGCCAACTGGGCACGCTTTCCATGAATGTAGTTTTTGGATTAATCTGCCTTATAACCCTTGTTGTGTGGTTTTACGCCTTTGCCTGGTTGTGTTTCATGTTAACTGCATAAATAGACACCATGACTCAAGCCTCGTTTACAACGGTACTTGCCATTGCCTCCATTGTCTTCCTCGTTTACATGAACCGCTGGATGGTTCATCAGGGATTCCCTAGCCCAGTCAGGCTTAAGGTGTCCGTAATGCTGGCCATTGTTGCGGTACTGGCGTCCTGGGGGCTGATGTGGATGCTGCGTATGTATGTTCTTCACCAGGATGTAAAAAGAGAAAGGGATGCCGATGCCCCTATCAAAGTGGCACTAACATCCCTTTAAGACAGACAGACTGTTTAACTCTTTAGTGGACTATCCCTCCTGTTGGGTCTTCGGTTTTCTACCTCTTTTAGCACCTTTGGCCTTAGTGTTTCCTTCTGGTAACTGGTTAATCAACTCACGCATCTGGGCAAATATACCAAGTACAGACTGTACCTCTTCTACGTTTGCAGCTTGGCGTATTATATCCATCTGCATCTGGTCAATCTTACCTTTTACTAGTTCTCTCATTATGTTTTTAATTAATGTATAAGCTTAAACATTTTTTTTACAGAAGTAAGTTTATTACTGACAATAATAAACAAAACACATCAAGGTAAGTACTTAGTAACAGAATATTATAGTTTCGCCCAGCGATGACTATTCCCTGAGGAACAACCCCACGAACTTGGGCGACTACTACTATACACGACCCCACCACAGCTAGAGCATGAATATGCATCATCACCTGTTTCTCCCAATTTATTCCAACGGTGACTCTTCCCTGAGGAACAACCCCACGAACTTGGGCGTGTATCTTTTTTAATGAATACACCACACTCTGAACACCCGTAATTATCCAGCTTTTGTTTTTTAATTTGTTTTTCCCTGATTTCTTTCTTTGGAAGTGAAGTTTCCCTATTCTCTTCCTTCACTCCGCCCCCACTTAACTTCATTATACCTCCAATAACAATTATACCAAGAACAGCTATGATTATGTATCCGATATACGGTACATTTTCCGCCTCTGAATTCGTTGCAAGATTAGATTCCTGACTATTGACTGGTAAATTATCTAAATTGTCATAGAGGAATTTATTTGCAACATATCCCCTAATACCATTTCCTGTTTCAATTAATGACCACTTTTTATATTCTTCAATAACTCTCACGACATCTCCCGAAATAGCTTCCCCAACTACATTATATTTAGTTCCTACTCCCTCACGGATGTTTAGCCTTTCAGTATTTATTATCTTTGTTATTTCTGAATACCGTGTGCCACCTAAAGAGTTTTCTGTTGAATTATCATCTTCATATGTTGAAGGCGCAAGGGAATCTGAGTATAACTCTTGTCCGAATAATAAAGAATTAGAAAAAAGCAGTAAAGCAAAAGATAACATTATCTTTTTCAACGTTAAATTCTGACTAGAATCTTTTAATACTTTGAAAGCAACAGACATATTTTTATAATTTTAATGCAATAGATAAACACAATCTTTAAATGTAAAAAACCAAATATATGTTTTTTTAATTATAAATAACCATTACACTCATAATCTATTAAAACAGTAAGAGCGGGAATTGGAAAAAAAATTGGGAAGAGAGGCACACTCTATAACAACACAAACAATATTAGCAATACATGAAATGTACTTTTACTTGCTGCCAGTTGTAAATTGTGACAAATATTTATTAGACATCTTTAACGAATCCATTTAGTGTTATCCAATCCCTCAACTTTACCAAGTTCCTGAATCCGTTCTCCACTAAATCAACTTGGGTATCAAAATCTTTTGTTCTATCAACCACGCCTGAGAAAATCCTTATTGAAAAACTCTTACTGTGCCTGACCAGACGAGCACCTTGAGGCAGATTATCACTGAGCCTTGCTTCAAACCCATCTGGGAAACCGTTGAATGTTGCATCCACATTGCCCTGCCTCAGCTTGTGGTAAAAAATAACCCCGTTCAAACCTTCACTATAAAGCATTGGCCAGTCGCTGTTATGGGGAACGATGCTAGGTTCTTTCATCTTAAGGCTAGGGTAAGCAGCCTCCCTGTATGACCAGTAGGCATGCCAGAACTTCTGCACTGGCTCGGAGTTTAATGGCTGATACCCTCTCCTGAGTTTCTCTACTGCAATTTTTAGCAGCTTACTTTTGAAAAGGCTCCGTTTTGTATTTCCCTCTTCAAACCAATTGGCTATTTGCTCATAAGATATGAAAGAATTAAAATCACCCTGGTTTTCACAATACAGTTGCGGTGCAACCAACACACAGAACGCCTCTTGGCAATTGTCATTATCTATATACTTAGCGGCTCTCTCCCTGTATCTACCGTGCTGGTTATCCTGGAAGTTGGCGTCAAGCTTGTTTTCTATAAGAATGTAGATAGTTGATTCAGAAGACTCATAGGAAAAGAGAATGTCTGTCTCTCCTAGCCCGAAAGCAGAGATGCTTCTCCATGCACCTTTGGACTTTGTAAGTTTCGGCAAACCAAGCTCTTGAATAAACCATTCACAGAAGGAGTCGTCAGTGGATAGTTCCTCAAGAAGAAGCATATCCACGTCTCTCTCCTGTATTGATTCAACAGGTAGTATTGTATATTCCATTTCAGCTTTGAGATTGCTTTCTAAGATTTAACAAAAACATGTAGTATGAACTTAGATATTAGAAGTGTTTAGATATTAGCCTTTCCATAATTACAGCCTCCTGCTCCAACTTACTGTTAGTGTAACCTTCCGATAAACACTCAGAAAGGTATTGCTCTAGGAATGGCTGGATTCCACCCAGTCTTTCATACTGCATAGTATGGCAGAGTTCATGCACCACCAGTTTCTTATCATACCAGTGGTCTGCCCTTACATAGATACCGTGCCTGTATGTTATTGCCAAAGTATATTTACCTATAAGCCCCAATACTTCAGCTGCTGACTTAAGCTGTGGATTTTTTGGTGCAGGTATTTCATCAACCTTCAGGAGTCTTACTCTCCCGATGTCTTGCACCCCAATTGACGAAGCAAAGTTTTTGTACTCCCTATCCAGCGGCACCCCGTTTTCTAGGATAAACTTCTCCTGCTGCTCTGCCCATTCACATGCCAGAGGTAACAGCCTTTCAAGCTGCTCGGAACTAATCAACGTTTTTGTCTTGTCCTTCTTGGTGGTGCCTAGTTGCTGTTCAGTATAAGGAAGCCTCTCCAATGTCATCTCCATATTGAAGAGTTTGCTTTGAAAGCCTAAGTTCTGATATAATGCTATGGCCTTTGGGTTATCAGCATGCACAAAGAGCTTGGCTTTCTCTGCCCCATTATTCTTACCCCATTCCATTGCTCTGTTCATGAGCATCTTCCCATATCCCCTACCACCAACGGATTCATCAACCATGATATCTTCTATGTTGCAGTACTTGGTAGAGTTGTATATGGAGCGGTTGGTTTCAATATCAGCGAGGACAAAACCAGCAACTACGCCCTGAACAAGAAGCACGATAAGTGTCGAGCTTGAGGAATCGATATAGTCTACAACTTTCATTGTAAAATAAGATTCCTTATCACCCACTTCTGCGAAGAATTCCTGGTCTAATCCTTGGTGGAACTCCATAGACTTTCCCCACAAATTAACCACCTCGTCTATATGCTCGTAGGTGCCTTCTAAAATCTTATATTCCATTATTGGTCAGCTTTTCATACAAAAAAGATTGAGCCAGGAACCCCCATCTAGTTTGCCATTCACCTATACTTTTGGGCGAGTTATGTTAAAGTTGAAAGATTAGGAAAAATGTTGTTGTTTACCTCATTACAAGGAAGCAGAAGCTAAAAGATGTAAAGAAGTTAAGCAAATTGAATTCTTTATCAATTTATAGCACTTTATAACTAACCGACTTTAGGTTAGTACCTTATTACATGTTTGACTGGATTTCTGATATTAGTTTAAAAAATAAACTTTCTTAGTAAACCGTAGATTTGATTTTAAATTAGAAACTTCAATTAAGGCAGCCAAGGCGGTATCACTATCAAAGCCCCCCATATCTTGCAAGTCAAATATCAGTTCTGCTGATTTAAGATACTTTTCGTTTGCTTCAAATGCATCCTCTATATGCTTCTTCATCAATCCTATATTCCCGAAATCATCCCTTTCCCCAAACTGGCTTAAAGGAAGCACGGTCATATACATTTTAGGGTAAAAGGTGCCCGTTTCATTCATCTGATTTACAGTACTAACTCCCTTTTCAGCTTCTTCTGAGTTTAGTCCTCCATCCATCTGTACGAAAGCACCGCAGGTTGACAAACCTATAGCAGCGGGGCAGACTAAGTGAATCCTCTTGCCAAATAAGTCGTCTGCAAACCCAATACTACCCATATTCCCCTTAAATTTTAATAATTCCATGTTATGTCTAAATGATAGTTTATCTTATAAAAAAGATGATAATGTATTATCGGAAACCTTATTACTTCAATACTTAGCCAAGCTATCTTCCTTTCAGCATTCGGTGAAAGAGCAATAGATTCCTTTACCCTTCTACATTCTATAATAATCAGTTTGTCCGCTTCCAGTGACGTTAAGCCATAAAATTGACATCACAAAAAAACAAACTAACCAAATTACAAAAAACACACCTACTAGCAGTAGATACCCTTTTTCATCATTGTTTGACGTGTTGTTTCCCCCACCGCTTCTAAACATTATCATGATAAATGCGGCTACAGCAAATGATGCATATCCCATATTAGTGCGTTTTATTATTTAATAATTCTTCTGCAAAAATTTTATATTTTATAAAGGCCGTATGCTTTTTATATGAATTTCCATAGCTCGAGTCAACCGTTCCATCAAAAAAGTTTTTCACTAATATGCGTATTGAAGTAGCACCAAGATAAAAACAGAAGGAAGCCTTGAGTTAAAGACTGATTAAATTTACTTATCTAAAATATTATCTATCTGATTATGTATATCGTACTCTTGCCAACTACCAAATTCACTAAATTTATTAAAATGTTTGAATGCTAGCTTTGGCAATGAAAAGCCGACATTTCTTAACTCTCCATTTGGGTCTGAAATCAAATATTTGTTCCAATCAGACCAGGTAGATATACCAAACATATTTTCTCCTTGTCCATCAAAAAATCCTTTGCCTATTTCTTCAACTGTCCAATCGTTATTCTTTAATATGTATTCATCACCCTCCTTATTCAAGAATCTGTAATCAAAAATATCATACTTATTTCCACTGTAGCTAGTAGTATGCGTTCTTGAGAACTTCTTCTCTATAAAAAAAAGGCACGGATTTTTAGCAGCTTTTCCAAAATCCAGATATTCAGAGATAAGAAAGGGCTCGAGTGATGTTACAGCTTGGTAGATAGTTTTCTTTGTCATTATTAAATAATTATTATATAAAAGATTTATTTTCATAAATATAATATTATAATACAAATTATAGATATTATATAATAAAAAAAATATTTTAATATAAATATATTTTCACATGAGTTTGAAATTAATTATCACATTCCAAGGGAGGTCACCAATACGGTTTAACTTGGTACTGCAAGCAGTTGTTTCTGCCTTGTTATTCAGCATGGTACGGATACAGTGACAAGCCCTGTATATACTCTGGACTTACCTTACAGCCAAAGCCGTGGAACAAAGGATTGCTGCACATTAAAAAACCAAATTGACAAGATAACACAGGTAAACTTCAATAGCGTGCTAATGAACTGGTACAGGGATGGGCAGGACTATATCAACTGGCATACGGATGCGGAGAAGTCCTTAGGTAAGAACCCAATTATCGGTTCCGTTAATTTTGGGGCCACACGCAAGTTCCAGCTCCGAAGAATTGATGATAACAATGAGAAGATAGAAATGCCCTTTAGCCACGGTACGCTTTTGGTCATGGGCGGAGAGACGCAGCACCGATGGCAGCATTCCGTACCTAAGGAAAGCAAGGTAAAGCAGGCAAGATTTAACCTAACATTCAGGGTTATCACATCAGATTTATAGATACCACATTTTGTTGAAGTTGTGATAAATAGGATATACCCACCTTATTTCTCAGATTATTCGGTATTTAGAACACAATGTTTCCAAATATTTTCCTAATCACAATCTTCCTTGCCATCGCATTCCTGGTCTTTATGAACCGCTGGATGGTTCGTCAGGTTTTCCCCAGCGCAGTCAGGCTAAGAGTGTCAGTGATGCTGGCAATTGTAGCGGTGCTGGCGTCTTGGGGGCTAATATGGGTTCTACGCCAGTATGCTGAACATCAGAATGAGAAGAATAAAAGGGATGCCCATACCAAAATAGCGGCATCAGCATCCCTTTATAACAGACGGATTGTTTGACTCTTTAGTGGACTATCCCTCCTGCTGTTCTTTATTTTTAAAACCTGCCTTTCTCCCCCTTTTAGCACCTTTGGCCTTAGTCGTTCCTTCTGGTAATTGGTTGGTCAATTCACGCATCTGAGCAAAGATTCCCAGTACAGCCTGTACCTCTTCCACATTGGTTGCCGAGCGGATGATGGACATCTGTAATTTGTCTATCTCGGACTTTACTAATTCTCTCATTGTGTTTTAATTTTGTTAATGGGTGTAAAGATAGGTACGTTATATTTGATATGCATCATTTAACATGGGCAGTGATTTTGCTTATAATACACAATTAATAAAAACACACATAATCGCATTAACGCCTTTTAGCTGTTGTTACTTTTTACATACAAATTCAAATCATCAAACATATCTTTCAAAGTATTGTATATCGAAAAAGCATCTTGATTGCAGATATTGATTTCTCCTTCTAAGTAACGTGCTTTGTTTCTTAACTGAGACAACTTATTAAATAATCTTCTTCTATTAATCTCAAATTCTGATTCCGAATTCTTGAACCTGAGGTTGAATGCAGATTTGATACCTCTATGGTCTGACTTAATCTTGATATGTTGATTTGCTTCAACAAGTAAATTAGTTTTAGCTAACAGTTCAATTGTACTGAATGAATTGTCAATAAATGCTGATAAGTAATCATTTTCAAGGGCATACTTACTTGTCTTCAGAAATTCTTCTGCAACGATTAAATGCTCAGCGCAGATATGCTTATTATATTGGAAGTCAAATGAAAGCTGATAACCATCTCGGAATAGAATCAAAGTTGCATGACCGCAGTTTTTAAATTGCTCTTCGTTAAGACGAACATGCTCTACATCACTCGTAAATGGCCAAAAGTTGTCTATACTTTTGTTAACCCCAGGTTTTAACTTTACTTCAGCAGATACTTCATTATTCAACCTCACCAAATTTTGCCTTCCATCAGGAAAAAAGACAGCCTGGGCGGCTTGCAACGCAAACTCATTACCTAAAATATTGAGTTCCTTCCTTCGGGTTATTTCTGGAGTAAAGAACAAGTCCATAAAACTCTGGTAAACATTGTTACCAAAATCATCATCAACGGCTTCTTTCATGTTCATTATATAATAGACGCAAATTGACGGTGCCAGGGAGTCCGATAAAGCTTGTGGTTAGACACTTCTCTGCACTTGCTTTTTTGCACTTATTGAAAATCTGAGATATTAATTTCTTCGGGGCTTTTCTCAACTAGCTTTCCATTAAATCGTTCAATGAATTCTGCTGTCCGTTTAGAAGGATAAGGGTCAACCACGTAAACTGGTTTGTTATTGAAGTCAAACTTTTGTTCAATTAAATTATTCACTTCTGAATCACCACATCCATAACCTATTGTTATCAATCGTTCCGAAACTTCAAGATTGTTCTCGAAGTGAGTAAAAACCTTTTCATAATACCAAGGCTCTCTATATCTCAATATCTTTGATGTTGTACCTGAGAGGAAATCAGAGTGATAATTTATCCAATCATTTAAATATGCTGGTTCTCCATCTTTGTTGATTTCCTTGTACAAACTATTATTCCCTACCCCGTATTTGATTTTTATATAAGTCTCAATCCCATAATCTTGTATGTGGAAAGGATATTGGTCTACACTGCCATGAAGTTTGTATAGCCTGTATTTTCCTTTGTACTCATTTGTAAAATAAGGTAATCTCACTTTATATCCTTCCTGGAAATCCCCAAAATAAGGAGACCCAAGTTCTTCGAAGCCATCGCAAAGGTTACCCTGGAGCCAATCTGAACTATCAAATATTTCAAAGAAGATGTCATGGTTTAATGTGTGGATGTGAACAGCGTCATCGGTTCCCCAATATTCTAGGCAATCTAAGAATCCTGTATAACCAGGATAAATTGGCTTGCACAGATGTACAGGTTTGTAAAATCTATTCCCATCTCTATCAACTAAAAAATGGGTAATCAGTTGGTTAAAGATTTTGTTTGTTAGACTTAGTAAATTAAGGTTGTCTGTATCTGAATGGAACTCTTCCCTGAATGAATCACAAAAAGCATCAAACTCCTTTACCTCTTTTTCTTCTCTATATATTTCATTGTAAAAATCATAGAACTCTTCATAGTTGAATTTTTTTTTTGTCAACTCTACGTAAAAACCTATCAACCTTGTAATAAAATATTTTCCTTTCGCATAGCTGTCATACCAACAAGGGTCTTCTTCATCTCTGCTTTTAAATAAAACAGTTCCATCAGTATAAATCCAAAAGTCTTCGGGATGCAGGTTTACAAGTTCTCTGTTTAACTGATTTGCTGTAGGATAACCTTGGTTTACGGAAAATCCAGCACCTAACAATAAAGATGTTTGATTCATTTTCTTAAATTTTGCAAATCGTCTAGTGTAAAACACTGGCAAGTATGACTACCTAAGCTGGCGTCAAGCTGTTGTTACGCGGCTTTTTTCTTATCCTATATCTGACTCTTCATTTTTTTTTTCTCAAGACATGCTTTTACTCTTTTAGTTTCATGTCCATCAATCATAGCAAATATTACTACTTCTTTAATTTTAAATTCTTCAGAATCCGCAGCTAACAAAGCGAACCAGATGCCGTCTTCATAGTCGTTGTGCCAAGTCGTTACAATTGTGTGATTGGGCAAGTAAGTTTTCTCAATTTCTGCATATCTAAAACTAATTTCCTCGTCCACTAAATCATGCGCCAATTCTGCTTGATTTCCAATGGCGCAAACATATCCGACATCTTTGGCTATTATCTTTGAAATCACCTCGTCAATGTATCTTCTGGGCATGTCATTTGCCACAAGAATACAGAGCCAGTCCTTATTAGGGAGTTGGTCTGACCAGTTATTTTCTGTACTGTATTCTACTAGTTTAACTAATCGATTATTTATGATTCCTTCCAAATTAATCCTTTAAATGCCACGTAACATTATGAGTTTAAGAAGTTCTTGCATTTAAATACAATAATTAATTAAACCACAAAAGGAAAAGAGTGATTTATAGTTGAATGGTTATCTCCAACCACAATTTCAAAAACACACTGTTGTGCTTTCGTCTTAAAAAGCATAATCTTGAAAAGGAGCAGCATCCGTCCTTAAAGCACTCCAGTCGAAGTTATACATTTCTTGCTCAGTCCAAGATTGAGGTAAAATGATGCTAAACAATGTATTTTCAGACGATAGCTCATTAGTGTCATCGTCAGAATGGAACCCCATGTTCGGCTGATATTGCGTAAAAATAAAATTATGAAATTGAGCAAAAACCACTGAAAATACTGCTCCAAGCGCATTTAAAAGATTTCCTAAAGACGCCCTTGCAAATTCATCGTGCCTATTGTGCTTAACTGAGTTATAATCCTGATACCAGGATAAAGAATGTCCAGCAGCCCATTCTGAGAAAGGATTTATTTCTTTTTTCCCATTACCCCAAATGTTTATGAATAGTCTATACTCGCTAAGACGAGTTGCAGCATTGATTTTGTAATAGTCTGTCACGTTCCAATTACCTGTTCTTGCGTAACCGTTGGCACTAAGTATCTTCTTAGAATTCAATTCAAACTCCGTTGCTGCCCTTAAGAATAATTTATACACCCGATAGGAGTAAGTCCTAAGGTTTGCATCTGATGGTTCAATAAATTCAAAAAGGTGTACTACATCTTTTTCTAAGATATGGTAAGCCCTTATTATCTCAAACCTGTCACTTGCATACCTATCGTCTGCTATATAATTTGATTGGGAATTGTATCCAATGGTATAAAGGTCGGGCAGTGAAAAAGGTCTAATAATTCTTTTATATGGTTGAGATTGTTTCATATAATAACGCACTAATATTGTATATATGGAGTAACTCAGTTTATTGGTACTTTGGTTAAAGGTATCACCAGCCTTAACAAGCCTTGGATTAAGTGGCTATGTGCTAGTTTATCCTCAGTTATCAAAGCTGCTTTAATGTTCAATATAGCTATATACCTGAATCTTACTTCTTCTTTCCCTCATTTTATTTCCTCAACTATATAAAAGCTGAGTATCAATCCATTTTATGGTGCTTTTAAGAACCTTATCAGGAAAATAACGACACGAACAATATTGACAATAATAAAAATATGACCTTCAGCAAGGCCCCCAAATCTGCCACCTATAAAAAATAAATCAGGCGTGGAATAGATTAAAAAAAGAAACTCTACTCATTTCATCCGTAGATAAAACAAAAAGGTTTTCTGGTGTATAACTGGTATAAAAATAAAAAATACACCATGACACCAAGCAACGAAGAATATTTAACAGACAGCGAGTACGATGAAATTGTGCTATGGAGCAGGAACCACGGCTACACACTTGACATGTTTGAACTATACCTCAACATCATCTCTTTAAAGTCAAGGGATAAGGAACACAGAAGAGAGGGCGAACCAGAAAAGGGTTATCCCCTTTGGGTACAGGCGATGGTACTCGAAGAGGTTTATGTGGAGCGGAATAAAGTGGAAGAGCGGAGCAGGAAGATTGCGGAGTTTCTCAGTGATTCCTTGGACACGGCCTTCGTGGACAGCCTTGACATAGACAGCCTTTTCGGGGAGTAGGGCTGCCTTTTAGGTGTCTTATGTGACAGAGTTCTCAACTAGAAGACTTTACCAGTATTCGGTTTACTAATGCCTGAAGAATAAATAAAGTTGGTATCACAACAATCCAATTGAATAATGCCCATGCAAACTGAGGCATACCACAGCTTAAGTCTGTTGTTTGGGGATTCAGGTATTCATCTACTTCAAATGTAAGAAAGGGATAAGGCAGAAAGAACACAAGGTAAACCAAGTAAGTAACCCCAGTCTTAGGGAGGTTCGTTTTACCAATCACCAGGTAGGTGGTCAGTGGAACAAGAAGGTAAGGAAGGAACAACAGTATAGTTCTCAATGTCTACAATTACCTATTTTCATTCTTCAAACATCATTTGCCTTGGTGAAAACAAGGTGCCAAGGACGTCGGCCGTAGCATGGCTTATGCACAATGTTGGCAAGAGTTATTTTCTTTTTCTTAAGTAACCGAATAGACCAGCAATTAGGAAACCAGCTCCAATAAAATAGTCATCTTTCGAAGACGCAATATCTCTCTCAATTTCAAGAACTTTATTTTTGTCTAAGTAAGTATTTCCTTCCACTTCGATTGAGGTAACTTGAATATTCTTTTTTGAATCAAGACTCTCAACTGATTTGCTTGGAATAGTAAATTTTATCTTGTCTCCTAGATTAATATTACTCAAAAAGTTCTTTCTGTTAAAAATATTCAAGTAGTCGGCCTTAATTTGAAAGGTATTTCTATGATTGTCAGTCCAGATGTAATATTCGTGAGTGAAATTCTTAAAACCTGTGTTATCCTTGAATGAGTGTTTTTCATAGGCCCCTTCTATCTCAACCAAGTCCTTTGGAGAGGTTATACTCTCTCTATTTAATCCTATGTAGAGAAAGTAAGTAAATGCAGATATGCCAACGAGTAGTGCCAAATGCCCTTCATTTAAGAATCTCTTCATTTTCTCTTCTTTCTTACTCATTAATTATTGCCAACGGTTAGGCTAAACGGCGGGCGAGGCCGTCGGCCGAAGACTGGCGTTTAGGTGTTGTTGTGCTGCGATTTTCTTCCTTTTAATAGCCAAAAGCCTAATACAATTATGTTAAAGAAGGCAATTACCCATGGAAATGCAGCCATGTAATCCGTTTGACAAGGTGGGCAGAAAGTGTTTGGTAAACAAGGTTCGCATTCTAAGCTTGCTTTATCGAAGAAGTATTTGCCAGCTAAGACTAAGTTTCCAATAAGCCAAATAATTGATAATTGAGAAGTTTTAAGGCCCATCAAAGTAGTTCTTGAATAGGAGTTTACTTTTTAGAAATTCTATTTACTACAGAAGCAAGCTTTTCATTCTTCAAGCCATTAACTTTTTCCATGAACTCTTGCTCATACTCACTAGCTGTTTTACTTGGGTCATATTTCTCAAACAAAATCGCTTGGTTCATTTACAGAGTTTTTAATAAAGCCTGGTTTTCAATCTCAATTTCAAGAACAGCCGAAAGCATTTCCGATAAACTAGAATCATGTGAGTTTATGTTTTTTTTCGAATGCTTCTAAATCCATTGTTTTTAAATTTGAATTGTAGCACAACGTCTAGGCTAAACGGCTGCGACAGCCGTCGGCTGGAGATGGCGTTTAACTGTTGTTGTACCTAGTTTTTTATCCACTCCAAATCTAAAACATCACGTAATCTATTCAGACTTGAATTGGATAGAAACTTAAATGCGATTCCAATAAAAGCATATCTTATCATCAATACTTGTAATACAGCAGTTAAAATAAAGTTGGCTGAGAAATCTTCTGCTCGGCTAACTGCCATTGAAGCTACTGCGATTATTGGAAAGCAAAGAATTATGCTCAACAAAACTTTAAAAACTTTATGGATTTCAACCTTCACATGTCCTTCATTAGTATTTATTTCTCCTGTCAAAACACAGAAAGCCCCTCTTCCAAATGCCGAAGAAATTATCTTGAATTTATTTCCACTAATCATTCCGCGGAATGACTTGTCGGTAACTTGGGAGGTTAAACTTTCAGATTTTTCAGTTCTCCGCATCAATAGATTCAATGTTTCTGCTTGTGATTCGATTAATCTGAATCCTTGATTCTTTAATGGGAATATGTTCATTTCTAAAATTAGGTACAACGTCTGTGCTATAGTGCGTTTTAATGCACTATAGGTGTGGTTAGCGGGAGTATTATTTACTGGATGTGGTAAAGTCAATTAGATAAGGTTTTAGCGCTATTCCGTTTTTGCTTCTAAAATTACTCCCTATTACTAATTGATAATGATGGTTAGGCTTAAGCTCTACCTCAAAAGAGACTGATTTTTTATCCTGTGAGAATCCATTGAATTTTTTAACTCGCATTATATTGCCCATTCCCAAGGGACCAAGCTCGAAGTTCCTGTGACGGTCATCCATTTCGGTTGAGAACTCAACAGTGATGGTGGTAAGGCTTGGACTCACTTTCCTGTCCTTGCTTTTGAACTGTGAAATTCTGGTTACGGTTGGTCTACTCTTTTCAAACTTCTTTTCAAGTTCTGCCACTGAACTAGTAAAGTAGCCTGACCTGTCAACGAACCTGCTTAACTCTGTTTCAATGCCGTAATCCAACTCAATCATTTCCTTGAGAGCAAGCTTTTTATCGTGGGCCTGCTGATAGTATTTCTCACAAATAGCAAACCCAACATAATACCCCAGGTCTCTGGTGTTAAATTCGTTACTGTTGTTGTTGTAGAACCAAAAGCCTGTGTGCAGGTTGTGCATTTCTTCAGAGAACCTTTCTCTGACCCTGTCTTCGTTTTCCTTTCCATAGCTTATCGCAGGCAACGTAGATGTTAGCCCTGTGGCAGTAACAGCCACAAATTCAGCCACTCCTTCAAAAACGGTTTGCGCTAGTAGATTTGTCCTTTCTGTAGTTTTTTGCTGTGTGTGGACGTACTCATGGATATTTGTGAAAACAACAATATCTATTGGGTCGCTTTTAAAATGGGAGGTGAGATTTCCTGATGTACTAGGAAACTCCCTTGTGACCACATTTCTATCAGCCAAAGCAATTTCACTTCCTATAAGCACCTTATCTTCCAAGAAAGTGCCGCCAGTCTCCAGTGCCCCGATGGTAAAAAAAATACTTGCAGGCTTCAAGTCAGGATAAATTACCCTTAGTTTACTGACCTCTGTTTCAATTTCTTTGGCGAAGCTGTTTGCCTTGAGTGTATTTTCCCTGATGGAATTCCAGAACAGCGGGTATTGGTTTATGGCATCAACGTAGGATTTGGCGGTGTAGCCTTTGACCTTCATGATAGCCCTGAGGCCTGGCGAGCCTTTTTCTATGAACAGTTTATTTATATACCCATACTGGCTGGCGCTGTCTTCCGTTGCCGTTATGCTGTCATAGGCTTGCCAGAAATTCCCTATGTCAACGGTGACTATATTTAAGTTGCCCTGGCTGAAAGCCTTTGTAAAAGTTAAAAGGAAAATAACTGCAACTATGATGGCTTTCATTATCATGCCTTGATTGAGTATTGAATAGATTCTCTTTTGATATTACCACCAACTTACTGGACTAAACGGTGGCGTAGCTAACGTTTAGGCGTGGTTATAACATCTTTATTCTTCTTTTCACTTATGGCAGCCCACACAAACCTGCCAGTTACAAGTAAAACCAGTACAATGCCCCACTTAACGTTTTCGAAGTTGTGTTCATTCTCCTGCACATTCGCTTCTTCCAAGCTTAATAAGGTATGGTCTTTTGTCTGAAGTCCATATACCTGTGGTTGCTTTCTCCATTTAAGAAAGAAGTTTAATATGTTGTCCAGTGTACTGCTTGAAGTGCTTCTTTGCAATTCCGAATCTTTTACTTTCAGTTCGACCTTTGCTTCGTTTCTAAGTTGACTAACTACTTGTGAAGGGTTTATGGCACCATAAGAATTGTTTGCTATCCTAAATGTTGTTTGATACTCTTTAAGCGTAAGATACATTATCGGCTCACTATGCCTTCCAGCCGTTGTTGCTTCTATTAAGCTATCTACATGACCCCTTATTTCAACTAGCTCTTCTTCTTTGACGGCAATGTTGCCTTCTTCCTTCCATACCCAATAAGGTAATGCAATGAAAAAGACGGAAAATAAAGAAATGAATACTACTATAATCTTAATTTCTTTCTTCTTCAATTTATTACTAATGTGTTATAACGCACTGGCCTTTACGGCGGCATAGCTGCCGTATAGGCGTGGTTACCTTTAGTGCTTTTGCTTTTGTGTGAACCTAAGGAGTTCCTTCACATACAGGTCTCCGAAGCTGGCTTTAGTCATTGCCATGAAACCTTCTGTATGCTTACCGCTGTGCTTCAACAATTCCCTGTTCCTTCTTAACTGAACAATCTTCCCGCTGTCCTCTACCGTGGTGAACTCGTCCTTCTCTCCTGCCACAAGGAGCATGTCGCACTTTATTCCCTTTAGCTTCGCGGTGTAATTTTCGGCGCCCTTTGGCAGTACGATGTCTCTTCCTCTCGATGCCTTTACCTTAGCCACGTAAGCCTGAGGGTCATAGACATATCCTTCTGCAATCAGGAAATCAACCTTTTCGTGTTGCAGGGCAAGTGAGGCGACGATGGTTCCCATGGAGAAAGCCAGAACCCCTGTTTTATGTCCTTTTATGTTGTCTTTCGTCCACCTCAGCACGGTTTGAAGGTCGGTGGCAAACTCGTTGTAGTAAAGGTTTAGCTGGTTAATCCCAAAGTCAGAGCTTTTCCCGAAACCCCTGTAGTCGAAGGCTACCACGGTGTATCCGCTCTCTGTTAGCGCCTTTATGTGGTGGAGCCAGTAGGACATGTTGCCCCCGTCAGCATAGGATAGCACCAATGTGGTCTTGTTGTCTTTGGACGTTGGTGGCCTTATAAGCCACGTGTTTATGTCATAGCCGTCTGGAGTCCTTACCACCCGCTGATTATAGTTCATCCCCAGGCTGTCTGGCGTGGCTACATATTCCCTGACAGGCTTTATAGCGTAGCAGTTGAGGGAAAGGAACAAGGCTAAAGCTAAAAGTATGCTTTTCATTCTTAATAGGCATTAAAGGTAACGGTCTTGTGGAAGCGGCGTCGAGGTCGTCGGCCGATGCTGGCGTTTACACGTTTTAGCTATAGATTTTTTATAAAAGGCCGTTAGCTACCGCATATTCCCTGTCTTTTTTTACAAAGCTTGGCTCTTTATAGTATTCGTTTTTTCTTTTGAGAATATCCTGCTCGTAGACAATTGGCTCGTCGATGTACTTATTTATGTCCTTGAGATTGATTGTGATAGTATCATTAACCTTATTTCTGATATTTGGGCAAAGGATAAGTAGTTCATCTTTATAAACCTCTATATCAGATATGTATGGGGAAGAGTAAGATTCAAAAATCAAATCTTTCCTATTTTCCCCACCTTCAGAGTATTTAATTAGCCACTTGAATGAAGTAGTTGCGCCCCCGTCTAATACTTCCCAAGAAATACAGTTTTCGTTCCAGTTAACTTCTTTTAGTATTTCAGGTTCACTACACGAAACCAGCAATATCAAAATCCATAAATACCAAATTTTCATTTTTTATTTTATAGCTAACGGACTGGGCTTTGCAGTGGCGCAGCTACCGTAAAGGTGTTGTTGTACTATAGTTGTTTTTAATCGTAGTCTGTAAAATAGGAACTGTTACAATCAACCGCAGTGGGATTTATTTGCTCAATGACCCTTTTCTCATAATTTACTCTCCAAGCCCTTAATGTTCTTACGGCATTATCACTTTTTTCCTTGGCCACTCCAAATGTAAGGAAATCACCTTTGCAGCTTGACTCACACAAATCAACAAAGTATTCATCCTTCTTAAGGCTTGGTATAGGTGTAGCACCGATGATTCTATAACCTTCAGTACCGTCTACCAAGCAAAGCATGAACTGCTCGCCCTTGCTAAGAATCAGGTATCCCAAACTGCCTTCTCCACTTAATACATGTACAGTTTGCATTTGGTAACCTGGTAATAGTTTTTCAGTCTCATATAGTTGATTTTGCAATTCTGTTGTAGTATCAAGCTCTAATGAGGTAACTAAACAAGAGTCTAATCCGACTTCTGCTACATCCATTGGATTATCTGACTTAACAGTATTTTCAATTTTTTCTAGTTCAGATTTGTGATACTCTTCTGAAATAGTAGTAGAGCAGCTACCTATCAGAAAAGTTAATAAAATGATAAAGTTTTTCATCTCAATTGAGTACAACGTTTAGTGCATGAGGTGTGCAAGGCCGTCGGCCGAGGCATGGCTTATGCACCTTGTTGGACTTTCGCACTGTTTTTGTTTTTTCTTTTAGCGAATCCACCACCTATCGCGCCAATTAATGCAGCGAATACAGAATTGAAGATTACTGCCGTTGCCCAAAATGCTGGAGTCATTTCATAGTCTGTCCCGATATTAGCTTCAAGATAGGTAGAAATTGATAAACCTATGGTTGCATCAAAGAATCCCATGAAAACAGCATAGGTTACCCCTTTGCTAAAATTTGACTCACTTGTTACTAGATAAGCAACTGTGCCATATATAAGGTATGAAAATGGAGATAGTAAACCGTAGTTGAAAGCAAACTGCCTTGAAGCAATAGAACCTAATGTATCGAGTATAACAACTGCTAAAAATCCACTTATCAAAATCTTAAATGTATCCTTCATTTCATGTGTTTATTTTATATGATGCTTGACTACTGTATTCTAAAATCCTTCTATTTAAAGGGTCTACCCTTTAAAACTAGTGAAGCTGAAGTAAGGGTAAGTACTCCGATGGGAATGAGCCAAACTATGCTCCGAAACAGCATGAACAATATTGGCAATATTAAGAATATAGCCATCGCTGAAAGTATGCTGGCTATGCTTCCCGCTTCATCAATGTGTGCTGATAGTCTCGTGTCAATGTGGTGACAGTCAGTTGGCTGTATCATGGCTTATGCACAATGTTGTGTACGGTTTCCTTTAGTTATACCTTTTCTCCCCGCCCTAGTCCATATATGCATTCATCCCCATTTATTATTGACCAGCACTCATATCCGCTTGAATCGGTAAGTATTTCAACGGTGAAATCATTTTCAAAACCAAGGTATAAGTCGCCTGTATTAACGTTCCTTTGGATTGTGGCCAATTTTTCTTCCAGGAGAGACTTCCTTAACTCAGTTTCCAGGTTTATTGGCGTTTTGTGCGCGTAGAGTTGCCCATGGTCTTTTGACGTCCATTTGATTCTTCCATTTTCCAGAAGCCGCCAGAAGCATTCAACTTGAACCCTCAGGTTATCTTCAAATACAAGGTGCCACACTTCACTTGCTTTAAAGAAGTAGCAGTCTATAAGTGCGAATCTTCCTTGTATTATGGTTTCTTTATCCATCTTTCATTGCGGCCAGTGAATTTGGCTTTGCTGTTGTAGCTAGTGTAAAGAAGTGGTAAGCACATGTGGTTCCAAATGTGTTTATCTACTAATCCACCTGTTATGCATTCCCTCTGCTTCCCTGTAAATGACTTCCGCATCCCCGAAAACAATCAACGTTCCAGTATCAGACCAAGGAGAAATAGCTTTGTTCAAAGCGGTTTCTATATTATATCGCTTAGAGTCAATTATAGAGTTCTCTGATATAATGTAGCAATCATCGGTATTCCCAAGGTCTTTTATTCTTTCTTTAATTGCTCTGACTTCATCTCCATTGATTCTCTCAAACATACCTTCCTGGAAAATGCCAGCCTTAGATAAGTCTTTCGTGAACTTTGAGCGTGTTTTATCATTGCTGATGAAGCCCAAATACCTTTCTATTTTTGTACTGTTGATGAACCCCTTGATTACCTTCGCTTCTAAAGCTGTTTCTGGTGCCATATTCTTTGATAATAGGTTCCTTGGCAGAATTTGTTCTAAACAGGCGTACTTGAGCAGTTGACAATGGTATAGTTTAAGCACTAGGTGACCTGCTATTGATTCTTTATCCCTTCTTGAGAGATTTGATTGCCATCGAAATCTATTAAGTATTTTCTCTGGCAAAAGTCGGTTAACTCTATATGGTCTGCATTTAGTCTGAACGCTTCTTCATCATTAAGTGAGACAAAGATATCCGCACCCCCGAATTGCCACTTTATATTTCCTTTTTTGTCAAGGCGAGTAACTTCCATCTCCCCGTGAACTACATAGCCTTCCTGTAAGTTGTAAATACCGAAGCAGGTTGCCTGGTCTGCTTGGGCTTGCCATTTCAGTTCCAGACTGGGCAGGGTAAGACAGAAAACCGTATCACAACAGCATACTAAAATAGTATCGCTTCCTACCAGTGAAGAGTTTTCGGATATACCTGTTGCCCCACCTGAGCCGATAATCATACACCTGCTTATTAACCCCCCTTCCTGGTAAACCCTAACCCCGTGAGTAGAAGTCGGGTATTCCCGCGCACCAACACCAAAATGGTGCTTCTCATAATTGAAAATGTTGTCAGCTGAACCATATTCATAACTAGGTTCATCAAACACTTCAATCATCAAGTTCTGGTATCGGTACTGGTTCATTATCTAAAATGGCAGATGATGGCTCTAATGGTTATACTTAGCCCTTATTACTTAAAGCTATATTCTCAGAATCCAGCACCCTAACAATGGTCTTCTCTGGTTTCCCTTTCACCTGGTGCTCAATCGTCAGTTCAGGCTGCTGCTTGGTACCTCCCCATCTACCGAACTTGGGCATGAAGAAAGGCCCTACCCTGAATAGTCTATAATCAATGGGCATGTCATAGGTACCCGTGGTCACATAGGCATAGTGGGAACAGTTGCATTCCTCTAACTCTGGGTCAGCGGGACCGTTACAGGCCAGGTAAACCCGAACCTCATAGTCATCTGAGCTGAAGGAGGTATCCGCTTCCGCTATGGCGAGTACCTCGGCAAACTCCAAGCCTTTGATTTCTGAGGAACTTACTTTTCCATAAAGCTTAGCGTTCACGGGAAAGGGAGATAAGCTCTCCTGTCCTTCCGTTTCAGTCACGCCCACTTCTGCGCCTGCTATCACATCCCGAAGGCTGTCAATGGTGGCTTCCTTGCTGGCAATGTTTTTTTCAAGTTGGTGAACCTTGCCCTGGTTAGGATTACAGCTTAAAAGGCTGGCAAGAACAAGTATGGGTGACCACTTTCTCATTGATTGGAATTGAGTTAGCCGTTTGTCTATAAAACTTATGTGTGTTTTTGGTGGTGTAATGCTATTTCTCAACAAGAATAGGCCAGGTTTTTCCAGAACCAGTTTCCCTTGGTATGAACCTGTAGTTGCCAAGGTCCTTCAGCTTCAACCTCCAGATGAACCTTACTGTGGCTGTCTCCGTTACGAACTCTGTTTGGCTCGGGTCACACATTTGCCCTATGTCCATGTAAATAGTATCAGCACTTCGGGTTAAAAAGCCAGTAAGTGGACAATATACAGGATGGATTTTTAGGAAGGATATCTCAGCGGAGTCTGAGTCCAGTTGGGTAACCTGAAGCTGATAGGCTTTATCGGTATCGTTGACATTCAACTTACCAAGTTCTCCCTTGGAGACTTCATGGTAATGGAAATCAGAAGGTATCTTATTTTGGGAGCATCCTGAGTATGCACCAATCGAAAGGATAAACACGGTTATTCTGAAAAGTTGAAAAAGATTCATGCCTTTGATTTACTTGACTGAGCCGTTAACTGATTGATACATGTCAGGCAAGTCAGTCAGTCTTGGCTGGCGTTCACACAGTGTAAGTAGCTGTATCAACTACATCTGAGTGGCTGACCCATTCGCTTTACCATTTCGTTGAACATGGGAATTCACTTCATCCATAAACCTCTCCAAGCTTCCTTCCTTTTTAAGCCTTTCCAGTGTGAAGCGTTTGGTCTTCCTCCCGTAACAGACAACCATCATTTCCCCAGTTCTCAGGGATGCATACACCATGTACACACCGAAGACCAACGGCAGGAAAGGAAGCAGTATCTCTTCGATGTAAATCCTGTTGACCCGCTCGTCACTGAAGACCTCAAGCAGCACGAAGGCGTAGAAGATGGAGAAGGCGACACACGCCAATCCGATGACGAGTATCGCCACCCAGTTATTCACGATTCTGCCCTTCCCGAAACGTATGGATTGGATGTGGCTGAATGGTACCGTCTCATAGTTGTACCTGCTTCTCAGCAAATGGATTCCTTCGGATGACAACCCGAACTCCGAGGTCTCAAACATGTATTTCCCCATTTTAATTGGTATGTGCGTACGGAACAGTGTAAACAGCTTATCATGCTGGCGTTTACATCCAGTTATAAGTGGAAATTTATACTTATATCATTTGTTGAGTTACGATTCGGTGCGCTTTAGTTAGGGTTTTGTCTTGTTGCTTGCTGTTTTTCTTCATGCGATTTCAAGGCAGTGTTATTCTCACGCTGTCAAATTTCAATATGTTTGGCGGCATGTTGAATCTTATTTGCCTGTCAGTAAATATAAGATTTGGGTCAAAGTTGAAGCCTTTCATGTGGTCTTGGAAAGGAATTAAATGCCCACCAGTTTCGCTTTGGAATAAATGCCCCGCAATAAGGTCGTAGTCGTTTTTAGACGTTCCAACTGGTATGCCAATCCATTTCTCATTCAGGTCGATATTGATGTATTTCAACATTCCTAAACTGTCATGTTCTGTCAAGCTTAATATATAATTATTTGCTGGGTCAGAATAAAAAACCTTGATGTGATTATTTACTTGGCCGTTTGTATAAACTGTAGCTGGCATTGGTTTACCATGGTGTTTTGCAGAGCCTGTTACCCATTTCAAGATTATAGGGTGGTTTATTGAAGTCAATCCAACAGCAACCGCAAAAAGGATAACCAAACCAAATGCGATTTTCAAAAGTCTACGCAGTGTCATTCTTTTTAGAAATCCTCAATTTAATTTTGACCGAAACTCAAAGCGTGTCCCTTTAAGGGCATCATCTATGTCAGCTATTTTCTTGTCCAGGTCTCGCTTCATCACCAGGTATAGCTTTGTTCCTAACTGCCCTTTGTTCAATTGCTCCCTTTCGAAAGCCAGGCTACGTCTCTGTTCCGAAAGGGAATACTGCTGGAGTACCTGCGCCTTCTTTTCCAATATCTCAGCACTAGGCTGGTAGTCCTTTTCTGAAGACAGGGCGAAGGAGACTCCGCCACGTTCATCAGCGGCAATTGACTGCCCGAACTGAAAAGACGGTGGCCTCCTGAGGATTTGCTTGAATCTCTCTGCGCCAATCCAGATATCCCCTTCCTGGGTTGCTATATTCCAGATTGTATCTCCTTCCCCATTCTTCTCCTTTATGATGTCCGCAATCTCAAAGCCATTGATAAAGCCAGCCTCTATCTCCATCTTCAGATAGGAAGGCTGCTCAAAGACTAAGGTCGCTGGTGCCATCCAGAAGGTGTATGGCATCCCAGAGTCGCCTGGATGATTCCATTTCAGGATGTAGTCTAAATCTAGGTAAATATCGTCTTCGAACCGTAAAGCATAGACAGGGCAATCATGCCACCCCATTTGGCCAAAGTCCGCCTCTGTCCATACCCACTTCTCTATTTTGTATTCATCCTCCATGGATAATGTTTTGCAGGGCTTACGGCAACCGTTTTGAATAATTTGCGATACTGACGTTTACCCCAGATTAGGCTATGTTTACTGTAATTGAAGGTCTTTGAAGGGAAGCATTGTTCCTGACTGGGCATGCCTCACCCGTATCAGTTCCATCAGCAACCTGCCTTTGTCTATGTTCCTGTATTCCATCCTCACGAAGCCATAGGCGGGATTGAAGTAGGATTTCAGTTCCGTCCGCTCGAAGTTGCTTTCGGTGAAACTCTCGATTTCAAAGCAGTCAACCTTTCCTATCTGTGTTTGCAGGGGCAGTTCCCTGGTGATTCTGTAAGTGCTGGCGAACGCTTCAGCCGTGTTGTCTGCCCACTCCGCGTACCCTTCTATGCTGTAGTGGCTCCCAACCAACAAATCCCAAGACCACCCATTGCCTTTCACCAATGGGTACTTGACCATTGGGAAGGGGCTTAACTCCAGTTTCTTGTACCTGCCATCCCTCGGGGGGTGTATCCATACGGCAGTGTCATGCTCCGTGACTCCAGTGAAGTTACTCCCGAAGTCACCCCCTGTGGAAGACCATGAGCTATAAGTCTGGCCATACTTTTCATTGAAGATTTTACTGTTCGTGGTAAGGAACAAAGTGTCCAGCCCAGTAAGCCTTCCATCCATGTCAAAATGCGAGGCGAGGAAGGTGAACTCTCTGTCTCTTTTGTAGATGAACGGGCTTTCAGGTTCCTGGCTTTGGACACTCCCCTTTTTCTCGTCAGTGCATCCCATGAAGCTAGCCACGGTAAGAAGCATTAGGGTGTATGTTTTCATGGTACCGTGTTAAGCCTCTAAATATCCTGAACCTATAGGTGTACTAAGTAATCCATTCGTAAGCTCCTGCTGTACCAACTGCCCCAAAGTCATGGTATATAGTAGGTTGCTGCCAACGGGGATTGACATGACAAATGGCCGTGATTCAAATTAAATGGTAAATACTTACCGCACAAAATAGATGCGACATACGTATGACAATCAAGCACTTGTCTTTTGATAGTTAAGCAGATATGAACAGATATACTTTCATTCTCGTGTTCTGTGTGGTGCTACCACTCCTTTGGTACATCGCGGAACATGTCTACAAGCAGGATTACGCGGGAGTATTTCTTTTCTTCAGTGTCATTGTTGTAATCACCCTCAGAAGAAAGTACCTAAGGCTTGAGAACATCTGGGATTCACCCTTGTCAGATATCCCAAAGTACTTCAGAGAGCCGTGATGCTATACTTAATACCAATCGAACTACCTCCACCCTTTGGGTCATAGGTAACCCAGGCACTGCCCCAAGTAAAGTTTCGGTCTGCGCCTATTTCCCCGCTCAGCCATTCTTCATAAATCACCGCATTCCTCCTTTCCCTTTGTTCATCCCAATAACCCCAGCCTCCACTTGATTTAAATGGAGAGCCGTCAACCACAAAGGAGACAGAATACAAGGACTCTTCATGATAGATGAACGTCAAGTTGAGGAATCTGCCAGACTCTTCAACGTTTCTGACGATGTAGTGAATCCATCCATTGCCCAATTTCCTTTCCTCATGCTCTTCGCTTAACTTCAAAGCTATTAATTCACTTAATGATGTTTTGGGTGAGACGATTTTGCCAGAGCCGAAAGTAAGGCTACCCGTATCTTTATCAATCATTGTATCAGAGGCAACGGTTAGGCTAAAAGGGTATCAGTAATTCTTAGTTGGGGTTAGCGGATATGAGCTTTCACTTCTTACTTTTACGACACTGAGGATTACTTTCTGAAAGTCGTCCATGATGAAATCTGCCCAAAGCTTCGAGTAGATGTTGAATTTAGTGGTTAGCCTGTAAGTGCAACTAAGGGTCAGCTTGGTGGTATTTTTGCCAATCTCCGTTACCTTATACCCTCCGTTTATCACGTCAAAGTATTCACCGCCTACCTCTACGTGCTTGTCAATCGCCTCTGGCGGTATATGGTCTACCAGGATGTCATAAGCGAAGGAGTCATACATCTTCCATTCGGTAATCTTTTCCCTGAACCTGATACCTTTCTCCCAATTGATGTGCCTGACACCCCCTACCCTTTCCTCTGTTAATTGTGACTGGATGGGCTTTGGGATGCCTATGAAGTGGGCAAAGCTCCATTGAAGTTCTTCGTCTTTTATGGCAGGAACACTTTTGATGTTGTTCCACACGGTTTCTTTGCCTGCATTGATGGTTATTTCAGTGTCAACGGTACTGATGGAAGTGGGGCTGTCAAATTGATACTCAATGGGGGCAAAAAGGAAAGGTAAAGCCAGAAAAATGTTCAGCGTCTGCTGTTTACTCTTCAAACGTTCTAATATTCTTCCCATGGCCACACCGCCAAGACTGGCAGAGAGCATGAAAGCTGGCAGCAACATCACCACGCATATGGTCGCCTCCAGGTACGTGATTATGGTGGTGTACAGGAAGGCGAATACCGTCACCCAGGGCATACTAACCCTGAACAACCTGGATGCTTTTTGGCTTTCCGTGCCAAAGTAGACGGTTATGGCACCAATAACGGCTGGAACGGCAAACAGGAAGGCAATGGACATCGTCTTCAACTGGCTGAAAACGTCAGTCTCGATAAGGAGCCGCACTGCCAAACCGTAGAGGGTGCCCAATACCAGCCCTATGATAATCGCTCTGTACTTCATCGTTTTTCCTAATTGTTAACGGTTAAGCAGAAATGCGTTTCAGTGCTTTTTAGCCGTTGCCAAGGTCTGTTTCTCTATTTCTTTCAACTCATTGCGGATATAGGCATCCCATTTCGCTTGCTCCGCTGGGTTGATTACCCCTGAGGTCTCTCGGTCATACCTATCCTGCAGCTCAAAGAGCATGTCCACATACTCCTGGAATATGGAAGCGACCCTTGCCTGGTTAGCCCCGTTTATTTTCTGTTTATTGATATGGAGTTCCAGCCTTTTCGCAACCAACTGTGAGATATCGAAATGAAGCTGCTCATGGTTGAGAATGTAGTCGCTCCTGTAGCCTTCCTTCACCCAAGACCTGCCTGGGTACATAATCCCCCAGGCGGAGAAAGTATAGCCGCCCGTCCAGATGTTCACCTTTGCGGTTTTCATCTGGATGGTGGTTGATATCTCAGCCCTAGCCGAGTCCTTTCTGTTAGGAGCCGCCCTGAAGTTATCCCATGACAGTTTCTGCCCGTTTGTGTATACCAGGGAATCCTGGGCTTCGGAGGCAAAGGGAATCATCAACAGGCTTATGATTGCCGCAAGTATGATTTTCATTCTAATAGAACCTGTCACTGACTTCTGGGTAACAAGGTCTCCCTTGTTTTGTGAAAGCGTGAAGCCAGACCATTTAGAGACATTGCAGGGTGAATTCCACTTTCTTTGTTGCAGAATCATAGAACACGTAGATTAGACCGACATCTCCCCACATCAATCCCGCGTTTTCCTCCGAGTCAAGCTGAAACAGAAGCCTCATATTGCCTCCTTGCTCGTTCTTTGGGGTACCTTCACCCTGAACCCATTTAGGGTAACCACCCAATTGGCTTTGGTAATCCTGTTCACCTGTTAATCTTTCCACCACACTGTCATAGCTTTCCCAGGGTTCATCTGGATTGAGTGTGCAGGATAATTCAACTGCTGGCTCATTGTACAAGCTAATACCCTCCCAATCAGGCAGCGATTTCACGGGTTTGAGTTCTATTCCGCAGTACTTCGATATTCCCTGACCATCTGGCTTCTCAACCATCTTAATCTTATCGGTTTCCATGTGTTCGTAAATCTTCACCAACCATCCCTCATTATCGGTTTCCCAGGGTGACTCTTCCCAATCATAGAAGAACTGCACCAATTTTATTTCCTCTGGCAGTTCTATCCCTTCTCCGTTGAACAGTTGGAAGATAAATTCAAGGTTCCCACCGCTTTTGCTCGTTGGCCATTCCTCCCCTTGCTCGAAATAGGGCTGCCCTCCGAAGTGGGAATCCAACTGGGAGAACTCAGGTGGCCTAGATGGTTCCTGGACTTCAACCTTTGTCGCATTCCTTATTGAAGAAATGACCATTTCCTCTAAATCCCCCAATGATTTTTTATTCATCTCTTTGGACTGGGAATCGTGCTTCTCGGAACCTGTGTTTTCGTTCTTTTTATTTTCATCATCACTGACTCCAAAGATTTTACCCCAAATACTCATGGTCTTGATTTAAAAGTAATGGATGGCACACAACATACTGGCCTAAACAGAGGCATACCTGCCTAGGAGAACTGCAACTAAGCAATACTGGAATGTAAGCCAGATGGTATAAGGCCATTGTCAGGCCGTGCTTTTTTATTTTTTATGGAGAAGCTGATTAACCCAGCAGCAAATAGTATTGCACCACCGACAAAGGGCAAGCCCGCTCCCACCAAATCTTCAAGAACGGGGGAGAACAGGAAAGGCAAACAGTAAATCATTCCAAACCCGCCTAAAACCATGGAGAGGCAAGAAGCTATCAAACCCAGTCTTCTCATTTTTGCTTGCATAACAATATGTATGTCTTTAGTCCCGATTACCCTTTTCCTTAAATCAGTTGTGTAGTACTTAGAATATTAGTCTATTTGCCAGTGCTTTATCGGTTGGGAAGCCAGCCCACTTTTGAAGTCTCGGTAGAATGTTCGCCATCTGTTGGGAAGCAGTAAGAAGCCGTATAAGAAGATGGCAAGGCTTGGAACCGTGATATTGCCGTTCCCAAGCATGAAGGCTTGCATTCTTATCTCGTCAACTGGGTTCATCTTGTAGTCAAGAAGCACGTGCTTAAGGTCGTGGGATTCATAGCCTGGAACAAGCCGAAGCTTATTTTCTAGCAGGCAATTCGCAATGTCCTTCCCCAGTGTTCCTTCTTCCAATTCATTAAGATTGTCTACTTTCTTCTGGTATTCTTTGGTATTACTGAACCTCTCGATTATCCAGACCGACAAGTGAAAAGAGAGAGTAATAATCAGTTGAGACAGGCTTGATATCTTCTTCATTCTTAAGATTATATTTTAGGCATAGCTCTTTGATTGTCATAGTGAGTGGGCCGAAGCTTGCGTTCACACAATTTCAGAAACAGCCACCTTTTACTCTCTACCACTCCCTGTTGGCCATCAACTCTTCCGTATCGGCTTTAAACCCGTAAACCTCTGCGATGAAACCGAATTCCCCTCCGATGCTCTCCCTGGCGGCAGTCTCCAATTCGCTGCCGTTCCTGTAGAACTCTTCGGCAAGCTCGTTGAATTTGCCCGTTGAGGCATGGGTCAACACGTATAGCTCCTTCAGGTTCTTGGGCTTTTGGCTCTCAATCTGCAGGCATAGCTCTATCAGGATAGCTTTGCATTTGTCCACCAGGAAATCTGGGAAGAAATCGTCCTGGTACATATCCACCAGGAACCCATGCCTTTTCACCTGCTTATTCTTGATGGATTTCTGGGTTATCTCTGTTTTTATAGGTATCCCTTGTGCGCTGAGATTGGTATTGCAGGTTACCAGGAAAGCGGTAATCAAGATTGGTATCAATAGTTTCATTATAGATGCTTGTGTGTTACTGATTCGTGTTACAATGGTGAAAGACTGCCCCCCAGAACATGGTTTTTACTCTTTGTTTGATGCAGATATTACTTGTTTGCCACCTGCTCAGCAATCATTTTCATAAACCTAAGGTGGAAAATTCCCTCCATTATCAGAGCATCAGTTTCATCTGTAGGGGTACTTAGAAATGAAGTCAAGTGATTTTTGGCACCTTCATTTAAAATGCCTTTCTTATATAAGCTTTGCACCAATGAACTATAGTTTTCAGCAATCTTATAATGCTCATTAAGCACAGGTACAACAGTATATATTACGTTGGAACCAGTTTTGGTGGAAAATCGCTCTTTCACATCCTTAGGTAGTTCTTCAAAATGAAGCTGAGTCAATCGGTCGAATATTGCTTTTGTTTCTTTTATTCTTTCTCCCAATATTTCATTCTCTGCCGTTTCAAAGGAAGTCTCTGAGATAAGTCGATTTTGCTTGAATGTATACAATATTAGAATCAGCTTGTTTTCATCCATTTTTTGGGCAAAAGTTTTCGTAACGCTAAACAAGATGAAACAGGCTATCAGGGTAAACTTCATATGATTCTTATTTGCATCTAACGGTTAGTAGCTACCCGAAGGCGGCAATTCAGAAGCGATTCACTGTCACCCAAGAACAAACTTTGATGGAAAGATAAAGCTTGTTTTAACCAGAGAACCGCCACTTGTGGGTAGGTGCTGTTGGCTGTGGTTATCCTTCTATTCGCCCCTGTCCATCGATACGCTTATTAGTTTGTATCCCTTTTCTGTTTTAAGAAACTCAAACTGGTTTTGATAAATGCCTTTCCCTTTCTTATGGGGAATCACTACCTGCATTACAGGGTATTTTTCAACCAAAAACGTACCGCAGTTATCAAAGTACATGTCATATTCTTTGCCCTCAAAAACCCCAGAGTTTAATCCGCCAAGCGTTATGGAAAAATCCTGGCCTAGCTCCTTGATTATTGAGAGCCTTTCCTTTATCAAAGAAAAGTGTTTCTCTAGGAGTTTTTTACTTGGTGTGATTCTCCAGCCATCAGCATTTTCCCAGAATGCCAAATCCGTTGAAGCTTCCTGCTTTAGATTTTCAAGGGTAAAATTATCAAGCAAAGATTGCTGCAACCAGTAAGAAAAGTCTTTGCGGTAGCTTACAAACGAATGCCTTATCCCGTCAAAACCTGCAAAGTACTCCCTATTAGGGTCTTCTTCTGAGTTGTCTTGTAGGAGGTGAGAATAAAGGTCGAGGTCTAAGTCGAAGGTAAATTTTTCAATAATCGCAGTATTCGTTGTGTCAATCAGCATTGTCTTTCCGCCTGTCCAGCTGAAGTGGTTACAACCTGAGTGGTCATGCCCTTCCCTGAATTCTTTCTTTGCATCAATGAGTGCTATAACCAGGCCATTCTTCACTTGTGAGAGGTGGTTATAGATAGCGGGAATAACCACCTTGCCGTTTCTGTTGAACATTCCTACTTTCTCTGTCCTAAGGTCTCTGAACCTTATGAAGCCTTCGCATTCGCAATCTGGGGTAGCCTCGACAGTATAGGCACTGTCTCTTCCAAAGGATTTACCTGATTTCGTCAGATAATAGAAGTCAGCATACACGCCTTCCCCTTCTGAGGCGATAAACACATGGTCCAGTCGGTCTACCACGGACCTGTTTGAGAACTTTGGTTGAATTTGAACTCTCCCGTTTTGGTCTTTGAAGCCAAAGCTTTCTTCTTTCTTGTCCCAAAATACAGTCCAATGCTCTGACTGCTGGGAATAGGCTAAAGTCCCTATTAATAGAAAAATATAGGTAAGAATTATGGTCTTCATATAACGAACTTGTGGAAAAGGTGACGAGGCCGTCGGCCGAAGCTGGCGTTTATACAGTGTTGGTGGAAGTGCTTTTTTAATTCTTATCTTTTCTGAATATCATAACAGAACCTTCATCAGGGTCACCATATTTAAAGATGATTCCGTTTGGTTTGTTTTCACCAAGTAGTCCCGCATTATTGTTTTCTTCAGGCACTGAATCTAATAATATTCCCCAATGTTTCTTTATTCCGCTTGAGCCGTAATCAACACTTCCAACCCAGTCTATAGCCCATTTCCCTTTTTTCGAAATGCCGTTAATATAATTATATTCTGCATTTGCAGAAGTCTTGAAATAAGGCATTTGGTTTAGCTCGAAAGTTTTATCTGCTTTGATAGTAATCGTGGGTCGGCTGCTTTTGATTTTATCTTTATCTAAATTATGATTTACAGTTTGTGTGTCAAATTCATAGACTCCAACTACGTCCTCTATACTTGGTTCTTCTGTAATATATTCATCCGCATAAGGGCTGTATAAGCAACTTGCCAGTAACACTACCAAAATACAGAGTAGGGCTATGTTTTTCATTTTTTCATAATTTGCATTACCACCAACGGTTAGTACATAAAGTGAGCAAGGCGTAGCCGAAGCTTAGCTTATGTGCAGTGTTGGTGGAAGCTATTCTTATAATAAGGGCATCAAGCATCATTTACTAAATACTGTAAAAGTCTTTTAGCCTTACCCAATTCAGAATAATTTCCTTTTTCAAATTCGTCTTCAAAATATGAGTAGATTTCTACCCCATGACCTATTTCGAATAAATGATAGTATTTAGTTCCTTCTATTTCAAATACTAAATCATCATCTACATCTTCGATAGGAAAGAAACAGACTTCTGATTGAATACTTAACTCTCCCTTCGCATAAGCAAAGATTGCTTCTGATTCATCATCTAAATTTTTCTCTTGATAAAGCTTTTGCAAGCATGCCTCACTACGTAAATACTTAACTAAATCTGCGAGATTCATTGTCTTTATCTTAGTTACCACCAACGGTCTAGTGCATGAGGCGTGGAAGGCCGTCGGCCGTAGCATGGCTTATGTACAATGTTAGGTGTAGATTTTCTTTCTATTTACTTTATCGCTTGAATAGTCTACGCGGGTGTCAGACTCGCACTTTATCGCCTCTAACTCGCTATTCATGATGGCGCTAATCACGGAGACTGCACCCGCTGCCAGGGTGAAGTGTAAGTCCGTGTCTGTATAGACAATCCATGATTTATCCATAGCATAAAGGTAACCTATGAAATCTTCCTTGAAGTAAGTGATGGCTTCTTCAAAGGAACACACCACAAGTTCCATTTCATTGATGTTGTTTGGAGGTATCTGGTAGACGCAAACTTGTTCGGTGTCGGTTGCAGCGCGTAAAACCGAAACCAGCTTAATAAAAACGGGTCGTGGCAGATAGCCTCCTTTCGGGAACCAGAGGTTCCGTGGGTACCCAATAACCTCAAATAGGGCTTCAAAGCTGGTTGGGTTAATTTCATTGTGAAATTTCAACCCGTATTTCTCCGCGATACTCTGCCATGTTACATATTCCCATTTTTTTAGATTAGGGTCTGTCATCCATAATTTTTGGTTCAACCTTCCTAGCCTCCCGCTATTGGTTTCCCAAGGGTCAGTTGATTTTTGGGTACCTTGTTTGTAGTTGAAGGTGATAATTTCTGAGAGGATTTCCTTAAACTCTATGTGATTCTCTAAAGTGTCTGGCTCATCAGCCGTGACTTCGAACGGATGGAATACCTTACAATAAGCCTCAAAAATGGGAGGCACGCAGTTTCCTATGGTTACTCCCTCTTCCTCAAAGTTTTCTGGCTTTCGTGGGAGTATGCCATTCCAAATCCAATCAGCCGAATCTATATCCAGTTTTTTCATTCTTTAACTTACACCTAACGTACTGGGCTCGTATGTTAGCGGCAGTTGATTAAATTAGGCAAAGGAAACGAATTAACAATAAACCAAAAACCAGATAGAAGGGATAGGGTGTACTTGGCCAGACACATATCGATGATGTCGTCGTTTAGAATCTCCACCCTTCTATCAACTTTCTTAGAGCCTGGACAGTACCTGGGTCCATTTCAACGAGACCGAATCAAAAGCGAGCAAAGGCGATAAAGAGAGTTACCGGTTTTAAATGTACGCCAATGAAACCACATGTACTAAAGCAGGCCCTGGGAATAGACGTGGCCAAAGACTCTCTTTCCCTTTGCTTGGGCACCCTGACGCAGGATCTGGAAAAGCAGTTTGTTGCCGGTGGTGACGTGGCCAATGACCCCAAAGGTTTCCAAAGAATGGAGAAATGGCTAGCCAAGCTCGAAGTCCACAAGGAGAAACTGGTGGTCGTGATGGAAGCCACCGGGGTATACCATGAGGCCCTGGCGCTGTACCTGCACCAGAAAGGATATGCCGTCAGCGTGATGCAATCAGGACGGGTAAAGCGCTACGCCCAAAGCCTGAGCCAGCGCTCCAAGACGGACGCCCTGGACAGCCGGATGCTGGCCATGCTGGGCTGCGAGCGGAAACTGACGCCTTGGTCCCCACCGGACGGGACGCTGCGGCACCTGAAAGCCCTGAGCAGGGAGCGCTCCTTCCTGCTCAAGGAGAAAAACGTGGAAAAAAACCGGCTGCACGCAATAGAAGCCTCTGCCTACGGCAACCCACGGGAGGTAAAGCGCCAGGCAAAGCGGCTGAAGCTGGTGGAGGCGCAGCTCCAGGAAATCGAGGGGGAGATGAAAGGGCTGGTAGCGCAGGATAAAGCTCTGGCCGGGAAGATCCAGTGCCTGGAAAGCATACCGGGGGTATCTTTCATCTCGGCGGCGACGGTGGTTGGGGAGACCTGCGGCTTCAGCGAGATCACCAGCGCAAAGCAGCTGGCAAGCTATGCCGGGTATGATGTGGTGCTGAAGGAATCCGGCGCTTTCCGGGGCGACACCAAAATAAGCAAGAAAGGGAACAGCCACATCAGGAGCATACTCCACATGCCTTCCATGACGGCCGTGCGGGTCAATCCGACCCTGAGGCAGTTCTACACCCGGCTAAAGCCCAACAAGGCAAAGCCTATAGTGGCCCTGGTGGCGGTACAGCGAAAACTGCTGCTGCTCATGTACAGTCTGTTCAAGAGAAATGAGTACTACGACCCGCTATTTGAAATAAAAAAACAGCAAGGGCCGAAACCCTTGCTGCACAGGATAGAGGCAATTTAAAAATTGACATCTTCCTAAGTTAGTTTGTCTAGATAAACTTGACTTTTGACACAGTACCTAAACGGCGGGCGAGGCCGTCGGCCGAGACTGGCGTTTAGCCTAACCGTTAGCTGTTGTTGTTCTTTTTTATGATATTTTCTAATACTCTTCTTCTAACTCTGATATTATAAGGTCAGGCTTTTCTACTGAATACCTAATCCTAATAGAATCGCCTTCATCAAGGTCTTTAGGATTTTTGTTCCAACCCAGCGTAGCCTCATACACCTTCTCACTAATTTTGTATTTAACTTGTATCGTCCGTCCCTTGTAATAATGAATGTCCGTTATAATGCCTTTTGAGTATTCATAGTTATTATTGACTGTGTTAATTCTTATTTTGTGTTTCTCATCACCTCTTTCCATGAACCAATAAAGTGTTCCAATTATAGTAATGACTAATCCAATGTTAAATAAAACCAATTTTAACTTTTCACTCATTTTCAATTTTATTCAATAACAGCTAACGGTCTCGTGTAAACGGCGGCGAAGACCGTCGGCCGAGACTGGCGTTTAGGTGTTGTTAGCACCTGTTTTTATTTTTTTTCCGCACCAAGGACAGAACTTAATAGATATTCCTGAAGTGCCTCCATCATGAATTAATATCCTGTATTGGCTTCCTTGTTCATCTCTATCAAGTATTACATCTGGGCAGTCGTATACTGAATCATGGATTTCACATTTCTTGTTAAACTGTGAAGCCATCATTCTGCAACAAGACTTAATTCTTCTTTTTGACTCTGCCTCTTTCAGTACTTTATCGTACTTCCTTCTTATATCTTCCTTTGTAAAGTCGCTTATTTTTATCGTGAAATCCCCTTTTCTAAATGCTTGTTTGGCTTTTTGGTGTAGCAAACAATACATAGTCCATATAAAATAACCCTCCGCGGTACTTTCAGATTTTTCCTCAGCAGCGTTCCATATATCTATTAGGTTTTGTGAGTGGAAGCCAGTTGCACCTTGAACAAACCTTCCATCGCTTATGTCTAGCTGTTCAGGGAATAGCTGGTTTATTTGGTTATATATAGTTTCAAAATTCATTATTTAAATTGGTGCTAACGTACTTGTGTAAACGGCGGCGACGGCCTTCGGCCTAATTGGCGTTTACACGTTGTTAGCTGTGGTTTTTTTTAACTTTCCCAAGTTATATGGTGTAGCTCACCTTCTGCATTAGTTTTAACAACTAAAAGCTGGTTACTAGGTTCCCCATCAATGTCGATTGAGTAGTCGAAAACTCCAAAGTAATCTGTTTCATATTTCCCATCAGGGTATAATCCAACTCTTACTAATCTTAATTTATCGAGAAGTTGCCTTTCTTTTGAAGTGTTAGCGTCATCAATGTTGATGGTCCTAGACAATTCGTCCTCGTCTAATTCTTCAAGATGGAAGTTGATATAATCAAAAGCTTCACCATTCTCTTTGAAGTCGTTTTCAATTAGGAATTTATTCTGTTCACTAAACTCACTAATGTTCTCAAGGAAAGTCTTAATACTTTTATAAGTTCTTTCATCCGTTGACTTTCCTTTAAAATTAATATCGATACTTATTATATCAGCATTCAGTATTGTTTCAACATGATAATATTCTTCCAAGGAAGAAAGGTCTATTTCTTTAAAATATGGTAATGAATTTTTCATCTATTTAGTTTTTAAAATCACACCTAACGGTCTCGTGCAAACAGCGTGCGAGGCCGTCGGCCGACGCATGGTGTTTGCACAATGTTGTGCATAGTATTTTTATTTTTCAGCTTTCGGTATTTCTCCACTCACCCATTGCTTAACTTGTAATTCAGACCCAGGAAGCATCGCCATTTGCTTTGTCTTCAAGTCAATTATGCAAAATGCTAATATGTGATAGTCAGCCTTATTATGTTTAGCGGCAAATTCATCATTTTCAGCTTTTGCAACATAGCCTAATATTCTTAGGATGTTGCCCTTTACTTCATAACCGCTTGTTACAAGTGAAGCTATCCAAATGGTATTTCCTCCTTCTAGTTTCACTTCATAATAAGGTTTGCCATTATGGGCAGAGTAAACTTGAGTCACTAGTCCATTAAATGCAATTATTTCCCCGCTTCGTTTTCCCATCTTGACAGCATCTGTTCCTGTAAAGTTAGTCGGGCAAGGAATAGCTCTACTTTTTGCAGCGGGTTCAACGGAATTGTCTAGTTCTGATTGGATAAGTTTTTTGATTTTGTCACAGTTGCTGTTGAGGGTGGAAACTATGCCACTTTTTATCTTTTCTAATGCACCTGGTTGTGTTAATATTTTTTGTTCTTCTGAATTTACTATACTAAAAATATTATTAAACTCTTTGTCGTAGCATCTATTAAATTCAGGCTTAATCTCCGAATAAGAGGTTAAGTCGTCCTTAATGCAGTCGCAAATTTTGTCTGACACCTTTTTCGTAATGGTTTCTATGCTTTGGCTGTAGCCAGTCAAGCAGCACAATGACAATATTAAAGTCGCTATTTTTTTCATATCTTATATTATGCACAACGGCTTGTATAAACGACGGCAAGGCCGTCGGCCGAAGCTGACGTTTATGCCTTGTTAGCGGGTGTTTTTCTACCTTTTTTATATGTCATAATAGAGACCTAAGCCTAAGTCGCCAAACAATAACAGATGCCCAGCAATTAGTACAGGGAACAGGAATACAGCAGTCAATTTCTCTATCCGATTTAGCTCCTTGTCCTTAAAAATTGAGTTAACCAGAATCACGTATGATGGTACCAATCCAAGGAATAGTAGCAAATGAACCCATCCAAGCCCCTGACTGTCGTGGCTTCCCCCTGAATACAGCTTTATGCCAATGTCATGTAGAGCAATTAGCCCGTAAGTAATTAAAGATAATGGTATTGGGTTTATGGATGTGACCTTAAAGCAAACTAATGTCGTTACAATTATTAGTAGAACTGGTGTAAGCATCATTCCAGTCGGTGCAAAGGAATGAGCAAACAAAATATTTGCTATTACAAGTATAAATGCAATCGTAATTCTAATATTCATATTTTAAATACACGCTAACTACGGGATATATGGAACAACTACGGTTATTGGCACTATGGATGGAAGTCTATCTATCCTTTTCAAACCTAAGTTTGAGTGGGTATGTACTAATCTATGTACCCTTACCATACAATATATGATTATACAATATATGTAAATTCCTTAATCATATACCTTCTCACACCCATTTTCTTGCACTTATCACATATAAGCTGAGTTTCAATCAATTCATTGATGCTTGTAATACTATACTCTTGTATCCCTGGGGCATGAATTCTCATTTATGAGCAGTTTTAATCTTTGAACTTGGCACACCTGAAGGTAAAAGTGATAAAGGTTTAACCGTAACTATTCGGGTAAATCCGAATATAAGCGGTTATATGCGGATAGATTCGAAATCTGCTTATTATTAGCTTGCCTAAACAAACCTGAGTTGAAGGAGCCACTTCCCTGACTTAATCAATTTCAAAGCCAAACAAGAATTTAAAGCTTAGTTAAGGAAACGGTCTATTGTTTCTCTATTGAGATTCAATATTTTCCCAATTTCTTTACTACTAGTCCTCGCATTAAAAGAGCTACTTCCACTAGTGACTTCGTAAAGCTGACTTAAGAACTCGAACCTCTGTCTTTTCTTTTCTTGTATATTCATTTTCTGATTTAATATTTCCTTTACCGTTATCGTATAAACAGCGTGCGTGGTGGGCATTTACACAAAGCTGGACAAGTTACTTTTCTAATATTATTGTTTTAGGGAATAAACTTCAATGAAAATGAAAGCCTTTCCAAAAAGAGTGTCCATGAACTGTTTCCCATCCGATATCCCATCCATATAGAGGAAACTCAAGGGCTATAAAAACCAGGAAATACATAACACTAATTAGGAACAACCTTCTACTAAGTTCTTTTCTCCTTATAAAAGCGGCAATGGAAGCAATAAAGATTGTGAAACCCAAAAGATAGAATAAACATTGGCCGATGTACTTGTTGAGAGAATATCCAAGAGTCGCTACTCCGCTCTTTTGATACTTCGGATAATTTACTACCACATCTGGGAATTCTTTAAGCAATGCCCATTGACCTATTATCACAAAGGCAAATACAAGAATTAATGAAATCAAAAAGGAAAGCCTCCACCCCATTTTATCTATTCTGTTTTGTTTCATAGCTACAGTAAAGGCTATGGTAGCACCTTATTGCTTTCTAAATATTTATCACCTTGTTGACCCAGCACATATATGTCAATGTTCAACTCAAGCCCGCTCTCATTCAGGATATTCAAGAACTTCTTCTTGAAATACAGTCCAGGGTTGCACCCGTCATACATGTACTGCACAACAGAAAGCTCCATGTGATATTCACTGGACATATCTTTCAGCACCTCCACCCTTGGGGAAATGATTTCCTCTATAAAGTTCTCGACCTGGGTACCAATCCAACCGTTGCCGTATTCGGTTGACCTATATTCCCAATAGCTGTTCTCCCTGATTTTCTTGTGGTTATAATTGCCTCCAAAGGTGTATTCCTCCCCTTTGACCCAGAAAATGGAAGGGCTAAGACCAAGCAGGGTGCTTATTTCCTGATGCGCTACATCAAAGTCAAAGACCTTCAACTCAACTATATTCTGGTTAACCGTCATCAATAATTTAGTTGGTAAAGTAAATAACTGTTTCGTAAAAGCAGAGGCGATGTGGCCGTAGCATGGCTCAGGCACCTTGTTGGGTCTTTGCTCTGTTTTTGTTTTTTCTTTTAGCAAACCCACCACCCATTGCACCAACTAATGCAGCGAGTAAAGAATTGAAAATTACTGCCGTTACCCAAAAAGCTACAGTCATCTCATAGTCTGTACCAATATTAGCTTTAAGATAGGTAGAAATTAATAAACCTATGGTTGCCTCAAAGAATCCCATGAAAACAGCATATACTACCCCTTTGCTAAATCTCGACACCCTTGTCACTAGATAAGCAACTGTGCCATATATAAGATATGAAAATGGAGATAGTAAACCGTAATTGAAAGCAAACTGCCTTGAAGCAATAGAACCTAATGTATCGAGTATAACAACCGCTAAAAATCCACTTATCAAAATCTTAAATGTACCCTTCATTTCATGTGTTTGTTTTATATGTTGCTTAACTACTGTATTCTAAAATCCTTCTATTGAAAATGTCCTCCCTTTGAAACCAGTGAAACTGAAGCAAGGGTAAGTACTGCGATGGAAATGAGCCAAATTATGGACTAAAACAACACGAACAATATTGGCAATATCAGGAATATGGTTTCACCCAAACGCCCCTATTCACCCATGCCTACCCAGAGAGAAGGGATATTTTTCTGCTATGGTGCCTTTACCTAGGAGCAAGCACCTCTATGGTTTACCGTAGTTGAAGGGTTACACCTTTGTATTGGTCACCTGATTTCAGAAGGACTTCTTCCTCCTTGTAGTAATATGGCTCCCATTTCTCAAGGACAGCCTCATTGCCAATCGTCCACCCCTTAGATTTGTAGCCATCGGGCAGATTGTAATCCCTCAGGTTAACTTTTTCTTTGCTGGTCGGTGCTATTGCCCAGAATACACGTGAGTAGCCGTGCGCCCCATGGTCAAACTGATACTCTACTATCCTGTGTTTTTTATCGGGGGAGATTGAATCGGTCAGCAGAATGAACATTTCATCTTCCTCGTGATACCCTTTCTTGTTTTCTGAGCAGGAGATTAAAAGGAACATGAATGGCAAGAGATTCAGTATTTTCTTCATGGTTACAAAGGAGGCTCAGCGATAGCATTAACAGTATGAAGGCCGTCGGCCGAAGCATAGCTTATGCACCTTGTTATGGTGCGTTATTTTCTGTCAAAAAGGTGTTCCCACATTTTTCTTGAACAACAAACAGAAGGCTTCGTCAGCCTGTCCATATAGCTTTTCGTAGCCATCCAAGTTACTGATGTAATCATTCAGTTGGTTATTTGTCAATGTTGTTGCTAACTGCAAATCTGAAATCTCAAACGGAAATTGACTGTTGTTTGGATTAGGTGTATGCAAGAATAATGCGTCACTATAACTGTCAAAGTCTAGTATAATGGAATAGAGTTGAAAGTCAGTTTTTAATTTTCTTGTCTTTTCAACGAGTAAGTCAAAGTGTCTAAACAACTTGTCTAGGTGGGGTTTTCTTCTTTTGAAACTGTCATTGCCGTAACCTTTCCAGTCAAAGTGGAGATGCCAATTGTCTAACCAGGTCTCGGGATTGTCAAAGTCCAGCCAAGTCGCTTTGTCAAGGTCGTTTCCAGTTGCAAGATTTCTATAATATCTTCTAAGTCCTCTGTGTTTCCTTAATCCGCTCATGTCGATGTACTGTCCTCCTAAAAATGGCTATAGCGGTCGGGCTATAAAGCGTATGGATGCTTTTTTGCTGTTGTTAGTAGTTGTTATAATCTGGCATATCCCAGCGTTTCTATCTCTTCCGTGCTTTTCACCGAATGGATACTGCCATCAGCAAGCAGATACATATCATCGCTTATGTCCAATATGTGCCTGAACATGTGGTCGGTGAGCAACAGCCCTTTGTTGCTTTTCTCTTCGAGCAAAAACTCCTTCACTTTCTCGATTTGTATCGGGTTCAGATGGGTGAAAGGCTCGTCCAGCATGGCGAACTGCGACTTGGATTTTACGATGGCATAAATCTCCACCAGCCTACGGCCGCCCCCCGAGAGACTCTTCATCGATGAATTGTGTCTGCCGTTAAACTCTGGGAACCTCTTCTCGAAAGGTGCATACTCAAGGCCGAAGTCACTGAACACCCGTTTCAGGGAAAGCCAAGCAGGTATGAAGTTGAACTGAGGCAGGTAAAGCAGTAAATCAGGCCGCTTGAATGCCGCTGTTTGGAAAACACCGTCAAAACGGACTGACTGGCCACATTCCAGGCTGCCATAAATCACTTTCATAAGGCAGGATTTTCCCTGCCCGTTTCTGCCCAACAGACCAGTTATCCTGCCTGTCTCACATTTCAGGTAGATGTCCGAGAGAATCCTACGCCCTCCTAATTCCAACAGGATGCTGTCTGCCTCTAGTCTGTGAACCATTCGATTTAGTAGGGTAGATAGTTAAGGAACAGGAAAACCAAAAAGTCAAATGAGAGGGTCGAGGTCCATAGGTTTACTTTGGAAAAGCCCAGATTCAGGTAATAGAAATACTCATGCCTCTTGTAACTGTTCACAGACAGGAACATCACGCCAAGGGTCGCTACCTTGAACCAGAAGATTATCGGGTATATCCGCAAACCAGACTCTATGTTCAGACTTAGGCAAGCCAAGGTTATCACCATGGATGGAGCGGCAAAGGCCGTGTAGAAAGTCCATATTAATCGGACTGATTTAGTGAACCTCATTTTGCCTGCTGCCAATTATAAGGTAAACGGAGTAAATAGTTTTTTTAGCACTATGGATGCAGCTTTCACACACTCCTTTTCCCAAGTGGATATGGATAGTTAGGAGCGATTATCTGTTCCGCTTTCAAGGTATTTTGATATTCCAATATAGGTAAAGATTGTGATAACCTACAACCTAAACCTTATGCTTAGGCAAGTCTTCACGTAGGACAAAAAGAAGCTGCAAACTGGAAATGCAATAAGGGAAACAGGGCTTATTTAGGCTTGAAATAACAAAGACAATATCAACAATATCCTTACCACTGATGGACTAGCCTTGAAGGAGAAAGGCATTGGCTTAACCTTTTGAATGAAGGTGCCAATTTTTTACCTTGGTTCAATAACCATAATAGGTATTGCCATGGAAAAGAATGTCACGTTGAACGGGGAATCAGTGTCCTTAAGGATTGAGGTAAAACGGCTGGACAAGTACAACCATATCCTGGTACTGAACAACGTGGAATACCCAGTCAAGGTAATCACGGACAGCAGTGCGGGCGTTGAAACCCTCTCCTACTATGACTACCGAGGCCAAAAGGTAGTGGATGGCAACGGCAATCCTGTCAAGACGGACAGGGGGCTGGTTGAGTACTTGCTAAGCAAAAGCTAAACAGGCCAGGAAGAACCTACTAGACTCTTATATGGTAATCTACCCCGTTTTCATTGCCTAAGAAGATTCACCTCAACGGCTGACCTTTGCCTAATCCTGCCAGACTGTTCTGATAAAAGTGGCGGTTGAGAACTCCACCCCGCCTATCTGGGTGTTGCCCGTAATCCCGCCCAGTCTCCCCAATTCGTTGCACTCCGAATCGATTACCTGGCTTGATAGGTCTGCCCCGCAGGTTCCCATGTCAAAGACATACACTGTTTTTCCCTGGAAAGAATATTCCATCACGTTAGCCCCATCATCATGGCATGCAGTCTTGCTGAACCGCTTTATACTTTTCTCAACGCACCTCGGAACCCCTTTCTCTATCTCAACCAGCTCGCAGCCGCTGAATACCAATGAGAATACAATAGCACAAAGTGGTAGGGTAAGCTTTATAAGCTTTAAGGGGTTTCTCATGTAAATCGATTAGTGGAAAAGACGATAACGGTATCGCTAATCAAGTGACCCCTTCGGTGCCTGAAAGGTTGCCTAGTGAAATACTATATTTTCTTCAGAAACGAACCTTGCTAAAAGATGGCTTAGCTGCCGCATAGGTGCGGTTGTAGCTTTTTTACTTCTTGCTTCTCCAATTTTTATATCCCATTACATCTTTCCTTACTTTCCTTTTCCAGTCGTTTCCGTAAGCCTTTTGCAGGTGGTCAAGGATTACGAAGTTATATTCTTCCGTTAATGTATATTCAGGACCTGTACAGCCATCCTCTAAGTAGAAGACATTATACTTGCGTTCAAAAGTGCTATCAGTACTATAAACTACTGGTGCTATTCCACTTCGAAGCAAAAGAAATGGCACATCATTCTTAATATCCTTATCTGCAAGTTCTCGAGCTTCATCAACCGTAGTAACAAACACTAACTTAATGGCACCACTATTATTGATGTCAGCGTCAGTCAGCTTTCTTGATTGCCCAAAACCCACAAATGAGATTAAGATTAATAAACCTGCTAGGAAAAGATATTTCATAATTTAAATACGGTACAACGCACTTGGCTATGCGGCGGCACAGCTAACCTATAGGTCTTGTTGTGCAAAGCTTTACCATTCTTTGGAAATCGCACAAATCCCGCTATCTACATACTTACTTACAAATGAAAGTGGCAGGTTCATTTCTTTCGAAGCGGTACCAATTTCCATCCCATCAAACCCCTCAAAAAGCAAATTGCCCTTTTGTCTTATTTCTAGGCTTTGAAACTCTTCTTCAACTTGTTCCATTCTTACAAGGTCACTTAGACGTTCTTTATTTGCAGGTGTTAAGATTACTTGTTGGTAATAAAAAACTTACTTGGCTCCATTAGCTTGTGAAATTCCGTGTTACTAATGGATGGAGCCTGAATGAAACAAACAGCCCCATCTGGAACAAGCCTGATTATATCAATGAAGAAAATTTGAGTTTCAGTCATAAAGGATTCAATGATTCAAGTTTTACCCAACGCACTAGGCTATGGCGCTTTTTAATGCGCTATAGGTGTTGTTGTGTGTAGCTTTTCTATTTTTTCCCAGAGATTCTAAAATCGTAATGCACCACACTGCCATTTGGGCAACCATCACGCGGTTTTTCTACTTTTCTAAATCCCAGTTTTTTCAGTAAACCTTCTTGGGCATTGCTTTTAACTCGTATGGCTAATGAACTTGGAACCATTACTTCTGCATAGTCACATCTTGTTAAAGGTTCTCTGTACCAAGACTCTTCTATATTCATTCCTTGTCCAACTAGAAAGCCAATTATTAGTTCTGGATGATTTGTTCCGCCTATCTGGGTGACCCCATTACGTGTTATTCCTACAAAATCATAATAATTACCAACAGGATAACCACCAACCTTATTCGAATCTTGGGTAATGATTAGAGATAAAAAAAACTTCTCCTGATATATTTCTACTGCTTTGTCAATTCTTTTTTGAGCCAACGCAGCAAAAGAAATCGATGAAACCAATATAAGTAGGAGAAGTAGGAATTTATTCACTTTATCTATTGGCTTTGAATTATAGAGTTACAAACAACGGCCTCGTGCATGAGGCGTGCTAGACCGTCGGCCGTAGCATGGCTTATGTATCTTGTTAGCCAAAGTTATTTTAACCCCAGCATTTTCCAGGCACCAATCTGCTTGATTACACCAATCTTTCCCTTGATTGTAGAATCCTCTTTTAAAAATGCCTACAGGAAAGGCTATGTCTTTACTTTTGCCATTGTTGGTGATAATGGTAAATTCTTTGCAGTTACCAATGGTGTAGGTCTCCTTTGAAATAGGCTTGCTCTCTTCTTCTAAAACACTTTCAGGTGCATTAGGATTAGTCTCGCTTTCTTCGTTATGGTGATAGCTCACTAACTTAGCCCCAAACTCCAATGTTATTTTATTCCCCTCTAGTTTGTAGGTTCCCCTTCTCACGTAATGTCCTTCGCAGAGGTCATCGGACACAAACTGATTCTCTGTTATGAACATCAAGTCAGCGTTGCAGCAATCACATGCCTCTGCTATTTCACAAACGTTTTCGTCAATTCCACCTCCCAGCACAAATGTTTTGCCTTTTAAATCAGTAATTCCAATAGGCGTAGTCGGATTGGTGTGTTCAACTTTGTTTATGAAATTACCTGAGTCAATTGAGGTAATCAGACTTGTTGTATCAGCATCTGCACTAGTATCTGAAACTTGATTGTTCTCTTTAGTATCTGAACATGAATATAAAATGCTTAATAAAATGATGCTTACAATCCCTTTCATTTATGATTTTAATTTTGGCTAACGTCTAGTGCATGAGGCGGCTAGGCCATCGGCCGAAGCATGGCTTATGCACTAGACGTTAGGTGTGGAGATTCTCCTTTTTTAAGTTAGTATACCCAGGTATTTTTATAGTGAACAGAATCATCTACCAACGTGATTTTCCTATCAGCAGAATCCATAGGCACAAAGCCATGTTGTTTATAGTTTTCTTTGGTTATTCCTTTTGGAAAGGTTCGAGAAACAATAATGCTTCGGCTATTTGAGGTCATTAGTGTATCTCTATACACCTTCTCTAGTTTCTTTTCTCCTTTATAGTATATGGAAACTTCAATGAGTTTGATACTGTCAGGATAGTAAAAGTGCTTCCAGAATGAATGAGTCCAACTAGTGTTAATCCCAGTTTCTACAACTAACTCCCCGTTTAACTTCACTTCTAATCTTTCTTCAGGATAAAGCTCGGGGCTTATTACTGAAAAATTTGCTAACTCATTTTCCTGAACTTCATAGTCCTTCCTTTCCTGCTCCTGAGTACAGCTACCTATCCAAAAGAAGCAAAAAGCACCGATGAATAATTTTTTAGTCAAAGCTTATTTTCATTAACTCTCTTCTCACCTAACGGTTAGGCTAAACGACGGCTGTCGCCGTCGGCTGGAGATGACGTTTAGCCTAACCGTTAGCCTTAGTTATTTTTTACAGGAGGTGTGAAGTTATTCTTCTTTTTCTTTTCCCCATATTTTGTCCACTTGCGAATCTTTAACAAAAAAGTAAAGCAATCCGCCACAAGCAATTCCAGCCGCTAAAACTGCTATTAAGTGCGTTTTTATATCTTCGGAGGTTTCGAGTTCTCCCTTTATAAATCCATTAATCGTTAATGTAAATGCCATAAAGATTCCGAATGCTAGACTTAGCTTGGCTTTTCTATTCATTGTTGTCGAGTTATTGATTTTCTGATGACTTTTGTAAGTATCAGTTTGATTTCTATTTATTTTAGTTAAGGCTAACGGTATCGTGCATGAGGCGTGCAAGGCCGTCGGCCGTAGCATGATTTTTATACAGTGTTGTAGCACGTTTTTCTAAAAGTTTATTTTGATGAATACTTTTTTAATTTTCTCCAGCAAAGTCGGCTTAAATACGTGCAGATTATCTTCGTATGCCTGTTCAGTATAAGTTCTACCAATATATTCCCTACCTTCTTTGTCCTTCAAGGTCGCTGTACAAGTCAGGAGCTTTTGTTCTCTGAACTTTTTGGAAATGAAAATATCAAACTTCGCTTCTGTGATAAAGTCATTCTCAAATCCTTCGCTCTCCAACGTCCTACTGATAGTTTCCCTGAGTCTTTGGAACCATATTGTAATTGGTTTAATATCTAAATCTAGTGGATTTACTGTACCAGTAAATAAGTCCAACGATAGCTCATTTATTCCCTTTTCAGTTGCCGCACACCATATCCAGTCAGCCATGTACCCTTTGTTGTAGTAGAACAAGGTACTGAAATACTGCTGAGTTAATGAGTTCGGCAATCCGTTAAGGTTCTTTCGCTTAGGCAATTTTTATATTTTAAATGTGCTACAACGGACTAGTATAAAAGACGGCGAGGCCGTCGGCCGATGCTGACTTTTATACAGTGTTGTAGTTAGTTTTTTTATTTCACATTATAACTTTCAAGCACCATAAAGCCAAATGCCCCTTTCTTTATTGTCAAGGTGACAAAATCCGATTCTTCCACTTTGGCAGTACTGCTGTAGCCGAAAACCAACTCTTTCTCTTCCCCGAAGTAATCAAATCTGACCAATGGCATTCTTTTACTTTTGTTAGACGTTCCTGGCATCGAGGACTTTTCTTTGATAGGGAAGGTGAATTGCTTTGAGTCCCTTCCAGCCAAGTAGAAGTTTCCTGCCATGAAGATATAGCAAGCTATGAATCCGAAAGAGAGAAGGCTCTGCATCAATGGGTAAAAGAACCCTCTTACGTTATAGACTTCTTTATATTTTCTCTGTAGAAGTAGATAAGTTAGAACTCCAACACCAAGTATGATTGAAAGCGGAATAGTAGAGTCAATAATCGTGCTTCTGTAAATATCTATCTGGAGAACCATTAATATCATCCCTGTGAAAATGGTCACGCCAAAGAACCATTTCCAGTATAACTTATCTTTCAGGTCTGATTGTTTTTTGTCCAATTTTCCTATTCAAAATTAACTACAACGGTCTCGTATAAAAAACGTGCGAGGCCGTCGGCCGAAGCATGATTTTTATACAATGTTGTGCGGAGTGATTTTTTATTTTTTTAACGCTCCCATTATATCTTGGTCATAATCATATCCAGCTTCATTTGGGAAAATCCCTTCAATGTCGGGGTAAATCACTTGCAAGTATTTAAATTCTTTGTCTCCATAAATTTTAATGCTTGAGAGAACATACTCTTTTAAATTTGTAATTGGAACGTCGATAAGGTAAACAGGAAATCTATCTGTCAAAAAGTTAAGTTTTTCATTCAGAGAAATTTCTTTCCCGTCCTTAAATGCTTCAACATAGTTTTCAATAATTTCAGAGCAAAGTCCCTTGGGTAGAGACGAAATAAATATTTCTGGAATTTTATAAGTCTGGTAAATCCCTGTTGAGTAGCAAAATCCTGGAGAGTCGCTTTCTAAGATATTGGTCACATGGTAACCGTATTCTTTTATGTTGTTATTTAGCTTTTCAAAATATTCTTTTATTTGCTCGTCTGTCATTTCTTAACCTTACTTCATAAATTTATTCATTACGCACAACGTCTAGTATAAACGATGGCGAAGGCCGTCGGCCGAGGTGACGTTTATACCTTGTTAGCACATGTATTTTTATCCAGCGTAGTCTAAACTATTTAAAAGTAATTTCTCTCTTTCTACTGATAAATAGTAAATAGTCATAGACTCTGCGCATCCAATGTCAGCGTCAACCAAGAACCTATTATCTATGGAGAGAGCGAACTCACTGGCGTTTTCTCGAAGGCTTAAGGTAAGTCCGTCTGGACACTCGTTGCTGTCTGGTTTGTATCCTTTAGGTGCGGAATCAAAGGAATATTTCTTCTCAAACTCCTTGTTATCTTTCAGTGAGTCCAGATTAATTGACTTGAGAAAGTCTACAAGAATTTCTTTGCTTGGCTGGGGGAAACTTAATCTCTGCCCTGCTGTCATTTGGACGGTGTCTTTCGAGGTGTAAGAATTGACTTGGGTAATCAGTTCATCTATCTGCTTATAGTCGCCTCTTATAATCTGTTCCCTTACCTCCGATAAGGGTTTTAGGCTTTCTGTGGCAGTTTGTTCTTTGGACTCCCTCTCAGGGTTGATTGAAGGGCTTTCCTTGGATTCAACGACAGATGTTTCTGTTTTGGTCCTGCCATCAGAGCAGCTTGATATTAAGAGAATTAAAGCGGCCAGAAAGAGGCTCAATTTTTTATTCATTTATGAGTAGTAACGTACTTGGCTTTGCGGTGGCGAAACTGCCGTGAAGGTGTTGTTGTATGGAGTTATTTCTCAAACTTTTGAATAGAAAGGCTTAAATCTTGTTGTGAGAGTGTAAAACTCACTGCCCAATGAAAATCTTCGTCTATTATGGCAAATATCCCATCTCCACCTTGGTCTGCCTTATCATGACTTAATGAGTGAATTATGAACTTTAACCAACTCTGTTCAATATTTATGTATCCAATACCCAAATATTGGTTTATGGCTTGGTCTATCACGTTTACTCTGAACCAAAGCAACCTTCTGTCATAGCCTGTTTCTCTATATTCGAGTTGTTTTGATTTTAGGAAGTTAGTTACCTCATTAATTTCATATGACAGCTTTCTGATGCTGAGAAAGTCATTTCTCGCAATGTTTATAGGGATATTGATTTCTGTAGTTTTTTCTCCAATCTCTTCTAAATCAATACCATTTTCATCTGTTATGTAATTAGAGATTATCTTTTTTTCATAAAATCCTAATTTGCTCTTTCCTATATTACTCATTTTTTATTTTAATTATTATAATTTCATACAACTACTGTATATAAGGAGCAGTTCCGCTTATTGGCACTGTAGCTCTATCTCAACTGACCAGCCAGGATTGTCAACCGTTGTGATTTTGATTCCAAAGCCATGTTCCCAATCCCCATCACAGTTGTTCCTATACCAATCCTGTATCCGCTCTAGTAGAGATTTGGTCATCTTTTTATTTTAATTAACCCTAACGGACTCGTGTAAACAACGTGCTAGGCCGTCGGCCGTGGCATGGTGTTTACACAATGTTAGGGGCAGTAATTTTTATTTTTTTAATGTGCCAAACAAGCCTCACTATATCCAATAACTTCTTGTTGTTCCAATTCAGTTAGATATTCTCTAATAGGATTGTAATCTACGTTAGAGGGAACGTCAACTGAAAAGTATTTAGAAAGGTGACTTAATTCAGAAGCGCATCCAAAATCTTTCAGCCGATTCCGCACCTTTTCAACATCTTCTTCTTTATAACAGAATACTTGAAGTGTGCTGTTTCCTGATTCTTTAACAAGTCCTTTTACAACTAATCTATCATCTTCCAATTCTGCGTGAACTATGTCTTCGCTGGAATAGCTTTTCACAAAAAAGGGTATGTTCTTCAATTTGTAAAGGCCTTCTTTCTCGTCCTCTACAGCCGCCCAAACACTCTCTATATAATCCTCGTCGAGAATGTCGTTGAAGAACTCAAAGTAAACTTTTATGTATTCTTCTGATTTCTCTTTCATTATTATTTATTGCCCCTAACGTACTTGGCTATGCAGCGGCAGAGCTGCTGTATAGGTGTTGTTATGGGTAGTTGTTCTTCCATGATTATTATCCCTCACTTAAATAGCTTAACTACTATATCATAAATCCCAAAAACTCCTATCATCAAGAAAATAAGACCACTTATAAAGTTGCGCGCCCCTGTCCAAAATAAAGTTTCATAAGAATTATATTTCCAAAACTTGTGCTTTATCAGGATAAAGATTCCAAGAGGAATACACAGTATGCTTAAAAGATGGCCAGAATGCATATGAAGTATAAACTATCATTTTTTACTTTCAAATTACCCATAACGTTTTGGCTAAAAAGCGTTTTAATGCTTTTTAGGTGTTGTTGTGGTAAGTTATTCACAAAAATCTTCTTTCATCTTGCTAATAACTTCGGTACCAAACTTTTCCTTCATTCCCAATTGCTCTGCTTTTTCTATATCTCTGCAAGCTGAAGCGGTTCTACCCATACCATGGTATGCCACTGCTCTATTCGCATAAATTTCAGGCAAAGTAGGTTTGATTTCAACGGCTCTATTAAAATCTTCTAATGCAGATGTAAATTGGTATGCATGAGCGTATGCTAACCCTCTGTTTAGAAGTGCAGGAATATAGTCTTCATCGATTTGAAGACATCTGCCAAAATCAATTATAGCTTCTTGGTTGTCTCCTAAGCGTTGATAGGCGACACCTCTATTTAAGTATAATTGTATATTGCCGCCATACTTTTTCTCTGCTAGGTTGAATTTTTGCATTGCTTCAGGGATTTTACCTTCTTTCAGCAATTTTATGGCTTCTTGAAGTATTGGATGCTTATCCCATTCAAAACTGCCTGCCACTTCTTCATCAGCATCATGGTATTGGACATTATCCTCCACTTTGACAGATTCGTCATTACAGCTTAAAATGGCACCTATTATTAATAGGCATAGGATTCGTATTTTCATTTTTAATTTAGCACAACTACGGGATATATGGAACAACTACGGTTATTGGCACTATGGATGGAAGTCTATCTATCCTTTTCAAACCTAAGTTTGAGTGGGTATGTACTAATCTATGTACCCTTACCATACAATATATGATTATACAATATATGTAAATTCCTTAATCATATACCTTCTCACACCCATTTTCTTGCACTTATCACATATAAGCTGAGCTTCAAACAAATCCATGATGATTATTATACTTCATTCTTTAATCCAAGAGGCATGGATTCTCTTTCATGAGCGGTTTCAGTCGTGGAACTTGGCACACCTGAAGATTAAAGTAACTAATATTTATCCGTAACTATTCGGGTATATCCGAATAGTTACGGATATAAGCGGATAGATTTGGAATCTGCTAGATAATAGCTTGTCTTATCAAACATTAGTTGAACTGGGCACTACTTTCCTGATTGAATCAATTTCAAAAGCTGAATAAGAACTTAAAGCTTAGTTAAAGAAACGAATGTATACCCTACTCCCCTACCCTCTTTTCACGATAGACGCTGGTTTGCAGCAATGGCACTTCAAAAAGTAAAGAAACTCAGTTAAATATTCAAAGTAATTTTATATATTTGCATAACGAGATATTTAACTAAATCCCTCTTTATGCTAATAGGCTACGCCAGGATTTCCACAATTCTTCAGAATGCTGATTTGCAACACGACACGCTCTCTCTTGCTGGGTGCGAAAAAATATTCACCGATAAGATTTCAGGTACTGTCACGGAGAGACCTGCTCTAACTAAGGTGAAGGAGATTCTGAGACGTGGGGATACTTTGGTGGTATGGCGGTTGGATAGATTAGGCAGGTCATTGAAAGACCTTATAGATTGGATGAACTACCTGGAGAGCGAAGGCATAGCCCTGAAAAGTTTGCAGGAGTCCATAGATACCAGCACCGCCACAGGAAAGCTGGTATTCCACATCTTCGCCTCCATGGCTGAGTTCGAGCGGAACCTTATAAAAGAACGCACAATGGCTGGTCTTTCTGCTGCCAGAGCTAGGGGTCGTGTGGGTGGTCGCCCAAAGAAGATGAACGAGGACAAGAGAAAGCTCGCTGTTCGTCTTTATAATGAGAAACACCATTCAATAGATGCTATCTGTGAGATGATGGGTATTTCAAAGCCTACTCTTTACAGCTATGTGAAAAGCGAATCGCGAAATTTAGAAATCAATTGATAAAAGGTGCAATATCAACAATGGCAGTCGTATCAGAAGGAGGGGCAACACTTAACATGCCGCCTCTCCCCTATTCTAAAAATATTATCACTGTTCAGGTGTTTCTCCTTCTTTTTTCTTTCTGCCTCGGTAGCCTCCCCGCCCGCTTTTCTTCTCCAGCTCACCGTTCTTAGCGTTGGCAATAAGGATTTCTATTTCATTCAGCACAATCCGCTGGTTGTTGACGAACTTGTCTAGCTGGCTTATCATGGCCTCCAGCAAATCCTTGTTCTTCTGCGCTTCCTTCAGGGTCTGTACAATCACATCAATATCCGTTGTCTTACCCATAGCTTTGCTTCTATATTTTATTTTGATTATTTATGCAATGATAACATATTTAATCAAAAGCTGAATCAGTTGAACGTTCTAAGTTTGTTTGATGGCATCAGTTGCGGCAGGCTCGCCCTGCAATCATCGGGAATCAAGATTAACAGATATTTCGCAAGCGAAATAGACAGTGCCGCCATTCATGTATCAAAGAAGAATTTCCCTGACACAATCCATATTGGTGACGTATCAAAGGTGTCTTTCAAAGACGGTCGTTTGATAACCGAGACTGGAACGTTTGATACAGGTTTGATAGACCTGGTTATTGGCGGACCTCCCTGCCAGTCTTTTTCAAAGCGTGGCAATCAGATGAACTTTGATGATAGCAGGGGCAAACTTTTCCATGAGTTTGAGCGGCTTCTAAAAGAAACCAAAGCCCCCCTGTTTCTGATGGAGAACGTGAAGATGAACAGAAAGCACCAGGATGTAATCAGCGGTATATTAGGTGTTGAACCCATCGAGATAAACTCTGCCCTGGTGACCGCACAGAACAGGGCAAGGCTCTACTGGACCAACATCGCAAACGTACAGCAACCCGCTGACAAAGGGATAAGGTTGCAGGAAATACTTGAAAGCGGTTATACCGAGAAGGAGAAGTCTTTCTGCATCACCGCCACCTACGGCAATGCCACGGTCCAGAACTACTTCATCAACAGCGAGAGGCAGCTCAAATTCATCCACCCCGTCAAAAAGAACGGCAGCAGGTATTACCTGCACGACAGAATCCAAGTAGATATCTACCCAGATAAAGGACTTGAGCGAAACTACTACAGCCTCCAACTTCTAAAACCTTATACTACCAGACTTTCCTGTGCGGAGGTGGAGAGACTTCAGGGTATACCTGTCGGCTATACTGAGGGCGTTCCAAACCACCAGCGGTACAAACTCATAGGCAATGCCTGGACCGTGCCCGTAATCTCCCACATCTTCACAGGTATAAGTTGTGACACTGTAGCTAATGGCTGCTTTCAGTAACTCGTTGGCTTCAGCACGAATTCCTGGAACTGCATCACATAATGGCTTACCTCGCCCGAATCGTTGGGTATCTCAAAATCTACCTTTATCATCTCTAGTTTGACCTTCACCCCCATGGTGGTGTACACCCCGAGCTGCCCGTCAAAGTAAACCAAAAGCACATTAATGCTTTGCGGGATAACGCAACTGTCTGATTCCAAGAATTGGTACATGGCAAACTCGTAGTCCTCACTGTCAGCAACGATGTGGTAGACGCAATCGCAGCTCCCCAGCTGCCCTACTACCTCTACCCTGTACAGACCGTCTATGCCCATTATCTCCAAGGGTTCTGGTAAGGCGAGCAGAAAACCGTCCTGCTCAACGATACCTGGAATACTAGGTAACTCGGAATAGTCACTATAGAATTCACCGAAAGTTTTGTTTTCAAGTTTCAGTTTCCTACGCTTCTCCATCTTCGTTCCCCTCCTGCATAGCCTTTAGTTTATCCGTGAGCGTCTTCAAGGACCAGGTGATTATCTGACCCTTGGTGACTTTCTTCTTCACTTTTCTGGACAAAAGCATCTTGAGCGTCTCAAGATGCTCGTCCGTTGCATCGGTGATTTTTACTGAGCGGTTCATCATATAGATATTCTTTTCTTTTAGGGTATATATCAATATTTGAAACCGCTTTTCTCCACTTCTCCACTAATCCACCGAAAACGACTTTATATAGATAGAGTAAAAAAGAAGGAGCCATGATTTTTCTACTAATCCTCTCACCTAAAATATATTCGTGAAAGTAGAGAACGTCAAGCTTAGCTCATTTCAGGTTGTCAAGCCAAGATACTGCGGGCATTCTTGATTCGGTTTAGCTACTTCATGGTTCACACTGTTCCTTGGCTAAGAATTTGTTACTATATTGTATTTTCAACATATTTAACAAACTGGCTTATAGCTTTTCTTGCATGAAAACCGATTGAACAGCCACCCATGAGCCGATGGCAATGAGGAAAACATCAGGGTTGATATTCCTTGCTCTCCTTGCAGGACTTGTTGCCTACTACTTTTACCCAGAACCAAAACCTGAAGGCACCACCATAGATAAACTTATAGTGCTTAAATCCGAGAGAAAGCTTCTAGCCTTCTCCAATGGCAAGCTCAAGAAAACCTATACAATCTCTTTAGGCAGAAACCCAAAGGGAGACAAGCAATATGAAGGTGATTCCAGGACCCCAGAAGGTAGTTACACTATCAACGATAAGAACCCAAACAGCGGATACCACAAGAACCTGGGGGTCTCCTACCCTGATTCTGAGGATATCAGGCAGGCCAAGATGCTAGGCAAGCCTGCGGGTGGAGCCATAAAAATACATGGCCTTCGTAACGGAACTGGATTTGTAGGCAAGTTCCACAGGTTGATGGACTGGACACAAGGCTGTATGGCTGTCACCAATGAAGAGGTTGATGAATTGTATAGCTCAGTTCCATTGGGTACGCCTATACTTATTGAACCATGAAATAATAACACAAATCATCTAGCCACTATGGAGGATTTGGCCAGCAAACTCAGAACCAAAGGCGATAACATCAAACAGTTTCTGTTCATCTTCGCAAACAAACTCAAAACGTTTTAACGAAACATTTACATGGAAACCATACTCAATGATGGGTACTGCCCAGAATGCCTTATAAACGGCAGAAGCGTAAGCCTCCAACTCAATAATGAAGACTTCTGGGAATGCCCAGAGACAAACCTACAATTGGCGGTGTATGGCATTGAGGCAGTAACGTTGAAGTTCAGGGGTGTTGGTCAGTTCAGAAGTAAAGCTACCTATGGCTCTGACCAAATAGACGGGGCTATTCTTTTCCGTTCTAAAGGAGTCTCCACGGACTCAGACAGGTCTGCATTCAGCTCTGAGGAAGAGCTAAGGGAATACCTTACCAATGAAGTTGAGCCGCAGAAAGAGTTTAACCTATCTAATCTGGCGGACTCCTATGCGAAATACAGATATGGAAACCCATTCACCCATGAAAACTCCCCCCTGCCCTACCAACGGCAATCCAGGTTCTTTAATATTGACTTTGAGAATAAGGAGATAATAAGGAAGCTGGAAATACGTGATGCGGAAGAGGGTGTGGAATCTCTACGCTCATACACGCACCTCTATAGTCTGTTGATGAATCTGTTTCAACGGTATCAAGACGGTAACATAAACTGGCTACCAGAAATGGGCATGAGCCTTAATCAACTTGAATTGTGCAACAAGCACCTTCATAATCAACCAGAGCCAGTAACCAATGTGGAAGACAAAACTATCCTGCGGAAGAGGCTTATGGATTTCATTGTAGACCTTATTGAAATCATCTACCACGGCAAGGCCATTGAAGCTACTACTGTACATTCTATGTCATACCAAAATTCTTCAACTGTACCTAAGGCTGATTTCACACTTACCTTGCAGGATATCCTGAACCTAAAGACTGACCTGTTCAGGAACGCCAAGGTGAAACTGGTTCGCCATAAGGATAACAGGAAAGAGTACCGTGAACTGATTAGGGGTAAGTCAACGCTGCTCGAATACCAAAGACAGCAGAGCAAGGAAGTCTTCAAAGGATGTGATTACATCATCTCGTTCATAGGCCAAGAAAGCACCAAATCCCTCCTTTTCGGCATTTACAAAGTGAACGGGATAGAAAAGCGGGAGAACTACTTCTACTATGATTTGGAGCAGGTGCATGAACTGGATTACCTCTATGACCGAGTGGTGATTGATTGGGGCGCAAGTGCAATCACGTGGCACCAATGGTATGACAAACAGCCAAAGGAAATCGTGCAGATACTACCTAAAGGTTACTTAGGCTCCTTCCCTGGCTTGCTAAATTTTGTGCTTGACTTTGACGAGCTTGAAAAGCTCATTGAAAACCCTGACGCCAATCAAGATTGGAAAAATCACCTGTCTTCTGTCAACGGAGTCTATATGATATGGGATACCAAGACGGGAAACCAGTATATCGGCTCAGCATACGGTAAAGACGGTGTATGGCAGCGATGGAGCGAATATGTTACCTCTAACCATGGCGGAAATAAGAAACTTATTGAGCTTTGCGCTGAAACTGGTTACCACAGAAACTTCCGCTTTTCCTTACTTCAATCCTTGCCGAGTAATATGGACAAGAAGGAAGTGATTGCCATTGAATCACTGCTGAAGCAAAAACTCGGCACAAGGGTTCATGGATTGAACTCGAACTGAAAACACACCTGTACAACCATGGTAAATATTGACAACATTATATTCGAGGAACCACGGAAGACCTTCATGGAGATTCTGAAGGTGAACCAACGGGAAGTACCCTTCGCCAATCTATTAGGCTTCTTCTTCAGACCGAGGGAAAGGCATGGTCTCAATAAATTGTTCCTTGAAGCACTACTTAACACATGGTGTTCTGACATTGGGCATGCAGATAATGGTGACGGTGAAAGCATCGTCAGGAACAGAGGTTACAAGAATAACTTAACGAGCCGATTAGCAAATGGAAGTATAGAATCTTCATCAATACTAGTTAAGGTGGAGCAACCGACTGGACTTGAAAAAAGGATAGATATTCTGATTGAATCTGATGATTTTGTGGTTTGCATTGAATTTAAAATCAACCATGACCTTGATAATCCGCTTGAAGAATATAAGCGATATGTCATTGAGAATTACCCTGGCAAACTACACTTCTATATTGTACTGACTCCTTTCAAAAAAGAAGCAATCGGTGAAGCCCGAAGGTACTTCGGACAGCATACAGAGTTCAAACAAGTTATTTTGAGTCATTTTTTCCTACAGGTAAAGGAGGAACTCCACCGCTTCCATACTAATGAAAACGAAGTAAATGAATACTACAGGTACTTCACTGATTTTGTGCAGACAGTTGAGAACAGAAAGATTAAGACTCTCAGGTCTCAGGCGTTTAAGACCCTTCAAGGTGAACTAAACAAGAGTGGCTTGAATTGCGAGTATCACACAAAGAACGGTGGCTTCCTTGAAATAAAAGTCAAAAATGAGGCTTCAAAAATCCGCCTCAAACCCGATGGGTGGCAGCTTGAAAAATGGGTAAACAAAAAGCTGACAGACTACACATTGCTTCTTGATAAGAGTACTGGTTTTGAGCAATTACTAGGTGAAATCAAAGCATTTCATAAGCTTATCAAAACCACAGTAAGCTTAGTAGATTGATAATTATTAAATAAGCAGACCATTCTCAATACTAATTGCATAAATGCCTATCTACCATAAATTTTTAAACAAAAACTGGGGCAATGGCTTCCAGACTCATAACTCAATATTGGACACTGTTCCCTATGAGCCAGAAGCAATTTTCATTGGCACATTCAACCATGGTTGGGATTGGAACAATGCTGAATTCTTCTACGGTCGTGGCATGTATATGTGGACTATCCTGTCCAACCTCTTCCTGCATAATCAAAATTTAGAAGTTCAACGGGTCATAGCAGGGAATGACATTGTGCCATTTGAAATATGCCAGCGGGGCAAAATTATCTTTGCAGATATCGTGAAAGGCACAAAGCCGCATATACTTACTCAACAGGAAGGGAATAGTATTATCGTAAATAACAACTATATATGGGATGATTATGGGGATGACCATTTAGATACAATGGGAGCAAATGAGTGGCTGGATGATAACGTGGAAGATATAGTGAAATTCATAAACTCTACGGAATCCATTAAGCACATCTACTTTACTTTCAAATCTGGTGGTTGGTTAGTTGATAAACTCAATTTGATAATTGCTCAAACTCCCACAGTTACAGCCTGCTCTATCTTCACCCCTACGGGAAGCGGCTTCAGACAGAATCTTATGCAATACCCTGCACGTGCATGGTCACTTGCCCATTGCTGGGTATGGAACGGCTTACCGCACGAAACTCCTATTAACAAACCTAGTTATGGTCACTTCAACCACGATTGGCTCATAACCAATGAGGTAAATCCCAACAATTTTTGAAATTATTGTGATAACAGACCAAGACACCGATTTCCTTTACCTGGCTGATACACTACCCAAGATGTATCTAGCTTTCTACAAGTGTTTTGAACGAACCTTGAATGAGGCAGGAATAGAATTTTATCTTCTTCCCAACACTAAAGATGTTTGGGCGGTGGATTATATGCCTATTCAGGTGACCAGAGACGAATTCGTTCAGTTCGCCTACAACCCAAGTTATCTTCAGCCTAAGGTATGGCAGAAGACCATATCAAACGTGGACAACATTTGCACTTCTATAAACATACAGCCTAAGAAATCAAGAATACTAGTTGACGGTGGCAACGTGGTGAAAGCCACAGACAAGGTTATCATGTGCCATAGCGTGTTCACCGAGAACCCCAATGTACCAGAGAAGCAACTAATAAAGGAATTGATGGAGCTTTTCCAGGTTGACCAGCTTATCTTCATCCCAACACAGCCCAAGGACTTCACTGGCCATGCTGACGGTATAGTTCGGTTCCTAGACGATAAGACTGTGTTGATAAACAAATACACAAAGGAGGATAAGGGGTTCGGTTTAACCGTCAAGACGGCACTCCACAACGCTGGGCTGGATTGGGTGGAGATTCCATACAACCCCTATTCAAATGCCAAATACAAACATTCTAACGGGATTTACATCAACTACCTACAGATGAAGGATTCTTTAATACTTCCTGTTTTCGGTCAGAAAGAAGACGAAGAAGTAGTAAGGCTGTTTGAGCAGCTATTCCCTAAATTGAAGATTGCAACGGTTAACAGCAATGAGTTAGCCTATGCAGGTGGTATCTTAAATTGTATCACCTGGAACATCAAACTTTAATTTTTTGCAAGAATTTTCTCAGTTTTATTTCTTAGGCGATGGTCACTTTATTAGAAAATAATTCTAATTACCATTAGAAATAATCTACAAACATTGTGCATAAGTTGCCATAGCAAGAAGACAATAGCAGAGAATCAGAAACCTATAGCATTTGATGCACTGTCAGAAAAGCTAAAAGGATTATTGAAATAAAAACAAAGGTGAGCTGCAAAGCAGCTTATGACATACCGTTTGCTCTCCTTATCATATCAAGGTAATCTTGATAACTTTGTTTACTATAGTTTAATGATTTTGCTAAACCTTCTATTCCTGGAAATAAAATTTCAGAATTTATATTCATTTCTCTTAAATGTTTAAGAACTGATAATTGAATTTCTTTTGGTATGTTAATTTTCAACAGACTTAGTTGGCCTCTTACGAATGAATTTGCACCTGCAATAAGGTCTTGAATATCTACAATATTAGGGTCATTGTTACCTAAATAATCAGACAAATTATCCATAAATGAATTCTGTATATTTGTAGGCATTATAAATAGACCTTGTTGTCTATAAAGTCTTTCATTGATATTCTTTGGATGTACCAATACAAGTTTATTTATTGTATTGCCTACTTCTTTAATATACTTATTAGCTAATTCTAAAGAGAATGCATCTAATTCCTGTGCTGAAGCAGATGTTTTTTGCTTTTCTCTTCTAAACTCAGTATAAGTGTTATAGTTTACAACATATTTGTTTAATGCCCATACAGCAGAGTCCGTTGAACTTTCAAAGATTGCCATAAATGTTGCAACAAATAATGAATCAGAAAAGTCTACTAATCTTGTGCATGCACCATAATGTTGCATGATTGATAGCCATTCTACATAATCATCTTCGTTTATATTTTTGGATTTAAATAGAGAATATTTCCATTGGAATTCTTCTATCATTTGCATTTCTTGAGAATGCATAAAAGGTGTACGTGTTTGCTCTGAATATAAACGATTCATTAATCGCTCAAGTGAAGATGTTATTTTCCAATCTTTGTTAGATTGGCCTCTAAATACTAAATCATCTAATAACTTATCACTTAGTTTAAATATATCTTTCCAATCATTTAACGAAGTTTCCAAAAATGAGCGGGATTCTTGCATGGTTATTTAACTTTTAGATTGATTTATTAGCTGAGTAAAATAGTTGTTTTGCTTATAAATATCACAAAATACAATAATAAAACTTTATTTGAAAAATAATATATCAAACGTTTATTATCATACAGCAATGGGGATAGTTAGTTTGAAGAATAGGCTTCAAGCATACTACCATCTTCTTAACTAAAAATCTTCATCTGTGTCCTCTTCCTGTGATGCATCAAGGGCTATACTCTTCTTATAGATATTGATTATCCTTTGATATTCTTTCAAGGCATCGGCAGCCCATATATCGCTTTTATTACGTGGCGGTGTGAACAGAACATCAAACAAGCCCTCTATATCAAATTCTGAGTTCTGCAATGGGTCTTCATGCTGGAATACGGCATTCTTTTCCTTTCTGTGATTATGGTATTTCATATCTGTGTAGTGTTGTTTCTTCTTATATATTCAGAATCAGACACTACATGACCATTGGACTACCTTTCATTGAGGCATAAAGCTTGAGCTACCCTGCATTTTATACAACATAATGATATATACTATACCTATTAATATCATTAAATCTTATCCTGGATGATGATAATGTATACTTAATCAATAAGCAAGTATTTAAAAAACGGTAGTATTACCCTATTACATAATACCTATCTTCTACCTTCTATACTGGTGAAATATCTTACCTAACCATATTAATCTTTCATAAACCAAATAATTCCAACCATAAATTTTATCTATGTATCACCACTGATTCAATAATCGTTTCTCATACCCAAAATGAGAAACGGCACATGTATGAAATTTAAATGAAATAGAATAAAACTTAATAGATGTAGCTTGTATAATATGATATATAAACTAAAATATAACATAAACAAGTGAAAGAGATTACAGAAAAGGAATGCACGGTAGTAAGGGTTAACACTTACACAAGAGAGAGATTGAACAAGCTAAGGAAAAAGATTAGCAAAGACACAGGGTTTAACATATCAACAGATGCACTGATTAACCTCATTATAGATGGCTTTGACCACCAAAAAATAAGGTTGGTCAATGTCACTGAATGTAAATAACCAGAACCTAAAATATCACTTCGTACCAGCAAACCTAAGCATCAACGACCTCAATGTAGCTCTTACGGGTAAGCCAGGTGTTGGACTAATCACCCATAAAGCGTTGAACTTCTACACACTTATTGTGAAGAAGCTAATCAATAACATCCTATTCGATGATGGCAAAAGCAAGTGGGTGTGCATCAACCACCTTGAGAGAAGGTGTCTATTAGGAAAAGACTATAAGGAAACTATCAAACTGCTTGTAAATGCTGAGTTACTGTTGGAAGACCCAAAATGGATTCATTTCAAGGGCGGTAAAAATAACGAGACTAAGAAATACGCACTACCTACACATTTACTTAAAGGAGATAAGGTATTTCAGCAGGTCAAGATATCCAACAAGACTTCAATCCAGAAGATGATTGCAAGGTTCAATAACCTCAGGCTGAAGAATTCGAAGCATGAGTTCTGGCGCAACAAGATGATTCATGCCAGCAAAAGGTTGCTACTCCATGATAATGAAGAATCACGTGCCGCAGTACAGGCGCACATAGACAAGGTGAACAGCAGTAACCGTAGGTTCAAGCTTCGCCTAAGCGCAAAAGAAATCGTAGATGTGTTCAACTATAGTGCGCTTGACCAAGGCAACATTGACCCATTCGGGAAGCGTGTGCATACCAGGGTGACCAACATGGCAAAGGGTATCAGGAGGTTCCTTTACTTCGATAACAGACCTAATGAGAAGTTAGGGTGCGTTGACATCGTGAACAGCCAGCCAGTGTTTATGAGCATCGCAACACCAGCAATCATCCACCAGTTTACACCTGAATTGATAGAGGCCATGCCCACTGTGGCGAAATATCACAATGACCCAGAGGTACTACAATTTAAGCAGATTTGCGGTGACGGTTCAATCTATGAACATATAATGGACTATTTCTCTGCAAAGGGCATTAAGATAACACGTGACCAAGCCAAGCCTATTGCCTATACATGCTTCTTCGGCAACTACATCCCCTATGAACTAGATAAACTGAAGACTGAACACAAAAAAATGGCTTACCAGTTCTTAAAGGATGAATACAATGGAATGTACAGGATGTTCAGAGAAATGAAGCTGGGTAAGTGGTCTGAGAACAACGGCAATAGACAAAAAGACTACGCCAATAACTGCATGCTTGCCCAAAGATTGGAGAGTTCAATCTTCTTCACCATCATAGTACCCGCTGTGTGGGATGCGGGTTATCATGACATCACAACCATTCACGATAGTATCATGGCTCCTGAGCAGGACTGTGATGCTATCAAGCAGGTTATGATGAACGAGTTCAAGAAGTTGAATATTAAGTTGAAGCTATCGTCTTAACGTCACTGTAGAGGCTCATATGAACTATTGACAACTCCGAATTAGGATTTGAAAACAAGACATTCGTTTTCAAACAAAATGAATCAAGTTTTCAAAGTGATAACCTAGTAAAAGCCATTACCTAGTATATACAATCATGAAGTCATATCAGGTCTTTTGCGTTCAAGCAGAAGACCTGATATCCTTTTACCTGTTTCTCTTCCAAAAATTGTTCGGCTTCCTCCCTCAAATCGAAGAGCATGGCTGAGCTAACGAGTACAGTAGTTGTAAATGCCCATCTACCATTTTGGCTCAAGGCGTTTTTTACAAAGAAAGGAAGTTCGGAATTTGGCCTGGGCAATTCTATTATGACCCATTTCCCAGTGAAGTTTACCGCAAAATGTTCCGATTGATAATATCTTTTCTTATCTTCAATATAGCTACTGCCTTTCATTGCATCTTTCAGTTTTTACCAATTATACCCATCCGTTATGATAAACATAAGCAAAGATTCTTATGTTCAAACTAATGGCACTATACGTTATCATAATCAACTTAATCAATGTTAATCATTTAATAATTAAGATTATATTAAAATGAAAAAAGATATAAATAACGCAAACAACAAAGAAAGCATATTGAAAGAAAAGAAAGAAAGGTTTTCAACGTACTTATCTGTAATTACAGTTATTCTTAGCTTAGCAGCTTTTGTAATAAGCATGATAACACTGCTTGACCAACATAAAATGCAAGCTTATACATACTGGCAAGATTATTTGAACTTAGCTGTAGAGAACCCTAAGCTGGCAAATGGATTAACTACAATCGATAAAATAAGTATAATTGAGATTGCAAAAATGGAGCCTGGTACGCCAGGCCACATAGATTCTACCCGTGATAAATTTGTAGAATATGCATGGTTCGTCACCAATACACTTAATGCCGCGGAAATTGTACATAATCTTCATAGCAGAGACAAATATTGGAGAGAAACGATATTAGACGTCCTGAAAAAACATACAGCTTTTTACAAGAGCCGCAGCTTCAACTTCGAAGATTACGAAGAAGACTTTCAGGCTATAATCAAAAATGCTATCGCAAAGAAGATGGCAGAAGATAAAGAGAGAGCAATAAAAAATGGAAAAATAAATTAACAAATCACCAATTCAAACAATCAAAATGATTTAATATATATCTTAAAAGATATTTTTAAATCATTTTATACTAATAAATTCATATACAATACTATGTACATCAATTAAGTACACTAAAACATATCAAATGTTATCAAGCTCCCAAGCGTCTGAATCACCTTCATAAGCTTCATAGAATGACATTTCATCCCAACTAGAATAACCATATCTACTTGGCCTTGAGTCTTCATCATTCGAATGGTCTTCAACAACCAGAGACTCAAATTTATCAATCTTAGCTTTATTTAGCTCTTTAATTCTATCAGGAAAACTGTATCGCCCAATTTCAATGTTAGGGCTATACTCGTATAATCCCCCTTCCTTACGAACAACATCGACTCCGATAAACTTTGAGATTCGCATATTCTCAAGTTCGCTTATTTCATCAGCAGGTATAAAGAACCCAGCTATGTTTTCTATGCACCAAGATATGTATTGTGGGTCTGCCCCTACGGGTAACCTTTTGGCATAGTCCTGGCTGAACTTAGCCAGCGATAAAAATCCACCAAACTCTGCCCCTGTCCTCTGATTTCCGATGGACAGGCAATAAGCTATATCAGATTCTACATTATTTGTTATTTCCGCTAAAGAACTACCATACGAAACTTCACTTCCATCAACTCCTTCTTCATAAAAGGATAGGGTTCTGATTTCATGTTCGGTCACATCAAACTTGTCCACACATTGAAAAGAAGTCGTGTCAATGTAATCTTCATAATGAAGCCTTAAACTACCATTAAGAATTAAGTCTGCATAATCTTTTAACAGAACTCTGTCAATATTAAGTGTTCCTCTGTATACATCCAAAAGCTTCAATCCTTTGTATTTTCCAAACCCTAAAATATCTTGAATGTGCATGTTGTTAGTTTATAGATGAATCACTGTGAACAAATGACTACAAAGCTTTATAATGAAGTTAGATTTTGTAGAGCTTCTACTTTCAAGAATAATAATTTATTTATAATAAATATAAAATAATATTATACAATCATGGTAGTATCCATTTTCCATAATTCAGATAAAAGCAGAAGAGGTTGCCCGAATGATGTGGCAACCTCTTCTGTTTAATTAACATGAATATCAATGAGGACGAATATTAGGCGGCAACTTGGTCTATCAAATGCCTGCTAAAGTATGTATTTCTGAGTTTTGCTCCGCCCTGGCATACAACTGCTGGAAATCATTGGCATTAAGGTGGTAGAAACACAGTTGCTTGGGATAAGGATACCCCCCTTCATTCGCCTTTAGGTAATCCATAAATCCATTATAGTCGTGTCGCAACCAAGGGCATAGACCAATAACAGCTATTTTGTTGCTGGTGCAGTATTGGAGAATCTGCTCAAAACTAAAATCTTTTACATACTGTACCTTCTTTTCAACACTTTTCAGGTTTTTGATTTCACTGGGGCTACAACGAACGAACAACGCGTCTAACTTATGGCTGTCTTCCCAAATGTTCCTACGTTGCACTGTTACCGTTCTATCCCCTACCCTGAAAGTCGCTGGTTTGCCAGGTTGTTTGGTCACGCGCCACACAAAGCACTCCTTAGGGTAATTGGAGAAAATCTTTGGGTCTAAGAAATCAGTGTCATTTACATCTAAACTAGTTGTCGTTTGCGGTAGGTTGAAATACCTTTTCCATTTACTCTGCCCATAGTAGCCTGGGCAAGCGATGTGCAAGTATTCATCCTTCATGATTGGAAGAATGTTGCTTAAACTCCAATTATTATTTAGACTATAGTGCCCCCCACCCTCGCTCAAACCTTCATTTATACAGACAAAACCTTCGAACTCAGCACCTATTTCTTTGAATAAAGCCGTAGCTAATGTGGCTGTAAGACCTACACAAACAATCTTGTCTTCAATTTCAATAACTTCATTGAAATTGCTATCAACCAGAACCACGTTGTCATACGGAAGCTCTGAATACCCTTCTCTTATTCTGGTACCCGAAGCATAATACACCAAGTTCCTGCCATTCTTCAACCTTTCACTCAATTGTGACTTTAATTCGTCTTTGATATTTTGGGCTAAGTTAATAGAAGGTCTGTGCATAGATTAAAGTTAGGTTAGAGATAAACTTTACGAAATAATGGGAAGTTTTTTTACTATAAAGATAGCTAAATAATCACTAACATCCTAACATTTGTTCTTATAAACATCCAGTCTTAAAGAGTTTGCCTTGTAATCAAAGCTTTTAAATTTTAAAATTCAGGCATTCATCTTCCAATTGATAACTTAATTTACACCTCAATATGGTATTAAATTTATTTTCCACTAAAAGAAAAACGATTGAAGCTTATTTAGGATAAAATTCAAAGTAATATTTATCATTTTAAATGATTAAAATAAACTAAGATTGTTTGCCGATGTTAATCTGTGCTTTATTTTTTTTTTGGGAAGGACGCTTTCTCAATGAAATACTCTATAAATTAAATATATTTAAATTGATTAGTTAAGTTCTTTGTTTAAAGCAATCAATACAGATATCACAATCATTACTAATATCCAAATCGCATACAATCTATCTTTTCTCCTTGAGGAATACGCATTATGGTGATACAGATAAGAAGCAACTTTTGTAATAACCTCTTGAAAATTACTATTCTGACTTATTGTTGATTTTTCCTTAAGATAACTTTCACTCAAGTATTTACAAACATCATCTGCTTCTGTTATTCCCTGTTTGAAAAAGGGCTCGTTAACTAAAATAGTGAATTCATTTTTACCCTCGAACTTAAACACAAGAATTGAATCAGTCCTTAACTCAATTTTAAATGCGTACCTTTTATCATTGGTTTTAATTATTAGTATATCGTTCCCTATATACTCCCATGTTGTTTCCTCAACCTTTCCTTTTCTGTTTATAATTAGATTTTTCTTGTCTTTAAATATAAAAGCCACGGAATCTTCCTCAATCCAATTTATAATAATCCAAACTTTATTTCTAATTAATGAATATAGTTCGTTTACGTTTGCTGAAGGGTTTAAAGATGAATTTAGGCTCATTCTATTAGTTTTAAAAAAATTATGATAATATACTGGCATTAATAAATCAACTTAACAATTCTAATTTTTTTTACATTTACCTTATAAATCAAAATACAATAGTTATCTACCCATATACATGATAACTTAAAACAACATAAAAGGCAAAAATAATGTTATCAAAGTTATATACAAACACCATTTATAAATCCCTTAATTTTATTAAGCACCCAGTGTCTATGAGTAAGTTCTAAGACTTTAGAACAAAATTATCTATTTTCAAAAAAACAACTTTCAAAAGAAACCTCATTATAAATTATAGCAATGATAAAGTCATTCACTAAATCGATAACATTGGTGTTCTATTTATAATTACATATTGAATTTTAATGTTAAAAAATATAGTTTCACTTAGTCATTATCTCACTTGATTGATGAAACCATTCATCTGGTATTGAAAACAGTTTACTATTTTAAAATTTATATATGGGTAACATCATCCAAGCTTCATGCACTTGCGGTCTTGAGTCAGAGCAAATCTTCCAAGGTATTGGGTTCCAGTACTATGAAACTAGAATCAGGCTTGAGCCAGCATACTGCGACCTCTGCGGCATTGTATCAGGAAAAGACATGGGCAAGAACTTTTGCAAGTGCCCGAAATGCCGAAAGAAGATGAAGTTCTACTATGAAGGATTGGAAGCTGATGATAATGAAGATTCAGACTTCCCGTCTTCAGAGTACTTGGAAAGCAAAGAGCATTGGCACTGCCCCAAATGCAAAGATGAAAACCTAATTTTTGGTTCTATGGGTTGCTGGGATTGATTAACTAACTAACTAACTAACTAACCTCCTTTGTATTCTACAAGGTTTGAAACCATATGATAAATGAGATACCACAAGAGTTAAGGGAAAGCAGTGGTGTGTACCAGATTGTGAACCTAATCAACGGGAAAATTTACATAGGCTCTACAAAGCTCTTCAAGGTCCGTTATCAGAAGCATAAATTTGAGCTATTAGCCAAAAAGCACCCCAACAAACACCTTCAGAACTCCTATATCAAATTCGGTGAAGAGAATTTCGTTTTCAGAGTTATTTATACTCATATGAGGACTTCTGAGGAAACAGATAAACAGTTTCTTGACAGGCTACTTAAAATAGAGAATGAGTTAATCCTTAAGAACAAGTCCAATGTGAAAGAATTTGGTTATAACCTAAGAATAAGTGCCTACTCAAACAATGGTATAAGCCACTCAGAAGATGCATTGACAAGAGTCAAGGGGAAAAAGCTAAGCGTGGAAACCAGGCTAAAGATGTCAGTTGCAAGAACAGGCGAGAAGCACCATTCTCTTTCGATTAATGAAAAGATAGCCAAAGAAATCAGGTTACTCATAAGCTTGGGGTATAGGAATCAGAACATTGCGAATCATTTTAACATCTCTAAATCAATCGTCAATGACATCAAGAACAATGGCTCCTGGAAGCACATCGTGATTGAGGAATCTGATTTGGAAAGTTATACCCCACCTTCGTTTAGCAGAAGCCCTTCAAGGCTTAACGCTGATGAAGTAATTGTTTTGAAGCTGCTTATCGAACAAAATATAAGGCCAGTAATAATTGCTGAGTTCCTTGGAATCAAACCACGCACCATCTCTGACATCAAATGCAAAAAAACATATAGTCATATAAGCCTTTCCGAATCAGACAGAATGAAGTATGGCAAGTTGATAGACTTCCAAGAACTCAAAAGCATAGAACAAGATAGGGCTGATAAGAAAAGGGGAATCAGAAAGGCAGTCGCAAGAAAAGGTAGCTCAAACAACCAATCCAAGTTAAAGGAAGAGCAGGTTTTGGAGATTATGGCTCAAATTCTTGCAGGAAATACCTTAACTGACATAGCCCAATCCTACGGAGTATCCATGCACAGTATATCAAAAATTAAGTCAGGTAACAACTGGGCGCATTTAACGGGTTTTGAAAAGCAGCGGAGTGGACCACTCAAAGGTGAAAACAATCCTAACTTTAAGCATTCAAAAGAAACAGTAAATAGAATCTTACAAATGGCAAAGAATGGGGATTCAACAAAAAGTATTTGCGAGAGTCTTGGTTTAGAAAAAACGTTTGTGAATCGTGTGAAAGCGGGTAAAATCAAAAGATGATATTTGCATGGTGTACTCTAATCTCTTTCACCGATGGTAAAGTTCCAGGTAAATGACCCTTCCCTAGAATCTCAATGGAGAGCAATCATTCTGTTCGGGAAAAACTCCGCCACCTACAAGTTCGCATTCGCCAAGACCCTGCTCGGGTTAGCGGAAAATAGAATAACCCATGCTACGCTGACTGACCTTGCTGAGCCGTTTTCAAAGCACGTAGTGGAACATCTTAAGCTGAACGACAAACAGGGCAATGCATCATCAAGCAAGTTCCTAGATACGTGTAGAGCCTTTATCTCGAAACAAATCACGAATGAAGAGCTACTTATTCAGACAGAGAAGCTCGGCTTTGTTAACGTGGTGGATGCTTTTCAGATAGTAAACAGAGACATAGTGCCTACACCTTTCTACCATAAGAACTACACCAACGGCAAGAAGGAGATTGTAATCACTGATAATTTTCTGAAACTAAAAGAATCCTTCCATTTCCAAAACTTTGGTCAAGAAACAGAGGCTCGCTGGAATCTTGTGGAGACCGCCTGGAACCTGAACATTAAACCAAACCTGCTGGAAGTACAGTATGACGAAGTAAAGGAACTGTTCTTCCTTGAAGACAAACTGATGCGCAGGGTTGACATCACCTCTGTGCGGGATTCGCTCAACGGTTACCAGAAAGGCAAGTGCTTCTACAGCTTTCAGGACATTTCGGTCAACAGCCTCTCCCCTAACCTCTGCGAAGTAGACCATTTCCTGCCACACATGAACAAGCGGCACCACCTACCCTCCAATATAAACGGGGTATGGAACCTTGTCTTGGCAGATAAAGATATCAATAAGGAGAAGCTTGCCAGGGTGCCTGAGGTGAAGTACCTCCACCGACTTTACAACCGAAACGAGTTCTTCATAGAGAGCAAACATCCCCTTTCCGAGACCATCGTCAACCAAACGGGAGATACGCCTGAGAAACGCAGACGTTTCCTTGAGTACCACTACAACATAGCCTTGCAGAACTCCATCCATACCTGGAGACCATCCGTTGAACTCCCATCCACTTTCTGACCCATGAGTGTTTTCTTACAGTTACCCAAAGACAGAATCATTTTCCAAGACGAGTTATTCTTCATAATCAGGGATAAGTACCCAGTATCACCAGGTCACTCACTTATCATTTCAAACCAGCTAAGGGCAGACTATTTCGATTTAACGAATGATGAAAAGTTTCATCTACCTAAGGTAATTGAAAAATGCAAGCAGTTTATAGAGCAGGATTTCACACCAGATGGATACAACATCGGCATGAACTGCGGAGAGGTTGCTGGGCAGACGGTGATGCATTTCCATTGCCACCTTATACCAAGGTTTAAAGGTGACATGGCGGACCCAAGGGGTGGCGTTCGTCATTCAGTGGAAGGAAAAGGATACTATTAAGTAATCGCATAAGTTTACTAGCGAACCTTATAGCACGAAAGAATGAACGTAAAATCTATTTGATGATTTTAATCCCTGCTCCTACCACTACCCTGTTTAGGGTTGCTAGGAATTCCTCAAACTGCTCAGGAAATGAATTAGAGCCATAAGAATTGATTCTGATGCCTTTTCCTTTGCATTTCAACTCCCATTGGGTACCATCACACACAAAGATGTTGTCATATCTCTTTTCCCAACGGCTGTTTCTAAGGAAATCAGTTAGTTGTTCCCAATCTTTGCTACCATACAAGCTGATTAACTTACAATTGTCAGAAGGTAATCCTTGGTATTCTGAACAGTGCAACATAGAACATACAAGTTTCAGTCTGAATTCATCTCTTCCGTAGCCACCGAGGTAGAAGTCAAAAGTCATAAGTGTTAAAAATGCAAGAATTTATTTGGCTCCTATTTACAAATTTGACCGTATATTAACATGATTCTAACGGCAGTATCTGTTACGAAACCTGTTACAAAACCACATAACTTACTGATTATAAATATGTATCACTTTCTGCATCGGAAAGTAAAATATAATCTTATTTAATAGGATAGATTAAAATAAAAAGTTTAAACAAAAGAGAACCTATGTCTTATTGAGATAATAAGTTACAGGTTACCTTTTGTTTAGACTTGTTTGATAGTTCAATATATCCCTACAAACTTTAAATCCTACAACATATTTGATTGGTACAGTCTTGAGGTACTATCAAAAGTTAACCCTGTACTATGTACGTTGGTTTAACCCAAAATAAATTAAGGGCACATAAGCTCAATTCGTTCCTTCTACATCAATCTACAGTTATTCCTTCCTGTCAACCTCATCTTCATTCCTTGCTCCATTGCGCTTAGCATTTCTTTCTGCCGCTTTAAGGCGCTCCTCATTTACTTTTCTTTCTTTAAATTCTTTCTGGCGTTGCTTCCTTTGCTGGTCTTCGGATCTGGTACCCATCTTTTAGTTTTTTTGTAGAATCAGATAAGAAAAAGTTTAACTAATATACTTACTCCTTTTTACTACATGAGAATAACCACTCATAAAAAAGCAAATAGAAAATTGACCCTTTGTCTTCTGAGTGGCTGAGGGGAACGAATATTCTTGAAGTAGTTCCTTAAAATACTTTGTTTTAGTTTTCTCCTACAACATTTGAACTAAATAATGTATGGCCCAATTGCCCATAGATATCATGCAAATTTTAGATTAAACTTTTTTCCCCAAGCCGTTTACTTCTATCTATTTACTACTTGAAGACTTTGAAGATAAACTATTTTAAATACAGCTAACTAAAAAATTAAAAACAAACCCAAAGCTTTTAATCAGCCTCTAAAACTGTTTTATCATGCAGAAGTAGTCCACAGCTCTGTCACTTTCTAACTTCCTTCTATTCAGGTGTTCTTACTAACCTGTGTTACAATGTTGTCAAAGTAGCTTATTAAAAGACCTTGTAATTTATAATCCTACATAAAATTTATATTATTTATTTGCCTTTTCTTTTTTTTTAAGGATAAATATTATTAAAATTGTTCAAAATAAAATTAATATTATGAAAGATTCAATTATAATAGGACAATACTTAAGACTACAACAAGGCCTAAAGTTGGATGAGCTTCAGAGAATGGTTAAAAACCAGAACCTTCTAAAATTAGTAAAGAACGAAGTAATTGAACCAGGAGAGTACATTTCTACTACTTCCTTTGTGGAGGAAACTTCTTTCTATGGCCAATATCTCGCGAACCTGATTTTTGTAGGGTTTGACAAAGACAGTTTTTACTTTATTGATGTGGATGGCTACCTCATCAAGAGTGATTACGTGGTTACTACCATCAACTCTGAATCTACCATTGTGTTAACCAGCACCAGTGTTCACTCATCTGAAGATGCCGCAGATGCGCTTCAGTTAAACTTAGCTACCAACATTAATAGTTTAATCAGAAGAAATATTTCAACGAAGCAATTGGCTGTTGTATAACTTCCTTCTATGCTTTAATATAAATGTAAAATGTAAAAGAAAGCCTCTTCAGGGGCTTTTTTGTTGATTGGAAGTTTCTTCACCATAGAAGTTTATAAAAATTCATCACTTAGGAGAAGCATTACCCTATGAGCCATCTTGAGCAAAAAACTTTATCTTAGACCTTGGTTGAGTCTTAACTTCATCGTTACATAATTTTGTCGGCTACCCAATTGCACCCAAAAAATCAAGATAAAATGAGTTACAATTCAGTACAACAACTACGTACAGACTTTCCGGCGTTAAGAGAAACAGAACAAAGAAAACCATTCATTTTTTTTGACGGCCCAGGCGGGACACAGATGGCGCAACAGGCAATAGATGGCATGCTGACCTATATTACTGAAGGCATGGCGAATCTACATGGCGCTTTTGGGACAAGTGTCAAAACCGATGCTTTGTTGGAAGACGGGAGAAAAGCAGTGGCTGACCTGTTGAACTGCTCACCCAGAGAAGTAGCTTTTGGACAGAACATGACTTCGTTGGCTTTTTCCATTGCCCGTAGCTTAGGTTCTTTTATATCTGCACAGGACGAGATTGTAGTCACTGAGTTGGACCACCGCGCAAACGTGGACCCCTGGGTGACCCTAGCCAGGGATAAAGGTGCCACTGTTAAGTACATCCCCGTAAACCCCTCAACCTACTCCCTTGAATTGGAGCACCTGCCTGAGATTTTCACGGAGAAAACCAAATTGGTGGCGGTGGGCCTTTCCTCTAATGTTACCGGCACGGTCACCAACATTGCCAAAATTATTTCGCGGGCGAAAGAAGTGAATGCTTTGGTGGTCATTGATGCGGTGCACGCGGTTCCGCACCTTCCCATCGACTTTAAACAACTGGGTTGTGATGTGCTCCTTTGTTCCGCTTATAAGTTTTTCGGACCTCATATAGGAATTTCCGCAATCGCCTCTTCCCTGTTTGAGAAATTGCCGGTGTACAAGTTGGCTCCTGCTCCACAGGAAATACCTGACAAACTAGAAACTGGAACACAAAACCATGAAGCCATTGCAGGGTTGATCGGAGCCATCTCCTTCATAGAACAATTGGGGGAAGGTACTACCAGAAGAGAACGGCTTACGTCTGGGATGGAACGCATCGCGGCCCATGAGCAGGAGTTGACCAACCGGGTAGAACAGTTCCTGATGAGTATTACAGAGGTGAAGCTGTACCGCGCACCGGCAGACACTCCTAAAACGCCCACCTTTGCCTTCACGCTTGAGAACACAAATGCCCGCGAAGTTACCCAATGGTTTGCGGAGAACTACAACATGTGCATTGCAGACGGGCACTTCTACGCTTCCACCATGGCAGAAAAGTTGGGGGTGAATCCAATGGGTGGCTGGATTAGAATTGGTTTAGCTCCTTACAACACCCTTGAGGAAGTAGAGTTGTTTGAGAGAGGCTTACAGGAATTCATCTCTACAAAACTTAGAAAATAGCTGACCTAAAAGCTCCATGTACTAAACTGACACTAATTTCTGCTGCGGTTCAACTATAATCTTCTGCGCTTCAGGGCTACTTTCTGTAATTTGCACCGGAAACAAGGTGTAAAGAAGTGCTGGAAATAATATTTGAAGACGCGCAGTATGTGGCCATCAACAAACCAAACGGCTTGCTGGTGCACCGCACGCGCATTGCGGAAGAGAAAAAAGAGTTTGCCTTGCAGATTCTCCGGGACCAGTTGGGGATCAAACTTCACCCCTTGCACCGCCTGGACCGGGGAACTTCAGGCGTACTGCTGTTCGGGAAATCGCCGGAAGCAACTGCACCAGTGGTAAAAGCCTTTGCTGAGCGGCAGCCCGATAAAACCTACTTCGCCATTGTGCGGGGCTACGCACCGGAGGAAGGCACCATAGACAATCCCATCAGGCCAGACAAAGACCACCAACACAAAGAGGCGCAGGATGCCATCACGCACTTCAGCCGTCTTGCCACGGTGGAGCTACCAATTCCGGTGGGGAGGTACCAAACCGCACGGTACAGCTTAGTGAAAATCAAACCTGAGACTGGCCGAATGCACCAGATCAGGAAGCATTTTGCACACCTTCGGCATTACATCATCGGTGATAAAAAGCACGGCGACTGGCGTCACAACCTTATGTTTCTGGGGACGCTTGGCTCGCCCAGCATGTTGCTGCATGCGGCTTCTTTGAAGTTTGAGCACCCTTTTACCAGAGAGACCGTAGAAATCAAAGCGCAGCTCCCTGAAAACACGAGGCGCCTTTGTGAGCAGTTTGGTTGGCAAAACATATTAGCAGCACAAGAGGCCCTTCCTCAACCAATACCTTCCGTCACAAGCTCTTCTTTGTAGTAGAGAAGTATTCATCCTATAACTTTTAGAAGTTTTTTTGACAAAAGAAGAGTAAAAACGGTCACACCTTTACCACCACCTTGCCCACGGTTTTCCCTCTTTGAAACAGGTGAATGGCTGCGTGCATTTCGTCAAAAGGATAGACATGCCCAATGTGCTGCGGTTCTAACTGGAGAACTTGTAGCTCCTGGAGCAACTGGTGCATCATATCGGTTTGCTCGTACAGGTAGATGAGGTTGAAGCCCATTAGAGACTTGTTTTCAGTAGGCAACCGTAAAGGATCTATTTTGGGCCGCTGTAGAAATTTCCAAAATAGTTTTGGGTAATTGGGTTTGGGGCTATGGCTGGAGAAACTGGCGTTGCCGTACACCACCATCCGGCCCATAGGAGCCATTATTTTCCACCCTTGCGCCAGTACTTTTCCGCCAATGCATTCCATGATCAACTGCAGCGGACGGTTACCTAAGGCATTCTTCAGCTTTTGGGGAAAGTCATTGCCCCGAAGAATGACGGCATCATAAGCTTCTTCCTTCAGGAGGAAATCAACTTTGCTGGCCTGGCCCACAGTGCCGATGGTGTATGCCTCGTACTTCTTACAAATTCTGTTCGCCAAAATCCCTACGCCCCCGGCAGCACTATGTATGAGCACGTTCATTCCCTTCTGCAGATTCCCCAGTAGGGTAAGCGCGTAATAAGCAGTTAATCCTTGCACCAGAAACCCAGCCCCTTCTTCAAAACTCCAGGCATCGGGCAAGGTAATCACGTACCTACGGCTGATGTTGATGTGCGACACATACCCCCCGAACTTCGTCACGCCCATAACCCTGTCTCCTACATTCCACTCCTGCACCGCATCTCCAACTGCTATGATTTCCCCAGAAAACTCAAGACCGGGAATGAAAGAACCTTTGGGCGTGGCGCTGTAGAGTCCCTGCATGGCAAAGACATCAGCGAAGTTCAGGCCTATGGCTTTTACCTGAACACAGACTTCTTCCTCTCCAGGCGGCTGTAATTCTTCCTTCTGCAGGGTAAGGTTGTTGATGGAACCTGCTTTGGGCATGCGGTACACGAGGCGTTCAATCTTATGGTCAGCCATCTTATGATTTGGGGCTAGTTTCTACAATCATTAGCAAAACGGTACTATACAGGATAGGTTAGAAGATTTTGTAAACGGTTATATTATAAGGGAACTTCGATGACTGATGTGAAATGAAGTATAAAAATTGTATTCAGCCAATTAAGCGAAGATTCTCCCTTTGAGAGGAGATAAAGAGGGGTGTTAACACAGGAGAGCAGGCATTCCAGAACTTATTTCAACAGCAATGCCCCTTGAATAAAGTAACAAAACATAATAATAAAGGCGTAGACCAGCAGATGGAAACACCCCTCTTCAGAGCTGTGCTCGCTGCCTCAAACTCACGTTTGGGCAATCCTCAAGGGGAGAATCTTCGCTGATAAATGCCCCGTTGTTCTTTAGGAACCTAAGTACCCAAAATGGCTATATACAAGCTCATCTTTTATACAGAGGTCTACATAAAAAATCTCCCGTTTTACCCCCTCTTTTTGCAATAAGAGGAGTAAAACGGGAGATAAACTTAAAGTTAGAATACCAGTGCTTAGTTGAAGATACCCAGCGAAACGATATGGTCTTTGCTGCCATCGGTTACCCAGGCGTCTAGCTGAGCGGGTTCTTTCATTTGCTGGCCCCTTTGACGAGGAACCGCAATGTAGCCGCACTTGATGTCTGCCAATGCCGACATGTCACTCCACAGCTTCTCAATCTGAGCTACTGGGTAAATGTCTTCCTGGCCGTGGCCCCAACGGTATTTCACATCTTTGATGGTCACGTAGGTAGGCATACGGTGGGCCACACTTCTAACAGCTTTCGCCAGCACAGCGGCATCGCCTTTCAGATCAGCACGGGTTAAGCCAAACAACGCCAGCAACGGATCAATCTGGATCCAGGTGGTCATGGTGTTGTAGTAGCTTAGGTTCAGCTCGTCTTCTTCCCTTGGCTGGGCCAAGCCTTCCAATAGACGTACCTTCCCGTTCACGCGGGCCAGTCCACCACCGCGGTCCTCAATGCGACGAGGCACCACCTCAAAGGTAAGTACATTGCCAGAGTCCAAGTGATGGCCTAAAGCGGCCGGGTTGATATCAGCACCAAGGGTATCAATGTTGTGGAGCATGATGGTTTCCAACTGTGGATTCTCTTCCAGTATCTGAGCCAACACTCCGTTCCGAAGCATGTTAGAGACTTCGTACCAGTGCCCTAGCGGCGAGAACCGTTGTGAGGCAATATTGTCTACGTAATCAGAACCTTCGCCTTTACCCTTGGCCCAGTTGATCATGGCACCCCGGCCAGCTTCACGCACCTTTTGCTTGTTTTCGTCCAGGGTTTCCTGCGGCATTTCTTCCCACAGGAAGCGCAAGTCACGCTCTGTTGGCACATACCGTTGCCCAATGGAACGGCCCGGAGACAAATACACAGGTCCAGCATAGCCAAACTTTTGGGTAAGCTCCAGTTGCTTTCTGATCGGCTCATGGGTCAGGTAACTGGTGGCCACAATGTGCGGAATCAGGGCGCCGTATTTAGTTGCGATGGATTTGGTCTTGGCCAAGTGAATCTCCAGGAAACTGCGGTGTACCCCGTCAATTTCCACGAACGGGTTCAAGGCTTTGATCACCCCGGCTCCTTTGGTCCACCGGCTACCTACGCCTGCCGCCAAGCTCAACACGCCTACTTTCCCGGCTCTGATGGCCTCTTCACCGGTCTTCGCTTCCCCATTCAGATTCTCTAAGTGGGCCAGGTCTGATGGCTGCACATCTTCAATAGATGTCTCATTAGGCAAACGGTTGCGCGACAAGCCAATCAGGCCTTTTTGCAGCTGCTCTCTTATTTCTTCGTGCTGGATAAAGTCAAAGCCATTGTCTTTCTTGATGGCGTCTGCTTTCTGGTTTTCGTTTCCGCGGTTGTTTTGCGAAGACGGGTCAGAAACCTTGAACAGGTTACTAATGATGGTGCGCAGCAACGGGTACGCCAGGTTGTTCTTTTCGCAGTACGTGGTAAAGAAATCAATCTCTGCGCGGCGCACATACGAAATGGACTGCGGGTCTTTCCGGACAAGTTCAGACACGTGAATTCCGTAGTACTGCTCCGGCATAAGCGCCTCTGCACCTTGCCGCAGGTAAGACCAAGAGCCTTTGTTATTGACGCGCCAGTTGTAGACCACCGGCTCCATGGCAAACGGAAGCGAGTCAGACAATTCAGCTTTGGTAGCCCGCAGAATGTCCAGCACCTTGCGTTTATGCTCCTCATACTGGTCTGGGTTCACAAACATGCCCATACCTCCGCCAGACATACCGCCCAGCATCAGGAAGCCTAGGTAATTCTCCCCAAACTCCTTCTTCGCTTTCTTAATAATCTGCTCCGTGAAGTAGGTAGAAGCCCAAGGAATAATGGTCTTGATTGGGTACTCCCAGTTGTGCGCCGTATTAGCGGCCAATTTCCGGATATCGCCTTCTTTCAGGGCAGCCAGGATGTTGTCAAAAATTTGGTTTGTTTTCTGACGGGCCTCCCACTCTTTCTCGCCTCTGAGCAGGTACTTTTCAGTTACCATTTCCAGGATTGGACCCACGTTGGAAGCCATGCCGCCGTGCATAAGCACCAGCGAGTTCATGATCTTCTCGGCCATTTCAGGGTGAATGTCTTCTCCCTGCAATACCCGGTGCCGTGGCAACAACGTACCCCGACTAATGCGGAACTCTGGATCGCCTTCCTGGGCAAAGGTACCCTGTATGGCTTTAATACCTGGCCAAACGCCACCGGAGTCTTGCCAACCACCACCGGAGCCGCCAATCCACTCGCCCAGAATAGCGCGTGACGCCACTAAACGCCGTTCGCTTTCCTCTAAGCCGCCCACCAGATTCTTCGTCTGGCCGGTGGCGCGCATAAGTAAGCTGATAATGGATCCCAGCAAGTTGGTAGAAACTGCAAAACGCGATCCTTTCGGGATGTCGTTTACTTTGGTCACCAATTCAATTCCCATTCCCGGGGCCACAATGCGGGCCAGGATCTGGGTAAGTGATTGGTTAGTGCCTTCAAAGGAAGGTGGAATTAAACCAGAGGCAATTACCCCAGCCTTGATCAAACTCAGGTAATCATTCCCAAAGTTGAACAGGTCCTCCAGTTCCGTAATATCCTTAGAGGTATTCAAGTCAATGCTGGTCAGGCGAAGGACCTGCTCCGGGATGACCCGCACATAAGATTGCAAGGGCGGTTTAATGTCTTTGTCGCGGCCAAATACGCCTAGGTCAATGGAGATGTTCAGCACGCGGGCACCCTCGGGGTAGTCCATACCCAAGAAGAAAATGTCTGACCAGCCGCTGTGGGTTAAGTCCATCCGCACGGCCGTTTGCTCTTCCAGAACAGGGTAAAACAGAGAACCTTCCTGCCGCTGCAACAAAGAAGGATGCACCTTGATGGGGTGCTCTTCCTGGTGCCCTACTCTGAACATCCACTGGTTTCCTTTGCTGGAGCGCACGCTTTTCCGTACCTGGTCGGCAAGGATCTGGAAAGACAAGTGATGGTAGCTTTCGGCTAAGCCGCTGAACAAAGTAGCATTAGGCCCATGGGTGTCTATTTCCTTCAGGAAGGTAGAAATGGCGTGTTCAAAACGGCGGGAAAGTAAATCCTCAAACCCGGCGTAAGGTATTTTCCCGGTGGCAGGCGTGTCAGCGGCTTCCATTAAGAAGAACCGGTATCCGGCAAACAGGAACAGGATGGCCCGTACCTTGTCGTATAAACTTGGGGTGGTTTTCCTAAATTCATCCAGTTCCCGCAACGCCCTGAACAGTTCCTTGGAGGACATGCCCCGGCTTAACTGGAAAAAGGAACGGTCACGTAAGGCGGGGTCAGGAGAAGTAATGGTTTGTATAAAAATGTTCATCTGCCTCTTATATAAGCGTATGTGGGCTCTTGTGAAGCGCCCAACTGCTTTCTTCTGTAAAACCTATTTAACTTTCCGCTGATTGGCTTCGGCCAGCAGATCTACCATGGAAGTGAGGGTTTCATCATGCGCCTCTCCGGCCAAGCCTAAGGCAATCTGCGCCTGGAGCAAACCTTGTTTTTTGCTGAGGTCGTAGCGGTTCCCTTTCACTTCAAGGGCCAGGTATTTCTCAGCAATAGCCAGTTCCTGTAAAGCGGTGGTTAATTGAATGTTCTGGCTGCCGCTTTCAATCTGGGTTTGTAGCCTGGCGAACACGTTAGGCGTCAGCACGTGCATCCCGAAAAAGCAGAGATAGTATCCGTTTCGCAAACCAGGCGTTTGCAGTTCTAGCTCAGCGGTGCTTAAAGAAGGTTTTTCAATGATCCGGTCAATTTGGTACACGCCTTTCTGATTAGGAAGGTGCTTGCCGGTAAGGGTTCCATAGCGGTGAATCTGGTGCTCAATGGTGGGGTTCACTGCCGAAACGGCGCATTCTTCCTGCACTGCCAGTTCAATCAACTGGGCGGCAGAGCGCTGGGTTGGATTGTTAGATACGTACAAGTGATCACCCAAAAGCAATAGGAAAGGCTCATCTTTCACGAAGTCACGGGCGCAGTACACGGCATGTCCGTAACCTAGGGGTTCGCTTTGTTCTACAAACTGAATGCAGGTACGCAGCTGATCTACTTTCTCTGCCTCTTCTTTGGCCCAGTCTGTGTTTTTGAATGATTCAAGCAGGTTGTCGCGCAACGAAGTGAATGCCTCCAGATAGCGGGGACCATCGCCGGGGGCGCAGATCACGCAGATTTCCTCTATGCCACTGGCCAGCGCCTCTTCGGCAATAATTTGAATAGTAGGTTTTGGGAGTCCGTCAATGTCAACGACCGGCAACATGGCTTTTTGAACGGTATCAGCAACCGGATACAATCTAGCGCCTCGGGCCGCCGCTGTTATGACAGCTTTTCTTACTTTCATAGTGAATGGATAGGTGTTGTTGATGTAGTAACGACAGTTCTTGGGTAACAATCAAATATAATGGTATTTCCCAAGAAATGATGCCAACGTTGAAGTAACTCCCTGGGTTTGATTTATCACTTCTCCATCTTTAAGCTGCACCTGGTAAAAAAATTACTTGAATAAGAAGCTTTTGTCAATACTTTTTCTCTGTTAATCAACAACATACCTAGCGAGACTCACAGATTTGAATAGAAAACCAGGTATGTTTTGCAAGTCCAGAGTTTTAGAAGAGATTTTTTCATAATCAGCTAAAAACAGGAAACCATCTACCCATCACCACGGGGACTAGAACATAACCATTATGAAATTTTAAACTGTTAGTGGCCTCTCTTACTCAGTTATAGTTACCCATAGTCATCACTTGTGAAAAGCACCTGTTCAGCAGTTCTAAGGAATGCTAGACCTTGCTTTTTACCACTTCTGATTCAGGATAAACACTGATTTTTTTTTGGCTTTTTAAGAAAAGAAAAGCCCTCCTATTGCTTTTGGCTACAGAAAATACAATATTTATGCGTTGGTTAACGAAAGCGAGAGCGTTTTAGTACATTAAGCATGGAAAAGTATGCGAAGGAGCAGGTTTCAAGAGAAGTTTTAGAAATAATTCTAGAACATTTTTGCCCCAAGCTTACCTCCAGGACCATCAGATTATTTGATACCACCATTACCTACTATTATCCGGCAGACGAGGTAGTAGCAGACGGCTGCAACACAGTAGCTTTTTCGGCTTGTGAGGGCTCCACAGAATTCCATTACATCCTGGTGCGGCTAGAGCCTCTTCGGTACGGAAATAAAAAAACTTACAGGAGAAGAGAAGTTTCCTGAGAAAGGGTGAGCAATGTAGAACTCAAACGCTCATCAAAAGAGTAGAAGCTTTGGGGATATTTCCTGAAATCAGGTTTAAAACAGAAGCTGGTTTATACTTCTGAAAAGGGTCTATAGTAATGAAGGTTTCCTTACCTTTCCTTTCAGTTTCCATTTAAGCCCAAGAATGCAAATAGAAAAACTTGAATAGAAGATTTAACCCTTTTATTACTGTTTATTACTGCTGCTCTTTAGGAACCCGTAGGTAAAACGTAGTGCCTTTGCTTTCTTCGCTTTCAAACCAGATTTGGCCTTTGTGCCAATCTACCAACGTTTTGATGATGGACATACCAAGGCCTACTGATTGTTCGCCCTTCAATCCGGGGCGACGGGCCGGGGTGAACTTTTCAAAAAGGGTGTCGTGGTATTTATCTGGAATGCCTATGCCGGTATCTGCCACTGTGACCAGAACAGTAGTATCTTCCTCTTCCAGGGTGACAGTTATCCTTCCTCCGGTTGGAGTAAACTTAAGCGAGTTGGAAATTAGGTTGGTGATGATCTGCATGAACTTCAAATCATCAACCTCAGCATAGACCTCGTCACTGGTGTATACAAAATCTAAGTTTACCCCTAGCAGATCACCTCTTTCATTCTGGTATTCCACCAACATTTCAGCCATTTTCTCCTTCAGGTTTACCCGTCTGGTTACCAGCTGCGTTTTAGAAGACTCCAGAAACTCATTGTTCATGAATTCCCGTAGCAAATTGGTACTCTGCTTGCTGATTCTAAGCATTACTCTTAACGTCTCCTGGGCGTCTTCCTCTTCTTTGGCTTCCAGTTGCTCAGAGAGAATACCAGTTAAGTTCTGAATCATACCCAAAGGGCCGGCAAGGTCATGCGCCAGAATATTCAAAACAGAGTTCTTCTTGTTAGAAAAGCGTTTGAGGTGGTCGTTGTAGGTACGCTGGATTGAGATGTCTTCTATATGACCAAGGATCATCTTTTTACCAGATGGTTCTTGCAGTAAAGAAACCGTAACACAAACCCATTGTTCAGGCTGATCTGGAAATTGAATACGGAACTCAGTTCTAGACCCTTTTCCATGTTTTACCAAATCTTCCAGCTTCTCCAGCACGTAGGGTTGATCATCTTCATTGACCATGCCCAGCAATTCGGAAGGTGACAAATCCGAATTAGGCTGTTTGAATGCGACAGCACACTCCTGGTTGACAAACGTGAATTGCTGAGCAGTCAGGTCATAGGCAAAAAAAGCCTGACCTGTGTTTTCAACTAAAGCCTCAAAAAAGCCCGGAAAGTTATCTGTCAATGGCATAACATAAGAAAAACACTACGGTCTGATGGTCACTTGCATCAGGTTTACCAATATTTGAATACAAAAGTTTTAACATGGAAGACTATATCAAACACAACTCTTAGTTCTTTCCTAAGATAATCCTCTTTCACCTTCTGGTATAGGAAGAATAAGTAAATGCTACTGTTTTTGATTTGCTTCCAAATATAAAGATCAAACATCAAAACCTAGAGTTGTAGGAGCACCTAAAAAGGTTTAAAGCAATAACTGAAGTGAACTGCTATTGTGTAGATCAACCATAAACATTCTTATTAACGCTACTCTCCTAGCAATACATTTGCAATCTCAATAGCTTTATTCGTTTTCATCCATCTTCTTTTGCAAAGATTCCAAATTACTGTGGAAGCACAAACCCTTTGCTCCTTCACAATCAGGCAGAAGACAATACCAAAGTTTACAAATAATATGGTTTACTAAACTTCCCCAGCAATTGAAAAATGGAGCAATTGAATGAACTACACGGAAGGCCCATTAAAGCTATACCCAATCAAAATTGGCATTGCACTTCTTTATGACTCTAAAAAGTAATAAAACTTCTTTATTTAAAAAGATTTTTTGATTAATTATAATTTTTACTATATTGTAATGGCAAATTACGTATAAGTGAAAAATAGTGGCTTCTGAAAACCTGCGAAACTTTGTTGTAGGTGGGCTTTCAGATTAAGATTAATTGAATTTATCAGGTAAATTATAGCATGAATAAGAATTACTACCAGCTTCTAGGAATAAAGGAAACGGCTTCTCAAGTGGAAATCAAAGATGCGTACCGCAAACTTTCCAAAAAAGTGCACCCTGACCTGAACCAGGGCGAGCCGTTTTTTGAGGAGTATTTCAAAGAAGTAAAGGAAGCCTATGAGATCTTATCTGACCTGGAGAAAAAGCGGCAGTATGACACCCGCAAGTTCAGGCCCTCTATAGTGAGCACCCCTATCATGCCCAGCAACGTGAAGAACCTGGAGTACCAGGTAAGCAAGCTGGAACTGAAGTTGCGCGACCAAACAGAACAGTACAACATACTGGTAGCCGAAAAGAAATCACTGCACCAGGAATTGGACCATTTCGTGCAGGCCCTTTTTGAGGTAAAGAACGACCGTAATTTCCTGGAGAAGAAAGTAAAAGAGCTGGAGAAAGAAACGGCCAACCTTAGAAAAGGGAAAACTACCATTGAAAAGATCTCTACTGAGACTACGCAGCAACAGCTGGAACTGCACCGCAAACTTCACTCCCTAGAGCAGGAACTCCAAAAAACAAAGCAAGGACTAGCCCTTGCCTCAGAAGAAGTAGCCCGTGAGTCTCACCTGAAGCAATCACTTGAGAAGCGGGTTCAGGAATTGATGTTTGAGATTGGCAAGCAAAACCTCCGCGAAAAAGAACAGCAGGCGCTTACCCAAAAAGCAACCCAACAGCAAACCCGCATTGAGGAGCTGGAAAGACAAACTGATCAAATCAAGGTTGAACTGCAAGGCAAAACAAAAGAACTGGCGCTGGCGCTGCAACAAAGAAAAACCCTGCAGAACCAGTTGCACGAACTAGAGAACCGACAGCAACAGCCCGCAGTGGCAGCTGCTGCGGTTAAAGGAGAAAAAAGCAAGCAGCAGCAAAACCAGATCCTGGAAGTGACCACCCAAAAGCAGGCGCTTCAGAATCAGGTGCATGACCTGGAACTTGCCACAGAACATCTCAAACAAGTTCTCCAGGACAAATCCAAAAGCCTGCAGCAGGAAAAAAACCAGAAAGACGAGCTGCTGACAAAAATAGAAAACCTGGTGAAAGAGGCTGCCCGTCAGCAAGAGGCGCTGGATGCTAAAACAAACCAATTGGAGCAGGAAGCAAATTCTAAAAAAGCACTGCACGAAAAGATCAAGCATCTGGAGGCTGAAACTATCCGCTTCCAAGGGCTGATTAAAGCCAAGGAGGAGGAACACACCAAAGCCGCTCAGCAAATGCTGGACCTGCAAGGCAAAATGAAGGCACTTAGCCAGGAAGAAGCCAAGCTACAGGGAACTATCCAAAACCTGGAGCAGCAAGCCGCTAAAGACAAAACAGAACTACAGGCATCTGCTAGGGCTCTGGAGACAAGCCGCAACCAGCACCAGGTCCTTTTGAAGCAATTGGAAGAACAGAAGAAAGCCGCCGCCGCTTCTCACCTGGAAATGCAAAAGCAGGTAGAAGAACAAAAGAAAGCCGTTGTCCTGGCGCAGCAGGAAATGCATAAGCAGGTAGAAGGCCAGAAGAAAGCCACTGTTGTGGCGCGGCAGGAATTGCAGAAAAAAGTTAAGGAACTGGAACAGGAAGCGGCCCAAAAGAGAACGGCCCAAAGCAGAATACAGGACCTGGAAAAAGAGAAAGCAGCCCAGCACCTGAAAGTGTCTGAACTCCAGAAAGAACTGGTGGCCGTGAGAACCCGCTACGCACACCTTGCGCATTTACAACCGTTTCTGGTAGAGCGAATGGACTTTTTTAACTCGGCAGCGCCTGACGCGTACGGAGACTCTTTTGACCGGGCAGAAATCAAATATATTTTCAGCCGCATGAAAATATCGGTGCTGGCAGATAAACCCGGTACCCTGAACGTGTTGGTGAAGTATGTAAAACCCAATGGGCAGCTTTACCTCAACCCCAAGACCTCCCCTCCCGGGTATTCTTTTGCTGCCACGCTCAGCTACAGCCCCAAGGATGAATACCTGTATTTGTCTGGTTGGGGAAGCGACCGCGAAACGACCTTCGTGGCGGGTGACCACCGGGTAGAAATCTATGATGAAACTGGACGCCAGTTAACCAAAGCCGATTTCCAGGTACGGGAGAAAATTGTGACCATGTCTAAACTGAGAAACATCTTCCAAAAGGCCTAAACTTAGCCCAAGCACAGTGTCATTCAAGCAACTCTTATCAAAAGCCTTTCTGATCTAAGCCTCTTTTATAATAATTGGCCTGAAACAGAAAGGCTTTTCTTTATTTTAGACACTTGAGCTGATTCAAAGGAAAGAATAAACAAGGATTTAAATCACTAGATATCTTCCCAATACCTCCTTTCCTTGCCTGCTTTTTTGCTTACTTTAAAAAACCTGATAAAACGCTCTGGCTATGGTTAGTCTTAGAAGCTCCTTAGTATTACCCCTCAGTTTGCTACTAGCTAGCTGTACTCCTTCCACCCTAACGCAGGCACCGGCCCAGGCAGAAGTTAAAACCGGGTATTACCAGAACCCCCTTGAAGTGGCGTTCGGCGATCCATACGTGCTCTACGATGCGCCCAGCCAGCTGTACTATATGTATGGTACCGGTGGCGGGGCTAAAGACGGTTTCAGCACGTATTCGTCAAAAGACCTGGTAAACTGGAAAAGCGAAGGACAGGTGTTCCGGGGTAATGTGAATGGCTCCTGGGACGTGAAGAACTTCTGGGCGCCCGAGGTGTACCACGTTAACGATAAGTATTACCTGTTCTATAGTGCCGACTGGCGCCACAACCCAACCAATGAGGAAGAGAACTTCCGAATTGGGGTGGCCGTGGCGGAAAAACCCACCGGCCCGTTCCAGCACCTGAGCGACAAACCTATCTTTGATCCTGGCTACCCCATCATAGACGCCAACGTGTACTTTGAACCCAACGGCAAGATGTACCTGTATTACTCGCGCTGCGCCTACAAACACCCGGTGCAGAGTGAGGTAGCCGACTGGGCCCAGAAAACCGGCCTCTTTCCTGAGGTGGAGGAAAGCTGGGTTTATGGGGTGGAACTGAAGCCCGACTTCAGTGGGGTTATCGGCGAGCCCGTGCTGCTGCTTCGTCCTCCTTTGAAAATGAACGATGCCCAGGCCGAGTGGGAAAGCCGCTCCGTGACCTCCAAAGAAGTAAACCGCCGCTGGACCGAGGGCTCTTACACCTTCAAGCACGGCAACACCTATTACATGACGTACTCAGCCAATTTCTTCGGGGGCGAGAACTATGCGGTGGGGTATGCCACGTCCAAACATCCGCTGGGTCCCTATCAGAAAGCCAATAACAACCCGATCCTGCAGAAGAACACCGCCCAGGGAGGCGAGGTTACCGGCACTGGCCATAACAGCATTGCGTTCTCCCCAGATAGAAAGGAGATGTTCTGCGTGTACCACGGCCGCACCAAAGCCTCCGGCGAGGAACGGTTAGTGTTCATTGACCCCATGAAGATCCGTAAAGATGGTCGCCTAGTGGTGGAAGGCCCCAGCACTACCCCAAAGCCGCTGCCCTTGGGCAAACGGTAGGTTCAAGGAACAACCAGTACAGGTAGAACAGGGGGGTTGCAGGCTTTTAGAAGCTACGTTAAAATATTTTTACTGTTTATACCCCTTGAATGGCTCTAAACCCAGATTCTGAAAGTATCTTGTTTATCTTTTTACCGTAATGAACGATTACCCGTATAGGACTGTCATTAAGGTATAATAACAACAATATGAATCAAGGAACAGTAAAATTCTTTAATGATGATAAAGGCTTCGGCTTCATTAAAGACAGCAATTCAAATCAAGAGTACTTCGTGCACGTGTCTGGTTTGATCGATGAAATCAGAGAAAACGACGAGGTAGTCTATGAGCTTCAAGAAGGAAGAAAAGGACTAAACGCCACCAACGTAAAACTGGCTTAGTCTTTCGCTATAAAGACAAATTGCTCTAAAAGCCTCTCCTAAACGGAGGGGCTTTTTTTATGTACATGAATGCTGAAGGGATTTAAGTTTTGTTGGAAACAGTCTTAAAACAGATTAAAGCTTACGCTAATAAAAGTTATTGCGGTAAAGCATGTATGCCGGGGAAGTTACTTCAGTGCCATTAATACGAGTCAACCTGTAAGAATTAGATGATAAGGCATTGATATCATATACTCTTACTTCGTTTACACAAGCCCAATGATAAACTACACTTGCCTGCTCACAAGCTCAATCTCAGAGAACAGATAAAAAGCATCGGTACTTCTGCGGGTCACCTAGTTTCTTTAGCTTTTTATTTCGGGCTCCTTTTCGCTAAACAGGTAAAAAACATTCCTTTGTTCAACTGTAAAAATCTGATTATAAATTATTTATCATCATCATTCAATTTAAATAACTTCAAGGCCTTAGTTTTTTAAATAAAATTCAATACGTTTGGAACGCTTTAGGGGTGCTGAAAGGCTGAGATATACCCTTGGAACCTGAACAGGATAATGCCTGCGAAGGGAAAAGTGTGCTACCGTATTTTTTTCGGCGAACAGCCATTTCCTCCTCTTAAAGCATAGGTGTACCCATTCATTTGTAGGTAAACAGCCATGCTTATTTCAGTAAACAACCAGCCTGTCCCGTTCACGTCGGGTTCTTCCTTGTCAAGCCTTCTGCAAGAACTCCAGTTTGCGGAGAAGAAAGGCATTGCCATTGCGGTCAACCAGCAGATTGTGCCTAAGAGCACCTGGGCTACCTACACCTTAGCGGAAAACGACAAAGTAACCATTATTCAGGCCACGCAAGGTGGTTAACCCCAAAGCTGATGAAAGAGGAAAAGACCCCAGATCAACAGGTGATTACCCGTACCCCCCTGCCCAATTCGCGCAAGGTGTTTGTGCCCGGCACATTGCACAACATCCGGGTGGCCATGCGTGTAATCTCCCTCAATGACACCGTCACCAAAGTAATAGGCGGCGAAAACCGAGAGGTGAACCCGCCTGTGACCGTGTATGACACCAGCGGCCCTTACACAGACCCCAATTTTGAGATTGACCTGAAGAAAGGCCTGCCCCGTTTACGTGAGCCCTGGATCCAGGCGCGCCAAGACGTGGAGCAACTTTCTGGCCTCACTTCTGACTATGGCCGCCTACGCGCCGCTGACCCTTCGCTGGACAACCTCCGCTTTGAGCACATCCAAGCGCCGTACCGCGCCAAAGCCGGACAGAACGTGACTCAATTACACTATGCCCGCCAAGGCATAATCACCGCTGAAATGGAATACGTGGCCATCAGGGAAAACCAACGTATTGACGAGCTGAAGAACGACGCCTCACTTTGGCAGCAACACGCCGGCAACAGCTTTGGCGCCAACACCCCGCGTAATTACATTACGCCGGAGTTTGTGCGCCAGGAGATAGCGGCGGGCCGGGCCATCATTCCGTCCAACATCAACCACCCCGAAAGCGAGCCCATGATCATTGGTCGTAATTTTCTGGTGAAGATCAATACCAACATCGGCAACTCGGTGGTTTCATCCAGCATTGAAGAGGAAGTGGAGAAAGCCGTCTGGAGCTGCCGCTGGGGCGGAGACACGCTCATGGATCTGTCTACCGGCAAGAACATCCACGAAACCCGAGAATGGATCATCCGCAATTGCCCGGTTCCGGTGGGCACCGTGCCCATCTACCAGGCCCTGGAGAAAGTAAAAGGCAAAGCCGAAGACCTGACCTGGGAGATTTTCCGCGACACCCTCATTGAGCAGGCCGAACAAGGCGTAGACTATTTCACCATTCACGCCGGGGTATTGCTGCGCTACATTCCGCTCACGGCTAAACGCGTGACCGGCATAGTCTCGCGCGGCGGCAGTATTATGGCCAAATGGTGTCTCGCGCACCACAAGGAGAGCTTCCTTTACACCCACTTTGAGGAAATCTGCGAGATCATGAAAGCCTATGATGTGGCTTTCTCCCTGGGCGACGGACTTCGCCCCGGTTCTATTGCTGATGCCAACGACGCTGCCCAGTTCGCGGAGTTGGAAACCCTGGGCGAACTCACCAAAATAGCCTGGAAACACGATGTCCAGGTCATGATTGAAGGACCAGGCCACGTGCCCATGCACCTGATCAAGGAGAACATGGAGAAACAACTGGAACATTGCGCTGAAGCTCCTTTCTACACCTTAGGCCCCCTCACCACCGACATAGCCCCAGGCTACGACCACATCACCTCGGCCATAGGCGCCGCCATGATTGGCTGGTACGGCACCGCCATGCTCTGCTACGTCACGCCAAAGGAACACCTAGGCCTGCCTAATAAAAAGGATGTGAAAGACGGCGTAATCACCTACAAAATTGCCGCCCACGCCGCCGATCTGGCCAAAGGTCACCCCGGCGCCCAATACCGCGACAATGCCTTAAGCAAGGCCAGGTTTGAGTTCCGCTGGGAAGACCAGTTTAACTTGTCCCTGGACCCCGACACCGCCCGGGAGTACCATGATGAAACCCTGCCCGCCGAAGGCGCTAAGGTTGCGCACTTCTGCTCTATGTGCGGCCCGCACTTCTGCTCCATGAAAATTACCCAAGATGTACGCGAGTACGCCGAAAAGCTAGGCGTAGAAGCCGATGCCGCCCTGGAAAAAGGCATGGAAGTGAAAGCCTCTGAGTTCAAAGACAAAGGCAGCGAGGTGTATCTGTAAAGGATTACATGTGTGTTGCCATCAGGAAGCAGTGGCTGTTTGATAACCCTTCGTTTCAGCCCTACTTTCTCCAAAGCGGGCCAGAAATGAAGGGTAAAACTAACCTGATCAGTTCTTTATGGCGCGAGTTTCCTCGCGTGTCGCTCACTCTGCTATGCGCCTCCCTTTCGGACAGGATTTATGAAAAACAGGGCCGAAACGAAGGGCATAGAAGGTATGGATAGAAGTATGTTGCGGATTGGCTTCCGTGACTTTATCAAATACATTTAGCAAGAACAAATGCAGAAGACGATTGCCAGGCTTCATTATATTACGCAGGATATTCCGGGGTTCACCCATGCCGAGTTGACGGAAAAGGCCTGTGTTGGCGGCGTGAAGTGGGTGCAACTGCGCCTGAAGAACGCTTCTCCCGAGCACTGGAAACAGGAAGCGCTGAACACCCTGGCTGTCTGCCGGGCGTACGGGGCCAAGCTCCTCATCAACGACAATGTAGCGTTGGCGCAGGAAATAGGCGCCGATGGCGTGCACCTGGGCTTAGACGATCTGCCTACCAAGAAGGCCAGGGAAATCCTGGGGCTAGGCATGATCATCGGTGGTACCGCGAACACTTTTGAAGACATTCAGCTTCATGCCGCTGCGGGCGTAGATTACGTGGGGGTGGGGCCTTTCAGGTTTACCAGCACCAAAGAAAAGCTCAGTCCCATTCTGGGGTTACTGGGTTACCAGCAGTTATTGGAACAATGCCGCGCGGCAGGCATTTTCTTGCCAGTGATTGCCATTGGCGGGGTAACAGGCACAGATGTTCCTTCCCTTTTTGAGGCCGGGGTGCATGGCATAGCGGTTTCCTCCGCCATCAACAAAAATGAAAACGGGGCTGCCTCTGCCCAAGCCTTGCTGCAGGTGCTGGAAGATGCACTCACTACAACCTATTCAACTTAAGCGTACTCATGTTTTCTTCTCCTCTCAACATCGCAGATAAAACCTTTCAGTCGCGGCTGTTTACCGGCACGGGCAAGTTTCCCTCGTCGGCGAACATGCAGGAAGCGCTGCTGGCCTCAGGCTCAGAACTGGTCACGGTAGCCCTGAAAAGAGTTGACCTGGCAGAGGAACAGGACGATATCCTCCGCCACTTGTCACATCCGCAGTTTCATTTGCTGCCCAACACCTCTGGGGTACGCACGGCCAAAGAAGCCATCTTTGCCGCGCAACTGGCCCGAGAGGCGCTGGAAACCAACTGGCTGAAACTGGAAATCCACCCCGATCCCAAGTACCTGCTCCCCGACCCCATTGAAACCCTGAAAGCCGCCGAGGAACTGGTGAAACTGGGTTTTGTGGTACTGCCCTACATCCACGCCGACCCAGTCTTGTGCAAGCATCTGGAGGAAGTGGGTACCGCAGCGGTCATGCCGTTGGGGGCTCCCATCGGGTCTAACAAAGGGCTCCGTACCCGCGATTTCCTGGAGATTATTATTGAGCAGAGCCGGGTGCCGGTGATTGTGGATGCCGGGATTGGCGCACCCTCCCACGCCGCTGAAGCAATGGAACTAGGCGCCGATGCCGTGCTGGTGAACACCGCCATTGCCGTGTCAGAAGACCCGGTAAAGATGGCACTGGCTTTCCGTTTGGCAGTTGAGGCCGGCCGAATGGCGTACGAGGCCAAACTGGCCCAGCCCCGTACATTCGCCGAAGCCAGCAGCCCGCTCACCGCCTTTTTAGAAGAAGACCATGTTTGAATCTGTTTTTCACCAGCATTCTTGGGAAGACGTAAAGCGCAGCATCTATGGCAAAACAGCCACCGATGTGGAACGAGCTTTGCAGAAGACGAAACGCACGCTGGAAGATTTCAAGGCGCTCCTATCCCCTGCGGCCCTGCCGTACCTGGAGCAGATGGCGCAACTGAGCCACCGGGCTACCCAGAAACGGTTCGGGAAGACGCTGCAGATGTACGCGCCCCTGTATCTTTCCAATGAATGCCAGAACATCTGCACTTACTGCGCTTTCAGCCTGGACAATAAAATACCGCGCCGCACCCTCACCCCTGCCGAGATCTTGCAGGAAGTGGCGGTGCTGAAGGAAATGGGGTATGAGCACGTGTTACTGGTAACCGGCGAGGCCAACCAAACGGTAGGCGTCCCTTACCTGAAAAAGGCCATTGAACTGATCAGGCCACATTTTGCGCACATTTCCATGGAGGTGCAGCCTTTAGAGCAGACCGATTATGAGGAGCTTATGGAAGTTGGGCTGCATACGGTTCTGGTGTACCAGGAAACCTACCATGAAGAGAACTACAAGGTGCACCACCCCAAAGGTAAAAAGTCAAACTTTTCTTACCGCCTCAACACCCCAGACCGGCTGGGCAAGGCAGGCATCTACAAAATGGGTCTCGGGGTTCTGATCGGGCTGGAAGACTGGCGCACCGATTGCTTTTTCACCGCCTTACACCTGGAGTACCTGGAGAAAACCTACTGGCAAACAAAGTACAGCATTTCCTTCCCCCGGCTCAGGCCCATAGAGGTAGGCACCTCCGCGCAGAGTGCCCTCAAAAGCTTTGCCGCTTACATGACCGATAAAGAACTGGTGCAACTTATCTGCGCCTACCGGCTGCTGAACGAGGAGGTAGAACTTTCCCTGTCTACCCGCGAAAGTGAGCGGTTCCGGGACCACGTGATCAAGCTGGGCATCACCAGCATCAGTGCGGGCTCAAAAACTAACCCGGGCGGTTATGCCGTGGAACCCCAATCTTTAGAGCAGTTTGAGATCTCAGACGAACGCTCGCCCCAGGAAATCGCCCAGATGATTCGCCGGCAAGGTTATGAACCCGTCTGGAAAGACTGGGATCGTTCCTTTCAAGCTACCTAATTGTAATTATATGCCTTCCGTTACGCTCACTCCCGAAGAAACCAACCGCTATTCCCGTCACCTCATCTTGCCTGAAATAGGCTTGGCCGGACAGCAGAAACTCAAGGAAGCCAAAGTGCTGGTGATTGGGGCGGGTGGACTGGGCTGCCCGGTACTTCAATACCTTACTGCCGCCGGGGTGGGCACCATAGGCATTGTAGATTTTGACCGGGTAGAAGAAAGCAACCTGCAACGCCAGATCTTATTCTCGGTACCAGATGTGGGCCGTTTAAAGGCCGAAGTGGCGCAGGAAAAACTGAAGACGCAGAACCCGTACGTGCATCTCATCAGCTATCCGGTACATTTACAGCCGCAAAATGCGTTGGAACTGCTGGCGGGATATGACCTGGTGATAGATGGCTCCGATAATTTTGCAACCCGTTATCTGGTCAACGATGCCTGCGTGATCCTGAAAAAACCCTTGGTTTTTGGGTCTATTTTCAAGTTTGAGGGACAAATCAGCGTCTTCAATTACCAGGGTGGCCCCACCTACCGTTGTCTCTACCCCGAAGCCAGTGAATTGGCCTCCTGCTCAGAGGTAGGGGTGCTGGGCGTTTTACCGGGGTTGGTGGGATGCCTCTTGGCCAATGAAGCTATTAAAGTAATTACCGGCCTAGGCGAAATCGCAGCGGGCAAACTTCTCGTGTTGAATGCGCTTACCCTGCAGTTCAACACCTATTCCTTCGGGGTAAACCCGATGAACCTGAGCATTACTGAGCTGCCAATGGAAGCTTCTTTATGCGAGGAACCTATCACTGATATCTCCTTCCCTGACCTGCTGCACAAACTCCAATCAGGAGAAAGATTCACGCTGCTGGATGTACGGGAAACAGATGAATACCTGCGCGAACACATGGGCGGAAAGTTATACCCGCTGTCTGCACTGGAGCAAACCTGGCCCGCCATACCCACCAACAGGCCGGTGGTGGTACATTGCCAAAGCGGCATGCGCAGCAAAAAGGCCTGCCGTCTCTTACAGGCTAAGGGCTTCACCAACCTGTACAATTTAGCAGGCGGAATAAATCGCCTCACCCCAGAAGAACGAACCCAACTAGCCTCCCATTTTACTTCTCCTGTAGCGCCCCAATAACCGTGCGGAAAGCCCCTACCGGATCCTCCTGTTGCCAGATAGCCCCCAGCAGAGCCGCCCCATCAAAACCCGCCTGTTTTACTTCCAGCACGTTGTCAGCCGAAATGCCTCCTAAGCCTATGACTTTGGGCAAACGCCCTTGCTGTGCCTTCAGCGCCTGCCACTCCTTTTGTATTGTTGCAAGTTCCGTTTTTGGCCCGTACCCTTCTTTGCTGATGCTGCGAAACAGAGGACTATAAAACACCAGTTGAAACACCGGGTCTAAATCTCCTATATCTGAAAGCGCATGAACGGAGGTAGAATAAGGGATAGTCGGAGAATACGTCCGTTCTGAAGTATGCCGTTCCCGTTCCTTCACATGGAAATACCTAACCGCAGCCTCTAACGACTTGGCCTGAGTGCGGGGCAGAATCAGCTTAGATGCATATCCCCGGGAAACAAGCCTCGCCAACTCTTCCTGCACCTCATAAGCTTCTACATCTCCTCGCACATAAAGGTAATCTGCGCCGGCATTTAATAATTCAAGCCAAAGGGCTATTTGTAATGGCGTACTATTATCTGGCGTAACTACCACCAGGTTAAAAGGAGGAACAGGCATAGCTTGGTTTCTGCTTCTAAGGTATGTCATAAGTGCCTACTAAGCCATAAAGTTATAAGTCCTCATTTATTAGTCATGCTACAAGGATCTCTTAGGCAAGACGAGAAAGCAGGAACTAAAATATTATTAAAGTTTGCAGATTTAACTCTGGCGAAATGGGGCCTACCTGTGTCTTCATCAAATTAAACCTTTTTTTTCGGGCTGTTTTCAAAGAAACTGCTCCAAAACGAAGGCACAAGCCACCTGTTGCCGGGGGCTTAGTTGAAAACAGAATCTTTACTATAACATGCTCTCTACTAATAATTGACTTTTTTAGACTAGCAACATTCTTCAGTTAATCCAACTGCCATCGAACGCATACTGCCTATAGAATTTGATAATTTCCCACTTCACGATAAAGGAGGAAAGAAACATAATCAGGTGTGCTGATAAAGTATTGAAGGGTCAGTACCGTTTTGGATCTAATTTCACGAAAACAGCACAAATTTACCCTTTCTCCGTGCCATCACTTCAATCTCACTTCTAAACCTACTATATTGGGGTTGGCTTTAGGGGCGTTCCAATGTTGGAACTGAGATAGTACCCTTTGAACCTGATCCAGGTCATACTGGCGTAGGGAAAAGCATGGAAGGCATTCATCAGCCTTCTCTCTTTTCAATCCTCCCTCCTTCTCACCGGAGGCTCCTGAGCCCATCTTGAACTTTAAACAAGAGTATATGCAGGAGAGACTCTGGGACATCATTTCAGCCGTTAGAGCACAGGCACCGCTGGTGCACAACATCACAAATTACGTGGTCATGAACAACACCGCCAATGCCTTGCTGGCGGCGGGCGCCTCACCGGTCATGGCCCACGCCCACCCCGAAGTACAAGACATGGTTTCCATTGCCAGCGCCTTGGTCATCAACATCGGTACCCTGGACGAGTACTGGGTGGAAAGCATGGGGTTGGCCACCCAGCAGGCACATGCCCTTCAAAAACCTTGGGTCCTGGACCCCGTAGGCGCCGGTGCCACGCCTTACCGCAACCAGGTACTGGAAGAGCTGTTAACGTACAAACCTACTGTCATCAGGGGCAATGCCTCTGAGATAATGGCCCTGGTGAAAACCTCTTCCAAGACCAAAGGCGTAGACAGCACCCATCAAAGCCAGGAAGCCCTAACCGCAGGCCAGGAACTAAGTGCTGCCACCGGAGCCGTGGTCTGCATCTCCGGTGCCACTGACCTCATCATTCACCAAAACCAATACCATAGCCTCTCCAACGGGCACCCGCTCATGGCCAAAGTCACGGGCATGGGCTGTACCGCCAGTGCCCTCACCGGAGCTTGTTGCGCCGTGCAGCCGGAAGATCCGTTTACCGCCACCCTAGCCGCCATGGCGCTGATGGGCGTAACGGGGGAGGTCGCGGCAGAACAAGCTAATGGCCCGGGAACCCTGCAATTGCACTTCCTGGATGGCTTGCATCAATTAAGCAAAGAGGCTTTTCTGAAGCGGGTGAAGTTGGGCGAATCTTCCTGAACTGAGCACTACCAAGAATGTCCCCCTTTGAAGGGGGTTGGGGGATGACAAAGCCGCTTCTATACCTAATAAACTGAAGCAAATGAAAGGAAGAAGGAATGTTGGGGATGCCATGATCTGCAGGTGTAAACATCCCCCTTCGCCCCCTTCAAAGGGGGAGTCTCAACACGAGAGAAAGAGGGCTATAATATGGAAATAAGCCTGAAAACAGACTCTAACCCACACCTGCTCAACCCCATTCATGGTTCAAGTCTGTGACTTGGACCTACCATGACCTGAAGTTTGCAACTTCAGTGAGGCGAAAGCCTCAACAGATACATTGCCGATGGTTTACTTCTGCTTGTGGTTGCAAAAAAGGGCTGTTGAGGATGAGGCGAATAGGTCATCCCCCTACCCCCTTCAAAGGGGGACAATCGGGTAGCCCAACTTAGCAGCAATTGTAAGCTTTCACTTCACCCTACACAAGGTTGGCTGATGAAGCATGAGGGGTGCTTGAGGTTAAACAAACGTGCTTGAGGCTTACGTCTCACGGAAGTTGCAAACTTCCAGACAAGGTAGGTCCAAGTCACAGACTTGAACCATGTATAAAAGAAAGGGTTACCAAAATTGGATCAGCCTTACAAGTGGTTTCCTTTGAAGTGAACCAAGATTAACATAGAACTAAAACAAACATGAAAACAAACAACCCTTTCCCCTACCGCTTGTACCTCGTCACCGATGAAAAGGCGTGCTTGGGCAGGGACTTCTTTCAGGTAGTGGAGGCGGCGGTGAAGGGCGGGGTGGATCTGGTGCAGATCAGGGAGAAGGAACTACCTGAGGCGGCTTTCCTGGAGAAAACGCTGCGGCTGCGGGAGTTGCTGGACCGGTACGGGGTGCCGCTCATTGTGAACGATCACCTGGGTGTGGCCCAGCAGAGCGGAGTAGCGGGCATTCACGTGGGCAACAGCGATGTGGCGCCACAGCAGATCCGGGAAGCTTGGGCGGGCTGCGGTATTCTGGGGTATTCCCTGGAAGACGAAGCCCATCTCCAGAGCCCGCATGCACAGCTCGCCGATTACGTGGCCTTAAGCCCGGTCTTCGCGACGCCTACTAAAACCGATACCATTACCGAGTGGGGGCTGGAAGGTGTGCGCCGAATCAGAAATTTAACTACAAAACCCTTGGTAGCCATTGGCCGGGTGAGCGCGGAGAACGCCACCGATCTGGTAACGGCCGGCGCCGATTGCCTGGCGGTGGTCTCCGCCATCCTTTCGGCGCCAGATCCGGCTAGGGTTGCCGAGGACATTAGAAACCAAATCGAGAAAGCTTTATGAAATACTATACCTACCCGGCGGTGCTCACCATAGCCGGATCAGACAGCGGTGGCGGGGCCGGCATCCAAGCCGACCTGAAAACCTTTTCGGCACTGGGCTGCTTCGGGACCTCGGCCATTACCGCCATTACGGTGCAGAACACCCGCGGTGTTACCGGCATACACAGCGTACCGCCCGAGATTGTCAAAGGGCAGATCAAGGCCGTGATGGAAGACATTAAACCGGCGGCCATCAAGATTGGCATGGTGCACAGCCCCGAACTGGTGCAGGCCATTGCCGAGCAGCTGCGGCAGTACCCCGTGCCCGTAGTGCTGGACCCCGTGATGGTAGCTACCAGCGGCGATAAATTGATTCAGGATGAGACCATCCAGCTGCTGCAACAGGTGCTTTTCCCGCTGGCCAAGGTAGTAACGCCTAACCTGGACGAGGCCCAGATCCTGAGTGGCCTTTCCATCCGGAACGTAGACGAGATGCAAGTGGCGGCCCAGAAGATCCTGCAGACGGGGTGCGGCGCGGTGCTGCTCAAGGGCGGGCACCTACCCGGTCCCCGGCTGTATGATGTTTTCCTGCCGCAGAACGGACACCTGCAGGTGTTTGAATCTGAGTTCATCCAGAGCCAGAACACGCACGGCACCGGCTGCACGCTTTCCTCGGCCATTGCGGCGTACCTCGCGCTGGGACTGCCCCTTCAGCAGGCCATTACCCAGGCCCGCGATTACGTGCACCAGGCCATTGACCAGGGCAAAGATGTGAAAACCGGCGCAGGCCATGGTCCCCTCAATCATTTCTTCCACCCGCAACCCCTACAGAAACATGAACTGGAGTAACACCGCCTGGCAGACAGGCAGCCCCATTTACACGCAGATCACCCAGATGCCGTTTATCCGGGAACTCATCAGCGGCACGCTGGCCCCTGAAAAGTTTACCTTCTACATCGCGCAGGACTCATTGTACCTGGCGGGCTTCGGGAGGGCCTTGTCGCTTATTGCGGCCCGGGCCCAGCACAGCGCCCATGCCCTGGAGTTCATGCGCTTCGCCGAAGGGGCCCTGATGGTAGAACAGGCGCTGCACGCGGGCTATGTCCAGAAGTTGAACATCCAACCCGGGGTTCCCCTCTCTCCTACCTGCCAGCACTACACGCATTACCTGCTCAGCCAGGCCGCGCTGGCGCCCCTGGAGGTGGCCATGGCAGCCGTACTCCCCTGCTTCTGGATTTACAAAGCCGTAGGCGACTACATCTACGCCAAGGAGCAGCTATCCGATAACCCGTACCAGGACTGGATCAACACCTACGCCGGCGAGGAATTCGGGCAGATTGTGGCCCGCGCCATCCGGGTCTGTGACGAAGTGGCCGAGACCTGTACCCCCGCCCAACACCAGGCCATGACCGAGGCCTACGTCACCGCCTCTAAACTGGAATGGATGTTCTGGGATAGTGCCTATAAGTTAGAAGAGTGGCCGGTGTAAAGGAGTAAGCAGTTTAAGGCTTGATTTCTGAAAAAGTGGCTTAAAGCAGGCCATTTATCAAAAGAGTTAATCCTCACTGAGTTATACATTCAGTGAGGATTTTTTTATTTTTTAATCTGGAATGCTTTTAACTCCTTCTAAAAGGCTATAAAATTTCAATATATTAGACTTCCCATATTACACTACCCCCTTTATTACCCACATGGCCAAAAAGAATACCCCCACCAGTACCTTACCCAAAGGCGATATTGATTTTGAGAAAGAACTCTGGGACGTAGCCAACGAGCTGCGCGGCGCCGTGGCCGAAAACCAGTACAAAGACTACGTGCTCTCCCTCCTGTTTGTGAAGCACCTCTCTGAGCGCTTTGAGATAAGAAAGCAGGAGATTCAGCTTTCCTTTCTGGAGCCTGAATCTGAGTACTACAACATAGAAGCGCACCAGCAGAGCGAAGTACTGGAAGACGAGCTGGAGTACCAGGTAAAGAACGCCTACCGCCTGCCCAAAGAAGCGACCTGGGACTACCTGCGCGAGAACGCCGAGCAGGACGACATCAAGGTGACCGTAGACCAGGCCTTCGTGCTCATTGACGAGCTGCTGGCCAAACGCAACCCCGACTACAAAGGTGTGCTGGAGCCTATCTTCGTGAAGAGCCAGCTCTCGCCCACGCAGGTGGCCGGGCTCATCAACCTGTTCTCCAAAGAGAAGTTCTCTGAGATAAACAACCCCGAGAGCGACATCTACGGCCGCGTGTATGAATATTACATTGGTAAGTTCGCCATGGCCGAGGGCTCTGGTGCGGGGCAGTTCTTCACGCCGGGCAGCGTGGTGCGCTTGCTGGTAGAAATGCTGGAGCCGCTCAAGGGCCGCATCATGGATTTGGCCTGCGGCAGCGGCGGCATGTTTGTGCAGAGCTTCAAGTTTTTGCAGGCGCACGGCGGCGACAAAAACGACATCTCCATTTACGGGCAGGAGCGCTACGAGGGCACGCTGCGCCTCTGCAAGATGAACCTGCTGCTGCGCAATCTCTCTTTTGACGTAAAGCTGGACGACTCCCTGCTGCACGACCGCTTCCCGGGCCTTACGGCAGACTACGCCCTCATGAACCCGCCGTTCAACATTTCTAACTGGCACCCCGAGCTGCTGCCCGACAACGACCCGCGCCTCTTCGGGGCCAAAGACACCTTCACCACCCCCGGCAACGCCAATTATATGTGGTTCCAGACGCTGTGGCACCACCTCTCTGCCCGCGGCACGGCGGGCGTAGTAATGGCCAACGGTGCCATGACCACCGGCAGCACCGGCGAAAAGAACGTGCGCGAGCACATGATTACCCAAGGCATGGTAGACTGTATTGTACAGATGCCCGCAAGCTGTTCCTGACCACTGGCATACCTGCCTGTATCTTTCTTTTGAGCAAAAACCGCGATCGCCGCGACGGCGAAGGCAAAAACGAGATCCTGTTTATAGATGCCCGCAAATTGGCACCATGGCTGGGCTACAACTACGCAAATGTGGAACACTTCTGCAAGGCCGCTACTTTTAGAGGAAGTGGTTACTTACAACTACGTGCTTTAACCAGAATATTTTAACAATTTGCAGCTTTAGCTGACTTACGTGCTTTATTGAAAAATCACTTAGAGCTAAACAAGGCGATTAAAATTAGATAAATCTCCATAGAGTAGCCCTTGATAAGTCACTTGGCAAGGTAGAGAAGGTAGTTGGAGGTGAACTACTTAACCCTTCATCAAGTATCCTCCTAATTCTTTGCCCTTGCAAAGTAGAAGAATCATACACATTATATATCAGTCCATCATCAGTATGCCTGAATTCCATAACAGGATCTTCGAAATCCCTCATTTCTGGCACTTCTAATTTCATAGTATTTATTGCACCCCTAGCATGAGCAACACTCACGCGATGCACTTCCCCATCATGACCACTTATAATCTCATTTAGATCTTCAAAAAACATATCTTGAAGAAGCCTCTTGGGGATTTGCGTTTGAGTAAGCCTAGATTCATGAGCTTTTCTTACTCTCATATATAAGTTTCTCCCTCGAAGACTTGGTGTTGTTCCTGTTGGAGCTTGTTCTTCAGCGGAATTTACATTTTCATCAGAATCTTGATTTGAGGCCTCACTAAATACCTCTTCAATATTTTCAACACTATCACTTTGCCTAGATACTCTAGGAGCTGAATAATTTTTTCTACCAAATAATCTATTTTGAGTTGCAGTAGGTGACTCATTAGAAGTACTTGAACCTCTATAGGAACTTAAGAACGATTTAAGGTCAGTCTCAGATTTTAGATAGCCATTTTCAACTAGAGCATTAAAAAAAGGTTCATCTAATTCGAAAGCCAGGTTATTGGTGGTATCACACCAAAACTCAAATGATTTCTTAGCTTCTACAATTGCAGGATCTGATGATTGCTCAGTTATTTCAAGCGATGCTTCTATATTAGTATATAGTCCTGCCTCTACAAAATTATTTGAACCAACAATCAGTTTCGCGTATTCATTATTAGAAAAAAGGTAACATTTAGGATGAAAAACACTGCTTGCTTCATTATGATACACGTAAAGTATAAACTTTCCATGTTCTTTGAGTAACATTAAATCCTGAACGCCTTCTAAAGTTGTATGCTCAAAATCTACACCTACTATACATTTTATTTCGCCCCCCCTTTCTAAGAAAGCTGCTAAATCATTAAATATATGTCTTACACCAGACCTTCTAACCCAAGCAACTCCAATTTCTAATAATTTCCAATCTAAATTATTTAATTCTTGTTTAAGATATTCGCCAAATTGTAAAGACAAGGGTTGTGATAAAAATTTGCTCATATAGTTAATCCATTAATTGGTCATATGGAAGTACTGTAGTCCCTTTGGTTTTTTTCAATGCAGGTTTAGAAAATATAATGACATATTCATGGACATTTTTAAATAAAAAGTTTGGTGGATAAGGATAGCTTCCGAAAATTGGTCTCTGCTCACCTGAAGATCCCCATTTACCTCCTGTTCCATCTTTTGACCATATCACTTCTGAAATCATCACAAATCCTAATTCTCTCAACATGATAGTAAAATCAGCTGCGAGAGGGAATGTAAGCAAACCATGATCTGTATGTTGATTCACATTAGCAGTAACAATGCAAATTTTTCTTCCAGGAGTTAGAACTCTAAAGCACTCCTCAAATACTGGTCTAATAGCAGTTAAAAAACTATTATAACCTGATACAGTACCTATATTGGCTTCTGATTCCCCATAATCAGCTTTATTCCAATATGGTGGACTAGTAATTATTAAATCTATAGAGTTATCCTCAACTGAATCTAATTTACGGCTGTCACCATGAATAACTTTCAACCTAGCCTCATTAAATTTTAATTCGGAAGCCCCTTGTTGTATTATTTTTATGTAATCTGGATTCTGATCAACTAAGACAGCATCTCTGCCTAATTGGTTAGCAACTGATCCGGTTGTTCCAGTGCCTGCAAAAGGATCCAAAACAGTCTCACCATAAAAAGAAAAAAGCTTTATGAGCCTCTTCGGAATTTCTGGAGGAAAAACAGCTGGATGAACTGAATGTGAGGTATTCGCAATATGCCAAACTGTTTTTGTATAATCACGCCATTCCTCTTTTGTTAATTTACTTTTCTCCTTGATTTCCTCTTTAGACATCAACACTTCCTCAATCATACCTACTATATCTTTATTCTCTTCCAACTGAAACATTATTTGAAACAAATTTACTCAATTCAATGGCGTTCATAGCAGTTGCACCTAAACTATTAACTAAAATTTTATCCACACATATGATTTCCTCTATATTATGTGTTTTGTAAGAAACAGTTTCTCTTCCCTTGTTTTTGCTAATAATTGGCTGCTCTTTCGCTTTTTCCCAAATAGCTTGCCCCAATGAATCAAGTTTAGCAATCAAATTAGGTTGATTGACAACTCCTATAGGTAACCGTTTAATGAAGTTCGCAGGTACATGAAAACTATCCTCTTCAACTCGCCAAAGCCAATAAACCAGATTTGAGCAAAGAATTGCATAAATTGAAAAAAGAGTAAATGTATTTGGAAAGTAAAAGTCTTTGTTTTCTACAAAATTTAGCTTTTCACTTGAGCACGGATATATAGAAAAATAGTTATAAGCTGTTTTACCTACTTTAATTAGTTGTTCCCTCCCATATTTTAAAGGCTTATCTTCTAAAAGTAGATTACAATCTAATTTTCTAGAAATAGAAATTTTGCTAAATAATTCACTCTCCCAATTAGCACTAAACTTGGGTATTTTATCAATAATATTTACATCATTTAATTGTTTATGTTTAATTTTGCTAAACAATTCTTTTCTAGTATTTGATGTCCATCTGATTATTTCTGTAGTACTAATATTAAAATTTTTATCCTCAACTTTCTTACTATAGCTAATAATGGAAGCTCTTTGCTTTACATCATCTCCAAATATAGAATCAGGAGTTCTGTCAAAAAAAGAAAATTTCCATGATCCTGGCTGGTTCATTATAACTTTTCTAGTGGATTTAAATAAACCCGAGCTATTATATGAAATTGACATAGGAACCACAATAATAGCTCTGCCATAATTAGTAAATTTCCACATTGATTGAATAAAAGCTAAAAAAATATTTGATTTCGAATTTAGCCTAGTATTATCAGGTAAATTAAAAGCAGCTGTCAGAGTTTTAAAATCTAAACGATTGCCTATTGGTGAATATGGCGGATTTGCCAACAAGCATTTAAAATCTCCTTTTGTTTCAGGAAATAAATCAATTAATTTGGCTATTGGCCTTTTGTTTGATTTTGATGAATTCTCTAAAAAAGGACTCTTTTTAATTTGAACATTAAGCTCTTCTCTGCTAAAAGTTTCAATAGGATAATTCATTTCATCCTGAGTTTTTAACAAACTTACTGTATCATAGTTGGTTATATTCAGCCTAAACAAATGCCATAGTTGAAAAGGTGATAAACTATCACAGTGAGGACTTAAATATGTGGAAAGAACAAAGCATGATAAACTTATTGAAATAGGATCAATATCAATACCATATAACGTTTTAACTATTTCCTCAGCCGTACAACCATTTTCTAGCTTTATTTTAGCTGCTGCAAGCAAGAAAATACCAGTACCGCAGGCAGGATCAATTAGGGTTCCATTATAATCCTTTTTTAGAACCCAATTCGCCATATAAAGAGACAAATCCCAAGGTGTATAAAAAACCCCTGTATTTTTTTTACTTTTACGAGCTTCTAAATTGCTAGAGATTTTAAGAACATTCCTTCTTGTACCAAATCCATGATGATCTAGAATATAGGGTAAAATTGTCTTGAAATAAGAGTTGGGCAAATTATTAATTTCATTTTCTATATTTAATAAAGCTTTTTTATCAATAATATCAGTTGCTTCAATACTTGAAGATGACCCAAAAAACCATTTGAAAGCACTTGAAAAAGTTACAACCTGTTCATTTTTACTTAAAGCTTTAAAACATGAAATAATACTCAATATAACCCATGATAAATGTTTGTCTGTAAATTCAGTTAAATTTAAAGCCGTATCTTTACAAGAAAATAATTCTATTAATATTTTATTATTAGTAAATTCAGTTTCAACAATTAAATTATAACATTTATAAATAATTTCTTTAGGCAATGTTATTTCCTTCTCAACAGTACTCCCTTTACTTGGAGTAAATAAATCTATCTGGTGCATTTTTGTATTAATAAAACATTTGCAAATTAGTGATTTTACAAATAATGATCACAGACAAATCATAAAACTTTGGCAATTGAGATAGTGATTATATAAAATAATCTTTAACAAACTAAAACCTAGGTACTTCTACCTTGAAGCCTAAGCACTACACCCTAGACATACCGGCGGTGTTTGAGTACAACGCCCTCACCGTGGTCTCAGACGGCCAGACCACCCTGCACGGCATGTTCAGCAGCGGCCTGGAGTGGTACGCCGCCTGGAAAAGCATAGACGGCCGTGCCGTGGTAGACAACGGCTTCGCGCTGGAAACCCTCATCAAAGGCCTGTTGGTGCCGCACCGCCTGCTCCAATACGTGCGCCACTTCATCTTCCATGAGCTGGAAAAAGGCGAGCTGATTAAGAAAGGGGCAAAGTACCACCAGTTCTACGGCATACAGTACGCCCTGCAGGAAACCCTCAAGAGCGTGCGCCCCTTCGGCGACGGCCGCATTGGCGTTATCTGGCACACCACCCGCTCGGGCAAGAGCATCACCATGGCCATTTACACCAGCATCCTGCGCCAGCTACCCCAGCTCCGGAACCCCACCATTGTGGTGCAGGTAGACCGCTTTGACCTGAACCGCCAGCTCTTCGAGGATTTCGTGGCCGCCAAAGACCTGGTAGGCGACGTGAGCATCGCCAACACCACCGACGAGCTGCGCACCCTGCTCAGCGGCGAGGGCGGCGGCGTGGTGTTCAGCACCGTGCAGAAGTTCAACCTCAAGGACACCGCCACCGGCCGCGAGCTGGAGCACCCCGTCCTCAGCTCCCGCGACAACCTCATTGTGATTGCTGATGAGTGCCACCGCACCCAGTACGGCCTGGTGCAGGGCTTTGCGAATAACCTACGCCGCGCCCTGCCGCAAGCGAGTTTCATCGGTTTCACCGGAACGCCTGTAGACAGCAAAGACGCTGATACCTTGGCCGTGTTCGGCGACATCATCCACACCTATGACATAAAGCAGGCCACCGAAGACAAAGCCGTGGTGCCCATTTACTACGAGCCGCGCCTGGCCAAGCTGCACCTGGGCAACGCCCAACTAGAGGAAGAAGCCGAGGAAATCACCGGCGGTCTGGAAGAGAATGACAAAAACAAGATTCTTTGGGCCGCCATGGAAGACGCCGCCGGTTCTCAGGAGCGCGTGGCCGCCATTGCCCGAGACATTCTGCAGCACTACACCGCCCGTAACGCCAGCCTGAGCGGCAAGGCCATGCTGGTGTGCATGAGCCGCCGCAACTGCGTGAAGCTCTATGACGCCCTCACCGCACTGCCCGGCTGCCCCGAGGTAGCCGTCATTATGACCACCAACATCGCCAAAGACCCCGTGGCCTGGAACCCGCACGTGCGTACCAAGGAAGCCATGGAAGGTATCAAAACCCGCTTCAAAGACCCAGATGACAAACTGCAACTGGTCATTGTGCGCGACATGTGGCTCACCGGCTTTGACAACCCGGCCATGCACACGCTCTACGTAGACAAAGTGATGACCGGCCACAACCTCATCCAGGCCGTGAACCGCGTGGCTACCGTCTTCCGTGACAAGCCCAGCGGCCTCATCGTGGACTACATCGGCATAGGTGACCGCCTGCGCGATGCCACCAAGAAATACACCGGCGCGGGTGGCTCGGGTGCCGTGGCGTTAGAGATTGAGGAAGCCTTCTCTCTCACCCAGGAAATCATAGAACAGCTGCGGGAGCAATTGCCACCTGGGTTCACCTACCAAAACTGGTTGGCCTTAACCCCTCCTGAGAAATTTAAACTGGTAGGGCTGGCTACGAATTACCTGGTCTCTGATGATGAGCGCTGCAAAGGGTTTATGCTGAACGAGAAGAAGCTCAGCAGCCTGGCCTCTATCGTGAAAAACCACGCAGCCATAAATGACATTGCGGTAGATATTCTCTTCTTCCAGCACGTGGGCGCGGCCGTGCGCAAAGTCAAATACCCAACCACCAACATCAAAAAAACGCAGGGCCAAATCAAAGACCTCATCCACCGCAGCATCGAGAGCGAAGACGTAGTAGACGTTTTCCAGATGGCCGGCATAGAGCGTTTTGACATCTCCATCATCAATGACGAGTTCTTGGCCACCGCTAAGGAGCAAAAGACCGGCAACGAACTCAAGCTGGAGCTCCTGCGCCAGATCTTGAATGATGAGATCAAGGTCCGCTCTACCAAGAACTTGATCAAGTACCGCAAGCTCAAAGATGAAGTAGAAAAGATAATAGCAGATTACCATGCACACTTCTTTGACAGCCTTGTGGCTATGGAAAAACTGCGCAATGTGGCCAAGCAGATGCAGGAGGAAGACAAGCTCCGCCAGCAACTGGGCCTCACTGAAGAGGAAGAAGCCTTCTACCAGATTCTTGCCAACCACCCCAATGCCGTGCAAGACTTTGACCTGATTAAAGAGCTGGTGAAAAAGATACTGGCAGAGGTCAAGAAAAGCGCCTCCCAACCAGACTGGTACAAAAAAGACGACACTAAAGCCCAACTGCAGCTAGCCGTGAAAAAGGTGCTCCGCTTTAAAGTAAAAGAAGACCTGCAGGAGATACTTGATGAAATACTGGAACAGGCAGAAGAGCGGTATAAAGTGTGGGCATTTGAAGTGGCTTGATGATACCTACGATTTAATTACATCTAATTTAAAAATGAAAACATTAAATAAACCTTTATAAAAAATTTATGAATCACTGGTGCTACAGAGTAGATAAAAGTAAAGTCAATTATTTCTATAAAGAATTACTTGAGGGTAGACTACGACAAGGTTGGGGCTGGGATGCTCGCCAAGATTTAAGAAACTTTCAATTGGATGAAGGTGCAGGACGTAATCGTCCTATGTTTTCTAAAGTGAAAAAGGGAGATGTTATTTTAGTACCTAGCCTGCCAACCATAGGTGAAGTTGCCCTAGTAAGAGCAACAGAAGATTGGGACAAAGGCTATAGGTTTGAAATTGACTCCTCATTAGGTGATTATGGGCATATATTTCCAGCAGAGTATATAAAAAGCTTTAAAAGAGGTAATCAAAATGTTACTGGAAACTTAAGGTCTACTCTTAAGAATATGTCCAGGTTTTGGAACATCAACCATTATGCTACTGACGTACAAACTTTAATTGCAACAGAACAGTCAGAATTAACAAAAGTACAAGATCACAAAAGCAGGTTAGAAACTTCTATCGATAGCGTTTTCAATGAAGTATTTAATGGAAGTGACTTTGCCGATAGGTTATATGAAAAATTAACTAACCAATTCTCAAATGAAGAATGGGAATATGCTTTGATATATGGGTTGAAGAAACTATATCCTATATACAAAATTGAAAGAGTTGGAGGTAAATTAGAAAAGGATCATGGTACTGATATATTAGTTAAAATACCCGGAGTTCTACCAGATTCTGAATACGCTATTGCAATTCAAGTTAAAGATTATGAGGGGTTAGTTGGCACTAATGTAGTTGACCAGATTAACAAATCTGAATTATATTGGGATAACGACAATATAAAACTAATTGAAAGAATTGTAATTGTGATTAGGGCTGATAGATCAAACCATGATAATCTTATAAACTTTGACAAAAACATCAAATTTATTTTTGCCGCAGAACTAAAGCAACTTTTATTAGAAATAGGCAAGAAGTTTATAGGCATGAAATAAGCCATATAAAACCTGCTTTCTATTTAGTTAGAAATTTCAAAAAAAATATTATCAACTAAGTTCTTACTGAAATAGTAATCTTGTCTGAATAAAATCAAACAAGATTACTATTTATGCTGAACAGTAACCTTTTATTTATTTTTGGAATATATTAAACTTTATAAATACCACCTTTTTTAATTTATAATTAAAACATTAATTAAATGAAAGAAAAAAAAGGTTTTGCCCTTAACACTCAAAAAGGAGTGGTTTGACCAAATTGCTGCTGGCATAAAAACTGAAGAATATAGAGAGCTCAAAGAATTTTGGACTACTCGGCTATGTACATCCGCCGGACTAGGAAACTTTAAGGTATTTGATGAAGTACACTTCAGAAACGGCTACGCCAAAGACGCTCCCTTTATGCGAGTATAATTCAAAGGAACTGAAATAAGAAAAGACTCAGTTTATGGGGATAAATATTTTGTAATACACTTGGGCAAAGTGCTGGATCTAATAAGAAAATCTTGAATGAAAAATATGTTCTAATGATCATGATTAAAAACACTATTTTAAAACAACTTAATATTATTAACCTGCAAGTATTTTTAACTAAAGCATGCTAAATAAACAATCCATGTGGATGGTAAGGGCCGGAGAAGATGCGTACCTAGCAGAAGAGTTCTTATCAAAGGGACTGGTAGCAATCGGATGGAACCGAGTAGGAGATTTAACTAACCTAAAAGACTTGGAAAGTCTTAAGATAAAATTATCAACTACTTTCCCTGAGTTTAAAACAGGCAAAATCAACAATGTTGCTGGCCAAATTTTTCGGTTCAGATTTGAGTTTGCCAAAAATCAAAAAGTGGTTACATATAATAATGTTACTAGAATATACCACATAGGTGAAATCACTTCTGATTATTACTACTCAAGTAACTTAACAGATTACCACCACATACGCTATGTAAAATGGATATCGAGTGTAGGCAGAGATGACCTTTCTACAGCCGCTAAAAATAGCCTTGGTGCTATCATGACGCTGTTCAAACTTCCTGACTTTCTGCAGGAAGAATTGCTACATCAGAAACCTACCCCAGCTCCTACATTCAGTTCTAATACTGCAGACGAAGAAACCGTTGAAACTCTTGATACTTTAAAGGAGGACATATAGGCCAGAGCTTATGAGTTCATAAAAGATAAGGTACTTGCCCTAGATTGGGAACAAATGCAAGAATTAGTTTCTGGTATTCTTAAAGGTATGGGTTATAAAACCTTAATTAGTCCTAAAGGCGCTGATAGAGGCAAAGACATCATTGCCTCCCCTGATGGCCTAGGTCTGGAGAATCCTAAAATCATGGTTGAAGTGAAACACAGAACTAATACAACCATGGGTTCTCAAGAAATCAGAAGCTTTTTGGGAGGCTTACGCTCTGGTGATAAAGGCTTGTACGTCTCTACGGGCGGTTATTCTAAAGACGCACGGTATGAAGCGGAACGCGCAAACATTCCTATCACCTTAATTGATTTAGAGATGCTGGTTAGATTAATTATTCAGCATTACGACAACTTTGACTCAGATACGAGGGCTTTAATTCCGCTTAAGAAGATTTACTGGCCTGTTTAATCACTTCAGATGAAACCATTATATGAGAAACTATTAAGATTGCTTGACAATAATAATAGTGTGCCCTTAGAAGATTATATAACCGAGATTTTTGCTAGTTGCTTAGAGCATGATCTTTCTAGCTAAACTAGAGCTTAAAGACCGTCATTATACCTCCTTTTATATTGACACACAATGTGTCTATGGTACTCAGAATAAAAGAACTGATTTGGAAATCAACTTGGGACATTCTTTTATCATGGTGGAAAGCAAAATAGGTTCTGATGAAATGCAAAACCAACTTAACTCTTACGCCAGTCTTTTAGCCGAAAGAGGGCAACAAAATAAATTGTAGGTATTTCTTACGGCTAAAAGGGAGGATAAAGTTTTAGTCTTGCCAAAGGGTATTGATTTCCAGCAATTACGTTGGCATGATGTTGCACTATGTATCAACAGAGAGTGTAATGAATTAAGCCAAGAGTTTAAAAGCTTCTTAAAAACCAGAAAACTGATTATGGAAAATTTCAACTATAGTGACTTAGCTACTTTTCAGTCCTTTTTTGATCTTAGAAAGAAGTTTAATGATATTTTACGAAATGATATTAGTAGGCTTTATACAAAAAAAGGATTGTTTAGCTATTACATCAACCAACCTACCATTCGCCACAACGAGTATGTCTTGGTTTATAATTATGGACGTGAAGTAAACGTTGTTCTAGGATTTGGCAACTGGTGGGGTGAGCACCCTTGTCTATTTACCCGCTTATGGATAAGCCATAAAAAAGACAAAACCGGAGATTTTGCTAAAGGTGTTCAAGAAAAAATGATTAATGACGGCTGGTATTTGCTTGACACCGATCCTAATGGCTATGGAGTAGAGCGTAGAGTACGCTTAATTGATTTTCTTCAATTAGAAGATAATCAACGAGCCTCAATCGTTAATTTCTTTCAGCAGTTCATATTAGACCTAGAAAGCGTTATTCCTTCCCACCCAACAATATTTAACCTTTCTGCTAAACCAGTACTCACTGAAGCTACCGAAACTGAGATCTAACATGACAGATAAGGAAGCAAAAGTTTGGGTTGACAAAATGTTCAATCTTTTAAAAGAAGCTACTAGTCTACAGGCAGTACAAGATATACTTTTGCGTTCAGAGTTCTCTATCAAGAATAAGTTGAATCTTGATTTATATCCACCTATTCAATTTAGAATTACTGATAAAGAAATAAAAACATTGAAGGACGAAGGCATATTGAATGCTGATAATACCTTTAAAAAGAATTTACCTGAAAATATCCTTAATCCGGTGACGAAACTATTGTATGCCATTGCATGGAAAAACGGTGATTTAAAAAAGGTAAAACATATAGTGGATGGCATTTTAGAATGTAAAGAGGATGACAAAAGCAACCGCGAAGCGGGAGTTGTGTTTTATCAGTTTGGAAAGCACCTTTCCAAAACACTTGTTGACACATTGTAGACCAACACGTCCTAAGAGGATTTGCAGTACATCAGTCTAATGATTTGCAACAAATAGAAAAATTCAGAAAGCTTTCCATCATATCAAGAAAACAGAACACATTAATAAATTCCTATAAAAAATGGGTGAAAGATGAATCTGTACTAAAGGAAAGCTTGCGAAATACTGAAAACTATACCTTTTATATAGATCAGGTGTTATTTGCTATTGGTAAATCTATCAAAGTGAATTAAAAAAGATTGATTCACCTGACATTCAAAAAGAAGCTTCCTCATTAAACCACAAAATAGAAAAAGGCTGAGGAAAAGATTACCACCTTTCCTCAGCCTTTTATGATAGCACTAACTTTCAGGAAAGAGCCAGTTAGTTTAATCTCACCCCCTATGCTCAGCATTTTCTGAAAGATTGTAACATTCTCATATTTACTCTTTTTCGAGAAGTTGAGAAGAACAGAAGCTAAATGGGAAGTAATGATGAAGGACTAGGAACCGCTACGCATACCATATCCATAGAAGCAAAATTCTACAAAACACTGGGCGAACTTGCATCTATTACTAGTGAGAACAAGTTAGGGTGGCACCATATTCTACATTGGTTTATTGTTCTACCTCCACGATCATTTCTACTTCCACTGCAATGTTAAACGGAAGGGCATTCGTACCAACCGCAGTTCGCGCATGTTTGCCCTGGTCTCCAAATACCGCGATCATGACATCTGAATACCCGTTGATTACTTTCGGTTGTTCATAAAAAGTAGCGGCCGAATTCACGTATCCGTTCACTTTTACAATTCGCTTTACCCGTTTCAGGTCACCTAGTTCTTTTTTAAGTACTGCCAGTTGCAGCAGGGCAACTAATCTTGCCGCCTCATATCCTTGCTCAACGGTCAGGTCATGGCCCAACTTGCCTGTTATGTACTCCCCGTTGCTGTTGCGGGGACCTTTGCCCGACAGGTATATCAGATTCCCAACTTTTACAGCGTCTACAAAGCTTCCGGCGGCAGCCGGCACCTGCGGCAACTGGATCTTTAGTTGCGCTAGTTTTTCTTCTGGGGATTGAGCAAAAGCAGCCATTGAGGTAAAAATTAGCAGGAGTATTAGTAGTGCTTTCATACCTGTAGAGATTTTATGTATAGCAATTAGGTTTGTGCTCGGTCATCAGACGAGGTTGTACATTTGAAAGTCAGTCCTTAAGATACTATTTCATAGGTTTATTTCACATGGTGTACTATCTGATCTTGTGATTCAGTCCTATCTATTTTCTTTTTACTATTGTTTCAATAATCTCACGCCGCTCCCAACACGCGCTTTGATAAAGCTTGGAAGACCAATTTGAAGCTGTCGTCTTTCGCCAATCATTTATACAGATCCATTTCATAGTTGCGGTTCTTGGTCATTACCTCCTAACAAAAATGCTGTACGGCAATCTCTTTCGTCTGCTCATCTGTCTTATTCAGAAACTTGACATCAAAGTCAGGTATAGATTTGTACATAAAGTGCTGCAAATAAGAGGAATGAGATGTAGAGGGAGCTGCCGTTTGCTTTTGATTACTACTTGCAAGCCGGCAGCAGCAAGCATAACGTAGCGCTGCTTTTAAGCTTCTAAAGGGTTAACAACCTGCAGTTTATATCATCCGTTAAGAAGTATGAACAAAGGAAGGAGCTATGAAAAAGTTATTGATTCTATTATTTGGTATATTCTTATTTGGTTGTGGCAATACCGCCAACGAGCAAACCGAAAAGGATATTGATATACAGGCAGGTGATGAGGTAAGACCGCAGCTGGAATACGAATCTGACACTGTAGGAAACAATCAGACAGATACAACTTCGTCGACAGTTGATAGGAACCAGTAGACGCAACAGTAAACTGCGTTGGTCAAATCAGCAAACGAAGATCCTAGAATTCATCAATCAGTGTTAATCGTTTGCTGATATGAAAGTGTTCTGACACTGTATCAGATGCAAACAAGACACACCTTGATGTAAGTCTATGGAATGATGGGTTTATCTGCTGTCTCTGGTTTTATACGTTGAATAGTGTGCCTAAAATGAGAGTCACCTACTATTGATCTGTTTATAAAAAAAGTAAAAGCCTGCTCCATACAGAACAGGCTTTTACTTTGCAGGTCTACTATTGAATGTAGGGTTAAATAAAATATACCTGTACATTCTTTCAAACTTACTTTTTCGCAACCCGTGGGTCATCCGCTTTATTAACGTGCGTTATACCCCATGGACCCATGCCAAGCAGCTGTATAGTTGCACCCCCTTTGGTAAAAGCATAATGCACATACTTCACAGGCATAATTCATCCAGATAATGGTGTCGCAACAGAATTAGAATGTTCAGTTGTTACCTTGCCCGTATCCCAAAAAATTCAAGATTGGCAGAATTTAATATCAATTGAACTGCTTGACTGGTTAGAAAATCAGGTGTTAATGAAGGGGTGATCTGTTACATAAGTTATAATTTAAATTAAAATAGGCAGATTGAATCAGTAATCTTTTAGTGTTCAATATGTGTGGGAGGACAGGTCGCGACCTGTCCGTACTTTGCTAATTTATTTATCTTCTGAAAGTATCTTCCTCCCATTTGGCGGGGTTATTTTCAATATAGTGCTTGATGTTGCGGAAGCTCTTTTCATCTCTGATGATATGATCGTGAAAGGAACGGTGCCAGGCAAAATCTGGCATTCCGGCAAGCCTGATCAGCTTTGAGGTGGTAGTTTTATACGCTCCCATGATCTGTGACAACGATTTCACCTTCCTCCCACCCCAAGATAAAAGTACGGACAGGTCGCGACCTGTCCCCTCGCATTCCTGATCCTCTCCAAGCATCAATACTCCCTGTTTATTAATCTCAAGAATGGCATGAACATGATTGGGCATCACCACAAAAGCATGAGAGCTAAGATAAGGATATTGCTCTAAGAGCCAAAACCATTGTCGTTCGGCTATCTGCCCGAATTGATTTAGGTGCATCTCTTCGTTGATCACTTCGCCAAAGACACAGGCCATCTCTTTCACGCAACAGGTGACAAAGTAGAAAGCATCCTGGCTGTAGTCAAAGCCTAGGAGCCTGTTCCGTTTTCGGTCTGGTCTCATGCTTGCTTTTTACGCAGATGCTAAAGAGGAAGATTGGAGCAGGAAAGTAATGGATCGGGAAGGGGTGGGGGGATAGGTCGCGACCTGTCCGTACTTGGGAATAATAAAGAAGAGTATTAAATAGATTTAGAAAGGTTTAAATCTGTTCGCTACTCTACTCACGTCAATGCCCCGGTTGCTAAGTCTGCCGCCTTGCAAAACTCATTTTGAACCTTCCCCGTTCCTACGCGTTCTAGAGAAGTAACCCATCCGCAAAGCGGAGCATCCTTCCGCCAAAAGTCAAGTTCTTCTCACCTTCTCGTCTTTTTACCGGCCGTTTTCTTCTTGTTTGTCTGTGTCTGATCTAAGAGGCACTGGTGAGCTACTCACGTTCCCTTTGCTCTGGCTTTCAGAACAGAGTCCCTTATTCCTAGAATACATTTTATGAAGTATACCATCACCATCAACAGTGCCGAAGTACTAGAAGAAGTACCCGGTTACTGGTCAGACCAGGACTACATCCAGTTGCTGGAGAAATTCAATTTCCCTGATGCCGCTGCGGTAAGCCCAGATACGCTGGCGGAACTCCTGGCTATGGCCATCACCGATTACGAGCCCAACGAGGCGGCAGCCCTGGTGCTGGAGTACAAATTGGCTGACCATTTAAGCGATGGACAAATCCACCAGATCTCCAATGACATGCTGCTGGACAAAATCTCAGAAGAATATCCGGTGATCAGCCTGCATGCTCCCCTGTTCCACATCAACCAATTGCTCTACAAAGCCTTTAACGGCAAGTTCCCCAACACCAAGGCCACGCGCATTAAATTCACCGCTACGCCAGAGCAGCAGACCAATGACGTGATCCTTTCCAAAGAAGGGGCTTTGCGGTTGCTGGAACAAGGTTTATCTGGAAGTAACCTGGTGAAGCGCTTGTTTGGCGAGCAGATGGCGGGCACGCTTGCTTTTCCGGATGCCGATTCTATTGTCTGGGACCTGCAACCCATTGGTGACCACGCCTATGTCCTGCTCACGTCTGAGTATTGGCTAAGCAAAGACGATGTGGTGGCCCAGGTGTTTGAAGGCACCTACGAGGAAGTCATTGCCCCGCAGGAAGCTGCTTAGAAGAGATAGGAATTACCCGGCAACATCACCACAACATTACGGGATAGCGGCCAGAGAACGACTCTGCTCCTGCTGTCAGGTTCAACGCAGTACTTTAAACACAAGATAATGTCAGGAAAAAACAGCAAACAATTTGGCGTATGGATAGACTCAGGTCAGGCCACGGTAGTAGGCAGAGAAGACGTGGACTCAGGTGAGTTCGTGGTAGTAGGCCAGGCCACCAACGCAGGCCAGGGCAGCAACTCCAATGAGAACACCGCTAACAACGCAGAGCAGTCTTTGCAGCTGAAGTTCTTCAAGGAAATTTCTGCTTTCATGCAGAATGCCGAGGAAGTGCACGTAACGGGTACCGGCATCACCCAGGAGCAGTTCATCCATTTCCTAGCCGATACAGCCCAGTTCAAAAACACCAAAACAAAAGAAAGCACCTCTAACCACATGGGTGACGAGAAACTTTTGGAATACATCACACAGCAATTTAACTAAGGCAACGCCTTCACCGGCGTACCTCTTCAGAAAAGCGGCTACCTACTATGGGTGGCCGCTTTTTTGTTTGTAGGCTAAAGTGCGAAGTTCTCTTCTGAATGTTAAGGCTGCAGTGGAAAAAAATGGTTAACGTGCTACCACTTACTGCCGGAGGTTTGAGTCAGATAATGAAGCTTGCCGTAAAGTCTTGAGGATGAGATTTTGGGTATTACAAAAGCTCCTGCACTTCAGTTAGGGGTAGCTCCCGCCATTCACCTGGTTTTAACTCTCCTACCCTCAAACGCACCATGCGTACACGCACCAACCGTTCTACGGCATACCCCAGCTTATAGCACATTCGCCTGATCTGGCGGTTAAGGCCCTGGGTGAGCACAATGGAAAATGTCTTCTCCCCTAGGGCCTGTACCTGGGCAGGCCGCGTTTGCTGGCCCATGATCACCACCCCAGTGGCTAGTTGCGCGAGAGCCTCCGGCGTCAGGGGCTTGTCTACCGTTACCACGTATTCCTTTTCCTGATGGTTTTGGGCATGGCTGATGCGATTGTAGAGGGCGCCGTCATTGGTGAGCAGCATGAGCCCTTCTGATTCTTTGTCCAGCCGCCCCACCGGGAACACCCTCATGTGCAGGTTCAGCGCCTGCGCCAAGTTGTTCTCAATGGCTGAGTTGAGGGTAGATTCTACGCCGCGGGGTTTGTAATAGGCTAGGTATATGAAGGTTTGGGGTTCTTTAAGCACCTGCCCATCCAGCAGCACTTCGTCAAGGGGTTGAAGCACTTGCTGGAGCTGGCCTTTCTGCCCGTTCACCAGCACCTTTCCCGCTACAATGGCCTGCACCGCTTCTTTGTTAGACAGCCGGGCTTTCTGCACCACAAAATACTGCAGAGACGAGGTAAGCGCTTTCATGCAAGGTAAAATCAAAAGAGTCAGGGAACAGGAGGCATCCTCCCACTCCCTGACTCTAAAGGTAATCAGATTCTATTAAATTTTGGTGAGGGCTATACCGCCACTGCCTTTTGCGGCTCTTCCCACTCTTCAGTGTTTTTGATGCCGAGCTTCTGGGCATTGAATACCGGGTCTATACCTGCTTTCCGCTGCTCCTGGTAATCTTTCAACGCCTTCAGCGCTGGTTTCTGCAGGAGCAGGATGGCTACAATGTTGAGCCAGGCCATGATACCCACACCAATGTCGCCCAAGGCCCAGGCAGACTCCGCGGTCTTGATTGATCCAAGGAACGTAGCCCCCAAAATACAGGCACGTAGCACCCATAGCGGCAGCTTGCTTTTGCCTTCCTTCATGAGGTAACTCAGGTTGGTTTCCGCGATGTAGTAATAGGCCATGATGGTAGTAAAGGCGAACAGCAATAAAGCGATGGCCACAAACCCGCCACCCAGATCTGGGAAGTGGGTGTTCACCGCTTGTTGCGTGTACTCAGACCCGATGGGGGTGCCCGGGAGGTGCTCTACCAGGAACCCGCCGGCCGGGTTTACAACGTTGTATTGACCGGTAAACAAGATCATAAAGGCCGTAGCGGTACAAACAAACAGGGTGTCTACGTACACGCTGAACGCCTGCACCAGCCCTTGTTTTACTGGGTGGCTTACCTCGGCAGCAGCGGCTGCGTGCGGCGCCGTTCCCTGTCCTGCCTCATTGGAATAGATGCCTCTTTTCACGCCCCACGAAACCGCCATGCCAAATACCCCGGCAAAGGCAGGCTCCAGGTTGAAAGCCGACTTGATGATTAGGGCAAAAACTGCCGGCACCTGCGTGATGTTCATGCCAATGATCACCAGGGCCATCAGAATGTACGCCCCCGCCATGAACGGCACCAGGACCTCGGCCACTTTGCCAATGCGCTTCACACCACCCAAAATGATCAAACCTAATACCAGCGTTACCGCACCACCGGTAATAGCCGGCGAAATGGGGAAAGCGTTTTTGATACCCAGTGCAATGCTGTTGCTTTGCACGCCTGGTAGCAGAAACGCCATGCTCAGGATGGTGGCCACGGCAAACACTACCGCGTACCATTTCATGCCCAACCCTTTCTCAATGTAAAAAGCAGGTCCACCCCGGTACTGCCCGTCCTTTACCTCTTTGTAAATCTGGCCCAGGGTAGCTTCAATAAAGGCCGAGGCGCTGCCCAGGAAGGCGATCATCCACATCCAGAAAATAGCGCCCGGTCCGCCCATGGCGATGGCTGTGGCTACGCCGGCTATGTTCCCGGTCCCTACCCGTCCCGCAATGGCCACGGCAAATGCCTGGAACGAACTGATGCCAGTGGCAGAGGAAGTGTTCTTGAACAACAACCGGATCATCTCGCGGAAGTACCGCACCTGCAGGAACCCGGTTCTCAGGGAAAAGTAAATGCCCGTACCCAGGCAGAGAATAATCAAGGCATTGCTCCAAACAATGTCATTAATGCTGGTAATGATTTTTTCCATGTAAGTGGTGGTATCTAAAAGAAGAGAGAAGGAGCCTTACTGGCGTAGTTTAGGTGAACAGAGATATCAATGGAATAGCTAAAGTAAGGAAAATTATCAAGGTTTCAGGCGTCACCCCGTTTAGGAAACATGCGGAGACCTCTAAAAGGAAGTTTGTAAGGACTACTTTCCAAAGCCTTTCTGTTCACCTTTGCGGATATTTAGAATGTGAATAGAGGTTGAAAATAAGAAGTGAAAAAGGTCTTTAGTCAAATGATCAGTAAACTATTGTTTTGAAGGCAATTCCTGGAAAGCAGCACAAAACAGCTGAATTATTCTGGTTATCGTATTTACACCTAAGTAGATATGGTTAGACTTCACTCCCAGTTCTTTACTCCTATGGCAACACTATCCGCCTTCACCTTCCAATCATTGCTGGCTATTAGCCTTCTGTTTTGGAGCAGTTTTTCAAATTTCTCTTATGAAAAGACCAGAACTATAAGTGGGCAGATCACAACCAGGCAGACCCACCCTAACCCGAAGGATTTAGAAGGAGCCTGGCAACTGGTTTCCAATTCCAAGGCCGCCGGACAAACCACTGTCACTCAAACACTGGCCGATGGCTTCTTCTCGGTCGCCCATTTTGACAAAGCGGGGAAGAACTTCATCGGGACGTATGGCGGCACCTATGCCCTCAAAGACGGGAAGCTTACCGCCACCTATGAGTTCAACACCTTTGACAGCACCAAGGTAGGTACCACGGTAGCGGGCACCTTCACCCGTAAGAACGGCAAGTGGCAACTACAAACCGTCAGCGGAAAAGATCAGGTGCCACAAACCTGGGAGAAAGTAACGGAGAAAAAAGCAGCCTCTCCCCTGGCCGGCGCCTGGCGCATCAGCGGCCGCGAGGGTCAGAATGGCCAGATGAACCAGATGGTGCCCGGACCGCGCAAGACCATCAAAATCTTTTCGGGTGACCGGTTCCAGTGGATTGCCTTCAACTCTGAAACGGGTGGCTTCTTCGGCACCGGCGGCGGCACCTACACCGCACAAGACGGCAAATACATCGAGCACATAGAGTTCTTCTCCCGCGACAACAACCGCGTAGGCATGTCTTTGTCCTTCAACTATGAAATCAAAGACGGCAACTGGCACCACACCGGCCTCAGCAGCACCGGCGGCAAAGTAAACGAAGTCTGGCAACGAGTGTCAAAACAGTAGGTTCAGGCAGGAACAGAGGAGGTTTTTTTTAATTTAAACAGAGCAAGATTGCCCTACATATAAGTTGGAATAGGTTTGCCCTCTCATTCACCTGATTGATAATGATGGGTATTGACCTGAAAGGCTGAAGATGATTCTTTAGAGGAGCCTTTTTCGTAAAGTTCTGTACTATTCCCTAACCTCATTTATGAGCCATTTTGCATAAAAAACCTATAAACATCAATAGGATTACTCTTACCAATTGTTGATCATACTAATTCCATATTGTTGGGAAAGTAGATCGTCCCCCTTTGAAGGGGGTTGGGGGATGATAATGCATCAGGAAGAAGCAGAGCTGTTGCTTTAATGAGTTAATGATGAGTCTTTGAATGTCAATGTCATGCGCGGAGGTTACTTCCGTGTCTTAGAATATAAGGGAAACGCACGGAGGTAACCTCCGTGCAATAGTAGAGCATTTGTAGGCTAAAAATATGTCTCTGAATGACATGATCAACACGAGATATCATCCCCCTACCCCCTTCAAAGGGGGACGATCATAAACGTTGAAATTTCTTCAAAGGCAATGCTCTGCTTGAAGCATGGAGGTTTCAAGGCCTTACAGTTTATTGCGCACTTTTTGCAAAAACAGGCAGAAAGCTTTAGTACCCTTTTCAGCTATTAGCTGCAAACCATACTGGACTTTTCGGGTTAATAAACCAACTTGCCTTCTCTCACATGAAAAGAAATGCCTGCCTCACTCCTTCCTTTGCTTACCACCTTCTTTGGGGCACGTTGATTCTGCTCTTTGCTTCCTGCGAATCACAACCTGTGAAAAGCAAGGCCACGGGAGCTGCCGTGTACGGAACCAAATCTCCGCATCCAGATGGAACGGGTAAAGTGTACCTGGGCCGCGAAATTGCACATGTAATGTCAGCTTCTGGGGCAGCCTGGCTGGAGCGTGATACCCGGCAGGAAGAAGAAAACGTGGCGCTGGCGCTTTCAAAATTAGAACTGCAGCCCAACAGCGTAGTAGCCGATATAGGTGCCGGCACAGGTTACTACACCTTCCGATTAGCCCTGAAAGTTCCGCAGGGAACGGTATACGCCGTGGAAGTGCAGGATAAATTTGTCTCTTCGTTGAAGACCCGCAAAAAGGAACTTGGCTTCACCAATGTGACCGTAGTGAAAGGCAGCGCTCAGGCACCTAACCTACCTGAGGCATCTGTGGACCTCGCAATTATGGTGGATGTGTACCATGAACTGGAGTTCCCCCGGGAGATGCTGCAGGCGCTGCAAAGAGCCCTAAAACCCACCGGCAAACTCCTGCTGCTGGAGTACCGCGCCGAAGACCCTTCTGTTCCCATCAAAGAGTTGCACAAGATGAGCGTAGCCCAAGCCAACAAAGAACTCCAGGCAAACGGGTTCTCCCTCTACCGCCGCGAGAACTTCCTTCCCATCCAACATTTTCTGTTGTATGAGAAAGCAAAAAAGTAACAGAAAAGCTAAAGGTGAGTGCTTAGTATTAGATATGTAGGGTAAATGAAAGTGATAGATAAAGCAATTGTATTGATCCAAATTCAACCAGTTAAAACCAGAAGCTTCAAAATCATTGCAGATTCTCCCCTCGAGGGGAGCGTAGAGGGGTGTTTACACCTGCTGAATTTAAAAAAATATGTCAATAATTTTCTTCCTTAATCGATTTACCCCGCTGATAAATAATAGTTTATAAAAATACCAAGAAAACCCCTCCTGTGTAAACACCCCTCTACACTCCCCTCAAGGGGAGAATACATTTTTTTAAGCTGTTTACAAATGGAAGCGTATTCAATATAAGAAGGTCGTTAATATTGAATGCTGATTCTGTCAACAAGGAGAAGCCGCTTTACACTGACATAAACTGAAGGGAATTTTCATCATCGGGCTCTTCACGACCTTTCCACCCGATCCAACCAGCGGCTCTTACAGCGTTGAAGGCGATTCGGGCTTTCAGTTCAGGAACTCCCTCCCGGCGCATAATTTCTAAGAACAGATGATCTGCGTGGCGGCGGGTGAAAGTGCGGTAGGGCTGCACTGCCTGCCTGAGAAGTACTCCGCCGTAATCGTACATGAAATCATGAATGAGCGGCGCAACAATGGAGAGCTCAAAGGGAGCAATGGCCCACCAGATGGCCCTGGGTACGGAAGCCAGATCAAAGGCATAACCAGCCGGAACGGTTAAGTTGAATCCTTCACCCAGATAAAAGTAGGGGTTCTCCAACATCCACTTTCTGCTTTGCTGGCTGAACGTAAGCACCGGAGGTGGCAAAAAGGAGTCCGGCACGATGACAGGTTCATTCTGGAGGGAAAGCGCGTAGTCACGTATCATTAGCGGTTTAAGATTTAGGTGATGTACTAAGTCATAGATTCAAAACTTGCATGGGCTGCATAGAATATTTGGTGTTTCCTGAAGAAGTAAGCGGTTAGGGGGACTTTATAAGTTATTTACTAATAGATTATTAAACCTTTTTTCATCGAATTAAATTTGACAATTAAATCCATATTTAAAGCTCATCTAAAAAGGACTACAAATACCTTCTAAACTATTTGTGGCTTCACTTTATATTGAGATCAGAATTACTTATCCTTTCTTTTCTACCCACAAGAGTTACTCCTCTTTTAGGATAAACACAAAAAAAACGATCATCTATACTGATGATCGCCTTTCCGAATTGTTAAACCATTTTCTTTTAAAAGCCGCTTACATTCAAACGACCTCCTGATACGCATTTACCAGCCATTGAGGGAGTAGGCACTGCGCTGCTCATGATAGCTGCTTTGATGGCTGCTGCTGTAGAACCTGGATGTGTGGCGGCGTATAATGCCACGCCACCGGTTACGTGCGGAGTTGCCATTGAAGTTCCGTTGTAAGAAGAATAGGTACTGTACGCCGTAGTAGAATTGATAGCAGAACCAGGTGCCCCAATGTCTACCGTAGTAGCTCCGTAGTTGGAGAAAGAGGACTTAGCGCCAGTGTTGGTGATGGCTGCTACAGCAATTACATTAGGAAGGTCCATGTTAGAAGGATAGCTGGCTACCACATCATTGTCATCTCCTACCCCATCGCTGCCTCCGTTCCCGGCGGCGGCCACAAACAAGATTTCTCTGGCGTTGGCCCGGTTTACGGCATCATACAAGGCTTGCGAGAAGCCGCCTCCGCCCCATGAGTTGTTGCTGGCTACAATGTTCATTCCGTGGCGAGTTTTAAGGTCGGTAAGGTAATCTACCGCTTTCACTGCATTGGCAGTAGTACCTCCGTTACGACCCAGGAATTTCAGTGAGATCATGGTCACATTCCAGTTAACACCTACCACGCCAGAACCATTGTTTTTGGCTCCAATGGTTCCTGCTACGTGAGTACCGTGGTCATCATACGCACCTCTGGTGCCTCCGTCATACACACTGTTGTTGTTACCGTCAAAGTCCCAGCCATTGATGTCATCTATGTAGCCGTTTCCGTCATTGTCAATGCCATCTGCTTTGTCAAAAGGGTTGGTCCATACTTGTCCGGCAAGATCTGGGTGGTTCGTTTGAATTCCCTCGTCAATGACCCCTACAACCACAGAGGCTGAACCAGTGTTGCCCCTTGCCCAAGCTTCGCCCGCCTGGCTGCCAAACTGGGTTGCCGGGCTGGTGGCATCGCCGTACAGTCCCCACAAGGAACCGTTGGTATAATAAGGGTCAGAAGAAGCAAGCTGGTGCGTGTATATGTAGTTAGGTTCTGCAAACTCAATTTCTGCGGCGCCTTTCATCTTACTGAGCGCCTCCATTGCAGCCATAGGCGTATGAAGCAAAACAAGGCCTTCTTTGTCACCTAACCGCTGCATGGTTTTGGTAAGGATCTTTTCTTTTACTTTTCCACTAATGCGGGCTAAAACAGCAGCTCTTGCTTCTTCTGAAGCACCTGACTTAAATTTTACTAAAATTTCATTTGGCACGAAGTCTCTTCCAATAGAAGCTTGTGCCTGCTGCGTTGCTGTCAGTTCTTCATTCTCTAGTAATTGATCTGTCTGGCAACCAGATAAGAACGCAACAGATAAAGCAGCGGCTGCTACGGCAGACTTACCCACTGCAAAGTACTTTTTCTTCATGTTAGTTTGGTTAGGTTAGGGTGAGTGTTACTATGCACCTAATTGACTAAAAATAATCATGAAGTAAGAGGAAAGAATAAGCTGTTTGGTAACATCACATAACAGGAAAAAGCAAGAGTTAAACCTGTATTTTTTTTGATTTAAAAGCTTAGTACCTGCTTATTATCTTAAGAGTTAAGGAAGAAGTTGGTCAAAAAGTAACAATAGCCTTTTTGTATATACTTGAAATTTTTCTAGAACAGACTGAAGCTCGTCTGACGTCACTTCGATGTAGCACAATGTGAAGGGGCAGAGAACATCTGTGATCAGCTTAAAACAGGAAAATACCAACTAGTTATCAAGTAAATTGACATCTTTACATTATTTGAAATTACCTATTCAATAAATGTTCTAATTATTTGTTTTTCCTATTCCGCGCTCATTGTTGTAGACGTAATTGATTTCTACTTGGCTAAGAGTAGAATTAATCATTTCACTATTTAGGGCTTCTTAGAAATAAACGAGGTATAAAGTTTTGTGATAAATTAAAAAGCCATCCTGAATAGTACAGGATGGCTTCTAAAAGTGTCTTTTTAGTAATTTAAAAACTGCTTACGTTTAAACGACGAGAGTTCGCTACTAAATCATCCAATGTGGGAGTATTGGTAGCTTTCAACAAAATAGCATCTTTAATTTGTTCTGCAGTAGAAGAAGGATAGATAGCTTTATACAGTGCCGCCGCCCCTGTTACATGTGGTGTAGCCATTGAAGTACCATTATAAGAAGAATATGTATTAAAGGCTGTAGTAGACCATATATCAGAACCAGGAGCCCCAATATCAACAGTGTTGACACCGAAATTAGAGAAAGTAGACTTAGCTCCAGTTTTAGTTATTGCTGCAACAGCAATAACTGCATCATAAGTTGCTGCTGGGTAAGTTGTTGAAGTAGTTTTAGTAGTGTTGTAATTAGATGGATAGCTAGCTGTTAAGTCATTGTTATCTCCAACTCCATCACCACCTCCGTTTCCAGCTGCAGCTATGAAGAGGATATTTGCCTTTGCTGATCTCACAATAGCATCAAGCAAGCCTTGTGAAAAGCCTCCACCACCCCAGGAATTGTTAGTAGCCACTATATTTATACCATAGCGAGTTTTTAGGTCAGTTAGGTAATCTAGTGCTTTAATAGCATTTGTTAAAGACCCTCCTCTTCGGCCTAAGAATTTGCACGAAATCATTTTCACATTCCAGTTTACACCCACGACGCCAGTTGATTTAGTAGTAGATGATCCTTCAGCTCCTATAGTCCCGGCAACATGAGTGCCATGATCGTCCAAACTTCCCCTAGACCCACCATCATAAACTGTTTCGTCATTACCGTCAAAATCCCACCCATTTATATCATCAATGTACCCATTTCCATCATCGTCAACCCCGTTATCTTTTTCCCTTGGGTTTATCCAAATATTAGCATCAAGATCTGGATGTGTGATTTGTATACCTTCGTCAATGATACCTACTACTACATTTGATGATCCAGTTTGTTCTTTACCCCAAGCTTCGCCAGCTTGACTACCGTACTGATTGGCAGGTGAAGTGCCATCACCATACATACCCCAAAGTTGACCACTCGTGTAATATGAATCTTGAGCTACTGCATCATGGGTATATATCCAGTTAGGCTCAGCATACTCCACTTCCAGGCCTTTGGCTTTGGCTACAGCATCTAATGCGGCCATAGGCGTGTGAACCAGAACTAGGCCATCTTTATCACCTGCTCGTTCCATGGCTTTGGTTAGGATTTTTTCTTTGACTTTTCCACTGATGCGGGCCAGTACTGCTGCTTTGGCTTCTTCAGAGGATCCGGCTTTAAACTTTACCAGAACCTCATTAGGAACCATCGCGTGCCCGCCCGCTTGCGCCGCAGATTGCTGAGAAGCTGACAACTCTTCATTTTCCATTAACTGATTTGAATCACAGCTAGTCAAGATGGAAGCTGACAGTACTGTTGCCGCGAAGGCATACTTCCAGAAATAAAGTAAACTCTTCTTCATGTTAGTAAGGGGGTTAAAGTTAATGAAACCGGATTCTCCAGCTTTTAAATAAATATACAAAGAAGATGTTAGATTAATACTATCTAAATCATCCTATTTTTGGCGCTTCTAAATAATTCCTAGTTTATACTATCTTGATTATGCGGCATTTACGAACAAGAAAGGAAATAGCCCTTTCAGAATTCCTTAGTGTCAGAATATATCAAAATTCTATATTTAGTAATACTTATGTTTCTTTAACACACAGCTTATTTACCATTCGCATTGCAGAACCAAAAGGAGTTTACAGAATCCAAAAAAGTTGATTGGAGGAGCCCTGCTTTCAGAGTAAATGAACCCTAAAAGGCTTCATAACCTAAGCACCACTCTACATTGAAATGTTTTCCTCAATTAACTTACCTTTGGCCTTTATCATCATGAATTTCGCATGTACCCTTACCAACGTCTTTTTGATTTCTCCCGTCAAATCTTCTTAGCTATTGGCTGCCCTCCTGAAGATGCCCAAACCGCCTCTGAAACCTTGCTTTCTGCCGACCTCCGCGGAGTTGATTCGCATGGGGTAGCCCGTCTGATTGGGTATATTCGGTTGTGGGAAGCAGGTCGCATCAATGCCACTCCTACCATCAGAATTGTCCATGAAACACCCAGCACTGCCACTGTTAACGGAGACGGAGGCCTTGGCCTGGTAGTGGCTCCCAAAGCCATGCAGATTGCGTTAGAGAAAGCGAAAGTAGCCGGAAGTGGTTGGGTGAGCGTGAAAAACTCCAACCACTTCGGGATTGCCGGGTATCACGCCATGAAAGCCCTCGAGCTGGACATGATTGGAGTGGCCATGACCAACGCTAGTCCGTTGGTAGCTCCTACTTATTCTCTGGAACGTTTACTGGGCACGAACCCTATTGCCGTCGCCATTCCGGCTAAAGAGCAACCGCCTTTTGTGGCGGACTTAGCCACTACTACCGCCGCCAACGGTAAACTGGAAATGCTGCAGCGCAAGAACCTGGAAGCCCCTCACGGTTGGATTCAGGCAGTAGACGGTTCTCCTTCCATCAACCCTAATGAACTGAAAGACGGTGGAGCCCTGCTTCCTTTAGGCGGTGACACCGGTAGCCACAAAGGCTATGCGTTGGGTGCCGTGGTAGATATTTTCTCGGCGGTGTTATCCGGTGCCAACTATGGCCCTTGGGTACCGCCGTTCGTAAGCTTCCTGGCTCCGCCCGCAGATCCGGTAGGTGAAGGTATCGGACACTTCTTCGGGGCCATGCGGGTTGACGCCTTCCGTCCGGCCGAGGACTTTAAACTGCACATGGACAACTGGATCACGCGCTTCAGAAGCTCCAAAGCCAAAGAAGGCCACCAGGTCCTCATCCCCGGTGACCCGGAACGCCTCTTCACTGAGCAGCGCCTGAAAGAAGGAATTCCTTTGTTGCCACCCGTGGTGAAGGATTTAGAAGGCTTGGGCGAGAAGTTCGGGGTGACGTTGTAAGGTAAAAAGAGTTGTTCCTGTAAGTGGGCCTATGAAGCTACTCTTTCACTACCTGAATGTATATTATTTGATACTTACCAAAAAGCATGGGTGCTCCTTCAGTGCCCTGCTTTTTGCTTACACAAAAATTATAGTTCAGGCCCATCTAGGTAAGTGGAAAAAGAAGACCGTCTCCCCTTTCCTTTCGATGGACCTATTGGGGAGACGGGTTTTCTTCAGAAGCTATGTTTTTCTAGCCAACCAGTTTGAAGAGATCTTCGTGCTTGACTGTTACCGAAGCAAGACACCTGAGGAAAAACAATTTATCATAGATGGAGGTGGTCATGTAGGAATGGCCGTCTTGTACTTTACGCTCCTTTACCCCAATGCTAAAATCCTTTCCTTTGAACCAGACCCCGCTTCTTTTCAGCTTTTAGAAAAGTTCATCCTGTATAACAAACTAAGCCAAGTGACACTGGTTCAAGCAGCACTCTCTTCTGTCAAGGGCACTCTTACTTTTCGTACACATTCCAAACCAATAGGCAAATTGAACGCAGGACTATTCAATGCTGGTCCTGAAACCGTTTCTGTTGATGTGCCCGCAGTAATTCTTTCTGATTATATAGATAAACCAGTAGACCTATTGAAGTTAGACATTGAAGGAGCAGAAGTACAAGTTATCCAGGAGTTAGTAGAGAGTGGTAAAATTTCGTTTGTGAATGAAATTGTGGTAGAGTATCACCCCCAGATAAACCCAGATGTAGGCCATTTTACAAACCAACTCAAAAATCTGAAGTTTGTAGTGAAAATGACCACGTCATCTGCACTATTCGATTCACCGGATTACTTGATTTCCTTTACTAGGAAACTAGAATTTTGATCATTGAAAAGTTTCTAAGAACCTCTATTTCAACCAAGAAGCCCTTATCGATCTTTATATAAAAGAGCGAAAAGGGCCTCCTCAACTTTAGGTTTATTACCTATGTAAGCGCAACGCTATACTCATCCGTTTACTTACCCAGTAATTCACCACTGCTAGAAGTAAAATAAAGAAGGTCAGTTCCCAAAGGTCAGGAAAAGAGGAAGGCCCCTCTTCCACGTTGAGCACGTCATTTGAAAAGCGATACACAATGTTTCCGGCCCAGTGGGCGCCTACGGAGTACCATAGGTTTTTGGTGTACATCAGGGGAATGGCCAGCATCACCCCAATGGCAAACAAGTAAGCCAGGGCGGTGAAACCATCATCAAGCGAGTAGAGGTGATTCAAGACATAGACGCTGGAAGATACCAGAATAAACGCCCACGTTCCTAACCTGGCTTTCAGATGGCCAAAAAGGTAGCCTCTGGTCAGGATATCCTCGGCTAAGGAAGGCAGAAAGGTGCCTACCGCGAAAAGTAGAGTTTGGCTCACCATAGTTGCCGCATCAGGAGTGCCGGAGATGATCTCGATACCCATCCAGAGCCGCACCAGAAAAGCAATCCCGTTGAAAAGCAAATCCAGCCCTAGGCCCACTAAAAACAGGAGCGCGTACTTTCCATTGATCTTCATTCCCCAGGCACTCAGTCCTTGGAAACCCTGTAGTCTTGCCACCCCATACGCCACAGGTATGACCGCCAACATCAGCCCTAAGAACAGGGGAATGTGTTGGTGGAACCGCATGGCGTACTCAGCGGCATGGTATGTGAGGGCGATGGCGATATACCCTACTACCACGGGTAGCCAGTTGTGCTTTTTGGATACAGGAGAAGGGTTCAAGGTTTGGGCTTAGATCATCTTAGTTGACGTTAAGGATGAACAACAGCGGGAAAGCTTCACAAATATAGAATTTTAAAGATATAGAGGCTACTCCTTTAATAGAGCCTGTTTTTGCATGGAAGTGGGATAAAGAATACATAGCCTTGCCCCTATGTTTCAAATTCACTACCTTATCCAACTCATTTCGTTTCAGGCTTACTTTCTTAAATCTATGCGCAAAACGCTACTCCCCTTTTTCCTTTCAATTCTAATGATTTCCCAAATTTGGGCTCAAAACAAACCCGCAAGCTTAGCCAGTAAAACGGCCGATATGCAGAAATTCAGCGGGTACTTTCCTTATTACTGGGATGAAGTCACCGGCCGAATCTTACTGGAAATTGACAAGCTAGACCAGCAGTTTCTGTATGTAAATTCCCTGGCCGCCGGGCTGGGCTCCAATGACATCGGGCTGGACCGTGGTCAGTTGGGCGGAGAGCATGTGGTGTATTTTCACAAAGTAGGCCCAAAAGTGCTGCTCATAGAACCCAATCAGAGCTACCGTGCCATGAACGGCAACCCCGCTGAAGAACAGGCCGTGGCGCAGTCGTTCGCCCAGTCCGCGCTATGGGGATTCAAAGTGGAAGCCACCGAAGGAGACAAAGTGCTGGTAGACGCCACCGAGTTCCTGCTCCGCGATGCGCATGACGTGGTGGGTAACATTCGGCGCAGCCGTCAGGGTACGTACCGGTTAGACCCTACCCGCTCGGCCATGTACCTGCCCCGCACGAAGAACTTTCCGCAGAACTCTGAATTTGAGGCCACCCTCACCTTTACCGGCGGAGAAGATGCCGGTGGGTTCGTGCGCAGCGTAACGCCTTCGGCTCAAGCCACCACGGTCCGCCAGCACCACTCCTTTATCCAACTCCCAGATAAGAACTACACGCCCAGAGCCATGGACCCGCGGGCCGGCTACTTCGGGATTGAGTACATGGATTTCAGCACGCCCGTAGACCAGCCCATCATCAAACGGTTCATTGCCCGGCACCGCTTGCAGAAAAAGAACCCGGCGGCCACCACTTCTGAAGCCGTGAAGCCAATTGTGTACTACGTAGACCACGCCGCGCCGGAGCCTATCAGAAGTGCGCTGCTCGAAGGTGCCCGCTGGTGGGCGCAGGCGTTTGAGGCCGCCGGGTACAAAGATGCCTTCAAAGTAGAGATCCTGCCCGTAGACGCTGACCCAATGGACGTGCGCTACAACGTAATTCAGTGGGTACACCGCAGCACCCGCGGTTGGTCATATGGGGCCACCGTCACAGATCCGCGTACCGGCGAAATCATCAAAGGGCACGTAAGCCTGGGCTCTCTGCGCGTGCGTCAGGACTTCCTGATTGCTGAGGGATTGTTGGCGCCTTATGGAGAAGGCAAACCCGCCAACACCGAGATGATGAAGATGGCCTTGTCCAGGTTGCGGCAGTTATCTGCGCACGAGTTGGGACATACATTGGGCATTATGCACAACTATGCCGCCAGCGTGACAAACAGGGCTTCGGTGATGGATTACCCGCACCCTACCGTGAAACTAACAGCCAGCGGTGAGATAGATTTGTCTGATGCGTACGCCGTGGGCATTGGCGAGTGGGACAAAGAAGCCATTAAGTTTGGTTACCAGCATTTTCCGGCCGGCACTAATGAAGCCCAAGCCTTTGACCAACTGCTGCGCGAGAGCCACAAACGCGGTTTACAATTCATCTCTGACCGTGATGCGCGGGCTACCGGAGGAGCGCATCCGCAGGCCCACCTTTGGGACAACGGAGGCAATGCTGCCGAGGAACTGAAGCATGTGTTAACCGTGCGGCAGAAAGCGTTGGAGCGGTTCGGGGTGAACAACATCAAGCCGGGCGTGCCTATGGCCATGCTGGAAGACGTGTTGGTACCCATCTACAACTACCACCGCTACCAGGTAGAGGCCGCAGCCAAAGTGGTAGGCGGCGTCAACTACACCTACGCCTCCCGCGGCGACGGACAACTGGTCACTGAGTTTGTACCGGAGGCCGAGCAACAGAAAGCCTTAGATGCTTTGCTCGCCACCTTGCAGCCAAACGTGTTAGCCCTGCCGGAGAAAATCATCGCAGCTATCCCGCCCCGTCCGGCTGGTTGGTCGCCTACCCGGGAGTTGTTTGACAAACGCACCGGCCTCACCTTTGACCCTCTCGCTGCGGCAGAAGCCTCCGCCGATTTCACGCTGTCGTTCCTGTTCCACCCAGAGCGGGCCACCCGTTTAGTAGAGTTAAAAGCAAGAGGCAGCAAGTTAGGCCTGAATGAAGTCCTGAACCAAATAATGGAACAAACCTGGGAAAGCAAACAAGCTTCTGGCCTAAACAACCAGGTTCGATTACTGACTCAGCAGCTGGTCCTTACCCACTTACTTGCCCTTTCCCAGAACGAAGAAGCCGCTTATTCTGCCCGGGCCGCGGCACTGCTGCAGTTAAACCAGTTGGAGAAGAAAGCCAAAAAGCAGGCGAAATCATCAGACGAAAGCGTGAAAGCCAACGCCCTCTTAGCTTTAGACCGTATTAAAAAACCTCAGGAAGCCAAACCGCAACTACACAAAGACCTGCCTCCCGGCGCACCCATCGGCTCTATGGGAGCAATTGGTTGTGAATAGTTTTAAGGCAGTTTTCGATATATCAGACCTAAATCCCATCTCTTACAAAGGTGGGATTTTTAGTTTAGAGAAGTAAAAGAGAGATTAACCATTAACTCTGTTTGTAAGCCATTTTCCTGAAAGTAGCTACAAAATATAAAGCAGACCATGCCGCAGGTCTTATTCAATCTTAGCCTTTCCGGAACATTGTGCATCTTCGCGGGACAGGAATTTTGTTAGAAGCTTTTATGAACCGATTTGTTTCCCGAGAAATGGCTGACCAGGTGCTGGAAAGGATTAAAGAGCAGGGCTTACCCGCCACCTATGACTATGAAAAGCACCGGGTAATTCTCTTAGATGCAGCAGGAAACGAGCAGGTGTTTTTCCGGTTACCCCTGGCGGTTCCAGCGTTGAATAACCATCTTGTGCCAGTTAAGGACGAAACAATAAGATATGTGATCCTGCTGATTCAGGCGGGGAACTGCGCGCTAGGGTACTTTGAAGACGGCGTGAACCTGAACCACAAGGTGTTCCGGTCTTACATGGTCCGGAAAAAACAGGGTAAAAGCCAGATCAAGTACTTGAAGACGAAAGGCAAATCACGGGCGGGTTCGCGGGTGCGTTTAGGCGAGACAGTGGAGTTCTTCGAGAACATCAATGGGCGGCTGCAGGAGTATTTTGAGGAGCACCAGATTGACCGCATCGCCATGAGTTGTTCTAAAACCCTGCTCCCCTATTTGTTTGATTCCAAAGTACCCACCCCTTTTGACAAACGAGACGAGCGCATCTTCAAAATCCCGAAGCACATTCACACGCCCATCTATGAGGTAATGATGAACGCGAACAAGTTCCTACTCAGAGGTGAGTTGATCTTTGAACCAAAGCATCAGCACCTTATAAATCAACTGATACCAGTAGACGCTGATGAAGAACTGGAAGAGGAGGTTGATTTTGAATCAGATGAGGAGGATGAGATAGGTGAGGAAGAATACGAGTAGACCTGCTCATGTCTAAGCAATCCTGTATGCTTTCTGTAAAAAGGTTTAGTTTCGAGATTCTCCCCTTGAGGGGAGATAAAGAGGGGTGTTTACATCTGCTGGTCCACTTATGTAGATTATATTTTTTACTCTTGAAGTAACTTTTGCAAGTTGTTAATCAGCAATGCTTGCTCACCTGTGTAAACACCCCTCTTCGCTCCCCTCAAGGGGAGAATCTGCGGTGAATTGGCTTAGACTTGCTGTTCCTTACAACCACTTCTTTCGTTTAAAGTACCAGAGGAACGCAAGAGACGAGAGCACCATCATGCCTAGTGCAAATGGGTACCCCGCAATCCAGTTCAGTTCTGGCATGACCTTGAAGTTCATTCCGTAGATGCTGGCAATGAGGGTAGGTGGCATGAACACCACTGTCATCACGGTGAAGATCTTGATAACTTGGTTTTGTTCTATGTTCACCAAACCCAAAAAAGTGTTTTGCAGGTACTCCAAGCGCTCAAAGCTGAACTGGGTGTGTTGCAGAATGGAGTTTATGTCTTTGATGATGGTACGCAGGCGTTCTTTCTCTGGGTCTTCAATGGCATAGCTGCGTAACAAAGAGGAAACCAGCCGTTGCTTATCTACGATGCTCTCTCGGATGATGATGGTGTTTTCCTGCAGCTCTGTGATGCGGAGCAGCACTTCCTCTTCAATAGACTGTTCTTTCACCAGCCGCTTACTCACTACGTTAGTGGTACGGGTAAGGAACTCTATAAAGTCAGCGTCATAGTCGATCTGGGTTTCCAGAAGCAGAAGCCAGATCTGGATTGCTTTGGTGGTGGTGCTCCTGAAAGTTTTCAGTTTGCGCACAGTTTCCCCAAAAGACTTCATTTCGGTGCGGCGCAGCGTAAACAAGATATCGTTTTTCAAGATAAAGGAGACCTGACGGGTAATGTACGAACCTTCCTGATGCATCACGAAGGCACTGTTGGCCTCAAAAATGTTGTCATCTTCAAAGTAGCGCGATGAACTTTCAATCTCGGCGGCTTCCTGTTGGGTAAAGAACTCTATCCCGAACTCCTCCTCCACTAACCGTTGCTCATGGTCTGAAGGGGCTTGCAGGTCAATCCAGATAATACGTCCTTTTTCCTGGTCATGGAAGGCATCCGGGTTCTTCTCCCAGTGTACTTCCCCACTTTTAATATAGAAGCCTCTAATCATGTTACTCTGCTGGTAGTTGCCCCCTTAACATAGGAGGGCTTTTTCTTCTACTGCAAACTTATAGAATAAAGTTTGCTTCCCTACCTCCCTTCAGATAACAGCCCTCATCTTTCCTATCTTCCTTCCTGCCACAAAGATGACTTCAAACCCACCATGAACAAAAAGCCTCTGCCCTTCTCCTGAACAGGAACAAAGGCAGAGGCGACAGTCTATCTAACTATCTACACGTTTAGGTACGGTTCAATTCCTCTAAGCTGTTGGTTCTGCGTTTAGGGTCAAATTTCTGGCCTGTGCTAAAGTTGTAGCGAAGAGTCACGCCCACGCTGCGCATGTAGAAATACTGGTCAAAATCATTGATGTTGCGGCCTAAGCGGGCATCAAACCTAAGGCGGTAGGTTCTGAAGATGTCGTTCACGTTCACGTTCAGGTCCAGTTTCTTGTTCAGGAAGCTTTTCCGGAAGCCTGCGTGTACCCACCACATGGGCGCGATTCGGTACAGGCCTGATACGCCGGCGCTTCTTGCCACTCCATTTACCTCCATGGTAATATCAAAAGGCAACAAGATGTTGTGGTTGGTTTGCAACGTATACAGCACCTGTGAATTCACTTCCTGCACGTTGTCTACCATCATCCGGAACTCATTGTAAGACACGGTGGCCGTGTTGTTGGTGTCCCACTTCTTCATAATCTTGATGGGGGCAATAGCCGCCAAACTGAAGTTCTGAGAGTTGTCCACGTTGCCCACAGTGTAAATGGTGGTGGCTTTTTCCACGTCCAGGAACGGCAGCTCTGAGATCACATCTTGCAGGTACTGGTAGTTGAACACCAGCCGGTAGTCTTTCCTGAAGGTTTGGGTGATCCCAAAGGCGTTGGTGTATTGCGGGCGCAGGTACGGGTTTCCGGTCCAGTAGGTATAAGGGTCACGATACTGCACAAAGGGGTTCAGGTTACCGTAATTGGGACGTTGAATCCGGCGGCTGTAGCTGTAACTAACGTCATAGTTGTCGCTTACTTTCTGCTGCACAAAAATGCTGGGAAAGAAGTTCAGGTAGTCGCGGTCGGTGACCTGGCCAGTGGTGAGTTGCTCTCCCCTAGATTGGGTTTCTTCGGCGCGTAAGCCGACTTGTACGGTGTAGCGCTCCCCAAATTTGTTGTTCCAGTTCACGTAGGCCGCAAAAATGTTCTCGCTGTATAGGAAATGGTTGGTGCGGTTGGGATCCAGCACCAGCCCTTCATTGTTGAAGAAAAAGCGGGAGTCATTGTCAGACACCACGCGGCTGGCTTTCGCGCCCAGTTCCAGTTTGCCCAGCCTCGCAAACTTTTTGGCGAAGTCCACTTTCCCGGAGTATATGTCGAACCCGTTTTCAGAGTCGGCATACAGGAAATCCTGGGTGGTGGGCTGTTCTGCGCCTACTTTCCCGAAATAGTTGTAAAAGTTGGAATACCCCAGGTTAGAGATTTTCACAAAGTCAGCATCGGCTGACAAGGTGGTACCCACGGTATCAAGCTTGGCTACATAATGCAGGTTGGTGGTGAAATTTGTAAAAGTGTTTACTATATAGTTATTGGCGGTTATGTATTGCTCTGGATTGTTTGGCTGGTTGCCAATGAAAGTGCCGGTATTGAAGTCTTCCCATCTTTTATTTTGGTTGAAGTACACCATTCCGCCTACACTGTGTTTCTCATTGATGCTGTAGTCGGTGCCTAACCTAACTACTGGCGGACCCAGGTTCTTGCTTTTGCCGTAGGCTTCCTGGTCAAAGTAGATGGTGTTTTCCGGGGTGTAAAAAACCCGGGTAAAGGTGCCATCCCGGTTATTGGCCCGGCGCTGGTACTCCACACTCGCAAAGGAATTCCATTTGCCGGCTTTGTAGTTCACGTTCGTGCCCACGGTGGCTGCCAGTTGCCTGAAGTTGTAAGTAGAGGTAACAAACGCGCTTCCGTTCATGCCCCGCAGCTCATTTTTCTTGAGGTTGATGTTCAGGATTCCGGAAACTCCTTCCGCATCATACTTCGCCGAAGGATTGGTGATGATCTCGATGTTCTTGATGTTCTCCGCCGACATGCTCTGGAGCAGGTTCTTTAGATCAGAAGTTGACAGGTAAGTAAGCTTTCCGTCTAGCATGACCGTTACCCCTGCCCGTCCGTTGAGTTGAATATTTCCGTCTGGGTCCACAAAAACACCGGGCGACTTGGCCAGCACATCAAAAGCGGTTCTTCCGGCGGCCAGTGCCGTGCCTTCAATACTCACCACCATTTTATCGGCTTCCTGGGTGATGATGGGCCGTAAGCCGGTGACCTTCACCTCCTTTAGTTTGGTAGTGGCTTGGGGCAATCGGAAAGTACCCACCCGCACCTCGGGGTTGGCTTCCGTTAACGAGAGTACCGGGCTGGTTTTGGAGGCGTATCCTATAAAACTGAAGGAAAGCAGATAGTCTCCAAACCCCAGATTCTGGAAGGAGAATTGTCCCTGGGCATTGGTAAGGGTACCGCCTACCGAGGCATTGCTTCCCTTCTGCAACAAGGCCACAGTGGCATATTCTATGGATTTGCCGGTGAGTGAATCCAGGAGCGTGCCGGAAATAGTGCCAGACGTTTTGGGTACAGGTGCGGCGGCTGGCGGAGCGGTTTGCGCTTTGCCTTCTTCAGAAAAGTAAAGGCAAAGGCATAGCAGTCCCAGCAAAAAGAGGGCTCTTTTTTTCATAGCAGAAAAGAAGTTAAATGTAAGTGTTGTTAGGTTGGATTGTCTCGCGGCGCACTACACTCTAAAGACTACACAAAAAGAAAACCGTTGCACGAGCGGCACAAAAAAGATTTGAAAAACTAATTTTAAAGATCTTTGCAGTAGTTCTTTCAGCATCAGTTTTTTAGCACCCAAAGTACATTTTATTTACCTCTTTTAGTGTCACAGAAGGTCTCTCAACCTCATAGATTTTAAATTTCGGAGCATTCTTGATCAATTAGGTGAGGAGAAAGTACAATAGGAATGGCTTCTTACACGTATGGTTTATTTTAACCCGGAAGGTATTCCTCTTATATTGCAGAATGTTTGCGAACGAACTACGGTTGGGTAATATAGTCTTGGAAGCAGGGAAACCTGTGGCCCTTGATGTGCCCAAGCTAATTTCTATATTGAAAGGTAATGGGTCAGCCTTTGCCCCTATGCCCCTTACTGAGGATTGGCTTTCTGGCGCAACCTACAATGACCTGGAGCATGAATTTACGTTTCCGGAGCTGAGCCAGTGGGCGCTAGACCCAGAGTACAAAGAGATTGTGTTCAACGGGGGTTACATTGCCACCAGCGCCCCCGTAGAATATGTACACCAACTCCAGAACTTCTTTTTTGTGATGACGGGCGAAGAATTAGAACTTCCCGTGAAAGCGTTTCAATAACCCTCTTCAACTACTGTTTCCTGTTTCAGGCCATTTTTGGTAAAAATAACCCGACACAGGAAGTGCAGATGACATTTGTATTCCTTATTTATTTAAGCTTTAGCGGCTCTTTCCGCCGCCTCTAATCCTGCTTCGGTTAACCGGCAGAACAAAGCCATGTCTGGGCCGTGGTCGATCTCCACAAGTTTCTTCACTTGTAAATCTCTCATTTCCTGCTCAATCTCGCCCAAAGAAAGTCCGGGTGTCTTCTCTGAGATAGCCGGTGCATCTATGGGATAGCCGGTTTTACTTTCCTGGTCTTGCACTACCGCATACATCGCTTTTAATATTCTGCTCTCTTTGGCCATATTCTTCCGTTTTAAACAAGTGGTTTCAAGATGGATTCTGAAGGAGGCTAGTGTCCTTCTCACCTGAATGTACGGAGGATGTGCTTCAAGGATAATAATTCTAATGACCTAAAACCTGTTGAAGAGGTCACTCTCCCTAAAGAAACACGCTCTCCTATAGAACAACCTTTTCTTCTTCTGTCATCCTGAAAGGACCTTGTGGGCGAACAGTAATGCCGTTTACTCCATGGCTTTCTAGTACGCTCACAAGATCTTTCCAAGATGACATCATGTGGTGAGTAAGACACTTCTCAATCCATCCGGAGATTTTTTACTGGGTTCAGCGTGGCGGCTTTCAGGGCTTGGTAACTCACGGTTAAGAAAGCTACCAGTCCAGCTAACAACATGGCCACTGCGAATGCCCAAATAGGAATGTCAATGCGGTAGGCGAAGTCTTCCAGCCATTTGCCCATGGCATACCAGGCCAGCGGAACAGCGATCAGGGCGGCAATGAACACCAACTTCAAAAAATCTTTGGAGAGCAAGGTAACAATGGAAGAAGTTTTGGCGCCTAAGATTTTCCTGATGCCTATTTCTTTCTTCCGGCGCTCTGCCGCATAAGCCGCTAACCCAAACAAGCCCAAACACCCTACAAAAATGGCCATACCGGTAAAGATCCAGAGCAGTGATTTTAGTTTGTCTTCGGCTTTGTACATCACCTGGAAGTTTTCATCCATGAACTTGTATTCAATAGGGTATTCCGGGGAAAAGGTGTCCCACACCTGTTTGACATGGTTGATGCCCGCAGCCACATTGCCGCCTTTCATTTTTACGGCCACTTTCCAGTTAGCATCCGGGAAAATCTGTAGTACGGTAGGGTCTACTTTATCAAAAAGGCTCTTGAAATGGAAATCTTTCACTACGCCAATCACTTGTCCTTTCTTAATGGTATCGGCATCCATCCACATTTTCCACTCCATGGGTTTCCCTAGCGCTTTCTCCGGAGTCTCAAACCCCAGTTCTTTCACAGCCGTTTCATTGATGATAAAGGCCGCGTCTTTGTCGGTGGGCATATCTTTGGAGAAGCCGCGGCCCGCTACCAACGTCAACCCTAAGGTTTTGAGGTAATCATGATCTACCATGAGGTGAGTCACGCTATGATGCACCCGCTCGCCATTCTTGATGACTTCAATGCCATCGCCGGCAGTGGCATCCCCCGGAAAACCGTACCCGATGGACACACTTGCAATGGCCGGAGATTTCGTCAACTCCGTTTTAAACGTTTCATAGTTCTTGTCCATGTTTTGACCGCGCATAGGAAAGAACATGATCTGGTCTTTGTTAAAACCCAGGTCTTTGTTGTGCAGGAAGCTTACCTGCTGGTACACCACCAAGGCACAGATGATCAGAAAAATGGAAAGGGCAAACTGCACCACAATGAGCCCGTGCCGCAGCCAGGGCGTTTTGCCCGGACCACCATCACTCACCACGGCTCCTTTAAGCACACTCACCGGTTTAAAGCCAGACAACACCAGCGCCGGATAAAGCCCTGCCAACACGCCTACTACCAACACCAGCACCCCTAAGAGTAGCAACAGTTCAGGGCGGTTGAAAATGTTGAAGGTCATCTCTTTTTCAGTGAAGGCGTTCAACGAAGGCAATAGCAATGATGTAAGCGCGGCGGCAAACACCACACTAATAAGAGTCAGCAGCAGAGTTTCTGACAGGAACTGGAGCAGCAGTTGCTTTCGGCTGGCGCCGATGGTTTTCCGTACCCCCACTTCTTTGGCCCGCTGCAGTGATTTAGCGGTGGCCAGGTTCACGAAGTTAAAGCAGGCAATAAGCAGAATGAAAACGGCAATAATGCTGAGAGCCTTCACGTAGGTGATGTTGCCTCTCAAAGACTGGTCAAACTTAAAGCTGGCGGAGTACAAATGCACCTCATGCAGGGGCTGTAACACCGGCTCGTAATTGAACGGGCGGTTATTATCCTTGTCAATCTGCTTTTTAACGACCCCGCGTAACTTGGATTGGAGTAACTGAGGATCTGCGCCTGGCTTTACCTTCACATAGGTATAGAATTGCTGCCAACCCCAGCTTTGCATCCGTTCAGCAGGAAACTGAAAAATGGCCATGTTCCGGATGTAGTTAATGGGCAAATGAAACTTGGGGTTGGTCTCAAAAACCCCTTTCACTATAAAAGGATTCTTGTTGATGGAAACTTTCTTGCCAACGGGATCAATGTTTCCGAACACTTTTTTAGAAAACTTGTCTGAAATGACAATAGAGGTTGGGTCATCTAAGGCTTTCTCAGGAGAGCCATAGATAAAGTTCAGCGGAAACACCTGAAAGAAGGTAGGATCAGCATCCAAGCCCCCCGTTTCATACATCCGCTTCTCCCCTGCCTCTACCAAGCTCTGGGCGTCCCATTGCTGCATTAAGATACGTACCACGGTCTCTGTCTCTGGGAGATCGTTGACCATAGTGGTCCCGAACATGGGAGGCACACTCGCTACCTGGTCAGTTCCATCATCGGTGGTGACATTGTCATACACCCGATACACACGCTTGCCTTCGGGCAGGAATTTGTCATACTGCAGTTCATCATGCACAAACAAGCCAATGAGCAAACAAGCGGTTAAGCCTAAGGCCAGCCCGGCAATGTTGATGAACGAAAACCCCTTGTATCTTAACAGGTTTCTATAAGCTACTTTAAAGTAATTCTTAAACATATAGCAGTTTCTTTTACAGGTCTTTTTCTGAAACAGGTCTTAAAGTATAGCTTGAGATGCCATCTGTTCAGTCATGATGGTCTGGCCGTCCAGCATCCTGATGATGCGGTGGCTGTAGCGGGCATCATGCTCTGAGTGCGTCACCATGACAATGGTGGTTCCCTGCTCGTTTAGCTCGCTCAGGAGTTCCATCACCTCGTTCCCGTTGGAGGAGTCCAGGTTGCCGGTGGGCTCATCTGCTAAGAGCAAGTGGGGTTTGTTGATGACCGCTCGGGCCACTGCTACCCGTTGCTGCTGTCCGCCCGAAAGCTGCTGCGGATAATGGTTCTGCCGGTGTTTTATCTGTACCTTCTCCAACACTTCCTCTACCCGTTTCCGGCGTTCAGCGGGTTTTACTCCCAGGTAAAGCAAAGGCAATTCCACGTTTTCATACACCGTCAATTCATCAATCAAATTAAAGGATTGAAAGACAAAACCAATGTTCCGTTTGCGGAGCTCGGCGCGTTGGCTTTCGTTTACATTGGCTACTTCCTGGCCGTTGAAAAGGAAACTTCCGGCTTCGGGTTCATCTAGCAACCCCAGAATGTTAAGGAGCGTAGATTTTCCGCAGCCCGAAGGACCCATGATGGCGACAAACTCTCCTTCAGCTACTTCCAGGTTTACTTTGTTCAAAGCCGTGGTGAGGACTTCTTCGGTACGGTAGATTTTTTCAAGGTTTGTGATCTTTATCATAAGGGTAGCATTTGTCTTTATGGCTTCTTCCCTTTTGCACAACAAATGCCAAAACTCCTACTGCTTCTTTTTCAGACACTTACCTATAACCACGCTGTACCACCCGTGCAGATTCGCTCCTACGGTGTGCGATTTCGAACGCAGTACACAGGTGCAAATGGGCAAACTATTCAAAAACAGAGAGTTGTAAGAATGGCATAATTATCGTTTTTTCGTCTGCACAGAAACATTAGCTGAGATTCCCCAACCAGCAAATTAGCTTTAGGTCAGGAAACCTTCATCTTCTGACTGGTTTAAAGCTTCTTTTTAGAAAAGAGAGCTAAAACAGCCGGCAGCAGAAAGTACCAGAACCTAAGAACACCGCCCATTTCTAAACACTATTCCTAAAAAGTACCCTTATGCAGTTGAAGAAAGCTACCGTGTTGGTAATAGATGATGACCCCGATGTGCTGACCGCCGTGCGTTTACTTTTAAGGCCACTGGTAAAGGAGATTGTAGTGGATAAAAAGCCGGAGAACATTCCGTCGTTGCTCCGGCAGCAGGCGTTTGATGTGATTCTGCTGGACATGAACTTTGCCTCTTCTATTCATACCGGCAATGAGGGAATTTACTGGCTGAAAGAAATAAAACGGCTCAAATCTGAGGCAGCCGTGATCATGATTACGGCGTACGGGCACATAGATCTGGCCATACGGTCGTTAAAAGAAGGCGCCTATGACTTTGTGGTAAAGCCCTGGCATAATGAAAAACTGTTGGCTACGCTGCAGGAAGCAGTAAGTGGCAAAGAAAAAGGAAGCAGTGCTTCCGCCCAAAACACTGCCAACTCTTTGATTGGACCTGACCTGCTGGGCGAGTCTGAGGCCATGCAGGACATCTTCTACAAAATAAAGAAAGTAGCCCCCACCGACGCGAACATCCTCATCTTGGGCGAGAACGGTACCGGGAAAGAACTCATCGCCAAAGCCATTCACCAGCACTCCCTGCGGGCGAACCAACCTTTTGTGAAGGTAGACGTGGGTGCCTTAACGGAGTCGCTGTTTGAAAGTGAGCTGTTCGGGCACAAGAAAGGCGCCTTCACCGACGCCCGCGAAGAACGGGCCGGTCGGTTTGAGGCCGCTGACAAAGGCACCATCTTCCTGGATGAGATCGGGAACATCTCACTGCAGCAACAGGCCAAACTGCTGAGCGTGCTTCAAAACAGGCAAGTGATACGCGTGGGCTCCAATGAACCCATCAACGTGGATGTGCGGCTCCTATGCGCTACCAACGTCTCTTTGAACGACCTGGCCAGCGACGCTCGGTTCCGGAAAGACTTGATTTACCGCATCAATACCGTAGAAATTGTAGTGCCACCACTGCGGAAGCGTGGTAACGATATCATTCTGCTGGCCAAGCACTACATCAACATCTATTCTGAAAAGTACCTGAAACCCTCGTTGGAACTCACCCCCAAAGCCATGGAGAAGCTCAAGAGCTATTCTTTTCCAGGTAACGTGCGCGAACTGCAGTACGCCATTGAGCGGGCCGTGATCATGTCTGATGATTACGCGCTTGACGCCAGGGACATCATCTTCTCTCCTATTGAGTCTGCCCCTACAGAGAGCATTCAGACCAACGCCACCAATCTGGAGGAACTGGAGAAAGCCACCATTATCCGGGTGCTGGAGAAACACAATGGTGTCATGACCAAAGCCGCCAAAGAACTGGGCATTACCCGCACCGCGCTGTACCGAAGATTGGGCAAGTATGAGCTTTAAGAATTTTGAAGGCAAGCTGCTGTTGCGGGTGTTCCTGCTGCTCTTGTCCTTAAGCGCGCCTTCCATTGTCATCACCAACGGCTGGGCCGAGTTGCTCGTGTTTCTGGTGCCCCTGCTCCTGTACCAGGTGTACGAACTGTACCACTTTTTGAGAAAGGCACAGGAAGAACTCAACCTGTTCATTGAAGCCATTCAGTACCGCGATTTCTCCCGGTACTTCAGTGAGAAATCTACCTCGCCGCAACTGCTGAGTTTGCGCCGGGGCTTTAACCAGATCAACACCACCTTCAAAAACATCAACCAGGAAAAGGAAACCCAACACCAGCACCTGCAGCGCATTTTGGAACTGGTAGACACCGGCATCCTGTCCTACGATCTGGACAGCGGCGAAGTGGTGCTCATGAACGAGGCCATGAAAAAACTGCTGCACCTGCCTTTTCTGAAGACAATACAAGGACTGGTAAAGCGGGACCCCGGCCTGTACGCAGTAGTTACTCGTTTACCGCCCGGAATCCCAAAAATAGCCTCTATCCAGACGCCCAGCCTGGAGCGCAGCACGTTCAAATTTATGCTGAGTGCCACCGTGTTCCAGAACGAAGGCAGACGCTACAAACTGGTCGCGTTCCAGAACGTGAACGATGCCCTGGAAGAAACCGAATCAGAGGCCTGGCAGAAGCTCTTAAACGTTATGACGCATGAGATCATGAATTCCATTGCGCCCATCTCCTCCCTTGCCGACACGCTCAAGAACCGCTTGCAGGAAACAGTGGTCAGCGGGGTTTCTTCCCATGACCTGGAAGACCTGGAGGATGGCATCAGTACCATCAAATACCGGAGCCAGGGCTTGCTAAAGTTCGCGCAGACCTACCGCAACCTGAGCAAAATCACGACACTGAGCCTGGAGAAAATCTACGTGCAGGACCTCTTCCTGAACCTCCGGCGCCTCATGCTACCCTCTCTGGCCCAGAAAAACATCCAACTCACCCTGCTTCTCACCGAGGAAAACCTCTCCCTTGAAGCCGATCCCAATCTGCTGGACCAGGTGCTGATCAACCTGCTGGTGAACGCCATTGACGCGGTGAAAGAACAGCCGGAGCCAGAAATCACGTTAGCGGCTTATTCAGCGGCAGATGGGAAAGTGGTGGTCAAGATCTCAGACAATGGCACGGGTATGTCAAAGGAAGTACAGGAAAAGATCTTCATCCCGTTTTTCAGCAGTAAGAAAAATGGAAGCGGCATTGGCCTGAGCTTATGCAAGCAAATCATCATGCTCCACAAAGGCACCATACAGGTACAATCTGAGGAGGGCAAAGGCACGTCGTTTTTCCTGTTCTTTAAGTAAAAGAGGGATAAAACAGGTTAAAGTAACCCGCTTTATCCCTCTTTTACTTAGGCAATTATTATTGTTAGCCTAAATAAACTATCCTTCCAGTTCCATGGTCTCCAGTGGCTGTTCCCGGTTTAAGCGTTTCACCACTTTGCCTAAGCTGAGGCCTTGTACTATGATGGAGAAAAGCACGACAATGTAGGTGATGGCCACAATGAAGTTACGTTCCATGTCAGCGGTTAGTGAAAGAGCCAGGGCAATGGAAATACCGCCTCTCAGCCCTCCCCACGTCATGATGAACAAGGTACGGTCAGGGAACCGATGCTTGAACCGGAACAGCAGCGCGGGCACAAACAAAGAGATCATGCGGGCAACCAGGATAAGCAAAATGGCTACAATGCCTACGTAGAGATAGGCTCCTTCTATAGGAATGATAATCAGTTCCAGGCCAATGAGCACGAACAAGATGGCGTTAAGAATTTCATCTATCATCTCCCAGAACTTGTGCACGTAGTCTGTAGTAGTGGCCGACATGGCATACTCAATACCCCTGTTCCCGATAAACAAACCCGCTACCACCATGGCCAGCGGCGCCGAAAAATGGAACAAAGGTGCCAGGGCACTTCCGCCCATGACCAAAGCAAGGGAGATAAGCACCTCTGTTTGATAGTGGTCAATGGAACGCATCAACCGGTAGGTGATGTACCCCAGCACTACGCCCAGCAAGATACCACCGCCCACTTCTTCCAGCACCAACAGCGCTACTTCAGAGGGTTCTATCTCTGCCACCCCTTCTCTTGCTATGTTGAAGATGGTCAAAAACACCACCACACCTACGCCGTCATTGAAAAGAGACTCCCCCGTGATGTTGGTTTCTACCGCCTCAGACACCCCTGTTTTCTTTAGAATTGAGAGAACGGCAATAGGATCGGTAGGCGAGATGAGTGCGCCAAACAAAAGGCAGTGAATGAAGGCAACTGGTTGGTACAGGAAAGGCAGCAGGTAATAGAGCATGGCGCCCACCAGAAAAGTAGAAATGAGCGTACCAACTGTAGCAAAGGCCAGTATAGGTATCCAGGCTTTACGAAGTTTCTTCAGGTCAGTGTGCAGTGCCCCGGCAAACAGCAGGAACACAAGCATGAAGTCCAGCAGGAAGTCTGAGAAATCTAACTGGGTAAGTGCTTGGGTTAGAAACTGTACCAGCGGTGAAGCCACGCTTCCGGCTAGCAAAATAACCAGCGAGAGCAGCAAGGCAAGTACCATGAGCCCGATAGTGGCAGGCAACTTCAGGTACCGGATGTTGATGAACGCAAGCACCGCGGAAAGGGCAATGATGAGGGAAAAGAGTTGAAGTGGTTCCAAAGGCGAGGTAGTTTAGAGTCAGTATAACTTCTGTTCTAAACGTTTTTTTACGATAAGGGATGAAAAGAATTCCCTTTGCTTCATTACAGTCTTTCAAGCAGCTTTGAACAAAACAGTTCTGAAAATGCCTCGAACTGAATCCTTTATTCTTGAAACTACTATTTACAGGCGGACAAGAGGTAGAAGTTAAAAAAAACCATGCTTCAAGTTTTCAACTTGGAGCTGTCATGCCGCAAGTTTGCAACTTGCGAAAGCTGTTTGCGGGTAGAAACACAAGTGACAAACCTGAAGTAAGGGTCCCCCAATCAGGAAACTAGCGGTAGAGATTTGAAGCTTTCTCCCCTTTTCATGAAAACAGCCTAAAAACAAAAAGGCCTACTCCCATAACTCTATTCACTACCACTATTAACGTCCCCGAACCAACCGCCGCATAGCCAGCAAACCCAAAGCAGGCCCAATGGCTAAAAACAGAAACCAATAGGTGGGTGCCACTGCCACCTGAATACTCCGCAGCAGTTGGATGCTGACAATGGTAATGGCAAAGCCGATGGAATTGACAATAGTGAGGGCCGTCCCTTTCACCTGTACCGGAGCTGATTGGGCGACCAGTGTAGAGAACTGCGGTGAGTCCATGACTACGGCCAGGCCCCACACCAGCAACAACCCCAGGAACAGCGGCAAAGGCAATTGAAACAGCCACGGTGACAGCAGACAGCACGCCATGGAAATGGCCAAAGCTCCGAACGCGGTTTTGGCACTTCCTATATTTCCGGCCAGGTACCCACCGCCTATGCACGCCAGGGTTCCGGCGGCAATAATGCAGAACGACAGGAAAGGGTTGTTTAACGTTACCCCGGGGTTTGCTTCTGCATACAAGGCGATGATCACCGGCACAAAGGCCCAGAACGTGTACAACTCCCACATGTGCCCGAAGTACCCGAAGGCGGCGGCTCTGAACTGTTTTTGCTTGAATATCTGAAAAAAGGCCGTAAAATCTAGTTGGCTGCTTCGGCTTCTGTGGGGACCGTCTGGTACCAGGAAAAACAAACTCAGCCCTCCTGCTACGGCCAGCCCCGAGGTGGCCCAGATGACGTACCGCCACGGCAGTCCTTGGGTGAGGCTCTTGAGCAAGTGCGGAAAGGCGGTGCCCAACACCAGCGCGCCCACCAGAAACCCCAGTGCCTTGCCCAAGCCTTTCTGGTGGTAATCGGCGGCTATTTTCATGCCTACCGGGTAAATGCCCGCCAGGCAAAAGCCCGTGAGAAACCTACTCAGCAGCAAGGTGGAAAGCCCTTCGGCCCACAGCAAGCTCCAGTTGAACCCCGCTCCCACCAATGCGCACACCAGAAACACCTTTGACGGCGAGAACCGGTCTGATATGGTGAACACGGCAAATACCAAGGTACCCAGAATAAAACCCAACTGTACCGCCGAGGTTAAATGACTTAGCGAACTGGCCTCCAGGTGAAACTGCGGAATCAACTCAGGCAGCACCGCATTGCCCGCAAACCACAAAGAGGTGCAGGCAAACTGGGCCAGAACAATGATTGGCAGGATGCGGGTAGGTATAGTTGGAAGAGGTGATTTCAAATAGGTGAAATTTACATTCTAAACTCTTAGCTAATTATATTTTGCCAAAGTGTAGCCACAATAGTCCAGATAGAAGTTTCTATCTAGACTATAGTTTCCAACTAAGTTAATTTTATAAACCGTTTATCTGCTCCCCATAGTATCTAATATATTTTTATTGTTTTATTATAGATTTAACAATCAATCCAGTTTTTGTAAAAATCTTCACCACATAAAACCCTACTGCTAAATCATCAATATAAATAGTATTTACATTGCCAAATAGTCTCTGGTCTTTCACTTTGATACCATTTGTATTAAATATTTCTACCAATGAAGTTATATTCCCTGCTTGAAGTTCAATATTTAAAGCATCCTTTGCAGGAACAGGGTAAACTTTTAAGCTATTCTTTGTACTTATATATTCATCTATAGATGTCAGAGTACCATTTTCATTATAAGCAGCGAGCCCATAGGAAGTACCTACCCACTTTGTTCCCATTCTGTCTATAGCTATTGAACGGACATTGTTATCAGGCAAACCTGAATTAGAATTATCGAACGTTCTCCAGTCCGACCCATTAAACATCATTAATCCTCCACTAGACGTTCCAATCCATTTATTTCCGCTTCTGTCTATTACAATAGAATAAATTGTATTTCCAGCTAAATAAGTAACCCAGTTTAAACCATCATATTTGACTACTCCATAAGAGGACGTTCCAATCCATTTATCTTTGTTACTATCTATTGTTAGTGAAAGGATAACGTTACTCCTTAAACCAGAGTTTGAAGTATTGAAAACTGTCCAAGAGGTTCCGTCAAATTTAGCTAAGCCGCTTATGGTTCCTACCCAAATAGTATTGTTCTCATCAATAACTAAAGATCTGATAATGTTATTTGGCAAACCTGAATTTGAAGAGTTGAACACTGTCCATGTTGTTCCGTTGAATTTAGCCAAACCATTTACAGTTCCAATCCACTTATTACCATCTCTGTCTACAACAATGGAGGATACTGTATTGCTAGGGATACCTGAGTTAGTTGTTTTATATATTGTCCAACTTCTATCATCAAATTTTACCAGCCCACTATCTTGCGTCCCAATCCACTTAGTCACTCCTTCTTCAAGTGCTAAGGAAACAATAGAATTGTTAGGCATTCCAGAATTAGAGGAATTGTAACCTACCCAATTTGTTCCATCGTATTTTGCTAAGCCATATCGTGAAGTTGAAATCCATTTATTATCATTCTTGTCAATAACAATAGATAATGTATTGAAAAGTGATACATCTGAATTTACTGTTCTATAAACAGTCCATTGATTAGATTGAGCATAAACTAAACTTGTTATGCTTAACATAACTGAAATCATTATAAAAATTCTTTTCATTTTCTTTCTTGTAGACTCTTTGATATATTTTAAACGAAGTAGATAGTGAATTTTATAGAATTGTGCCTTTACTAATTACAAGTATTTGCAAGTACATTTCATAAATAGGGAACACGGCAAACACCAAGGTGCCCAGAATAAAGTTCAACTGCACCGCCGAGGGCAAATGACTCAGTGAACTGGCCTCCAGGTGAAACTGTGGAATCAATTCAGGCAGCACCGCATTGCCCGCAAACCACAAAGAGGTGCAGGCAAACTGGGCCAGGACGATGGTGGGAAGAATGTGTTTGGGGGTTGAAGGCAGCGTGGGATGCAATGAGTAACGGATTATAGGAGCAGATAAATTGAAAGAATGCCAAACAAGGGTTCAGCTGTGTAGAGGCAGGTACAGTATCCGTTCCCTAATTAACTGTTAGTGACCTATTTATTCTTCTAATACCCTTCTAAGGTAGTTGATCTGACCTAAATGGTAAGACAGGTGCGCCAGTAAGTGTATCAGAAAATAGCGGTTGGTCATGGCATACCCCAGTACCTCTTCTTTGTGGGTTTCTTCTAATTCTTCTTCCCTGAGGTGGTGTAACGTATGTAAAACAATCTCTTTAGTTTCGTTTATCTGCTCTATAAGAGTTTGGGCAGGTACATCTTTTAAGGTAAACTCAGCCTCCCGGTCTCTTACATAGGCATAATTCCCTAAATTCTTTCCGATATACGTTTTCAGATTCCCGACAAGATGTAAGAATAAATTACCGGCTGAATTCTTTACCTCTCCTTTTGTTACCCAAAGATTACTCTCCCGTTGAAATGCTTCAATTTCATTCTTCAATCTATCAAGGTCTCGGGTATACAACTTGATCAACTCAGCTTTCATTTTATTGTTTTAGGAGCAAGGCAAATAGAATTAAATGAAACTGTATGTAAGAGGTAAAGCGGCAAAGCGAACTCGCCTCCAAGTAAGATTGCAGAATAAGTTTAGGTAGCACCGCAATGCCTGCAATCCAAAGAGTGATGCAGGAAAACTGATCCAGAACAATGGTGGGGAGAGTAATATTTTATTCCAATAAGGATAAAGTTAAAAGAATTATTAGACTTAGCTTTATTATGAATAGTAAACTTTATCAATATAGCAGATTACCTTTCTATATAAAGACTCAGTAGGAGTATCTTTTTCTACTTTATTAAGTTTAGACAATATAGAAAGTTAATATTCTGGATCTTCAGATAAGGTTTCTGATAGCAAACTAGAAAATGCTTCAATAATATTTTTAGGATAAGCACTTATATACTCATCTTTTAATTCAAATTTATTTAATAAAGTATTGAAGAATATCGTTCTTTCGACTTGTCCATGAGAACATTTTTCCTTGTAAGTATCTTTAACAGATGATACTTGAACATTCAAATCGATATCACAATCACAAGATTCAGTAATCCCTTCTAAAATCTTTCCTTGTTTTTTATACTCAAATTTATTCAGCCTATTAACTAATTTATTCCGAGTTAATTTATTCATATCGGGTTTATCTATACTATTTAAAAAATCAATAGCCTCCTCTTTTGAAAGATTGGCACTTTGCGCAAAAAAATAAAAGGGCAAATAGGGACTATTCTGAAATACCAACATTTCTAAGACTACATCTGGAGCTTCGCAATGTCTGTCAAAGAACTGCTCTAATATATCATGCTCAGTAATAATAGAAGGCACAGTCTTTACTATTTCTACATTTCCTAGCTCAATTTCCCCTTTAATTATGTATGCGGGTGCCCCTTCAACTTCTGACAAAGTACCCTCTTTGATTAAATTTAATTTATTAAGGATCTTCTCATCCAAAATAAGCTTAGGCAATTTATCTCCAGTTTGTATCTCTCCAGATGATGTATTTAAAATGGCAGCTGAATCACCAAGTTTAACTAGATTATCGATATTACCTAGTAATCCTTGCAATCTCTTAGCTATTTCTTCATTGATAATCTTTCTTAAATCTGCTGCAAGAATTTTAGCTGTTTGTGCAGGATATCTAAAATAGATATCACCCACCTTGAAAGATGAAGAATCTACCTTCATAATAATAGGTTTCACAGAAGCTTCTTTAACAACTAAGAACCCTATAATTTTTCCAAGGTAAGTCTGAGTAAAAAAGGTGAATTCAAAGTTACCATCAAGACCATCCCGAATTGTTGTACTTATGTACCTGTTGTCAAGGTTTTCATATACATCTTTTATACCAACCAATTCTTTACTATCCGGATCAATGCCAAATAAAATAACACCACCCTTGTTATTAGCATATCCTGAAATAGTTTTTAAATAGTCTTTATCTATGGATTCTCCTTTAGTATGGAGAGACTTTTTAAATTCAATTAAATTACTTTCTTCAAAGCTTGTTTTTAAAAATGCCTGATTTATATCTATACTAGCTCTAAATTCATTAACTATATTATTTATAAGATCTTTCATAAAAGTTTCTATTTACAATTAAACTGCCACAGGCGCTTTAATTCCCGGCCATGGCTCATACTCTTCCAGCGTAAAATCTTCAAATTCAAACCCGAAAATGTCTTTCACCTCGGGGTTCAGTTTCATCTTAGGCAAAGCTTTTGGCACACGGGAAAGCTGAAGTTCTGTTTGCTCCAGGTGGTTTGTGTAAAGATGCGTGTCGCCGCCGGTCCAGATGAACTCGCCGGGTTCCAGGTTGCAGACCTGGGCTACCATCATGGTGAGCAGCGCGTAGGAGGCAATGTTGAAGGGCACGCCCAGGAACACATCCGCACTGCGTTGGTAGAGTTGGCAGCTTAGTTTGCCATCGGCTACATAGAACTGGAAGAACGCATGGCACGGGGGTAACTTCATGTTGTTGACCTCGGCCACGTTCCAGGCACTCACAATCAGGCGTCTAGAGTCTGGGTTGCGTTTGATCTGGTCAATGACCTGGGCAATCTGGTCTATGTGTCCGCCGTCTGGGGTGGGCCAGGAACGCCATTGCGAACCGTACACTGGACCCAGTTCCCCGTTTTCATCGGCCCACTCGTTCCAAATGCTCACGCCCCGCTCCTGCAGCCAGCGCACGTTGGTTTCGCCGCGCAGAAACCAAAGCAGTTCGTAGATGATAGACTTGAGGTGTACTTTTTTGGTGGTCACCAGCGGGAAGCCCTCCTGCAGGTTAAAACGCATCTGGTACCCAAACACACTAATAGTACCGGTACCCGTCCGGTCCTCTTTCTTCACGCCGTTGTCCAGAATGTGGCGCATCAAATCTAAGTAAGCCTGCATGATTATAATTAGAAATTAAGATTTAGAAATTAGAAATGGGTAAACCCATTGGAAGCTTGAAGATAGGAAAAACCGGTTACTCCCCATGGCACAGATTGAAACCTATGGCACCTTTTTCCTGAAGTTTAGCGTGCTTTCGGCCTAGCATCTAACACAAAGTGCTGATTATTTTTAAGTTAGGTTTCAGATAAATGGTTTTAAAAGGCGGGTTTATTCGCTCTTCATACTTTTTATGCCCCCTGTTAAAGTGGAAGGTACAAGCCTACGCTTTTGTTGTTTATATTGGCCCCTTATCAAAACTCAAATCAACCTTATGAAGAAACTTTTGCTCATGGCTGCTTTGGCCGGGGTGCTGCTCTCTTGTGAGAAGAAAGCAGATTCTGGTGCGGCGGCCAACGTTGCGGATAACAAGCAGCTGTCTACCATGTTTGAGAACTACTGGGAACAGAATGCCAGGTTTTTCCCCCTGGAAGCCACGGCCCAGGGAGACAACCGCTACAACCACCTGCTGCCCAACGATATCACCAAATCGTTTCGCGACAGTCTCCAGACGTACTACCAGCAGCACCTGGACAAGCTGCACCAGTTTGACCGCGCCAGCCTCAACGCGAACGACCAGATCAGCTATGATATCTTTGAGTACGAGATGGAAACCCGCTTGGAAGGCCTGAAGCTAAACACCTGGATGATCCCCTTCCAGCAGTTCTGGGGACTGCCCCTCACCATGGGACAGCTGGGTGCCGGTACCGGAAACCAGCCGTTCAAAACCACCAAAGACTATGAGAACTGGTTAGGCCGCGTGCAAGGCTTCACCGTATGGGCCGACAGCGCCATTGCCAACTTTCGGCAAGGAATGGCGAACGGCATGGTGTTGCCAAGACCACTGGTGACCAAAATGATTCCGCAGATGCAGAGCATGGTGGTAACAGATCCTACCAAAAGCCTCTTCTACGGCCCCATCCAAAACTTCCCCGCCGAAGTTCCGGCCGCAGACCGCCAGCGCCTGACGCAGGCGTACCAGCAAGCCATCACCACGCAACTGGTGCCTACTTACCAGAAGCTGGCTACCTTCCTGCAACAGGAATACCTGCCCAAGGCGCGCACCACCACCGGCATCAATGACGTGACCGGCGGCAGCGACTTGTACAAATACTATGTGAAGTACTGGACCACCACGGACAAAACACCGGATGAGATCTATAAAACCGGTCAGCAGGAAGTGAAGCGCCTCAACGGCGAAATGTTGAAGGTGAAAGACCAGGTAGGTTTCAAAGGCAACATGGAGCAGTTCTTTGCCTTCCTGCGCAATGATCCTAAGTTTACGCCATACAAAACGCCGGAGGAGGTGCTCAATGCGTTCCGAGCCATCCAAACCAAAATAGAACCGAACCTCCAGAAGATGTTCGGCCGCACCCCTAAGACCCCGTTTGAAATTCGTCAGACCGAAGCGTTCCGGGCCGCCTCCGCCTCAGCGGAGTACAACCAGGGCTCTCCTGATGGAACGCGTCCGGGCATTTTCTACGTGCCTATCTTAGACGCCACCAAATTCAACACCACTTCGGGCATGGAGTCACTGTTCCTGCACGAGGCCATTCCGGGTCACCACTACCAGATCTCTTTGCAACAGGAAAACGAAAAACTGCCTAAGTTCCGCCGGTTCAGCTGGTACGGAGCTTATGGTGAGGGTTGGGCCCTATACACTGAGTCCCTGGGCAAAGAACTAGGCCTCTACACCGATCCGTACCAGTACATGGGCGCCCTAGGCGATGAGATGCACCGGGCTATTAGATTAGTGGTAGACGTAGGCATGCACACCAAAGGCATGACGCGAGAAGAGGCCATTGAGTACATGATGGCCAATGAAGCTATCTCTGAAGAAGGCGCCATTGCCGAGATTGAACGCTACATGGCGATTCCTGGCCAGGCGCTTTCTTATAAAACGGGGCAGTTGAAAATCAAGGAGCTTAGGGAGAAGTATGAGAAAGACCTGGGAGATCAGTTCAAGTTGGCTTCTTTCCATGATGCTTTCCTGAAAGATGGGTCTATGCCGTTGCGCGTAGCGGAGAAGAAAATGGATGATTGGGCGAAGCAGCAGAAGAAATAACGTCTTTGCTATCGCTTTGAAAATGGTTTTATAACTTCTTTCTGGAGTTGTTTTGAAAGAGAGCCTGTAGTTGATTGCTACAGGCTCTCTTTTTTATGCTTACTTCTTGTGAAAAGACTTTGTGCATGCGGTTTGCTTTTCCCTTGGAGTGAATGGCTTTGACGTGGGTGCATGAGCTTTGTTGTTGCATCTTTTCTGGTAAGCGCTCACGGCCGCGAGGCCCCGCCTTCCGCCCTCGCGCTGTGAGTTCCACTGCCTTCGGCTAAAGCCTCGGCTGCCGGACTTTGTCCGGCACCGTAGACCTCTAGGCGCTCAGACGAAAGGCTGGAAACAGAAAAGCGTGGTTTGACTTTTAGAAAAACAAAGTTGCTGGAAGACATGTTCCAAGTTTTCCAGCAGAAAACATTGTTCTGAAACTCATACAGAAAATATGGTTCAAGTCTTTGACATGGAACTACCATGACCTGCAGTTTGCAACTGCATTGAGGCGTAAGCCTCAAACTACTCTAGCTGATACTCCCCCTTTGAAGGGGGCGAAGGGGGATGTTTACACCTGCAGATACACTGTGTTCATTATTCCATCATGGTTCAAATCTGCGACTAGGACCCAAAATGATCTGCAGCTTGGAACTGCAGTGAGGCGCTAGCCTCATAATGATACCACTGAAAATGGCCACTACTCAGCATACCATTTCTTAAAACAAGCCTCCCCTTAAAAGCAAAAAGCCGCCGCAGGATTGACCCTGTGGCGGCTTTTGAACTGTTTTCTGGAAAACAGTTAGAAAATGAACTTCGTGCTTAGGAAGGTCGACTTTTCTTCTGAAATGATCTGGTTCAGGAGCTGCTTGTTGTTCTCGTTGAACTTGGTGGCAACTAGTGACCGGATGGAGAATGCTCTGAGGGCGTCTACTACGGAGAGGGTTCCTTCGGCGCTGTCTTTACGGCCGGTGAACGGAAACGCATCTGGTCCGCGCTGGCACTGGCAGTTGATGTTTACGCGGCTCACCTGGTTTACCAACGGGTCAATTAGGGATGCTACTTCAGCCGCATCCTGGCTAAAGATACTCACCTGCTGGCCGTGGGTGGACTCTATCAGGTATTGGATAGGCTCCTCCAGGTCATCATAGGCCACGACCGGAATGATTGGTCCGAACTGCTCCTCGCGGTACAGTTTCATCTTCTCGTTAACCGGGTACAAAATGGCAGGGTACACGAACGACTCAAAGGCGGTTCCTCCGCCTGGGTTCACCACCTGAGCTCCATGAGCCAGGGCATCATCAATGCACTCTTTGAGGTAAGCAGGTTTGTGAGGCTCTGGCAGCGGCGTAAGGGCCACTCCTTTCTCCCATGGCATGCCGAACTTCAGTTTAGCTACGGCTTGGGTTAATCCCTCTAAAAACGCATCTACCTTGCTGCGGTGCACGAAGATGATCTTAAGGGCCGTACAACGCTGCCCATTGAAAGATAGCGATCCAAGTACCGTCTCTTCAACTGATAGTTTTAGGTCAGCGTTCTGCGTGATGATGGCGGCGTTTTTGGCATCCAATCCTAAAATAGCGCGCAAACGGTTCACCTTCGGGTGCAGTTTCTTCAACTCATCGGCTACTTTGCTGGACCCAATGAGGGTGAGCACGTTCACTTGGCCAGACTTCATTAAAGCCGGTACAATGGCATGTCCACGGCCGTAGATGGTATTCACCACGCCTTCCGGGAAGGAAGTGCGGAAAGCCTCTAGTAACGGGTAGAACAATAAGGTTCCGTGTTTGGGTGGTTTGAACAAGATGGTGTTGCCCATGATGAGCGCCGGGATGAGCGTGGTAAACGTCTCGTTCAATGGGTAGTTAAAGGGTCCCATACACAGTACTACTCCCAGTGGAGAGCGGCGTACCTGCGCGATAATGCCTTGCTCTATTTCAAAGCGGGAAGACTGGCGATCTATGTTTTTCAGGGCATCTATGGTCGCGTAGATGTACTCCACGGTACGATCAAACTCCTTGACTGAGTCAGCAAAGGACTTCCCTATTTCCCACATAATGAGCTTCACCACCTGGTCTTTCTGCGCGATCATCTTCTGGGTGAAGTGCTCCACGCAGCGGATGCGTCCGTCTACGCCCATGGTAGGCCAGGCGCCCCGGCCATTGTCGTAAGCAGTCACAGCTGCGTCCAGTGCTTCTAAGGCTTCCTTCTCGGTGCACACCGGATAAGTGCCTATCAGCTTGCGGGCATAGGTCCCGTCTGGCTGGGCCAGTGCAACCGGCGAGTACACTTCGTGCGAAGCGCCCGCCCATTCTTTCATGAACCCGTTGGAGAGGTACTCCCGTTGGTGCAGCTCCCCTGCCAGAGCGTACTCAGCTGGTACCTCTGACGAAGAAACGAAGATTCTGCGTAGAGAATCCTGCGTCACAGGGGCAGTTTTTTCTTGTACTTCCATTTTTCTTTGTTGTATTAGTATGGGTGATAAGAGCAAGGCAATTCATCAATCTTAGGAATTATTACAATATCTTCAAAACTTTATTGAGAAGTTTGCGAAACTTTTATCATACCTTTCTTTTATTTACATATTTTAATTAAAATCGCTTTTATTTATGATTATGTTAATGAAAATTTCCTAACTGTTGTTTGTTTACCAATTTTAAAATTTGGCGCTTCCGTACTACCTTGCCGTAAAAAGATGGCATAAAAGAAAGTATTAATAAAAAAACCTGTGTAAAGAATCCTTGTTTCTCCCTGTAAAGAGCAACTTTCTTTCAAGGTTTTTATAACCTGTAAAGTTGACGTAACCTGTTAACTACTATATTGCCTTTTCATATTTTCACCTCCTGAAGCAGCAGCTCTGGTTGTGCAATTTTTTGGGCAAAAAGTGTGCAAACGGGCACCTACAGAAACAAGTAGGTTCTGCATAACACTTTTCATTTTATGCCTCTTTTGGCTAACTTCGCCGCAAGGCGCTATAACCTAACTAAACAAACTTAAAGAAGTAATATGTCTGATTTTGCTGAACTAATTCTTGAGGGCAAATCGTACCAGCTCCCCATTGTGACGGGTGCCGAGAACGAGAAGGCCATTGATATCAATGCTTTACGCGCGCAAACCGGTTATATAACCCTTGACTCGGGCTACAAAAACACAGGTGCTACTGAAAGTGCCATCACGTTTTTGGACGGCGAGGAAGGTATTTTGCGGTACAGAGGGTACCCAATAGAGCAGTTGGCAGAAAAGTCTTCCTTTATAGAAGTAGCGTATTTATTGATCTATGGCAAGCTCCCTTCTCAGGCTGAATTAGACTTCTTCGCAAATGAGATCAAAATCCATACGCTTGTAAACGAAGACATGCGGAAGATTTTAGACGGTTTTCCGTCTGCGGCGCACCCAATGGGCATTCTTTCTGCCTTAGTGAGCTCTCTTACCGCCTTCTACCCAGAGTCTCTTAAATCAAACCAGACCAAAGAAGAAGTAGACCTTTCCATCATAAGGTTAATGGCGAAACTTTCTACCATTGCGGCCTGGTCTTACAAGAACTCTATGGGGCATCCGGTGAACTACCCTAAAAACAAGCTGGACTACTGCTCTAACTTCCTGCACATGATGTTCGCATACCCTACTGAAGAGTATGAGATCAATCCGGTGGTAGTTGACGCGTTGAACAAGCTGTTGATTCTGCACGCAGACCATGAGCAGAACTGCTCTACCTCTACCGTGCGTTTGGTAGGATCTGCCCACGCCAGCTTGTATTCTTCTGTTTCAGCTGGTATCAGCGCCCTTTGGGGACCATTACACGGTGGTGCCAACCAAGCGGTTATTGAGATGCTGGAAGCCATCAAAGCCGATGGAGGTGACTCTAAGAAATACATTGAAAAAGCGAAAGACAAGAACGATCCTTTCCGTCTGATGGGCTTCGGTCACCGCGTGTACAAAAACTTTGACCCACGCGCTACCATCATCAAGAAAACTGCTGACGAAGTATTGACCGCCCTTGGCATCAATGACCCGATCCTGAACATCGCGATGGAACTGGAGCAAGCCGCCCTGACTGATCCTTACTTTGTAGAGCGCAAGCTGTACCCTAACGTAGATTTCTACTCTGGTATCATTTACCGCGCCATTGGTATCCCAACTGAGATGTTCACGGTGATGTTCGCCTTAGGTCGTCTCCCAGGGTGGATTGCTCAGTGGAAAGAGATGCGTGAAGCCAAAGAACCAATCGGCCGTCCACGTCAGGTGTACACTGGTGCTACAGAGCGTGACTACACTTCTATCAGTGAGCGTCAATAAGTAGACAGATCTTATAAAAAGAGAAGGCCAAGCACATGTGCTTGGCCTTCTCTTTTTATAAGATCTGTTGTTATTAGGGTATTTTCTAAAAAACGCCTTCACAGCCCATTGCCTTCTTTTTTTCTGGTAGATTAAGTAAAGGTGTATCCTTTCCACTTTCCGGGGTGCAAGCATTATTATCTATTCTGTTGCTGGTTTCTTTGTTAGTATGGGTTCAGCAGAAAGGGCTTTGCCGCGGTTGAAAGATTTCCATCCGCGCCAGGTGCCAGTGGAATCATAGTAGTTCCAGTCACCATGCCACTTGTACATCAGGAGGCTCTTTTCTTCAAACAGGAACGCCATTCCCTCATGCGACACTTTTCCGTTGGGGTGGTAAAAGGTAGTCCTGATGCGCTTGTTCTTAGGATCGTATATCTCTAGCCTTTCCAGCATGCCATTGTCTGAATAGGTTTTCCAGGTGCCGTGTTCACGGCCTTTCCTGTACCGGCCCTTGTACATGAGTTGAGCGGGTTTGTGATCATAGAAGGAACGCCATTTGCCTTTCCGGTTACCATCTTTGTCTGTTTTGTTCCATTGCCAAGGCCAGTCAGTTCCTGAAGAAAGTTGAGGGAAGAGCAGCCAACTTCCCACCACAACTAACAAGATTCTACTTTTCATTTGCTTTGGTAAAAACAGTTACATAACGACAAAAGTCAATTGAATAATTTAGAAGGTTCTTCTGGTTTTCCGTTTTCCTTTATTGCCGGGGCACAGGATCTTTGGTGGAAGGCTCCCCCTTCACAAATTTCTTGATGCCAATGGGCTTTCCAGATTCATCAAAGTACTCCCAGTCGCCGTCCCAGTAGAAATGTACGCCGCCGTGTTCGGCATCTTTCAAAAAAGCGGTTCCTCTGTGCGATACCTTCCCGTTAGGATGATAATAGACCGTTTTAATGCTTTCCTTTCGCCGACGTATCTTCTCAGTGAAGTACAGCTTCCCGTCTGCCGTGTAGGTTTTCCAGGAGCCTACCTCTTTTCCGTGGCGGTACCTTCCCTTGTAATGCAGCACCTTTGAGTCAGCATCATGGAACGTGCGCCAGCGGCCGGTTTTAAACTCTTTTTTGTCAAACCGGTTCCATTGCCAAGGCCACGCCTGGGCGGGGGAAGAAACCCCCAAGAACAAGGTTAATACTGGTATCCAAAGCCAGTTTCTCTTCTTCTTGAAAGAAAGTTTGTATGGTGTTTCCATTGAAATAAGCAGCGTTTTATGAAGCACAAGGAAGTGAGCATTTCCCTCTAAATTTTAATAGGAGAATGTAGTATTAAAAACGAAATATTTACCATCTTAGGTATTGATGATGCGCCTCTTAGTAGAGGAAAATGTTCACTCTATAACCCCTTTCGTGTGCAGACAACAACCAAACCCCGTAAGCGTGCCGCCAAGCCCACGGCCGATGCGCAAAAAGTAAAAAAAGCCTTCGTGCTGGATACTTCTGTGATTCTCTATGACCACAGCGCCATAGAGCATTTTGGGGAGCATGATGTAGCCATTCCTATCACCGTTCTGGAAGAGCTGGACAACTTCAAGAAAGGAAATGATATCAAGAACTTTGAGGCAAGGGAGTTCATCCGGTACATAGACAATCTTTCGGCAGAGCATATGCTTCAAACCTGGATCCCGCTGGAGGGCTCAAACAAGGGACGCTTCAAGGTTTTGATGGGGAATGGTTCGCCCATTGACGCCGAGAAGATCTTCAACGAAGACAAAGCCGACCACAAGATCCTGAATGCCACCCTTTCTCTGCAACATGAAATGCCCGATCACCGGGTAACATTGGTAACGAAGGACATCAACCTCCGCCTGAAGGCACGGGCTCTGAACTTATCTGCCGAAGATTATGAGACAGGTAAAATCCAGAACGTGACCAACCTGTACCGGGGCAATGATGTAGTAGAGGACATACCGCAATCCGTTATTGCGAAGCTGTATGAGCAAGGCGAGTGCCCGGTAGAGGAAGCCCTGCCCAACCCGCCGTCAGACAACCATTACTTCATCCTGAAAAGCACTAAATCCTCTGCACTAGCCTATTATAATCCCCAGGAAAGAATACTGGAACGGGTAGACAAGCCACATGCCGTGGGTGTAAAACCCCGTAATGCCGAGCAGACCTTTGCCTTACACGCTATTCTGCACCCGGACATTAAGCTAGTTTCTATCCAGGGAGTGGCAGGTACCGGTAAGACCTTACTTGCTTTGGCTGGTGCCCTGGAGCAGCGCGAAACCTACCGGCAGATCTATTTGGCTCGTCCTATCATCCCGCTTAGCAACCGCGACCTCGGGTTCTTGCCCGGCGACGTGAACTCAAAGATTGGTCCGTACATGGAGCCGCTCTGGGACAACTTGAAATTCATCCAGAACCAGTTTCCAGAGCACAGCCGCGAAAGCAACCGCATCAAAGAAATGGTGGATGATGATAGGTTGGTGATCACCCCGTTGGCTTACATTAGGGGACGGAGTTTGTCTAACATCATATTTATTGTAGACGAGGCCCAGAACCTAACGCCCCATGAGATCAAAACCATTATCTCCAGGGCTGGTGAGAACACCAAAATCATCTTCACCGGTGATATCTACCAGATTGATACGCCCTACCTTGACACCCAAAGTAATGGCTTATCCTACCTCATAGACAAAGTCAAAAATCACCCTCTTTACGCGCACGTGACCCTTCAACGCGGCGAACGTTCAGAGCTGGCCAACCTGGCTAATGAATTGCTATAGAAGTGATTGTTAGGTGCTGATTGTTGATGATTATCGGAGTTAAAACCAGAATCCCTTTTGGGGCCGTTTTCTAGAAAAAGGCCCCAAAAGGGATTCTGGTTTATTAAACAATAAAAGAAAAGCAATCAGCAACTAACAAGTAATTAAAGCTTAGCCAAGTACCGCTCTTTCAAAATGTTTAAGTGATGGCGCTCGTGTCCGGCAATGATAAACGCCAGGGCAGCTACCGATACAGGGCTGCCGTTGGCGTTACCAACTCTCGTAAAGGCAGCAGGTGCCATGGAGTCAAACAAAGCTATGGTAGATTCCCGAACCACCTGGTGTTCTTCCAGCAGTCCGCCTACCGTTCGTTCCTGAAAGAAGGCATTCGCGACATAGTCATTCTCATCAAAGCCGGGCAGGGTGTTCTGCTCTCCGCGGGCTATGCACAAGGCTCGGTATGCCATGATGCGCTCTGTATCATTCATGTGCCCCAAAAGTTCTTTGATGGACCACTTACCCGGTGCATAGGCAAAGTCTGCTTCTCCATCACTTACCCTTCCAAAAAGCTGGATTACCTCATACCGCTGTTTTTGCAGAAACTCCAACACATCTGTCCCCTCTGGGACACTCTGGACATACGGTTGATAATAGGCATTGTATTCCGTGGGTTGCGGCTTTGGGATCATACAAAATGGATTTAGAAGAAGAACCGAAGTACGCAAGGCTGGGGCTAAATACCAAATGTACGTAACGGAGATACACCCAAGAAAGCCTGAAAAAGCTATCAGAACTGAGCAGCGGTGAAAAGAATGGTCTCGCCCTACTCCTGCTTGTAGGGTTTGTAAAACCTGTGTTCCTTATTCAAGATTTAAGACGTGTTGTTACCTGTTTACTGAAGTATTACTGAGGTTGTGAACCGGAATAAGGTTCATATAATGCAGTCAGAGCCTCCTTGTCACCGACTGCATCAGTTTGGAAAATCCTTAGGCGGTGATGATCTCCAGTAGAATTAAGTTGGCCTTCAACAAAGGGCAAATTCCTCACTTGGGCTTGGGTGTCTGTCGACATCAAAAAGAAATTCCAAAACAGAAAAAGGGTAAGATACTTTTTCATTTGAGTCTGGCATTTAGGTGAACTTACCTTCGTAAACTAACACTTTAAGTGGAACATGCTGTATTTCAGCATACACCCTCCCGCGTAACACCCCTGTCCTTCAAAGATAAAACCTTCTCAGGTTAAATAGTAAAATAAATATATACTTTTTTATTTATTGTGTACTATGTCCTGCTTTCTTTTTTTTTGGAAAAGCTCTAAAAACAACGGGTATATATCCAGACCATGGGTGCTCGCGTATACGCTGCTAACACAAAGACTTAATTACATAAACATATGAGTTCACTTGCAGAGAAAGGGTTGAAAATCTCTAAAAATGCTTTTTTCAACTTCATTATATCAAGGGCTTCTGGTATCATGAAAAAGCCCGTTAAAGTAGGCTTGCTCCTGACCACTGCCTATGAAAAGTTGAAAGACGCCAACAGCAATGAAAGCGGTTTTGACCAACTAAAAGACATCATGTACCGCCTCATCCGTTTAGTGAAAGCATATTACAACGGAACTTATCGCGAGGTAAACACCAAATCTATGCTACTGGGTGTAGCGGTGTTATTGTACATTGTTACCCCGTTGGACCTGGTACCAGATTTTATTCCCATCATTGGCTTTGCTGATGACATTAGCTTAATGGCTTGGTTTATCTCGGCATTCCAGGAAGAACTCCAAAAGTTCCAAGTATGGGAAGAAGGCTCAGTAGCGGTAGGCCACTCCTAGGTACTCATAAATAAAAAGGTATCTGGAAGCAAGTTCCTTGGCTAAGTGTTTGATGCTCCGTTTGATGGCTGTTTTTACAAAAACAGCCATCAAACGGAGCATCACTGTTTTACAGGTGAAATGTTGTGCCTTAAGTGTTTTCTATTAACATGAATCCTTTTTCGCATTTTGCCAAGAATAGCCCCAGGTTTCAGCCAAGCAACTCCCGGGTTTTTATCACTGCCCATGCATTGGGTATAGTCCTGCGAAAACTAGAACATGTACCATGTTGATGGATAGATAGCTACGGAGCCTACATGTGTAGACATAAACTACCCTTTTGTATTAGGCTTCTTTCCGCGCACCATGTCTTCAATGGTATCCCACATCTCATGCGGAACCTGATCCAGGTAATTGAATTCACCGCCGCCGTAAAGCCATTCGCCTCCATCAATGGTGACTACTTCCCCGTTCACGTAGGCAGAATAGTCTGAGATAAGGTACGCTGCTAAATTGGCCAGCTCCTGGTGCTCGCCGTACCGTTTCACCGGAATGCGGTTTAAAGGGTCTAATTTCTTCGCCAGTGCCTCAGGGAAAAGCCGGCTCCAGGCACCTTCGGTAGGGAAAGGACCCGGCGCAATGGCGTTGGACCGTATGCCGTATTTGGCCCACTCTGCCGCCAAAGACCTTGTCATTGCCAATACTCCAGCCTTAGCCGTTGCCGAGGGTACCACATACCCGGAGCCGGTCCAGGCATAGGTAGTTACTATGTTCAGGATAGTGCCTGGCTGCTGCAAGTCAATCCAATGTTTGCCTAAGGTAAGGGTGCAATTATAGCTGCCCTTCAATACGATATCCACGATTACATCAAACGCCTTAGGAGACAATCGCTCTGTGGGGCTGATGAAATTACCCGCCGCATTATTCAACAAGCCGTGTACAGCCCCAAACCTATTCAAAGTGGCTTTTAGCATGGCTTCTACTTCCAGTGGCTTTCGTACATCGCAGGCTACAGGTAACACCTGGCCACCTGTTTTCTCGGCCATCTCTAGGGCTGCTTTCTCCAGAACATCCATTTTGCGACTCGTGATCACCAGGTTGGCCCCTAATTGCAGGAAATAGATTCCCATGGATTTGCCTAATCCCGTTCCACCTCCGGTGATAATGATGGTTTTTCCGTTCAGTGCACCGTCGCGCAACATGGGTTCTGTATATGCAGCCATTGTTTTAAAGATTTTTGTAAGAGATTGAAGATAAATTGCTTCTGTTTCTACTTGAAAAGCAATATATTTAGAAATAAATCAAAGATTTAATATAAAATTTTAAAACGACCTCTAAATACTCAATTATGAGTATTTCTGAAATCCTTTGGATTGGGTAATCTACGCGCAGAATGCTTTAGGGTCAAATTGCCATCTGTGATAGTATGAAAAAATTATACTTTCTTTTATTCTGGCTTGGTCTGACGGCATTTCCTCTTCTGGGCCGTACCCCTGTAGTGCTCATGCAGGAACTTAAGCGTGCTTCTTCTCCCCAAAAGAAAGTAGAGCTCTTCAACCTTATCAGTGAATACTATCGGGAGGTAGACCCAAAACAGGCAGTGTTATACGGGCAAAAAGCGGCTGATCTTGCTACCCAGTTAAAGGACCAGAAACAACTAAGTGCTGCCTACAATAACATTAGCATTGGGCACTACTGGCTTAACAACCTCATAAAAGCTTCTGAGTTTACTTACAAAGCCCTCAAAATACGGGAACAGTTGCGCGATTCTATAGGAGTGGCGTCTAGCTACAATGCGTTAGGCAACATTCACCGGGAGCAGGAAAATTATCAGACTTCTATTGCCTTTTTTGATAAAGCCCTGAAAATTGGCGAACGGATCAACCGCAAAAAGACCATTAGCACCTCACTTAATAATCTGGGGGCTACTTATGAGTTAATGGGTCACCCTGAAAAGGCCCTGAAGTATTACCTACAGGTGAAAGAGCTTAATGACGAGGGCGACCAGTACGACGAGGCCTTGAATGACCTGAACCTGGGTAACATTTATTTTCTACTGGGCCAAAATGACAAAGCCTTGACGCACCTGAACCATTCTCTTTCCATAAGTGAAGAAATCAGAAACGAGATAAACAAAATTTACATTTACCGTTCTCTGGCTCAGATTCATTTACAGGGAAAAGAATACGCTAAAGCAATAGCAGAAGCAAAGAAAAGCCTGCATATTTCGCAGCAGGTACCATCTCCTGAAGGAGTAAAGGAAGCCTCTCTCCTTTTAAACAAAATCTACCTCGCACAGAGTGACTACCAGCAGGCACACAGCTACCTCATGCTGCACAATGTCTACAAAGACAGCCTTTTGAGCCGGCAGCAAAGCGAGGCTCAGGCCGAGATGCACGCCAAATATGAGTTGGAAAAGAAAGAAGCGGAAAACAACCAGCTCCGAATAGAACAGGAACTCCAAAAAGAAAAGCTGGTTCAAAAAGAGCTAATTCAATATGCCACTGGTATTCTGTTATTAATGGCTTTGGCGTTGGCCTTTGTTTCTTATAAAGGAAGGAGACGGGCAAAAATGGCTAATGAACAACTTTCCCAATTCAACCAGGTGATACTAGAGAAAAACCAGAACATTCATCTGCAGAAAGAAGAATTGGAAAAGATAAACCACCAGAAAGACCTGCTTTTCTCTATCATAGCCCATGACTTGCGCAGCCCTTTGATTTCGCTACAATCTTTACTCCAGTTAATTGCAATGGGGAAATTGCCGCAGGAGAAACTGGACCGCTTTGTAAAAGAACTGGATACCCAGCACCAGAATACCCTAGGGTTGCTGGACAACCTGCTGGTATGGGCTAAAATACAGATGAAGGGGGTGAGCTTAGAGCCGGAGCCGCTCCAATTGCGGGATCTGGTAGACCAGAATATTCAATTATTACTGCCACAGGCACAGAAGAAAGGTATAACCCTGGAGAACAATATTCCCGAACAGTTGTATGCCTTAGTAGATGCAGAAACGCTAAAGTTGGTCTTCCGGAACCTGATGACAAACTCCATCAAGTTCTGCCATGAGGGTGCGGTAGTAGAAGTTATGGCAGACCAATTAAGCGAAGAACAGTTGGTAGTCACTGTGAAAGACTGTGGGATAGGAATTAGTCCGGCAAACCAGTTAAAGCTATTCGGGGCCAATAACTTCAAAGAAAGAGGTACTGCTAATGAGAAAGGCAATGGTCTAGGACTCATGCTTTGTAAAGAATTTATTGAACGGAATGGTGGGGAGATTTGGGTAGACAGTGAAATTGGAGTAGGTAGCCAATTCCACTTTACCGTGCCAGCGTACCAGGTAGAGAAACCTGAGGAGGCCTATTCTGACTTAACCGCAGAATCAATGGTGTAGTCTTTCAAGGCCTTCCTTGAAGTGATCTCGCAACAATTTGTTTGCGGCAATGATGCCACTCAGGCAAACCCCGGGAATCCCCTGCCCGGGATATACAGTATCTCCGCAGAGGTAAGCTTTCCTGCCGTCTAACCGGGCATCTTTCATTTGCCAAGGTTTGATTCGCTGGTACTGCGGGTACCCACCTACCTGACCCCACTCCCGGCCAGTCCACTCAATCCAGGCACCTGGGGTAGCAGCTTGTACAAACTTTACTTGTGCTTCCTTAAAGAATCCCTGGCCAGCCAGAAATTTAACGGCCCATTGCTCCAGTACTTTCTTCTGCTCTATCCAGTTCTTCTTTGGATGGAGTACATGGGTACTCACCGAAGCCACGCACATTCCATCTGGCGCTCTCAGTTCATCTTCCGGATGACTCAAGCTTACAAAGACGCTTTCACTCTGAATGTAAGGAACTCCGCCAGGCACATGTAACTGGTGGTGCAACACCGTGGGTGTGGAAGTAGAACGTTCAAACACAATACCCCACGTGACAGCTCCATTCACCTGATCAGCAGGAAGCAAATACTTCTGCAGGCTTTGTTTTGTTTTCAGGTCGTTGAACAAGGAAGAGACGTTGTTTAGGGGCAAACCAAATATGATGTATTCCGCCTGCACAAGCCCTTTGTCGGTGTCAATCTGATAACCTCCTTCAGAGACAGGGGTAATTTGCTTTACCAACCTGCGGTACATCATTTGGGACCCTTGCTCCTCCAGGTAAGAAGCAACGCTTTTCCCTAACTGCCGAAGTCCCCCAGGCACATAGTAGTTTCCATACAAAGTGTAGCACAGAGCTGTGGCTCCAAACAAAACATTCACTTCGGGATGTACATTCTGCGCGGTGATCAGCAACTGCTGGTCAACAAAAGAGACAAAGCGCTCATTTTGCAGCAAACCATGAGTAGTCATAAAGTCTTTCATGTTCTGAAAGGCCAATGGTACCAAACTAAGTTGCTCCACCTTCACCGACTTTGCCGCCTGCCAAAGGTCAGAAATAGAACCGAATGGAAAACTTACCTGCTGTAAGGAGGTGCGCCATACTTTCTGGCTGATTTCAAAACAAGCCTCCCAAAATTGCCGCTGTCCTTGCTTCCCGAACACCCGCTCTGCCTCTTGTATCCAGTCCTCCAGTTTAGGGTAACGGGTGATCAAAGTGCCGTCTGTTAACCGCACCTGCATGGGGGTCTCCAGTTTGAGAAGGGGAAGCTGCATTCCTGTTTTTTCCAGTAAGTAACGGACCGGCATGTCTTCATCCAACCCCACCAATGTGGTCGCACCCGTTTCAAACCAGTACCCTTTCCGCTTGTAGGAAGAGGCACACCCTCCCGGATAGTTGTTTTGCTCCAGAACCGCCACCTGCATGCCAGTTTTAGCCAGTAAAGCTGCCGCAGTCAAGCCTCCAAATCCAGATCCGATGACGGCTACCTGTACCCGTTGTGTTTCCATGTAGTGCTTGAACCAAATTGAAGGGGTTTTGTTGCGGTGCCAGATAATTCAGGCGTTCTTTGCGAAATGAGGAACAAAACGATCAGTGTATTAGGATGCGGGTTGCTAGGGCTGCCCTTGGCTCAGGAACTTGTCCAGGCAGACTTTCAGGTGAAAGGCTCTACCACCACTCCAGAGAAAGTGCCTCTTCTCCAAGCTAAAGGCATAGAACCGTTTCTACTCTCTTTTCCGGAAAAAACCTCTAATACAACGTTAGCTGAATTTCTAAACGCTGATGTACTCATCTTTAACCTTCCTCCCTCCAGATCAGCCTCTTCTACAATCTCTTATGAGCAGATACTTCAAACAGTACTGGAAGCTAGTCCAGCTACTTTGCAATACCTTCTTTTTGTTTCTTCTACTTCCGTGTACCCTGACCTTAACCGGGAAGTTAAAGAGGAAGATGCCCATGCAGTAGCAGAAAGCCCCATCCTTCTGTTACGGTGCGAGCACCTGGTACAGCATAAACCTGGGTTATCTGCTACTGTCGTTCGTTTTGGAGGGCTGATGGGAGACAACCGCCACCCCGGGCGCTTCTTGGCAGGCAAAACCAATGTTCCGCAACCCAAAGGACCGGTAAACATGATTCACTTATCAGATTGCATAGGTTTGCTGAAAGAGATCATTCTGCAGGAAAAATGGGGGTTCACTTTCAACGCATGCGCCCCGGAACATCCTACCAGAAAGGAATTCTACACCACCGCTGCCCAACAAATGATATTAACTCCACCTGCTTTTGCTCCACAAGGGGAAGCTAAATTTAAGATCATCAACAGTGACTTAATTCAGCAGGAACTGAAGTACACCTTCTTTTACCCAGACCCATTGGAGTGCCTCACCTCCTCTGGCTTTTAGATCTGCTTACCTGATTAGCACTTGTTTTTTGCGTATTTTTGTAGAATTAAGCTTAATACAGATGCAAGAGACAGTAGTTGTAATTGGAGGAGGCGCGGCCGGATTTTTTGGCGCCATTACGTGTGCTGAAGCAAACCCTCACCTGAAAGTACTACTACTGGAAAAGACCTCTAAGTTGCTGTCTAAGGTAAGAGTATCTGGTGGAGGTCGCTGCAATGTGACGCATGCTTGCTTTCAACCGCTGGCTTTCTCGCACCACTATCCGCGTGGGCAGAAAGCCCTCAAGAAACTGCTCCCGCTCTTTGGGGCGAATGATACGGTGGCTTGGTTTGAGAAGCGTGGGGTTAAGCTAAAAACGGAGGCGGACGGGCGTATGTTTCCTCTCTCCAACTCCTCAGAAACCATTGTAGAATGCTTGCTTCAGGCAGCCCGCAACGCAGGCGTAGAAATCAAAACAAGTCTTGGTGTCAATGCCATTGAAGTCCAGAAGGAAGCCCCTACTCCAGAACGATTCAAGCTGGTATTGAGCAATGGCGAAACTATCTATGCTAATAAAGTTCTGGTTTCTACGGGGGGCAATGCGAAACCAGAAAATTACGAGTGGCTTCAAACCTTAGGGCACTCCATTGATGTACCGGTTCCCTCTTTGTTCACGTTGAATGTGCCTGGCTCACCTTTCAAAGATTTACAGGGCATTTCGGTACCTAAGGCCAAAGTTAAATTGACGGGCCAAAAGCTGGAAACAGAAGGCCCTTTGCTGATTACCCACTGGGGTTTAAGTGGTCCGGCGGTACTGCGGTTCTCCGCTTGGGGTGCTAAACTGATGTTCGGGTTAGGATATAACGGCACAGCCTTGGTGAACTGGGTACCTGATGTAACAGAAGACCACGTTCGGCAACAACTTCTTCAGCAACGCCAATCTTCTCCCCGTAAGACTGTGTTTACCAATCCTCTGTTTCAACTTCCAACCCGACTTTGGCAGCGTTTGTGTGAATTAGCCGAAGTGCCGGAGTCTGTCAAATGGGCTGAATTACCAGGTAAGGCCCAAAACAAATTAATTGAGCTGTTGATCAGAACCCCGTTTGAAGTAAAAGGAAAAACTACCTTCAAAGAGGAATTTGTCACCTGTGGCGGTATCAAACTAGAGGAGCTTTACCTGGAGCGGATGGAAAGCCGGATTGTACCAGGCTTGTTCTTTGCTGGGGAAGTAGTAGATATAGATGGGATTACGGGAGGATTTAACTTTCAGGCTGCTTGGACGGGGGGGTATTTAGCGGGGAAAGCTATGGCTCAAATAACTTAATAAGTTTATTCGTCTTGTGGGCTGATTATATATAATCAGCTTTTCCCTTGAAGTAGATGGTTGTTGAGTTGGCACATTAGCTCTGTTGTTTCATATCGGCGGTAAGCGCTCTCGGCCGCGAGGCACCGCCTTCCCCTCTCGCGCTGTGAGTTCCGCTGCCTTCGGCTAAAGCATATGCAGACGGGCGCTGCCCGCCACCGCAAACCTCTAGGCGCTCAAGCGAAAGGCTGTAAAAGGGGGATTCGTGGGCTTTGTTCCTGAAATACATGGTCGCTGGAATAACATGGTACAAGTTTACATGCAAGAGAACATGGTTCAAGTCTGTGACTTGGACCTACAATGACCTGCAGTTTGAAACTGCAATGAGGCGAAAGCCTCAAACTACTCTAGTTGATACTCCCCCTTTGAAGGGGGCGAAGGGGGATGTTTACACCTGCACGTCCACGCCTAGCTGTTACACATCTACCGTAATACAGCCTGCTACAAAGACCTCGTAGTGAAAGCAGGTTACGAGCGTCCATGCCAAAGCCGCTTAAAGACTGTTTTCTGCAAATTTGTTAAGACACGGTTCGCAGTCTCTATAGCTTTTATTTCCATATTAGAAATGTGAATAGAAAATGTCTACACGCGAGCAGATTCAAACGCTCAAGTTTATCTCCTTTTTACAACCTTCTTTCTAAAAAACAACTCCTAAACGGTTGAGGTAGGCACAAAAAAAATCGCGGTCTCTTTTGGACCGCGATTTTTTAAAACAGATACTAAACCCTTTATTAACTTTTAAGCTCTGTCCCTGATGTATACGGGGTGCTTTTGGCTAAGGTTGTTGTATTTGAAAAAAATTTTTAGAAATCTCTTCTTTTTCTTTCTCTGAAGCCGCCACCGCCGCTGGTACCACGGTCACGATCTCCGCCACCGAAGCTTCTTCCACCACGGTCGCCACCACCAAAGGCTCTGCCTCCACGGTCACCACCACGGTCTCTGTCGCCGCCGTAAGAACGGCCTCCTCTGTCACCGCCACGGTCACGGTCTCCACCGTAACCACCACGGCTAGGACCTCTGTCTCCACCACGGTCTCTGTCGCCACCGCCACGGTTGTTGTTGAACGGTCCATCGTAGAATTTCTTTCTAGGACGATCTTCCAGTTCCTGCAACTCACGACCACCTTCAGCAGGGTCCATGTTTTTCTTCTCAGCTTTCTGGAACTTCACGGTCATGCCGTTAATTTCTGTTACAGCCAAGCGCTCTAAAATCTCAGAGGTATAGTCAGTAGGCACTTCAATGAAGCTGAACCGGTCATACAGGTCAATGTCTCCTACTTTGCCACCAGGGATGCTGGTGTGGGTGGTAAGAATATCAACCAGATCTTTCGGATGCAGACGGTCTTTCTTGCCTAAGGTCACGAACAAACGGTCAAAACCTGGCTTAGGACCACCTTTGGCTTCACCAGCCTCGGCACTTTTCTCCTTGGCTTTGGTGTCTTTCATCACCAATTTCAACAAAGCGGCTGCAATGTCAATGGTTGTGAAATCCTGGTCTACCAAACGCTCAATTTTAAGCACGTGCTTGGCCAGGCCACCTTTTTGGATGACTTCTTTCACCTGATCCAATACCAACGTGGTACGAACTTCGGCTACGTCTTCATAAGTAGGTACGTTCTGACGGATGATTTTTGCTTTTGTGAAGCGCTCAATATCCCGCAATTTGTACAAGTCACGTCCAGCCACGAAAGAGAATGCTTTACCAGATTTACCAGCACGGCCAGTACGGCCAATACGGTGTACGTAGCTTTCATCGTCCTGCGGAAGGTCATAATTGATCACCGCTTCTACGTTGTCTACGTCAATACCGCGGGCAGCAACGTCAGTCGCTACTAAGATCTCCAGGGTACCGGCTTTGAACTTGTTCATCACGTTGGTACGCTGGTTCTGGTTAAGGTCACCGTGCAAACCATCAGCAAAATAGCCGCGGGCCTGTAGGTTGCTCACCAGTTCGTCTACCATGCGTTTGGTATTACAGAAGATGATCACCACTTTGAAATTGTACATGTCAATCAGGCGAGTGGTTACTTCCATCTTGCCGCCGCTGCGTACTTCAAAGTAGATCTGCTCAATGTTGTTCACGGTCAGCTGCTGCTGGGTTACCTTCACAATCTCAGGATTGGTCTGGTACTTACGCGTCAGCTCCATGATGGGCTTGCTCATAGTAGCCGAGAAGAATACCGTCTGGCGGTCTTCAGGCATTTTAGTTAGAACAAACTCAATGTCTTCTCTGAAACCCATGTCCAACATTTCGTCGGCCTCATCTAAAATGATGGTTTTAGTGGTTTCCAGACGAAGAGTTCCTCTTTCAATGTGGTCCATTACGCGGCCGGGTGTTCCGATCACGATCTGTACCCCTTGCTTTAGGGCGCGTAATTGGCGCTCATAAGGCTGACCACCATAGATAGGCACTACGCTGATGCCTTTTTTGTATTTAACTAGTTTCTGAATCTCTTCTGATACCTGAATGGCCAACTCACGCGTTGGGCAAAGGATCAACGCCTGCACCTCGCGGTTGTTAGGGTCAATACCTTCTATTGTAGGGATCGCAAAAGCGGCAGTTTTGCCGGTACCGGTTTGGGCTTGTCCGATTACGTCGCGGCCTTCCAATAAGACAGGAATGGCGGCAGTTTGGATAGGGGAAGCCTCTTCGTAGCCTAAGTCCACGATAGCACGCTGGATTTCTTCCGACAACGGAAGCTCCTGGAATTTAATTCTTTCCATTAATTTTTGATAGTGTGATATATAAAGACAATACACCTGCCCTAGGGTATTCGTCATTTATCAAGATTTCGTTGCGGGAATCCGCACAGAGGTTTGCTTGAGAAGTGCCTTTTTGCCAAAAAATGAGACCAAACGGAGTCTCGGCGTGTATTGTGGTGCAAAGGTAGGTAAAAAAATAGTAGGTTCCTAATATAGAAAAGAAACCACCCCTTATACAAGCATTATTTAAAGAAATAACCTATTGGCTAAAGAAACCGAAAAAGATAATGCCTGATTTCAGCTCATTTTCCAGATAGACGACGGAGCTTCATACGCCTCCAGCGCTAAGTTAAGTTGGTCTCACTGATTATTACTGAAATAGGAAGGTAGCTCTCAAACGTTCTTCTGTCATTTTCCAACCCTAATCTTATGTACGGCTGATTGGTAAGGTTAAAAACTTTGCTTAAGGAGTATTTGATTTGATGTAACAGTTTGTCCTTTTTAAACTGTCGGTACTGAGTACTAGTCATTACATAATTGTTTCCATCACCTACAGGGTAATCAACAGCTCAAACCTATGGGTTTACTATTCGCTTTAGCTCCCACACTCCTATTATAGAGGCTGCCATTAGGTTTTCTTCCTCTTACTGGCAGCTTCCTAAGGAACCTTGAAAAATCAATCAATAGGCATATAGAAAAGAGTTTTTCCATAGAAATTGGTTTGCTGATAAATTGTATATATTTCTATTATCATCTCAGTTTAGGTATGTTTGCTTCCTTTAGGGTTGCTTTTCATCAAGTTCACTCTCCATTAGGTTTGTATGGGTTTTGTTCTCAAAACCTGAATTATGAATCAACCTTCTCCCCTTTTTTAGCTATTTTCGTGAATACAGGCCGAAGACTTGATATACCTTAATATTCTTTCGGCCTGAGCCTTTTTTCATATTCAAATTACTCCGGTGCCTGCTTCCTTCAAAATATATTCTTCTTCTGCCGGTTCCGGCAAGACCTACCATTTGACCAAAGAATACCTCAAGCTTGCTTTGCAGAGCGAAGACGTTTCTTATTTCAAGAACATACTAGCCATTACTTTCACCAATGATGCGGCGCAGGAAATGAAAAACAGAATCTTAGGCGCCATGCGCGGTTTTAATGACCAGCAACTATCTGAGAAGGAAAAAGCAAAGAGCGACTATTTACTGTTTAACATATTACACGAAATACAGACAGAGTACAACCAGCCGCACCTGACGGAAGCACAATTACGTGGAAGGGCAGCGCAGGTGTTTGACCATCTGCTCTTCCATTATTCTGAGTTCGCGGTGAGTACCATTGACTCGTTCGTAAACCGGGTAGTAAGCGCCTTTACGACTGAACTAAAACTGCCCCACAACTTTGAGGTAGACATGGATGCGCAAACCCTGCTGAGCACCGCCGTAAGCTTGCTGTTAAACAAGGTAAACACCCAGGCCGAGAACCGGCTGCTTGCTGAAACGCTGCAGCAGTACGCTCTGGAGAAAGCCGAGGAAGGCAAAAGCTGGAACAACCTGCCCGAAGAATTGGCCGACTTCGCCCGGCACCTTCTGAACGAGCAGACCTATGAACACCTGCTTGATATAGGCACCCTTACCCTGCAAGATTTCAAGAAGATACGCCAGGACTTGTATACCCAAAAGCAAACGGTAGAAGGCAAGATACAAGCTCTGGCAAAAGAAGCCTCTGACCTGATTGACAACTACGGCATCCTGCCTGAGGAGATGTCCTACGGCAAGAATGGTATCTATTCTTATTTCAGGAAATGGAACGCGGCCTTTGATATTACTATCTCCAACAGCAACGCCACCAAAACGGTCAATGATGATAAATGGCCCAGCGGAAAAGCCAGCACCAGCGCGAAGGTAAGCCTCGATCAGATCAAAGGGAGACTGGCCGAGATTTACCGGAGCATTGAGGAATTGAAGGAGCGTGAGACGCAAAACCATATCCTGATTACAGCCATGTTGCCGCACTTGTACAAGTTGAGCGTGCTTAGTGAATTGGAGCGGTGCATACAGGAAATAAAGCTGGACAAAAACCTGGTACATATCTCTGAGTTCAACAAGCGAATCACGGAGATTGTGTTGCAGGAGCCTATTCCTTTTATTTATGAAAGGTTGGGTGAGCGGTACCAGCATATTTTGATTGATGAGTTTCAGGATACCTCTGTACTGCAGTGGAACAACCTTTTGCCTTTGGTGGAGAACGCCCTGGCCGGCGACAACTTTAACATGGTGGTGGGCGATGCCAAACAAGCCATTTACGGCTGGCGTGGCGGTGAAATGGAGCAGATCCTGCACCTGCACAGAAACCAGACGCACCACCTGTACCATAACTCCCGCTTTGAGGAAAACGTGGCTCCGCGTTATGACACGCTACGCTGGACGCTAACACCTGAGAACCTGCAGACCAACTTCCGGAGCGCACCAGAAATTATCACCTTCAACAATGAGTTGTTTGAGTACATCAGCAAAGCCAATCCGCAGTTTCCTTTGCTGCAGGCTATTTATGATGACAATTTCAAGCAGCATTCCCCGGAGGGAAAACACGACGGCATAGCACACCTGCAGGTTGTCTTTACGCATGATGAGGAAAGCCCTAAGAAATATGACTTAGATGCCTGCTGCCGCACAGAGGAAATCTACGAGGGCTACACAGAGGTAGACCTTCTCTCCTACCAGGAAAGCACGCTGCAACTGGTATTGCAGATGGTGCAACAGGCCTTAGCCGATGGGTACGCCCCTCGTGACATCGCCATTCTGAGCCGTACCAACCGCAATAGCAAACTGGTCGCCAACTTTTTAAAGCAGAAGAAATTTGACATCATTTCCCAGGATTCGCTTTCGCTGCAGTTCGCTGAAGTCATCAACCTGATCATTTCTTTCTTCCGGATACTTAACCAGCCGTCCAATAGTTTGGCTCGGTCACAAGCCTTGTACCTGGTCTACAAAGTGGTGCACCAGGAGCTGCCAGACAGTGCCACCACGGGCAGGATTGCAGCGTTAGCCACTGATCCCAGCATTGATCCCTTCTTCCGGTTTTTACAGGAGCAGGGCTTTGATCTAGCGTACCGCGATGCCGGAAACCTGTCCATCTATGAGCTCACTGAGAAGCTGATCAGGGTGTTTGATTTGCTGGACAAAAACAATGAGTGCGAGTACCTTTTCCGTTTTCTGGATCTGGTGCTGGAGTACACGCTCAAGTACAGCAACAACCTCAATAACTTCCTTCAGTATTGGGACTTGCACAAGGAGAACTTAAGCATTAATACACCTAAAGACCGGGATGCTATCACCATCACCAGCATCCATAAATCAAAGGGGCTAGACTATCCGGTAGTAATAGTTCCCTTCTGTGATTGGAGCCTAGAGCCGCAAACGTCTACGCTGCTCTGGGGCACTTTGCCTTCTTCTGTAGCAGGTGACAGCAAATTGCGCACGGCTGTGGTGACGTTAAATAAAAAACTGGAGCAGACTGCCCTGCACGAGCAGTACGCGCAAAAACTGGAGAAAACGTTTATTGAAAACCTGAACATGCTGTACGTGGCCTTCACCCGCCCCGTAGACCGCCTATACCTCATAGGCAAAGCGCAAGATTTCAAAAAAGCTAATTACCAAAAAAACGTGAGTTTCTGGCTGCACCAATACCTGGTAAGCATAGACCTTTGGCAGGAAGGTAAGCATTGTTATCAATTAGCCAAAGGTGCGCAACAGGCGGTGAGTCATAAACCTGTCACAGATGACGTTTATGTGCTGGACAAATTCACTTCCGCTGATTGGGCACAGAATTTGAAGCTCAAGCAGCACGCCAACAATGTCTTTGATTTTGAGACCCAGCAGGAACATCGGCGCTGGAACCGAAAATTACATTACGCACTCGCCCGAATCACTTATGCGGAGGAAGCACCTAAAGCGCTGCGGCAGTTGGTGCACCAAGGCATTATTTCTCAACGTGAGTTGACTACTCTTAACCAGATGGTGCAGCACGTGGTTCAACACCCGCAGATGAAACACTATTTCAGCAAAAACATGACCGTGGAGAACGAGCGGGAAGTGTTAGACGTGCGTACCAATCGCTATAAACCAGACCGTATTGTGTTTGGGGAAAACGGATACGTAACGCTGATAGACTACAAACTACCTCCCTCTAAGCCAGAGTACGCGGAGAACCTAAACTCCTATGCGGCTTTGTTCCGTGAATTAGTGTTCACGAAGATCACCTGTTTGGTTTACTATTTTGAAGAAGAACGGGTGGAGGAATGGGAGTATGTGGGAAAAATAGCTGGGTGAACCACTTTAGAACAAGCAAGAAAATGGTAGCCCCTATGGATTGTTCAAAAAATGCCATTAGTGTTTATAGCTAGCTCAACAAAGCTCTTTTAAAGCAATTACTTAAAGAAGAAAGAACCTTTTTACAAGTTATTTTTCAAAATAAGCTTGTAAAAAGGTTCTTTCATTTGAATCTAAGTGAAAGCACAATGTATTAGTTGCTCACTTATCGCTTAATTAAATAATGAGGGTTATCTGCTTTCAAGAAAGGGTCAAAGTATCTTTCCACTAAAACCCACCCCTGGCCTCTACCACCTTTGGGCTTTTACTTATAACAATCCTTCTCTTTCTACTAGAAAACCATAGAAGGCAAGAACCGGCACATAAATTACTGGATTACAACAGATAAAGTATTCCTAACCTTGTTCATTGCCTCAACTCAGGCACTAGCTTTTTTCATTTCCTGTCTTCCTGATTTGGGTAAAACACTTTCTGTTGGTTTCTTCGTACTCTAGGAAGTACATAATAGGAAATCATGGACAAAATAGTAACCGAACCAGATGTAGTGTTGATTGGCGCCGGCATCATGAGCGCCACCTTGGGCGTAATGCTGAAGCAACTGCAACCGGATCTGACCATTGAAATATACGAGCGCCTTGACGAGGTAGCTTCTGAGAGTTCTGATGCCTGGAACAACGCCGGTACCGGTCACTCAGCCTTTTGTGAATTGAATTACACCCCTGAAAAAGCAGACGGCTCTATAGATATTTCCAAAGCAGATGTAATTGCCGAATGGTTTGAGCAGTCGCGCCAGTTTTGGGCCTTTTTAGTAGAAAAGGGCATATTAACTGATCCTAAAATGTTTATCCGCAGCGTGCCACACATGAGCTTTGTGTGGGGAAAAAAAAATGTGGAGTTTCTGCGGAAGCGGTACGATGCCATGACCACTTCCCCCCTGTTCCAGGGCATGCAGTATTCAGAGGACTTTGATCAACTGGATGAGTGGATGCCGCTGATCATGAAAGGCAGAAACAGAGATGAGAAAGTAGCTGCCACTCGCATGGAAGTAGGAACCGACGTAAACTTTGGTTGTCTAACTCGTCAGCTCTTCAAGCATTTGAAAGAAATGGGTGGCGTACAACTGTACCGTAACCATGAGGTGCGCTCATTCAGACACAAAGAGGACGGCATCTGGCGCGTGCGCATCAAAGATTTAACAACCGGCCAGAAACGAAGGGCAAGAGCCAAATTTGTGTTTATAGGCGCTGGTGGCGGCTCCTTGCCTCTTCTGTTAGCCTCTGGTATTCCTGAAGGAAAAGGCTTTGGTGGGTTCCCGGTAAGTGGCCAGTGGCTGAAATGCACCAATCCAGAGGTCATTGCCCAACACCAGGCAAAGGTCTACGGGAAAGCTGCCGTTGGTTCACCGCCCATGTCAGTTCCGCACTTAGATACCCGCGTGATTAATGGAGAAAAGGCGCTTTTATTTGGCCCTTACGCTGGTTTTACCACCAAATTCCTGAAAAAAGGCTCTTTCTTTGATCTGCCTTTTTCCATCAAGATGAACAACCTTCGCCCCATGTTGGCGGCAGGATATACCAATATTCCACTTACTAAATACCTGATTAACCAGGTTCGGCAGTCGCCGGAAGACAGGTTAGCGGCTTTGAGAGAATATGTGCCAACAGCACAAGGCAAAGACTGGGAACTGGAGGTGGCCGGACAACGGGTACAGGTGATCAAGAAAGATCCTAAACGCGGAGGCGTGCTGGAATTCGGGACTGAAGTGGTGAGTGCCGCCGATGGTTCTCTAGCGGCTTTGTTAGGTGCCTCGCCAGGTGCATCCACCGCCGTTTCAATCATGGTGGACCTCATTCACAGGTGTTTCCCGCAAAAAGCGTCTACTCCAGAGTGGCAGGAAAAAATCAAAGAGATTATTCCTACCTACGGGCAGAAAATAGCCGAAGATCCGCAGCTCTGTGAAGAAACCAGATCCTTTACCGGAAGGGTGCTTCAGTTACAGGAGCCGCATCCGGTACAACGCTAAAAGCAAAAAGCCTCAGAGTTCATCTGAGGCTTTTTTGTTGTCCTATAAGAGAGTAGTAAACTTACACATCTTCTCTATTGGGAACAGTGAGTAACTCTAGGGTATCCAGGTTCAAGGCGGTAAGATACCCCATCCGGCTTTTGAAGACACACCCTCCGTCAATGTTGATGACCTTTGATACAGGTTTATTGAGGGAAAATTTTATCTGGTTTAACGTGATGGGAGTATGCCCGTGCACAATCCTCCGGTTTCCTAACTTGAACCTATCTACTTCAAATTCTCTCGCCCACAGCAGCGTATGCCTGTCTTTAGTGGGGTCTGGTATGGCAAAGTTGAAGCCTGCGTGCACCAGCAAGTAGTCGTCCAGTTCAATGTACAGTTCCAGATCTTCCATGAACTCCCAATAGATGGATTTTATATCTTTAATAGACTCAGCCCTGAAGCTCTTCAACGCTTCTTTGCCTCCGTTGAACATCCAGGACGTTAGATACAAATCATTGTCGCGCGCTTTCATAAGCATGTCTTCATGGTTACCACACAGCGCGTACACCCGGTATGTTTGCTTCAACTTCATGATGTAGTCCAGCACCCCTTTGGAATCTGGGCCACGGTCAATGTAGTCTCCCAACAGGTACAGCCTGTCTATGTACTTTAACTTAATCACCTCTTCTACCATGTACCTGAATGTTTTCAGGCAGCCATGAATATCAGAAATAGCATATCTACTCATGTTCTTAATTTATTGTATATCAAATAATAGCAAGTTGTCATTTTAATTTTTTCGTGAAGGATATATAGAAGCCAACTGAGAATCTGTTTTCATGCAGATTTCAGAAAATCAACGTGAAACCAGATTCTTTTTTACATGCTGACTACTATGGCTTCTTAGAATTCATCTTTCTTTTATCTCAGTACTCTTCCCTGTTCCTGAGAGCATGCAGTTCCAGGGTGTCCATGTTCAACGCTACGAGGTACCCTAGTCTGCTGGAAAAAACGCATCCACCGTCTATGTTGATGACATCAGAAACAGGGTCAATCAGCGAATCGGCAATTTCGGTAAGGTAGGTGGGCGTATGCCCGTGAATGATCTTTCGGTTGCCCAGTATCTTTTTGTCTACCTCAAAATCACGGGTCCAGAGCATAGTGTCCCGGTCAGAGAAAGGGTTCTTAGCCGAAAAGTCAAACCCGGCATGTACCAGTAGGTAATCTTCCAGTTCTACATAGAGCTGTAACTCTTCTATGAACCGCCAGTAAGGCATGGGAATACCAAACAAGGTTTCTACTCCAAAGCTTTTCAACGTTTCTTTCCCGCCGTTGAAGAACCAATTGTCTGTGTAGCCCGAGCTTTCCAAGGCATGCAGCATCATGTCTTCATGGTTTCCCCAAAGGGTAATTACCTGGTAGCCATTGCGGCGGAGTTCCATTATAAAATCAATCACCCCTTTAGAGTCGGGGCCACGGTCTATGTAGTCTCCTAATAGGTACAGGGTGTCTGAGGTCTGTAAATTTATTTCCTCCTCAACCATGTACCTGAAGGTTTTGTTACAACCGTGGATATCTGAAATGGCGTATCGGCTCATCGTTTGTGCAGTTAAGTAAACCCTATCCTACGGTTTCTGCACATTTACATCCAGCTGTTTTAGATCTAAATGTGTCTTTACTTCTAGTCAAGGCTTCTTTTAGTCCGTTTCCTAAAAAAACCACCTCAAAACGTTGTATCTTGTACCTCTATTCGTGCTACCCATTTCCCTCCTGCTTCATGCTATCTTTCCTGCGGCAAACCGCTGAACATATCTACCAAACCTACACCGACCAATTGAGTGAACTGTGCATCGTGCTTCCTACCCGTAGGGCCACATTGTACTTTAAAAACGCTTTGGCTGAGGCCGCTCCCACCGGAATCTGGTCGCCCCAGATTTACTCCATGGAGGAATTTGTTTGCAACATGGCCAACGTGGAAGTATTGGAGCCGCTGCACCTGCAATTGGATCTGTATGATTTGATGTTGCAGTTCGATCCAAAACTGGACTTTGATCAGTTTGTAGGGTGGTCGGCTACGCTGCTGGAAGATTTCTCCCGCATGGACATGGAGTTGGTGAACCCGAAGGAAGTATTTGAGTACGTGAGCGAGGCCAAGGCAATGGAACGATGGGACCCCTCAAAACCGGGCAGCAGCGCGCCTACTCCCAACGTAAAGCAGTACTTTCAGCTTTGGAACAACCTGGACCGCACGTACCATGCCCTGCAGGAAAAGCTAAAGAAAGAAAAACAAGCTTATACGGGTATGGCCTTCCGGATGGTAGCCAGCCGCATCAAAGACATCGCGCAAAGCGAAAAAGGTTGTTTCCGGTACATTTTTGTAGGATTGAACGCGATGTCCAGGGCAGAACAGAAAATCATCCAGACCTTATTAGAAGCCGGCAAAGCCGAAATATTCTTTGACTCAGATGACTACTACATGTCGCCAGACTCTGATAAACGGGCCGGACATTTTCTGAAGCGCTACAAAGCCAAATGGCCCCTGCCCGAGTGGAACTGGCAACAGAACCTGCTTCTACAAGACACCAAAGAGATCAACGCCATTGGAGTGGCCAACGCCAGCATGCAGGGCAAAATAGCCGGACAGCTTCTCCGTGAGATTCGGGAAAAGGACCCCAAAGCGGAGATCGCCATCGTGTTGCCTGATGAAACCCTGCTCCTGCCCGTACTGCACTCCATCTCAGACGAGGTAACAGATTACAACGTAACCATGGGGCTTTCCTTCAAAGGCACACCTTTGTTTAACCTGGTAGATCTGCTGTTTGAGGTGCATTTAACTGGTGTGGTGCAGCCCACCGATACTGGGTACAAGATCAATCGCTACCACCACTTGGCCGTCACGAAACTGTTGCAACACCCTTTTCTACGGCGCTATGAACAGTACCTCAACAGCATCGCGGAGCGGGAGACAGACTTAGACTTGTTTCAGCACGTGCTGGACGAGATGGTGCAGCGCAACAGTGTCTTGCTTACCGCCGAGGAGATAATCAAGCTGGGCCGGGAGCACCCCATGTTCATCACCCTCTTCCGGACCTGGAACGACTGCACGGACCTGATAGACTCCTTGTACCAACTGGTAGATGCGTTGGGTCGTATTTACAGGGTAGAATCTGAAAACCCCATTGAAACGGAGTACCTCTACATTTTGTACACCATTGTCAAACGTCTTGACACACTCTTTGACTGCCGTGAGCACCGGATCTCGGTACGCAGTTTTAAGAAGTTTCTGTACGAACAGATCGGGAACACAAAGCTTCCGTTCAGCGGGGAACCCATCTCACCTACCCAGGTCATGGGGATGCTGGAAACACGCGCCCTGGACTTTGAGAACCTCATTATCCTGAGTGTAAACGAGAACGTGCTGCCGCAGCCTAAGAAGCAGAACTCGCTGTTTCCCTATGACGTGCTTCGCACGTTCGGGTTGCCTACGTATGCTGAACAAGAGAGTATTACCTCCTACTACTTCTATCGCTTGTTGCAGCGGGCTAAGCGGGTGAACCTGTTGTATGTCTTGCCTTCTGACACCTACGGATCAGGGGAGAAAAGCCGGTTTATTTTGCAACTGCAGCATGACCTGGCTTTGCGCAACCCAAACATCAGGTTCCGGGAACTGACGGCTGTGGTAGAGCAACTGAACACGAAGGAGTACGAACCAGACATCATCATTCAGAAAGACGGCGAGGTGATGGACAAACTGAAGGAGCAGCTGCGGCGTGGGTTATATCCTTCTCACCTGAACCAGTTTGTAAACTGTTCCTTGCAGTATTATTTCAGCCGAATAGCCAAGCTGGAGGAAGTAGACGAAATAGATGAGTTAGTGGGTGCAGATACCTTCGGGACGATTGTGCACCAGGTGCTGGAAGATTATTTCAGACCTTTCGCAGAAGAAGCCCGCCCCATTGAGAAAGCCGATGTGGACGTGATGCTGGCGAACTTGCCAAAGAAGGTACAACTGGAATTCAGGCGAGGCACGTTGGGCAATTTGCCGGAGCAAGGCATGAACCTTATTCTCTACAAAGTAGCGGTGCAATTGCTCACCCGCTACCTGGCAGGCCTACGTGATTCAGAGGAACTTCCCCTTTACATTCTGCAACTGGAAGAAACACTCCTCACCGAAATGGAGGTAAAACTACCCTCAGGCGAGAAAGTTCCGGTACGCATCGCGGGTAAAGCTGACCGTATAGACCTTAGTGGGCATACTTTACGGGTAATTGACTATAAGACGGGCAAAGTAGAAGCCAAAAACCTTAAAGTCAACCCGGAGGAGTTGGAAACCTCTCTCCTTAATGACCGCCACCTGGACAAAGTGCGACAACTATGGTTATACCGGTATATTCTGGCTAAAGAGATTCAGAAAGGTAGTTTATTGGAAAGCAAAGTCCTGAACCTGCCTAAGGCCAGCTATGATTTTGAGGCGGGTATTATCTCCTTCCGGAACTTAGGGGCGGGAGTGCTCACTTCTGAACTACCTTTTATGGATGCCCTTGGCGCCCCTGCTGACTTCATGGAGACTTCTGAACGACTTTTGAAAGATCTGGTGATTAGGATGCTGAACCCTGAGGAGCCCATCCGTAAAACCAATGATTTGGAAACCTGTCAGTACTGCGCCTATAAGAGCATTTGCGCTAGAGGCTAACTATTTGGCAAAGGTACTGGCATGGAGAGCCTCAATCCGTTTGGCTAGGATTTTTCTCAGCTTCCTGTTTTCCAAAGCCAAAGAAACGCCAATGCTCATCCAGAGAATGCCCATAGGTGAAAAATGCAGTTCAAATAAAACATACATTGGGATTTTTACTTTCAGCCATGGAAGAATAATCCCCAGCGGGGCTGTACAAATACCAAAAGCCATAAGTGCAACCCTCATCCAGGCAGGCAGCACCTTTGATTGGATAGAGGTGATGCTCAGAAGAATGGCGCTGGCAAACATGGTAAGGCAAGCAACTGGCATGGCATACAAAACCATTTGGCTTGTTACAGTGAAAGCAAGAAAGCCAGTCATAGAGGCCAGAAATGCTACCACTCCAAAAAATAGAGCGGCATACTTCAGGGGCTTCATTTTGGGTGAATAGGCAATTATGAGTAAGATCAGGGTAAGGTCAATGGTGGCGAATGCTGCGGAAAAGATAGCCCCATCAATTCTTCTTAAAGGGCTCTCCATGGCATTCCACAGAATCTTTCCTGTTTGCTGCCCGAAGAGCAGGTGTAAAACATAATGAGAAAAAAGGAAGAACCCACCTGAAAAAGCAACCAGCGGAAGTATTCTTGTAATATTTGACTGTGGCACGTGCATAAGACTTTGATTTAGATTTATCTACCAAATTTCTATCACTTCACTACCAACACTCCATCGGCGGTAATTTCAACTTCCAGTTTTGGTTTGGTGATTTTTAAAATCTCTGTGTTACTCTTCCCGGCATCCTGTGCAAAGTGCAGAAGTTGCTCTACCGAAGTTTCTTTCCTCACAGCAGTCCCTTCCACCACCACTGTTCTGCCCACAATGTCCTGCGGCATGAAGAGAGCGTAGTCTTTGAAGAAGACCACTATTGGCTCCCCCGTTTCTTGCTTTAAATTCATAAAACACCCTTTCTTGCGGCAAACCTCTGTCACCTTTCCTTCTATCTTGCCCCTGAACTCTTTTTGATGCGTTAGCTTTAAGGTAAGCTCCGATCTATTTATGGTGTTAGTGGTTTTTATTTTCTTGCCATAGGTTGTACCTATTTTAGCAGGAGTTATAGTTTTTTGAGGGTAACCTGTGATGGAGAAAAAGAGAAGAAAAGAAAATGCCAGGAGAAGTTTCATGTATATGAACTAAGTAGCGCTAAAAAGAAAGGGGCTTTAGGTCTGACCAAGATTAGTAAATAGACCCTCTCTCAATCCTTTTAAGGTCTACTTAGCTATAGACAGTATTAGCCTCAAAAAACCCTATTTAATGTAAATAAATAGTTTGCGGCAAGCTTCTGGAAAACACCTGATAAAAACCAGCTTTGAACTCCATTAGGAAAAGGCATTTTGCTTCAGAGTTCTGGCAAACAGCTATAAACCTTCTGTCATATCATTGCCTATACTCACTTCAGTAAATCCTTAGAATTAATAAAAGCAGTAAAGAAACTTTTGATGGTTTTTAGCTTGATTTTGAGAAAAGCCACCATAAACAAAAGCCACAGGTATAAGCGCTTATATGCTTATATCTGTGGTCTTAGTATTATAATCATCCGCCTCTTTAATTAAGATGTTTATCTAGGTGCACCTGGAAAGTACATTACAATGTGTATCACTTGAGTGCTTACCTCACAATTAATTCCTTCTAAAGCCAGGAGTTTTATAGAGCCGTTTATAGAAAATCTCCACAAATTATATTACTAGCACCAATCAAGAAATAACTAATGTTGCTGCGTAGCCTTCTTGCCACAAGAAAAGGGAAGAAAATGCTATGCAACCTGTTGCACCGGAAGTACCCGGCTTAACACCTGTTTACTTGAAAAGTATAAGGCAAAACCGAAGGGAATAAAGCATAATAGCCAAGCCATGATGCCTACCATATTCGCGAGCCACAGCTGCTGTAAAGCATTGAGCCAGTCGGCCCGAAACATACTAGTAAGTTTATCCAGCGAAAAAGGAATGGGTGCTATTGGAATGATACTTTGCCCCAGTTCTACAAAGGGTACATACAGCGCCAATTGCACAGGCTGCATTAAGTAGCCAATCAAAATAGTGAAGGCTACATTCAGCCTTAACCGAAGCGCCCAAAAGGTACACAGAATGGTAGTGAGCCCTATGAAAGGAATAATTCCAAAGCCGGCACCTAAAGTAATGGTCAAAGCCATCTGGTGCGGAGTGATTCCTTGCTTCACAAGTTCCAGCACCGGTTCCCATAATTTCCGGCGGATGAAATGCTTTAAGTCTTTATTTTTATGTAAAAGTACTTTCATGAATAGTTAAACAACAAACAGGCTGTATGTTCTGCTTGTTGAAGGTAACGACAATATAGTCACATACATCCCCCATTCGGGTAACAAATTCACTATACTTAAGGTAACTAACCTTCCTTGTTTCGTCTAAACACAACAAGTAATACAGAAAGTTTAAGGATGAACAAATCGAACAAAGATTAATGCTAAAAAAAATCCAAACACCTTTTGCAATTGGCTTATTTTAATATAACTACCATAATTGTGAGCTTTTAATAGAACCATACCTAAGTTAACATAAAAATAAATTAATTATACTATAGTAATTTATTAATAATAATTAAGCATTTTTAATTACTCAATATTTTGGGTAATGTCCTACTACCTTCCCAACCAACACTTATAATGAAAAATTATTTGAAAGAAGCTTCCGAATCCTTGGCAGCTTTGGTCTTTGGTTACTCAGAAGAGGAAAAACCATCCTCCGTCGCTCAGAAATTGGCCTTACTACTAATCTCATTCTTTACTCTAGGTTTTCTCTTGATAGTGATGAACAAATTGTAATGATTATTAACTATAAATACAATTTGTACATTTTTAATTTTAATTGATAGAGCCTTCTTCAAAACAAAAGGCTCCTTGCCTAAGGAGCCTTTTGTTTTGAAGAAGGCTTCTTAGGCAAGGAGCCTTTTGTTTTACTCTTTATGGTTGTTCCAGAACGCCTTATAGTACTTAGCACTTATATCCTGAATTCCATCCTCGTTGAATTCTATCTTAAAGTCTCCTACCAACCTTTTGGTGTGATCATTGATGGAGATAGTATCGTCAAACCTGATTCCCTTTCCAATGTGTGACGTGGTTAGTGTGACAGGTTCATTGGTTTCTGACTCCACATTGGTAATGTAGATTTCAATTTCAGGGTGTTTAGCGTGGCTTAGATCCTGCATCCGTTCTAAAATTGATTTCAACTCATCTCTGGTGATATCTTTGCGTGATACTCTGTCTAATTTAAAGTCGAATGAAGAAGCTCTACCCTCAGCTTGTTCTTCTTTTACCTGCGTATTACCTGTCTCTTCCTGATCAATGATGTCTATCAGGTGCGTGAGTTTTTCCTGTTGCCCGTTTAGATTAGCTTTCAAGTCAGCTATCTCAGCTTTGATGGTATTTTTAGTTTCTGGTTTCATCATCTTGTTGTTTGCTGTTATGAAAGGTATGTAGACTACTTGTTTTTACCTATTGATAAGAAAGCAATTTATTTAAGCTAAGAACCTGGTAATTAGTTTTTTATTTTCCACAGAGCGTATTTATACGGGGATAAAAAATAAAGTACTATTATGCATCCGTAAATTTTTCAGAAAAAGGTAAGAAGCTATGTAAAAGACCTTTACAGGAAAAATTAATTGTATTTGACCTTCTGAAAGATATAATACTAGTTAGCCATAAAGATGGAAGTTGATGTATTATCTAAAAAGAGAATAACTTAATTTGCCACACTTAAACCTAAAAGGATTAGCAAAATTATTAATCACCTAGATTTGATGTTTATACCTCATATACTATAAACAGTTAGTTTAGGTAAATTAAGCAAATGTTCTTTTCTGATGTGCATGTAAACTACAGTTCAACTCTACTAATTCTATTACTATTTGCGAATAGTTTTAGGCTTGGGCACTTTTAGTTTATCTTTAGGTGTTGATTTTCCTGATTCACAATACAGCTATGGATGTAACCCTTTCTTTACTCGCCTTTCTCATAGGAGCAATCCTCTCCTATTTCTTGGTGCAGGCCAAACTTTCAGCCTTGCGCACCACATTGCAAAACCAGGAGGCTGAGCGGGTATTTGCCTTGAAGCAGCAGGAAGTAGCGCAAGTCGAGGTACTAAAATTGCAGGAGCAATTCCGTAAGGAGAACAGCAAAGTGATGGAATTACACGCAGAGGTTACCCGGGCCGAAAACGATATTTACCACCTCAAGCAAAAACTCTCTGATGAAAGGGCCGAATTATCTCAGCTTCGGGATACTTTCATGCAGCAATTCACCCAGGTCTCAAATCAAGTGCTGGTGACCAATGCCGAGCATTTTAGAAAAACCTCAGCCGAAAACCTGGAACAGGTGCTTTCTCCTTTGAAGGAACGGATAAAGGAATTTGAAAGCAAGGTGGAACAGACCTATGAAAAATCCCTGAAAGACACCACCTCATTAAAAGAACAGATTACCTATATGGCCAGCCTGAACCAACGGATGAGCCAGGATGCGCTAAACCTTACCAGGGCGCTAAAAGGCGAGAAAAAAGCCCAGGGAAATTGGGGTGAGTATTTGCTGGAAAATCTTTTGGAGAAATCAGGGTTGGAGCGGAACGTACATTACCGCCGTGAGCAGGTGATGCAGCATGATGATGCCAAGGTGTTCCGTCCTGACGTTATCATTGACTTACCAGACAACAAGCACCTCATCATAGACTCTAAAGTAAGTTTAGTGGCGTATGATGCTTATTGCAACTGCGAAGATGAGTTACAACAGCAGTTGCACTTGAAAAGCCACGTGCAATCCATCCGGACACACTTTGCTGATCTGAGCCGCAAAAACTACCAACACCTCCACGGAATACACTCCCCGGATTTTGTGTTGATGTATATACCCATAGAACCAGCATTTAACCTGGCCATTCAGCACGACCGCGACCTGTTTTTGGAAGCGCTTGACCGCAACATTGTTTTTGTTACTACCTCTACCCTATTAGCCACCCTAAGAACAGTAGCCAGTGTTTGGAAGCAGGAAAGCCAAAAAAGAAATGTTTTACGGATAGCGGAAGAAAGTGGAAAGTTATATGATAAGTTTTCCAATTTCCTGGAAGACCTCAAAGACATAGGGGTGAATCTGGACAGGAGTCAGCAGAAGTACCATGCTGCCATGAACAAATTATCTGATGGTAACGGTAATCTGCTCAAAAAAGTAGAGTTGCTCAAGAAACTTGGAGCCCGAACCAGTAAAACCATGGAGACGCAATGGCTGCACAATGCCCCTACAGTGACAGGAGATTTACTTGCAGTCAATCCATTACTGGAGGAAGAAAATGTAGAAGAGATGTAATCTGCTTTCTAATAAGTACAAACCATACCCCTATTATAAAACATATATTAAAAGAGGCGGCTATTGGAATAGCTGCCTCTTTTGATTTTTATTCCACCTTCATTTGGAGTTTTTTACTGTGTTATTTACACTACTTATAAATCAATAAATAACAAACCTTAAACACTAAAAGACCTAGCTAATAAGTATTATCACTGATAAATAAATTTAACAATTAACTAAATTATAAACTTTATTTTGTATATTTTAATTCAGACAGTAGTTCTTTTGTTTTCTCCCAATCCTCAAGGGCTTTTTTGTCATTTGATTTAGGGGCGCTTGCTTTGGTGTAGAATTTTAAAATGTTATGTTTTTGTTCTTGGCTACAGGTAGAGAAATCGCCTTTGCTGAGATATTTTAGCCATTCCGCATACGTCTCATCAGTTTTACCATAATTCCCGTGCTTTGTACGGTCCCCCGTATCTAAGTCTGTATTTGTAAGCGAAGTTACCGTAGAAGGTAAATCAGACAGACCAATGGCAAACTTTTCAGAAGTAACATTAAAGCTTTCCATGAAAAGCTTTTCTGCTTCAGGAGTAGGTGGCTTGAAGGTAAAGGTACGGTTAGGCCCCACCTTAGGTAGCACCCGTAGAAGCCAACTCAGAAATTTCTCAAATAGGTTTGGTTGTTGGTACTCTCTCCCCCATTGCTGGTGATATTTTGTTTTATTAATCCTATACAGATACTGCCGCCGTGTAAGACTTGGCTTTGCATTCTTGATTTCGGAAGCTTTGAGGTTCCAGGCAGCCTTCGTTAAACTTGGTATCAAAGTACTTACTGATCTTCTGAACGAACCAATTGTAAGTTTTAAACTCACAAACAAACTGCTTAACTCCAGCCCATACGTTCTCTTGAAAGCACGCTCCAGCAACTCCTGGCTGACTTCAAAGCCAATAAAGTCATGATATGCTTCAGGGGCATAATTACCTCTGGCCACCTGCAGAACATCAAACCCAAATTCCATTTTGATGTGGGCGATGGGATTTTCTTCATAGGTGACACTTTCACCGAACTTCGCCTTTAACTCTGGGTATACCAAGGGCACCGACCGGTTTGTCCCTATAGGATGCCCATAATTGTCTGCATAATAATGAGCTAAAGCCCCAACGGCAAACGCATATTCATTTAAGGTTTGTGCCTCTTCCAGCAGGGCAATTGTAAAATCACCACTTCTAACGTAATGGGTAAGATCAGTGAAAAAGGTATTCCCGAAAGGATAGTACCCCATATCCTGTATGATAGCACCACCATAGGCGTGCGCATGGGCTTTGATCAGTTCTTCTTTAGTTGCTTTAGGGAATCGTTTCTTCAGGAGGGGAACAATGGAGGGTTGCCAGGCTACATCAATAATAGCTTGATGGGTAAGTACACCATATCCATTGCTTTCCTGTGGTGTTCCAAACAGGAACAAGCTTACAATAATGATGGGAAATGAGAGTAGTTTTTTAGCCATTCTATAATAGGTTTTCACCTAACTTCTTTGCCAAAGATATGGTAAACCTACTATTTATATTACGGCAAATACGGTTTAATGATTTTGAGGCTTAAGTTTATCCACTTACCCTATAAACAACTTCATCAAAATTACTACTACTAATATGGTGCTCTATTTAGAGCCTCATTTATGAAAAAAGAGCTAAAAGGAGAATCGTATCTAATTTTTTGCTCAATAACAAGAACATTATATAACAGAAAAGCGGGCTCTTGAAAAAAGAACCCGCTTTTCTGTTTTGAATTTATTACAATTAATAATTGGCTTCTACGCCAGGTAAGTCGATTAATATAAAGGAACTGTCTGCGGTAGCCTGAATCCGCAATGCGTCAATATCTGCTGACCGTACCTGATCATTTTTCTGCACCTGAATTCCGTTCACAAATAACTCACCCGAGGTAACATAGATTAGTCCTTTTCTAATTGGGAAGGTCTTGAAATCTATTTCTTTCCCTTCATTTAAATTAGCATGGTAAATAGTAGAGTTGGAGTTGATGTACACCACATCTTCCAATACTTTCTGACCGGTTACTAACGGTATCAATTGATTCTTTTCACCAGTAAAGTCAATTGCTTTCTGTTCATAGGAAGGTGTCAGGCCTTTTTTATTGGGGAAAAACCAAAGTTGGTAAAGGTGTAGATCTGTGTCCCCGTGGTTGTGTTCAGCATGACGTACTCCCGTACCAGTGGACATCCGCTGTACTTCTCCTGCATGAATAACCGTATTATTCCCTAAGCTATCGGTATGGGTGACCTCTCCTTCCAGCACAATGGTGACAATCTCCATCTCTGAGTGAGGGTGTTCAGGAAAACCATTTTTGGCTTTTATATAATCATCGTTGAAAACCCGCAGCGGCCCCCACTGCACGTTCTCCATGTCATAGTAGTCTGAGAAGGAAAAAAGGAAATAGGAGTCAAGCCAGCCATGCGAGGCGTGGTGTCTTTCAGTGGCGGGAATCACTTTTATCATGAGATAAGCAGTTTGGGTTTAGAGTAAATACGTACCCACGCCTTTGAAGTTTATTATGTGATTACTATATAAAGAAACAGGCCGTTTAGAAGCTGCTTTATGAAAAACAGTTTCTAAACGGCCCTTACATTGAAAGGTAAACGTCTTATTTGGCGGTTTTCAGTTTCTTAACCTCTTGTTGTAAGTCAAGCACCAGAGAAGTAAGTTTATCCAATGAAATCTCAGCCATTGGGAAAGTAGTACTTATGTAGGCTTTTGCCTCCCATAACTCAACGATGTCATCCAAAGCCACGTCATAAGGTTCATAGTTGGGATTGTCTGAGTGTAATCGCAACGAAGTCTGCTTATGCTGGTGGTAGATACGTTTAAAAACAATGCCTTCCTGCAGACTAACCACAATACAAGGTGTACCGTCTTTTATTTCCTGCCACTGCTCAACGTAACGTCCTACAATCACAGTACCGGATGGTATAGGCAACATGGAGTCTCCCTTAATTTCAAAAGCACGGTACGTACCCGGGCTTTGAATCATAGGAAGCCGAAACTTAGGAAGCTCTTCCATAAATTCCGGATCTGAGTATCCATTTAGGTAGCCGGCACTGGCTTTATAAGGTACTAATTCAATGTTCTCACGGTTCTGAGCATCTACAGTAATGGACAATACCTTCACGTTAGACTGCCGCTTAGAATTCCCGTTTTTTGAAGTATTGGGTAAATCAGGGTTGATCAACTCATCTACTGACAACTGAAACACCTGTGCCATTTTCATAAGGGTAGCCAGTTTAGGTTCTGCCCGCCCTTCTTCATAGGCACCAATCAAGGAACGCTTAATTTCTAACTTTTCGGCAAGCTGTACCTGGGTTAGATTAAGTTGTTTTCTAAGATATTTAAGATTAGTGCTAAGCATATGATTCTCTGTTGTTTGTTTGGCAAAGTAAAAGTACTAATTCTTTAGCAAACAACTAACATTTTTGGCAAAGTTATAAGATTAGAAATTAATTTTATTTCATTTTTATTGTGTTTTTGAAACTCAAGATTCTTACCAACAAGTAAATAAGTAGAATTTTGAAGATAAACATCTATTTATAACTATATATAACTTATTTATTATCAGTTCATTATTTAATCCAAACTCTTTGCCTTAGTAGGATTATTTATTACATTTGAATATCAACCGCCATTTTTGAGTTTCTCAGCGGGTATAAATCTTCTTTTATTTATGGGTATTTTCTACTAACAAACAAGTGTATGAATAGAACTACGTTTAAAAAAGCTGTCTCCTTTTTTGCTTTGGCTTCGGTGTTTTCCATGTCAGGTTGCCAGCAGGATGAATTAGTGGAAGAATCAGCTATTCTTCCTGCAGAACCAACTGCCTCTTCAAAAACCATTGAAGGGAAGTTCATTGTTGTTTTAAAAGACAATAACCTTTTATCCGGCAAATCGCTTCGCGAAAAGGTTTTAGGGAAAAATGGATTAGAGAGTAGTCGTGCCCGCGAAGTATTTCAGGGAGCATTCAACGGTTTTTCCGGTTCTTTCAGCAAAGATGAGATAGCCCGTCTCAGAGCAGACCAAAATGTAGCTTTTATTGAACCAGACCAAGCAGTGATGCTTGGAAAAGGTTCTCCTAAAACATCCACTTTCAATACCTCTTCTCCAATTGCAAGTACCTCTACTACCACAACTACTACTTCCAGCACTTCTACCCAGGTAATTCCTTGGGGTGTTTCTCGGGTTGGGTATGGTGATGGTACAGGTAAGACAGTTTGGGTTATTGATTCTGGTGTACAGTCAAGCCACCCAGATTTAAACGTGGATAAAACCCGTAGCAAATCCTTTATCTATGGAGATGCTTCTTATGAAGATGGATATGGTCATGGAACTGGCGTTGCCGGTATCATTGGAGCAAAAAACAACAACATTGGCGTTGTAGGAGTTGCTGCCAATGCTTCAATTGTAGCCCTTCGTGTATTTGACAATACTGGTTACGGCACCCTTACACGTATCTACTCTGCCTTGAATCACGTGTATAAGTACGGGAATCCAGGGGACGTAGTAAACATGAGCTTACGCGTTTCTGCTTCTACCATGTTAGATGACCTGGTAAAGAAAACAGCCGCTCGCGGTATTTTCATTGCCGTTGCCTCTGGTAACAGCTACATTGATTGCAAGGACGACTCTCCTGCTCGTGTGATCGCGCCAAACGTATTTGTTGTGTCCAACATGGACTCTTACGGAAGATTCAGTCCTTCTTCTAACTTTGGAGCTTCTGTAAAATTCTCTGCTCCAGGCACTAATATCCAAACTACCTGGAAAGGTGGCGGGTACACTACTGGTAACGGTACTTCATACGCTGCTCCGCACGTAGCTGGTATTCTTGCACTAACCGGAGGAAGAGTTAATTCCCAAGGGTATGTTTCTAATGACCCAGATGGATTGACAGATCCTATTGCATTAAAATAAATAAAATGCCCTAAAACAAAGAAGGCCGGTTACTTAGTAACCGGCCTTCTTTGTTTTAGGGCAAACTCCTGAAAGCTTGCTTTTTACTACTTATTTGAAATTAGAAGCAAAACTACCTTCCTTTCACCTTGTTGATAGAACAAGGATAAACTTTATCCATTCTCCTTGTTGAACCGACCAATTCCAAGTCTGATTTTCATGTAATCTATTTCTCCTTCCAGATATTCAAAAATTGGCTTCATAGCCGCAGTCTGCTTGGTCTTAAGGATTGCCTCTCGCACCCTACTGTACTCCCAGTCAGACAAGTATGGTTTCAAATCAATGTCGTAGCCTTGCTGGTACAAAGTAGCTAAATGGGAGTAGATAGTGGTCAATTGCACTTGCCGCTGCTCAGAGATCTCTTCTGGAGTTTTGCCCTGCCGAAGCAGTTCATAGGTGACCAGATGCGTAGTCCCTTTGATTTTAGCTTGTTGCTGTTCTGCTTGTTGGGCCAGAAAACTCAAAATGGAATTGATGAAGATTTCACCATACTGTTCGTACTTGGCCTGAGCCACCCCGGAAATAGACAGGAAAGCAGGTTTGTTTGTGGGTCGCTGCTCCACAATCTCCTGCAAAGTATTATCTGTAAAAACCACGTACGGCGGAATGTTCCTTTCACTGGCCAGTTGCTTTCTGAGTTGCCTTAAATGCTCAAATAAGGCTGTCTCCACCCCACTTCTTGATTTCTTCTGCCGCTTTTCTTTCTCTTCTTTGGGAAGCGGCGCCTGGAATTTAACCAGTTCCACTTTTTTACCTTTGAAAAGAACTTCTTGACTGGCATTGGTTAACTTCAAGGCACCATGCTCATCATACGCTACCTCCAGTATACCCTGGTTGATAAGCTGATGAATGTACCGCTGCCAATCCTGTGAGGGTACTTCCCTGCCGGCTCCAAAGGTTTTCAACTGGTCATAGCCTCTGGTCAACGTAAGCTGGTTGCGGGAGCCACGAAGAATATCAACTACTTGCGCAGAAGCTATCGTTTCTTTCGTTCGGGCTACCGCCGATAAAATTTTCTGCGCCAGTTCAGTTCCGTTGAATGACGTAGGCGGATTGTCACAGATGTCACAGTTCCCGCAATCACGGGAATATTCCTCCCCAAAGTAGTGCATCAGGGTTTTACGGCGGCAACTGGTGCTTTCAGCAAATTGCTGCATTCTATCCAGCTTCGCTAAGGACAAGGCTTGTTCTTTGCTGTTTTCACCTTGGGTCACAATGTCTCGCAGGGTCATGACATCAGCTAAGCTGTAAAACAGCAGCGCCTCGGCAGGTGCTCCGTCACGTCCTCCCCTCCCAATTTCCTGGTAATAGCTTTCCAGGTTTTTTGGGAGGTTGTAATGAACAACCCAGCGCACGTTTGACTTGTCAATCCCCATCCCAAAAGCAATGGTGGCGCACATGATCTGGATGTTATCCTGCAGGAATTTTTCCTGCACCTGCTCCCGGTCTCTAGCCGATAAGCCTGCATGGTAATAATCTGCGTTGTAACCTTTCTCCTTCAGTTTGGCAGCCAGTGACTCACAGGCTTTCCGGCTGAGGCAGTAAATGATACCGGGCTGAAAGGGACGCTCCTCCAGAAAGTCCAGTATAGCTTCCATGCGTTTCTGCCCCGGCTGCACCTGAAGGTGAATGTTAGGACGGTCAAACGAGGAAATAAATACTTTAGGGTCCTGAAGGTAAAGCTGGGTAAGAATGTCCCGTTGTGTAAGACGATCAGCAGTGGCGGTCAGGGCTATGATAGGCACCTCCGGAAACTGGAGTTTCAGGTTCTTCAGCTGCAAATACTCCGGCCGAAAATCATGTCCCCAGGCAGAGATACAGTGCGCCTCATCAATGGCGAAGAGATTTATTTGAAGGCGCTTCAAAAAGGAAAAAAAGCCTGCTGAAAGAAGTTTCTCTGGAGAAACATACAGCATTTTCAAGCGACCGTCAAAGCATTGCTGCTCAATTAACTGCTGTTCTTTAGTAGACTGAGAGCTGTTCAGGTACCCAGCATTTACACCGTTACCCAACAAGGCTTCCACCTGGTCTTTCATCAGGGCAATCAAAGGGGAGACTATAACACTGAGGCCGGGCATCACCAAGCCTGGCACCTGGTAACACACAGATTTACCGCCCCCGGTTGGCATCAACACTACCGTGTCTCGCTTTTCCAGTACGTTTGATATGATATCTTCCTGACCCGGTCTGAACTGATCGTAACCAAAATACTGCTTCAGAACTTCCCGTGCTTCCCTTACTCCCATTTGTAACTACTTTTCACAAAAATACAGCAAAAACAGCTTTATCCTTTTGCCTCTACACCAATAAAAATAGAAAAAGCCCAGAATTGCTTCCGGGCTTTCTAATTAATTTAGCAAAAACAGTTGTAAACTACAGAATGAAATCAATGATTGAAGTTACTATGGAAAGCACCAAGCCAAATAAAATGGCAGTTATAATTCCATTGATATCGAATCCATCCAGAAGATAATCAGCTAAGTATATGATGATGGCGTTGATGATCAGCAAAAACAAACCCAACGTCATGATGGTGATGGGAATGGTGAGAAACACCAAAATTGGCCTCACTACAGCATTTAACAGTGCCAGAACCAGTGCTAATAAAATAGCGCTGGATATCCCGTCAATAGAAACGCCTGGAAAAAACTGGGCCAGTACCAGCGCCACAATGCCCGTAATGATAATCTTGAGGATGAATCCCATAGTGTTTGCTTATAGGTTATAAAGAAGCTTCTAATCTTTTTTGAGATACGGCCATCCAGTTGCAGAGTTTGTACAAGAGGCGTGCGCCCACGTTCCCGTTCCATTCAGTGTCTCCGGGTGCCACTTCACACAAGTCAAACCCAATGATCTCGCGACCAGATCTTACCAAAGCCTTGATGAGATACACCGCCTCTTCAAACTCAAACCCCCCAGGAACCGGAGTGCCTGTTCCCGGGCAAAGCTTAGGATCCAACCCATCTATGTCAAAGCTGATGTATACTTTCTGAGGCAATTGCGCAATGATCTTCTTACACTGCTTCCGCCAGGAATTGCCTTCATACATTTTGGTTTTGATCTTTGAATCATAAAAGGTGGTAATTCTTCCATTGGATTGATCTACCAACTCAGCCTCAGCCTGACACAAATCCCGGATGCCTACCTGAATCAGCTTTTTTACCTGCGGAATTTTCAGGGCATTAAACATGATGGAGGCGTGGGAATAGGTAAATCCTTCATAAGCATCACGCAAGTCAGCGTGCGCGTCTATTTGAAGAATGCCGTACTCTTCGTGCTTTTCGGCCAAAGCATGCATAAAACCCAGTGGTGTACTGTGGTCGCCGCCTAATACACCTACCAGTTTGTTTTGATTCAGTAAAGCTAAGGTCTCCTTTTTAGACCACTGCAAAAGCGCTTCGCCTATGCGGTTTACTTCTTCAATGGTAGCGTCATGTACTGATGAATCGCCTTTGCTTCCGGTTTCCAGCCACTCAATATAGGCTTCGGTTTTCTCCCTCAAACGCTGGCTTTCCTGTGCCCAATCTTCTGGTACAACCGGCATGTGAATACCCAGGTGCCAGGCATTAGGTAACTCCGGGTCAAAAAGGTCTAGCTGTGGTGAGGCGTCGCGAACGGCGGCAGGACCTTCAGCAGTACCTGCGTTATAAGAAACCGTCACTTCCCACGGAATGGGAAAAATTACTACCTCAGACTCTTCCTGGGTAAAAGGAAGACCAAACAAACCGCTTCCTACTTCTCCTACGCCATTCTGGTCAAAGGAAGAAATCTTGGAGTGCTTTGACTCGCACATGGTGGGCATCTTAATACTCATACTTCTATGCTTTAGAGGAAAGTAACTCTTTTACAAAATTTGGCAAGGCGAAGGCCGCTACATGGATGTCTTCATTGTAGTACCGAAGACCTTGTGCTTGGGAGAAGGCAGCCGCAGTTTCCAGGTTGAATTTCTTGGGGTGCACGCTTCCTTTAGAGCTGAAAGAAAAGCTCCAGGTACCGGTTGGGTATGTTGGAATGGCAGCCAGATAGCAGTGCACATTGTTCTGCCCAAAAATTCCTTTGTAGGTGTCAAAGATCTCCACGAAGACATTGGTGTTAAATCTAGGCGATTCGCTCTGCGTGATCATCACCCCTTCAGCGGTAAGACAGCGGTGCACCTGAGTGTAGAACTCAACAGTAAACAATCCTTCTCCCGGGCCAACCGGATCCGCAGAATCTACAATGATTAGGTCAAAGGCGCTATCGGCACATTCCTGTATGTATTTTATCCCGTCTTCCACCAAAAGCTTCAGCTTTGGGTTGCCGAAAGCACTGGCTGTTTCAGGTAAATGCGCTTTGCAAGCTTCAATCACCAGTTCGTCTATTTCTACTAGCACCACTTCTTCAATGCAGTCATGGCGTAGCAGTTCCCGAACGGTTCCGCCGTCTCCTCCCCCAATCACCAAGGCGCGTTTTACGTTTCCGTGGCTGAAGACTGGTACGTGCGTGATCATCTCGTGGTACACATACTCATCTTTCTGGGTACACATCACCATGCCATCTAATGTGAGCATGTTGCCATAGGCCAAGGTCTCAAACACCTCCACCTTTTGGTAAGGCGACTGCTTTTTGTAAAGCTGAGTACCAGTATGTTTTAAAGAAAGGGCAATGTTCTCGTCCCGCTCGGTAAACCACACATCACGGGTAATTTTGGGAATAGGGGCAATCTGCTGTCCGGAATCACGAGCTTCAACGGTGAAGTCAGTGCGGTTCAGGAGTCTTTGCTGACCGCGTAAGCACTCCATAGAAGAACCATGGCTGGCTTTGAACGCTTCAATTAAGTAGTTGTAGGAAACCCATGGGTCAACGGAGTCACCACAGGTAAACAAGTCAACGGCGGCATACCCGTACTCAGGCCAGGTATGAATGGCTAAATGGCTCTCTTGGATAACCACTACGCCAGAAACGCCATAAGGAGAAAAGTGGTGAAAGGTACTGTTGATGACGGTGGCACCAGCAGTCTCAGCAGCGGCCACCATACTGTTTTCAATGTGCACCACATCATTCATCAACTCCGGTGAGCAGTTGTAAAACTCTACCAGTATATGTCTTCCTAAAGCGTCCATAAGCGTTTTCTAAGTCAGTAATATGTTCAGACGCGCAAAACAACAAAAAAGATACTGGATTGGAAAGGATGAGAGAAGTATCGTTTTGATACCCTTTTCTGTAAAAGGAGCATTAAACATCCTTTTGTAGCTGTCCTACAAGCGAAAGAGCCGCGCTGGGCGGCTCTTTCGCTTGTAGAAAAAATGGTCCTTCCCCTTATTTAGTCAGGAAGTTGTAGGACCGGATGATCTCTAATATTTTGATAAAGGTGTTGGTGTCAAAGAATAGAAGCAAGGGCAACTCAACCATTTTAGAGTTATTGGTGAATTGGGTGATTACTGTGAACACCAGTGGCTGAAACAAAGGATGGTCTGTAAAGATACCTTTCAAAGATTCTGCAATGTCATGCTTGGGAGCTACCGGCGGAGAGCCGTAAATACTAGCCTTCAAAATATTAGCTAATTGCGTTACAAGAGCTCCGGTGATGATGTTGCTCACCTCCAACAGAAGTGATTCCTGCATCTCGGTGAGCGGTTCATTTCCTTTCACGGTCATGCCCAAACATACTTTGGATAGTTGCTCCACATGCAGCTCAGAAAACAGCATTAAAGTGGAACCATTCAGCTCCCCTTTAATATCTGACTGAATGATGGTGTGCGAGTTTTCGTAGGCTCTTACAATCTTTAGAAGCTCTTCCGCTTCCATCAACTGCAGATCAGGTACTTTTAACAGCACACGGTCTTTGGCAATCACTGCAAACGAGTCAGCTGCCCGGGCAAGTCCAATGTTCAGGATTTCTTTGATGATATCCCGCTCTAGTTCATTTACTTGAAGCTCCATGAATCAGGCATTAAATTTTTTATTTCCCATCAGCGCTTATCTTCTGGCTATAAAGTAGCGAGTTATAGCGGCCACATCCAGTACCAGACACACCTTGCCCGATCCTAAGAGGGTAACCCCCGCGTAAATCTCAATAGTATTGACCGGTTTACTTAGGGCCTTGATCACAATGTCCTGCTGCCGAAGCAGCTTGTCCACGATCAGCCCAAGTTTCCGGTTATTGTAGGTCACAATAATGATGTTCTGTACATCATGTTCTAAGTTGCTCTTCTTAACGCTGTAGTCGTTTAGGTCAGTATTGAACATTTCTTTTAGTGAGACAATGGTTATGGTCTCTCCGTTGATGTCAGCTACTAACAGATCTCCTACCTCGTGTAATTCGCTGGTTGGCAAAGCCACCACAGAATCTGTGTGCATTAACGGTATGGCGTAGAAGTTTTCCTCTACCTGGCACAACAATGCACCTTTTACCGCAATAGATGTAGGTAGGAAAAGCGTGAACGTTGTTCCTTCGCCTTTCTTAGAATCTACTTTAATACGACCCCCAATAGAATCGATGGCATTTTTCACCACATCCAATCCTACCCCACGGCCAGATACTTCGGTCACTTCCTTGGCAAGGGAGAACCCTGGCTCAAACAAGTAAGACAAAACCTCAGTGTTACGGAGGTCCTGCGCAGCATCAGCCGTTAAAAAGCCCCGCTGTACAATGGCTCGCCTTACTTCCTCTTCATCAATTCCTTTCCCGTCATCAATCAGCTTCAAAATAACCGTATCACGGTCATTCTGGGCTGAAAGCGTTATGTTTCCCTGAGGCGTTTTCTTTGCCTTTTTCCGAACGTCGGCCTTTTCTATCCCGTGCGAAATAGCGTTCCGCATCAGGTGTAGCAGGGAATCGGTTATAATCTGAAGAATGTTCCGGTCAATCTGGATGTCCTGACCAATAATATCCAAGTTGATTTCCTTTTTCTCTGCTACCGCAACGTCCCGCACAATGCGCGGGAATTTATTGAACAAAGAACCCACGTTCACCAACCGGGCATCCATCACGCTGTACTGCAACTCCTCCGTGATGCGGTATAGGTGGGCACTCACGTTTTTCAGGTCGTCGTGATCCAGTTCTTTACTGATGGACAAGATCCGATCACGGTCTATGATCAGCTCTCCTACCAAATTCAGTAAATGGTCAAGTTTCTTGATCTGGATGTAAATCAGATCAGAAAGCGACAGGTTTTTGGTGGTATAGTATTTCTGAACCTTTGTTAATTCAGCATTATTATCAGCTGAGGAGTTGATGACAATGTCCAGGTTTCGGAGAAGCTCCTGACTTGGCTCCACTTCTTTGGTTCCGTCAATGCCGGTGATCATCTCCCCTAGCATGTCAATCCCGTCAAACAGAACCGTCACTACTTCATCACTGAAACTAAGTTCTTTGCTCCGGATTAAACCAAATGCAGTTTCTAATTTATGCGAAACATCAGCAATAGCCTCATACCCTATTGCTTTGGCATTGGCTTTGAGGTTATGCAGCAACCTGAAAACCTCAGCCAACAACTGTTCATTCTCAGGGTCTTTCTCCAGATCACTGATGTGCCGGTTAAGCGCATCATAATACTCGAGAGCCTCGGCTATAAATATCTCTTTATACTCCTGATCTCTCGACTTCATCCTACTAACTTCTCTTTGAGCATAGAGCCCATATGTCGGTCTGAAACAAACCGGTTAATGATGGAATTTATTTGACCTAATGCGAACACGCCATTCACTGCCCCACTTTCTATAGCTGCTTTAGCCATCCCGAATATGGTAGAGGTTTCTTCATCCTGCGCGATCACTACACCGCCTCGTTTTCTTATCTCATGCGCCCCGGAAGTTCCGTCCTGCCCCATTCCGGTCAAAATGATTCCAAGCACCTGACCGTGAAAACATTTGGCCGCAGAGTCCATTAAAGCATCAACCGATGGGGAATCCATGGCATAAGAAGGTTCTAGTTCAACCGTAAGGTCATGCGGCCGCAAAGACTTTCTTTTCACCCGCATGTCTTGCCCACCCGGGGCTATTATTATTGTACCCGGTGTTAGCACCATGTTCTGGTAACCTTCTTCCACTCGCCAAGGAGTGAATTTCTGCAATCGTTTCGCTAAACGTTTAGTAAACTTCTCAGGCATGTGCACAGCCACCAGTACCACCGTTGGTTGAAGGACGGGTAGATCTCTCACCAGGTACTCCAAAGCGGCAGAGCCTCCGGTAGAGCCCCCAATGACCACGACAGAAAGAGGAGCAGCCGATTCCGGATTCTTCACCAAAGCTGGCTTTTTATAGAAAACCTCCTTACCGGCACCCCGGTTAATGGAAATACGGGTAGATGGGTTCTCTGAAGAATAATGTACCACTACCTCTCTGAGTTTAGATAATAACCCAGATTTAGTTTCTTCTTTAAGGGTGTTTTCGGTAAAACGACCCGGAAGCGGTCTTTGCCCCTTCAGGCCGAAAGTAGCGGAAGAGAAAAAAGAATCTGTGGCCTTGTTCTGGGCCACCATTAATACCAAAGAGGATTTCTCTCCATACACTGACCTGAACGTAGGCAGATTCCCACTTAAGGTTAACCCGTATTGAGTTACAATCAAATCAGGTTTGGAAGACATTGCTTTGTAAAGCAATTCTTCTCTGGACTGGGCAGTATCTACCACCTCAAGTTGGGGCTCGGCTTCAATTAAGCCAGAAAGCACCATTCTGGAGCGCGCGGAAGTATTCCCAATTAAAACCCTGAATTTTGTTTGCTGCGTCTGCTGCACGGAAAGGCGGAGTAGCGGAAATATTAAGTCAGTTTCTTTTAGTCTTCTTTGAAAGCGTTATTTAAGGCTTCCAATACCTTGTCTTCAGAGAAAGGCTTTATAATGTAATGTAAAGCTCCGTATTCAGCAGCCTCATTCATAATCACTTCCTGCCCAACGGCACTTACTATCACTACTTTAATATCTGGATTATCCTGTTTGATGCCTTTCAGAACATCTAAACCGGTATTATCAGGTAAAATCACGTCCAATGTTACCAGATCCGGAATTTTGTCTTTCGCCATCTGCAAAGCCGTTTTTCCGTCCGGGGCTTCCCCTACTACATCATAACCGGCATCTAACAGCATGTTTTTCAACATAGTGCGCATGTAGAAAGAATCATCTACAATTAGTATTCTTTTTTTATCGGTGATTTCCATAAGTAATAAGGTCAAATATGAGCACTATGATTTCAATTGCATTACTTCATCTGAGGTAAGAATCTTGAAGATATCCAGCACAATGATGAGCCGGTCTTCGTGTTTTCCTATGCCTTCAATAAAGTTTTCATTGATGTTGATATCCTGAATAAAAGTAGGAGCCTTGTCAATGCTGGAGACTGGCAACGTCAAAGATTGGGGCACCTCATGCACAATGAACCCCATGGTATATTCCTTCGCCTCCATTACCAGGGTATACGTATGCGGGGTAAACATGCCGGAAGGGCGCTCAATTCTGAAGCGCTCTTCCAGATCCATGATGGCTATAATGTCTCCTCTAATGTTGGATACTCCTTTGATAAAAGAAGGTGTTTTGGGCATGCGGGTAATTTCAGGGGTAATAGTTACCTCCTTTACTTGGTCAATGCGAACCCCGTACTCTTCATTGCCTAATTTAAAGACAATGAGGTGTACCCGCTCTACTACCGAAACATCCTTTTTATCTCGTATATTCTGAGATTCCATTATTCCTGGCCTCTGTTTTTAATCGTTTTCTTAACGGTTGGTTTCGTGCCGAAGTCGTTGTCATCTAAGTCGTCTCCCGGGAAAGAACGTCTTCTTGGCGCTGGCACAGCCGTTAGTTTACGAGCGTTGCGGTTAGGGTAAACCAAGTTTCCGTTTACCAATTTGAAGGCAGAAATACTCATCTGCAGATCATCTGCAATGTCATTCAGACGCTGGCTGGAAGAGGTCAGTTCCTGCATGGAAGTAGACAATTGCTTGGCTGTACCCGCTACTTGTTGTGTACCAGAAGCAGTTTGTTCCGCAATGGCTACCACTTCTTCCACGTATTTAACTACGTCTCCAATAGACGTCTTCTGTACTTCAGTAGACACCAGAATGTCTTGGGCACTACGTAGCGTTTCACCACTGGAGGTCGCAATGTTTTTAAAGGCGCCGGATGCTTCAAACGTAGCATTCTTTCCTTTCAATACCCGGCCCTCCATGGTTGCAATTGCTGCGGCAGCGGAAGAAGTATCTTTCTTCACGTCATCTACCAGCGTGCTGATTTCGCTTGCAGATTTACGGGATCCTTCCGCCAGCTTCCGTATTTCTTCGGCTACTACTGCAAAACCACGTCCTGCCTCACCAGCTCTAGCCGCCTCAATAGCTGCATTCAAAGCCAGCAAGTTGGTTTGAGCGGCAATGTCAGTAATTACTCCAAGGGATTTAGAGATCTCCTGGCTACGGGTACTCAATACTTCAATGGTTTTGGCAGTCAAGGCGGCAGAAGAAGAAATTTCTTCCATGTTGCGCACCACTTCGGCCACAGTTTTCAGACCCAATTGAGAGGTTTCCTCTCCCATCACCGCAGAACGGTTCACCACATCAGCTTTGTTCGCAGTTTCTTTTGTGGCCTTCATGATTTCTTCAATCAACTTGAAGGCCTGGTCTGTTTTCAGAGCTTGGTTTTGCGCACCCTCTGCCATTTGTTGCATGGCCAAGGCTACATCTACTGTTACCCTGTTCATCTCCAATCCTTTAGCAGCCATCTCTTCAGAAGACGAACCTACGATGAGCGAAGAATCATTGATTTCACCCAACAGGGCATTCAGGTTATCTACCGCCAAGTTCAAGGCATTTGACATAGCCAGAATATCACCCGCAGTATGGATTTCAACCTTTTGGGTCAAATCACCCTCAGAAATAGAACGCACTACGCGAGATACTTCTAGTACTGGCGTTACAATAGACTCTAACAAATCATTTAACGTATCTACCAGTTCTTTCCAGCTTCCGCTCACACCGTGTACAGTGGCACGCTCTGTCAGTTTCCCTTCCACCCCTGCTACTCTGGCTACCCGGCTCACCTCACCCGCTAAACGATTCAGGTCTTCCACCATGCTGTTGATGGTGTCTGCCAGGTCAGCTAATTCGCCTTTGGCTTGTAAGGTCAGCTTCTGGGTTAAGTCACCTTTAGATACCGCCGTTACTACTTTCACGATTCCGCGAACCTGAGTTGTCAGGTTAGAAGCCATGATGTTCACGTTGTCAGTCAGGTCTTTCCAAACTCCTGCCACATTCGGCACAGCAGCCTGTCCACCTAATCTACCCTCAGTACCTACCTCAAGCGCCACCCGGGTTACCTCACCAGCGAAGATGTTCAGGGAATCCACCATCTGGTTCAGGTTGTCCTTCAGCTCAGCTAATTCACCACGTACATTCACCGTAATTTTCTGAGTTAAATCTCCTTTCGCTACCGCAGTAGCTACGTTCGCAATGTCCCGCACCTGAAGCGTCAGGTTAGACGCCATGGTGTTTACATTGTCAGTCAGGTCTTTCCAAACCCCAGCAACGTTAGGCACTTTGGCTTGTCCGCCTAGTCTTCCTTCGGTACCTACCTCAAGCGCCACACGGGTTACTTCACCCGCGAAGATGTTGAGGGAGTCCACCATCTGGTTTAATATATCTTTTAGCTGAAGGATTTCACCCTTCACATTCACCGTCATTTTCTGGCTCAGGTCCCCTTTCGCTACTGCAGTCGCTACGTTGGCAATATCCCGCACCTGAGAGGTAAGGTTAGATGCCATGGAGTTCACGTTGTCAGTGAGCATTTTCCAGGTTCCTGCCACGTTAGGCACGGAAGCCTGGCCACCCAGTTTACCCTCAGTTCCTACCTCTAACGCCACGCGGGTTACCTCACCAGCGAAAACGTTCAGAGAGTCCACCATCTGGTTCAAGATGTTTTTCAGCTCCAAAAGCTCTCCTTTTACATCTACCGTAATCTTCTGGGTAAGGTCCCCTTTCGCTACCGCAGTAGCAACATTAGCAATGTCACGTACCTGCAGCGTCAGGTTAGAGGCCATTGAGTTCACATTGTCTGTCAACTCTTTCCAGGTACCGCGTACTTTAGGCACATTGGCCTGACCACCCAGTTTACCTTCAGTTCCCACCTCTCTCGCTACCCGAGTTACCTCGTCTGCAAAGATGTTGAGGGAGTCCACCATTTGGTTTAGGTTGTTTTTCAGCTCTAAGAGCTCGCCTTTCACATCAACCGTTATCTTCTGGCTTAAGTCACCTCTTGCTACCGCAGTGGCTACGTTGGCAATGTCCCTTACCTGAGAGGTAAGGTTACCAGCCATGAAGTTCACATTGTCAGTAAGGTCTTTCCAAACCCCGCCTACATTTGGCACAGATGCCTGTCCACCCAAGATACCTTCGGTGCCCACTTCACGAGCCACCCGGGTTACCTCCCCGGCGAAGATATTGAGGGAGTCCACCATCTGGTTCAGGTTGTCCTTCAATTGAAGAAGCTCGCCTTTCACGTCAACAGTGATTTTCTGACTTAAGTCACCACGGGCCACAGCTGTAGCTACGTTAGCTATATCTCTTACTTGAAGCGTCAAATTAGACGCCATTGAGTTTACGTTGTCGGTCAAGGCCTTCCAGGTACCGGCCACATTAGGTACAGCAGCCTGTCCACCTAACTTACCTTCGGTTCCTACCTCACGGGCCACGCGGGTTACTTCCCCGGCGAAGATATTCAAGGAGTCCACCATCTGGTTCAAGTTGTCCTTCAACTCGGCCAACTCCCCTTTCACATTAACCGTGATTTTCTGGCTTAGGTCACCCCTTGCTACCGCGGTTGCTACATTAGCGATGTCGCGCACCTGAAGGGTCAGGTTAGAGGCCATCGAGTTCACGTTGTCCGTCAACGCCTTCCAGGTACCTGCTACGTTAGGCACAGTGGCCTGCCCGCCCAATTTACCTTCGGTACCTACCTCCAGTGCCACGCGGGTTACCTCCCCGGCGAAGATATTGAGGGAGTCCACCATTTGGTTAAGGTTGTCCTTCAACTCGGCTAGTTCGCCTTTTACCCCAACGGTTACCTTTTGGCTCAAATCACCCCTTGCTACCGCAGTTGCTACGTTGGCAATGTCGCGTACCTGAGAGGTAAGGTTACCAGCCATGAAGTTCACATTATCAGTGAGGTCTTTCCAAACACCACCTACATTAGGTACAGTGGCTTGGCCGCCCAACTTACCTTCAGTTCCCACTTCACGCGCTACCCGGGTTACCTCACCGGCAAAGATATTGAGGGAGTCCACCATCTGGTTCAGGTTGTCCTTCAACTGAAGGAGCTCGCCTTTCACGTCCACAGTGATCTTTTGGGTTAAGTCGCCTTTTGCTACCGCAGTTGCCACGTTAGCAATGTCGCGCACTTGCAGCGTCAAGTTAGACGCCATGAAGTTCACGTTATCGGTTAAGTCTTTCCAAACACCGCCCACATTAGGCACGGTTGCCTGACCACCTAACTTACCTTCGGTTCCTACCTCAAGAGCCACACGAGTTACTTCCCCCGCGAAGATGTTGAGGGAGTCCACCATCTGGTTTAAGCTGTCTTTTAATTGAAGGAGCTCTCCGTTAACATTAACCGTGATTTTCTGGCTCAACTCGCCACGAGCCACCGCAGTCGCTACGTTCGCGATGTCACGCACCTGAAGGGTCAGGTTAGAAGCCATTGAGTTCACGTTGTCAGTAAGTTCTTTCCAAACTCCCGCTACTTTAGGCACGTTAGCTTGACCACCTAAGATTCCTTCAGTTCCTACTTCTCTCGCTACCCGAGTTACCTCATCTGCGAAGATGTTCAGGGAGTCCACCATTTGGTTCAGGTTGTCCTTCAGCTCGGCTAACTCACCTTTCACGTTTACCGTTATTTTTTGGGTCAAGTCACCTTTCGCTACCGCAGTGGCTACATTGGCGATGTCACGCAGCTGAGAGGTCAGGTTGGAAGCCATAGTGTTCACGTTGTCAGTAAGGTCTTTCCAAACTCCACCTACGTTCGGAACTTTCGCTTGGCCACCTAGCTTACCCTCGGTACCCACTTCACGGGCCACCCGGGTAACCTCATCACCGAAGATGTTCAAAGAGTCCACCATTTGGTTGATGTTCTCTTTCAATTGAAGCATTTCCCCTTTCAGGTCTACCGTTACTTTTTGGTCCAGGTTCCCCTGGGCAACAGCAGTAGTTACTTTCGCGATGTCCCGTACCTGAAGAGTAAGGTTAGACGCCATCGCATTTACATTATCAGTAAGTTCTTTCCAGATACCAGCCACGTTAGGCACTGATGCCTGACCGCCTAGTTTTCCCTCAGTACCTACTTCCAAGGCCACCCTAGTTACCTCACCGGCAAACAGGTTCAGGTTGTCAATAGTACGGTTGATGGTTTCAGCCATGACCTTGAAGTCACCGGACACAGGAATCTGGAACGTCTCGTCCAGGTTACCGCGAGAGATGTTCTTCAATACCTTGCCTACCTCCAATACCGGAACGGCGATGGAGTCTACCAGGCCGTTGATGTTGTTGATCATGTCCTTCCAGAAACCTGAGGCACTCTCAGCAGAGGCACGGGCTTTCAGGTTACCCTCTACCCCGGCAACTTTAGAGATACGCGACACCTCTCCTCCTACACCCCCAATCATCTCCACCATGGAGTTGTAGGCTTCGGCTATCTCTGAGAAGATGTCGTTGTTTTGTTTGGTCAAGCGCACCGAGACGTCTCCTTTTTTGAAGGCATCAAGGGCATAAAGCACGCGGTTCAGCTGCTCATTGATGTAGTCAGAATCCTGAGTCTGGGTAGTCTGGCGCGGAGAGTTGCTTTTCCGGGCCTGATCTGTAGTCTCAGCTTCCAAAGATGTTTTTTCCGTTTTATCGGCTTGTTTCTCCACTGTCTTTCCTCCTGCACGGGCTTTGGTAGTAGCAGCTCGTCCGTTTGTCTCTGTCAAGGGAAGGTCTACCATTGAGGTGGCAGGAGTTTCCTGAACTGGCGTTTCCTCAGGCTGCTCTGCGACAGGAATATCTGCCGGTGCCGAGGCAGGGGCCTCTGCCGGTGCTGAGGCAGCAACATCCGTAGGCACCTCCACGGGTGTCTCGGCCTCCGTCTTCCCAATCAGTTTATCCTTGTTGAGTTTCAAGTTTTTACCTAAAGCCATCTTATCTTTAATGAAGAACGTTAATATCCTCTGCAGCACCAGATGGTGCCAATATATTTATATTCAATGCCTGGGTTTAGGAGACATCTTCGCAATTTACTAATAAAACAAGACTTCCGGAAGCTTTGCTAAGCAAGTGAAACAAATTCCTTAGCCAATCCCAGGTAATCTTTTGCCCCGTATGAAGAAGCATCGTAATCCAACACACTCTGCCCAAAAGAAGGAGCCTCAGCCAATTTAACATTGAGCCTGATGCGCTGCTGGAAAATGTATTCGTCTACGTTCTCTTTAAGGTAATCTTCTATCTCTGCGCTCAGCTTGCGTCGTTTGTCATACATTACCACAACAATGCCCTTTACCTTAAGTTTAGAGTTGAGCGTCTTCTTAATTTGTTTTACCGTATTCAGAATCTGCCCTAATCCTTGCAGCGTAAGCACCTCCATCTGCAAAGGAATCAACACCTCATCAGATGAAGCCAACGCATTCACGGTGAGCAGTGACAAAGAAGGCGGACAATCAATCAGGATGTAATCAAAACCAGTCACCTCATCCAGCAAATGCTGCAGAAATCGTTCCCGCTCCTCATGGTTCACCAGCGAAATTTCCACATCTACCAGATCATTTGAACCCGGCGCTATAAACAAACCGTTACTTTCCTGAAGGCAGTCCATGAGTTTGACCTTGCCTGCAAAAACGTCAGCCAGCGTGGAAGATGGTTCTGTAATGCCTAAAGAATAAGAAAGATTGGCTTGCGGATCTAAATCGATTAACAACACGCGCTTGCCCAGCTTTTGCAGGGCGCTCCCCAGGTTGATGGTAGTTGTGGTTTTACCTGTACCTCCTTTTTGGTTGATGACCGATACGATTGTTGCTGGCATAGGTTACGGTGGAAAGAAAAAATTTTTCTAAGTGTGTGACGAGCCGCTAAACTACAAATAAAACAGGGGCTCTAGTAGTATTTTAAGCTTCTTTTGGGCAAATACCCTTAAAACCTTGCAGGTTGCTCTTGGTATAAATAATGCAGTTTACAGGTACCTGCCCGCAAGTTTTCCCATGAAAAACCGTTAAAGTGTAGGTGAGCAATGGTGGCCGTATTGAAGGAAACCTCTTCATGGGCCAGGCTCGACGCGAAAAAAGAGATAGTTGGGTTATGTCCTACGATCAACAAGGTGTCCACCTCATCTTTTACCCCGTGCAAAAGGGTAAGCAGGTCATGCTCAGAGCTGTAATAGATGTCATGCTCCAGTTGAACCGGCACTTTGTGCTCCATTTGCTCCAGCATATTCTCTAGCGTCATCTGGGTTCTCACAGAAGGACTGCACAAGATCAACTCGGGTAACAGAGACTGGCCTTTAAGCCACAGGCCGGCCTCACCCGCTTGTCTTTGCCCAAACAAGGTAATCTCACGGTCAAAATCTTTTTGCCCAATGGTTTTATCTGCCGCTGTGGCGTGGCGCATTAATAAGAGATTCTTCATGGCTATGTTTACTAAATAAACCTTTTTACCCCCTCAAGGTATATTAATTTACCTGATTGGAACAATCGGCATAAAGATAGTGGTTGGATTGTCTCAAAAAATTACTACATCTTTGAAAAAATTTTGGGCGATGCCCCACTTTAATCCCTTATGATAAAGAACCTAGTAATTGTGGAGTCACCGGCTAAGGCCAAGACCATAGAAGGGTACCTGGGGAAGGATTTCGTGGTGAAATCCAGCTTCGGGCACGTGCGCGACCTCCCCAAAGACAACAATGCTATTGATATACAGAACGGCTTTAAGCCCACGTACGTGGTTAGCCCAGATAAACGAGAAGTAATTGCCCAGCTTAAAAAACTAGCAAAGGAAGCCGAAACGGTCTGGTTAGCGTCCGATGAGGACCGCGAAGGAGAAGCCATATCCTGGCACCTTTCAGAGGCTCTGAACTTGACGGAGGCTAAAACCCGTCGCATTGTATTCCGTGAAATTACTAAGAGCGCCATTCTGAATGCTATTGAAAACCCGCGCTCTATTGACACCAACCTGGTAAACGCCCAACAGGCACGCCGCGTGTTAGACCGCCTGGTGGGTTTTGAATTATCGCCGGTGCTTTGGAAGAAAATCAAGACAGGACTTTCCGCCGGACGGGTACAATCAGTAGCAGTACGGGTGGTAGTAGAGCGTGAACGGGAGATTGAGAAGCACAAAGCTGTTTCTACTTTTAAAGTAGTAGCCCAGTTTGATGCAGGTGGCAAACGCGTGGAAGCGGAACTAAATACCCGCTTTAAAACCCAGGCCGAAGCTGAAGACTTTTTAAAACGCTGCATTGGTGCCTCCTATTCTATTGAAAGTTTAGAGAAAAAGCCAACTAAACGGAGCCCTGCCCCTCCCTTTACCACGTCTACCCTGCAGCAGGAAGCCAGCCGTAAGCTATCTTTCTCTGTAGCCCAAACCATGCAAGTGGCACAACGCTTGTACGAGGCGGGTAAAATATCCTACATGCGTACTGACTCGGTGAACCTGTCACAAGATGCCATGACTGCGGCGGCAGTTGAGATTGCGCGCTCTTTTGGCGAAAACTACGTGAAAACACGTCAGTACAAAACTAAATCAAAATCAGCGCAGGAAGCTCACGAATCAATCAGACCAACTGATTTCGCTGCCCTTCAGGTAAGCTCAGACCGAAACGAGCAACGCTTATATGACCTGATCAGAAAACGTGCCATTGCCTCGCAGATGGCCGATGCTGAGATTGAAAAAACCACTGCCACCATCACCATCAGTGGCCAGCCTGAAAAACTAGTTGCCACCGGAGAAGTAGTTCGTTTTGAAGGTTTCCTGAAAGTCTACAGTGAATCCACGGATGATGAGGAATTAGCTGACGATGATGTGAAGGGAATGCTCCCTCCCCTGAATGAAGGGCAGTCTCTGGCTTTACAGCGCCTGCAAGCCACCGAGCGCTACAGCCGCCCAGCCCCTCGCTACACTGAGGCTAGTTTGGTGAAGAAACTGGAGGAAATGGGAATTGGCCGTCCGTCTACTTACGCCCCTACCATCTCTACCATCCAGAAGCGCGGCTACGTGGAGAAAGACAACCGGGAAGGTAAGGAACGGGCCTATACAGTTCTGACGCTTGAGAACGACCAAATCAGCACTCAAAAGAAAACTGAGATGGCCGGAGCCGAGAAAGCCAAGCTCTTCCCTACCGACATTGCCATGGTGGTAACTGACTTTTTGGTGTCACACTTTGAGAGCGTAATTGACTATTCTTTCACCGCGAAAGTAGAGGAAGAATTTGATGAGATAGCTGCAGGTAAAAAGCAGTGGGATAAAATGTTAGATACATTTTATACAAGCTTTCATCAAACTATAGAAACCAGTGCCAATGTAGAACGCTCTACCGTAAGCGGTGCCCGTGAACTCGGGGTAGATCCTGTTTCAGGAATGAAAGTGATTGCTAAATTAGGACGTTTTGGACCTTACGTACAGTTGGGCGAGGAAGTGGAAGGAACTGAAGCTAAACCGGTGTATGCCAGTCTACGCAAAGGCACTTTCATAGAATCCATCTCCCTGGAACAGGCGTTAGAGTTATTCAAATTACCCCGTATCGTTGGGGAGTTTGAAGGAAAGGAAATGAAAGCCGCCATTGGTCGGTTTGGGCCTTACATTCAGCACAACAGCAAGTACTATTCCTTGCCGAAAGACCTGGATCCTTTGTTAGTCACTGAACCGGAAGCCATTGCTTTGATAGAAGCCAAGCGCAAGGCTGATGCGGAAAAAATGATCAAGACCTTCCCTGAAAACCCGGAAGTAACGGTCTTAAATGGTCGATTTGGCCCATACATCTGCGTAGGCAAGAAGAACGTGAAAATTCCTAAAGGACAGGAACCGGCAGAGTTGACTTTGAAGCAATGTCTGGAATTGGCAGAAGCTACTCCTGACAAACCAGCTCGTGGTGGTTTTAAAAAGAAAGCAGCCCCAGCTGCTGACACCCCTGCTGCCAAGAAAACAGCTGCAAAAAAACCAGCAGCCAAGAAAACGACTAGTACCACCAAAGCAGCTGCCAAGAAAACTTCTTCTGCTAAGAAAAAAGCCAGCTAACCTAGCTTTTATCAATAAACATAGTCCTAGTAAGCATTAAACTCCCTTTTGGGGCTGTTTCCCTAAAACAGCCCCAAAAGGGAGTTTATCATTTCAGCGCAACCTTCGTATCCATAGGCATCATCAATCAAGAAGAACAGCTTCTAACAGGATGATAGCAGCACTAGAATTCAAAAGTCTAACAAATCTTCAAACCTTTTCTCAATGAGACAAAAAATAGTCGTATTAACAGGTGCAGGAATAAGTGCAGAAAGTGGGTTGGCAACTTTCCGGGATTCGAACGGGCTCTGGGAAGGGCATGATGTGATGGAAGTGGCTTCTCCTGAAGGCTGGCACAAAAACCCAGACCTGGTGCTGGAGTTCTACAACCAACGACGTAAAAGCGCTTTAGGCGTAGAGCCAAACGCAGCCCACAAGGCCTTGGTAGCCCTTGAAAAAAAGTTTAACGTGCAGATCATCACCCAAAACGTGGACAACTTACACGAACGGGCTGGCTCCTCTAACATCATGCACCTCCACGGAAAACTTTTTGAAAGCCGAAGCTCCTTGGACGAAAACCTTGTATACCCTATGAAAGGCTGGGAGCTGAAGAAAGGCGACCTTTGTGAAAAAGGCTCGCAATTAAGACCCAACATCGTATGGTTCGGGGAGGCAGTACCACTGATAGAACAAGCCGCTGGGGAAACCATGACCGCCGATTACCTGCTCATTATTGGCACCTCTTTACAAGTGTATCCGGCTGCTGGTTTGGTGTCCTATGCACCGCATGACGCGCCCATTTACCTCATTGACCCAAACGCACCTGCTGTCTCTTCCAGAAGAAACATCACCATCATTCAAGAGAAAGCAACCATTGGAGTTCCAGCTTTGGTAAAGAAACTGATGGAAGAATAAGGTGCTACGGGATAGAGTCTTATGTAGATTGATAACAATCAATTCAAGTGGTCCTAATCAATCGCTTCTGTTTAAGGTTTCCTTTCAGAAAAAGGGCATGAAATAACTTGTTACGCCGGCAGTTCCCAGGGACGTTCAGGGTTGTACCAAAGCTCTTCTCCCCTAATTTCTAAAGGAGAGGCAAAGTTATTATGGTACAATTGACCTGTTCCAAGACCTTGCGGCAAGGGGTTTCCCAGGTCTGAAGCAAATTGCGCAATGGCATTCAAGCCTATGTTTGACTCCAGCGCCGAGGTCAGCCACCAATCTATACCTAATGATTCTGCTACCTGTATCCACTCACGGCTACTGACCAAACCTCCTACAAGCGTGGGCTTGATGATGATGTATTGCGGGCGAATCTTATCTAACAACTTCCATTTATTCTCTTTGCCACTGACGCCAATCAGCTCTTCGTCCAGTGCGATTGGAATTGGGGAAGCGCTGCACAACAGTTGCAGGTCCTCCATTTTACCTGGTTTGATGGGTTGTTCCAATGAATGAATTTCAAAGGTGGCTAACTGCCGTATTTTTTCTTCGGCATCATCAACTGAGAAAGCACCATTTGCGTCAAGTCGCAGTTCCAGCACTTCAGGACCCGCAACCCTTCTTATTTCTTTCAGGATCTTTAACTCCTGCGAAAAATCAAGACCTCCAATTTTTAGTTTTAAACAGGTAAAGCCCTGGTCCATCTTCTTCTCTATCTGAGAGCGCATGAAAGCAGGATCTCCCATCCAGATGAGCCCATTGATTCTAATCCCTTTTTCTGATCTGCTGAAAGCAGTGTTGTACAGCTTTCGTTTACCTCCCCTAAAGTAATCTACCCAAGCTGTTTCAGCGCCGAAACAGATGGAGGGCCATTGTTCTAGGGCTCTCCAGAATTCAAGGGATTCCTCAGACTCAGGATCTTCTATGTGCAAATCGTTGTATTGCTGGCAAAGCTGCTCCAGAAGAGAATGGAATTCAGGGGAGAAATCGGTACTTAAACCGGGCAAGGGAGAACATTCTCCCCACCCCTGCTTTTCTAAATTTTGGGTATGGTGCACCCGCAGGTAATGGGCAAGGTGCGTCTGCATAGCCCCCCTGGAAGTACGGGCATCAAACCTGAAAGCTAATTCGCGGGAAAAAGGCGTTAAAACAAAGGGCATAGTTTCTTTAGAACGCAAATGAAGGTACAACCTTTCAGTACAAAAGTAGTTTAGAAGGTGTAAATACGTAAAAACCACATGTCCTTCCATCCAACTTACGATACAGGCAATTTTTTATTTCGGTACCAAACCATACGGAAGCAAACGGAGAAGATCTGTGCACCGCTTTCACCTGAAGACACTGTAATGCAACCTATGGTTGACGTGAGCCCGCCTAAGTGGCACCTGGGGCATACTACCTGGTTTTTTGAGACCTTCATCCTGGTGCCGCACCTACCCGGCTACCAGTCATACCATCCCCAGTACGCCTTTCTGTTTAACTCTTACTACAACAGCATGGGGAGCCGGGTAGCCAGATCAGATAGGGGAACGTTATCCCGTCCGCCCCTGGAAGATATCTATGCTTACCGCCGTCATGTGGATGAAGCCATGGAAGAAGCCCTCGGAATGACTTCTTTGCTGGAAAACCCATCAATAGCAGCCGTTATAGAGTTGGGCTTGCAGCATGAGCAACAACACCAGGAACTACTCCTTACCGATATCAAATACATCTTAAGCTGCAATCCTCTGCTGCCTGCTTATTTACCTGAGGTCCCTGCAGTTTCTTCATTGTTTTCTGAAAAACACCTATCAAACGAATGGAGCACTGTTCCTGCTGGTGTATATTCTGTAGGTTATGAAGGCGATGGCTTTTGTTTTGACAATGAACTTAAAGCACACCAGGTGTACATTGCCGAGTTTCAGGCCCGCCGTTCTCTGGTGACCAATGGAGAGTACCTGGAGTTTATAGAGGCAGGCGGCTACTCTGATTTCAAGTATTGGTTAGATGAAGGCTGGCAACTGGCGCAACAGCAGCAATGGCAGGCGCCCCTGTATTGGGTACAACTAGATGGCGAATGGTGGATGTATACCTTACATGGCCTGCTAAAGCTGGACCTGCAGGCACCTGTTACGCACGTGAGCTTTTACGAAGCCCTTGCTTACGCCAACTGGTCTGGTTACCGGTTGCTGACTGAATTTGAATGGGAAGTACTGGCTCAGCTTCATGCTAACCCCGTTACGGATGGAAACTTCATGGAAAGTGAGCTGTACCACCCAGTAGCCGCTGTAATCAGGGATGATTCCACTCAAGTGGCACACCTGCTAGGAAATACCTGGGAATGGACCTATAGCGGGTATTTTCCGTATCCTGGTTTTGAAACAGCACCTGGTGCTTTGGGTGAGTATAATGGCAAGTTTATGGTGAACCAGTTGGTGTTGCGCGGCGGTTCCTGCGCTACTCCACAAAGCCATATCAGACCCACATACCGTAACTTTTTCCACGCTGACAAACGCTGGCAATTCACCGGCATCAGGCTGGCTAAACGATAATTTATGATGACACACGTTACCCAAAGTTCGCTTACCAACCTGCTGCCCACCCGGGTCTCTGATGACAACGGCCTGGCTCAGGATGTGATGCAGGGCTTGAGTCAAACCCCTAAAAAGCTCTCATCCCGTTTCTTTTATGATGCAAAGGGAAGTCAGTTGTTCCAGCAAATCATGGAGCTACCGGAATACTACCTGACCAAGCTGGAGCACCAGATTCTGTCCCAGCAACGAAAGGAAATTCTGTACTCTATAGACATTCAAAAGCCATTCCAATTAGTGGACCTTGGGGCTGGCGACGCTTATAAAACCAAGCTGCTTCTCTCAGAATTGATGGCTTCAAAGGCTGACTTTTCATACGTTCCTTTAGACATCTCAGATGACCAGTTAAACCTCTTGCTGGAGGACATGCACCACCGGTGGCCTACTTTACTGGTTCAAGCCTTAGCCGCAGAATACTTCCAGGGTCTGGAATGGTTAAACCAGAACCAGCGCCAACGCAAAGTAGTGTTGTTCCTGGGATCCAACATCGGGAATTTCGATTTGCCAGACGCCAAAAACTTTCTATGCGCCTTAAGAGAAACCCTTAACCCAGAAGATGCCTTCCTTCTGGGTTTGGACTTGCGCAAAGACCCTGAAAAGATTAGAAGAGCCTATGATGATGCGGCAGGAGTAACCTCAGCCTTCAACATCAATCTCCTGCACCGCATCAACAAGGAGCTAAAAGCAGACTTTGACCTGGACCAGTTCCAGCACTTCGCAGAGTATGATCCTTTAGAAGGCACCATGCGGAGTTTCCTCATCAGCAAGAAAGCGCAGGAGGTTCATATTGGCACCTTAAACCAGACGTTCCATTTTGATGCCTGGGAAGCCATTCATACAGAGAATTCCTACAAATTCTCCTTGAAGCAAGTTGAAGAAATGGCCCATTCCTGCGGGTTCAAAGTACAGGACGTTTTCACAGACAAAACCCATGGGTTTGCTGATGTTCTGCTTAGGCCAGTTTCAAATTAACTTATCAAAGCTTTAATCACTATAGCACAAATGGTAAGAACTTACCATTTGCTTTAAGGATAGTGTCTCATTTCAGGGCTGCTTCTCAAAAAAAAGGGTTTAATTCTGTTTCTAATGAAAGCCATTGAGTAGATTAGGTCCCGCTATTTGTACTCCTAATAGTCATTTTCTTATGGACATTATTCCTTTGCACTTAGGCGTAAGCCATTTCCATACACCTGCCGCAGCCGTAGAGGCTATGCAGGAAGCCATTGCCCAACACAACACTTTTTATGGACCTAATGAGGGGCTGCCGGAACTTAGAAATGCTTTAGCTCAGCGTTACCTGGAAGATGAAGGGGTGCCAATGCCGGCAGAGCAGATTCTAATTACTCATGGAGCCAAACATGCGATCCATCTGTACCTCCATAGCTTGCTGCACCCCGGAGACGAAGTAGTAGCGCTGGCCCCCTACTGGTTTGCATTTCCGGAGCTAATTAGGCAAAGTGGCGGAAAACTAGTTTCTGTGTCTGCTAATCCAGAGCAAGGCTATTCCTTGAACCTGGAAGCGCTTCGGAGAAAATTGAACCCAGACACCAAACTGTTAATCCTGACCAACCCTGGGAACCCCACCGGAAAAGTGTATTCAGTGGAGGAGCTACAGGAAGTAGCCAGGCTGCTGGGGGAGTTCCCTAATTTGCATGTGCTGTCAGATGAAATCTATGATGGTTTAGGTTTTGACAAACCAGTTCCCTCCTTTTTACGGTTTGAGCACCTGAGAGATAGGGTTGCGGTGGTAAATGGTTTCTCAAAGTCTTTCGCAATGTCTGGCTGGCGTGTAGGTTACCTGATTGCCCCATTTCAGATTCTGCACAAAGCCACCGAACTGCAGCTAAAATGGATTTCAGGAGTTTCGCCGTTCCTGCAAGCTGGGGCAGCCGCCGCCACCCGGAACCGTCATCAAATCTGGAAACAGTTCCGTGAGGATCTAGAAGGCAAACGCGAGTTGATGAGAAAAGAACTGGACAAGATGCCGAAGCTCAAGTTTACAGTTCCGCAGGCAGGCTATTATTATACCTTACAAGTTGAGGGATGTCTTTACCCTCAGAATCCTTCCTCTCCTTTTCAGTTGGTAGAGGAATGGGCTGCAGCTTTGAAAGACCAGGTAGGTTTAGAAGTGCTTCCGGGCACCAACATGGGCATGGCCAATGCTGTAAGAGTTTCGTATGCACTGCCTCAGGCAATATTAGAAAGTGCTCTTATGCGCTTGAAGGCTTTTGTTTCCTAATCTTAAACTCATTCAAATAAACTTTCACAGTATGGCTGCCAGGTTTACACCAAGAAAAACTCCGCCTATCTGCTAACCTACCTTTTGCGCTTACAGACTTTGTTTCTACAGCCCATATAAGGCATGAGCTCATCAAGTCATACAAAAAGAGCTAAAGCTGCCTTGATAAAGGCAATTTCACAAAGCCTTGTTTGTAAGAAAAAGAGTACCACAGTTGCTTTTCAGGTTGTCCCAGTAAAGCATATTCATTTATTTCTCCTCTTCTTTCCTCAAGCTTTTGAGCGGGATAGGTTTAAGAAAATAGCCTTACCTTTGCGGGCTGTTTCTAAAAACCTCCCTTTGTGATTTTCTCTGCCCATTACCGTGAACATTATAAAAGCACCTTCTGGCTGGCCTACCCAGTGGTATTAAGTCAGTTGGGGCACATTTTGGTTTCTGTGGCAGACAGCGTAATGGCAGGGCGAATTGGAACAGTGCAGTTAGCGGCAGCCTCGTTGGGGAACAGCATCTTCACCATTGTCCTGGTCTTTGGCTTGGGTATTTCTTATGCCATTACTCCCTTAGTGGCCCGTGCCGATGGCCGGAAGAATCATACGCGAATTGCGTTGGTGTTATTAAATGGCCTGGTGCTGAACACACTCATTGGTATTCTCCTCTTCCTGGCTTTTTGGGGCTTATCGCCTTTTATAGCTTATTTAAATCAACCGGAGGAAGTGGTGCGTTTAGCAATCCCTTACGTGAACGTCCTGTTTCTCTCCATGGTACCCCTCATGGTGTTCCAAGCTTTTAAGCAATTCGCGGAAGGTCTATCCCTCACCAAACAGTCTATGTACATCTCCATTCTGGCCAACGTGATCAATGTGGGCCTGAATTACGTGCTTATCTACGGTAAGCTGGGCATGCCAGCTCTTGGTTTGAACGGTGCCGCCTGGGCTACCCTTATATCCAGAATACTAATGGCAGGCATGATGGCGATGTTCATTTTCATGTCGCCACGCTTTGCAAGGTATAGAAGCTATCTGCACCTTCAGAGCATTTCCTGGTCACACATGACCCGGATGTTCAAAATAGGTTTTCCTATTTCTTTGCAGATGATCTTTGAAATGGGCGCCTTCAGTTTCTCGGCGGTAATGATTGGCTGGCTGGGTGCAAGAGATTTAGCTTCGCACCAGATTGCCTTAAACGTGGCGTCCGTAACCTATATGATGGCCAGTGGTATCTCAGCGGCAGCCACCATCAGGGTAGGAAAGCTCAGGGGATCAGGAGATGCACACGGGATTCATACCGCCGGGTACAGCAGCCTCATTATGGGAGCCATGTTTATGGCCACCAGTGCCTTGCTGATCATCCTTTGTAAAGATTTGATCCCGCACTTCTACGTGAAAGACGTGACGGTACATGCCCTGGCCGCACAGTTACTCATTGTTGCAGCTGTCTTCCAGCTTTCTGACGGGGTACAGGTAGTGGCATTAGGTGCTTTGCGTGGCTTGGAAGACGTAAAAGTACCCAGCATGATCTCGCTTTTCTCCTACTGGCTTATTGCTTTGCCTTTGGGGTATGCGTTAGGGTTCTGGGCGAACTTAGGTGCCATTGGCATTTGGTTGGGGCTTCTGACGGGCCTAACTTTTGCAGCAGTTTTATTATTTTTTAGATTCAGGAAGTTTAGCCCGCAATAATTTTTTTCGTAGGTAGTTCATATTGGAGGAAACTCCTTTGCGGAAGGAGTGTGTTACCCGAGCAGCTATGACCTTTTCATTTCTACCCCTTTGGATAAGCGCGCTGTTTTTCGCCTCTTTTCCAGTAACTAAACCCAAAACGCTTGCCCCTTCTGCTGACATCCCCTGGACGGTTCGGAAACGACTGACCTGGGATGATTTTGCGGGCAACCCTGCGCCCGAAAACCGCCACCACGCCCTCACTTCTACCAACATGGAGATGAAGGTAAAATGCGAGAACAACCAACTCAAGTTTAAAGTGGAAGCTGTTTTCAACCCAAAGGAATCCTGGACCCGTAACAAAACCTCCGTTTTGCTCCTGGCCCATGAACAACTCCACTTTGATTTAACAGAGCTCCATGCCCGCCAACTCCGCAAACGTTTGGCGGAGCTGCCCAATGCCTGCAACCGGGGCGCAGCAGACCTAAATAAATACGCGACGGAGGCTTTCAACAAATGGCACAAAGAGCAGGACCTCTATGACCAGGAGAGCCGCCACGGGCTTGATAAAGAAAAACAAATGGAGTGGATTGCCTCAGTAGAGATCCGGCTGAAGCAATTGGAAGCTTATAAGTAAGCTTTACCTGTTTCAATATAACCCTTTAGTTATAAGCCATATATATAAAGAGGGGTTTACGTGCTGATTTGCTAAATCACCACGTAAACCCCTCACCTCTTTAAAACTGTTCTCTTTTAAAGTTTCTCTAAGTCTTTTGGCGCAGGCCCTGCTACTACTTTCCCGTACGGGTCAAAGCGTGAGCCGTGGCATGGGCAATCCCAGGAATTCTCCAGATTGTTCCAGTGCACAATGCAGCCTAAGTGCGTACATACTGCTGAACATTCATGCCGTTGCCCTTGGGCATCACAGTATACGGCTACTTTCCCAACGCCTTTCTGCACCACTACTCCGGTACCGGGGGCAATGACCTCTTCTTCTTTGTTTCCGGGTTTTACCCAATCTAAATACTGGCCAGCTACGTTCAGGTTCTCTTTCAGGAACTCCTTGGCAGAATCAGTAGATAAGGTGACCCGGCCCGGATCATAGAGTTTTTCCCAAGGGTTAGCCCGTTCCAGAATCAGGTCGGTGATGAGAATACCAGCTATAGTGCCGTGGGTCATCCCGTGTCCTGAGTCACCGGTGGCGATGTACACGTTTTTACTGTCGCCGGGATTCCGGCCTATGAAGCCCATGAAGTCAACCGGTTCCATCACCTGCCCAGACCAGCGGAACACGACGTCTTGCACCATGGGGTATTTCTTACGGGTCCATTCTTCCAGGCAGTCAAAACGCTCCCGCTCATCGGTTTCACTTTGGCCCGTTTTGTGATCTTCCCCGCCTACAATCAGAATCTCGCTGTCCAGGTTTTCCTCACCTGCAATTGAGCCAAGCCGAACATAATGGTATGGGTCAGAATCATCCCAATACAAGGCAGTAGGTACGGTCCTCTTGGGCACCCTGGCACCTATCACGTAGGTTCTGTAAGGCGCCTGCTTTGTGTGCATGGTCACCTGGTCATTCACTGGGGTGTTGGTACATACCACCAAATGGTTGGAGGTGACAGAGAAACCAGCATCGGTTATGACCCTGTTAACCCTACCCGTGTCAAACTCGGTAACGTGGCTGTTGGTATAAATCTCTCCGCCATGATCCAGGATGTACCGGCTCAGCACTGCCAGGTATTTCACCGGATGAAACTGGGCCTGGTGCGGGAACATCAAACAAGGCCCGTCGCTTACAGAAGGCAGTGGGCACTGCTTCAGTTTCACCACATCCATGATGCCCAGTTCATGACAAGCGGCAAGTTCCTGGTCTAACTGGTCTTCTGTGTCAGTTGCCCCTAAAAACAGATACCCCGGAAGATAGGTGAAGTCGCATTGTATCTTCTCGTCTTTGATGATCTGTTCTATTCTATGAATGGCTTCCCGATGGCTCTCATAGGCTAACAAGGCCTGAGGCTTACCAAAGACTTTATTTAATTTAGAGAATCGGTCATCTAAAGCCCACGAGAGGTGCGCAGTGGTGCGGCTGGTTTCTCCACCACAGATTTCTCCGGCATCCACAACCACCACTTTTTTTCCTTCTTTGGCTAATAAGTAGGCAGTGGTCAGGCCAGAAATTCCGGCTCCTACCACACAAACATCTGTGGTTACGTTACTGGCTAAGGCTTGGGTGACCGGCATTTCCACGCCCGGCTGCCAAACCGATAAAGTTGTTCCCGTATTGTTTTTCATAGTTTTGGTGAGGTGTAGATGGAAGCGGATCTATCTGAAAGTCCACCTCTTGAGGTACGCACACCTGCCTTAGAGGTTTCTACGGATAAGCCAATGGTATTTGTCACTTACCGCAAGAGCCCTTACCTTGTCAGGTAAAAAAGCGCATGGAAAACAAGATCATTTGGGAACAGTTTACGGCCGTAGACCTACGGGTAGGCACCATTGTGGAAGCATCTGCCTTTCCTGAAGCCCGAAAGCCTGCCTATAAACTACGTGTTGATTTGGGCGAACTAGGCATTAAGAAGTCCAGCGCCCAGATTACGCAGCGCTACACGGTAGAGGAATTAGTAGGAAAACAGGTGATATGCGTCACCAACTTCCCTTCAAAGCAGATTGGCCCCTGGCTTTCAGAGGTACTGGTAACGGGGTTTGAAGATGAGGAAGGATTTATTGTTCTGGCGCAGCCTCAGGCACCAGTCCCCAACGGCAAACGCCTTATTTGATCATTCTTTTACCTCTTTTTTGAAGAGCCTTCAAAGAGTCTGGCAAGGTCAGTCTTCTGAATTTAGTAGCAACAGCCTGAGCTGTATCTGGTGAGGTAGGTTGAGTTTTAGAGGAATCAGCAGCTGTAGCCAATGATTTAGCCGTTAGTTTTGCTTCTCTTACGCTCAAACTGTCTAGCACCACTTCATAGATCTTGTCCAGCTGCTCTGGTTTAGACAGGTAAAAATCATAGCTGTGCTTGAAGGCACTATCAGAAACAGCGTGGCGTTTTAAGATCAGTTTATGCGCTTGCTTATAGGCGACCCTTGAAGAATCATAGTTAGGGAAAGAACGGCCAATAACAGCCTCAGTGAGTTGAACGTCTATCATGATGCGGGTCATCTTCTCCTCTGAAATAAGATCCGCTGGCTTTTCTTCTTCCGGGGTGCAGGAGAAAAGTGCCAGTGGCAGTAAAAGGAGGCACAAACGTTTTTTCACGCGGTTGTTCGTAAGTTTGGGTAATTTTGCGGGCTGCACAAACCTTAAACAGGTATGAAAGACTTGGTCAGGAAGCTACGAAAGTACGAGATACAGATAAGAAAGGCAATTGACGCCCAAATGCAGGGCGACTTCAAATCTGTGTTCAAAAGCTCTGGCCTTGAATTTGATGACGTTCGCGCTTACCAGTACGGAGATGATGTGCGCTCTATTGACTGGAACGTATCAGCGAAGGGCCATGGTACGTTTGTGAAAACCTACCGCGAAGAAAAAGAACAAAACGTGTTCCTGCTGCTGGATGTGAGCGGTTCCCATGCACTAGGTACCCCTGGTTCCCAGAAGATGGACATCGGGAAAGAAGTGGGCGGAATTTTGGCTCTTTCAGCTTTGCAACAGGGAAGCCAATTGGGCATGATATGTTTCAGTGACGGGAAGGAACGCTACCTGAAACCGGGCAAAGGTAATGAGCACGCGTATACGCTAATCAAGACTTTAGCGGAGCTGAAACCTCAGTCACTTAAAACTAATATTGGGGCTGGTATTAAAATATGTTTGAACGTGGTGAAGCGCAAAAGCATCATCATCCTGATCTCTGATTTTATAGACCTGAACTATGAGCGTGAACTCATCATGCTGGCCAAAAAGCATGACCTAGTGGTATTGCAACTCATGGACAAGCGGGAGATTGATTTTCCTAAATTAGGCATAATTCCCCTGCTGGATAAAGAGACAGGAAAAACCATCTGGATCAATACTTCCTCCAAAGCTTTCAGAGACCGCTACCTTCTCCCTTATCTCCAGAACCAGGAAAGATTGGCCAAAATTTGCCGTCAATACCAGGCAGATTTTCTGCCTATTTATGTGGAGCAGGATTATGTACCCCAGCTCCTTCAACTATTTAGGTCTAGAAACAGAACTATGAAACGCGGTTCATAACCTTTTAATTTACAACTATTTAAGCCTATTTATCCATTAAATATCTTCAAAACAGATAAGCATAAGACCTAACATCAATAACTTTAAGAATGCCCATCGGGATATTTCCCGATTTCAAAATACTTTGAAAGAATCATACCTGAATAAAACAAAAGCCTTGGTTTGGCTTTTGTTGTGTTTTCTGCCCTTTCCCTCTTGGGCACAGCTTCCGGCTATTACGGTAGAAGGGTTCTTTCTGCGCGATTCTGTTGAATTAGGGCAATCCATCAAATATGTGCTGCTCTCTCGGCATTCGCCGCAGGCTGAAGTAATTTTCCCCGATACCTCTGCCCGGTTCGCTCCTTTTGAATTAGTCCGAAAGGATTTTTTCCCCACCCGCACTGTGAAGGGTATCAGTACAGACAGTACCGTTTATACTCTCCGCACCTTTACTTTAAAACCAATACAGTCTCTGCAACTAACGGCACAGTTGTTTTTCAGCGGAGATACGCTCAACCTTACTACTCCAAGAGATTCGGTGGTGCTCATTCAGAATGTTACCACGGTGCAAGAGCCGCTGCTTCTGAAATCCGCCACCCAGTTACGGCCGGTTCCGGAGCAATTCAATTATTTGTATTGGGCCTTGGGCGCTGTAGCTGCCAGTATTCTGATTGGAGGAGTATGGGCCCTCTTTGGAAAAGGCATTAACTTAAGGTATAAATTGTACGTGCTGCAGAAAGACCAGGCTCAGTTTCAATCGAGGTTCCAGACCTCCAGAGAGCGCTTTCAAAGAGGTAAAACGCTGGATCAACTAGAACGTGCCATCATCTTATGGAAGAACTACTTAACTAAATTGGAAGACACAGCTATTAACTCCTTTACTACCAAGGAAATTGTGACCTACTATGACGAAGACGAGCGGGTGAGCAATGCCTTGAAAGTCTGTGACCGGGCCATCTACGGGAACATTATTTCTGATGATGAGGCAGAGGAGACCTTCGCCCTGAACCAACTAGCTGATTTCTCCGCTTCCAGATACGTGTTAATAAGAGACTACCTGCGCAATGTGGCAAGCTCCCGCTGATTTCTCCTGGCTTAATGTGAGCTGGTTTTCATGGCGCACTTGGCAATCATATGACTGGGCGAACCAAGGATTCCTATACGCCCTCTTACTGGTGCCAGTGCTTTTTTTCCTAAGGTGGCTCTTTTACGTGCGCTTCCGAAAGAAAATGGATGTAGCCTTGTTTGAGGGAAATATCACCTGGCACTGGACCAGTATTTTGCGCTACATCCCTGATGTAGTGTTTGGTTTATTCCTGATGCTGGTGCTGGTAGCGCTGGCCCGTCCCCAAAAGACGGATGAAACCGTAGAACTCTCCTCTGAAGGCATTGACATTGTACTGGTCATGGACGTTTCAGGCTCTATGGAATTAACCGATTTTCTGCCAAACAGGCTTGAAGCGGCAAAGGAAGTAGCTTTGCAGTTCGTGAATGGCCGCGTACAGGATAGAATTGGGCTGGTGGTCTTTGCTGGTAGGGCCTTTTCCCTCTCTCCTCTAACCACTGACTATGACCTGGTGCGGGAAAGCATCAAAGGCATTCACCTAAACATGGTTTCAGAAGACGGTACCGCCATTGGAAGTGCATTGGCCGTGGCTCTTAACCGCCTTCGTGAATCAAAGGCCAAATCAAAGGTGTGTATACTCATCAGTGACGGGGAAAACACCGCTGGTAGTTTGGACCCAGAGTTGGCTGCGCAACTGGCGCACGCCTTTCATGTAAAGCTGTACACGGTGGGCATTGGCAAAGAAGGAACGGTCCAATTGGCACCTGATTCAACGGGTAAACCTGTGACCGTGCAGACCGGAATGGAGGAAAAGACCCTTCGGCAACTGGCCGCCCTGTCCGAAGGCCAATTCTTCAGGGCGCAAAACGCCAATACCCTCACCCAGATTTTCCAGCGTATCAATACGCTGGAGAAAACCGAAATTAAAGAAACCCGCTACCGCGACACCCGTGACTATTACCAGATATATTTGCGGTGGGCCATTGTCATGCTGTTGCTGTGGCTCTTGCTTAAAAACACCTTTTTCACCAATGCGTTAGAAGATTGATGATGTCTATTCAAGAAAGCATAAAAGATTTCCAGAAGCGATTGGAAGGCACCAACTGCCAGCTCATTGCCGTTTCTAAAACCCACCCGGTAGAACTGATTCAGGAAGCGTATGAGGGCGGGCAACGTGCCTTCGGGGAGAACAAGGCCCAGGAGATGAAGGACAAACACCCGCAGCTTCCGGCAGATGTGGAATGGCACATGATCGGGCACCTGCAAACCAATAAGGTCAAGTACATCGCTCCGTTCGTGCATCTCATCCAATCGGTTGACAGCTTGCGTTTACTGCAGGAAATAGACAAACAAGCCCAAAAACATAACCGGGTGATTGATTGCCTGCTGCAGTTTTACATTGCCGAAGAAGACACCAAGTTTGGGTTAGATCTGGAAGAAGCGAAACAGCTCCTTGGCTCTGCTGATTTTCTGAGTTTGCAAAATGTGCGCATCTGCGGAGTCATGGGCGTAGCCACCAATACCAATGACCAGCAGCACCTGCAACGAGAATTCGTCCGATTAAGAGGATACTTTGAAACCTTGCGAGAAAACTTTTTTCCCAACGCTCTTCATTTTAAGGAAATCTCTATGGGCATGAGCTCAGACTACCAACTAGCCATTGCTGAGGGCAGCACCATGATTAGAGTGGGCAGCGCCATTTTTGGCAACCGCAACTATTCAGTACCTCTTTAACTTTTAACGTATTTTCAGAAAATGACCATTAAAACGATATTGATCTTGGGTGCCCTTCTAAGCGGGTTGGGTGTGATGATTGGGGCCTTCGGGGCACATGGGCTTTCTAAGCTTCTCACCGAAACTGGCCGCACCGAAACGTTTGAGACGGCCGTCAAGTACCAGATGTACCATGCATTGGGGCTGCTGCTGGTAGGTGTGCTCATGACGCAATTTCCAGCCGCTTCGGGTTTGCGGTTTTCTGGTATTTGTTTCTTAATTGGAATCCTGATTTTCTCCGGCTCTTTGTATATCTTATGTCTAACCGGAATTAGATGGATGGGCGCTATTACTCCCATTGGCGGCTTATTCCTTATTGGCGGATGGTTGAACTTGGTATGGGCTTTGGCGAAGAACCTGCCTTAACTATTTACTACCTAAATAAACAGAAAGCGCCTCTCCTGCTTAGCAAGAGAGGCGCTTTCTGTTTATTTCTAGAAAAGCAGTGCTTAAACCTAATTGGCGGAAGCAATGGTAGAGGAAAACACAATTTGGGCATTGCCCTGCACTGCGTTAGACTCTACTATAAGCACTTTGTTTTGCTGACCGCGTTTTTTTGCACTGTCAAAGCGGGCCTTAATGATTGCAGTTTCGCCGGGCATCACTGGAGCCTGAGGATATTCTGAAACGGTACAACCGCAAGTAGTTTTTACATCATATATGATAAGAGGAAGCGTGCCATTGTTCGTAAACTTAAAGCCATGCTCTATGACATCACCCTGTTTGATCTCCCCGTAGTTAAACTTAGGCTCGTCAAAAAGCATAGACGGACCTACCGGAACAGGAGCTGGAGCAACTATTGGAGCTACCGTGGTAGTAGGCTTAATGGCAGTAGTGTCTTGCGCCATAGCAGCCGAACCGCCAAAAAGCAGGAACAATGCGCCAATGAATATTTTCTTCATAAAGTGATGTGTTGTGTTCAGGTTGCCAAAGCGAAGATACTCAATCTTCTTCACGTTCAGGTGCATTTTCCAGCAATTTCTCGTTGAAGTTCACCAGGAACAACTGATCTGAAGCCCGTGTTGCAGCCGTGTATAACCAGCGGGCGAACTCCTGGCTCACCAGATTATCCTTCAGAAAACCATGGTCCACGAAAACGGCTTGCCATTGACCACCTTGTGCTTTGTGGCAGGTGAGCGCGTACGCAAACTTCACCTGAAGGGCGTTCAGGTACTTATCCTGGCGCATTTCCTGAGATCTGGCTCGTTTGCTGGTGATGTGCTGGTAATCCACTAACACCTGTTGGTAAAGCTCTTTGTTTTTATCGGCGGGCAAGGCTGGTGCCTCCGAGAACAAAGTGTCCAGCATAATCTTGGTGTCTAGCTCTTCCTCATTGGGATAATCCACAAACCGGATGCGGACATCCGCGAAGCGCAGGCCGTACATCTCCTCGTAGCGGATGATCTTGGTAATCTCCACAAAGTCTCCGTTAGCCATGAACCCAATACTGGATTCCTTGGGTAGCCACGTGTAGTTGTTGCGCACAATCATGAGGTAATCGCCTACTCCAATCTCGTCTTCGGCAAAGAAGATCTGTCGGCGGATGTGCTGGTTGTACAGGTTCGCGGTTTTGTTTGAACGGCAGATGACGGTGGTGTTATCAATGCCAAACTTGTCATAAGCGTACCGAAGGCCGTCTTCCAGTTTATCGCCCCGCATAGAGAAAATATCCCTAAATCCGCGGGTCTTAAACGCTAATTCAGGTTGCTCTTTGATCAATTCATTCCGCAGGCGGGTGGCATTCATGAGAATCCCAGACTCCTCAGCCTGGCGCATTACTTGCCGCATCTCCATTTCGTGCACATGGCACTGGAAATTGCTTTGCAGATAAGCCGCATCCAGAGACGGACTGATGGTCTGGTTCACCGGGGGCAACTGGGCCGTATCGCCAATGAGCAGCAATTTATTGCTGGTTTTCTCAAAAACGTATCCCATCAGGTCCTGCAGCAAGCCATTATCTCCAAACGCTTTGTCGTCAGAGATCATGGAGGCTTCATCTACAATGTAGATCACCTGCTCGCTTTTGTTTGGTTGACGGGAAAAAGCCAGACCATCTGAATACGGGTTGGCGGTTTGCTTATAGATTTTCTTGTGGATGGTTGATGCCGGCTTGGCCGAATAGGTTGACATCACCTTGGCTGCCCTTCCGGTAGGAGCGAGCAGCACATATTTGTAACCGAAGCTGTTCAGGATTTTCACTAACGCGCTCACCACCGTGGTTTTACCCGTACCTGCAAACCCCTTTAATAAGAACACCTCTTTCAGGCCAGTCCGGCGCATAATGAAGTGGTCCAGCTTTTGGAACAGGTTGGTCTGGTCTTGGGTGGGTTCAAAAGGAAAGTTCTTGCGGAGCGCTTCTGCTGGGGTCATAATTAGTTCTGGGAAGTGGCAGCTTCGGGCCGGATAGTGGCCATCGTTGCCGAGGCCTTGGCGATCAACTTCTTCGCGCCAGCACCATCTATACTAAAGATTTCTGCTTCACAAAAGTTCAACGTTCTGCCTTGTTTCAAAACCCACCCTTTGGCAAAAAGGGCAGTTCCCAGACCCGGGTTCAGATAAGATATCTTCAAATCCGAGGTGACCACGTGCTGGTTAGCAGGTACAAGCGTAACCGCCGCAAATCCCATGACAATATCTGCCAGGGTGGCAATTACCCCACCGTGCGCGAAGCCTTTGTGCTGTTTATGCTTTTCTTCCAGAATAAGTTTACCTTCAATTAAGCCTATTTCTATGGTTTCTATTTCAAAACCCAGTAAATGCATGTAAAATTGCCGCTGAAGTTTTTCTTTTACCGTACTTGTAAACTCAGGATTGAACGTCTTTAACATCTGGCAAAAGTACTGCCTGAAGACACGCCCTACAACTTATGGAGAACATTCATCCGCTTGCGGAACAATACTCATCTAAAACCAGAGTCAGAGTTTGTGGCTTGCTGGTACAAGACGATAAATTGCTTTTAGCCCGTCACAAAGCCGCCTTTGGCGAAGGTAATTTCTGGATGCCCCCCGGTGGTGGGCTAGATTTCAGTGAGAAAGTTAAAGATTGCCTGAAACGTGAATTCCACGAGGAAACCGGTCTGGATGTTGAAGTGGGCCGTTTTTTATACCTTAATGAGTTCTTACGTCCGCCTCTGCACGCTATTGAGTTATTCTTTGAGGTAAGGCTGATGAATGGGACTTTGGCTTTAGGAACAGATCCGGAGCATGAACCACACGAACAGCTTCTGGAAGAGGTGAGATTTTTAGGCATCCGCGAAATCTTCAAGATTAAGCGCGATGAACTACACCCCATTCTGCACGCATTGGTAAACCTGGATGATTTGTTTATCCCTCGTCAGGTGTTTCTTGATTGATCCTTTTCTTACTCATTACCATAAAACAAGATGCCTGTTTAGTGGCCGCTTTCATAAAAACAGCCCCTAAACAGGCATCTTGTTTCGATAGCAATAAGCTATATTTAAACGGGATTAGTAAGAGCTTGCTTTATCTAGCAAATCAATATCTAATTGTGTTATAGTTAATTGTGCTGCTTTAGTTAAATCTTCTAATTGGTTTAAGCTGGTGGCACTGGCAATAGGAGCCGTAATGCTTGGCCGAGCCATGAGCCAGGCCAAAGATACCTGCGCCGGGTTGGCATTGTGCCTGGCCGCCACCTCATCTAAGGCAGTTAAAATGTTGAAGCCGCGTTCGTTCAGGTACTTTTTGATACCCCCTCCCCGCTGGCTTTTACTTAGATCTGCCTCAGATCGATATTTCCCCGTCAGAAAACCACTGGCCAAGGCAAAATAATTGATAACGCCAATTTCTTCCTGCAAACAAAGCTGCTCCATTTCCGCCTCAAACTCCTGACGGGTGTAGAGGTTGTAATCAGGTTGTAATGTTTGATAAATAGGAAAATGATGCTGTCTGCTTATTTCCAGGGACTGCTTTAAACGGTCTACGCTGAAGTTAGAGGCCCCAATGGCTCTTACTTTTCCTGATTGAACTACTTGGCTGTAGGCCTCCAGGGTCTCCTCAATAGGCGTGCTCTCATCATCAAAGTGGGACTGGTATAAGTCAATATAATCGGTTTTTAGGCGCTGCAGGGACTCATCTACTGATTTTAAGATATGGGCTTTATTCAACCCCTTCCGCTCGGAGCTTAATTCTGATCCCACCTTAGTAGCTATCACTACGTTTTCACGATTCCCGCGGGATTTGACCCAATTGCCTATGATGGTTTCTGATTCCCCTCCTTTGTTGCCGGGTACCCAGTTGGAGTAAGAGTCTGCGGTGTCAATTAGGTTAAAACCAGCATCAGTGAAGGCATCTAACAGTTGAAAAGAGGTTTTCTCATCAATGGTCCAGCCGAAGACGTTGCCTCCATAAGCCAATGGAGCTACTTCTAAGCCCGATTTTCCCAGCATGCGCTTTTTCATAGTGTTTGTTTAGGTATGTCAATTTATTGAATAGAAAAACCCGCCGAACCAAAGACTTGGTTTCAAGGCGGGTTTGTATAGGTATTCTCTTTTTGAGGAGAATGGTTACGCTACTTTCAGGAAAAACTTATCTGCCGGACGACGTACCTTTTTGGCCGAAGCTAGCACATCTTTCTCTGCATCACGGTAGCCCAGAGCCAACAGAGCCACGCTGCGAAGACCTTTTTCGCGCAAGCCCAGCAGTTCATCCAAGGCAGGCGGGTTGAACCCTTCCATTGGTGTAGAGTCTATTTTTTCAGCAGAGGCCGCTACTAAACCAGTACCCAAGGCTATGTAGGCTTGTTTAGCAGCCCAGTTAAAGTTCTCCTCAGCAGTTCTACTCTTGATCATGCTGTTGATGCTGTTGGAGAAACCTGCCAAACTATCAGGAGAAACCCCTCTCTCAGACGCGATCTGGTTCATGTAAGCCGCCACCTGCTCTTCAGACAACGGATCCCAAGCCGCAAATACCAGAAGGTGTGATGCTTCCACAATCTGCGGCTGGTTGAAAGCTACTGCCTGAATCTGCTTCCGCATTTCAGGATCTTCCACTACCACCACATTGTAGGGCTGGAAACCCATAGAGGAAGCAGAAAGCCGGATGGCTTCAAAGATGTTATCTAATTTTTCCTGCGGGATTTTCTCGCCCGTCATGCGTTTGGTGGCATAGCGCCAGTTCAGATCCTGAAGTAAGTTCATGTTATATTTATTTAAAATAATTGTTAGTACGATAGTTGTATAAACAAATTTACGTACTTTTGGTTTCAAATAGATACTGGTTTACATTTATATACTGGTATCTAAGATGAAATCATACAGATATGGAAGCAGTTATCAAATCAGAACGCAATTTGTGCATCACCCACATCCTGCCCATCAGAGATGCGCTGGACATTCTAAGTGGAAAATGGAAGATTCCGATTATTGTGGCTCTTTGCGTGCACAAAAGACGCTTTAAAGAATTGCACCGCGATGTGCAGGGCATCACCGCCAAGATGCTCTCCAAAGAATTGAAAGAGTTGGAAATAAATAAATTAGTAAAACGCACCGTGCATGACACGTCGCCGGTTACCGTGGAGTACTCTATTACCGAGTATGGTCATAGCCTTACCCCTGTCATTAATGAATTGCGTGACTGGGGCATGAAGCACCGTGATAAGATCATCTACCACCCAGAAGAGGTATAGTGTTTCGGGGCTGTTTTCTGTAAAATAGCCCCGAAATCATTTTCAGCCAATTAGCTTTTTAGCGTGCTCCAGGTCTAGCTCTTTCTCCCACTTGGCCACGAAGATAGTAGCCACGGCGTTGCCTATGAGGTTGGTGAGCGCCCGCGCCTCACTCATGAACCGATCAATGCCCAAGATCAGCGCCAGACCAGCTACCGGAATATTGCCTACGGCCGGAAGCGTAGCCGCTAAAGTGATGAACCCGCTCCCTGTTACCCCCGCTGCTCCTTTAGAAGTTAGCAACAAGACCAGCAGCAAGGTTAATTGATGCCCAAAGTCCAGCGGAGTATCCGTTGCCTGGGCTACAAACACTGCGGCCATGGTCAGGTAAATGGAGGTTCCGTCCAGGTTGAAAGAATAGCCGGTGGGTACTACCAGCCCCACTACTGGTTTGGCACAGCCTAACCGCTCCAGTTTTTCAATCAGGTTGGGCAACGCGGCTTCTGACGAGGAGGTACCCAGCACAATTAGCAGTTCTTCCCTGATGTAGCGCAGCAATTTAAAAATGCTGAGGCCCATCACTTTCATCACCCCTCCCAGAATTACTACTATAAACACCACGCAAGTCAGGTAAAAAGAACCCATTAGCTGCCCCAGGGCACCTAAAGAAGCTAAGCCATATCTCCCGATGGTGTATGCCATAGCCCCCAACGCTCCTAAAGGCGCCACTTTCATGATAATGTGGATCACGGCAAACAATGCATTGGAAAAGGACTGTATGCCGTTGTACACCGGCCTTCCGCGTTCCCCAATCTTTGATAATCCAAACCCGAACAGCACGGAGAAAAACAGGATCTGCAGTAAGTCTCCTTTGGCAAGGGCGTCAATGATGTTGTTGGGGATGAGGTGCAGTAAAAACCCTACTGCCCCGGCGTGTTCCGTCTTTTCACCGGCACTTGTCATGGCAGAAAGTGCATCGGTGTCCAAAGTAGCGGCATCTACGTGCATGCCCGTTCCCGGCTGAAGCAGGTTTACCACTAATAAACCAAGGAGCAACGCAATGGTGGTGAGCACCTCAAAGTACAGCAGGGCCTTCACTCCTACTCGGCCCACCTGCTTCATGTCCTGCATGCCTGCAATACCCGTGACAATGGTGCAGAACACCACCGGCCCGATCATCATTTTCACTAATTTGATGAACGCATCTCCCAAGGGTTTTAACTGGACTGCCAGATCTGGCACGAAATGGCCTAAGGCGACTCCTATGATAATAGCGGTGATTACTTGAAAATAGAGGCTTTCGTAGAGAGGTTTCTTCCTGATCATGTAGGCTAGTAACTAAGCAAAGGATAAGAATAAGCAGATTTATGGGAAGGAGCAAAAGCAATCCTACTCTAAAACCTGTTTTAAAGTTTTTTTAGAAAACTCAGTTAAAACAATAATACTTAGTGTTAAATCCTTATCTGGCTAATTCTCTGAAAGCTTTTCCTGTAAGGTATTTTTTATCAAGGTTGAAGCAAACAAACTAAATTACGACAACTGTCGTTATTATAATGACAATTGTTATCTTTGGCTTAAATCAGAATTACCATGGCAGCGGCACTTAATTTAGAAACCAACCTTTCCAATACTTCGGTAGATGACCGCGACATTCTGTTGCTGGTGCAGACAGTGCGGCAGGGAATTAAATACCCACTTTTTGTGAAGATTGCGAGCCAAAGCCCCTTCAACCTTAGTGAGTGGTCGGTATTTCTGCATTTGTCTGAGCGCACCATTCAGCGGTACAAAAAGGAAAAGAAAACATTTGACCCCATCCACTCTGAAAAAATACTGGAGGTAACCTTGCTGTACAAGCGGGGCATTGAGGTGTTTGGAAATCAGGAGAGTTTCAACGCCTGGTTAGAAGCGAAGAATGTAGCCTTAGGAGGCATCACCCCAAAAAGCTTACTGGATACCACTTTCGGGATCAGTTTGCTAAAAGATGAACTCACCCGGATTGAACACGGTGTCTTGGCATGATCGTGTACCGCCTGAGCAAAGGTCTCTACAAAAATGATCTCTCCGGCCGCGGGGCCGAACTGGCAGGCGGCCGCTGGAACAGCAAAGGAACGGCCCTGCTTTACACCTGCGAATCACGTGCGCTATGCACCACCGAAATAGCCGTACACACTCCTTTGGGAATTGTACCTGTTGATTACTGGCTGATTACGCTGGAGGTACCAGATACACTTCCGCTCAGTGAGGTTCCCGTACCTCAGCTCAGCTCCGATTGGAAGTCTTTCCCCCACCCCAATGCCACTCAACTCATAGGTGATGCTTTTGTGCAGGAGGGCCGCTTTGTGGGCTTGAAAGTCCCTTCGGCAGTAGTGCATGGCGACCATAATTACTTGTTCAATCCGCGTCACCAGGAATTTGGGGAAATCAAGCTACTAGAATCTGAGCCTTTCCCTTTTGATGCCAGGTTGTTTATCAAATAAAATCTAAGGGGTGGTGTGATTATAGTATCAAGGGAAATAAAAACTAAGCGCCTATAAATCACTAGATAATAATTTATACCTAAGAATGGGTATTGCTTAAGGCGAATGGTTCTTATACCTTTTGTGAAAGTTAGTCATGTGCATTCGGCCCTATCTTCAATGTATAGGTAACATTACCTGCCAAAACCCATGTATTCAATTCAGAATTATCCCCCATCACATGAAAAAGTTAACCCGTTTTATTTTTCTTCAAATCCTTTTCATTTTTGTTTTCTTATCCACCTCCTGGACTCCTGCTTTGAAGAGATGCCATAAGATTAACGCCAAAGCAGAAGGTGTAGTCATATTCCAACACAGAGAGTCTATAGCTACTGAAGCTGATATTATTGGAGGAGGATTGTTAAACGGTACAACAAGAGCTTCCTTTATTCTAACTTCATTTGGGTCCTTTACGGGATTTCTTCAGATCACGACAAAGCACGGAAAACTTGATTTTCGTATTTACGATGGGTATGCTTCTGAAACAGAATTCAGGGCTACAGCAGTTGCTATGGAAGGTAGTGGCACCGGAAAATTAAGGGGAGCCACAGGTGTACTGTACCTGGAAGGTGTCACCATTAATGCAAATGGCGACTTTACCGAAAACATCACCGGTGAAATTTGTTTAGATTAAGCCTAATAAGAGCTAATATCTTACTTGTTGCTCTTGTCCACTAATGGCTGAATTTTCATAAAGCAGAAAAAACCAGTAGAAGCAAAAGCAATTGTCCCAAGTCTATATCCTCTACATTCAGGAGGGAATGGACTTGGGACAATTGCTTTTGCTTCTTTATAAAGGAGATGAAAGATTCGTATTAAGGAGATACATTATTGATATATGTTGCTTAAAGCAGAATCAGAATCTTTATTTCAGGTGGAATACATTCATTAGGCTTCAATCTTTTTTAGCAAATCACCAACCAAAACTAAAGCTGTATTAGCTTATCTTTTAAAGATCATTTACAAGAGATTGAATGAATAGAAAATAGAGGAACTTTGGTAGATTCATGCTTCCGCTTAAGAGAGAACATGAAAATAAAGACGTACATCATAGACGCCTTCACGCAAGAAGCCTTCAAAGGAAATCCGGCAGGCGTATGCCTGGTGGAGCAACCACTTTCTGAAAACCAGATGCAGGCCATCGCCGCCGAGATGAATCTTTCTGAAACAGCATTTCTGGTGCAAAGACCTGAGCAGGATTCTTCTTTTGACATCAGGTACTTCACCCCCACCGTGGAGATTGCTTTCTGTGGCCATGCCACCCTTGCCTCGGCCAAACTGGTGCTGGAAGAATTAGGCCTGGAACAAGTGACGTTTACCACACAACATCAATTGGTTTTAGAGGCGGTAAAAGAAGAAAACAAGATTTTGATGCAGTTCCCGCTGTACAATTACCAGCCTCAAGCTTCATTGCCTGTGGTCTTTGAAGCATTAAGTTTACCTCCTTCTCTTCCCCTGTTTTATTCAGAGCCCATTCAGATGCTTATTCTGGAAGTGCCAAATAAGCAAACTCTGCTACAGCTTCGACCCGACTTTGGACACCTGCTCCGGTTGCTGGATAATGTGAATGGGTTAGCGGTCACCACCAGGTCTGAGGACCTGGAGTATGACTTTTACTCTCGATGCTTCTGGCCTTGGGTGGGCATCAACGAAGACCCGGTGACCGGCTCAGCGCACAGTGCCTTAGCAAAATATTGGGCAGATAAATTACGTAAAACCGAACTGCGGGCTTTTCAGCTCTCAGCCAGAGGTGGCTATCTGGACCTGCGCATCAAGAATGAAAGCACATTAGAAGTGCGAAGCCAAGCCCAGATTGTACTTGAAGGCGTATTGCACCTGAGCTAACCTTTCTATTAGGTTTATTAATAACTTCTTGATGAAGTACTTTAAAGAGTTTTTGGGGTACTTTCCTGAAGGTAGGCCCAAAACAAACGCTCTTTTTTCCTGCACACACAACAACCAAAACTATGAACAGCAGACGTAATTTTCTGAGGCTTTCGGCGCTAGGAACCGCTTTTGTAAGTGGATTGTATCCCATCCACAAAGTATTTTCTGGTTCCATCAAACAAGGGAAAATCAACAAACCTTTGGTAATCTCTACCTGGGACTACGGCATGCCAGCCAACGAAGCAGCCTGGAAGATCCTTTCTCAGAACGGGCATGCCTTGGATGCGGTAGAAGCTGGCGTACGGGTACCGGAAGCAGACCCCAACGTGCGCACCGTAGGATACGGCGGTTTTCCGGACCGGGAAGGAAATGTGACCTTAGATGCCTGCATCATGGACAAGGACAGCAACTGCGGGGCAGTAGCCTATTTGCAACACATCAAGCACCCCATCTCGGTAGCCCGGAAGGTTATGGAAGACACGCCGCACGTGATGCTGGTGGGCGATGGCGCGCTGCAGTTTGCCTTTGCAAAAGGCTTCAAAAAAGAGAACCTGCTTACCCCAGAGTCTGAGAAGGACTGGAAAAACTGGCTTAAGGAGTCTAAGTACAAGCCGGTCATCAACATAGAAAACCATGACACTATTGGTCTATTAGCGTTAGATGCCCACGGAAACCTGGCTGGCGCTTGTACCACTAGCGGGGCAGCTTATAAAATGAGAGGCCGCGTGGGTGATTCTCCTATTATTGGCGCAGGCCTGTTTGTAGACAATGAGATTGGAGCCGCTACCGCCACTGGTTTAGGTGAAGCCGTGATCAGGATGGTGGGAAGTCACCTGGTAGTGGAATTGATGCGCCAGGGGCATGCACCTGAGAAGGCTTGCCAACTGGCGGTAGAGCGTATCATCTCCAAACAAAAAAATGTAAAGGACTTGCAGGTAGGCTTCATCGCCATTAACAAACAAGGCGAATACGGTGGCTACTGTATTCAGCGCGGGTTTAACTATGCCGTTCGAGACGCCCGCACCAATACTTTGTTAGATGCTAAATTCAAACTCTAATTTGCATGAGTAAGGCTATCCAAATGGAGGTGTGCGTGGACTCGGTGCAATCAGCCATCACTGCTCAAAAGGCAGGAGCACAAAGGGTAGAACTCTGCGACAATCTGGTGGAGGGTGGCACCACTCCTAGTGCCGGTATGATCCAGCTTTGCCGACAACATCTTTCCATCAGCTTGCACATCCTTATCCGGCCGCGTCGTGGAGATTTCCTTTACACTGATCTTGAGTTTGAGGTCATGAAGCAGGACATTATGGTAGCCAAACAACTAGGCGCTGACGGAGTAGTGTTTGGCGTTCTGTTAGCCGATGGAAACATAGACGTGGTTCGCACCCAAGAATTAATAGAACTTGCCCGTCCACTCAGCGTCACTTTTCACCGGGCTTTTGATTTAACCCCTGATCCACACAAAGCACTTGAAGATTTACTTCACCTGAAAGTAGACCGGCTGCTTACCTCTGGCCAAAAAGCCACTGCAGCGGAAGGAGCAGCCTTGATCAAGCACCTCTGTGAAAGAGCTGGCAAGAATCTGATCATTCTGCCCGGGGGTGGCATCAATGAGCAAAATATCCAATTTCTACTGGAGAAAACCGGTGCTACCGAATTCCATGCATCTGCGAGAGCGTTTCAGGAGAGCCAAATGGTATACCGAAAGGAGTACGTACCTATGGGCGGAACTCCCCTAGCTACCGAATATGGCAGCATGAGGGCTTCCTTTGAGAGGATAACTTCTCTGTTGCTACAGGCAAAAGGATCTTAACTCCTACTTGTCAACTGATCAAATTTTTATACTTTTAAACTTTAGACTGAAGGTATTTTGAGCCAGAATTATTGAAAACAGCCCTAAAATATCCTACGGCAGCAATCCCGCGTAAGCCTCGGAAATAAACCACAAACATTTACCGTTGGCACAGAAAAGAAGAAAAACATGCCCAAAATCCTGATCATAGATGATGAACGTAGCATCCGCTACACGTTGAAAGAAATACTGGAGTACGAGAACTACACCGTAGACGAAGCCGAGGACGGTGAACGCGGTCTAGAACTGCTCCAGAAAAGCAAATATGACGTGGTGCTCTGCGATATTAAGATGCCAAAGTTAGACGGCATGGAGGTGCTGGAGCGGGCAACCATCCTGGTGCCAGACACGCCCTTTATCATGATCTCGGCGCACGGTACCATTGACACTGCCGTAGAAGCGACCAAAAAAGGCGCGTACGATTTCCTTGTAAAACCACCAGATTTAAACCGCTTGTTGGTATCGGTACGCAACGCTTTAGACAAAGCAACGCTGGTTACGGAAACCAAAACACTAAAGAAAAAGATCTCCAAAACGTATGAGATGGTGGGTTCTTCTCCTGCCTTAGGTAAAGTGAAGGCCGCTGTTGCGAAAGTAGCCCCCACTGATGCACGCGTTTTAATCACGGGTCCTAACGGAGCAGGAAAAGAATTGGTGGCCCGCTCCTTACATGAGCAAAGCAACCGCGCTCAAGGCCCGTTGGTAGAAGTAAACTGCGCCGCCATACCCAGTGAGTTGATTGAAAGCGAATTGTTTGGACATGAGAAGGGCTCCTTTACCTCTGCCGTAAAACAACGCATCGGGAAGTTTGAGCAAGCCACTGGCGGTACTTTGTTCCTGGACGAGATCGGAGACATGAGCCTTTCGGCACAAGCCAAGGTGTTACGCGCCTTGCAGGAACACAAAATTACCCGCGTGGGTGGCGATAAGGACATTACCGTAGATGTACGCGTAGTAGCAGCTACAAACAAGAATCTGCTGGAGGAAATTGAGGCCAAGAACTTCCGCGAAGACTTGTACCACCGCCTCAGCGTGATTCTGATTCATGTACCACCGTTGAACGAACGCCGTGAAGACATTCCGGATTTGGTGGAAAAGTTCCTGCAAGACGTGGCCCGTGATTACGGAAATAAACCCAAGAAAATAACGCCTGAGGCTCTTAGTTACCTTCAAGCCTTAGATTGGCGCGGCAACGTACGGGAACTCCGTAACGTGGTAGAACGCCTGGTCATCATGAGCGAAGACACCATCACTGAAGAAGATGCCCGCTCTTACGCCAAATAGATAATGATTTGCTAAAACAGCAGCGCCTCTCATAATAAAATGAAGGGCGCTGCTGTTTTAAAGCTATTATAAGGGTAAAAGGCAATAAACACTAACTTACCAGCAAGTTACATCCTCTAATGTCTGAGTTATCAAATCGGCCCATGATCTCAAAAGAACCATCATGATATAACTTTCCCAAGTCTTTCGTCTCTATGAAGGCACAGGAATCTACGTTGGCCAGGTCAATCACGTTAACCCCTCCAGAACCTGCTTGAGCTGTAACGGAGAAAGGATCATTGACATCACGCACCAACACCCGTAGCGTACTCGAGGGATGAAAGATTCCTTCCCCGGTTGAATAAGCTTGAGAAAGCAGTTCGGTCATGCCGTACTCAGAGTGGATAGCCTCCACATGGAAAGAATCCTTCAGCAAGGTGTGAAGCTCTTCGCGTACCATTTCGCGTCTTCGCCCTTTCATGCCCCCTGTTTCAAAGATGGTGATGCCACTTAGCTCATCTGCCCCGGGCTCCTCTGTTAAATCTAGTAAGGCGTACGTTACCCCAAAGAGATACACTTTCTTCTTCTGAGCTTTGGCTTCTCCCACAGTTTGCCTTAAGTCTTCATGGTTCCTCAGGTAAAACCCAGGTTTGCTTTGCCCTGTAGCTTTCATAAAATGATCTATCATCATAACCAATGAGGAATCTCCCTGCTCCAGATAAGAAGGCAGCAAAGCCAGCACCACACAGCCTTCCAGAGGCCCGTATGTTTGTTCGAATAGGTGTTGGGCATGCAGTTTGTAAAACTCAGGATCAGCGACTAAGTGTTGACTTCTTTGCTGTAAAGTAGTGCCGCTGCTCTTAAAGATAACTTGAGGGGTAAATGAATGGGATTGAACGGTATGGGTTTTGAAGAATTCTATTGGTAAAAAAGGAATCTGATATAGGTCCTTTACCTGCTTAGGATCTCTTTTAAGATGGAATAAGTAGTCTCTGTAGACCAGATTGTGCTGTGCCTGAAACTGAAATAGTTCTAAAGCAGCAGAGACGAAATCATTTGGTCCGTATTGAATGATATTTCTTTTAAACTCTTCAGGAAAACCCATGGGGGATGATGCTTATTCTTACAACAAAGTAAACAAGTGCGCGTTATGATTTGTACCTTAGGTGCATATAAATCTTCTATGAAAAAACATCGACTTCTCTGTGGTTTAGCCTTTGTTCTTGGTACTCTGGGACTAACGTCCTGTTATGACGTTCCGGATTTTGACCTTTCGCCTAACCTTACGTTTAGAGGAATTGAGCAGCGCACCCTACGAAACCCGCAGAACGTTAGATATGATTCCCTAATTTTAGTGGTACGGTTTCAGGATGGAGATGGTAACTTAGGTTTGTCTGAAACGCTGTTCCCAGAAGATATTCAGGGTTCTTTCGCGCCAGGGCAACCAAACTTCTACAACTTCTTTTGCAATCTCTATAAGAAAACAAACGGGAAATATTCTCCAGTTTTAGACCCAAGTGGAAACCGAATTGTCTACAACGGGCGTTTCCCCCGGCTCTCCTCAGATAGCCGCGAAGAACCTTTAGAAGGTGACATAAGGTACAGCATCAATATTTTTGAAAGTGGTTTTAGCCCTATTAAAAAAGGAGACACCATTAGATTTGATGTGCAGGTAGTAGATAGAACCTTCAACAAAAGCCAGGTTGTCACCACTTCAGATGTCATTCTCTTTTCACAGGAATAGAAACTTAACTGGTTGATTATAAACAAAAAGGCCTGCTTTATATAAAGCAGGCCTTTTTGTTTATAATTTCTATTTTGAAATTAATATAAAGATGGAAAAGCCACCGGATCTACCTCATGCATCATGGCATATACAATTTCAAAAACATCTTCTGCACTAGGCTTAGAGAAATAATCCCCATCTGTTGAATAAGACGGACGATGGTCTTGGGCAGTAAGGGTAGCTGGTTTTGAATCCAGCCAACGCCATGCATCCTGGTCCTCTACCACTCTCTGCATCATGTAAGCAGTAGCCCCTCCGGTAACATCTTCATCGGTGAAAAGCACCCTGTTTGTTTTACGGATAGAGTCAGCGACTATATGCTCCAGGTCAAAAGGCAACAAGGTTTGCACATCTATCACTTCAGCAGATATACCTACTGCTTTTAGCTGCTCAGCTGCCTCAAGCACTACACGGCACATAGAACCATATGTAACAATGGTGATATCAGTACCTGGTCTAAGCACTTCCGGCATACCTAATGGAATGGTGAATTCACCAATATTGGCCGGTATACGCTCTTTCAAACGGTAACCGTTTAGGCATTCCACCACCAGAGCAGGTTCATCAGACTTCAGCAACAGGTTATAGAAACCGGCTGCCTGGGTCATATTACGAGGCACCAACACGTGCATACCTCTAAGACTGTTCAAGATCATACCCATAGGGGAACCTGAATGCCAAACACCTTCCAATCGGTGTCCTCTGGTACGCACAATAATTGGTGTTTTCTGTCCTCCTTTGGTGCGGTACTGCAAGCTGGCCACATCATCACTCAGAATCTGTATTGCATACAGGAGGTAATCTAGGTACTGGATTTCAGTAATAGGACGAAGCCCTCTCAAAGCAGCTCCTATGCCCTGCCCTACAATGGTACACTCCCGGATACCTGTGTCAGTAACCCTAAGCTCACCATATTTATCTTGCAATCCTGCAAAGGCTTGATTTACATCCCCAATCTTACCTACGTCTTCACCAATGGCGAATAACCGGGGTTCACGTGCCAAGGCGGCATCAAAGCAGGCTTGTAATACTTCCCGGGCATCTACTAAAGGACTTCCTTCGTTGTACTCGGGTTTGATTTCTTCTACTAACAAGGCCGATTCATCAGACTGGCTATACAGATAAGAATTGTAGCGCTCCGCATTCTCACCTTGAACAGTTTCTAACCATTTCACCAGGTCACGTTTGGCAGCCGTTTTCTCAGCCCGGGCGTATTGCAGAGCTTTACGGGCTGCTCTGATGGCATCAGACCTAAGCGGATTTATAGTCTTCTGGAGTTCATCCCGCAGAGAGGCTATTTTAGAAGCGTTTTCATTAATACTGCCTGAAAGCTTCTCCAGCAGGTGCAGACACTGCACATGATCTACCTGGATACCGGCATTAAAAGAGTTCCAGGCTGCAACCCGGGCCACCCGAACCGCTTCTTTGGCTTCAGCCTCTATTTGGTTTAATTCAGCATGCTCTGCGTAGCCACCAGTGATAAGCCAGTTCCGCATTTGCTTGATGCAGTCATACTCCTCTTCCCAAGCCAGCCGTTCTTTTGATTTGTAACGTTCATGTGATCCGGAAGTAGAGTGCCCTTGTGGCTGAGTTACTTCTTCCACATGGATTAGAACCGGAACGTGCTGCTCACGACAAACCTGGGTGGCTTGGTGGTATACTTCACAAAGAGAAGGGTAATCCCAACCTTTTACTTTGAAGATTTCATATCCTTGCTCTCCCGGAGCTTCGCGCTGGAAACCAGCGAGTATTTCTGAAATGGAGCTTTTAGTAGTTTGATAATGTGCCGGAACTGAGATGCCATAGCCATCATCCCACACAGACACCAACATAGGCACCTGTAGAACTCCGGCCGCGTTAATGGCTTCAAAGAAAACACCCTCAGAGGTAGACGCATTTCCTATGGTACCAAAGGCGATTTCGTTTCCGTTGATGGAGAAATCTGTGAACTGGCGCAGGTCCTGGTTTTCCCGGTATAATTTAGAAGCATAAGCCAAACCTAATAAGCGAGGCATTTGGGCACCCGTAGGGGATATATCAGCTGATGAGTTCTTGTTGGTAGTCTGAGGCTTCCAATTTCCTTCTTCGTCTAAAAGTCTGGTCCCGAAGTGACCTGTCATGCTGCGGCCAGCGGTAGAAGGCTCCTCCTCCACGTCTGTGTGGGCATACAGCTGCGCAAAGAACTGCTGCACGGTTAGCTCACCAATGGCAAACATAAACGTTTGGTCTCTATAATACCCTGACCGGAAATCACCGGAGCGGAAAAAACGGGCCATGGCTAGCTGAGCTACTTCTTTTCCGTCTCCGAAAATCCCGAACTTGGCTTTACCCATGAAAACTTCCTTTCGGCCAGTTATACTGGCTTGCCGACTCTCGCAGGCAATGCGATAGTCTTGCAACATCTCTTCTCTTGTAAGGGAAAGCTGATTTGTCCGTTCAACGGTTTGCATGCGGTATCTTATAAGGTCCTTGAAGGATTTTTAAAGTCAAAACTAAGCAAGTTTTACCCCATTTTCAAATGGTGTTAGGGTAGCCAGACGCTTACTGGTGTTTTTTGTAGCTTACAGAACTAATTTTCCTTATTTTTGTTTTGTCCCTAACTGGGCTACTTTACAGAAGCAAACCCTTAAAAAATTTATGAAAAAAATCTATCTTTTCCTTTCTCTGGCACTGGTAGTGCTTACTCAAGGGATGGTTTTCGCGCAAGGCGTACTCACCTTTGAAAAAGACATGCATGATTTCGGTAATGTTACCGAAGGTGTACAAGCAATTTACGAATTCAAGTTCAAGAACACCGGAAATCAGCCGGTTATTATTTCCCATGTGCAGGCCTCATGCGGCTGTACTACCCCAGAGTGGCCCAAAGAAGCTATCTTACCTGGTAAAACTGGTGTAGTAAAAGCAGGATATAACAGCGCGGGCCGCCCAGGTGCTTTCAATAAGACCTTGACGGTTACTTCAAATGGAAACCCTGATAATCTTTCTTTGTTTATCAAAGGAACCGTAATTCAGAAAAGTGCTACCCCTGCTCCTTCCAGTGTGTCTGCGGCTGACTTACAGAAATCACCAAAAATTGATATTGCCAGCACGACGTATGACTTCGGAAAATTAGAAAAAGGCCAGAAAGCTACGGCTAAATTCAGCATCAAAAACACTGGAAAATCTGATCTGACAGTGTCTGGATTGACTACTCCCTGCAATTGTGTAGCTTTCAAACTGAGTCCTTCTGTAGTAAAGCCAGGACAATCAGCAAAGTTGGAACTAACTTATAGTCCACAAGTGTTACAAGACAGAATAGAGACAGTAACCCTTGTTTCTAATGATATTACAGGTTCTGCTACCACCCTTACCCTCAAAGCCAAAGTGGTAGAAAACTTGGCAAAACAAAGTTCAGTTAAGGTTAATAAGGCTTCTGTGCCTTTTAAATAGTTTTTTCATAGTTTTATTTTGTACTAATGGCAGTAACGTAGTTGCTGCCTTTTTTTATTTGTGCCGCTCCTATTTTAGCCTTATTTACTAGAAAGAGATTCTAAAGTAAACCTACCCAAACAAACGTTAATTAAAATTCGGAAAGTGTTGCAAATCTGCTGGCAGGTTGCTGTATATTTGAACACTTTTTCACCAACTTATAAAAAATCACAAAATGATAATTGGTCTTCCGAAGGAGATAAAAAACAACGAAAACCGTGTGGCCCTCACCCCCGGTGGCGTAGCTGAGTTTGTTAAGAACGGCCATACTGTATATGTACAGGCTACTGCTGGTGAAGGTAGTGGTTTCTCAAATGAGGAGTACACGGCGGCTGGTGCTACTATTCTTCCTTCTATAGAGGAAGTGTATGCTATTGCCGAGATGATTGTAAAAGTGAAGGAGCCCATTGAGCAGGAATACTCCCTTATCAAAGAAGGCCAATTGTTATTTACCTACTTCCACTTTGCTTCCTATGAGCCGTTAACCCATGCCATGATTGAGCGTAAGGCTACCTGCCTAGCTTATGAGACAGTGGAATTGAAAGACCGTTCATTGCCTTTGCTTATTCCAATGAGTGAAGTAGCCGGACGTATGGCACCTCAGGAAGGCGCAAAATACCTTGAAAAGCCATTAAAAGGTCGAGGTATTCTATTAGGTGGTGTACCGGGTGTAAAACCAGCCAACGTGTTGATCTTAGGGGGTGGTATAGTTGGTACCCAAGCTGCTAAAATTGCCGCTGGTTTTGGTGCCAATGTAACGATCATGGACATCAGCCTTAAGCGTCTGCGTGAACTGGATGACATCATGCCAGCCAACGTGACTACGGTTATGTCAAACCATTACAATATCAAGGAGGCAATCAAAGATTCTGATTTGATTATTGGTGCGGTATTGATCCCAGGCGCAAAAGCTCCTCACCTGATTACCCGCGACATGCTGAAGGACATGCGTCCGGGCACCGTGTTGGTAGACGTAGCCGTTGACCAGGGAGGCTGCATTGAAACCTGCAAGCCTACTACCCATGAAAACCCTACATTCATTATTGATGATGTAGTGCATTACTGCGTAGCCAACATGCCGGGAGCAGTTCCTTACACTTCTACTCTGGCTTTAACTAACGCAACCCTACCATATGCTTTGTTACTAGCGAACAAAGGTTGGAAACAAGCTTGTCTTGAGCGGGATGAACTAAGATTGGGCTTAAATGTGGTAGACGGAAAAGTTGTTTACCCAGGTGTTGCCGAAGCCTTCAACTTACCTTTAACCAACGTAGCCGAATTATTAGCTTAATTGGTAGGTATAAAACAGAAAGGCCTCCTCTTGTAAGCAAGAGGAGGCCTTTCTGTTTTATACCACTTTCACTTTATAAGAGTTTAAGAAGTTCAGAAGGCTGAACTTTATTAAATGATGTATATCAATTTATTATAAAAGTAAACTCACTTTCAAACTTTTATTTCGGATCAGATTTCAAAGAAGGAAGGTAGAACCGGAATAGGTGTTATTTGACCTGTTTCTCTCTGCACGTGCCAGCAATAGTGTTCCCGCCCATTGGTTACCATCAGGTAAGGAGCGGCAATTGTTTGGTTGTACACGGCAACCTGGCGGATGGTTGCTTCTGTGATGGGAACGTAGGGCGCTTTACATTCTACCAGCAGAAGCGGAAATCCTTCTGTAGAGTATACCCTTAAATCAGTACGCTTTTGCAGGGAGTTGTATTTAGTGCCCCGCTCAACACTCATAAGGGTGAGCGGGTATTGCAGGTGCTCATTTAAAAGAAAAATGATGTGCTGCCTCACCCATTCTTCGGGGGTAAGAAGCACATATTTGCGTCTGACTTGGTCAAGGATAAATGTTTTCCCTTCAGAATACTTAAGTTTGTGCGAATATGCCGGCAAAGAAAGCTGATCCATGCTCTAAAAATACTAAGTTAGAAGCAGACCAACTGTTTTTAAGCCGTTTTTCTGATTGTAGAACTAACCTAAACCCATGAAGACAAAACAGGAGATTGTAGAGAACTGGCTCCCGAGGTACACCGGAAGGCCATTGAACGAGTTTGGCGAATACATCTTGTTAACTAACTTCCTCAACTACGTGGTCATGTTTGCCGACCAGTTTGAAGTGGAAATTAAAGGAGCGGACAAGCCTATGCAAACGGCCACTGCCCAAAACATCACCATCATCAACTTCGGGATGGGAAGCGCCATGGCAGCTACGGTAATGGATCTTCTATCAGCCATCAAACCTAAGGCAGCCCTGTTTCTGGGCAAGTGTGGTGGTCTGAAGAAATCTAAATTAGGCGACCTTATCTTACCCATTGCTGCAATTAGAGGCGAAGGTACTTCAGACGATTATCTTCCTCCAGAAATTCCGGCTCTTCCCTCTTTTCGTCTGCAACGGTCGGTTTCCTCTATGATCAAGAAACATGAGATGGACTACTGGACCGGAACGGTGTACACCACCAACCGCCGCGTATGGGAGCATGACGAAGAGTTCAAAGAGTACCTGCGTTCCATCAGGGCTTTAGGCGTGGACATGGAAACTGCTACCATCTTTGTGGTAGGTTTCATGAACGACATCCCTCATGGAGCATTGTTGCTGGTTTCGGATAACCCTATGACCCCAGACGGTGTGAAAACAACTGAAAGTGACCTGCGCATTACTGCAAATTACGTGACCAAACACCTTCAAATTGGAATAGACTCCCTAATGGAACTACGTGATTCTGGTGAATCTGTGAAACACCTGCGCTATGACTAAAAGATTGCGTTATCTGGGCTTATCCGCATTTTTAGGGCTTAGCCTTCTTTCCTCTTCCTGTAGCCGAGGTGAAAAAGCTGATTTGCTGGTCTACAATGCCACTTTGTACACAGTGAATAAAGGGTTTGACAAAGCCCAGGCTTTGGCGGTGAAAGACGGTAAAATTTTAGAAGTGGGCACTTCTGAAGGTCTTCGGAAAAAATACAAAGCCACCGAAGAAATGGATGCGCAAGGCAAGCCGGTGTACCCGGGCTTGATTGATGCGCATGCCCATTTCTTCAGGTATGCCATGAACCTGCGGGAAGCCGATTTGGTGGGCACAACTTCCTTTAGTGAAGTGATCCAGCGCTTACAGGCACAAAGAAAAGAGCTCCCCAATGCGGCATGGCTAACCGGAAGAGGTTGGGACCAGAACGATTGGAAGGTAAAGCAATTCCCAACCAAAGACACATTAGATGTACTCTTCCCTGATGTACCAGTTCTGATTCAACGGGTAGATGGGCACGCTTTTCTGGCTAATCAGAAAGCACTGGATCTGGCAGGCATTACCCCACAAACCACTATCAATGGTGGCAAAGTGGAAGTAGTAAATGGAAAGCTAACTGGCATTCTGGTTGACAACGCAGGCGACCTTGCTTCAAGCAAAATACCCATGCCCTCTCCTTCTGAATTAGCGGTGGTTTTGAAAGAAGCGGAGCAGAACTTGTTTGCCGTGGGGGTAACCTCAGTTGTAGACGCTGGTCTGGAAAAAAGTGCGATTGATTTACTTGACTCCCTCCAGAAAAAAGAGGAATTGGGAATAAGGATTTATGCCATGCTTAGCCCCACTCCAGAGAATAAGAGCTATTTTTTCAAAAAAGGCCCCTATACCACAGAGCGTTTGAATGTAAGGTCTTTCAAAGTTTACGGAGACGGCGCCTTAGGTTCAAGGGGAGCTTGCTTGTTGCACCCGTACTCTGATAAACCTAATGAGACTGGCTTCTTACTGGAAACAGTGCAGCAATACAAAGACTTGGCGGCCGAGCTGTATCAGCACAACTTTCAAATGAATACCCACGCCATTGGGGACTCAGCCAACCGTGTGATTCTGCAGATATACGGCAATCTGCTGAAAGGCAAGAATGACCGGCGGTGGCGCATTGAACATGCTCAGGTTGTAAACCCGGCAGACATTCCATTGTTCGGGCAGTACAGCATTTTACCATCGGTGCAACCCACCCACGCTACCTCAGACATGTACTGGGCCAGCGAACGACTGGGGCTTGACCGGGTGAAGCATGCGTATGCTTTTAAAGCTCTACTACAGCAAAACAACATGATTCCGCTTGGGTCAGATTTTCCGGTGGAACACATTAATCCGTTGTATGGGTTTCATTCAGCCATAGCCAGGCAAGATGCTGAAAACTTTCCGGCTGGAGGGTTTCAGATGGAGAATGCCTTGACCCGCGAAGAGGCTTTGAAAGGCACTACCATTTGGGCGGCTTACGCTAACTTTGAAGAAAAGCAGAAAGGTAGCCTTGAGCCCGGAAAAGTAGCAGACTTTGTGATCTTAGACCAGGACATCATGACCATCAAACCTGAGTCCATTAGGGGCGTTAAGGTGCTCAGCACCTATTTGAATGGTCAAAAAGTTTTCGGTCAGTAATAAGTTTAACACTACTTTTCTAAAATCGGCCTATAAACAAGAGAGGGCATCTGGTTTTCCAGATGCCCTCTCTTGTTTATCAATTGGCAGAAACTAAGCGACTGTAGGAGTAACAGGTGCTAATTTGTTTGTTTTAATAGAGAGCAGGGCAATCAAACCAATCACGAAAAAGACTAACAATGTTAGAATACTGTTCCGCATAGAGCCAAAGATCTGCTCAGTAATTCCAAAGGCTAAGGTACCTAATGCCAGGCCTACTTTGTCGCAGATATCATAGAAACTGAAGAAGGAAGCGTTATCTGTAGTTTCTGGTAATAGCTTGCTGTAGGTAGAACGGGAAAGCGCCTGTACGCCGCCCATCACTGCTCCTACTACAAAAGCCAGCACATAATATTGGTTTCCGGTAGTTACAAAGAAAGCGCCTATGGTAATTCCTACCCATACAATCACGGCATATACCAAAGCCATGGTATTCCCTATTTTCCCAGAAAGCCAGGCAAAGAAATAAGCTCCACCTATAGCTACGGCTTGTATAATCAATAATACGGTGATTAGTGCCGTATCTGGCAAGTTCAATTCTTTAGATCCAAACAATGAAGCTACGTACATCACTGTCTGCACGCCCATGTTATAGAAAAAAAAGGCCAACAAGAAACGTTTCAGCAAAGGCAGTTCTTTCAGCATGCTGAAGACTTTCCCTAATTCCCGGAAGCCATTCAAGAGGTAGCCTCCCTCCTTTTCTTTTCCTTTTGTATTGTTGGGCAGGTAAGCAAAGGAGTACTGTGAGAAGCCAAACCACCAAAGCCCAGTCATCAGAAAAGATATTCTTGCGGGTAATCCTTTGTCCTCAATGCCTACTGCTTCAGGAAATAAGACCAAGGCCAGTGAGAGAATCAACAGGATCATGCTTCCTATGTAGCCCAAAGAGAACCCGCGGGCACTTAGTTTGTCAAAGTTTTCTTCTGTGGCAATCTCTGGCAGATATGCATTGTAGAAGACAATACTTCCACTAAACCCGATGGCCGCGATCATAAACAGCAGCACCGAAATGGAGAAAGTGGCTTCCGTAAAAAAGAACAATCCCATACAGGCAGAAGAACCCATGTAGCAAAAAAAGCGCATGAAGGATTTCTTGTTCCCCCCGTAATCGGCAATGGCTGTCAACAAAGGACTCAAAAAAGCTATAATTAGGAAAGCTCCTGTCAAGGCATAACTGTACAATACGGAGGCTGCTATGTCTAAACCAAAAAAACTGACTACCCCCCTATTCACTCCTTTGGTAAGGGCTACATAGTAGATAGGAAAAATGGCGGTGGTAATAACAAGTGAGTAAACAGAATTGGCCCAATCATAAAAGCACCAGGCTCTTAATACTTTAGGGTCATTTTTAGTTGTGGTTTGCATCATGGCGGCAGTTCTGCCCGGAGTTAGCTTATTTAAACGTTCTAGTTAAGAAAAAAAATGAAAATGTAGTGAATACTTGTTTGATTTTTTGCAGAAATTTTAGGATAGGATTTAGGATATTTTATCTTTGCACTACACTATAAATGATGTTGTTATGGGTACACCTCTACTTACCCAAGACCAGGAGTTGCACGCCCTGCTCAAAACTAATGAAGCGCTCTTTATGGAAACTCTGTTTAAACAGTACTATACGTTACTGTGCAGAACAGCGGTGCGCTTCACCAAAGACACTGAGTCTGCGGAAGACCTAGTGCAAGAAGTTTTCTGTAAGATCTGGCAGAACCGCGAGGTGCTGGAGGTAACCACATCTTACAAAGCCTATCTGGTAAGATCTGTCACGAACCAGGCCTTGAATTACATTGAGAAACAAAAACGATTAGTTTTAGCGGAAGACACCACTCCTTTTGAATCCAGCCTTTCAGCCAATACCACTATGGAATTAATTGCGGGCACGGAGATGGAAGGCCGTATTCAGCAAGCATTGGAGGCTTTACCTCCGCAGTGCCGTCTCATTTTTGAAATGAGCCGGTTTGAGGAGTTAACTTATAAAGAGATTGCCGATACACTTCAGCTGTCTCCAAAAACCGTTGAAAATCAAATGGGAAAAGCCTTGCGCATATTACGCGAGCACTTATTAATGCTATTTATAACCTCATCATTTTTAGCAGAGGTAGAACTTAGCACCAAAACATTAACATTTCTTTAACAAAATACTGAAGTAGTCATAGGGGTTGTGTGCCCTTTACCTGTCATATAGACACTACGACACTAACACAACATGACACAAACAAAACTTAACAACCACGAGAACCCAGAATGGGTCTTGATGGCCAAAGCGTTGCGTGGAGAATTGTCTGAAGAAGAACAATTTGCCTTCACCGCTTGGTTAAATGAAGACGACAGTCACACACAGCAATGGACAGAAGCGCTTGAAGTTTGGGATGAAGTAGGCACTGAACAAAATCTCACCTTCCAACCAAACGCCGACCTAGCCTGGGAGAAATTCTGCACAAAAGTTGAAATGCCTTCTGAGACTAAAGTTATTCCTCTAATTCCTATCAAGGCGGAGGAAATTTTTGATAATCGGCAGGAAGCAGTTGAAAAAAGTTTTTTCCAATGGAACAGTCTGTACAAGTATGCAGCAGCCTTTGTTTTGGCCGCCGGCTTAGCTTGGTTAGGATATCTGCAGTTTAACAACTCTACCGCCTGGACTCAGGTTGCTACTACCGCAGGACAACGTCAGCTTATCAACTTACCTGATGGAAGCCAGGTTACCTTGAATGAAAACTCCACCCTTAAGTACCTCTCCTCTTTTGATGGAAATGAGCGTAACGTGGAGTTAAATGGTGAGGGATTCTTTGAAGTAGAGAAGAACCCTTCCAAACCCTTTGTGGTTAAAAGCGGCAATGCTCAGACCAAAGTATTAGGTACTTCCTTTAATGTAAGGGCTGTCACCGGGGAATCTACAGTTTCAGTAGCTGTAGTTACCGGGAAAGTAGCCCTCTCCTCCTTAAAAGATAACCAACAGGTAGTACTTACCCCAGGGTATACTGGTCAACTATCTTCTAATGGTCAGTTAAACAAAATAACAACTTTAGAAAGTGCTGCTCCTGTTTGGCGTACCTTAACTTTTAAGAATTCGTCTATCAAATCAGTTGTACATGATTTAGAACAGTACTTCAAGGTTTCTATTGAGGTCTCTAACGAGAACCTACATAACTGTACGTTTACAGGTACTTTTGAAAATCCAGATCTAAAAGAGGTACTGACTGTACTTGCAGCTTCTTCAGATTTGAAGATAGGTAACACGAAAGAAGGGTCATACACACTTGAGGGAGCTGGATGCCAGTAATAGTATGGTCAGCAATGACCTTTTAAATAACACCATGTTCCTTAAACCTTTATTGAAGTACCTTTTAATTTGCTTTTCTTTAAGTCTGGTTACTTCCTGTGATATTTTAGGTTCAGGGTTTTGCATTGAAGGGCAAGGTGAGACTAAAAAGGAATTCAGGGATGTATCTGCTTTCAAGGGCGTTGATCTTAGATTACCTGGTAACGTGATAATCACAGGCGGTCCCAAAACTGAGATCAGCATAGAAACTTTTGCCAACCTATTGCCTGAAATTACAACAGAACTAGAAGGTTCAACTCTTGTGATCAGATCAGAGTCTTGCCTTGAATTCACTAATGACGAAGCAACCATCCATATTAGCCTTCCCAATATTGAAAACGTAGAACTTAAAAGTTCAGGGCAAATAAGAGTACAGTCCGTAAAATCTCCCAAGAACTTAAAACTGAATTTGTCTGGGTCTGGAAAGATACACTACTTGGGTAGTACAGTTAAAATCAATGCTTTAAACAGCGGTTCAGGTGATATTGTATTAGAGGGTTTTGCTAATACATTAGAAACTAAGGTGAGCGGATCTGGCAGAATGGAAGGCTACTCCCTCAATGCAGACTCCGTAAGGGCAGTCTCCACAGGTTCAGGACACCAATACCTTTGGGTAAGCCGAGTTCTTGATGCCTCTGTTGAAGGAAGCGGTAACATTTATTTCCGTGGTCACCCATTTTTGCGCACAACAATCACTAAAGGCTCCGGAAAAGTTATTGATGATAATTAGAAATAAAGGACAGTTAAATTTAGCTGTCCTTTATTTCTAATTATCATAAACCCTACTCATTCCTTTCATAATTAACTTTGTACCATAGAGAATATCATTATAGTATGTTTTCAACTAACACAATGAACCAAGCTTTGATGTACAACTAATTTGGCCTCATTTTGATCACTACTTTTTAAAGTAGATAAGTTTTAAAGCAGTTTTCAAGTTTCTAATTAAGAATCTTCTATAAATACTCAACTTTAAGTAGTGTAATTTTAATATACTATTTTGTAAGTATTCATGAATTATGGAAATTAGCAAATCGGCACTCCTCCCCCGCTAAGAACCTTCAATTCAACATTTAAGCTTTGCGTAGACAAGCTTCCATATTACTCTGGACCTTTTTTCTGATACTCGTTAACTTGAGGTCAGAGGCTCAGGAGCTTTCTACTGAATCGGTCATATCTTATTCCTATCAAGGTAAACCCTTAGATCAAGCTCTACTTGATCTTCAGAAGCGGTACAATCTCAACTTTTCATATAGCAATAGCCAACTTTCTCTAAAAAGTTCTGTCACCTGCAGTGCCAATTCTCTGCCTTTGGAGAAAGCTTTGCAGGTTTTTTGTGTTTGCGCCAATTTGACCTTTCAAATTATTGGAGAGCAGATTGTACTTAAGGCAAAATCAGAAATTACACAATCAACAGCCCTAAAAACCTACACGCAAACATTAAGAGGGAAAGTTTTAGATGCTGGACTAAATACCCCCTTAATAGGGGCAACAGTCATTCTTCTTTCAGTAGACCCTTCACGTGCGGTGAGTACTGGTATTGATGGCTCCTTTTCCCTGGAACAACTTCCTATTGGTAGGCACTTCATCAAGGTTAAATACCTGGGGTATAAAGACGGGGAGGTTGCCAACATCCTGGTAGTTTCTGGGAAAGAAACTATTATTTCAGTTCAATTAGAGGAAAGCTTTATTGAGCAATCTGAAGTATTGGTTGTTGCAGAGCGGGACAAAACATTACCTCAAAACTTACTGATTTCTTCCAGTGTTCATACCCTTAGAACTGAAGAAATAAATCGCTTTGCCGGATCAAGGCAAGATCCTAGCCGCATGGCTGCGAACTATGCAGGAGTTTCCAGTGCCTCAGACCAACGAAACGATCTTATAGTTCGGGGCAACTCTCCTCTAGGTGTGCTTTGGCGTTTGGAGGGTGTAGAAATTCCTAATCCTAACCACTTCACTTTCACTCCCAATACAGGAGGAGCTTTCAGTCTTCTAAATAATAACCTTCTGGCCAACTCAGATTTTTTAACTGGAGCCTTTCCAGCTGAATACGGAAACAGGATTGGGGCTGTTATGGATATTCGCTTAAGAGAAGGTAACAATAAAAAGGTTGAAAATACGCTCCAACTAGGTCTTAATGGAATGGAAGTAGTCACAGAGGGACCTTTTGTGAAAAAATGGGGAGGATCTTTCCTGGGAAGTATGCGACTGTTCACCTTTCGTCCCTTAGAAAAATTAGGAGTAGATATAGGATATCAGGGCCTACCTCGTTACCAAGATGGTTCCTTTAAAGTAGTTTTACCAACACCTAATGCTGGCAAGTTCTCTGCTTGGGGGATAGCGGGCAGTAGTAATGTGACCATATATGACATTGATGAAGACACCACCACATGGGGCAAAGTTCGCTACCGTCTGGAACCTACGTTAAACAACCAAATGTATGCTTTTGGGCTCCACCACACTTATTCTAATATCCCTAAAACAGTAACAGAACTAATTGTATCAACTTCAGGCAGCCAGGTTGAAGCTACAAGTATTGCCACGTATAGAAATCTTATTGCCAAGTATTATTATTATTTGCGCAACTATGAGAAACAGCTAATCACAAAATTAAGCGTCACCCATAAACCATACCACCGGCTTCTACTTAAGGGTGGAGTTACCTGGCAAAAAATGTATTACAATAACCAGGAAGTCATGTACCAGGATAAAAGAGATGTTTATGAAATTCCATTGGATGCTCAGGGTTCCGCCGCTCTTTTACAAGGATATGTTCTGGCAAAATACACTGTATCACCAAGGTTTGATGTTCAAACTGGTCTCTATTCTCAAAAATTCTCAATTGGCCAAAGGACCGCAGTAGAGCCAAGGATTTCCTTGGATTACTACTTATCAGATGCTCAGAAGCTCTATCTTTCAGCTGGCCTCCATAGCCAAACCCAGCCGTTGGTCTATTATGAATATCGGTTCTTTTCTCAAGAGAAGCCCGAATACAACCAACCGTACAACCAATTAGATTTTACCAGAAGTAAACAACTGGTTTTAGGTTACAACTACAACCATAATTCTATCTGGCGCTTTAAAGCTGAAGCTTATTTTCAAAACCACTTCAGAGTACCGGTGAGTAAACGAGAAGGCGAAGAAGCCTTTTCTATGTTAAATTTAGGGACTGACTACAGCTTTGTTACCGTAGACAGTGTTGTAAGTAATGGAACTGGTAAAAATTATGGTATTGAATTTACTGGTGAACGATTTTTAAAGAAAGGCTTTTACACGTTAGGTAACCTTTCCTTATTGAAATCTACCTTCACTGGAGGAGACGGAAAAGAAAGGCCAACTGCCTTTAGCATAGGTTTTATTTCTAACTTGTTAGTGGGTAAAGAATTCAACCTTGATACAGAGAAACGTCACCACTTTTCTGTAGACTTAAGGATTAACTATGCCGGAGGGAGAAGGTATATTCCTATTGATAGTTTAAAGACGGGTATGGAGCAGTCGGATAAAATCCATTACGATATTTCCAATGCTTACGAAAAACAACTAAAAAATTATTTCAGAACAGATGTACGTTTCTCTTATCAATTAAATACCCAAACAACAACTCATTGGATTTTTGCGGCAGCCGATAACTTCTTAAACAATAAAAATGAATTATACCACGGCTGGGATTTAGAAGAGAATAAATCTGTTACTTTTTATCAAATTGGTATTTATCCCTATTTAGGATACCGCATACAATTTTGAAAATAGATTAAAAGCTGCAGTATGCATTAAATGTATTTTAAAAATATATAAGATTTAAGGTTGTGGTCTACAATGTATGATGGTTTCGGTAGTAAAATATTAGCTTCATAGCGTTATAGTGATTTTGTTTTTTTTTCGAGTAACAAGCCGTTTTCCTGACTATTCTTCTGTTCCTAGTCCTCAAGCACAGGTTCACCCCCTCAATGTTCTTGGTGTAGGCCTTTCCCACCAGGTGCTTTTCCGGTGGGAGTACCTGGTGGGAAAGGCCAGTCATCGGAGCAAAGCCAACCGATGTTTAGTGGCTGCAGTTGCCTGTAAAGCTTTCTGACCGTATTCTGGCTGCGGTTCCCCCAACTCCAGGCCAGCACCTCGTCGGTTTCCGGTGCGTAGGCGTAAAAAAGCCACCTCTTGCGCTTCTTGCGCTGGCCAACAAAGGTCCACACCTCATCCATCTGCACTGACTTGTATGCTTCGAGGCGGGGCTTTACCTGTAGGCTCTCCGCCTTCTGGTTCAGCCACCTGAGCACCGTTTGCCGGTGTACGCCTGTCACTTCTTCAACGTCGCGGCCGCCGGAATTGCGCACCAGCATGCCCAGCACCAGCTGTCTAACCGCTGGCCGGCAGCCAGCCTTCGCATACTCAAGCTGGAACTGCTTTCGGCGAAGCCGGCACATAAAATTCTGCCTGCCCGTACGCTTCATGCCGTTTTTCACTACTTTCACTCCGTGCCAGTAGGGGCAGTTTACCCGGATAGTTATCTCGCACATAACTTCCAGAAAACACTCTTGCTGTCCTACTTATTCCAACATCATACATTGTAGACCACAACCAGATTTTTTATTCAATAATCTAAGCGTTTAAAGCAGTTTTCTTAATTTTCTCTAAAGCTAATTCCCATAAATGCTCATATGGGATAATTTCAATTTCTGCGTAGGCGTCTCCTGGGGTGGGAGTACGTTGTAATTTTTGATACAAATAAAGACCTTTTTTTTGTGTTGTTAAGTAATCAAAATTAGATCTAACTAACACATTCAATAATTTGAAAAAAGTGCGGCTACGCTCGCTAAAACTGTCTTTAAAATGATGTAATGCATATTTTTTCAAAGAATCAACCCTATACTCCAAAGCTTCATAATCACTTATTTCAAGGTAATACATTACCTGCAAAATAACTATAGCCACATTAAATCCTTCCTTATCCTTGCTGTATTCAGAAGTATTCAATACTAATGATTGCCACTTTAAAGGCTGATCTACTAAAGGGTGGACAAAATGGAGGTAAGCTTCAAATAAAATCCATCTTTCCTGAGCGTATTTATTTATCTTTTTGATAAAAGTGTTCTCCTGAACTTGATGTAATAGCATATGTGCTACCTCATATTTCTTAGCATGAATGGCTAAAAGAGTATAGTTCTCCATGAAAGCAAACCAGTTGTTGCTTGAAGGAGTAAAAGAAGGTAAATACGCATTAGCTAAGGCTAAACCCTCTTCCAGCTTCTTAGCTCGTAAATAGGCATAAACTTGTATAAACTTATTAAACCTATGATCAAACCTTTTAGAAACATTATCAAAGTCTTTGATTACCTCTTCAGAATACGTAGTTAAACTTACAATTTCATCAAAATTGCCATTTAATTCATGCAACCACATCGATATTCTGTAATAATAATTAAAAGTATCAAAGGTTTTCGCTTTCTGCCATAATGAATTCATCTTTTCCAGGACATCATTCACCTTTACCAGGTATGCTTTGCGAGCTACAATAGAATGGCTGAGCTCAATACTTGCCTCAGAGAAAAACATCTCCGCCTCTTGATCAGCAGCCACTTTTAACATCACATTATCTAATTGCTTAACAGCTTTATAAAATAAGTTTCTTTCTTTTAAATTAACATATGATTGAATGATCGCTTTCAGACATAAAGAGGAAATATAATTAAAATCGTATTCCGTAGCTTTAGCTAGAGCCTGCTTAAGCAGGGGTAAAGCAAGGTCATTACCTCCAGAGTCTATCAACACTCTTGCTTGTAATAGCTTTGCTAAGCAGCCTTGCTCTACAGCATGTGGAGCTTGGATACTTTCATTCTTTTCATCTACTAAAAAGAGTTGATTCATTAATTTTTTCCGCAATCTGGATTTAATCATTTTCAATCCACCCTTCTCTTGCCCATCTGGATAGAGAAATGATATAGCAGAATTGTCATCCACAATATTTCCCGAGGATATTTCCTGATATAAACGCTTTTCTTTTGATTTACTAGAAAATAATTGTGCAGGATTCCCTATCCTTTTATCAATTATTTGAATTAATTTGATTAATTCATCCATATTTTAATTTAAGGTATAGTACCGTCTGAATTACTTTTGACTATAAATAAGTTTTAAATATAATAACTATATGGAACACTATAAAGGAAAAAATGTTACAGATAAGCATAAAAACATTAAAAATTTATTTATAACTATGCCTTTTATATCTATCTATACGTTTATAAAAGTATTATATAAAAATTTCTTTAAATCTTTATAGTGATTATTATCACCAATCTTTCCTTTAGCGCGTCATTCAAATTATCCACTTTTGCAATGAACTCTATAACTAATTAAATCATGATAGAATTACTTCTCGCTCTGCTCCTGCAACTTACAGTATTAACAGGAAGTCAAAATGACAAAAACCATAAAGATCCAAACACAAATTCCACTACCACTACAACCCAAACAGGCACCACTGCTACAGGTGGAACAGATACTAAATTAAACAGCAAAGGTGGTTCAGGCACTTGGGACAACCGCGATTAAATAGATATATTATAACCTACACTACTATATTTAACCTTTTCGATAAGGTTATTATAAGTGAGCCAAGGCAAATTGAGGCAAGTTTTGTAATATTGAGCAGGGCGAATGCCTGTAATATTTGCTCTATATGAAAAATAACTGTGCTAAAAGCCTTGGCTTGCTTTTTTTATGGCTTTTATCTTCTTGCTCAACTCCTTCCAAGGATGACTCTACTATCATAATACGCTTAGCTCAAGATCCAGTATCCTTGAACCCAATAAGTTATGGCAACGGTCACTCCCTTCAACTACTAAACTATATTTACCAAAGCCTCCTAGTAACAGAATTAAAAGACAAATCTATAAAGCCTTTGCTGGCAGTAGATTTACCAACAATTAGGAGAGATGATACAAGTTCATATTTCACCTTCACCATAAGGCCTGAAGCAAACTGGGATAACAACTCACCTGTAACGGCAAAAGATGTGGCTTTCTCTCTAAAGTTACTTCACAGCCCACTGTTGGAGAATGAAAGGTGGAGGGCCCAGTTTGACTTTATTCAAGACATTCAACTTTCTCCTACCAATCCTAAAGTTTTTACATTAGTCTGCAAGGGGTATACACCTGAAATGAAACTAATGACTGGGGACTACTTTGTACTTCCTGCTTACCTTTTTGATCCTAACGGGATTATCTCTAATGTCCCTTTTAGATTGATCAGACAAAGGTTTGATTCACTATCTACAACCACAACCTTTAAATCATTTTCAAAACTAATAAACAATTCAAATTTGGCGAGAGACACCGCCTTCATCAAAGGAAGTGGTCCTTATAGAATAACCAAATGGAACTCTGGCCAAATAGTTGTATTAGACAAGAAGAAATCTTGGTGGGGGAACAAAGCAGAAAAAGGAAAAAATGTTTTAAATAACAATCCTTCTCGCTTGTTTTTCCAGATAATCCCAGACAATGCTGCTGCCATTCTAGCACTTAAAACAAGGCAGATAGATGTAATGGACAATGTACCTCTTGTTTCATTTCTTGAAATGCAGAAAGACCTCAAATACAAAGAGTTCTACAACTTTCACTCTCCTCCATCTTATGATTTAGTATATATAGGAGTAAATGGGAAAAAGAAAATTTTTGAAGATAAACAAACAAGGCAGGCTTTAGCACATCTTTTTAATACTTCTCAATTAATCTCCTCCGTTCAGGGTGGTTTGGCTACTTCAACTGTCGGATTAGTTCACCCTCAAGAAGAAGAATTCTACAACTCAGAATTAAAGAAGTTGGAATTTGATCCTAACAAAGCTAAAACACTTTTACGATTAGCTGGCTGGCAAGAAACTACAGAGGGTTGGCAAAAGACAATAAGAGGCAAGCTAGAGAAGTTGCACATGAACCTTATTTATAGGGGGGGCAATTCTGATTTTGAAAACATAGCTTTACTTTTCAAGCAAAATGCCCTTAAAATTGGAATAGTGGTAACACTTCAGCCAATGGAAAGTAGTCAAATAGGTGAAAAGCTTCAAAGTAAGAATTTTGACCTATTTATCAGAACACTGATGGGCAATCCTTATTTTTACAATTTTATTCCTTTACTGCATTCTTCAAACTCCAAAGAAGGTGGAGGGAATATAACAGGTTTTGGCACCCCTGCTACAGATTTATTATTGGAACAAATAGCAGAGGAAGAACACATAATAGAAAAGGCATCTCTTTTGAAGGAACTTCAGAGAAAAATGCAGGAGGAGAGTAATATGATTTTTCTTTACTTCATGAAGAACAGGATTGCTATATCTAAACAGATTGATTCTGTAGTAGTATCAGGTATAAAACCAGGTTATGATGTTACCAGATTTATAAAAAAGAAATAAGCTTTGATGTTTATTTTCAGATTTTGCTTCAAAACTATACGGCTCATAATTACTCTCTGGATTACTGTATCTTTTGTTTTTATACTTAGTCATTTCCTTCCTATAAACAAAGCACCTAAAGGAATGCTGGAGGAAAATTCCGCAGTTTATGGAAACACAAATACAAATACCTTAAACCAGGTAAGAGATGATTTCCTACATCGAAAAGGACTAGACCTGCCCCTTTTCTATTTTGATTTTATTCAATTAGGCAAAATAAAAGCAGAACAGGTGCCATCTACTCAGGAAGACAAACCTTGGACTACTGCCGCGGTTATGAGGCATGGAGTAAAAGGCACACATGCTTTTTATGTGTTTTGGCAAGAATGGGCCAAAAACGTAAAAGAAAATGATAAAATCAGACTTTTCTCGAAACTGCTTTACTGGGCTGAGGAGAAAGAATATGCTTCAGTAAATAATTTAGGAAAGGAAATTATTCTATATCTTCTAAAAACTCCAAATAGTGCAAATCTACAGTTAGCAAATGCTTGGAAAAACCTTCAGGAGAACGAAGTTCCTTTCCACTATCATTTACCTTTCTCAATTTGGAACGGAAGTAACAATATTTACCACCAGTGGTTAAGCAACTTGATCATTGGTGAGCTAGGTTTCTCTAATCAAGACCAAACTCCCGTTTTAGAAAAGATTAAGGCCGCATTTCAGGTCTCGTCATCTTTGGCCTTGGCAGGATTGATAACAGCGCTATTCCTTTCCTTTTTAGGTAGCCTTTATTTATCACAAAATCCCACTTCTGTTTTTACCCAAGTGTGCCAAAAATTTTTATACCTGTTAGATAGCATACCTGGTTTTTTAATTGCGCTAGGTATTTTTGCCATTTACCTTTCATTAGGTGGCACCCTCTCTTTCTACCTTTATGGGGAAGCTACAGAAAGCCTTTTTCAACATTTCTTAAATCCTTCTGTATTATTAGGTAGTGTTTGCATCGCTTTATTAGTGACCCCACACCTCACTTTACAATTTGTGCAGGGGCTTCTTGAACAGAAAAGCAAGCTCTACTTTAGAACTGCTTTAGGTAAAGGTTATTCTTACAAAAAAGCAATGAGGAAGCACGCATTGCCAAATACCCTTGTGCCTACCATTACCTTGTTAAGTGAAGTGATTATAAGCTTAGTAGCTGGGGTGTTGGTAGTGGAAATTACGTTTTCTTTGCCAGGAATAGGGAGTTTGTTTACTGATTCTATCATAAATGGTGATTATCCAGTTATGGTAGGCCTAACTCTTTTGTTGCTGGTATTTAGATTAGGGGTAGTATGGCTTTCAGAACTAGCCTTTGTATTTATTGATCCAAGAATGAAGAATAATCTGTAGATCAATGAACTTAGCATCTACTTGGCGTTCTCTCTCTATCATTGAAAAGTTTTCCTTAATCTGGTTCCTGTTATTTTCTGCATCAGCGTTGATTGCACATGTTCTAACTATTCTAGGGAAAGAACCTGTTGCCTATCCGGAGCAATCATTTTTAGCTCCCTTTGAATCTTATGATCATTTGTTAGGAACTGACCACCTAGGAAGAGATTTATTATTCTACCTTTTATTGAGTTGCAGAAGCGCATGGTTGTTAGCCATTCCTCCCTTAGTGATAGCTACTGCTTTTGGAATCTTAACAGGAACAAGTGCAGCCATCCTTGGAAATACAGGGTTAAAGATTTCTTCCTTCAAGCTTATTATCTTATCCTTCTCTCTCCTCCTTTTCTTTATTCTTCATGAACCGTTAGTCAAATTGGTAGATATGTGGGGAAAGGGCTACCTAAAGTATTTTATTTATAGTGGGACCTTTTTGTTGCTAGCTTTAATAGCAATGAATAAACTACCCCTATACATACCTTTAAAAAAAAATCTTATAGTACCTGTAGATGAAGCCCTACAAAAGATTATAAATGTTTGGTCTACCCTGCCTAAGTTACTTTTACTTCTAGTTCTAAGTGCCTTTACTCCCTTTTCTATCTATAGCTTAATGGGATGGATATGTGTGACATACTGGGTACTCCCTGCTCGTATAACGAGGGCAAGTGTCTTGCAGTTAAGAGAAGAAACTTATTATGAAACAACAAAGGCTTTAGGAACCCCCTTTCAGAAGGTTTTTATTCAATTTATATGGCCCTCAATCAAAGGTCCAATTTTAACAAACTTTTGCTTTGCAGCCTCTGGCTTACTAGGCATTGGTTCTACCTTAGCTTATTTAGGGATAGGCATCCCGCCTGATGTACCTTCCTGGGGGAAGCTTCTAGCAAATTCCCGTTATTCAATTGATGCTTGGTGGACATTTGTATTCCCAGCTTTATTGCTTCTTCTAAGTATCCTTAGTTTACAATCAATTGGGAACAGATTTTCTTCAAAAGCTAACTACGAATCTGTTACTAAATAGTAAATTAAATTAAATTAAGGCCTACTTTATTAACAATAAAAGCTTTTAAGGGGCATTAAATCAATTTTAAGTTTATTAAATTATATAATTTATAAACAAATAACAAGTTCTTCTTTATTAGATTCTTTCCTATTTATCACTCTTTGCTCCTATTATTATTGTATCATAATAAAGAGCAACAGGAAATGAATGTATCTGGGAAAAGTTTAATCACTACTTTAAATAAGCAGTTTCATCCAAGAGTAGCCTTACAGGTTACTAAGAAACCTGGTGGGCAAACTTCTAGATCTTTATTTTTCAAGATAGAAAATTTCTCTTCTAAAGCAATAGGAAACTTGGGAGAATTTTCAACCACTTCATTGTCTGAAGGGTTTGTACTGGATGGCTTCTTTCTAGGCACTTTTGAATTTGATTCACTCACTGGGCATCCAGGTATAAGATATTAAAGTTTTGAGTTGTCTTCCGTAGCCCCCCATGCGAAAGTTAGTGTTTTGTTTCAGTTTTTTTGTTGTTTGTCTGTTGCCTGCCGGCTTGTCACCGGCAGGCTTTTTTTATGCATTTTGATGTAAAGCACAAGAAAACATGTACAAAACTTTATCTACATTAATGTATTGTAGTTTTGAATTAAGGAATGAACACCTAAAAATTACTAGGTTGTGGTCTACAATGTATGATGTTGGAATAAGTAGGGCAGCAAGAGTGTTTTCTGGAAGTTATGTGCGAGATAACTATCCGGGTAAACTGCCCCTACTGGCACGGAGTGAAAGTAGTGAAAAACGGCATGAAGCGTACGGGCAGGCAGAATTTTATGTGCCGGCTTCGCCGAAAGCAGTTCCAGCTTGAGTATGCGAAGGCTGGCTGCCGGCCAGCGGTTAGACAGCTGGTGCTGGGCATGCTGGTGCGCAATTCCGGCGGCCGCGACGTTGAAGAAGTGACAGGCGTACACCGGCAAACGGTGCTCAGGTGGCTGAACCAGAAGGCGGAGAGCCTACAGGTAAAGCCCCGCCTCGAAGCATACAAGTCAGTGCAGATGGATGAGGTGTGGACCTTTGTTGGCCAGCGCAAGAAGCGCAAGAGGTGGCTTTTTTACGCCTACGCACCGGAAACCGACGAGGTGCTGGCCTGGAGTTGGGGGAACCGCAGCCAGAATACGGTCAGAAAGCTTTACAGGCAACTGCAGCCACTAAACATCGGTTGGCTTTGCTCCGATGACTGGCCTTTCCCACCAGGTACTCCCACCGGAAAAGCACCTGGTGGGAAAGGCCTACACCAAGAACATTGAGGGGGTGAACCTGTGCTTGAGGACTAGGAACAGAAGAATAGTCAGGAAAACGGCTTGTTACTCGAAAAAAAAACAAAATCACTATAACGCTATGAAGCTAATATTTTACTACCGAAACCATCATACATTGTAGACCACAACCAATTACTAAAACTTAAGTAAGTAGCATGACCCTAAAGCGCACAATGAAAGTATGTAAATGTGGTTAACTTGATTTCAAGGCTGGTACCTATATTTTCATATTTATTTATATACATCCTCTAACAGTACATACTGCTGTAGCTTGCTTTATTTTAAACGCTAACTGTGTTTGCAGTGAAAATAAAGAATCAATAAGGTTGTAGCTCTGTAAGGAAGACCCATGTAAAAAGTAAACATGAGTTTGTCTTAGTAAAACTTCTATCCATCTCGAAGATGAACTTCCGTTAGGGCCACTTCCTTCATTTAGAATGAAAATCCCATAATTATTTAGAATTAAATTTAATCCTCCTTTGGCAAAGCGCTTTTCATTTTTTTCAGGAATTCAGAAAGAGCCGAAAAGGCTATCCTACCTCCCACTAAAGTAGTATCCATTTTAATTAGATTTTCTGCTTTATCAAGTTCGCGTGAAGTTTTGGAAATTTGTTTTAGCAGAGTTCCATTGTTTTCAATAGATTCTATTTCCTGCAAAACATGTTTTGCTTTGGAAATAATGGATAAAGCCTCTGTTGACTTTAGGGGCTTTGTTGGCTGGAACTCTAATTCCCCAACTAATGATTGTAATGTATTTAAAGCTGTATTGTTTTCCATTTATAGTATATATTTTTTTAAAGCATTCAGAACAAGTTTACAATTCAGTTAAGCACTTTCTTGAATTTATAGATTGTGAGACTTCAAAGTACAAAACAACATTCACTCTAAAAGCAAGTGAGGGTAAATAAAAGCGGGCAATCCAGTTCAATCCTGAATGCCCGCCTTAAAATGATAAGTAGAATGAAAAAATGCTAACGGTTGTTGATACGAAGTCTTGCAAGTGAGGTTTCTTTACTAACCTTGTAATTCCCAAGAATAGCTTCAAAGAAAATCTTACAGAAGAAACATGTAACCTCCAAGATGGGAGTTATCACCTTTATCAGCACCTACTCCCTCTTTTGATAATATAACTTTAAAGCTATCAATATTAAAAATAAGGTTTCATCTTGAATGCCCCCGTTTGATCAATCTCACCTCCTAAACATTTATAAAATTTATCTTTATGAAAGTACTTGATTGTATCATTATCAAAAACAACATGTAAATCGGAATCTATCCTGTATTAAAAAGAAACTACAAAAATGAATATTACTGATTGTTTAAGAAACAAGAGGACAAAATTTCTATTCTCACTTAAGCTATAGCATCTCACAAAAAGGCACTGGCAAGTAGACAAAATTACAGATATTGACTCTACAAGTCTTTTCGTGTCAATTGACACAACCCTATTTGCATATTCGCGGTATGTTCGGTTTACACGTACTAGTGGAAGATTAAAATACTGATTACTTATTATAGAGAACCCCTGTGAGAAAAATTAATACTGTCCTGGTAGTAGATGATGATGATGCAGCCTTGTTTATTGCAAAAAAGGTTTTAGGTAAAATGGAACTGGCTGAGAACATAATCACTGCAAAAAATGGACTTGAGGGATTTCAATTGATAAAGAACGCAAGCACAGCACCTGACTCAGCAGAGACCTTCCCGGGATTAATCTTAATTGATCTTAAAATGCCAGTTATGAATGGCTTCAAGCTTATTGAGGCCATGGGTGGACTGTCGCTGCCTTTCAAGCCTGTGGTAGTGGTCCTTACTTCCTCCCAGAACACTATAGATATGGAGAAAGCCAGGAATTTAAAAACCGATGGTTATTTGGTTAAACCTATCAAACAGGAATCCATCGAGCAATTGTTAGGTGAATTGATGGTTTAATATACTTTAGATTTTACAACCCTTATATAAAACTCATACCCTTAGTATGAATCTCTCTTATTTTTAAAGGAAAGCAAGTCAGGGTATAAAAACTGCCGGCATTCTTCTAAAAGGTTGTAACAAGTTATATAGATGTTTTTCAGAAAATGAACTTAAACCCTGTTTTATGTAATAACAAAACAGGGTCCTTTTCAAGCCTATATTATTAAATATAACTAATTCTGTTTTTAACCTATTTCTTGGAGATGATTCAAATCATTTAGAACACCAACTCATAAGAAGCAAACAGAAATACAGCTAGTCTCCTTTCCCTGAATCCTCTTCCACTTACTCGGGCACCCTTGAGAGAAAGACGAATCAAAGTTGGTTGAGCAGCTACATTCATTAATTGTGTTTACCTTCTATTTTTGTTCTCTCCTCATTTTCTATTTAAATACCTATATCATTTGCTACCTATAAGTGGCCTTGAACATTTTTACTAAAGAAGGACCCTTCAACATACTCCATACATTTTCTTCCAATATATCGTATACTGCATAGCCTTTTCAGATATCGATGAAGAAAGACCTAACCAACGCTGTCTCCCCTTCGCATGCACCAAAACTAAAAGAGCTAGCTGCCACTGCTATCTGCGGGAATGATATAACTTCTTCATGTCTTTATGTCTCAGCGTTAGCCATCATATATGCTGGACAATATGCTTGGGTAGCCCTCCTAATGGTAGGCGGAGTTCTTTTTTTATTTCGGAGCATTTATGCTGAAGTGGTAGGTGCACTCCCTTTGAACGGAGGAGCGTACAACGCATTACTTAACACTACCAGCAAAAGCACGGCTTCTCTAGCTGCTTGCCTTACCCTTTTATCTTATATGGCAACGGCTGTCATATCAGCCAGTGAGGCCATGCACTACGTGCACCATTTATGGGAAGGTTTGCCCATCATAGCGTCTACTATTGCGCTTTTGGCCTTTTTTATGGGGTTAACCATCATGGGTATTGGGGAATCTTCCATTGTTGCTATTATCATCTTTATCACGCATATTTCCACCCTCACTCTTTTAGTCATTGTAGGATTTATCTACTTGTCTAACAATGGATTTGACACCCTTGCCTTAAATTACAGCCAGCCCTTACAGGGAAGTATTTGGAGGGCACTTTTTTTCGGCTTTGCTGCAGCTATGTTGGGGATTTCTGGTTTTGAGAGTTCAGCCAACTTTGTGGAGGAGCAGGCGCCTGGCGTTTTCAGAAAGACTCTCCGGAACATGTGGTTAGCGGTTACCATCTTTAATCCACTTACAGCTTTCCTTGCTATTGCCATCATTCCCATGACGGAGGTTGCCGAACACCAGACTGCTCTGCTGGCTTATCTAGGCGAAATTGCCGGAGGAAGCTGGCTTGCCATACTTGTTTCTGTCAATGCGGCTATGGTCTTAAGTGGGGCGGTGTTAACTTCTTATGTTGGGGTGACAGGGTTAGTACACCGCATGACGCTGGACCGTTGCCTCCCTCAGTTCCTTCTCATTACAAACAAAAGAGGGTCTGCCTTCCTGATCATGATCAGCTTCTTTCTTCTGTGTGTTTCTATTTTGCTGATTACAGGCGGGGACATTGGGGCATTGGCAGGAGTTTACACCATTTCCTTTCTTTCTGTGATGGCCTTGTTTGGCGTAGGCAATATCCTGCTCAAAATGCGCAGGAATCGCTTACCTCGCCCGGTGAGGGCTTCTAATCTAGTTTTGTTTGTAGCTATTTCAGCCGTATTAGCCGCTTTAGTGGGAAATGCCATCCTGAACCCAACGTATATGTGGGTTTTCCTGAAGTACTTTATTCCTACGGTTTCAGTGGTTTTCATCATGCTATTCCGGATAAGGCTGCTTCGCTTCTTTACCTACCTTTTACAGCAAATAGAGCGGCCATTGGCTAAGATTCTCCCCTGGACCTCTTACACCATGATGCGCCTGATCAACACTATCAGGTCACAGGAATTTGTCTTTTTTACTAGGGGCGATAACATCGCTAACATAAATCAGGTAATGCGGTACGTGGTTGAAAATGAACAAACCAGCCGGATCAAGATTGTGAATGTGCTAAGGGAAGGAGAAGAAGAGCCTACCAAATTAATGCATGAGGTAGAGGTGCTGGACCGAGCCTATCCTGAGTTGGAAGTAGACTTTGTAATTTTAAGGGGTCATTTCGGCCCAGAACTTATACAGGAACTCTCTACCAGATGGGGTATTCCGAAGAACTTTATGTTCATAGGCTCACCCGGTGACCGCTTCATTTATGGAGTGCAGGAATTGGGAGGAGTTCGCTTAGTAATCTAAAGCTCGAAATAGTAGCTTACGTGTTTATGGTGTCTTTTCTGAAATTAATGCAGTATCAGAAGACGTATAGTCTAATACTTTTATAATCCTGCACAAGGTGTAACTTGTAACATCAAGGTTTTTATGGTTCCGGTTTAGTTAGTTGGAAGGTTGATCAGGAAACTGGTTCCTCTCCCCTCCTGGCTGCTTACCTCTATACTTCCTCCCATAGAATCCAGGTGAGACTTGATTAGAAATAAACCCATGCCACGGCCTTCTGTTTGAGTATGAAAACGTTTATACAACCTAAAAACATTTTCTCTGTTTTTCTGCAGGTCAAACCCTGAACCATTATCTGAAAAGGTAGCGTCTACCCCACCAGCTGGTTTTTTGCGGCACTTAATGTTTATTTCCAATCTTCTTCCATCAGCCCGGTACTTGATGGAGTTAGAAAGCAAATTAGAGACAATGCTGTATAAGTAAGCCTTATTCACCTTCACTTCCAGTCCATCAGTAATGTCCAGGTTTATGGTAGCGCCGGCCTCTCTAAGCTGTCCTTCCAATGCTGACATGGCTTGTAGAATTACTTCTTTGAAATTAACTTGCTCTCGCTCAATATTCCCTCTCCTGTCCCTTACACTTAAAATGGTGTTCATGTCCCTCAGAACCGTATCCATTCGGTACAAGCTTAATCTTAGGAAGGAGAGTGATTTGTCAAAAGTAGCCGAAGTTCGGTCTGCCCCCGCCAATAAATTTGCCAACCCTATGGCGTTAGCTACTGGGGTGCGCAGGTTATGTGACACAATGTAGGTAAACTGTTGTAGGTCACTGTTTTTCCTGTGCAGGTCCTTTGCCAGTTCTGACAATTCTATTTCTTGGGTAGTTTTGGAAGGCTTTTCTAATACAGGGCTCAAATCATGCTGAAAGCAGGCAGAAGCATAACCTTTGATCAAATTCTGATCAGGTTCATTTCTATACTCTTTTTCAATTTCGTCCTGCTGCAGGCTGCTAACTACAAGTCCGGTAATATCACGCCCTACGCAGAACATCACTCCTTCTTCTTCAGACCAAACAACAGACCATAAAATTCTGACTTCGGACCCGTCTTTGCAGATAAGCCTGTTTTGCAGATCGCGTCGCTTAAAACCATTAAAAATAGCTCTAAGGTCCTGTTCCGTATCCAGGCGGTCCTCTGGGTGTAACAACTCTGTAAAGTGCCGGCCCTCCAACTCCCAAGTTTCAAACCCAGTCATACCCAAGCTAGCGGCATTTACATGAGTATAAAACCCATTTATGTCTAAGGTGCAAAAAAGGTCTAATGTCACATCAGCCATTTTTTCCCAAACTGCTTTATTCAGGGATTTTCTGGTTTGGAACTCTTCTAATAGCTGCATACAGAGGTTTGGTTGGCTTATCAGGGTAATTACGTCATAAATATAAAGGAATTTTAATATACCACAAACCTTTACATAGGTTTTTCTAGCTATAATTAGATAAAATAATGATATAAAAATAAGCTTTGTTACCTACTCTGTTTAAATATAGAACCATTCTATGATACAACCTTCAGGCAAAGGTCAAAATCATGTTAGTTGTCTACAACTTACATGCGACTTAACTCATGAAGTAAATTCTGCTGATAGTTATAGAAGGAGTGGAATATAATGAACTGAGGTTTACCGCTTGTTTTAGCAAAATAGCCTTTAAACGGTTTTGTATATGCAATAAGGTAATCCAGGTAATTCTTATATACCCTCAAAATACAGAACAACCCGACAAAAAGAGAGAAATCGTATCAGAATTATTTTTATAAAAAAATAAAAGAGTGTTTTGCACTCTATATAGCTCACCTTAGCTTTTAGAGAATGGGTGTTTGATTTTCTCCATCCACTTCGGCTCTTCCATGTCATCCTCCAGCAAAAAGCCGTAAGGATACAGTTTGGGAATATGATCACAGATAATCCTGATGATGGCGAACAAAGGCTCAAACAAGATCATACCCGGCAGGCCCCAGATCAACTCACCTAACACAATGGCAAAGATGGTCATGATGGGGCTGAGGTTGAGTTTAGATCCCATTACTATTGGCTCTATGAGGTTGTTGTCTATTACCTGAGCCACTACTAAAACACAGATAACCGGAATAACCATGCCCGTTGACCCACTTACAAAAGCCATGAGTATAGGGAAAGCTCCGCCAATAATGGAACCTACGTAGGGAATGATAGTGGGCAAAACGGCTATTAAACTAATGAGTAAGGCATTTTTGATTCCTATTATAGAGAACCCAATGCCGTAGCAAATGGCCAGGAATAACATAGACATAAGTCGCCCGGTCAGATACTGAGCCGCAACCTTGGTTATTTGCTGCAGTGTTTCTTTCGTAACCGGCTTCTCGTCACCAGAAAAAACTTTCAGGAAAAAGGCTTCATACTTCTCACGTTTCCACATCAGGAAGAAAAGGTAGAGAAGCACCAGAGTGAATGAGGTGATAATCCCCATGATGCCTTTAACCATGGTGGTAAGAAATTTATTAGCCGACTGTGAGAATTTAGAAATCTGCTCCTGTACAAACGTTATCTGTTCCTGTGGAGCAACCCCATATTGTTGCTGAATCCACTGCTGAATCTGCACCATGGTTTGCTGCAGCTTGCTTTGAATTTGGGGCAAATCTTTGGAAAAGCTTACCGCCTGAAGCGAGATGATAAGAAAGAAAACCCCTATAAAAAGCAGAATCAGGAGAATGCATAAAAGGGTTGCCGGAATACGGCCTACTCCCCTTGCCTCAAGCCAACGGCTCACCGGAGTCATAAGCATGGCTAATATAATCGCAAAGGCCAGCGGAATAAAGAATACTTTGCCGTAGTACAAAGTGATAATAGAGAGTATCCCAAATAGAAGAACGGCATTTACCCGATTAATAGAGACGTTGGTCATTGCTTATGGTATAAGGATCTAGGAAATAAATATCTAAGCCAATCAAGTATGTAAACCTCTATACCTCTTAGTGCTTCTTTTTCAAAAAGGAAGCAGAAACCCCAACCTTCCTACAACTTCACCACATCCTAATAAAGGTTCATACCATTCAAAATAATCCTTAAGAGCACAGTTAAGCTTTTATCTATCAACTTTATAAGCTTCCCTTTTCTAAACGTATTCCTCCACTGAACGTTTAATCTAAGTAGTGACCACACCTTAAAGTAAAAGACTTATGGAAGAGGGAGCTGAAGTATTCTTAGGCTTAGGCCTGATTAGCCTGTTAATAGGTTTAGTGGGATTCGTGCTGTACATCCTGAGCATTATCTGGGCGTACCGTGATGCAGAACGAAGAGGTAAATCTGGTATTCTGATAGCCATTCTGGTAGCCTTTGCTGCCTGGCCATTAGGGTTAGTCATTTGGCTGCTCATAAGGCCCAGCGGGTATGGCAACAGGTACAGAGAAACAATTTAGAAGTAGTGATTTACATTCCACCAGAAATCAACTAGTAGCGCTGGTGGAATGTAAATCACCTCTTTTTGTCTTATCCTTCTTCTGTTTCTCTCGATCTGCTTTGTTAGTGAACCACTTGCTAAGTATCATAGTAGACGCTTAGTTACATTAACTTCTTTTAGAGCCTTTTTTCAAATATTTAAGTCTTTTCTTTCCCCCTTAACCATGACAGATTTCACTTCTAAAGCCAGAACTGGCCTTGCTAAACTCTGTCTTCCTTTGCAGAACTCCCAAGACCTTGACCCTTTGCTTGAAAGAATTGGAGACGCGAAATATGTGCTCCTGGGCGAAGCTTCACATGGCACGCATGAGTACTATACCTGGCGAGCTGAAATTTCCAGGCGCCTCATCCAGGAGAAAGGCTTCTCCTTTATTGCGGTAGAGGGTGACTGGCCAGACTGCTTCGAAATAAACCGGTGGGTAAAAAATTATCCAGATACTGCTGAATCAATAACTGATGTGCTCACCCAATTTGATCGCTGGCCTACCTGGATGTGGGCCAACTGGGAAATAGCCGCCCTGGCAGAATGGATGCGTAAGTACAACAACGCTGTACCTAAAAGCCAGCGGGTGGGATTTTACGGGCTGGATGTCTACAGCATGTGGGACTCCATGAAAATCATTGTAGACTATCTGGAAAAAGAAGATCCCGAAGCCGCCGCTTATGCAAAACGTGCCATTAACTGTTTTGAACCCTATGGAGAAGAAGAGTCGTACGGTATTGGCCTTAGCAGGATGAAGTCTAGCTGCCGCGAAGCGGTGTTGCAATTGCTTTTGGAAGTAAGGCAAAAAGCGGCTCACTATAACCATGCTCCTGAGGCAGGGCTGAATGCTGAGATCAACGCCTTAGTAGCAGCCAATGGAGAGAAATACTACCGGTCCATGTCGGCTTTTGGCGACAACTCCTGGAATGTGCGTGACCGCCACATGGTGGAGGCCCTGAACACGATCATGAATTACCACGGCCCCGAAGCCAAGGTAATTGTGTGGGAGCATAACACTCACATAGGTGATGCCCGTGCCACTGACATGGCAGACGAAGGAATGTTGAATGTGGGCCAATTAGTACGCGACCAACACAAGCCTGAGGAAGTAGTGTTGGTTGGCTTCGGGTCATATGAAGGCACCGTAATAGCTGGCCGGATGTGGGACGCTCCCATGCAGGAAATGCCGGTTCCACCAGCTATTGAGAAGAGTGTAGAGGAGGTACTGCATTCAGCCTCACAGGAAAGCAAGTTGCTTATTTTTGACCAGCAACCTGCCTTGAGAGAATACTTCCGGGGCTGGATGGGGCATAGAGCTATAGGAGTGGTATACCGGCCAGAACGGGAAAGAGGCAATTATGTGCCTACTAAACTGTCGGCAAGATACGATGCCTTCCTGTACCTTGATAAAACCAGAGCCCTGCACCCGATACACTTGAAACCAGCCGGTCAGAAAACTCCTGAAACTTTCCCCTTCGGAATGTAAAACCTTGTTTTATTAGCTTTTAGGTTCGTTTTGCTGAAAATACCTCCAAAAGAGGCATCACTTAAAAGCACACTACTCTTCCCTACATAAATAAAACAGGAGTCACCGAACTACATTTCGTATCCAGTGACTCCTGCCTTGCTATAATTAAAACTATATGGTTACTCTAAATCACTGATGATGACTGTTCTTTGAATGATTAGGTCCTGATCACCCTCTCCTGTGGTTTCATCTAACCCCTGGTATCTGTTTGTACCAAATTTACCTCCAGAATTCTTTTTAGAGGTATTGACCAGAGCTGCAATGGCTGCTCCCACTCCAAAGACAATCGCGCCTGTTGCTACAGGGTTCAATTTAGCACGGGTGTAAAGGCTGGTTTTCATGACGTAGCCCTGGTAATTACCCCGTACATTTCCGTCAGAGGAAGGACGGTGCAAAGACCCTTCTGAATTCACAGGCGGTTCATCGCGGAGTTGCTCCTGAGTCATAATTTTAGAACTCACCCAATCCATGGCGGCAGGGAAGCGTTTGTTCAGGGCGCTCATCACTTTTGCACCGCCGCCTACCATGATGTCACGGTACGGATGCTCGGCAGCGTGTAAAATGGCATTTGCAACTTCTTCCGGTTTATAGACTGGTGCTGGTAAAGTTTGCGCCTTTCCAGTATAGTTTTTGGCGTGCTCGGGGAACGGGGTATCAATGCCGGCAGGCTTTATAAGGGTAACTGAAACCGGGGCCTTGTCCTCCATCAATTCTATACGAAGTGCATCGGTGAAACCTTTCACGGCATGTTTGCTAGCCGCATACATTCCCTGCAGGGGAACGGCCACATCAGATACTTCACTGCCCACGTTGATAATGGCTCCTCCTTTTTCTCTCAGGTGTTTGGCGGCCAGCTGTGAACCATAGACAATGCCCCAGAAGTTGGTGTCAAAAAGACGGCGGTTGTCCTCATCAGAGACCTCATCAATGCGGCCGTAAACCGAAAGACCCGCATTATTCACCCAGGTATCAAATCCGCCACACTCTTTGATGGCTACGTCAGCAATCCATTGTACTTCTTCCTTGCGCCCCACGTCGGCTACGCAGTGATACGCTTTTCCTCCCTCGTTTCTGATTTGCTGTTCAATATCAAGTAGTGCCTCCCTGTTACGGGATACTAAAATAACGGTGGCACCTTTCTTAGCGGCAGCCTGCGCCGTCGCCAGCCCAATTCCGCTGGAGGCTCCCGTAATAACGATTACCTGTTCCTGAATCGGTTTCAATGAATATTTCATACAATTTTATTTTAGGGGGTAGTTTTCAATCTAAATAGACTTACCATTTTTTACGAAGTCTATACCCTTTAGATGCAAACTCGAGCTAATTAGAGTAAACAGTCACCAAAGGCTGGGCTTTTCCCTTAAGGTTTTTTACACCAAATCCTTTTGTCACACTACTCGCATTAATTTTGATTTCCATTACTCCATTAATAAAAAGTAAGCGTTGGTGCCAACCAAGAGTTGAGGGTCGTTAAAACCAAAACCATAAGAAATAGTTTTGGTCTTCAGATTAAATCCATTTCTTAACCTAAGAAGCTGACCTATAGGAAACTTATGTATCTTAAATGGGTAAAAAGAAATTATCCATTTAGACGATAAAATTTCCGTCCATGAATTCTACCGGCCATACTCCAGACCGCAACCGCCGCACCTTCCTGAAAGGATTAACGCTCACCATTGGCTCCTCTGTCATTGGATTACCACTTCTTTCTTTCTGCTCAGACGGTTCGGCAGGAAATGCCCCCGAAGAAATGCGTAGCGATGAAGAGAGTCCCCAAAAACGTAAACTGGGGATAGCTTTGGTAGGTCTGGGAGGATACAGCACTCATCAGCTTGCCCCTGCCCTGCAGGAAACAAAGAACTGCTACCTGGCAGGTATTGTCACGGGCACTCCCGCCAAAGCTGAAGCCTGGAAAGCCAAATACAAGATTCCAGACAAGAACATCTACAACTACCAGAACTTTGATCAGATTGTCAATAACAAAGACATTGATATTGTGTATGTGGTCCTGCCCAACGCCATGCACGCGGAGTTCACCATTAGAGCAGCCAAGGCTAAAAAGCACGTCATCTGCGAAAAACCCATGGCTACCTCAGTAGAAGATGCCCAGCGTATGTTGGAAGCTTGCCGCCAAAACAAGGTGCAGCTAGCCATTGGGTATCGTTTGCACTATGATCCCTTTCATCAACGGGTAATGGATCTTGGTCAGAACAGAATCTTTGGGAACGTACAGAGCATTAGGGCACACAATGCCTTTGACATGGGTGCAGGAAGCTCCAATAGTTGGCGGGTTGACAAGGAAAGAGCCGGCGGAGGGCCCCTGATGGACATGGGCATCTACTGCGTGCAGGCAGCTTGTTACACCATGGGGAAAGCACCTGTTGCGGTGACTGCCACCTTTGGGGAAGTGACAAGACCTGAATTGTTTAAAGAGGTGGAACAGTCCATCAACTGGAAAATGGAGTTCGAGAACGGAGTAATTGCAGAATGCTTTAGCAGCTATTCAGACCGGGAAGATTTTCTGGAAGGCAAAGCAGAGAAAGGCTGGTGGCGACTAGGCCCCGCTTTTGGATATGAAGGTAAAAGAGGCGAAACCAGCCAGGGCAAAATGAATTACCCCAACATATTTGAGCAAGCAAGCCAAATGGATGGGCAGGCCGAAAGTTTCCGGAACAACAAACCTTCCATTGTACCAGGTGAGATGGGTTTGAGAGATGTAAAGATCTTGATGGCTATCTATGCCTCTGCCCGTGATGGAGGAAAACGGGTGCCTATATCTTATACTTAAATCAGAACATCTAAAGGCTAGGAGAAACAACAAGCCCTCAGGTAAAGGGAGTGGTTTCTAGAGCGACTCCCCACCAATTCCCTGTATCCGGAGAATTTCTGATGTAAAACCTGCCTCCCTTAGGGCATTTTCTACTCTTTGTGGGTCCAGTCCCTTACCGGCAACACTTAGAATGTTCTCCTCAGTAGAGGTATCTATCTCCCAGTGCACCACCTCATCCAATTTATCTAGAAATGGAGCCGCTTTGGCCATTCTCCTATCATCAGAAATGTTAGTCTTAAATTTTAATACTTCCATAGCGAAACACGTAAACAATGCTTTTTACTCTTGATTGGAAGTTTAAGTTACTGCTGTATATTGAAGTATGAACTAACATCACTTCCACAATGTGAGAATCATCAAGTGAAAAGCTGAACTGTTTTCCTACCGCTGCTTATGCTCCAATTCTTATTAGGAGATTTTACCACTAGGGGAATAGTGTCTGTTTTTGAAAAAATCAGCCGAAAAGGTCTGTGCTCAGGTAGCGGTCTCCCCTGTCACAAACAATAAAGACAAAAACTCCTTCTTCCAACTCCTGTGCTAAATGATAACTGGCCTGTAGAGCGCCCCCGCTGCTCATACCGGCAAAGATTCCCTCCTCTTTCGCCAGTCTTCTAGTCATGTCAGTAGCCTGCTGTTCACTGATATCTATAATGCGGTCTACTCTCTCTTTTTCGTAAATCTTAGGAAGGTATTCCGGGGACCACCGCCGAATACCTGGGATGTTAGCCCCTTCTGAAGGTTGAGTACCTACAATCTGAACAGAGGGATTCTGCTCTTTGAGGTACCTGGACACCCCCATGATCGTACCGGTTGTACCCATGGCAGAAACGAAATGGGTCACAGCACCTTGTGTGTCTCTCCAGATCTCTGGACCGGTAGTGTGGTAATGGGCAAGATAGTTATCGGGGTTAGCAAACTGGTTAAGCAAATGAAAGCCTTGCTTCTCAGCCATATCCTCTGCCAGCTCCCGGGAATACTCAATGGTCTTTTCTGCCGGAGTTAAAATCACCTCCGCGCCGTAAGCCAGCATGGCTTTTACCCGCTCTGAGGTGGAGTTGTCTGGCATGATCAGGGAGATCTGGACACCAAGAGCTTGGGCAATCATAGCCAGGGCAATGCCTGTATTTCCGCTGGTTGCTTCTACAAGCTTGTCCCCTGGCTTTACTTCACCCCTCTCCATGGCACCCTTTATCATGCTGTAAGCTGCCCGGTCCTTCACGCTGCCCGCAGGGTTCTGGCCTTCCAGCTTGCCGTATATTTTTACCTTCTTGTTAGGATTGATATTGTTAATCTCCACCAACGGTGTATTTCCGATCAGGTCGAATAATGTCATTTAGTTTCTTTTATGATTGCTTAGAAGCCTGGTTACCCGTTTACGGAAGTTCCTGCTGATTAGTAAAACTCTCCACTTACAACAGAAAAAATCAATTCTCAAACGCAAAACATGAGCACGCTGCCTAAAGTTAGGCAACTTCACCCCTAGTTAGAAACGGAACGTGTTTTCAACTTTCGGATAACACTCGGGTTTTTATAGAAAGAATATGTGGTACCTCTTCTTTTCCCCTCCTTTTCAAAAAACAGGTGTTAAACTAAAACAGGTGAGCTTAGGTTTGATGCCGTATTTAGAAGTAACCTAATAAAATAAAAATTTCTTAATCCTGCATCAATTTTTCTCATAAACCTTGTTAATTCTAAATACGTTATTAACTTTGAATCGCAAAGTACTTTAATATGAACCCACAGCAAGACCAACTAGAAGCCCTGCACGAGATCCGTAACATCATGGATCGTTCTTCGCGCTTCATCTCGCTTAGCGGATTATCCGGTGTTTGTGCAGGCTTGTCGGCTTTGTTAGGGGCGGCAGTGGTAAAATGGTACTTCAGCCAACATAACATCAACTACTACTATGATTTAGGCAGCTACTTAACCAATGAAGACATACAGTTCCTTTTAACTGTAGCAGCCGGTGTGCTGGTACTTGGTTTTTGCACGGCTACTTACTTTACGGTTCGTAATGCCCGCAAAAAAAACCAACGTATCTGGGACAACCAATCCAAGCGGCTGGTCTTGAATTTGGCCATCCCCTTAGCTACTGGTGGTGCATTTTGCGCTGTCCTTATCTACCATAACATTCTCTACCTGGTTGCTCCGGCTATGCTGGTTTTTTACGGGTTGACCCTGCTTAACGGAAGCAAGTATACCTTAAGCGATATCAGGTATTTAGGTATCTTTGAGATTATATTGGGTTTAATTGCCAGCATTTTTGTGGCGTATGGATTGATTCTTTGGACCGTTGGATTTGGCATACTGCACGTAGTATACGGTGCGCTGGTGTACTTTAAATACGAGCGCTAGCAGACTTGTGAAGAGATACCTTGAAAATATAAACAAAGCCTTTGAGAGCAGGGCAAGGCTAGGCATTATGTCGGTGCTAATGGTAGAAGACAAAGTAGATTTCAACACCTTGAAGGAAACTTTGCAACTCACTGATGGCAACCTGGCTAGCCACCTCCGAGCATTGGAAGAAGCAGAATACCTGCGCGTGGAAAAGCAGTTTGTAGGTCGTAAACCTCAAACTACGTACCACGCCACCGATGCCGGCCGTGAAGCTTTCAAAAGCCATTTAGATGCTTTAGAACAGCTAATTTTAAATAACAGGAAATCCTAGATATTTTTTTGAACATTTACTTTGCTTTTCAAAGTACTTTAAATAAAATAATAAAACACCTTTAAACCTTAAAAGCCATGCGTTACGAAATCATTTCTAACCTAGAAAACCCCAGACATTTGGAAAAGTTGTACCGAGGCAACAAAGCGCCCTTTAAACGGGAGTTCAGCGGAATCTATCCTGAGTTAAAAGGAAATATTCTTGCTGACTACTGGAATGAGCGGCTGAACTACGAAACAGATGATATTTCCTGGGGAACCCGAAATGAACTCCTGTTTGTGATCTTTGCCTCCCTTATTGCGGGGTTACTTGCCAAGGTGCCAGCTATGTTCAATATCAATGAGGAGTACTTTTATCCTCGCAATATCAGCTTCCTGGTATTCCCATTCCTTGCGGCTTACTTCGCCTGGAAAAACAAATTGCAGGTAAACAAAATAGCCTATTTGACGGGTGCAATAATAGCCTGTCTGGTGTATATCAATCTACTGCCAAACACCACGCAAAGCGACACTCTTATTTTAGCCTGCCTCCATTTGCCTTTGCTGCTATGGGTTATACTTGGCTTATCATTTTCAGGCAAGGAACTCAGCAACTACCAAAAACGGCTAGATTTCCTTCGCTTTAACGGTGACCTGGCGGTTATGTCAGCTTTATTAGTGATAGCTGGCATCATGATGACGGGGATCACCATTGGGTTGTTCTCTCTCATCGGTTTCAATATTGAGAAATTCTACACCGAGTATGTGGTAGTGTTTGGGGCTGTTGCAGTACCTATCGTAGGCACCTTTCTCACCCAAACCAATCCGCAACTGGTCAACAAAGTGTCGCCGGTTATCGCTAAGATATTCAGTCCATTGGTTCTGGTAATGTTAGTAATTTACCTGGGTGCTATCATCTTTTCTGGGAAAGACCCTTATAACGACCGTGAATTTCTTTTACTGTTCAATCTCCTTTTAATTGGAGTGATGGCCTTGATCTTCTTCTCCGTTGCCGAAAGTTCTACGAAAGAAAGGTCTCTTTCCAGCATATGGGTACTTCTTCTACTGTCTGTGGTAACGGTGGTAGTAAACGGGATTGCTCTTTCTGCTATTTCCTTCCGGATTTCAGAGTGGGGAATCACCCCTAACCGGGTGGCAGTGCTGGGTGGTAACGTGTTGATCTTAGTACACCTGCTACTTGTAACAGTTATGTTGTATAAAACCATCACGAAGAAAGCAGCAATAGCCGAAGTAGGAAGAGCCATCGCCTTATACCTACCGGTTTACTTTATTTGGACAATAGTAGTGGTTTTCCTTTTCCCCCTAATTTTTGGATTCAAGTAGAAGTTTCACCTCTGCAACTCCAGGAGCGGAACACAACAGAAAAATCGGTTCACATAAGTTTAAATTCTGAAAACTAAAATCATGAACAAGGCATTAAATTTTGGAGGCAGTATTGTAAGCTGGTTTTTTGGACTAGTTGTTTTTGCCATAGGGTTGGTAAACACATTCTGGGGAAACGACCCCGGGTTTGGACTCTTTCTGATCCTCCTCTCTTTCGTTTATTTTCCTGCGGCAAACAGGATGCTCAAGCTAAGGACAGGCTACTCTATTCCAATTTTAGTGAAGTTTTCCTTAGCCATTTTCATCATTGTTGCAGCTTTGGGGGTGGGCAAGTTGTTTGATAAAATTGATCTTATGATGATGGATATATAAGACCTTATTAGCTCCCTAAAATAGTTAGCTAAAAGGGAAAATAGAAGAAATGGAAAACAAATATTTCAAGAATATTTACAGAAAAACAGCTTAATTAATAGATAAATATGGAAGCCAATTATAGTATGTCCACCCTCCTCAACTGGATATTTGGCACACTGGTATTAACCATTGGAGTGTTAAATCTGTTTTTGGTGCACCCTGTTCCCGGAATCACTTACCTACTTCTATCCCTCCTTTACTTTTCTCCGGCCCATCTAATTTTCAAAAGATGGTTTGGTTTCTCTATCCCCATTTTAGTAAAAATCATTTTGGGGTTAGTCATCATCCTGTTCACGTTTGGGGTGAGTGATTTAGGAGACATGATTGATAAGCTGTAAAATTTTTGGTACCATTCCCTAAAAAAGTTGCTTTCAGTTTCTCCTCAATTATAGAATGAATGATGGTTAAAAAACTAACAAACATCGTTGCTTTCATTCCACAAACCTGATACATGATTTACCTTTTTTTGCCCATTAACTTTGTGTTACAAAGTACTTTTCAAAGCATTTACAGAAAACTAAACTTTTAATTCATTTAAACACAAAGTATATGAAATCAGAAGTCAACAGCATTCCTAATTTAACTTATGATTGGTTAACTGAAAACCAAGCTCTATCCCTAAGCAGGCCCATATCTTCTCTAATGACACTGCTGCTAATTTCCCTCTTTGGAAGCACCGCCACTTTGGCGCAGGACAAAACAGGTGAGATTGACAAGATCTTCGATTGGGCTAAGCAGGAAACACCCGGGTGTGTTTGCGCGGTCTCGCAGAACGGGAAAGTAGTTGTAAACCGCGCGTACGGATCTGCTGACCTGGAGCGTGAAGTGTCCTTAAATCCAAAAACCATCTTTGACATAGGGTCAGTAAGGAAGCAATTCATTTCTGCCGCGGTTCTTCTGCTGGTGGAAGAAAAGAGTCTTTCTTTAACGGAGGACATCCACAAATACTTTCCGGAACTGCCAGGCTACGGCAAAAAGATTACAATAGACCACCTGCTCACCCATACCTCTGGCCTGCGTGACTGGACCGGTATGTTGCCACTGGCCAATGGAAAACCAGACGCCCTGACCCTCATTCTACGTCAGCGAGGTCTCAACTTTGCGCCCGGGGAAGAATGGTCCTATTCTAACAGTGGCTATGTGCTCCTGACAGAAATTGTGGCACGCACAACTGGGATCCCATTTGCTGAATTCGCACGTAAACGCCTGTTCGATCCGCTTGGTATGAAATCAACCACCTACGTCACCAACATGACGGACGTAGTCAAGAACCGCGCTCTTGGGTATGAAAAGCAGAAAGACGGCTGGAAGCTTGATATGTATTTGGGAAATGACCGGGGCGGCGGAGCCATCCTCAGCACCGCTGGTGACTTAATCATCTGGAACGAGGCATTAACCAATGGCCGCTTAGGAGCATTTGTTAGCGAAAAACTTCAGGAACCTTCAAAGCTGAACAATGGAAGAAAGCTGGGTTACAGCCGTGGCCTGTTCCTGGAAACTTACCGCGGGGTCAAAGAGGTATCGCATTCTGGCGGAGCAGCCGGGTACCACTCCTGGTTGGGCCGCTATCCGGAGCGCGGCTTATCCATCGCGGTGCTGTGTAATTCAGACGCCATGGGTGCTACCGCACTCGCGCACCGCATTGCAGATGTGTTTTTACCTTCCACAGACATGCAGCTGGCTACTGATGGATTGCCACCCGTTTTCACCGGAGACGCTTTGGCTGAATTAAACAGCAACGCGGGATTATTCATGAACGAAAAGACTGGCGAAACGCTGCGCCTGGTGGTGGACCGCGGCAGATTCAGAATCGCTGGTGGCCCCGGGCTAGTGTCCGTAACCCCAGGTACTTTCCGCCGTTTCGGAGCCTTCGTGCAATTTATGTCGCAAGACGAATTTGAGCTGCACTTCCTTTCACCAGACCAGTATGACCTGATCACCATGGAAGGACAAAAATACCGGTACAAGCGTGTCCAGCCTTTTACGCCATCACCCGCCGATCTACAGGCCCTTGCAGGCCGGTACACCAGTGACGAACTCGGTGCTTTTTTCGATATATTTTCTGGAAAAGAGGGTTTTATGGGTCGAGCCAACGATGCGCCTGGACCAGGGTTCTCATTCAATGCTATCAATAAAGATACCTACCAATTAGGCGGGGTTACAGTGCGCTTCCTGCGAGACAAAGCCGGGAAAGTAGTCGCCCTTGACTACAGCAATCCAGTGGTCCGCAACATCAGATTCACGCGCATATCTAATCTAACCAGCCGTCGGTAACTTCTAAGTGAATTCAAATAGCACTTACCTTCTATTTCAGGCTTGTTTTCAGAAAACAGGCCTGAAACAGAAACGGCTACTTCTCCCCCTCACCCATTTCTTAAGTTGCCTCCAAAGTAGACGAGGTTTCAATTGCTGTGCTAGATAGTTTTTCTCTTAATTCTTGCGGAAGGGACATCCTCTTTTTAAGGTTTCCACTAACGTTCTTCTTTGCCGAAGTGGTGGTAGTGATTGCTGGTGCCGCCTTGTACTAAAGAAAGGATACGTGTAGATGAAACCGCTTATCCAGCCTACCCAAAAACAATTTAGCCTCAGGATTATCTTCCAATATTGCTGATGTAGATTAATCGTTCTGCCTCAATTATGGCAATGCATTGTTGGCAAAACTCTTCTCACTTCAATCATAAGTGTCAGAAGCTGTAAGAAAATGACATCATCCCTATTTAAGGAAGCGAAAAAAAGTAAGGAAACTATATAGCCATTAACTAAATAAATAAACCCGAAAGACTATTTCCTTCCCATAGCATCTGACTAATCCTCAATTAAAGTCAGGTTTTGGAGCAACAATGGGCAATTCAATTTACTCCATCTTATGTTGGTGACTTTACCTTAATCAGTAACCCTGGTTTCGGAGTGCAGCTTTTATTCTATTGAATCCCTGTCTGGAAACTCAGGCTCTAAAGTTTTCCTACTTTCTCAGTTGTTCTATGATTCTCAAAATATGGCTTTAAAGCTTATTTCTTCCCGCCTACCCTGAAGTTTCCTATAAAAAACAAATAGCATTTGAGATAGCCGCATGTTCAGCCATTTTTTTGGATAACATGCAAAAAACAACTTTTTACTTTCAGAAATCCTTCTCAACTTCACGAAATAATATAAAAATGCAACTCAAATTTAAGTTGACAACGTCATTCTGATATATAATATGAATAAACCTTTACTACTGCTCCTTCTATTATTAATTGTAAGCCAGGCAAAGGCACAAACTTCGGTTTTTCAGAGCTATAACGAACATTCCAAATTAAGAACTGGTGGAATACATAAAACCGACAAGCTACTACAAAATAAAAATAATTCAATTTATTCTTTACAAGTTAAAACCGAAAATCCTACAAATAATCAAACCCAAGATATTTCTGAATTCCCAGAGTATTGGCCGAATAGGCTATATGTTAAGTTAAAAGATGGGCAGAAAGTAAAACTGCAAACTTTTGAAAATAAGACTAGGCGTCCCAAAGCCATTTCTAATGACAAGCTTAATAAGGCAATAGTACGCTATCAGGCTTCTTCGGTAGTACAGTTACCTAAACTTAAGAAAGGGTCTTCAATCAAAAATTCTGCTTATCAGGTAGTACTGGATAACACTGCACAGGTGCAGACCTTGATACAGGAGTTAAGGGCTTTGCCTGAAGTAGAATACGTAGAACGAGTTCCCTTGTATGTAACCTTTCGGTCCCCGAACGACCTGGAATTTATTAAAAACAATCAATACGCCCTGCAAAGAACTAAGGCAGTAGATGCATTTAGCGTACATACCGGAACTGCTAGAACACTGCTTGCCATTGTGGATGATGCCGTATTAATATCGCACCCAGACCTTGCCGGCAATGTTGACGTGGCAAGAAGTTACGATGTTGCGGATAACGATTCTGACCCTAGCCCCCCTTCATCAGGACCTAACAAAGCTGGGCCTTCAAACTTTTCGCATGGAACGCATTGTGCTGGTATTGCCGGTGCGGTAACAGATAATGGAACAGGCGTTGCCGCCATAAGTAACAACAAGGTAAGCATTATGGGTATTAAATGTACCCGTGATAATGCTCCCACTTCCCGCGTGATCGAGTATTCCCTAGACGGTATTGTGTATGCTATAAACCAGGGGGCTAGAGTGATCAGTATGTCCTTTGGAGGCAGTGGTTATAGCAAGACTATGCAAAACCTTATCAACGAAGCCACAGCAAATGGCGTTGTGTTTGTAGCCGCTGCCGGAAATGATAACAGCGAGAATAAAATCTATCCGGCTGCTTACACAAACGTAATTGCAGTTGCAAGTTCAGATGCTAATGACCTGAAAAGCAATTTCTCCAACTACGGAACCTGGATTGATATTTCGGCTCCCGGAACCGGCATTTTAAGTACCGTAACAGACTCAGATGGCGCAAGCGGGTCTTACAACTTTTTCAGCGGCACATCAATGGCCTGCCCAATGGTTGCAAGTCAGATCGCCCTTATGTTGTCTGAAAACCCTGATTTAACGCCTCAGGGTGTAGTCCAGATTTTGAAAGCAACTGCAGATCCTATTGATGAAGTACCCAACCAGTCTCCTTCTTTGGCCGGGAAACTGGGAAGTGGTCGTATTAATGCATTAAGAGCTATACAGGCAATCAGAGATATAAAAGGAACTGTGGTGGCTCCCTCTGCCATCACAAACCTGCAGATAGTCAGGGCAGGGCAAACGGAAATAGAAATTGAATGGACAGCACCTGATGCCGGAGGACAGGCTGCTTCTTTGTATGAAATCAGGTATTCTAAAGAACCGATTACAGCTGCAAATTTTGAAACAAGCCTCATATCAAGGCAAAATATATTTCCGGATCAGCCTGGACGTACGCAAAAGCTTGTCCTAAAGGAGTTGGTTCCAAATACCACATATTATGTGGCTATTATTTCTAAATCGCTATACGGGGATTCTTCTCCTCTTTCTAACGTAGTTAGTTTGGCCACGCTCCCTTCGCCTATAATACAAGTAAACCCAACGTTTTATAACCTTACTCTTGACCGAGCAAACAGCAGTACTATCTCCAAGAATTTTACCGTTACAAACCTAGGTACCGCGCAGCTGAATTATGCTGCAGCTCTCATGCCAGTTGCTGGTAGTAATATATCTGCTTATGACAAGCAACAGTTAACAGCTGAAAACGCTGTAGGTCTTGGTGGCGAGGGTTTTATTACAGCTACCAAATTCACCGCCGGGGGGCTTGGGTTTCTTCTTACACACGTTCAGAATCTGCTGAACAGCAGAACCTCTACGGGAAATCTTCCAATAGAAGTACGAATCCTGAAAGGAGGAACAAATCCTTCAAAAGCGACGCTGGTTGCTTCTGAAACATTTAATAGATCAGTTCCGGCTGGTGGCAGGTTCTTCACTTTCCCGCTGCTTGCTCCGCAGCGCTTTGCTCCTGGCGAAGTATTCTGGATTGTCTTTGTTTTACCAAATGGTCTGGATTATCCGCAGGGCTTTGATAGTGTAGGTTCAATACCAGGCACCTTCTTCCTGAGCACAAACAACGGAAGCACCTATGAAGATGCGCAGACCTTGGCAAACTTTCTGACCAATGCTGCCTTTAAGGTACGCGCAGTGAATGCTGACTGGATAAACCTTAATCCACAGTCTGGCAGCCTACAGGTGGCACAGGCAACAGATGTTAATTTAGGATTTAATGTTACTGATGTGCCAGACGGTGTTTACCAGATGAATATTTCCTTTGCGAGCAACGATCCGGTGAACCCAGTATTAGACAGGCCTGTATCACTGAAAGTAACAGGTGGTAAGGCTAAGTTTTCTACTGAACCGGAGGAAGTAAACTTTGGCACCCTTTTTATAGGTGGCAGCCATACGGTACGCTTTGTTTTGACTAATACTGGTACAGCTAATTTAATCGTGAAAGCTGAAAGCGTAAACCTGGATGGCTTTGCAGCCGAAGATTTCACCGTAGACAGAGAATCTACGATTACTCTTGCTCCTGGTACAAAACGTGAGATACCAGTTAAGTTTAGTCCTTCAAAAACGGGTACACTGAACGGCAACATGCTGATGAGCACTAATGATCCCGCTTTTGGCAATGTAACTATTCCGTTGATAGCTAATGTGGTACAGCCACCCGTTGCGGCTGTATCCCCATCCGTCCTTAATTTTGAAATGGACACGAATGGTCCTGCTACTGCATCTGACATCATAAAAATTGAAAATAAAGGTGAAGCTGATCTTAGCTATACAGTGCAGGCGCTGCTAGATCCTATTTCCAGGATCAGCTATGATGCAGATAGAAGCGCTGATAATCATTTGGGCTTTGGATCACAGAATCCTAACATCTATACAGCGCTTCGGTTTGATGTGACAGATGCCTCCTTCAACCTGACGCATATTCAGAACTATCTCCGTACGGAGGTTGCAGCTAACAGAAATGTTACCATGAGAATCTTCAAAGGTGGCAACTCCCCTACTTCAGGAACCTTGCTATTAGAGCAGAGTTTTGAGATTGCCACTGCAAATGGATCCCTAACCACTATTCCATTACAGCAATCACAGCAATTCAAGCAAGGAGAGGTTTTTTGGGTAGTGTTCTTTTACCAGAACATAGGCCAGCCGCAGGGATACCATATTAACACGCCTAACGCAGGCCGTAACTTCTACAGTGCCAATGGTACAAACTGGACTCCTTTAGAAAATGCCGGCGGTATCCTCACTACCAGCACGTTTGTGATCAAAGCACTTGAAATGCCCAATTGGCTTACAGTTGCACCGGAGATCGGCCAGCTTTCTGCGCGTAATAGCCTGCAACATGCTGTTACTGTTACTACTGCCGGTCTGCAGAAAGGCCGCTACAAAGGAAGGATTCAGGTACTGTCTAATGACCCGAATCAGAAGTCTGCCATTGTAGAAGTAAACCTGCAGCTGGAAGATTCGCCATTAGCAGACTTTACTTCCAATTTAACTGAGGTTATTCCAGGAGAAGAGGTGACATTTATCAACTCCTCACAAAATGCGGATGCTTATGAATGGGAATTTGAGGGTGCTGAACCAGCTTCTTCCACACAAACCTCCCCTACTGCAGTTTACAATACTCCTGGTAAATACAAAGTATCTCTAAAGGCCAAAAATACCCGTACCGGAAGAACGTCTGAAGCGCTGGTAAAAGAACAATACATTACTGTTCAGAATACCCTGTGCCATGACCTGAATGCTCCTTTCAAAGGCACCGAATCATTAGCAATTAGTAGTGAAGGGTACCTGACCGGCAACAACAAGCAAGGAGATAAAGCCATCGCAAACCACTATGAGGTTAATCGAAAGGAGGCTTACGTAACAGGTGTAAAAGTAAAATTTGGCGCTGCTGTTGCCACTAATCCAGAAGCTGCTGTAACAGTAGCTATCTGGAGTACAGTTAGCAGCAACGGTACTCCACAAAATATCCTCGCTTCAAAACAAGTAAGAATCATAGACATTGCCGCAGATCTCTCTACCGGACGCATAACCAATGTAGTATTTGATGCACCTGTAAAACTTGAAGGGGGCTTCTTTGCAGGCGTTATCCTTAACAATGAGCCCGGGAATTTTGTTGCCATAGTACACAATGCAAACAATGACACTACTCCTGGTATCATCTGGACGCAGGACAGCAGCAATAACTGGAAGCCTTTAGGAGCTGCATGGCCAGATATGGCAAATAGTGCTCTCTTTGTGCAGCCCTCGGTAACACAAACCTTGATGCCACTTGTAGCCAACTTTACCATAGGGGCAGAGAAAGTTTGTGTGGGCCAGCAGGTACAATTTGATGCCGCTGCTACCATTGGTGCCCTACGCTACGAATGGGTTCTGGAAGGCGCTGCCACTACCACCTCTTCAGAGATAAGCCCCAAGGTTGCTTATACCAAAGCAGGAACCTACAAGGTAATTTTAAAAGCCTATGATGATTGCAGTGGTGTCTATACAGTAACAAAAGAGATCAGCATAGAAGCCCTGCCCGATGCTTCTATAGCGGCATCTGGTTCAACTACACTTTGCGAGGGCGATAAAGTGACCTTATCGGCGGTTGCTGGTGAAGGCTTTACTTACCTCTGGTCTACAGGCGCCACCACCCGCACCATAGAAGTTGGCGCAGGTGGCAGTTACAGGGTAACTGTGACCAATGCAAGTGGCTGTACAGCTACATCAGAAGTTGTACAGGTGATCGTTAATCCGCTACCAATTGCTCTTATAACGGCAGATGGTGCAACCATCTTCTGCGAGGGAGAAAAGGTAACACTAAGTGCTCCAGCTGCCGAAGGGAATGCTTTCTTATGGTCTAACGGTGCAACAACCCGTTCAATAGAGGTAAATACTGCCGGTAACTACACCGTTACAGTAACTAACGCCAACGGCTGTGCCGTTACTTCAGAAGCAACTACAGTTAAGGTAAACACCTTACCAGTAGCCACCATTGCTGTAAACGGAGCCACTACTTTCTGCCAGGGCAACAGTGTAGTATTGATAGCATCAGAAGGCAGTAACTACCTTTGGTCTAACGGTGCTACTAGCCGCTCAATTGAGGTACGCACTGCTGGAGACTATACGGTAACTGTTACAAATGCTGCAGGGTGTCAGGTTACTTCTGCGCCTTTAAAGGTGCAGGTAAATGACCTGCCGGTGGCTACTATCAGCGCCAGCGGTACTACTAGGTTCTGTGCTGGTGAAAGCGTGACGCTTACTGCAACAGAAGGCAGCAGCTATCGTTGGTCCACCGGGGCTACTACCCGCCAGATTGTTGTAAGAGCCAGTGATGATTACTCAGTAACTGTATTTAATGCATTGGGGTGTTCAGCAATCTCTGACCCAGTTAAATTAATTGTTCATCCTTTACCAATACCTACTATAAGAATAACTGGCTCTACAACACTTTGCCAAGGTCAACGCGTGACCTTAGTTGCTCCGGAAGGAAGCGGGTACCAGTACCGTTGGAGCAATGGAGATACCACCAGATCTATTGAGGTAGGTGATGCCGGTAATTACTCTATAACAGTGACAAATGAGAATGGCTGTGCCGCTACCTCCAATGCAGTGGAAGTAAATGTAAACGCCTTACCGGAGGCCAGAATAATTGCCAGCGGTGCGACTACATTCTGCCAGGGAAGCAGCGTAGTGTTAACAGCTTCTGAAGGCACAGCTTACCATTGGTCAAATGGGGCCACTACACGCTCCATAACCGTTTCCGAAAGTGGTAAGTATACGGTAAGTGTTACGAACAGCAACGGTTGTACTGCAATTTCTGAAGAAGAAAGAACAGTTATGAACCCGCTACCAGACAGGCCTTCCATAGAACGAGATGACATTATACTTTCCTCAAGTGCAACGGCAGGCAATCAATGGTTCCGTAACAACAAGGCTATCCAAGGAGCAACAGGCATGAACTATGAACCAACAGAATCAGGTACGTACCATGTGCAGGAAACCAGCCTTACCGGTTGCATTTCAGAAAAGTCACAGGAAGTGTATGTTACAGAAAATGATCTTATTACTGATCTGCAAGTTTATCCTAATCCGAGTACTGGTAAATTCACCCTTTCTTTCACCGGGTTAAGGCCTGACAACGTAAACATTCGTGTCGTTGATATGGTTGGTAAAGTTGTGTTTGAGGGTAGAAAAGAGGTGCTGGAAAGCCGAGAGTTCCAGCTTGATTTTTCAAGAAAAGCTGTTGGTGTTTACATGCTACAGATTCATCACAATGGCAGAAACTATAGCCGGAAACTTGTTGTGCAACATTAAACAGCAAGCTGTGACTTAAATAAACAACAAGAGGCTGCCTGAATAGGCAACCTCTTGTTGTTTATTTAAGTGATTAATTCTAATAAATTGAGCAGGGTTAATTCAAAACGTATCCTTTTGGAAACAATTTTTCCGCTTTTTTAAATAGGTGAAGGAGTAGCCGATGCAAACTTGGTACTCGGCACCCAATTCTATCATCAGCATTAACACAATCTTAAAATTCTTTCCGCTCACCCGCACCAGTGCGATCTACTCCCCCGTCCCGTTAGAGCCACTTTCAATGGAGTAGGGTGTTTTTCCTGTAAAGCACACCCCATGTTTAGGCTTTCCAGTTCACCAAAACACCACAGAACGACATGCTCATTCCCAATTAGCCCCTTGAAGCCGTGGAAGGTTCTCAGAAAACCTACATAGTCAATGGGGAGCATCAACCTAAGCTTTGTTTCAAGGTTTTGGTAGAGAGTTCTAAAAGTTAGCCCCGCTTTATAGCGCCGCTCACTAAAAATATGGTTCCAATGTATGGCATGAAGTATTTTGATGTAGAGGCTAAAGAGGGAGACTTTAAAGAAGATGGCTTTATAATAATGCGCTTTTCAGGTTGCTACTGCCCTTTTTCGTACAACGATTTACCGAGTATATCCTTGGCGGGCTTGAACCATTTGTAATGGCCGAACACTCTCTTCCTGACAGTGAACATAAGGACATTAGTCGATAAAAGGAAGCCTACGGAAAACCAGGATAACAGCACGATAAGATCGCGGTCTGGCTCACTGGCTGGAGCGAATGCACATCTTTAGCCGTGCTGTAAACGCCAAGGGTAAGCCACAACATGCCTGCGAGGTAGGCAACCCGTTAAACCTCCAAAGCTGATACAGAAGGAAAAAGGATCCAGCCAGGGAAAGTATGTTCTTTGAGTCGAACCCATTTGAAATATCAAATGCCCCAAGGACTTCCATTAGGAAGATCAGTACCCATGCCCAGCACACCAATTTGTGCAAGATACGGTCTCTTCTTCTTATATCAGGGGGTGGACTGGAAGCCAGCACCCTTCTAAGGTTCTCGTCTTCGGCTTCAGTGAAAAGCTCAGAATATACTTCGGATTTGCTCATACCCGACTTAAGCCTTTGGGACACCTCAGCCCTTGTAGCAGTTGCACTCTTATTTTCCGTTTATTTTTTAGTGCCAAGTTTATCAAAAAAACTCAACTAACGATATAATCATTTTAAAATATTATAATTATAAAATATATTAGGCACAATGCAATTATGTAATCTTAGACCAAAATTGTATAACAACATATTGCGAACCTATCTATACATTTGCTAAGTAAAGTTTTATCTCTAAGGCAACTCTGGATAAATGTTGACGTTTTGACCTAAAACAAAGTATAGCTCTCCTAATGAAAGCATTGCATAAACTAGTACACCTCAGCTTAATAGTTGCCATCTCAATGGCTTCTATGGGCTTCCGTGTGGCGGTATCGCAATGCTCCGGCGAAAAAAGCAGTTCCATAGGCTTTTTCGCAGAACCAAGCTGTTGCTGCAAGAAGGCTTCAAAAAAGCCGATGAAATCCTGCAATGACCTGTCCTGTGTGATGCAGCGTGGATCAGCGACCCAAACAAACCTTAATTCCCCTACCCAGCAGGTCGCTAAGGTCGCGCAGGAGCCAGTCACCTATCCGGACTTTTCTGAACGCATCAGGCCTTCCCTGTTAGAAGCGGTTCCCCATTTCACCTTGCCGCCACCTGTTCCCGGCAGGCTCATTGGCATTCTACATCAAACTTTCCTTATATAGTACCCCTTCTTTGTCTAGAACTCCAGCGATTCCTGTCGGCTGATGCCATTCCTAGACTGTAAATTCCCTTCAAGCCTATTGTTGGATCAAGCCAGGCCTTCTTTGGCCCTATTTGCTTGCACCCAAGCCCCAACCTGACTTTTCGCTCTTTCTGAAGCCGACAGTACAGCCTTGGCAAGATCCGGAGTTTACGCCCCACAAATACATCATTAGGCTGTTTTCCCGCAGCCCTACAGAAATTCCTTACCATTAATAGAATCCTTTAGCCTTTTTGGGCTTCAGGGTCAACTCTTACGTGAAGAGATACAACTTTTTACCAATCTATATCTTTCAATTTCATGAAAATTTTAAAAGTAAACCTTGCTATGGCCTTTTTTGGCCTAACCCTATTCTCCGCCTGCAACAGTTCAGACACAGAACAGAAAGCCGTCGAGGGAACTTCTACGGAAGCCCAGGTAGCCGGCGTGACCTACACCTGCCCAATGCACCCGGAGGTAGTCAGTGACAAGCCCGGCAAATGCCCTGAGTGCGGCATGTTCCTGGAAGAGGTGAAGCCCGGCCAGAAGCTTGATTCCGCCGCGGCTGCCCAACAGCACCAGCATGTAGAGGGCGAACAGCACTAACCATTCCATTCATTCCTCCCGGCGAAGATCGTCGGGAGGGTTATTGCTTTCAAGGTATGATCGGTAAATTAATCTCCTTCTCTCTGCGCAACCGGATGATCGTGCTGCTGATTGCGGCAGGCATGTTCGGGTGGGGAGTATATTCAGTAACCACCAACAAAGTGGATGCCATCCCGGATCTCTCAGAGAACCAGGTCATCGTGTTCACCGAGTGGATGGGCCGCAGCCCACAGATCATAGAGGACCAGGTAACTTACCCGTTGGTGACCAACCTACAGGGCATGCCGCAGGTGAAATATGTGCGTGGAGTATCCATGTTCGGGATGAGCTTCATTTACATCATCTTCGAGGACCAGGCCGATATCTACTGGGCACGGGAAAGGGTATTGGAGCGCCTGAACTACGCCAACCGCTTGCTTCCAGAGGGGGCTATCCCTACCCTGGGACCGGACGGAACGGGCGTGGGTCACATCCTCTGGTACACGCTGGACGCCCCGGGCATGGACCTGGGCGAGCAGCGGGCGATCCAGGACTGGTACGTCAAGTTCTCCCTCCAGAACGTACCGGGCGTAAGTGAGATCGCCTCCTTCGGGGGATTTCAGAAGCAGTATCAAATCACAGTTGACCCTAACAAACTAACCTATTACAACCTGTCAGTGCCCCAGGTGATGGCGGCAGTACGGGCTAACAACAACGAGAGCGGGGGCCGCAAGTTCGAGATGAGTGACATCGGCTACATCATCAAGACCACCGGGTACCTCAAATCAACAGAAGAAATAGAGAACATCCCAATTGTTACCCAGAACACCATTCCGGTGAGTGTGCGCGACATAGCCACCGTGCAGATGACGGGCGAGACCCGTCTGGGGATCTTTGACCTCAACGGCGAAGGCGAGGCCGTGGGAGGCATTGTGGTGATGCGTTACGGTGAGAACGCCGAGGAGGTGATCCGAAACGTCAAGACAAAGATGGAGGAGGTCTCCGCCGGTCTTCCCAAGGGCGTCAAGTTCAACATCGTCTATGACCGCAGCGGACTGATCAATGAGTCGGTAGACTCGGTAAAAACCACTTTGATAGAGGAGATGCTGGTGGCCTCCGCCATCGTGTTCCTGTTTCTCTTCCACTGGCGCAGTGCGCTCATCATCATCATCCAACTCCCCCTGTCCATCGCCATCGGCTTCATCCTTCTGAATGCCTTCGGGATTACCTCCAACATCATGTCCCTGACCGGTATCGCCCTGTCAATCGGGGTGATCGTGGATGATGCCATTGTGATGGTGGAGAACGCTTACCGGCATCTGGCCGATGCCCAAACCCAAGAAGAACATGGATAAGCAGACGCGCCTTTCAATCATAGAGAAATCCTCCAAGCAGGTTGGCCCCAGCGTGTTTTGGAGTACCATTATTATTATCACCTCCTTCCTGCCAGTGTTCCTATTGACCGGGCAAGAAGGAAGGCTGTTCAGCCCCCTTGCCTGGACCAAAACCTTTATCCTGATTGTGGATGCCTTTGTGGCCATCACGGTAACCCCTGTACTGCTTTCCCTATTGCTCAATGGCAAGTTTAAACCGGAGAGTGCCAACCCTATCAACCGCGGGTTGGAGAAGGTCTACTCGCCTATTCTGCGTTGGTGCCTGGAGTGGCGCAAGACCACCATCGGCATCAACCTCCTGGCCTTGCTCATCAGCATCCCGATGCTGATGAGCCTGGGATCGGAGTTCATGCCCCCGCTGGATGAGAGTTCCATCCTGTTCATGCCAGTTACGCTACCGGACATCTCCAACTCAGAGGCAAAACGAATCCTGCAGGTGCAGGACAAGATTATCAAGTCCATGCCGGAGGTGGCACAGGTGTTGGGCAAGGCCGGACGGGCCAGTACCGCTACCGACAACTCCCCAGTCAGCATGATTGAGACCATCATCCAGCTTAAACCGCAGTCAGAGTGGCGTGAAGGCATGACCAAACAAAAAATCATTGCCGAACTGGACCAGAAACTCCAGATACCGGGTGTGATTAACGGCTGGACGCAACCCATCATCAACCGGATCAACATGCTGGCCACCGGCATCCGGACCGACGTGGGGGTGAAAGTCTACGGCCAGAACCTGGACTCCATCGCGGTGGTGTCGGAGAAGGTGCGAAATGCCCTGCAGGGAGTGGAGGGCGTAAAGGACCTGTACATAGAACCCGTGACCGGAGGGAAGTACCTGGAGATACAGACCCGCCGTGAAGAGCTAGGCCGTTACGGGCTGTCGGTGGATGACGTAAACAGCGTGGTGGAGTCTGCTTTAGGTGGGATGACCATCGGGAATACCATTGAGGGACGCCAGCGGTTCTCCATCAACCTGCGCCTGGCGCAGGAGTACCGCAACAGCCTAGACCGCATCAGCCGCATCCCCATCAAGTCAGCCACGTCTGGAACTGTGCCTTTGTCAGCCGTCGCTGACGTTCGTTTCGTGGATGGCCCCCCCATGATCGTCTCCGAGAACGCGCAGTTGCGCGGAGCAGTCCTGTTCAACGTGCGGGACCGGGACCTGGGCAGCACCGTACAGGAAGCAATTCAAAAATTGAACGGGGAAATGACGGACCTCCCGAACGGCTACCGCCTGGAGTGGAGCGGGCAGTGGGAAAACCAGATCCGGGCGAACCAAACCCTGAAGATCATCATTCCCCTGGTCATCCTTATCATTTTCCTGATCCTGTACTTCTCCTTCAAGTCCTTCAAAGAAGCCTTGCTGAACCTCGTTACCATCCCCTTCGCTTTGATCGGCGGGGTTTTCATTGTGTACTTCTACGGGATCAACCTGTCCGTAGCGGTGGCGGTGGGCTTCATTGCCCTGTTCGGGATGGCGGTGGAGACCGGGATGCTGATGGTGGTGTACCTGAACGAGGCTATGAATGAATTGGTAGCTAAGAAAGGTAATTCCAACCAGACGATCACCAAGCAGGACATCCGGGAATATGTCTTCCAGGGGGCGGCCAAGAGACTGCGCCCGAAGATCATGACCGTCTCTGTCTCACTTTTTGGTCTGATTCCCGTGCTGTGGGCCACAGGGGTAGGCACAGATGTGATGCTGCCCATCGTGTTGCCTTTGATTGGCGGGGTGTTCACCTCCTCTATCCACATCCTGCTGGTGACCCCAGTGGTGTTTGAAATGACGAAAGAATATGAACTGAGGAAACACGGCAAACTAGAGATCTACGATGTTAAACACTAGAATATACTTAGCTGCCTTGCTGCTGTTGCTGGTGACTGCGGCTAGCGGCCAGACGCCGGTGCTTCCGTTGGACACCGTCCTGAACCGGATCTCCCGTAACAACCCCATGCTTCAAGAGTTTGAACTCCGCGCCCAAGCGCAGAACGCCATGGCGAAGGGGGCAAGGAGCCAGATGGCACCCATGGTAGGTGCCGGGGTGTTCATGTACCCCTACCCAGGGCAGATGCCTATGGAGGGGGAAGAGATGGGAGGCAAGAACAACGCCATGTACATGACTGCCGTGGAGCAGGACATCATGAACCCCGCCAAGCTGAAAGCCAGGGAAAAGTACCAGTTTTCCAAGGCTGCCATAGAGGAGGCTGGCCGGGACTACACCTTTAACCAACTTCGGGCGCAGGCCAAAACTGCCTATTACCAATGGGTGGTGCTGGAGAAGAAACGGTCTGTGCTGCTGGAAAGCCAGCGCATCATGCAGTTCATGCTCAAGCTGGGTAAGGTCCGCTATCCCTATAACCAAAGCTCACTAGGCAGTATCTACAAAGCCGAAGGGCGGTTGGGTGAGGTGGAGAACATGCTCGTGATGAACGAGAGCGAGATCACCATGCGTAACATCCAGCTGAACATGCTGATGAACCTCCCCCCGGAAAACCGCTTTCGCATTGATTCCACCGCCCAGGCTCCTGAGCCGGCGGCCCTCCCCGATTCCTCCTCTTTGAGTGCGGCCCGCAGCGACATCCGCCAGATAGACCGCACCATTGAGTCCATGCAACTCAACCTGCGTCTGGAGAACCTGCAGCGCAAGCCGGACTTCGGCATCCGGTTCGAGAACATGATGCCCCGCGACAGGATGATGCCGCAGTCTTTCACCCTGATGGGGATGGTCTCCATCCCTATTGCTCCCTGGTCTTCCAAGATGTACAAGGCCAACAGCAAGGCAATGTCCCTGGAGATACAGGGCATGCAGAAGGGACGGGAGAACCTGTTGAACGAGGCCCGCAACATGGTAGCCAGCATGGCCCTGGAACTGCAGACCAAGCGCACGCAGGTGCAGAACTACGAAAAGAAGATCATCCCGGCCCTGCGCCGCAACTACGAGACCACCCTGCTGGGCTATGAGCAGAACACGGGACAGTTGCCCCTAGTGATCGACGCCTGGGAAGCCCTGAACATGGCGCAGATGGAATACCTCAACAACCTGGAACAACTTTACCTGATTGGTGTCAATTATGAGAAAGAACTGGAAAAATAAACTTCTGGGACTGCTGATCCTGTTGTTGCCTTTCTCCTTTAGCGCCTGCCAGGACAAGCAAAAGGACGGAACGGAGGCCGGGCAACACATGGAGTACACCTGTCCCATGCACCCGCAGATTGTACAAGACAAACCCGGCTCCTGCCCTATCTGCGGCATGGACCTGGTGGCCAAGCAACCGGCCAACTCGCCCGCCGCTCCCGTGAGTGCGAACCTAAACTACCTACTGCAACCGGCTAACCAGACGGTGGTCTCCTCAGTGCACACAACCCAGCCGGAGCAAAGGCAGGTAGAGAAAGAGATCACCATGAGCGGGGTAGTGGCCTATGACACCAGGCGACAGTACATAATCCCGGCCCGTTTCGGAGGGCGCATTGAGAAGCTGTACGTGCAGTTCAACTACCAACCGGTCCGCAAGGGACAGAAACTCTACGACATCTACAGCCCTGAATTGGTGACCGCCCAGAAAGAGCTGCTGTACCTAGTGCGAAATGATCCAGGCAATGCCTCCCTTATCCAGGGGGCAAAGCAGAAACTACGGCTGCTGGGAGCCACAGAAGGCCAGGTCAGCCAATTGATCCGCACCGGGAAAGAAACTTATACCTTCTCTGTCTATAGCCCTTACAACGGCTACGTACTGGACCCTTCTGTCACAGCAACTCCTCCCACAGCTCCCACTGCCGCTTCTGCCCCTGGTGGCGACGGGATGGAGCGCATGGGAGGCACCTCCAGCCCTGCCATAGGTGGAGGTAGCTCTAGCAACCAGGAATCACCGGGGCAGGGTGCCGGTTTCGCGGTCCGGGAGGGCATGTATGTGACCACGGGCCAGGCCCTGCTCAAGGTGGTAGACGCCTCGCAAGTGTGGGCCCAGTTCAACGTGGCTAGCGCTCTGGTAGGTCAGCTACGGAAAGGGACGCCAATCACCATCACCTTCAACCATCTACCTGGTAAGACTTTGTCATCCGTTGTGAACCTGGTGGAACCGGTTTTTGATGCGGGAGAGAACTTTGCCCGGGTGCGGGCGTTGCTTCCGGCGCAGGAGAAAACCCTTTTGATCGGCCAACTCCTCACAGGTAAAACAACCTACAGCACCGGCTCCGCCCTGTGGGTCCCCAAAGAGGCGGTGCTGGACCTAGGAACCCAGTCCGTGGCCTTCCTCAAAGTCAACGGGGTGTTTAAACCGACGGCCGTTCGGGTGGGGCAGCGCGCGGATGATATAATCGAGGTAGCGCAGGGCCTTACCGCCAAAGACGTAATCGCTGCCAATGCCCAGTTCCTGGTAGACAGCGAAAGTTTCATTAGGGTAGCAGACAACAACAGATGAGAAATTTAAAGAACATCATACTCACGCTCCTGGCAGGTGTCCTCCTAATCGCCTGCACCGGGAAAGACGAACACCAGCATGCGGAGGACGGCACGTCCTATACCTGCCCCATGCACCCGCAGATTACCCAAAATGAGCCCGGCTCCTGCCCCATCTGCGGCATGGACTTGGTGGCAGCTAAGAAACAAACCGCAGAAAAAGAGCCGGCCTCTTCTTACACTTGCCCCATGCACCCCCAGATCACTGGGGACAAGCCAGGTTCCTGCCCCATTTGCGGCATGGACCTGGTGCCGGTAAAGAATCAGGCTTCGGGTAACGCGGCGGCGAGCATCATGCTCAGCGAAAGCCAGGTGCAGCTGGGCAACATCACCACCCGCCCCATCAGGATGGGACAGGTGGGCAGCAGTACGGTCCTGACTGGCCGGCTGGTGGTGGACCAGACCCAGGCTGACCTGATCAGCAGCCGTGCGGCCGGGCGTATCGAAAGACTGTACGTGAAGGAAACCGGCCAGCCCATCCGTAAAGGGCAGCCGCTCTATGACCTGTACAGCGAGACCTTGCTCACCCTGGAGCAGGAATATATGTTGGCGCTAGACCAAGTAAAAGCCTTCCCCGGCGAGAAGCAATTCGCGTCTATTCTGGAAGCTGCCAAAAGAAAACTGGTGCTAACTGGGCTAACCAATGCCCAGATCAACAGGATTGCCCGCTCCCGCCGATTAGACGCCCGTATCACCTTTATGGCCCCTGCTTCGGGCACGGTGACGGAGATCAGTGCAGCCGAAGGAGTATATGTAGCCGAAGGAAGTCCGCTTTATCGGGTGAGTCGCTTCAACTCCATCTGGGTGGAGGCCGAACTGTACGCGCAGGAGGCAAGCCAGGTGAAGGTAGGTTCTCCCGTGGAGGTGAGGGTGCCGGGGACAGCCGCCCCCATAAAAACCAAAATCTCCTTCATTAACCCGGAGTTCCGGCAGAACAGCCAGGTGGTGGTGGCCCGAGCCGCGCTTCCTAACACCAAAGGGTCCTTGATTCCCGGCACCCAGGCCACTATCACCTTACCCGCCCCTGATAACAAAGCCTTCACCTTGCCCCTTGATGCGGTCATCCGGGATTCCAAAGGGACGCATGTCTGGGTAAAGACGGGAGAAAACACCTTCAGCCCCCGGATGGTGACTCTAGGCGCAGAGAGTGCCGACAAGGTGGCCATTGCCAGCGGTCTGGAGGCAAGTGACACGGTAGTGGTCACGGGGGCCTACCTGCTGTACAGCGAATTTGTTTTGAAGAAAGGCGCAGACCCTATGGCGAACCACAATCATTAACTCATCACAGTCTACCCTTAAACAAACTCTCCCAAAGGGGTGAGCGCTGAATGTCTAAACGACTTGAATATCCAACCTGACTATATGATGGCTCATAAAAATTTTACCTCCCCCCTCCTGGCCCTAGCACTTTTGGGGTTCACCGCCTGTAACTTCCATACCGAAGCGGACATGGAAGAACAGATGGAGAACATGGAACTGAAAATCGACTATCCGGCAGCCTTTGTGGTGAACGGGGAGTCTAATGACGTGGACGTGATCAACCTGAATGACCTCACCCACAAAGACCATATCAGCCTGAACGGAGCCACGTTCCCGCACCACATCAACCTGAGCCCTGATAAGACGAAGTTGGCCGTTGCCATCACCAGCACGGACCTGAGCGAAGGCCACGATTCAGATGGAATGGACGGTATGGAAGGATTCAAGGTCCTGGTGCTGAACAGTTACACCGGAAAGATCGAGAAAGAGATCCTGCTACCCAAAATGCCACATAATGGGGTGTTCAACACGGACGGGTCGGAACTATGGATTGCCCAGGAGGATGAGCGGCAAAGCAAGGTGCTGGTATATAATACCGGCACTTGGGCCCTGAAGCATACTATCGCTGTGGGTAAAGGCCTCTCGGAGGTTACTTTCTCCGCAGATGGGACGAGGGTGTTTGCCGCGAACACCCTAGATGCCACCGTCTCGGTAATCGATCCAAATACTAAGTTTGTAGTGGGCACTGTGCAGGTCGGGAAAGACCCGGTGGGAGCCTGGCCCGCATCTAATGGGTATGTGTACGTGGACAATGAAACCGAGCAGACTATCACGGAGATAGCGGTTTCCTCTGCAGCGGTGACCGAGACTATTTCCTTAGGCTTCAAACCGGGTTATGTGGCCTATCACCCTTCTTCCCGGGAATTATGGGTGAGCGATGCAACCAATGGAAGAATTGCCTATTATAGGGAAAGCAATAGCCGGTGGTATTTAACGGGAAGCATTCCTACTGGGGCAGATGCCCACGCCATTGCCTTCTCCCCGGACGGAATGACTGCCTACGTGACCAACCAGGGAGCAGGTACCGTTTCCGTCATCCATGTTCCCGACCATAGGGTAACTTCCACCATTACGGTAGGTAAGAAACCGAACGGCCTGGTCATCCGACCTTAAAACCAAACTATTATCACTAAATTCTTTCCTTGAATTGAAACCTTCACAAACTTTGAAGAAGAGTGGATATAAAAAGCCCCATAACAGCTAGTTACAGGGCTTTATATTACTTGATGCGGAGAGGGAGGGATTCGAACCCTCGATACCGTTACCAGTATACACACTTTCCAGGCGTGCTCGTTCGACCACTCTGACACCTCTCCGTGGTCCTTATTTTTAGGAATGCAAAGAAAGCCAGAAGCAGCGGGTTTTGCAAGCCTTCCTTCAATCAATTTTCATTTAGGGCCTAAGGGTCATTTCTCCTCTCAGGCTTTTCTCCAGCATTGCTGTTTTTTCAGATAGAGTTTTATTTTGTGCTAGAACAAACATCAGTTTTGTCACAGCAGCTTCAGTGCTGATGTCTGATCCTCCTATTACTCCCATTTCTTTCAGGTAGAAACTAGTTTCGTATTGGCCTTGGTGCACCTCTCCTTCCTCGCATTGCGATACGTTCAAGATCGTGATTCCTCTGTCTACTGCATCGCGAAGCAGCTGCAGAAACCAAGGGTACGTAGGCGCATTTCCTGCTCCAAAGGTTTCCAGCACCAATCCTTTCAACCCCTCAGCTTTTAGCATTGCTTCAATCAGGGATTTGTTGATGCCCGGGAATAGCTTAAGAACTGCCACTTGGCTTTCCAACTCCTGGTAGATCCTGAGAGGCTCGGCCGGCGCTGGAAGAATAACAGAGGAGTTGTACTCAATGTCAATTCCTGCTTTAGCTAACTGAGGGTACTTTCCTGAATGAAAAGCATTGAAATGGCGGCTTTCTACTTTGGTTGATCGGTTGCCTCTTAAAAGAAGAGTATTGAAGAAGATAGACACTTCCGGTACCAAAGGTTTGCCCATGCGGTACGCCGAGGCAATTTCCATGGCGGTGATAAGGTTACGCCGGGCATCGGTCCGCATCCGGCCAATAGGTACCTGAGCACCGGTGAATATGACAGGTTTGCCCAGGTTTTCTAAAAGGAAGCTTAAAGCAGAAGCACTGTAGGCCATGGTGTCCGTTCCGTGCAGAATCACAAAACCATCATATTCATGGTAATTTACCTGAATCACTTGGGCCAGTTTAATCCAGTGCTCTACGCCTATGTTGGAAGAATCTATGGGCGGGTCAAGGCTTAGTACCGTCAGCATCACCTTGAACTGGCGCATTTCTGGTACGCGGTGAATCACCTCGCTGAAATCAAAAGGCACCAGGTGCTGGTCTTCTTTGTCAGACACCATCCCAATGGTACCACCGGTGTAAATAAGCAAAATGGAAGCCTCCGGGTCCCGAGGTGCCGCCGTATTGATATCTACCTTTAAAAACTTCATAGTATTAGGCAAAGAGGTTTTTTGCGTTAGCCGTGGTGACCGCCGCTACCTCATCTAGAGTACAAGATTTTATTTCTGAGATTCTGGCCGCCACATAAGGAAGATAAGAGGGCTCATTTCTTTTCCCACGCTTGGGTACCGGTGCAAGATACGGACTGTCTGTCTCCAATACTACGTGTTTTAAGTCAATGGCTTCCAACACCGGGGCAAGTCCCCCATTCTTGAAAGTACTCACCCCACCAATACCTAGCAAGAAGTTTTGGTCAATGGCAGCTTGCGCTTCAGCAACGGTTCCGGAAAAACAGTGGAAAATCCCCCGAAGCGTCCCGTCCTGTTGTTCCTTGATAATTTCAAGGGTGTCCTGAAACGCATCACGGGTGTGGAGCACAATAGGAATCTGGTACTGTTTGGCCCAACCACATTGTATGCGTAGGGCTTCTTTCTGTTCCTGCACAAAGGTTTTATCCCAGTAATAATCCAGACCAGCTTCCCCTACCCCTTTGAAAGAACGCACAGAAAACCACTGCTCCATTTCCCCCAATACTTCTTTGTAATCCTGAAAGACGTGGCACGGGTGAAGCCCCAATAAAGAGTGGCACCAAGGATGGTCTTTCTCAATCTGAAACATAGTTTGGAGGGAGGACAAATCTATATTGGGCATATAGACCTCCGTCACGTGGGCAGCCAACGCCCGCTGCAGCATCTCTTCCCTATCTTGTTCAAATTCAGGGGAGAAAACGTGTGCGTGCGAATCAATATAAGTCATGGGAAGTTCTAACGGTGGATACTGTTTTAGGGCTAGTTTTGGTAAACTACGCCTGAAACTGCAAAGATACGTATTTCTTCCCCCTGTTTCTTCAATAGTACCTTCCCTTCCATTTCACCTTGAAGGGCAGGAAGAAGAAGACAATTAAGATCATGAAAGATACCAACAAATAAATTTCCAGAAAGAATAAGTCGGGCCATCTGGTTTTAAGCCCCACTCTCTTTACGCTTGCGTGCACAAACAAGCTCTGCAGAAATACTTTAAAAACGAAAATACCCAGCCATATACCCCAGGAAGTATGCATAAATAAGGGAAACCAAACAGGGTAATAAGACGAATGTACCACAAACAGCATCAGCATGTACCAGGGTAAATGCACAGATCCTCGCATCCAGCGGCGGCGCTGCTGGAAAAGCGTAAGTAGATCCGGAGCAGGTAAGGACCAGGCCAACACATCCTTTGAATAGACATTGGCGGTTTTGAAGCCTTTTTCCAAAACTGACCGGAAAAGCTGCACGTCTTCTGTAATGGAAAAAGGTATACCCTCAAAACCACCCACCGCCTCATAGGCCTGCCGCGTTATCAGCATGTTGTTCCCCATGGTAGAAACCGGCAATCCTCTATCTGCCACCACCTGCATTAGCCCCAAATTGTATAACCAATCTAGCGTCTGCAGGCGATCAAACAAGCTAGTGCCATTGGTGGTGGTGATTCCCGTCACAATGCCGGTAGTTGGGGTGAGGTGCCCTAGCATGGTTTCTATCCAATGAGTGGGAACCTCAATGTCTGCATCAGTAATGAAGTAAAAGTCAGAGGTAGCTTGGTGGGCTAATTGGGCGAGCACGTTTGCTTTGCCTTTCGTGCCGGGTATATCCTGGGTGATGGGCAGGCAACGAACATAGGCATGGGATTGGCTGTAGGCCTCTACCAGTTGTCGGGTTTTGTCAGAAGAGCGGTCATCACCCACCATTACTTCCAGTTTGTCTTTTGGGTAGTGTAGTAAATCTATCGCCTCAAGGCATTGAAGGATATGGTGCTGTTCGTTTCGGGCGGCAATCAGAATGCTTACCCTCGGGTAGTTTGTGAGAGGGAAAGCAACTCTGGGTTTTCTAAACCACCACAAACCCAGCAGCACCAGGAACAGGGTAAAATAGAATGTTAGAAACCCAAGGGAAAAGAGCATCCGCTACAGCGTTTTGAAAGAGTAACCTTGTTCAGAGAAGTGGCGCAGCAACCGGGGTAAAACGTACCTCAGATTTTGGTCAGCTTTCAAACTGTCATGCATCACTACCACAGCCCCGGGTTTTATTCCGGTGACTGCTTTCTCTAAACACGTTTGAGGCGGTAAGGTTACGTCAAAGTCATAGGTGAGCATGCTCCACATCACCACCTGGTAATCAGGTTGAAGAAGCTTAAGGTGAGCACGGGTAATTTGCCCATGCGGTGGCCTGAATAGTTTAACCTGATTGTTCCCTGCCCCTATCTGCTCTAAAGCTGCCTGACACTGCTCCACCTGCCTGAGGTAATCCTGGGGAGGTGTTTTCCAGGCCTTCACGTGTTGGTGGGTATGATTGGCTAAGCGGTGCCCCTCCGTCGCAACTTTTTTTGCGATTTCAGGATACCGGATAAGGTTTTCGCCCACGCAGAAGAAAGTAGCTTTAGCTCTATAAAGGGCAAGCTGCTCCAATAAAAAGGGTGTTACCTCCGGTATTGGCCCATCATCAAACGTGAGGAATATAGTTTTATCCTGTACCGGCCGTTTCCACCAAACCTTCGGAAACAGCCAAGGCAAAACAGGTGGAGTTTGGAAGAAGCGCAGCACAGAACAAAACAGGTTTACAGTATATTAAAGGCAATCACTCATCTTTTACTTGAAGCGACAAGACAATAAGGTGATGTCATCACTGAAAGTAGAATCGCTGTTGTAAGAATTGATCTCCTGCAACAACTCACGGTGAATGTTTTTAGAACTTACATAGCGGCAGCTTTTCAGCACCCTGATCGTGTTCTCAATCCCGAACTCGTCTTCCTCAAAGTTAAAGACCTCGGTCAAACCATCAGTGTAGCAGAAAACCAAGGAGTTATGCGGCACCGGTACTTTGGTCACCTTTAAGAATGGAAGCTCGTCAAAAATACCCAGCATGGTAGTCCCCTCCTCTAAGAGCAGATATGAGTTGTTTTCATACAGCAAAATAGAGGCATTGTGTCCAGCATTCACGTAGCTGAGTTCCCGGGTGGCTTTGTTATAAAGGCCCAGAAAACAGGTGATAAACTTCTCTGCGATCGCGTTCCGGTAAATGAGGTCGTTCAGCTCACTTACAATGGTGTGCAGGTCTGTTGTTTGCCGTAAAATAGTACGCAAACCAGCCTGGAAGTTGGACATCAGCAATGAGGCGGGCACTCCTTTCCCAGACACATCAGCTACGCAGAAAAGAAACTGGTTTTTGTCTATTGGAATGAAGTCATAGTAATCTCCCCCAATTGACGAATGCGGAATGTAGGTGGCATGAATGGCCACATCTTCATTGTTGGGCAGCTTTTTAGGAAAGAGCATGTTCTGCACCTCACGGGCAATCTCAATTTCTTTCCGCATGGCTTCCTGAGTGAGCCGATGACGCTCTAAGCGCCGGTTCTCCATGGCCACCAGAATGATGTTGCTCAACGTCTGCACAAAGCTCAGGGCACCCAGGGTGGTATAGTACGCATGCACGTTGCCTATCATGACAAAAGCCAGAATGCGGTTGTTGTGCATGATAGGAATTACCGTTTCAAAATCCTGCCACCTACGGTCAATGTTGAGTTTTGCCAGAGAAGTAATTTCCCGAAGCTCAGTAATAGCCGGGGGTAATTCAATTTCACGGAAGTTGTGGGCTGTCCCGAAGCATACCTTACACTCCCATTCCTCATCAATCAGGAAGAGCGATAAGGTTCTGATGTTCAGCTGGGCTAGTAACGTGAAATGGTAGATCTTATAAAGTGCTTCTTCAGGGAGGTTGTTGTTAATGGCTTTGGTAATTTCCAACAGGGCAGCCAATTCCAACTTCTTCAGGTTCAACTCCTGCTCAACTGTAGGAAACTTCAATTCAGACATTTTAGATCAAATGTTAACGGTCGCTCGTGTTTGTCACTTCTCTTAAAAGGTCCAAGCACCAGAACAGCACCCTTTAGAATAGTAAAAATAAACTTTTTATAGATATCTTACTAGTAGGAAATTGTACCTAACAGAGGATGAGCCTACTACCTCACCCTCTTTCTGGTGCAAATTAGTAAAACAACCCCTAAGCTTAAGAATTGTTTTACTTAACAGGTAGGCTACCTCAAATTATGGGTAAGCAAGCCTTCTTTGGTAGCCAGGAAAAAGTAGAGGTGCCCTTCTCTTGCAAAGTGATCTGGATCAAAAGGAACTTCGGTGTCCTGGTCTGGAAACAGGCATTTAATGTAGTTCATGCTAATCAGGCCCCTTAATGCTTCCCGCAACTCCGGCTCCTCCATGCCTAATTTCTCTTGCAGTTCCTCAAAAGAGGTCACAAAATAGAGCTCATCTAAGATTTCAAATTCCTGATCTGTCATGCAGTTTTAAGTTGCCGGCCTTTCCAGTGGTACTTTCCTTTTAACCCTAAAACTGAAGTAAACAGGATGTAGGGCACGTAAACTAATTGTAGAAACCCGAGAAGCGAAAGTAGCCTCTTTTTATGAAAAAAACCTAAAACCTGATTTAAAAGAAGGGCATCTGCTCCTATTTTCAGTAGTAATACGCAGGCAAAAAATGTCCAACTGCTAAAATTCAGAAACGCGGCAAACAAAGTACCTAGCACGGCAACATTTGCACCCAGCACCACCAGCGCTAATACCTGTGAGGTTCTGGTTTCATAGTGTCTCCATTTACTTGCCCACCTGATTCGCTGGTGTAAAAACTGGGACAAGGTAAAGGCCGGAGGTGTTTGCACGATGGCTTCCTCTGCCTTTACAAAAGCCACCTGCCCGGGGAAGCGTAGGTGAATCTTATGAAGCAGAAACTCATCATCGCCTGAAGGCACTTGCTCGTTTCCTGTAAACCCATTTACTTCTTTAAAAGCGGCTTTCTCATAGGCCAGATTTGCCCCATTGCACATGGTGGGTTTCCCCAAACCAATAGAGGCCGCCCCTATTCCTATCAACGCCGAAAACTCCAAGCCCTGCAATTTTTGCCACAGAGTGATCAAAGGGGCATACACCACCGGACCACTAATGAACTTAGGATTATAAGTGTGTCTTACCTGGTTAAAGGACTGTAGCCAGAAAGGTGTAAGCCGGCAATCACCGTCAGTACAGGCAATCCATTCGCCTCGGGCCTGGGAAATACCTACTTCCACGGCAGCCTTTTTTTGCCTCTTACCCGGAAAACTGCTCAATAAAACCAAACTTAGTTTAAGGGAGCTATTACCTTGAAATTGCAGCACCAACTCAGGCGTACCATCCTCTGAATGATCATCCACTACAATCACTTCATAATGATCTGCCGGATATTGTTGCCGCTCCAGATCTTTCAATAGGGAAGAAATGTTCTGGGCTTCGTTTCTGACCGGAACAATCACCGAGAAATAGGCAGATGGGTTCTCCGCTGAAGTTTTAATTACCGGCAATTGCTTCCAGGCATACCAGCAGCGCAGCACAATGGCCGCATAGGCGCCCACCACCAACAATACCAGAAAAGTCAACGGGAAGGCCTGAGTTTAAGTGGAAGCACAAAGAGAAGCCCTAAAGCACTGGGCACGGCAATGTTCATGATCCACAAGGTGAGACTAGCGCCTAGCACAAGCAAAGTATCCTGCCCCATTATCCCAAAGAAGTGCATGGCAGAGAGCTCCCTCATTCCTATATCGGCGAGAGCGTTGATAGATGGCACTGCAGATTTCAGGAGAAAAGTAGCTGCTACACCCCATACATACTCTTCCACAGACAAGTGCACCCCAAAAGCCCAGAGCAGCGCTATGAACTGAACCATAAACACTGCATACCTGGCTCCAGATATAAGCAGCACCTTCATGAGTTCAGCTGTTGAGTAGGTACCGATCACTGAAAAGTAATGCACCCAGCGGCGCAGAAACTTTGCCTTTTCCAGCAAAGCGATGGCCCATTGAAAACTGAAGAGCAAAGCCAGTGCCCACCCGTTCAGAAGCAGTAATCCCACTCCCACAGAAATGCCTACCGGTGAAGCGAGAGGAACGTAATACTTGAACAGGAAGTAAGCTATGGCTCCGGAGCCAACCAAAACAGTGGAAAACAGTTGACAAAGCCGCCCTAGTAAAATGGCTCCAATGGCATCTGCCCTGTCCTCCCGGTGCAGGGTAAGAATTCTTCCGGCGTAGTCTCCCATCCGGTTTGGGGTTACAAAGCCCAGGGTAAGCCCTACCAGCACGGCACGGTAGGCCTCCAGAAAAGAAATTTTTTCAAACTTTTGTGATAGGTACTGCCATTTAGAAGCTTCCACGCCCCAATTGACTGGCAGCAGGGCAGCAGCAATAAAGAGGGCCACTGAGTTAGTATCCCAGATGTTGGAAAGGGTTTGAAAGGAAAATACAGAATGCGTACTGGCCTCCAGAATGGCTTGCCGTAAGTAGTAAAGGGTGAGGCTTAAAACAATCAGCTTTCCCAGCAGCACCAAAAGCTTTCGTGATACCAGCAGTTTGGCAGATTGTTTGTAATTTTGCGCTTCATGATTCATTCCACCGCAGTTCTTCCAAATAATAAATTAATCTTAGGCGTTGACCCAGGCACAAATGTCATGGGTTATGGCCTCATTGAGGTGAACGGCTCAAAAATAACGGTTCTCCAGTACGGGGTGCTGCAACTTAAAGGATATAGCAACCACGCGGTAAAGCTTAAAAAAATATTTGACAGCACCTTGCGCCTGATCACCGAATATTTACCCGATGAACTGGCCATTGAAGCTCCCTTCTACGGCACTAACGTGCAGTCAATGCTGAAATTGGGTCGTGCTCAGGGGGTTGCTATTGCGGCTGCCCTCTCCCGCGACATTCCATACGTGGAATATGCCCCAAAGAAAATAAAACAATCTGTGACGGGCAACGGGAACGCTTCTAAAGAACAGGTGGCGTCTATGTTACTGCAGATCTTAAAAATAAAGGAAGCCCCAAAATTCCTAGATGCCACCGATGCCTTAGCGGTAGCCCTTTGTCATCACTACCAACAAGGAAACAACCAAAAAGCCGGGGGTAAATCCTGGAAAGCTTTCCTGACAGAGAACCCGGACCGCCTGAAGTAAACTCTTATCTTCATTAAAAGCGATTCAGCTGTTTCGGGGCTCTTTTCATTAAAAAAACCCCGAAACGGCTGAATCGCATCCTAACAGTAGAATCACTCTCCTGCCTCTGTTTTCAAGGCCTGCCTGATTTTACCGGCAATTTCTTCCATCTCCTCAGAGTTCAAATTCTGCTTCAGATTACTGAAGTTCATGTCAGAAATCTGGTTGATGGGAATTAAATGAATATGCGCGTGAGGCACCTCTAAACCAACTACAGCCACGCCTACTTTTTTGCAAGGCACTGCCTCCTTCACTCCTCTTGCGACTTTCTGGGAAAATTTGTGAAGGTCTGCCAGCGCTTCTGGGTCCATGTCAAAAATATAATCAACCGGCTCTTTGGGAATAACCAGCGTATGGCCTTTCACCAGTGGATTTACATCCAGGAACGCCAGAAAATGCTCATTTTCCAGCACCTTGTAGGCTGGAATATCGCCGTTGATGATTTTAGAGAAGATGGTATCCATGAGGTAAGGGATTAACGGGAGATTTCCAGGATTTCAAAACGTAGTTTACCAGCCGGTACAGTGATCTCAGCTATCTCGCCTACAGACTTACCTAACAAGCCTTTGCCTATTGGAGACTTCACAGAAATTTTGCCGGCAGCCAGGTTGGCTTCTTCTTCGGCTACCAGGGTGTACAGCATTTCCATGTTGTTGCCCAGGTTTTTCAACTTCACTTTAGAGAGAATAAGCGCTTTGGTAAGGTCAAGGTTAGACTCGTCAATAAGACGGGCATTCCCCAATACTTCCTCCAGTTTGGATATCTTCAGCTCAAGATGACCTTGGGCATCTTTGGCTGCGTCATACTCAGCGTTCTCACTCAAGTCCCCTTTATCACGTGCCTCTGCCAACTGACGCGCCACTTCAGAACGTCCTTTCGTCTTTAGTTCATGTAACTCTTCCTTGAGCTTCTGCAATCCCTCCGGGGTGTAGTAAGATACTGTTGCCATATTTTTAATGGGTTAGTACAATGATTAAAAAAGAAGAACGGCCTTCCTGTTTGGAGACCGTTCTTATGCTAAGGTATTACAATTTTTCTTAAAAGCATACTTCAGGCGTAATAATTTGCGCGGCCTCCTTACTCGTCAACCAACTCCATTGATTTAATTTTACCCCTATGCCCTTCCTACTTTTTTTATGTTTTTGCAGAAATGCTGCAAAAACCTAGAAGGCTTTATAACAGTTAAAAGGTTTTGGTTCTATTTTTACAAACGTATGTCAGAAGCCACCGAACCCTTTCTAAAACTTGCCGCCATTGATATAGGATCTAACGCGGTCAGATGCCAGATTTCAAATGTCTTCAGGTTTGAGGACCATACTTTATTTAAGCGCGTAGAATACATCCGGTATCCTATGCGGTTGGGCGAAGATGTTTTTGCCACAGGTATAATTTCCAGGCCCAAAGCAGACAAATTTATTAAGCTGTTGCACGGCCTTTACCTTATCATGCAGGTACACGAGGTAGATGATTTTATGGCCTGCGCCACCTCAGCTATGCGATCGGCTGAAAATGCTCCGGAGATCATTGACGAAATCTATGACAAACTGGGCCTGCAGATACAAGTCATTGACGGCACCACAGAGGCTGACCTCATTAACCTGGTGATACGGCAACAACTGGATAATCAAAATTACCTGCATATTGATGTGGGGGGCGGTAGTACCGAGTTCAATATTTATGTAAACCGCATGAAGGTAGCCTCTCAATCATTTGAACAGGGCTCTATCCGGCACATGCAGGGCGATGAGTCTATGGACATGTGGCATACCATGCAGAAGTGGGTAACTGAAAAGGCCCGCATGCACCACGTGACCAGCGCCATTGGCACTGGAGGTAACATCAATAAGATTTATGAGATGGCCGGTAAATTGGGTGGCAAACCCATCTTTAGAGATCAGATAGAGGAGATAGTGCAACAGATTGCCAGCTACTCTATGGAAGAGCGGGTAAAAGTGCTGTTGCTCAACGTAGACCGTGCCGATGTGATTGTGCCTGCCGCCGAGATCTATCTATCTGCCATGAACTGGGCCAACGTAGAATCCATGCTGGTACCGCAAGTGGGCCTTAAAGACGGCATGCTGCAGTCGCTCTATGAGCGCCACCAAGGTGCTACCCAGCACCACTTTAAGCTCGATTCTTAAAAAAACGGCTTAAAACAGAAGGGCTGTCATAAAAGATGACAGCCCTTCTGTTTTATATGGCTTACGTTCTAGAATAGACAAGCCTCTACTTCCATTTCTGTGGACAGGTGATAAAATTCACGGTGCATGTTAAAAGGCTCCTCTCCTTCTTCAGGCTGCCGTTTAATGTAGGAGCCATCTTCCCGCATGATGTAGGAGTTTTGGTTATCCATGAGGTTGTAACGTAGAATGTTGATGGTCTGGCGCTTAAGGTCTTCATGCACAATGTAGAACAGTGCTTCAATGCGGCGCTCAAAACTACGCACCATTATATCGGCGCTGCCACCCAACACCTGCGGATTGCCATTGTTGTGGAAGTAAAACAAGCGTGCATGCTCCAGGTATTCGCCCACTATAGAACTTACCTGAATGTTCTCGCTTAGCCCTTCACGGCCCGGACGTAAACAGCAGATGCCCCTTACAATAAGTTTTATCTGAACGCCTGCCTGAGAAGCCTCATAAAACTCATCAATCACCTCTTTGTCTTCCAGAGAATTAATTTTAATCACAATACCAGAAGGTAACCCACTCTCCGCATTGCGTTTCTCCTGCCTGATAAGTTCTATCAACTGCTGGCGCATGTCTTTAGGAGCCGTAATCAGGTACTCATAATTTTCTGGGTAAGAATGCCCCGTGATTACGTTGAAGAATTCAGATACGTCATGGCCGTACACGTCATCGGTGGTCAAGAGGCTGATGTCAGTGTACATGCGGCTGGTTTGCTCGTTGTAGTTCCCACTGCCAATGTGCACGTACCGCGTCACCTTTTCGCCCTCCTTCCGGATGATCATAAGCATTTTGGTGTGCGTCTTGTACTTACTGATCCCGTAAATCACGAAGCAACCGGCTTTCTCCAGCTTCTCCCCTTCTCTTAAGTTTCGCTCTTCGTCAAAACGGGCTTTCACCTCCAGCAGCGCAGAAACATGTTTACCGTTTTCAGCGGCTTTTAACAAAGCAGCGGTTACTCTGGAATTCTCAGCCAAACGGTAGATGGTCTGCTTGATTCCAAGTACGTACGGGTCTTCGGCTGCTTTCTCCAGCAGGGTAACTACGGGTTCAATGCTGTTGTAAGGATGGTGCAACAGCACGTCATGGTGCTTGAGGTATTCAAAGATGTTGTCCATGGAGCCCGGCGGCAAACTTGGCGCGGGTACCGCAGATGGCGGACGCTGGACTTTGTTGGAGAAGTGTGGGTGCTTCACAATCTGCCAAAGCGCCTTTAAGTCAATGAGCCGGTCTATAGAGAAGATGTTTCCGTTATCAATGGTCCAGCGCTCCTTCAGCATTTTCATGACGTACGGCGATGGGGTGCGTTCTACCTCCAGGCGTACTACCCGGCCCTTCTTACGGTTTTTGAGCTTTTGCTTTACCTCCTGCACAAAGTCCTGGTCCATATCATCGCTTTCTTCCAGCGTGAAATCACCGTTACGCGTAATCCTGAACAGGTTCACTGATTCAATTTCCACGTTCCGGAAAAGTTTGTGCATGTTCCACCGAATGATTTCTTCCAGGGGAACAAAGATGATTTTGTTTTTGCGGGAAATTTCAAAGAAACGGCTCAGATTACCAGGCACCTGAACAAAGGTTACCCGGCTTTGCTGCTTTTCTTCTTCAGAAGTACGGGTGACTACCGCAAAGATGAGCAACTGGTTCATCATGAGCGGGAACCCATGGTAAGAGTCATACACCATAGGGGTAAGCAGCGGATAGATAGTGTTTTTAAAGTAAGTGGCCGCTTTAGCCTGTTCACCTTCTGTAAGGTCATCTACCCTGCAGATATTAAAGCCGTTTTTGTCAAAATCAGCTTTAAGTTCTTCATACACGGCACATTGGTCGCCTACAAAACGGTGTGCCAGATCAAGCAGTTTTTTCCGGAACGGCAGTTCGCGTAGGCCAGAATAATCTATTCGCTCTTTCCCGAAGTCAATGTAGTTGTACAAGCTGCCCACCCTGATCATGAAGAACTCATCCAGGTTAGAGGAGGTAATGGCCAGAAACTTCATCCTGTCAAACAAAGGGGTTTGAGGGTTCCGTGCCAGGTCCAGCACTCTATAGTTGAACCGTAACCAACTGAGGTCACGGCTGATGTAGTTACTTCTCCGGATTTGTTCCGATGCCTTGATTGAATTCATAGCAGGTGGTGGTCAACTTCTACTTTTCAGTTATTCTGTATACGTACAGGAGAAATCTCCCGTAGGTGGCTTTCTTTTCTAAATAAACAGCTTTTTGCGCCTACGTGCAATAGAAAAGCCTGCGTAAAGCAGGCTTTTCAAGTTTAATATGCTAGTTATATATCAAACGTCTACTTTAGCGTATTTCGCATTGCGCTCAATAAAATCTCTGCGGGGCGCTACTTCATCTCCCATTAGCATAGAGAAAAGGTGATCAGCTTCGGCTGCTGATTCAACTGAAACTTGTTTTAAGCTGCGGGTATCTGGGCGCATGGTGGTTTCCCAAAGTTGCTCTGGGTTCATCTCACCAAGACCTTTGTACCGCTGCACGCCCACACTATCTTCTTTTCCTTTCCCTAGTTCGGCAATGGCTTCAATGCGATCCTGCTCAGTCCAGCAGTAACGCTCTTCTTTGCCTTTCTTCACCAAGTACAACGGCGGTAATGCAATGTACACGTAGCCATTGTCAATAAGGTCACGCATATAGCGGAAGAAGAACGTCAGGATCAGGGTTCTGATGTGGGAACCGTCCACGTCCGCATCCGTCATGATAATGACTTTGTGGTAGCGCAGTTTCACCATGTTGAGTGCCTTCTCGTCTTCCGGAGTCCCGAAGCTTACGCCTAGGGCGGTGATCATGTTCTTGATCTCTTCGTTCTCATAGATGCGGTGCTCCTGAGCTTTCTCCACGTTCAGGATTTTACCACGCAACGGCAGAATGGCCTGGAACTTACGGTCACGGCCCTGCTTGGCTGAACCACCTGCAGAGTCACCCTCTACCAGATACAGTTCGCAGTTCTCAGGATCAGAGTCAGAGCAGTCAGCCAGTTTACCTGGTAAGCCCGAGCCACCCATCACGTTCTTACGCTGCACCATCTCACGGGCCTTACGGGCCGCCAGGCGCGCTTGCGCCGCAAGAATTACTTTCTGGATGATGATACGGGCTTCTTTCGGGTTCTCTTCCAGGAAACGGTTCAAGATCTCTCCTACCACCGTGTCCACGGCACCCATCACGTCTGAGTTACCCAACTTGGTTTTGGTCTGGCCTTCAAACTGAGGTTCCTGTACTTTTACAGAAATCACAGCAGTCAAGCCCTCGCGGAAGTCATCGCCCTGAATCTCCACTTTAGCTTTCTCCAGCATCCCAGATTTCTCAGCGTAGCTTTTCAGGGTACGGGTTAGCGCACGACGGAAACCGGCCACGTGGGTACCCCCTTCGTGGGTGTTGATGTTGTTTACGTAAGAGAAGATATTCTCTGTGTAAGACGTGTTGTAGTTCAAGGCAATTTCCACCGGAATACCACCTTTTTCACTCTCCACGTAGATAGGCTCCGGGATCAGGTTAACCCTGGTTTCCTCAATATAGGCCACAAACTCACGCAGACCACCTTGTGAGTAGAAAGACTCGCTCAGGTATTCACCTGGCGATACTTCTTCTCTCAGGTCAGTAAGGTTGATTCTGATGCCTTTGTTCAGGAAAGCCAGTTCACGCAAGCGGCTGGCTACCGTCTCGTATTTATACTCTGTAACGGTGAAGATGCTGGCATCAGGTTGGAAGTGTACGGTGGTACCTCTCTTGTCTGTAGTGCCAATTTCGCGCACAGGGTAAGCTGGTATACCAATATTATAATGCTGCTCGTACAACTTACCATTGCGGTGAACCGTCACATGCAGGTCTGTGGAAAGCGCGTTCACGCAGGAAACCCCTACCCCGTGCAAACCACCAGAAACTTTGTAAGAATCTTTGTCAAACTTACCCCCGGCGTGAAGCACAGTCATTACTACTTCCAGGGCAGAACGACCTTCCTTCTGGTGGAAGTCAACCGGAATACCCCGGCCATTGTCTGAAACTGAAATGGAGTTGTCTGTGTGAATGGTAACGCTGATTTCGTCACAATGCCCGGCAAGCGCTTCATCTATGGAGTTGTCTACCACCTCCCAAACCAGGTGATGGAGACCTTTGATGCCAATATCGCCGATGTACATGGCGGGCCGTTTACGCACCGCCTCCAAGCCTTCTAGCACCTGGATACTGTCTGCGGAATAGGCGGTCATGTTGTTTTGTTCGATGTCACTCATTGAGTTTTCGATGAATTATTAACATACAAAAATACGGAAATTTATCCGGTTTTGCCAGCTTCACCTCTTTAAATATAGTACTTGTTTAATTATTTATCTTAAAGGTTTCAGCATCTTGTATAATCCCTTGAACAGCTCCTCCCTAACTGCAAAAATGGATAAATTTGAAGGATTCCAAAGAGAAGAATAAACGTGTTCATTGCCTCCTAAACCAGTTCACTACCTATATTAAGTTGAAATATTGGCTAAGGTTCAACTACAGTAAAACATACTTATAGTGGAAGTACCTCAAGAACCTTTTCACCTGTTTAACTTTAATAAAGCCTTCTTTAAGCCTCAAATCAACGAAATCTAAAGAAGGCGGCTTGGATTTGCGGTTTATACCTGATTTTTATGGTGTACCTACGTTTGAAGGCCGAAAAAATTGCGTTGAAGACTGAATATTTGGCAAAATGCAGGTTTCTTCTTAAGTTTCCGAATCGTTAAGAATTAACCCGCACGACTCCCATTTGGACCTCGTGCCTTTACCCGCACCAATCTCTACAAACTCTCATGAAGGACGTAATTTTAGGTATTGACATCGGTGGTACGAACACCAAATTTGGGTTCATTGACCGTGATGGCATCATTTTAACCCAAGGCGAACTCCCCACCACTGAAGGGGAAACGGTCCATGACTTCCTGCGCATCCTCTATTCTGAGGTGCAAAACAAATTCAAAAAGATTGAAGACGAGGCCAAGGTGATTGGTGTTGGCGTAGGCGCTCCTAATGGAAACTTTTACACCGGTACCATTGAAAATGCCCCTAACCTGAAATGGCACGGTTCTGTGCCATTGGTAGAGTTACTGCAGTCTTACTTTAAACTTCCGGTTTACTTAACCAATGATGCCAACGCAGCCGCTATCGGCGAGATGATCTATGGCGGTGCCAAGAACATGCGCAACTTTGTGGTAGTGACTTTGGGCACTGGCTTAGGAAGTGGTATTGTGGTAAACGGCGAGTTGGTGTACGGACATGATGGCAACGCCGGCGAACTGGGCCATACTCTGGTGAACGTGAAAGGCAGCGGACGCGTGTGTGGTTGCGGACGCCGTGGTTGTTTGGAAACGTACGTTTCTGCCACTGGTATCAAACGCACTGTGTACAAGTTCTTAGCAGACTATACAGACTACAGCGAACTGCGCGGCGTAAGCTTCAATGACCTTACCGCTGAAATGATCACGCAAGCTGCCAAACGCGGCGATAAAATTGCTATTGACTGCTTTGAATATACGGGCAAGGTACTAGGCATGAAACTAGCCGATACCGTAGCACACTTAAGCCCAGAGGCCATCTTCCTGTTTGGTGGTCTAGTAAGAGCCGAAGAATTCCTCTTTGATCCGGTTCGTTACCACTTAGAGAAGAACCTGTTAAGCATTTTCAAAGGTAAAGTGAAGATTTTACCTTCTGGTTTGGGACTGAACAACACCGCCGTAATGGGCGCTGCAGCCCTTGCCTGGAAAGAATTGGAGCGCGTGCCTGTGGCATAGTTCTACTCTTTTTCATATACAAGCCCGAAGGTATTCCCTTCGGGCTTTTTGTTTTGCTTTGTTAATAAATCAAACCTTAGGCTTGCTCCACATAAATAGAAACTGGTTTTATATCTGCCTTTTCTAAAAATGCAGATATAAAACACACCGTGAAAAGTTCACCTTAGGGCCAGTTTAATTAATAACCCTTATAAAGCATTTGGCTGCTGTCATACACAATGTGTAAGCCTACGCTGCCATTGATAGGATCTTCATCCAGGCTTGAAAGCCTGAACGTTTTATGGGTTTCAATAATAGTAGTTGTTCTATGTTCATACCAATCTTCCCAAATTCCGTAAGGTAATTAGGGTTTCTTCCTAAGGAAGAAGAAAATGGACCCATACACGCTACACTACAAACACTATGAAAAAGACAGCTTTAAAGAACCTGATGGCTTTGGCCCTGGTGGCAGGCCTATTTTCTTCCTGTGGAGGAGATTCTAATACACCTGGTACGGAGAAAACAGGCAACACCAATACAGAAGACATGGTAGAAGGCGCTGACGGTGGCCTGGACTCTTTGGATCTCCCTGAAGATACCACCAACACCATGGGTACTACCGGAGGAGGAGGTGATCATTAAACGAGAGGATATCTTCCCCTCATTTAATTCTAAGAGGTGCAACTTCTAGAAATCAATCAAAAAAAATGCCCTTTATGGTCTGTATTCATAAAACAGGCCATAAAGGGCGTTTGCTTTGACTAAGAAAGGGTATTACTTTCTATCTAGAAAAAAGCCATTTGAATACGCGTGGGAACTCCCGTTGCCAATAGGCCTCCTTGTGCTCTCCGTCTTCGTGCACCTCATACTTGAGGTTGGAAGGCTTAAGCCCCTGATTCAATAAGACATCGCGCATGCGCTTCATGTCGGGCACCATCTTCTCTCCTTCTTTAGCCCCAGCCACCAAGAAGATCTTAAGGTCTTTGGAAGGCTTTGTTTTGGCGGCATATTTGTAAAACTCCGGTGAAACCCAGAAGGCGGGTGAGAAAATACCTGCCTTGCTGTATACGTCAGGATATTTTAGCGCCGCATACAAAGAAATCAACCCGCCCATGGAAGAACCGGCAATGCCCGTGTGCTCTTTACCCGGAAGGGTGCGGTAATGCGAGTCAATGTAAGGCTTGAGGGTTTGAACCAGGAAATCAACGTAGGCATCTCCTTTTCCGCCGCCCATTTTCATATTGTTCCAGGGCGTGTACTCATTCATACGCTCCTCCCCACCGTTATCTATGCCAACCACAATGACCTCGCGACCCTCATTTTCAAACTGCTCGTTCAAGGACTCGTCTATGCCCCACTCTCCGCTGAAGGAGTAAAAAGAATCAAACAGGTTTTGCCCATCGTGCATGTACAGCACAGGGTACTTCTTTCCTGAGGTTGCGTAATTAGGCGGCAGGTACAGCCAAATCCGTCGGGATTTCTCTAGCTGCGGCATCCAAAATTCGTTGCTCAGAATTTTGACGTTGTCGGTGGCGGTGTGGTTTTTCGTAGCGGTGGGGAAATTATCTTGCCAATTTTCTACCTCAATACGTACCGTGTCCCTGCCTGGTTTGGCTTTATACGCCCGGTTTCCTAGGCCCGCGCCATTGGCCAGCGTCTCTCCTTTCTCCCAGCCTCCACGTGTGATTTTGTATTCCAGTTCGCCTTCTCCAATTGGCATAGTCAGTGTGTAGCGGTTAGTACCTGTTTTCTGGAAAGCGTGCAGTAAACTGCGTGGATTCCAGCCATTGAAATTACCTGCCAAAAAGAGGGTATCTTTTTCCGGTGTTTTGCTAGGCACCCGAACCACTTCAATAGTTACCTGCGCCTCAGCTGAAAAGGCTAGTAGTAAGAACAAAAATGTAAAAACCCGCTTAAAGAATAAAGGTGATTTCATATTTTGGCATTTTATAATCTAGGAAATCGATTTCTTAATTAAAAAAGTGTAGATTTACCTTCATGATTTTACAATATTAACAATTGTTTCAGAATTACCTATAGAATGGTGATTCAGAGCAACGTTAGAAATAGCAGCATAGGATTACGTTACGCATTTATTTATCTCTGAAAAGAACATGCAGCGTACGACAAAGAGGTTGTCAGACAAAAAGTGCCTTTCAACCCTTGAATAACGATTTCTTAACGGTAAGAATCCTTAGCTGTAAGAAAGTACTTCTTTCTGTTTGATGGCTCCTTTTCAGAAAACAGGCTATAACCACAGAGAACAAGAACATCAATAAGAGGCATTGCTACCATAGAACCACATCACGCTTAAAAGAGAAAACATGAAGCATAGATTTTTCTCCCGGTCCCTCTACAAAGGGCTCACCCTGCTGGGAATTTTTCTGATTTCCCTTACTTCCCAAGCGCAGAAAAAAGCCTCCATCACCCGCGTTGATCCTACTAATTGGTGGGTGGGCATGAAAAACCAGGATCTGCAACTGCTGGTCTATGGCCCCAACGCCGGCACCTACAACTATTCCATCACCTACCCTGGCGTAGCGTTGGTGAAAGCCCACAAAGTTGAAAACCCGAACTATGCGTTTTTAGACCTGACCATTGATGCCGCCACCAAACCGGGCACTTTCACCATCACTGGCCAGAACGGAAACCAGAAGCTTACCCGCAAGTACGAACTGAAGGCACGAGACCAGGAACCCAAAGGCCAAGGCGTCACCTCCGCAGATTTCATTTATCTGGTATTGCCTGACCGTTTCGCCAACGGTGATCCGAAGAATGACAAATTCAAGGACATGGCAGACCCTAACGCAGACCGCAAGAACCCGTTCCTGCGCCACGGCGGAGACATCCAAGGCATACAAAATCACCTGAACTACTTTGAAGAATTGGGAGTCACGGCCCTTTGGTTAAACCCTGTCATTGAAAACAACCAGCCACTCACCGATGAAGGCGGGGCCATGCGAAGTGCTTACCACGGCTACGCTTTCACCGACCATTACCAGGTAGACAAGCGCTTCGGCGGAAATGAGGCGTATACCAAATTAGTGAAAGCGGCTCATGCTAAAGGAATGAAAGTGGTGCAGGATGCAGTCTACAACCACGTGGGCATCAACCACTGGTTTATCAAAGACATGCCCTCCAAAGACTGGGTGCACCAGTTCCCTACGTATACTAACACCTCGCACAAGTTTCAGGCGATCATTGATCCCCACGGCTCCAAGGCAGACTGGGCCGTGATGATGAATGGCTGGTTTGTGCCCCACATGCCAGACCTGAACCAGAACAACCCCTTTGTGGCCAATTACCTCATCCAGCACGCCCTCTGGACGGTAGAAAACTTCGGGGTAGATGCCTGGCGCATTGACACCTACATGTACAACGATGATGAGTTCATGAACCGCTGCAACCAGGCGCTCATGGACCAGTACCCCAATATCCACATTTTTGGCGAGTCATGGGTGAACAACGTATTAGCACAGAGCCGCTTTACACGCAACAACATCAACTTCCCCTTTAAGAGCAACCAACCCGGCACTTTGGACTTTGTGCTTTGGACGGCCATGAACGATGCCCTGAACCAGAACTTCGGGTGGGACGAAGGCGTGAGCAAAGTACATCAGGTTTTAGCCCAGGATATCGCTTACCAGGACCCCATGAAACTGGTGACCTTCCTGGACAACCATGATATGAACCGCTACTTCTCTGTTATAGGCGAAGACCTGAACAAATACAAAATGGGCTTGACCTGGATGCTGACCACCCGGGGCATTCCCTCGCTCTACTACGGCACCGAGATTTTGATGAAGAACTTCAAAGACCCTTCAGATGCCGAAGTTAGGAGAGACTTTCCGGGTGGATTTGCCGGCGACAAGGAAAATAAGTTCACAGCTACAGGCCGCAACGAGCGCGAAAACGACGCCTTCAATTTTGTAAAGAAACTGGCGAACTACCGCAAAAACACCCCGGCCCTGCACTCAGGCAAACTCATGCAGTTTGTGCCGCAGGAGGGCACCTATGTGTACTTCCGCTACAACAATGACAACACCGTGATAGTAGCCACCAACAGCACAGACAAAGAAGTAGACCTGAAAACAGAAAGGTTCGCGGAGCGCATGACTGGTTTCTCCAGCGCCCGTAATGTATTAACAGACCAGAACGTAAGCAGCCTGTCTATTATTAAAATTCCCGCTAAAACAGCTCTGATGTTAGAGCTGCAGAAGTAACCCTTTTTCAAACCTGATTTCCCCAAAACAGCGAATAAACAACTTACCTATGCGCACCATTAAAGCCTGCCTTTTTGACCTTGACGGAGTATTGGTGGACACCGCCGTGTACCATTTCAAAGCATGGCGCCAACTGGCCCAAACCTTGGGCATTGATTTCACCGAGCACGACAATGAGCGCCTCAAAGGGGTTAGCCGCGTCCGTTCCCTTGAAATCATTCTGGAGATTGGTGGCCAAACCATGGAACAGGAAAAAATGTTGGCTCTTTGCGAACAGAAAAACACAGAATACCTCCTGGATGTCGCCAAAATGACCCCGGCAGAAATTCTTCCAGGTGTGGTGGACTTCCTGAAAGCCCTGAAAGCCGAGGGCATCAAAATCGCCTTGGGGTCTGCCAGCAAAAATGCCCAGCTCATTCTGGAGCGTACAGAGCTTCTGCCCTACTTTGACGCCATCATTGACGGCCGCCACGTTGTCAATGGCAAACCAGACCCAGAAGTATTCCTGAAAGGTGCTGAAGCGTTGGGCGTACACCCGGAGGAGTGCGTGGTGTTTGAAGATGCAGTTGCCGGTGTAGAAGCCGCCAAAAACGGAAACATGTTGTGCGTAGGCGTTGGCCAACCAGAAGTACTTACCCTGGCAGACATCGTGGTGAAAGATCTCACTGAAATGACCATTGAGCGCCTGCACGCACTGGAGCAGAAAGCCTAAAACATTTTGAGGCTGTTTTTCAGAATTCAGCTCCAAAACAAGAATAAACGGGCAAGCAGATAGTCCCCCTTTGAAGGGGGTTGGGGGATGACAAGGACGTTTGAAGAATCCTGGTACTTCAGCTAATCGGAAGCAAGAATGATTCTCGGGAATGCTTAATCAGCAACAGAAATCATCCCCCCTACCTTCAAAGGGGGACAAAAGAGTACCTGTTTCTAGAAATGTATTTTCAGTTTTATTTCTAGAATTCACCCTTGAAACAGAAAACCTGAACTATAGAAAAAAGTCCTGATACGTGTGTCTTGATACTTGATACAAACTATTATGAAACAATATCTTACTGTTGACGAATGGTCCATCATTGAAGAGGGGTTCCATCCACACTATAACCAAATCTCTGAAAGCGTATTCAGCCTGGGAAACGGCCGCATGGGCCAACGGGCTAACTTCGAGGAGGCATTCACCGGCGAAACCCTGCAAGGCAACTACGTGGCCGGCGTGTACTATCCAGACAAGACCCGCGTGGGATGGTGGAAAAACGGCTATCCGGAGTACTTCGCGAAGGTGTTGAACGCGGCCAACTGGATAGGTATTGACGTGAAAGTAGCCGGTGAAACCCTGGACCTAAACCAAAGCGAAGTGCTGGACTTCCGCCGGGAGCTGAACATGCGCGAAGGCTGGTTAGAACGTACGTTTACCGCTCAATTGGCAAGTGGCAAGCAGGTGCGCGTGGCCTCCAAACGGTTCACCAGTATAGTGGATGATGAAGTAGGTGCTATCCGGTACAGCATCACTCCCCTTAACTTCAGCGGCACCCTCACCCTCACCCCCTATGTGGACGCGGACATCATGAACGCCGACTCAAACTACGATGAGAAGTTCTGGAACGAAGTCCTGCAGGATGCCCAAGCCAATGAAGGCTACGTCATTGCAGAAACCAAAAAAACGTTCTTCCACGTGTGCACCGGCCAGAAGTTCGTGGTAACGCAGAACGGACAGGAAATACAGGTAGACGCCACCCCAGAGGAACGAACCAAATTCATTGCCTCAACTTTTAAGGTAGCAGTACAGGAAGGCCAGGAGATCGTGTTGTACAAGTACGCCGCCAACATTTCCTCAGAGAATCACCCAAAAGAAGCTTTGATTGAAAACACCAAAAAGGTACTAGTTTCGGCCGTAGGCAAAGGATTTGAGCAGATGCTACAGGAACAAGCGGCAGCTTGGGCGGCTAAATGGGAAGAGAGCGATATCATGATTGAAGGAGATGCCACTGCTCAGCAAGGCATCCGGTTCAACATCTTCCAGCTAAACCAAACCTATACCGGCGAAGACGAACGTCTGAACATCGGTCCGAAAGGGTTTACCGGCGAGAAATACGGCGGAACCACTTATTGGGACACCGAGGCGTACTGCCTGCCCTTCTACCTGGCCACGGCTGACCCGCAGGTGGCCCGTAACCTGTTGGTGTACCGCTACAAGCACCTGCAGAAAGCCATTGAGAACGCCGAGAAACTTGGTTTTACCGGAGGTGCCGCATTGTACCCCATGGTGACCATCAACGGCGAGGAGTGCCATAACGAGTGGGAAATCACCTTTGAAGAAATCCACCGGAACGGCGCCATAGCGCATGCCATTTATGACTACATCCGGTACACCGGCGATGATTCCTACTTAGCGGAATATGGACTGGAAGTGCTGGTGGGAATTTCCCGGTTCTGGGCGCAACGCGTGAACTGGTCGGCGGCGAAAAACCAGTACGTGATGCTGGGGGTAACCGGCCCGAACGAGTACGAGAACAACGTCAACAACAACTGGTACACCAGCACCATTGCCACCTGGACCCTGGAATATACCCTGAAGGCCCTGCAACACGTGCAATCCACTGACGCAGCCCGCTACCAGGAACTTGTCCAAAAAATGAACCTAAACGTGGAGGAAGAAACTGGTAAGTGGCAGCATGTGATTGATAACATGTACTACGCCGAAGACCAGGAACTGGGTATTTTCTTACAGCAAGACGGCTTCCTGGACAAAGAGCAGACCCTGGTGAAAGACCTTCCGGCCGAAGACCGTCCGTTAAACCAGAAATGGTCCTGGGACAGAATCCTCCGCTCGGTGTTCATCAAACAAGCCGATGTGCTACAGGGTATTTACTTGTTTGAAGACCGTTATGACCTGGACACTATCCGGAGAAACTACGACTTCTACGAGCCGCGCACGGTGCATGAATCTTCACTATCGCCTTGCGTGCACGCAATTCTGGCGGCAAAATTAGGAGACGAGGAACGAGCCTATGAGTTCTATCTCAGAACCGCCCGCTTAGACTTGGACGACTACAACAACGACACCGAAGACGGCTGCCACATCACCAGTATGGCGGGCACCTGGATGAGCGTGGTGCAAGGATTTGGGGGCATGCGTGTGCGTGATAACCAACTGCACTTCAACCCTTTCATCCCTTCTGGCTGGACTTCTTATTCATTTAAGATCCGTTTCTGTGGGCACCTGCTCAACATCAAAGTAACCAAGGAAAGCGTGACTATTGAGAACCAGGCAGAGAAAGCCATCAAGCTGAACGTGTTTGACCAACCGCAGACCATTGAGGCGAACTCCAAAGGTGAGTTTGCGCACCAGTTGGTGTAAGCCTCTACTACTGTTTTGGGCCTGATTTCCACAAATCAGGCCCAAAACAGAAAACTCTTACTATGGCGCGAGACTGAAGTCTCGTGACAAAATATGACGGGAGTCTCCAGACTCCCTAAGTACCCGGGCCAGGGAGTCTTGACCAAACTCTTGTACTAAGTCGGGAGTCTGGAGACTCCCCCAACCGTCAGTCACGAGTCTGAAGACTCGCGCCAGTTTTAAATGTAACTTTTGCCACCCGATTCAAGCTACATGACACCTAAATCCACCAAACAACCTTTCCTTTCCTTTGTGTTTCTGGCAGCTGCACTGGTGGGAAGTTGTACCCCTACTGCCCCCAAACAGACGAGCTCCACTGAAACCAAAGCACCGGCACCCGTTATGACGACTACTCCACAGGTTACTGACCCTAACACCACCGAGGAAGAAGTAAAGGACAACAAGTTTGTCATTTACCAGATGATGACGCGGCTGTTCGGGAACAAGAAAGCCACGAACAAGACCTATGGCACGGTGCAGGAAAATGGGGTAGGCAAGTTCAATGACATCACAGACAAAGCACTGCAGGAGATCAAAAATCTGGGGGCCACGCACGTGTGGTACACCGGGGTCCTTGAGCACGCGCTCATGACAGACTACACTAAGTTTGGTATTCCTCTGGACGATGCTGATGTGATCAAAGGCCGGGCCGGGTCACCATACGCCATCAAAGACTACTATGACGTGAACCCAGATTTGGCCGTAGACGTGCGCAAACGCATGGCTGAGTTTGAAGCCCTGGTGCAACGCACGCACAAAAACAACCTAAAGGTTTTAATAGACTTCGTGCCGAACCATGTGGCCCGCTACTACGGCTCAGATGCCAAACCGAAAGGAGTAGAAGACTTTGGAAGCCAGGATGATAAGAGCGTTTCCTTCAAGCTTAGCAACAACTTCTATTACATACCCGGTCAGACGCTGCAGGTACCTAAAACCTACAACCCGTTAAGCGGAACTTTTAAAGGGCCGCAGGAAGACGGCAAGTTCAACGAGACGCCGGCCAAGGCCTCGGGGAATGACGTGTTCAGCTCCACGCCCAGCGTAGATGACTGGTTTGAAACGGTGAAGCTGAACTACGGCGTGGATTACCAGAACAACCGGACCGCCCACTTCTCGCCTACCCCGGACACCTGGAACAAGATGCGCGACATCCTGCTGTTCTGGGCGGGGAAAGGCGTAGACGGTTTCCGGTGCGACATGGCCGAAATGGTGCCCGTGGAGTTCTGGGCCTGGGTTATTCCGCAGGTAAAAGCCCAGTACCCAACCATCACGTTCATAGCTGAAATCTATAACCCGAAGGCGTACCAAACCTACATCAAGACCGGCGGTTTTGATTTCTTGTATGACAAAGTGGGCTTGTATGATGGCTTGCGGAGGCTCATGGAAAACAAAGGCCAGGGCAACACGGCAGAGATCACTAAGGTATGGCGCGAGGAAAGCCGGGGCATCTCTAACCATATGCTGCGTTTCCTGGAGAACCATGACGAACAACGCGTGGCTTCCACTGAGTTTGCAGGCACTCCGTGGGCAGCCGTGCCGGCCATGACGGTGAGCGCCACGTTGGGCAGCGGTCCGGTCATGATCTACTTTGGGCAGGAAGTGGGCGAGCCCGGCAAAGGGCACGAAGGCTTTCAGGGCGAAGACGGACGTACCACCATCTTTGACTATTGGGGCGTTCCAGCGCATCAGGCCTGGATGAACGGCGGAAAGTTTGACGGCGGTAAACTCACTGAAGACCAACAGCGGCTACGTGCTTTTTACACCAAATTACTTAACCTAAGTACCAGCCGCGAAGCCATCCTGAAAGGAAAGTTTTATGCCCTAACCGCCGAGGAAGGCACCGCCCCTGCGGGAGTGTACGCATACCTGCGGCACACGGCAAAAGAGCAGGTTTTGGTATTGGTAAACTTCAACCGGCAGTCCTCCAACTATGCGCTGAGCCTGGCTCCTACTGCCTTCACCGCCATGGGCCTGGACGCAAAAGGCAGCTTCATCCTTCAGGATTTATTGACAGATACGCCGCCTTTGTTTTTTCAACCATCGGTGAAAACCAGCATCACTCTTGCTCCCATGAGTGCCCATGTATTCTTGTTACAGAAAAAGTAACCTGGCACCCCAGTCTTCCTGAACAGGGATATTGATTTGGATGAGTTTCAGTGATTAAACCTTTAAGGGTAAACTCTTCCTCTTTAAGAGCATACCTTAGAAAAGCAGCTAGTTTTTTAGGGTTGTTTTCTACATATTCATGCTATAACAACACTTACCCCTTACTACCAAACTAACCTAATTTTGCCCATGGCACAAACATTACAGGCGCAAGCCAAACCTCGGCTGAGTTTCTGGCAAATCTGGAACATGAGTTTCGGATTTCTGGGCATTCAGTTTGGATTCGCGTTACAGAACGCCAACGTAAGCCGGATTTTTGAAACATTGGGCGGTACTGAAATTGCGCTGTACTGGCTTGCCGCTCCGGTGACGGGCCTTTTAGTGCAACCCATCATTGGCTACATGAGTGACCGTACCTGGAGCCCGGTGTTCGGGAGACGCAAACCTTTCTTCATGGTGGGTGCGCTGCTCGCCTCCCTGTCGCTGCTCATTATGCCAAATGCTTCGGTACTTTGGATGGCCGTGGGCATGCTCTGGATTCTGGATTCGTCCATCAATATTTCCATGGAGCCTTTCCGGGCGCTGGTGGGTGATTTGCTGCCGTCTGAACAGCGTACCGCGGGCTTTGCGACCCAGACGTTCTTTATTGGGGTGGGTGCGGTTGTAGCCTCTTCCCTGCCCTGGATCTTCAATAACTGGATTGGCTTGCCTAATACAGCGCCGTCCGGCGAAATTCCGCCCTCGGTGAAATGGGCGTTTTACAGCGGTGGTGTCGTGTTCTTTTTAGCTGTTCTCTGGACGGTAGTCAAAACAAAAGAATACCCACCCGAAGACCTGGAAGAGTTTAACCGTGAAAACAACGAAACTACGTTCTGGCAAGGCGTTTCTGAAACGTTCCTAGGCATTTTCAAAATGCCTAAAACCATGCTGCAGCTGGCGTTTGTGCAGTTCTTCACCTGGTTCGCCCTTTTCTCCATGTGGATTTTCACCACTCCTGCCGTGACAAGCCACGTCTTTGGCGCTTCTGACACCACCTCCAAACTTTACAACGAAGGTGCCGACTGGGTGGGCATCTGTTTTGCGGTGTACAACGGTATCTCAGCCGTTTTCGCGTTTGTGTTACCAGTTATTGCCAAAAAGACGAGCCGCAAAATGACCCATTTGTTCTGCTTGGTGCTTGGGGGGGTTGGATTGATCTCTATTTACTTTATTTCTGACCCTAACATGCTGTTGGTCTCCATGGTAGGTGTGGGCATTGCCTGGTCTAGTATTCTTACCATGCCCTATGCCATCTTAGCTGGTTCTTTGCCAGCCAAACGCATGGGGTACTACATGGGTGTTTTCAATTTCTTCATTGTAATTCCTCAGATAGTCGCGGGTACGCTGCTGGATTTCATCAACAAAAACATCTTCCATGGGGAGTCCATCTACGTGTTAGTGGTAGGAGGTTGCTCCATGATCTTTGCTGGTTTCCTGACATTAATTGTGAAAGATGTAGACGAACAGGCAGTTCAATAAGCCATAGTTAAATATCACAGAAGAGCCCGGGATAATGTCCCGGGCTCTTCTGCTTTAAAGGGTGTTATCAAAAAATGCTGCCAAAACGAATGTGGACTTCCACAACCCGCTTTGGTTTATTTCTTCAACACAACGCTGCTATAACCCGGAAGTGTCAAGCTGGCCCCTTTTTGCTTCGTCCCTTTGTTGTTTTTAAAGTGCACCTTACTGTAAGAGGTTAAGTTCTCAGGAAGATTAACACTTACCTCATTCTTGGTAAGGTTGTGCAGGACCAGCAAGGACTCATCTTCGTGGGTTCTCACAAATGCGCTCACCCCAGAATTACCTAACTGGAGCGGCTCCAGGGTACCATATGTCAAGGCTTTGCTATTGCTCCTTAAGCCAATCATTGTTTTATAATGATTGAAGAGCGAGTTCTTGTCCTTGATCTGAGCAGCGGCTGGAGCTACAGAACCTTCAGGGTTGTATTTGGGCTGCATCCAGGTGGTGCGGCTTTTGTCTTTGGCTTTCACGTCCCATATGAACGGTTCTCTGATGTTTTCATCTGGCTTCATTCCTTTCATACCTATCTCTTCGCCGTAATACAGGTAAGGAGAACCCGGTAAGGTCATGAGCAGCGCCGTGGCCATTTTCGCTTTATTCATATCTCCGTTTACGGCACTCATAATGCGGTTTTGGTCATGGTTGGTCAGGAAGGTGGCGTCTACATAGTCTGGGTTCACGTTCTGGTAGAAGTCTCTTATCTTCTTATGGTTGGCCACCAGGTCACCAGCATTTTCCTCATTCACAGCTTTGGTAATGGCAAAGCCCATGTCAAAGTTAAAAAGGGCTGGTAAGCCTCGCAGGTAAGGTCCAACAATCTCGGCTGGTGCCCACACCTCTCCTACCAGGTATACGTCTTTGTTATCCTTTTTCATCTCGTTCCGGAAGTACACCCACCAGTTGTGGTTGTCATGGGGTCTTTCATCTGGAAAGATATGGCGGGCGGCATCTAATCGGAAACCGTCTACGCCTACCTCGGTAAACCAAAAACGGCCCATCTTGAAGATTTCTTCGCGAAGCTTAGGGCTATCAAAGTTCAGGTCGGGCATGCCGCTGTAGAAGTAGCCGTAGTAGAGGTAATCACTTCCTTCTACTTTGTGCCAATGGCGGGTATTGTCTGAGTCAGCTCCGGTGGGTCTGCCCTCTTTCTGGGTTTGTGGGTCGTTTTTGTGCGTCCAGACATAGTAGTCACGGTACGGGCTGTTCTCATTTTTCACGGCATCAAGAAACCATGGGTGTTTGTCTGAGGAATGGTTGATCACCATATCCATCACCACTTTAATGTTGCGTTTGTGCGCCTGGTTGATGAACTCCTTGAAATCTGCCATGGTCCCGTAGTCGGGGTGAATGCCGTAGTAATCGGTCACATCGTACTTATGGTAAGAAGGTGATGGATTCATGGGCATCAGCCACACCGCTTCCACCCCGAGGTTCTTTAGGTAGTCAAGTTTAGAGGTCATTCCCTTGATATCCCCAATGCCATCTCCGTTTGAATCAGCGAAGGACTGCACGAAGATTTCATAGGTGATTCCACGAGGCCATTCGCTTACTTTTTTATCCTGCGCTTGCGCAACCTCAATGTTTCCTAAGGTACTGCAGAAAAGCATGGACGACAGGAAAAGACGGGCTAAATTCTTCTTTTTCATGAAGGTATAAAGAATGTAAAACCTGAAATAGCCTTGAAAAGGATCAACTAAACGGGGCTATCCCGCTCTCTCTCCTTAACCAAGGGCCTACCTCAAGTTCATTGATGAAAAAAATTCTTAATTCGGCGTACCTCTATTTTCCAGCTGATTTTTGGAAAACAGAGGTAAAACTATGGCGTTGGTAGCTTACAGACGCTGCAAACCTTTGGTCTGGTTTTTTTCAGCCTCCACGAAGCTAATGGCGTACCCTCCACCGGGCGCTACCATTTGCGACAGCTTAGACTTGTTGGTCACCACTACTTTCCGGATGTTGTAAGCTTGCGGATTTGTTTTGTAATGGGCGTCCTTCGCATCAGAGTAGATTGTAGCGATGTAGGTTTTGCCTTTGTCCAGGAAGTCAAATTTGATGTTGGAAGTACGGGTGTTGTTGCCCCCAACGCTCCCCAGGAACCATTGGGCTGTTCCTTTGGCTTTCCGGGCCACTGTGATGTACTCTCCGGGTTCAGCTTCCAGGTAACGACTGTCATCCCAATCTACGGCCACGTCTTTGATGAACTGGAAGGCATCTGGGAAGCGGTCATAGTTCTCAGGTAAATCAGCAGCCATCTGCAGCGGGCTGTACATGGTCAGGTACAAGGCCAATTGGTTGGCAATGGTGCTGTTCACGTGCGATTTGTTGTCAGGATTCAGCTTGCTCAGATCCATCTCGAAGATACCCGGCGTATAATCCATCGGACCACCAATGAGGCGGGTAAAAGGAATTACCGTCACGTGGTTTGGCTTAGAGCCCCCGAACGACTGGTACTCCGTTCCACGGGCAGACTCGTTCCCGATCAGGTTAGGCCAGGTGCGGGCGATACCAGTGGGGCGAACCGCTTCGTGGGCGTTTACCATAATCTTGTAATCGGCCGCTTTTTCAAGGGCATACTGGTAATGGTTCACAATCCACTGGCTGTAGTGGTTCTCCCCCCTTGGCAGGATGTCGCCTACATAACCGCTTTTCACGGCATCATAGCCGTTATCTTTCATAAATTGGTACGCCTTGTCCATGTGGCGCTCGTAATTACGCACCGAGGAAGAGGTCTCGTGATGCATGATCATCTTCACGCCTTTTGAGTTGGCGTACTCACGAATTCCCTTTACATCGAAATCCGGGTACGGGGTCACGAAATCAAACACGTAGTCTTTGGAGTTCCCGAACCAGTCTTCCCAGCCTATGTTCCAGCCTTCCACCAGAACTCCGTCAAAGCCGTGCTTGGCTGCAAAGTCAATGTACTTTTTCACGTTTGCAGTATTGGCGCCGTGGGTGCCGTTTGGTTTAGCTTTAGAGTAATCACTAATGCCCAATTGCACTGATGGATAGTCATTGGTGTAAGACCAGGTGCTCTTGCCAGTGATCATCTCCCACCAGACCCCAACATACTTCACCGGCTTTATCCAGGAAGTGTCCTTGATCTTGCTGGGCTCGTTTAGGTTGTAGGTCATCTTAGAAGCCAGAATGTCGCGGGCATCATCGCTCACGATGACTGTACGCCAAGGGGTGCTACGTGGGGCCTGCATGTAGCCTTTGTCGCCAACGGCATCAGGCGTAAGCCAGGATTCGAACACAAAGTTCTTGTCATCCAGGTTGAGGTGCATGACCGGGTAGTCAAGCAGGGCGGCCTCGTGCAGGTTGATGTACAGACCATCCGCTGATTTCATCATCAAAGAAGTTTGCACCCCAGTTGGAGAGAAAGGCGTCTGGGAGATATTGGCAGTTACCGCTTTGGCCATAATGTCCCTGATCTCTGACAGTCTGGAGGTGGTGTAATCATACTCCTGCGTGTCATAGTCACCGGCAATCCAGTAAGCAGTGTGGTCACCGGCCATGGCGAACTGCGTTTTCTCATCCTTTATGACAAAGTAGGTCAGATTCTTCTGGGTGGGAAACTCGTAGCGGAAACCTAAACCATCATCAAACAACCTGAAGCGCACCACCATCTGCCGGCCTGTGCCCTTTTGATTAAGCGTCACGGCTAATTCATTGTAGTTGTTCCGAATGGTTTTCACTTCCCCCCACACCGGGTTCCAGGTTTCATTGAAAGAAGCGGTTTTGGCATCTGCTACCGTGAAGTTATTGTGGAGGGAACCTTGAAGGTTTGTGGCCTTTTGTTCCATGTTGGCATCGGAGCCACCAGAGGCTAAGTCTGCGGCTTTGGTCTTCAGTTCGAACCCAAGTTTACTGGGTTTGATGACGGGCTTGCCTTTGTACGTTAAGCTATAAGTGGGCGAGCCGTCATTCTGCAGGGCAAATCTCATGGTGAGCTTCCCGTTTGGGGATTTCAGGTCCTGGGCATTTGCCGCACCCAAACAGGAAAGCAACACACATGCTATTATTAGTAATTTGTTCATGTTCAATCAAGGGTTTATAAGGGGATTTGACATAACTAGAAGGAAAGTAGAAAGGCATATTTGAAAGTGTAAGACCTTTCCGCTTTGCCTGGCGTACATCTGGGTCAATGCTGACCGAATGTTCAGGTTGCTGATTTTAGAGGAAGAAGGGTTTCAAGGCTCATTCTTATGCCATGATCTTCACACCTAAGACATTTAAAATGAAGGAGGCTACCCCAGAGTTAAATTGGAATAGCCTCCTTGGCATTATGTGAGCTTTACCTACTCCTATAATTTAGTTAAAGTGTAGGTGTTGGTAGCAAGGCTGAAGGTTATTCTGTAGTTACCAGCAGAAGGAACCGTGATGTTGTCACCATTTGAAACCAACGTGCCATTAGACCCACCGTAGTTTGTTCCCCAGTCATCATTCAGACGGAACTTGATGGCTCCTGCTTTTAGGTTTGTGGTAAGTGACCATGTTTGAGTGCCGTTGTTGTACATCATGTCAGTATCAGCACCCCAACCGCCGGCAGTGGCATCACCAATTACTCCAAAGCTATACTTAGCAGCAGTTAAGGTGTTCTCGTTCAGGTTTAGTGTTAAACGGTACATACCAGCTGTTGGCACAGACAAATCCCCGCCTGAGGTACTAACTTTTCCTCCTCCGGCATCACCATACGCTACATCCCACTTCTTGGCAGGAGTAATCTTAAACTTAGTGTTACCTTCTGTAAAGTTGATCACACCTGTGTAGATGTTGTTGCTGGTAGGTGAAATCAAGCTGTCTGCTGTAGATGGGTTCCAACCTTGGTAAGCTCCAGGTACATACACAAAAGAAATCAATGCATAAGGGTTTACGGTCATGCTCACCACATTTGAATATACCGGAGCTATGGCTTCAGTACCGGCTACTTGTGATTTCACCCGCGTCTCAATAATTGAGTTTCTACCTGTTGGCAAATTCAGAGACAACATTAAAGCATTGAACTCTAAAACAGTATAGCTCTTAGAAACATCACTTGCGCCTAAAACAACTTCTTTAGGGTTGGCAAAGTTTGTACCGGCTACTGCAAACTGAAGAGTATTGGTGATAGCGGCATCAAAACCAAAATCAGCTTTTGTCCAGGTGAAATTTACCGCCTGGTTTCTTTCATTGGCTTTTTGAAGCGTCAATGTGTTGGCAGAAGCTGTGAAAGCGGCTCCTTTTCCCTGGGTATTGGCGATGATCCTTTCCTCATCCTTCTCACAAGAGGAGAAAAAGAAAAGCAACAGACCAAGCAGGCCGATATTTTTAATTAAAGATGTTTTCATTTTGTCTTCTTTTAAGTTCTGAATACAGATTAATACCCTGGGTTTTGTTTCAGGTTAGGGTTAGAGATAAGATCTGTTGCCGGGATAGGGAACAATCTATAAGTATCGCTAACCGCTCTTCCTGCCTTCACACCACCTTTCCAAGGCCACAGGTATGCGCCGGAAGTAAACCTTCCGTAACGGATCAAGTCTGTACGACGGTGTCCTTCCCAATACAGCTCACGGCCTCTTTCATCAAGGATGAAGTCAGTGGAGATACTGGTGACGTTACCAGAAGCATTACCATAGGCCCGGGTACGAAGTGCATTCACATAACCAATGGCCGTATTCATGTTTCCACCAGAACCACCTCTTAAAACAGCTTCAGCATAAATCAGGTGCATTTCAGCTAATCTGAATAATGGGAAGTCAGTAGAAGTCCAGGTACCATTAGCAGAAGGTGCGGTACTTCCGGTAGATGTTACGTTTCTGTACTTGGTCACTTTTGGTCCCTCTGAGAAAGCAGATGGATCATCCATTTCCAATTTGTCTACAAAGAACATGGCGCGCTTATCTGTGTTTCCGCTATAATCCTGGAACAACAAAGGCAGATTCTTAGTAGCACGCACTCCACCCCAACCACCATTCGGAACGCCAAATGCACCAGGGTTCATGGCAGCATTGATAGAAGCATTAATCAAATACGTAGTGCCTCCCCAGTTTTGGGTTCTTACGCCATCATAGTTGATTGGCAGAATAGTCTCTGTGTTGTTTACATTATTATCAGCCAGGAACAGGTGGCGGTAGTTGCTTTTCAGGCTATACCCAGAATTAATCACCTTGCTTGAATAAGTAATAGCTTCTGTATAACGGGGAGTGCCCGTGTACACTTCAGCGTTCAAATACAACCGGGCCAACAAAGCCTGAACAGCAGCCTGATCAGCACGTCCATACTCATTCTGACGTGAAGCAACCATTAATGGCTCAATGGCCAGCAACTCAGATTCAATGTATTTGAATAACTCTGCCCGGGGAATTTGCGGTGGGAGGTATTTACCAATTGGATCATTCTCTGTGATAAAAGGAGGATTACCAAACAGATCCATAGCCACCCAGTACTGGTAAGCCCTTAAAAAACGAGCCTCGGCCTGGTACTTCTTGATATTCTCTGCATCTACTCCAGTAATACCCCTCTCGCCTATTTTGGCATCAGAAGACTCCCTGATGAACTCATTGGCCATGGTAATCTGGAAGAAGATACGGTTGTACAAACCAGTCAACATCACGTTGCTGGCTGTCCAGTTCATGTTATGAAAATCCTGCAACCCTGGGTCATTCCAAACAATGTGGGCTTCATCTGTAGTAAGCTCCTGTGAATTCCAGTATAAGCGCAGGAAGTCTGAAGTACCTGCATCAATACCACCTAAATCAGAAGCACCAGGACCACCGCTACCAGTTAAGGCAAAGGCACCATATACTTTCGCTATCACTTGCTTGTACCCTTCTGGGGTTCCATAAGCTATGGCAGATGTTGTCGCATTGGTGGGTGACAAATCCAGGTCTTCATGACAGGATGTAAGACAGCCCAGAAATATGGCTGAAATCCCTGTTGCTTTTATAAAAAACTTTCTCATTTCTTTATCAAGTTTGATGTTGGATTAGAAACCAAGATTTAGGCCTACTACAAAGGTTCTGGGTCTCATATAAAAGTTGTTGTCAATACCACTGTTGATTTCAGGATCAACGCCAGTGTATTTGGTTACAGTGAATACATTCTGGCAAGTAAGACTTAATCGCAGATTAGCTGCATTGAAAACTTTACCGGCATTGTACCCTAGCGTTAGGTTATCCATACGCAGGAAAGACGCGTTTTCTATGTAATAATCAGATTGGTACTGGTTATTTACGAAGTTGCTGTTATAGAAGGAAGTGGTGCTATTGCCTAGGAATCCTGCAGGGTTCAAGATGTTACGAGAAACACCCAGATTTGCAGAGATGTTGTTGTACATGTAATTTCCCAAATAAGCCCGCATAATGGTGCTCAGATTCCATTTCTTATAATCAACTTGGGTATTGAACCCTAAGGTTACTAAAGGAGACGGCGCTTTATAACGGTATTGATCACTAAAATTGATAACACCATCTTTGTTCAAATCAGCATACACACCTTCTAATGGAGTTCCGTTTTCATCATATACTTGTTTGTATACAAAGAAAGAGTAGGTGCGGTATCCAACTGAGTTGATTTGAATGCTTTGACCTGTTGCCCCTGAAATTCCTCCTGCTGGGTTACCTACAAAGGAAGAATCTTCATTAGCAGTTAATTTTGTGATTTTGTTTTCGTTAGCAGTCAGGTTGAACCCGATACTCCAATTTAAATCTTCTTTTTGTACCGGAACAGCATTAATACTGAATTCTAAACCTCGGTTCTCTATGTTACCTATGTTGGTAAGCAGGAGATTACTAAAGTTAGAGCCCACCGGAACAGAAATCACACTTAAAAGGTCCTTAGTCTTCTTTTTATAGATATCAAAAGAACCATTGATACGGTTATTGAAGAAACCATAATCAATACCTAAGTTAGAAGTAGCGGTTTGTTCCCATTTGATACCAGCATCATATTCCTCAGGGGTATACATATAATAGAAGTTGTTCCCAAGCTGGTATTGGGAAGCTTCTGCGCTTAAGTTATATATTGCTTGGTAACCATAATTTGGTCCAATATTCTCCTGTCCTGTCTCACCATAACTTGCTCTAAGTTTCAAATCATTTAAAACTTCCACAGTCTTCAGGAAAGGTTCTTCTTTGATTTTCCAGGCAACAGAAGCAGAAGGGAACAACCCCCATCTTACATCTGGAGAGAAGCGTGAAGATCCATCAGTCCGTACTGTACCCGTGAAGGTATACTTATCTTTGAAAGTATAGATTAAACGACCATAGTAGGAAATCAAAGTGTTTTCAGGAATATCAAACTCAAACAGTGGTGTGCTTCCTTCAATCACCTCACGGTTAGCATTGTAGCTAGGGAAGAAATAGTTTTTTGTTCTGTTATTATAGTACCCGTAACCAGCAGTGGCATTCACATTACTTTGAATACCTGTCAGATCTTTGGTATAGTTCATATAGAACTCCAACACTTTGTTGTTTACCCGCTGCAAGTAGTTGTTGTTTACACCAGCAGTGGTGAAACTTTGAGCTGCCTCAGCAGGCACAAACACTGTCCCCTGCCCTTTGGCAATATCATATCCTAAGTTCAGGTTAGCATGAAGCGCTGGCAGGAAGTGGAAGCTGTAGTCGATCTGAGCATTTCCAAAACTTCTTTGTACCTCACTTCTGTCATTTCTTTGCTCCAGTAAAGCAACCGGGTTTCTGGCCGCATTAGGGTTTAACTGAACTTTGCCATCGGCATCACGCGTTACCCACTCAAAGTAATTTCCAAACTGGTTTTCTGCTCTAACCGGTTGGGTTGGGTCAAAAGCAACAGCTGCCCCAATAGCACCTTGGTTTGCGAAGCGGGTATTGGTTACAGAACCCTTCACGTTTAAATCAACTTTCAGGTGATCATCCAACAAGTGCGGTGTAAGGCTAATCGCAGCAGATTTACGCTGAAACTTGTCTGTGCGCAGCACACCTTCCTGGTTTAGGTAACCAGCAGAAATACGGTAAGGTAGGTTTTTCAAAGCACCGGAAAGGCTCAGGTTGTTATCAGTACCAGTGGCAGTCTGGTAGATTTCATCTTGCCAGTTTGTGTTGGCTGTTCCTAAAAGAGCTTTTTGAGCGGCGGTTCCGTTTTCGTTCACATACGCTCTAAACTCTTCAGCACCTAATACATCTACTTTCTTAGTTACATTAGAAACAATGTATTGGGAATTGAAATTAACAGTTGGCTTACCACTCTGTCCTTTTTTAGTAGTGATCAACACTACTCCATTAGATGCTCTTGAGCCGTAAATAGCTGTAGCTGAAGCATCTTTCAAAATGGTCATAGATTCAATGTCGTTCGGGTTAATCAAACTCAGAGGGTTAGTTGATCCCGAGATACCATTTCCTGTTAACGGAACACCATCCACTACAAATAGAGGATCATTGCTGGCAGATAAAGAGGCACCTCCCCTGATTCTTATAGTACTACCTGAACCTGGCTGACCACCGTTAGAGGTAATCGTCACCCCAGCTACCTTACCAGTGATTAACTGCTCAGGCGTGGTTACGTTTCCCTGCTGGAAATCTTCTGATCCTACTGTTGAGATGGCACCGGAGAGATCTTCTCTTCTCTGAGTACCATATCCAATTACCACAACCTCATCTAACGCTCTGGCATCAGTTAAAAGGTTAACGTTGTAGGTAGACTGTGCTCCTACGGGAACCTCTTGGGTAACATACCCAATGTAAGAGAACACCAAAGTACCGGTATTGCCAGTAACAGGAAGAGAGAATTGTCCATTCACATCAGTGGCGGTGGCAGTGGTAGTACCTTTCAACACCACAGACACCCCAATAAGCGGAGAAGCCCCATCACCAGTAACGGTACCTGAAATTGTTCTTTGTTGGGCAAACGCCTGCCCGGCGCCTACTAGAAGAAAGGCTACCAACAGCAACAAAGAGGAAGCAGCCCTCTTCCATTGCCCCATGGAATGCCAGCTCTTTTTAGTGGGCTGATTGCTAGGTAATAAGTTAGTCATAAATGAAGGATTTAGGTGTTTGTTTAAAAACTTTGAGAAGTAGGATTCCAGCAAAGCAGTGAAATCAATTTACATTTTCATAAAATTTGAGGATTACGAAATCGATTTCCTTAGCGATTTAGGAATTTTAAACGATAAGTCAAAGAAAACGGCCGTACAAATGAAGAACATTTTTTGAAATTTCATCAAGAAAAGTTTCCATTAAACCAGCCTTTTAAAAAAAAGCACCTTTTGTACCCCTGTTTTTAAAATTTGTTTAATTAGATTTGTTTCAAATCCACCTTATAGCCAAGAAGGTGGTACATTTTCCCCCTAGTTCTAAATTAAGAAATCGATATTTTCTATGGCCAGAACTACTATTCATGATATAGCCAGAGAGCTAAACACTAGTTCTTCTACAGTGTCAAAAGCCCTGAACGACCACCCTTCTATTAGTGCGGCTACGAAAGAATTAATCAAAGCAGCTGCCCAGAACCTGAACTACCGGCAGAACCGTCTTGCTTCTTCCCTCAGGTCAGGCAGAACCAACATCATAGGCATCCTTATTCCCAGTTCAGAAATTGGCTTCTTTGGAGGGGTAGTACACGGCATTGAGAAAATAGCCAGAAGCAACGGGTATAATATCCTTCTCTTCCAATCCAGTGACACGGGTGAATATGAGGTTGAAGGAGTAGAAACCTTACTTCAAACCAGCGTAGATGGCATCATTGCCTCTATTGCGAAAGACACTCCTACCCTGGACCACTTCTTTGATGTAAAGAAACGCAAGGTGCCTCTGATATTATTTGACCGGGTCAAAGATGAACTGAACTCCCCTTCTGTGGTGGTAGACGACTACAAAGGGGCCTTCATGGCTACTGAACACCTTATACAGCAGGGGTACACTAATATTGCGCATATCTCTGGTCCGCAGCACATCAAGATCTTTAATGACCGGTTGTGTGGGTACGTAGATGCTCTTAAGATGAACAACCTGCCTGTAAACGATGACCTTATCCAATACGGCAGAAACTCCATAGAATCGGGTCGGTTTAGCGCTGAACGCCTTTTGGGCCGCAACAAAGACATGGATGCCATCTTTGCGGTAGAAGACTTTACTGCTTTAGGTGCCTTACAGTACCTGAAGCAGAACGGAATTAAAATGCCAGAGAAGATTGGAATGATTGGATTCGGAAATGAGTCTTTCAGCCCTTATGTGACACCTAGTCTTTCTACTATTGACCAGCAACCTGCCCGCATGGGAGAAGAAGCTTTTAACTTGTTCTTAGAAGCCATGGCCAAGAAAACAGCAGGAAATAATGGTTCTGCTGTTGAAGAGGTAGAAGAAGAACCCAAAAAGATAGTCTTAGAACCTGTTTTGATTGTAAGAGAATCTTCTGTCAAAAACGGGTAATTCATATCAAATAATAAAGAGCCCCGTTTCAGGACTGATTTTATATATCAGTCCTGAAACGGGGCTCTTTATTATTACAAAGGATTAAGTACTTATTTACCTCTATTCTTTTAGTGTGGTTTTCTGAAAGCACCCTTAGAACTCTCTTAGACTTGGTTTTTAATCTCTGCTTCAGACCAGTTTATTTATAGAAGTGCTTCTCCATTCTTACATAGGCAATGCCACTCCTAATGAACTTCTCGCCTTGCACCTGCATTCCTGCTTTCAAATAAAAGGCACAAGCTGAAGTTCGGGCATGGCACCAAATAGAAGAAACTTGGTGCGTGAAGGCAAAATCCAGCACATGCTGTAACAGCTTCTGGCCATAGCCTTGCCCCTGAAAGGGAACCAGCGTGCAGAACTTCCTGAATTGCGCATGGTTCACTTCTATGAAAAGCGAGATCACTGATACCAATTCTTGGTTCACGAACAACCCGAAGTGAAAACCTGCTTTATCGTCAGGCAACTGAACAAACGTTAAAGGTTTTTCGGGCCACATTACCTGTTGGCGTAAGGGCCAGGTCTGGGCAGCAGAGATCTTTCTGATCTCTATACTACCGAGCATATTTCCGTTTCCGGAGCCAGAATTTGACCACTCCAAATCCCAATAACAATATGAGCGGAAGACCCAGGTTAATGGCTTGCCATTTGGTTCTTTCCTCTCGCAACTTGGCTTTGTCTAACGGCCGCAGTTTTATTTCTTTTCCGCGCAACTCAATAAGCCCTTTTTCATCCAGCAGGTAATCGGCTACGTTCTTCAGCAACTCCTTATTGGCGAACCTAGAACGAGTGAAGCGGTCAAAACCAAGCTCTAAAGGGCGACCAGAGCGTGGGTCTACCTCATTCGCGGCTAAGTCACCATCTGAGAACACCACCACCTGAGAAGCTTTTCCCTCCGCCTGAAAAGGAATAGTAGAACCCTCAGGCACCGGACGGTTTTTGAAAACAGACTGGAACTTCCCTTCCAGTAAATACCCAATAGGTATGGCGCTCTGGCTAAACAGCTTAGGGTCACGGTCCACTCGTGGATCATTCAAAGAAATGGAAACCGGCGAATCGCGTTTACGGGAATACTGTGATGTCCAGAGCAAAGGTGATTTTTTGATTCCTACTGCTTTTACCGTGTCTATAGAACTTACAAACTTGGTTTGTACTGCATCCAAATTCCGGGTCATAGGCAACTGACTGAAATTGCTGATCAGTGGATAAAAGCGCCAGGGTACCAATTGCGTTTGCGGCTGATTGCCCATGTATCCCGTCACCATGGGGATAAAGCTGGCATTTAGGTCCTGCACCAGGTCTGGGTTTACCCGTACTCCGTACCGGAACATCATATCCTGCAGGTTCAAATCATAAGGGAACGCCAAAAAGCCATTCTCTTTGACACTATCCAGTGAAGCCCGTACTCCGTCTAACATGAACAACAACTTACCGCCTCTGATCAGGAACTGGTCTATCTTGTACTTGTCCTGTTCATTGAAAGGCTGGGTAGGCTTCATGAGCACCACCAGGTTGAAGTTGTTCAGGTCTGGCACTTCAGAAAGGGGCACCCGGTTTACGGTGTAATATTCTGAAAGCGTACCCAAAAAGTCAGCGGCCTGCGGAAGCCACAACTCACCATGCCCCTGCAATATTCCAATTCGCCCTGCACTGGTGGACGCTACTTTTCTGATGGCAGAGGCTAGCTCGTACTCCAATCCTTCTATGGACTGGTTCAGGCGTTCCTCAGGCGGAGCTGCCTGGCTGCCTTTCAGCAGGATAGCGGCGGTTTCCTTTGTTCCCGCAGAAACGAGCGCTCCCGGAAAAACGATTTTCTCTACTTTCTTATCACCTTCTTGCGCAAACAAATTGGTTGGCTGCAGGCCTTTCTGGGCCAGTTGGGTGTAGAACTGATTCCGAGCCTGCTCATTGGTATTGGTATTGGGGTCAATGAACTGGTACTGCACGTTTCCGTCTGAGTACAACCGGAACTCCTCTAGCATTTCACGGGTGCTGTTCTGCAGTCTCCTGAAACCGGCCGGGAACTCCCCTTCCAGGTACACAGTCACGTTCACCGGCTCTTTCAGGTCCTCCAGCAGGTTCTTGGTTTGATCAGAAATGGTGTAGCGTTGGTCCTCAGTAAGGTCAATGCGGAAGAAGTACCGGTTGGCAACAAAATTGAGCACCAACAGCAAGCCTACGGCTACCAGGAAAAAAGTCCAGTCATACCGACGGCGGCTTTCTACCACGGGCTTATTGGTCTCTTGATTTAAGGACTGCTCTACCATTTTCTGCTCTCCAATACAAGTTTAGTCCCTAACAGCATAATGGTAATCACACTCAGGAAATACAGCACATCACGGGAATCAATCAACCCTTTGCTGATGGAGCTGTAGTGATAAGAAATACCCAACTGCGCGATGTAATAAGAAGCGGTTCCCCAAGCGTCAATAGAAGCCAGCAGGTCAAACCCAGTGTACACCAGGTAACACAAAAACACTGCTAAAATAAAGGCGACAATCTGGTTCTCTGTTAAGGACGAGGCGAAGATTCCCATGGCCACAAACACCGCGGCCAGAAACACCAACCCTAAATACGAACCAGCCACCGCCGCCGAATCAATGTTACCCACCGGATCACCTAATTGGTAAACGCTCACATAGTACAGCAAAGAAGGAAGCAGCGCGAACAGCACCAACAATAGGCAGGCAAAGTACTTACCCAACAGCAGTTGGGTATCTGACAAAGGCCTGGTGAGTAACAACTCCATGGTTCCCCCCTTCCGCTCTTCGGCGAAAGTGCGCATGGTAATAGCTGGTATAAGAAAAAGGAAAAGCCAGGGAGCTAACAGGAAAACGGATTGCAGATCGGCGTAGCCGTAGTCCAGCACGCTACTATCTGGGAACACCCACATAAACAAGCCCGTGGCTACCAGAAAAACCCCGATGACGATATAGCCAATCAGGGAATTGAGGTAAGAATTAAACTCTTTTGATAGTATGGCAAACATATGATTGGGATACAAGTATCAAGACACAAGTATCAGGACTTTTATTCTGGTTGTAGTTGATGTTTAGATATTAACTGTTACACTCTCGTTTTAAGGATGTTTTCAAAGAACAAGGACCAAAGCAACTAGTTTAAATGAGGTTATTGAAGCAAGTTTTTCTATCTGTGCTAACTCCTTCTTTTTAGCCTCATTTTTCAAAAATAAGCCTGAAACAGAAATGCTTACTTGGCAGCTTTAGTAAGGTCCTGGAAAAGTTTTTCCAACGAATTCTCCTCCTGCTGCAGTCCCACCAAAGGCCAGCCTCTTTCACCGGCCATCCGGAAAATAGCTGACCTAAGGTCTGTGGAAGCGGCGGCAATAATGCGGTACTTCAAAAGTCCGGCGGGTTCTATTCTCTCCACCCCCGCTAAGGTCAATAGCGGCTCTGGGTTTACTTCGGCTTCAAACTCCGCCAGGATTCTGGTTTCCTTGCGGCCCATGTTCCTTAGTTCAGCTACAGGGCTATCGGCTACTAATTTTCCTTGGTTGATGATGAGCACCCGGTCACAAAGGGCACTTACTTCCTGCATGATGTGGGTTGAAAACAAAACCGTCTTCTGCTGGCCCACTTCTTTGATGAGTTGCCTGATCTCTACAATTTGGTTTGGGTCAAGGCCTGTGGTGGGTTCGTCTAAAATAAGGACCTGTGGATCATGAATGAGGGCCTGCGCCAATCCCACGCGTTGCCGGTATCCTTTAGACAAGGCTCCTATCTTTTTGTGGCGTTCGCGGGTGAGGCCGCACAAGTTGATCATCTCCTCGGTGCGGGCTTTCACCTGGCTGTTGCCTAACCCGTGCAGTTTCCCCACAAAGTGAAGGTACTCGCGCACGTACATATCCAGGTACAGGGGATTGTGCTCCGGCAGATAGCCTACCTGCCGGCGTACTTCTTTGGGCTCCTCCAGCACATCGTGTCCATTCACCAGTACCGTACCGCTGCTGGGCGGCAGATAGCAGGTGGCTATTTTCATGGTGGTGGATTTACCTGCACCGTTTGGTCCTAAAAATCCAACAATCTCACCGGTACCCACGGTAAACGACACGTGGTCTACGGCTGCCTGTGGCCCATATAATTTGGTCAGGTCTTTTATTTCAATTCCCATGCGTGCGGGTTAGGCTTTCTTTTTCTCTGGACGGCCCTTGGGCATGAGCGGACGAACCTCAATGTCCACGTGGTGGTAATTAGGCGGCGATTGAAGCACGTGCAGAATGGTAGAGGCAATGTCCTCGGGTTGCATCATGTTTTCTGGTGCCGTGCCGGTTCCTTCAAAACCGTCAAAGAAGCTGGTTGCGGTAGAACCAGGATAGATACAGGTTACTTTGATGCCGTGCGGCCGAACTTCTTTAAACAAGGAGTGCGAGATTCCGCGTACCGCAAATTTGGTAGCGCAATAGCCGCTCATGTTTTCTATGCCATTTAAACCAGCAATGGAAGAGATGTTGATGATATGGCCTTCCAGTTGTTTTTTCATCTGAGGCAACACCAAACGGGTGCAGTAAAAGATACCGTTCACGTTGGTGTCCATCATCTTGTGCCAGTCTCTGGGGCTCATGGTGTCAATAGCTCCCTGAATTCCCAGACCAGCGTTATTGATCAACACAGAAATATTCTGGCGCAGGCGCTCAACCGTTTGCTCATATGCCGTTAGAACGGAATGCTCATGGCGCACATCGCACTCAAAAAAATAGAAATCTTTGTGTGATATTTTTGGACGGGAACGGCTCCAACTTACTACAGTGGCTCCCTGTTCTAACAACTGCTTGGCGGCAGCCAGTCCAATTCCGCTGCTGGCACCGGTGATCACAACTACTTTTCCTTCGAGTTCCATATCTTAGAATTTGCTCAAATTTAAACAAATTAGTCTTTCAATTCACCCCTTTATCACTACTTGCATTTCATAAAAGTACAAGTAGTAATTTTCAGCTCCTTTCGGCTTTCCTCCTCAACCCTAAATTGTATTTAATATGCAAATACCACGTAGTTAGATTAGGGCCTTTTTCTGGAAAGGAAGACTTAAACCAGTCCTACTACTTTCAAGAGTTTTAAACGAAAAACCAGGTACTTTATATATCTCCCAACTGCGGCCGAAGCAGCAGTTCTTCAATTACTGTTTGCTTTGAAATGCAATGGGCGTTCCAGATGGCACTGGCTACATCTTCAGGGGTCATAAACCGGTCTTTCGGTAAGTCTACCCCTTCCCAACTCGCTGTGTAAGTGGCTCCGGGCAAAACAGCTGTTACCCGTATGTTGTATTCTTTCAATTCTTCGCGCAGCACACGGGTCATGCCATACAAAGCATGTTTGGCTATGCAGTAAGAACCGCCGTTGGTATAGGCGGTAATGCTGGCCGTAGAACAGATAGTATAGATATGGCCATCGCGGCGCCTGATCATGTCATTTACCAAGCCTTTGGTCAGGTCATACGCGCTGTAGAGATTGGTATTGATCATTTCCCGCAGTACCGTTTCGCTTTCCTCATGAATTTTACCTGGTATAAAGAAACCGGCGTTGTTCACCAGTACATCAACCTTCACTTTTAAGGAGTGGATGTAGTCCAGAAAGCGGCGTACCTCCCCTGGTTGGCTTACATCAGCGGCCAGGAAGAAGACCTTAGAAAAGGTGTATTTCTCTTCTATATCCAGCTTCAATTTGTTTAAGTCCTGCTGGTGGCGTGAGCAGGTGATGATGTGAAATCCTTCAGCCGCAAACCGGTCCACAATAGCCCGGCCAATGCCTTTGGTCCCACCCGTCACCACTATATATTTTTGCATGAGAATGATGTTTTTTCTTTTTTCAACGTAATATAGGCATTTGAAACCAAGATTGGCTTAAACTACGCCCTTTGCGGCTACTACGCAGTGACACCTTTCTACCTATTGCATGAAAACCTTTGGTGCATTTTTACTCTTTTTGTCTAGCCTTGTTAAAAGAGGTGAGTCTCCCAGGATCTTGTTCAACAGAACCATAGATGAAGCTATTTTAATAGGCATAGACTCTGTTTTCATTGTGGCGGTAGTCTCCACCTTTATTGGAGCGGTTACCTGCGTGCAGATTTCCTACAACCTGACCAACGCCTTAATCCCGAGGTCCACCATTGGGTTCATGGTGCGGGAGATGACCATTCTGGAACTGGCTCCTACTATCACGTCTATTGTGTTGGCCGGAAAAGTGGGCTCCAGCATTGCAGGGGGGCTTGGCACCATGCGCATCACAGAACAGGTAGACGCCCTGGAGGTGATGGGGATTAACTCCGCTTCTTATCTAGTTTTGCCTAAGATCATGGCTGCCTTCCTGGTGTTTCCTATGTTGGTAATCACCGCTATGTTTCTATCCATTTTAGGAGGTTTTTTCGCCGGAAGCTTATCAGGAGCCTTGTCTGGTCAGGAGTACATCACGGGTTTACGCTCTGATTTCATCCCCTGGAACATCACCTTCGCCTTAATAAAATCTTTGGTGTTTGCCTTTCTGGTATCCGCCATCTCTTCTTACCAAGGTTTTTTCACTGAGGGTGGTGCCCTGGAAGTAGGAAGAGCCAGTACTAAAGCTGTAACGAATAGCGTAATAGCTATTTTGATTGCAGACTTTGTCTGCGCACAGTTATTGCTTTAACGCAACATAGATTAAATGGCAGCCAAATTTGGTTGAATTCCCATGATAGAAATTCATAACATACATAAAACCTTCAACGGCGTTAAAGTACTGGACGGCATCAGCGGAAACTTTGAGTCCGGCAAGGTGAACATGCTGCTGGGAGCCAGCGGTACCGGGAAAAGTGTGCTTTTAAAATGCATTGTAGGGCTGGTGAAACCAGATGTGGGCAGCATCACCTATGACGGACGTATCTTCGCCAACAACAAACTGGACATCAAACAGGAAATCAGGCGCAAAATTGGGATGCTCTTCCAGGGAAGTGCCTTGTTTGACTCCATGACCGTGAATGAAAACGTGGAATTTCCGCTACGAATGCTTTCCCCTGATATGAGCAAAAACGAACGTAGAGAAAGGGTGGAATTTTGCTTAAAACGGGTTGGATTGGAAAAAGCCGGGGAGAAAATGCCTTCAGAACTAAGCGGCGGGATGAAGAAGCGCGTGGGTATTGCCCGGGCCATTGCCCCTAACTGCACCTACCTTTTCTGTGATGAACCAAACTCCGGCCTTGATCCCCTCACGGCCATTACCATTGATGAGCTCATCAAGGAAATTACGGAAGAATACAACATCACCACCATTGTAGTAACCCATGACATGAACTCCGTGCTGGAGTACGGTGACAATGTTATGTTCCTTTTCAAAGGCAAAAAGCTTTGGGAAGGCCACAGCAGTACCATCATGGACACGCAGGTGAAAGAACTGAACGACTTTATCTTCTCTAACCGCCTCATGCGTGATGCCAAAAAAGTGGAGCAGATTGAGGAAGAAGAAAAGCAGGAAGAGGAACAGAACCGGAACGAGAAGTCATAACAGTTTTAGTCTTCTTTTAAGAAAACTAGCTTAAAACCTGAGCATACCTAAATTAGGTATGCTGGTAAGGTAAGAGCAAAAGAGAACCAGCCCATCATAAACAAACTGCCCCTTTTTTTAGCCCTTCTTTGAAGAAACAGGCTAAAAAAAGGGGCAGTTTGTTTATGATTGAAATAGCTTACAATTCGAATAGAATCCCGGCAATGGTGGCTGTCATCATACATGCGATGGAGGCACCCAGCAACGCTCTCAACCCTAATTTAGAAAGGTTCCCCTGCTGGGAAGGAGCCATACCTCCAATGCCGCCAATCTGGATGGCAATAGAACTGAAGTTTGAAAAGCCACAAAGCGCATAGGTAGCCAGAATGATGGACTTTGGTGTTAAGGAATTCGCTTCCTTCATTTTGGCAAGGTCCAGGTAAGCAACGAATTCATTGACCGCTGTCTTCTGGCCTAACAAACTTCCCACCTGCAGGGTATCCTGCCACGGGCTACCCATCAAGAAAGCGAACACTCTGAAGATCTGGCCTAAGATATACTGGAAGTTCAATCCTTCAAAACGGCCATCGGTGGAGTCCACAATCATTTGATTTAAGCCAGTGGCTCCCCCAAGGCTCAACAACAGGTAGTTTAAAAGGGCAATTACCGCAATAAAGGCCAACAGCATACCACCCACGTTCAACGCCAACTTCAATCCATCGGCGGCGCCGGTAGACATGGCGTCAATAATGTTCACTCCCAAAGATTCCTTGTTTACCTGCAGCTTGGTGTTGATTTTGTCTTCCTCCGTTTCAGGTACCAGTATCTTCGCCATCACAATACCCGCCGGGGCATTCATGATGGAGGCAGTGAGTAAGTGGGCAGCAAAGATAGCCTGCTGGGCTGGGTCATTTCCTCCCAAAAAAGCCACGTAAGCCGCTAGTACTCCACCAGCCAACGTCGCCATTCCCCCGGTCATCAAGCACATTAACTCAGAACGGGTCATATTTTGGATGAAGGGACGCACCAGCAACGGAGCTTCCGTCTGGCCCAGGAAGATGTTTCCGGCCGCCGATAAACTTTCAGCCCCTGACAAGCGCATTCCTTTTGACATAATCCAGGCAATACCGTACACGATCTTCTGGAGCACGCCCAGATAGTACAATCCTGCGGTTACAGTAGAGAAGAAGATAATGGTGGGCAACACGTTGAAAGCGAAGATGTAACCGGTACCTGCTGGTGAACCTGGCTTGGCCAATTCTCCGAAGAGAAACTCAGCGCCTGCACTGGAAAACCCTAGCAGGGTCACAAATCCCTGGCTTACAATTTCAAAGCCTGCCTTTACAAAAGGAACTTCGGTGACCAGAACCCCGAAGATGATCTGAATCAGAACCCCCACTCCCACCAATTTCCAATTGATGGCTTTGCGGTTGGTAGAAAAAAGAATGGCAATTCCGATGAGGATAAAATAGCCGACAAGGCCTTGAAGCGCAGAGAACATAGAGGTGAAATATGAGCAAAATTAATCCAAAATCCGATTAAAAAGAAAAAGTCTCAGGCAAGGCCCAAGACTTTCTCTTTTTATATTGAAAATGCTTAATTCCGTTTGTTCAACTCGTCCCGGATCTTAGCGGCGCGTTCATAATCTTCTTTCTCCAAGGCATCGTTCAGCATGGTATTCAACTCCTCTACTGAAACTTCCTTCAGGTTGCCTTTACCGGCTCCAGAAGAAGAAGTACTCACGGAAGAAGAGGTTGGGATCTCATCTGTTTCTTCCTCGTCTTCGTCTTCCTCCATATCACTTAAGATAATACCGGCTTCAGACAAGACAGACTCAACCGTGTAAATAGGCACCCCAAAACGCAGGCCTATGGCAATGGCATCTGACGGACGGGCGTCCAGCTCAAATTCTTTTTCGCCGTCGGTGCACACAATCTTGGAGAAGAACACACCTTCTTTCAAATCCGAAATCATAATTTCCTGTACGCTCACCTCCATTTGCTGGGCAAAAGACTTAAACAAGTCATGGGTCAAGGGGCGCGTAGGATTAATCTTCTCAATCTGGATGGCTATGGACTGCGCCTCAAACATGCCTATGATGATAGGCAAACGGCGGCTTCCTTCCTTCTCGCCCAGAACTAAGGCGAAGGATCCAGATTGCGACTGGCTTGAGGACAAACCCAGAATCTCTAACTCTATTTTCTTCACAGTTTCTCTTCTATTTGTCTAAAGCTTTGGCGGCTTCTATCAATTTTGGTACAACCTCGGTGGCATCTCCCACAATGCCGTAATCTGCGGCTTTGAAGAAAGGGGCCTCCGGATCTTTATTGATAACGACAATTACTTTAGAAGAGTTAACCCCAGCCAGGTGTTGGATGGCTCCGGAGATGCCCACCCCAATATATAAGTTAGGGCTAACGGTGATCCCGGTTTGACCTACGTGCTCATGATGGGGTCTCCAACCTACGTCAGCAACTGGTTTAGAGCAGGCAGTGGCTGCACCCAATGCTTTGGCAAGATTCTCAATCAAATGCCAGTTTTCTGGCCCTTTCAGGCCTCTACCGCCCGAAACCACTACTTCAGCCTCAGTCAACAGGATGTCACCAGACTGCTTGATAGTTTCTTTAGGAGCTGTGGCGAAGTCTGCGTCAGACAAGTCTGCAGAGAAATTCTCAACCGTGGCAGTACCGCCAGCAGTTGTTTCAATCTCTACTGCATTCTTTTTAACGGCAATTATTTTTTTATCTGATGTTAATTCTACATCTGAAAATGCCTTGCCGGAGAAAACCCCACGGCGCACCGTGAACGAAGAACCGTTAATTTGTGGTAAAGAAACTACGTTAGTGGCTAAAGAACCACCCAACTTCACCGCTAAGCGAGATCCAATGGCGGCTCCAATATTGGAGTTAGAAAGGATGATGACGCTGGAGTTTTCCTGTTCTGCGGCTTTGGCTATCACTTTGACATAGGCACTTGGTACAAAATTGTGCAACCGGCTGTCATTGTCTAATAAAACTCTGGAAATTCCCTGCTCACCTAAGCTGGTGAGGGCATCTGCCTGCACATCGCCAATGGCAACGGCCGTGGCCGAGGTACCCGTGGCAGCGGCAACTTTGCTCCCGTACGAAGCTGCTTCCAGGGAAGACTTCTTCACTTCGCCGTTCGCGCATTCTATCACTACTAATACTGACATGCTTATAGAACTTTAGCTTCGTTACGTAATAATTTAATTAAGTCACCAGCGCTTTCAGCAGGAATAAGTTTTACGCCAGATTTGGCAGGCGGTAACTCATAGTTTTGTACACTGGTCTTAGCATCCTGCCCTACTGGATCCACTACTTTCAAAGGTTTGGTACGGGCAGTCATGATTCCACGCATGTTAGGGATACGAGGCTCAGCCATTGGCTGCTGGGCACTTACCACCAACGGCAGCGGCGCCTCAATAATCTCTTTTCCGCCTTCAATCTCGCGCTCCAACGTAGCAGTAGAACCGTTTACGTCTAATTTAATGGCAGGCGCAACGGTTGGTATACCTAATAACTCACCTACCATGCCGTGTACCTGGTAACCGTTATAGTCAATAGACTCGCGGCCCATTAAGATAAGGTCAAAGCCGCCTTCTTTGGCGTAGTAAGCAATCTGCTGAGATACCAGATAAGCATCGGTGGGTTTCAAATTAACTCTGATGGCGTCATCAGCCCCAATGGCTAAAGCTTTCCGGATGTTTGGCTCCGTATCAGCCTCACCTACGTTCAACACCGTTACCGATCCGCCATGGGCTTCTTTCAGCTCAATGGCACGGGTAAGGGCATATTCATCGTATGGGTTAATGACAAACTGTACACCAGCCGTGTTAAATGTCTTTCCGTCAGGTGAAAAGGTTATTTTGGTGGTAGTATCAGGAACGTTGCTAATGCAAACTAAGATCTTCATTTAACTTAGGGTTAGCTTTATTAAGTTAATTTTGTGGGCAATTTAAAAGAATAATTCATCAAATGGAAACGACCAACAGCAGATTGACGCAACTCCTGAGCTTCTATGAGGAAGACCCGAACGATCCGTTCACGCTTTACGCCCTAGCAATGGAATACCGTCCCACAGATACCGGTAAAGCACGCTTCTTCTATGAAAAACTGATGGCCGAACATCCGGAATATGTAGGTACCTACTACCATGCGGCTAGTCTCTATCTGCAGCTAGAGGAGCCTGAACTGGCACAACAGGCCTATCAGAAAGGCATGCAGGTTAGCCGGCAGTCTGGCCAACTCCACGCCTTCTCAGAATTGCAGCAGGCTTACAACAAGATGATGGGTTTAGATTACGAAGATGATTAAACAATAGTTTGCATGCATACCATCCTTGTGTTTTTCTGCTGTTTTCACAAAACTATTTGTATTCAGTTTAAAACTAACATTTGTAAGTTAGTAGAGCAATTAAATTGACAGGATTTTTAATTTAGATGTAGCTGCTCAAATATAAAACTTTTTGAAAAAGGGTAACTCTACTCGAATTTACAGGCAACTACCTTTTAAGAAGAGTTGCCTGTAAAAAAGATTGCTACACAATTCTGGTCCTATTAAAATCTTTACTTTGCTCTGCTTTGCACTGCTTCCCTCCTACTGCTTTGCTCAGGTATTGACCGATAGCACGAAGGCTCATGCGCCTCTTGAGACAGACCGTGCAGACCATACAGAGGCCTCAAGAGTGATACCAGTAGGTACCTTACAAGTGGAGAGCGGATTTTTGAAGCAAGTGCATCAGCACCTATGCCAGAAAACCACTGATTTTTTTTATCCTATTACATTGTTCAGGTTTGGCCAGCTTCAAAGGCTTGGATTAAGGTTGATCACCGAATACCACGAGTCCTCCTTCTCTGATGAAAGCGGTTCTGTTACTATGCGGGGCTTTAATGCCCCTCGGTCTTTCTGAAGATGCACCTGATTACTGCCTAAGTGCTGGTTTCAGTTTCAGGATACCCAGGTAAGAGCGAGGGCGCGTTTAGCAATCTTTTTTAGAAAACACTGTCTAAACGGGCCCTCTGCTCACTCAACCTATCATAAATCAGGATTTCTGACGGTGTTTATGGCTTGGTTCGTAGATGAGCCGCATAAAAGTGCTTAACCGCTCATTCTTTTTAGATATAGGCACCCCGGTGACCAACCCCAAGAGCAGGTTGTCCATGATGCTAAGCCGCATTTGGGGCCGCAGCACCGCTTCAAAAGAATTGCGCTCAGACACCATATTCGTTTCAAGCCCCACAAAATTGCGAGAATGCGGAAGCATATAATGCAGGTTCAGGTTGGTATGATACTGAAAGTTCCAATGGTTCTCTTTGAACTGCTGGTGCATCACGGGTCCCGTGTAAACCAATGCGTGCCATTTAGAGCTAAGTTGCTTCGCCCCTACCAGAAAGGGATTGTAGGAATTGCCTTGAAATACTCTGGAGGTGGAAATCTCATCAAAATCATGCAGTTCCAAAGCATTGATATACCCCACTGCCAGTGAGATCCGGCGCTTTCCAGACACTAGAAAGGTGTACTGGGCTGCCGTTTTAAGAGACTCCACCCGGTGGGCTGGCCGGTTGTCGGTAGATTCAAGGCGATTGGGCGAGTAGATGGAAACAGGAACTTCAACTTCCAGCCCCAACCTGTGCATTGGTGCCCATTCGTATTCCACCAGAAACTCGTACTCATCATACTTTAGCTTGTCTCGCAGCCCAAAGCCGATGTTCCACTCTTGTTCCCCTTTGTGGGCTCCTAAATCCCGGATTAAGTCAATATACAGGGGCTCAGCGTGGTGTAGCTTTAATGGCAGGCTATCATTTACCTGTTTTGTACTTTGAGCCCAGACGTAATTTTGAGCGAGGATCAGGTAAAAGGCAAATAGAAAACAAATATTTTTAAATACTTTCATCATAATAGGTATTGGTAAAGAATGACCAGTCCACCTCCAACATGCGGATGCATGCAGAGCCGGACGGCACTGAAATAAAGACATACCTTTCCCTGCTTCTATCTGAAACCAGGAAAACTGCTCTTTAACAGAGGCTATTATGAAAGTTGTTTTGGAGGAGGCGTGTGGACTTCCTGAGTCCGGCTGTAAGCGGAGCAACAATAAGCAGTGCAAGGCACGTCTGCGGCAGGCGCAAATACCTGGAAGGTTAACTTAGGAGGAAGAGAGTAATCTTTGGCAACTAAGGTATGCTTCAAACCCTGTGAAGTGTCCTCCAAGTCATCATCCAGAAACCCTGAACCAGCATCCAGGTATCCCTCAGCCACTAGCTCCAGCAAGGAATCAATTTCGTCTGCTGCTGTATCTGTCACTATGGTCATCAAGCTGTCCTCTCCTGGCATAGGAGCCCGATCCACAAAGCAGACGGTGTTCATGAAAGTGAACAGCAGGAAATACGTGATGAATTGCTTTAACATAGTGGCTTTAAATCCGACTCACGGCAAAGATACAGCAAACAAATGGAAGCTTAGGTACCTACAGCATCTTTCTACCTTTCTTCAACCAAGGTATTTAGACATATGATTAGGGCAAATTAAGAAAATGATAGCCTTCAGTACAGGGTTTAGTTTTAAATTGGAATATATTACAAACCACTGCATTACAATTTTTCCGGTGGAAGGCCAAGAAGTGAACCATGGCTTTGTGGTGCACCTGGTAAACCAAAAAAGGCTTCTTTGCAAAGAGCTGGAATAAGCTATAATTAAAAAAGAGGGGTCTGGTTTTTTGGTAGTTTTCTTGAAAAAACACCTAAACCAGGCCCCTCTTTTAAGAAAAATGCTGCCTGAGAGTAAAATCTATTTACCAATTAGTTTATAGCCTAAACTCAGGATTACTTGTTTGTTTCTGAAATCAACACTTCCATTGCTATCAGTGTAGGCGCGGGTTAACCGCTCATAGCGTACATCGGCGGTAAGCCTAGAAATGTCAAATCCAGCCCCAATCTGGTATCCCCAGTCAGCTGAATTGAAGGCTTCTCTGTAATCTTCCAAATCTGAGTCAGTTTTAATCATCACAGAGGCTACTGGTCCGGCATATGCCCTCAAAAAAGCCAATTTATATCCTACCATAATAGGAAGATCCAGGTTGGTAAAACCAATCTCCTGTACAGAGGTTCCTCCGTTACTATCGGGCATACTAAACTTACCCCCGGAAGAAGAAAGAACAGCCTCGGGCTGTAGCAGAAAACCCAGAACGTTTAACCTGGCAAATGCGCCGGCATGAAACCCGGTGATACTTTCCTTTTCTTTGAATTGCTCAAAACTGGAACTCGGATTTTTAAAGTCCACGTTAGAAGAGCTAACTCCCGCCTTTAATCCTAGGGTAAAAACATCCTGTGCCTGAGCTGCTAAGCCACCAAAAAAAAGAAAGGCAGCTAAAAGAAATGCTTTTTTCATAATTGAAGTTAAAAAAGTCGCTAAAAATTAAAAATATTACCTATTGTAAAGTCAAGACACTCTTCTCTTTCATAGCTTATCATCACTTTTCTGCTATGGCGCTTTCCCTGTGATTACCCCTATGCCAATTTTTTATTTATGTATTTCTAAATCTTATTAACTGATTGTTCATCATTATATTCTGCTAAGTTCAAAATGCATCAATGGGGTGAAACTTACTTAAGTAAATGCTTTTAAGTTTTCTTTATAAGTTCTATGACATGAATATGCCCCTCTACCCCTAACAGTACAGCATTGAAGTCCATAAACTATTAAAGAAACTTTAGTCTAATTCCATTAATTAACATCTACCTACTTCATATAAAACTTTTCAACCCTCTAAAAAATAATTTATTTAACATATTTTAGTAGGGAATAGTACCATATTAGATCTTTATTTCTTATATTACATAACTTTTCAATCATTAATTTAAATAAAGCATAAAGCTTATTAAGAATAATACAAAAAGTATATTCAAGCAGTTAACCCCTTCCTGCTTGTAGCTTCCCTTTTGTTTGTAGCTAATCCTTTATAAAAAACGATTTTAAGCGCTTTATATAAATATAGGATCAAACCTTTACAAAAAATATAACAAACTCCATACCAGATCTTACCACCCTTTATTGCTATTGCCATGAATCTTCGCACACCTTCTAAAACTTTATTCAAAATCAAGAAAGATGGAATACAGTTGGACCGCTACCTGGCCAGAATAGGCTACTCAGGAGATCTTTCTCCTACCCTGCAAACGCTCCAGAACCTGGTTTATCAGCATGTTATCTCCATCCCATTTGAAAATTTCAACCCCCTTCTAAAACAACCTGTTCTGCTGGACATTGACTCTTTGCAACGAAAAATGGTGGAAGATACCCGAGGCGGATATTGCTTTGAACAGAATACCTTGTTTAGCCAGGCGCTTCAGGAGTTGGGTTTTAAGGTAAAGGAAATAGCAGCACGAGTTTTATGGAATGTACCACTAGGCGTAACCACTGCCCGCGTGCACATGCTCCTTTTGGTTACCATTGAAGACGAAGACTATATTGTTGATGTAGGATTTGGGGGTTTAACTTTGACTGCTCCGCTCCGCCTGCAGGAAAGAGCCGGCCAGAAAACCTCTCACGAAACCTTCAGAAATTTACCGGTAGAAAGTGAATTTGTGCTACAGGCCCACATCCAAAATGATTGGAAACCCCTGTACCGCTTCAGTTTACAGGAGCAGTTCTCAGCTGACTTTGAGGTATATAACTGGTTTACTTCTACTCATCCAAGATCACCCTTTGTGACGGGATTGATGCTGGCCAAAACCACTCCTACTGCCAGGTTCGGACTACGGAACAATGAATTAAGCAAGCACCTGCCTTCTGGCACCACAGAAAAGCAATTCCTTACCAGTCCAGAGCAAATTAAAACAGTGATTGCCGAGGTCTTCCAGTTGCAGATTCCTACTGCTCCCGAATTTGACCAAGCCCTTCACCTGATGTTGCAACCACTGGACTAGCCATACTCTTATACTTATACTTATACTTATACTTATACTTATACTTATACTTATACTGACACTGACCGACCAGCAAAACTGAACTAAAAGAAAGTAGTGGCTTTTAGCTTTAATATGCTGAATGGATTCAGTTCAATACCAAAAGTTTTATCCCTGTTTTTGCAAAACAGCCAGAAAATGCCTAGACTTCTCTTTCAAACTGATTCAGTTTTGAAAGAGAAGTCTAGGCATTTTCTATTACTAAGCTCCCGTACACCTGTATGAAAGGAAATCTGTTGCTGCTCCTGTTACCGCTAATGGTTCTTATGAATTGTTCTACCCGAAAGGAAATGGGGGGAGCGCCTGATCTTCCATCTCTTCTGGTGTTTTACAAAACTGCTGGCTATTACCACACCTCCATTCCCAGTGGATTGGCAGCTTTGCAAAAGCTAGGGGCAGAAAACGGGTTTAAGGTAGATACCACTAACAACGCTGCTAAGTTTGTGCAAGATACCTTACAGAAGTATGATGCAGTAGTGTTCCTGAGCACCACTCAAGATGTTTTAAACGATACTCAGCAACAGGCTTTTGAGCAATTCATTAGAGGAGGCGGAGGGTTCGTAGGCATCCATGCGGCCACAGACACTGAATACAACTGGCCCTGGTACAATCAATTGGTGGGGGCTTACTTTGACAGCCATCCTGAAATTCAGACTGCCACTATTCAGGTGGTAGACAAATCCCATCTCTCTACCTCTTTTCTGCCTGATAAATGGGAGCGGAAAGATGAATGGTACAACTTCAAAAACATCAACCCAGATGTCAAAGTACTGGCGAACCTGGACGAGACTTCCTACAAAGGAGGCAAGAACGGCCAAAATCACCCAATTGCCTGGTACCACACCTTTGAAGGAGCCCGGGTCTTTTATACGGGCGGAGGGCACACCAATGAAAGCTTTCAGGAGCCATTATTCCTGCGGCATTTGTTGGGCGGCATCCAGTATGTACTTCAGAAAGAATAGCAACTTTTCATATTAGCTTCAAACAGAAAGACCCGTTATGCTCACTTTTGCTTAACGGACCTTTCTGTTTGAAGCTATGTTTGTTCTTAAAGAATACCGCTGCCTGGCATGGCTTTTTGGTTGATGTTGCTTTTTGCAAGGTTGTTTAAAAGAGTGTCGGTTTTCTGTTCTTCTTCCAGGGTCATTCTTAAAAGTTGCGCTACTTCTGTTAAGCCAAGTTCCTCTGCTAAGTAGGCAGCAGTTCCGTAGCCAGAGATTTCATAGTGTTCTATTTTTTGGGCACCACAGATCAGGGAGGCGTCCATCACTTCCGAGGTTGCATCTTTGTGCATCACCTTTTCGCCTTCCGCAATTAAGCCTTTCATGCTGGGGTTTCCGTCGCCCTCAGGACTGATGGACAATTGGGCCGCTATCTTCTCTAGTCGCTCTACCTGCACTGTTGTTTCGTCTAAGTGGGTAGTGAATGCAGCTTTCAATTGGGGGCTCTGAGCTTTTTCAATCATGCGGGGCAGGCCCATCAAAATGATTCGTTCAGCACTGTATAACGTCTGCACCTCGTGGCTCAGAAGGTCATGTAAGGTTTTCAATTCTGCCATCTTTCTGTCGTTTAGGGATGAAACACACTCCTGGTTTTTACGAACGCATGTAAGTGTAGTTGATGCCAATACTGGTTATTTCACCTTTTCCTTTCCTCTACCTACTTTTTTAATTGCGATTAAGTGAGTTATGCCTCCGTTGAAAGCAGATCAGCCGTCTTTTAGGTGCCGTTTTCATAAAACAACACCTAAAGGACGGCTGAAAAGATAATCTTCAGATAAGGAGTCAGGTTACCGCACTACAACTTGAACAGTTTTCGCGGTAGTGCCTGTCACTAGTTTAACGTGGTAGATACCTGGTGCCAATCGCTTTTTACCACCAGTGGTTAGGGTTTGCGTGATGGTTTGGTTTCCGGCTGACTGCTTTCCTAAGGCTTTGTTGATGAGCAACCTACCCACTTGGTCATACACCTGGAAAGACACTTCAGAAGCTGCGGCTAACTGGTACTGCAATGAGATAGCTCCATTACCAGTAGGGTTTGGATAAGCCACCACGTTTTTAGCCAAAGCGTCACGTTCTTCTTTTGAACCCAACAAGATGCTGGAGGAGGTCAGGCGTTTGGTGGTGTATAATCTGTATTCTCCCGGTTGCAGGGTGATGGCTTGATTTACATTGGTCACCGTCAAAGATTCACCGGTAACAAAATCATACCATGTGCCTGTGTTCTGGAATTTAGGATCAACAGTGCCCGGGGTTACCCCGAAGTTCCCTAGCACGGCTACATTTATGTCAGGGTCTTGAATATGGATGGTTTTGATGTTGTTTCCAAGGTTCAACGTGTAGTTTCCAGACTCAAAAGCAGGCTGGTTGATTTTCATTTTGATTAGGGCGGCGTACACGTTGTACAGTTTTCTTCGCTCAGGATCCTGGTAGTAGTTCCAGAGAATGGGCTTGTTTCCGGTGCGGCCGTTCTGGTTGATAGGAATGTCATACCCTACTTCACCAAACTGCCATACCATTTTAGGTCCTGGAATGGTAAAGAAGAACGCAGCCGCCAACTGCATCCGCTGCAAGGCTGTGGTCACGTTTCTGACATTGTAAGCCCCAGACATGTTTCCATAAAGGGTAGCTTCCACCATCTGGCGCTCTTCGTCATGGCTTTCCATATATCCTACTACGTGCGGGTTTGTCCAGCCGCGCTGCTTATAGGATATCCAGTTGAAGTTAGAATTATCTGTATAGCCTAGAATGGCTTGCTTGTAGTTGCCATGCAAGTTCCCCCACAGCATCATGCCGTAATTGGAGAGAACCGTTTCTTCTGCGTTATCGGCAAAATGCTCCAGAATCACATAAGCACTGTTATCTACCGACCAAATGTGGTCTGCCATGCGCTTAAGTAAGTTCACTCTGGACTGGTCATACTGTCCCCAGGCGTTTAAACTCCCTAACGTCTGCTTTTGGGTGAATCCTTTGGAAAGGTCGAACCGATAGCCGTCTACTTTGTATTCCTGCAGCCAAAACTCGTTCACCCGGTCCACATAATACTTGGTAGCGGCACTTTCATGATTGAAGTCATGGCCCACGTTAAATTCATGCGTTGGGTCTGGGTTAAACCAAGGGTTTTCTGGGGTCGTTTTGCCGGTGGCCGAATTGAAGTACAGTTGCACCATAGGTGATTGACCGAAGGCATGGTTTAAGACTATGTCCAGAATAACCGCCATACCGCGGGCGTGTGCCTCATCAATAAACCGCTTTAGCAACTCCTTTGAACCATAGTATTTGTCTGGCGCGAAATGATAAGCTGTGTTATATCCCCAACTAAGGTTACCCTCAAACTCGTTGACGGGCATCAGCTCTATCGCGTTTACGCCTAAACGGCTCAGGTAATTGAGGGTATCTGTAAGGGTTTTGTAATCGTGTTTTTCAATGAAATCACGGACCAGAAGTTCATAAATTACCAGATCCGTTTTCTTAGGACGGGTGAAATTAGTCACTCTCCAGTTGTAGGCAGCTTGGTTTGTCTGGAAAACAGACACCATGCCAGTGGCTTTTCCGGTGGGATACTGCTTTAAATTTGGATACGTTTCTGCGGAGATGAAGCGGTCCTCGTTGGGATCTAAGGTCTTTTGCGTGTACGGGTCCCCTATTCTGATGGTCTCATCAACCAAAAACTGGTAGGCATATTCCTGGCCAGCCACCAGGCTGTTCAGTTGCACCCAGTACCGGGTACCGTCTGGCGTGCGGTTCATAGGTGTAGCCCCCACTACCCAGTTATTGAAGTCTCCTACCAGGTACACGTTCTGCTTGCCAGGCGCATACAGGTTTACCAAAACACTGGTCGCGCTTAAATAGGTGGCTCCGTCCTTGGCATTAGCTGGTAGAGCCTGGGTTGGTGCAGCAGCCCGTACTACAAACAGAAAAGAATCTACAGCCGTGACATTGCCACTTTCAACCGTCACCTTGACTTTGTTTGGACCCGATACTGTTGCCGTAAGCTGTGTTTCCAGAACAGTGGCTGCGGCTTCTTCTTTCACCTTCACCCCATTCAAGAACAGCGACAACTTTCCACTGGCAGAGGCATTGGCTCTTACAGGTATGTTTTGGCCCTGGTTTACGAATAACCCATTCAAACCAACTACCGGCTGCGCAAAAGAAACGTTAACGGCTCCAGAAGCATAAATGGCTACTTTAATGTCTTTGTTGCCAGTATCCTTTCCTTCCTTGCTGCCGTTTCCGTTCCGGAACACAAACATCAGCGCCTTGATCTCTTCGTTGTCGGGTACGTTGTAGTACGTGCGCGGATTGATGGTGATCTGGTACAGGTTATTTCCCAGAGACGTCATTAAAGCCGCCGGAGTATTACTGGGCCAGGGAGCTTTCACGTACTTCCAGTCAGAGTCTGAAGTACTCAGGTTGGTCAGTACACCCGTATGCGCGTAAATGGGTTCATTCACATTGGCAAGGCCTCCGGAACCTTTGGTGGCATCAAAGGTGATAGTGACTGGTTCATTGTGCACAGGAAACGCGGGTGACCAGGTCACCACCTGCGCCTGCACTGCCTGTACCAGTAGCAACACCAGTAACAAGCCAAGCAAACGGAACGTAGTTTTCATGCGATAGGCTTAAATTATTTAAGGGATGATACAAAGGCAAACCGAAATGTTACGAAATCGATTTCCTTGCGAATTTATCAAATTAAACCAGTAATGACACTTAAATTTTAACAACTTTTCAGAGTATTCTTCTGTGCTCATTTGCAGTTGCACCTTATCCGTAGGAAGTGTAACTTAACCCGATTCCAAACTTGCAAACATGCCAAAGGTAACCCCAACACTTCCGTTAGTTCAGTCAGACAGCTGGCTCATTCCTTATGCCCCGCAACTTATGCAGCGCATGGACCGGTATGAAAAAACGAGGGAAGCCATAAACCAGGAGTTCGGCTCATTGGACACCTATGCCGCCTGGAACCAACAGATGGGACTTCATTTTGAAGCGGAGAACAATGGCTGGCGCTACCGCGAATGGGCTCCTGCCGCGCAGGCCCTTTCCATTATAGGTGATTTTAATTTCTGGGACCGGGCAGCCCACCCCTTGCAGAAAAAAGCCAATGGCATTTGGGAAGTCTTTCTTCCCGCCGACCAGGTACAGGTGCAGCACGGCCACAAGTACAAAGTACATGTGGTGGGTGCCACCGGCGAAGGAAAAGACCGTATCTCTCCTTTTGCTTTTCGCTCTGTTCAGGATCAGGAAACCTATGACTTTTCAGGACAATACTGGGCGCCGGAAGAAACCTTCACCTGGACCGACCAGGGTTTTTCTGCTACCCAGTTAACCCAACCATTAATATATGAATGCCATGTGGGCATGGCCCAGGAGAAGCACGGCGTGGGTACCTACCGTGAATTTGCGGACCTGATCTTACCTCGTATTGCCGAGACCGGCTACAACTGCCTGCAACTGATGGCCTTGATGGAGCACCCGTACTATGGCTCATTTGGGTACCATGTTTCCAACTTCTTTGCCCCTACTTCCCGTTTCGGCACGCCTGAAGATTTGAAGTACCTCATCAATGAAGCCCATCGGTTAGGCATAGCCGTCATTATGGACCTGATACATGCCCATGCTGTGAAAAATGTGGCCGAAGGGTTGGCAGATTTTGACGGCTCCGGCGGTCAGTTCTTCCACCAAGGACCTCGCGGGCATCACCCTGGCTGGGATTCTAAACTGTTTAATTACGGAATACCTGAGGTACGCCGCTTTTTATTATCAAACGTGCGGTACTGGCTGGAAGAGTTTCACCTGGATGGCTTCCGGTACGATGGGATTACCTCTATGCTGTACCACCACCACGGCGAGGGCGTAGCTTTTGGTCACTATGACAACTACTTTGACAAAAGCGTAGACGAAGACGCGATCCTGTACCTGCAACTGGCTTCGGAACTTACCCATACCTTCACTCCTGGCGCCTTATTAATTGCCGAGGATATGAGCGGTATGCCTGGCCTTTGCCGCCCTTTGTCTGACGGAGGCATTGGGTTTGATTACCGACTAGGCATGGGCATACCAGATTACTGGATCAAAACCCTGAAGCACAAACGCGACGAAGACTGGAACCTGGATGAAATCTGGCATGAGCTTACCAACAGGCGGGAAGGCGAAAAAACTGTGGCCTATGCTGAATCACATGACCAATCTTTAGTTGGAGACAAGACCATTGCCTTCTGGCTCATGGACAAGGAGATGTACTTCAACATGCGCACCATTGACAAACATCCTGTCATTGACCGGGGGGTTGCCTTGCACAAAATGATCAGGTTGCTCACCATGTCTTTGGGCGGGGAAGCGTTTCTCACCTTTATGGGTAACGAGTTCGGGCATCCGGAATGGGTAGACTTTCCTAGGTTAGGTAACAACTGGAGTTACCAATACGCCCGGCGGCAATGGTCGTTGGTAGACAATCCTGACCTGAGATACCGACATATGTGGCAGTTTGAAAAGGACATGCTCTCCATCGCCGAGCAGTATTCTATTCTGGAAGGTGGTCCCGCGCTCAAACTGCACCAGGACAATACTAACAACGTGCTCATTTTCCAGAGGGCCGGTTTGATCTTCCTTTTCAATTTTCACCCTAAAAACTCCGTTCCGGATTATATATTCCCAGTTCAGGAAGCAGGTAGTTATTCCTTGATCCTTTCCTCAGATACACCAGAAACAGGAGGTCATGACCGCGTAGATACTACTATCCGATACTTCACTCTCCCTACCAAGTATGGCCCAAGACTGAGCATCTACCTGCCTAACCGTACGGCTTTGGTAATGAGGAGAGAAGATTGAAAAACTAGAATCAGGTAAAGATAAAGGAGTCGTTTAAGGGTTGTTTTTAAAAACAGCCCTTAAACGACTCCTTTTATATTATGTAACATTACAATGCTACTCACAACAAGCCAATCACTCAGCCCTTGAAAGCAGATTCTCCCCTTGAGGGGAGATAAAGAGGGGTGTTTACAAAGGAGAGCACGCATTCAAGAAAACACTAATCAGGGCATCAACTCGGAAGGAAAGCAAAGGAGAATCATCAATGCGTGGATTGGCAGGTGCAACACCCCTATTCGCTCCCCTCAAGGGGAGAATCTGCTAAGAGCCGCTGCTGGTTTAGAACTTTGAAGAATGGTATGTACCCGAAACTCTTTGTAATCACGGATCTACTTTTCCAAAATGGTTTGTTGGACAATAAACCTTCGTCTCACACTTATCCCTACTCAAAATAAGAAGGTCTGTAGTGGAAACCACAGCAGACCTTCTGTTTATCTATCTAATCTTAAAGACAGTTACTTATGTCATCATCTACGCTTTAGGCCAGTTTTCCAGAAACTAACCCCAAACGAATTATTCTGCTTAGTCCTGCAGAAGCAAAACGGTGTGCAGGCTTTCCATTACCTTGTCAGCGGTACTGCCCCAGGTAAGTTGCCTTACGGCTTTTTGGTTAGCTTCTACCTGTCTTCTCCGCAATTCTTCGTTTTCCAGCAACTGCAGAATATGTTCTGCCAAACCTTCGGTGTCGTTGCAATCAGCTACACTTGCCTCAGGCAACACTTCAGCAGCTCCCGTTTGGTGCGTGATCACTACCGGCAAGCCGGCCTGGGTTGCTTCCAGGGCAGCCAAGCCGAAAGGCTCAGACAGTGCTGGCAAACAGAACACAGAAGAATTTTTCAGAAGCGCTTCAGCTTTTGCTGGCGGCAAAAAACCAGTGAACGTAACTGATTCTTCAATGCCTAACCTTTTGACCATCAGCTTCGCCTCATCCAGTTGCGGTCCATGACCAGCAACTACAAAGTGAACGTCAGGGTCTTGGTTTAGTACTACTTTTGCAACTTTCAAGAATTGAAGCGGTCCTTTCTGTGCGACCAAACGTCCAAGGAAAGTTACCTGCTTTCTTTTGGCTGAAACTACCGGAGAAGCGGGTGCTTTATCCGCTCCGTTGTAGACCACTTGAATCTTTTTTGCCGAAATACCGTAGCGCTTCGTGATCATGCGGGCGGTTCTTTCACTTACCGTTAAGATAAGGTCAGCTTCATGCATCGCCTTAGTTTCCAACTCAAACACCCAACCTAACGGCTCCCCTACCTGGCGGTCAAATGACAGGCTGTGCACGTGCACAATTAACGGAACCTTGCGTTGAATCTTTATCTCCATACCCGCCAGGAAAGTCATCCAGTCATGGGCATATACGGCATCAAATTCTTTATGTGAAGCAAGCCTCGCTGCATAACGGGCAAACTGGATCACCTCAAAATTGAGGGTACCTTTAGCACCTTTGGCAAATGTGATTTGTGGTTGCCCCTGAGCAGCAGCAGATTGGGGCTGAGAAGCTGTTTCCTGCGCATATGGGCCTTTTTGCTCCTGGTTTACTACTTCAACTTTGTCCTGAAGTTCAGAAGAATGTTGAGTATAGCCTTGTCCTACCTCAGGTTCTTCATAAGGAAACAACGCGGCGGGTACTCTGAGTGTAGTAGCAAAACGCTCAAATGTTTGCTCTACAGGAGCTTGTTTAATCTCGGCCAGATTGAGGGCATCTAACCCTACAACCTCCGCATGTTGATCAATGGCCAGGTGATCTGCCTGCGGCACAATCATGGTAAGTTCAATCTGTTTGGCTAAGGCCTCAGCTAAATGAAAACAAGCTTTGCCTACTCCTCCATTCAAAATAGGTTGGTCTTCCCAACCCAGCATTAATACTCTGAGTTTTTTCATTATATCTTTAATTCATCTACGACGCAGGGGAGAGGTGTCTTGTAAAGATAAGTAACCAACCCGCTAGTTCAAGGGTAATTCACACTTTTTTTTGCCAGTTTGTTCACCAAAATAGAAAATTTAAAAACATTCCGTAATTATGCGATTTAATTTCTGAATAAATACGCAAAAAACAGCCCTTCTTTTCTTCTTTGCTTCTAATACTTTTTCATGGATAGTACAATTTAAGATACCAATTACATGATCAATGACCTGGGGGTCAAACACGAGGAGTTCTTCGCGGGTACTGTTCTCCAGGTCCATTCAACTGACAATTGCACTCTATTTACCTGTGATAACCGGGTGGGCTTGAAAGTGGAAGCTGTCACGCAGCACATTCTACGGTTTAAGTTTAGCACGGACGGAACCTTCTCCCGGGAGTTTTCCTATGCCCTCTCCCCTTCCCGCCCCCAGGAAAAGGTGAAGCTGAAAATAAAAGAACTGGCAGACCATTACCGGCTTACTACCAAGGAGCTAATTTGCACTGTTTCCAAAAACGGCCTGATCACACGTATTCTAGACAAGTCTGGCAATATCCTGAACGAAGACGAGAAAGGTTTTCATTGGGAAGAGCACAAAGACTATGGCGGCGATATTGTGAAGATGAGCAAAGCCGTGCAGCCGCAGGAGTTCTTTTATGGCTTGGGCGACAAAGCCGACAACATGAACCTGCGGGGCAAGCGCTTTGAGAATTGGGGTTCAGATACCTATGGCTACAAAATAGGCACCGATCCGCTGTACAAGAACATCAACTTTTATATGGGGTTGCACCGCCGCAACGCCTACGGCATCTTCTTTGACAACACTTTCAGGGCTTTCTTTGATTTCGCGAGTGAGCGCAAGGAAGTAACCAGCTTCTGGGCGCAGGGCGGCACCATGGAGTATTACTTTATCTATGGCCCTTCCCTCACGCAGGTGGTGCAACAATATACCACAAAGACCTGGCCAAAGGCTTCAGAGACCGTTCTATCCCCTGTGATGCCCTGTACCTGGACATAGACTACATGGAAGGTTTCCGGTGCTTTACCTGGAGCAAAAGCCATTTCCCTGAACCCCATCGCATGGTGCAGGAACTGAAGGAAGACGGTTTCAAAACGGTGGTCATCATTGACCCGGGCATCAAAATTGACCATGACTATTGGGTGTACCAGGAAGGCATCAAAAATGATTATTTCTGCCGCCGCGCCGATGGTCCTTTGTACAAGGGAACTGTGTGGCCGGGACTGTGCCACTTCCCGGACTATACCCGTGAAGAGGTGCGCACCTGGTGGGCTGGTCTGTTTAAGGGCCTTATTCAGGAAACCGGCGTTAAAGGCGTCTGGAATGACATGAACGAACCGGCGGTGTTTGAGATTGGCACTTTCCCCAATGACGTGCGCCACCATTATGACGGCGACCCTGGCAGTCACCGCAAGGCTCATAACATCTACGGCATGCAGATGGCCCGCGCCACTTATGAAGGTGTAAAGAACTTCTCTTATCCAGACCGCCCCTTTACCATAACCCGCTCAGGCTACGCCGGGGTGCAGCGTTTTGCTTCTGGCTGGACCGGTGATAACATTGCCTCCTGGGATCACCTTTGGCTGGCCAACATTCAGTGTCAGCGCCTTAGTATTTCAGGAATGTCTTTTATTGGCTCTGACATAGGCGGGTTTATAAAATCACCAGACGGCGAGCTGTACATCCGGTGGCTACAGTTAGGGATCTTCCATCCGTTCTGCCGCACCCACTCCTCGGGTGACCACGGAGACCAGGAGCCCTGGTCTTTTGGGGAGCCGTACACAGCATTGGCCCGCAAATTCATTGAGCTACGCTATCAGCTTCTGCCTTACATGTACTCTACCTTCTGGCAGTACACTACCCAAGGAACTCCCATGCTGCGGCCCTTGGCTTTTGTGGACCAGACAGATCCTGATTGCTACCACCGTATGGCAGAATTTTGCTTAGGCGATAATCTTTTGGTGTGCCCCATTACGCAACCGGGGGTAGACGGCAGAATCTTATACCTGCCGCAAGGAAACTGGTACAACTTCTGGACTGGTCTTATGGAAGCCGGTAAACGAGAAGTATGGGCAGATGCCCCACTAGACAAGGTACCTATGTTCATCAAAGCCGGAGCCGTGGTTCCCTTCTACCCTGTGCAGCAGTACGTGGGGGAACTGGCAGCACCCCAGGTGGCGCTGCATGTGTACTACAACCAGGGCACCTGCGTGAGCGAACTATATGAAGACGGTGGCGAAGGCTACGGGTACACAGAGGGCAATTTTCTGCACAAAGTTTTCCGGACGGAAGGCAGCTTAACCCTGTTCACCCTTACCCAGGAAAGAAAAGGCGACGGTCAGGATGGTTACCGGTACTACGCTATTTTCATTCACGGCTTACAAACACATACAGCCAAAATCATAGTAGATGAACAGGAAGTTACCTGGGAAAATGTAGCCGCTACCAACCTTATCTTTGTTTCCGTACCCAATGATTTTACGCTACTTCAGGTAATTCCTTCACCTATCGTATAATCAACATTAAGCGGCCCGTTTAGGAGGTGATTAGTAAAACACCTCCTAAACGGGCCGCTTAAAATTATTTTTTTGAGGATTTATACATAAACCCGCATACAGTTTGCTATTCCTGGTGTGTGCTTAATGCCAGTTGGTAAGCACGCTCGTAATGCACCAGCAGCTTTTTCCAGTCAAACATTTCTGACAAGCCTTCTACTTTATTCCGTTGGGCAATCCGCTCCCGGCGGCTCATTTCCACATAGTCATACAAGTGTTCTGTGAGTTGCTCGGCAGAATCATTGAAGTTGCGCTCATGGCGGTCTATTACGTAGATACCTTTGTCAGTATACTTCTTGATGTTCTTCTTCACGTAATCACCAAAACCAGACAAATCACTGGTCACGGCTGGAATACCACTGGCTACGCACTCCAGCGGAGTATAACCCCACGGCTCGTAATAGCTAGGGAAGATACCTAAGTGACAGCCCCGCACAAACTGCCCGTACTCCATCCCGAAAAGAGGGTTGGTAGGTGAGATAAAATCTGGGTGGTACACAATCTTCACGCGGTCATCAGCATTGTTTACCAGGTTAGAGCTCCGCAGGAAATGCAGGATCTCATCTGATTGATCATTAATGAGATTGTGCGTCACTACCGGAGGCAGCATATGCGTTTTCCATGACTGTATAGTCCTCCTATACCGTAGTTTCCAATAATCATCTACGTACTCGTTCAGCTCCGGTAATTTATGATCTGAACTAGCCGCCGCATCATAGAACAGCCTCTCCCCAATCTGGTCTTTAATGGCCTCACAGGTTTCCTGTATCTCTTCCATTAAAGCCTTTGAATGCAGCACGTGCGGGTTAATGGTAGTGAATGGCTGTTTGGTGATAAAGAACATCACCACCGTCATATCACTTTTAGACACCTTCATGCGGTGATTCAGGCGGGCCAAAGCCTCCAGAGTAAGGTCAAAGCCTTTGTTACGGTATTCAAAACGCCCCGAAGTGAACAGGTAAATGGTCTTGTCCAGGTCAAAAGGGAAACTCTGGAAAAAGTGCCCCATGACAAACCGGTGAATCCGCTTCTTGTACGTTAAGTGCAAGTTCTGGAACTCGTGCATGGCGGTGAACCGCCGGATGTTGAGCCCGTTCGGCAACACTGTATCCGGGATCCGGTCTAGCAGGTAGATACACTCCCGCACGGTGACTTCGCTGACCGTGGTAAACACGTGCGCCCCATGCGCGGCGGCCCTTTCAATAGAAACGGCGGGCTCAATGTTGAAATGCTGCGCCTCTCTCTGCCAATCAACCGAGGTTAACTGGTCATAGAAGTTGGGGTCATTCATGGCAAGGTAACGTCCCAGCAAGGTCGCGTGCGTGGTGAAAACGATCTTCACCGGCACCTGGTCTTTTCTCAGGTCTGGAATGGCAGAACCCACCATCCACTCATGGAAGTGCGCTACCACCTGGGTTTTAGCAGATAATATGGTGATAAACCGCTTCACCAAACTTCCGAAGGCCAGCACCTGGTTCAGGAGGTCTTCATTGGAAGTAGGTATGCGGTGGTTTTCCCAAAGGAAATACTTGATCTCCCCTAGCTGCCCAAAGGAACTGCGCGGGTTGATCAACACAATTTTAGGCCGACCAGTCACCAGCCAGGTTCCATAGTAACACTCTACGCCCTGGGCCTGTAGTTCCAGCACCGCCTGCCCGTACACATCAGAATAGTCATCTGTGGGTTCAAATTCATGGGCGGCTTGTTGCGGGAAATAAGGACCTATAAGACAATACTGGTCGCCCCAGTACTCAATCATGGCAGGTACTTTAGAGCGGATTACCGTGTAGATACCACCTACTTGGTTACACGCTTCCCAGGCTATTTCAAGAAGATGCGGAGACGCAGAAGATAATTGTTGCATGGAGGGTCAGTTTAAGGGTATTTTACTCAAATTAGAGTAAAAGGGATATAGCAGAAAGTAATTTGTTTTACACTTTTTCAATTAAGGGCACTCGTGAATTTTGCCTCCAATTGATAATCCTCTCACCCTCAGACCCCAAGCAAAATTCCCGTTTTTCAAATCTAAAACTTTTTTGCAGAATTCATACCCCCAGCTTAAATCAGCCACCAGATAAATGAATTTATAAGCGTTTTCACACCTGTTTTGCAAGGGTTTTACTAAAACCTGTAAAGGAACATATTCTGGTTTATTGGCAAAACTCCCTAGGTTCTTCAGAATTTTTCAACTCCTGGCACAACCAAAATTTAAATTTGGTCTATACTTCAGGCAAACGCCGTAACCGGCTTTATCCCTGATTTCTTTAAAACACACCTAAAACAAACACTATGAGCATTGTATATGAAGGGCACGTGATCTGGGCACAAGTAGACGCCAACATGCACCTTCGCCACTCGGCCTACGCCGATTTTGCCGCCCAGGCGCGTATCTCCATGTTAGATACGTTGGGCCTTGATTTTAAAACTTTTCAGCACCTGAAAATAGGACCTATTCTGTTCCGGGAAGAATTGCAATACCTGCGCGAAGTAGGCATCAATGACACCGTCAAAGTTGAATCTGTACTGACCAAAGCCCGCCCGGATGGTTCGCGTTGGTCCATCCGTCATGAGCTGTACCGCAGCGATGGTGTGAAAGCGGCCATCATCAACGTAGATGGTGCCTGGATTGACCTCCTGAAGCGTAAGCTGGCCGGTCTGCCTGAAGATCTTGCCCAGAAGTTCATGAGCCTGCCTCAAGCCGAGGATTTTGTCCTAGAATAACCTTTCTGTTTAGGGACTACTTTCTGGAAAGTAGCCCCTAAACAGAAATCACTTTACTTATTTACTGTCACCTGTTTTTGTTCTTATCAGCTTCCTTAAATTAGGGGCATGATACGTCTCCTCACCCCTCCCCGCTTGCAGTGCAAAAGAAGTACGCGCAAGCTCTTCCTACTCTCGTTGCTCTTCTCTGCCCAAGTGGGTTTGGCCAAGACCAAAGACCCGGTGTTAGACAGCATTGTAAAAGAAGCGACCCAAAATTCTCAGCTGGAAACGCTGGCGCATGAACTGATGGATGTGATTGGTCCACGCCTGGTGGGTACGCCCCAAATGCAGCAAGCCAATGACTGGGCCGTGGCTAAATACAAAGGCTGGGGCATTGCTGCCAGAAATGAGAAATGGGGAGAATGGCGCGGCTGGCAAAGAGGCATCTCGCACATTGATATGGTGCACCCCCGGGTAAGAACCCTGGAGGGCATGCAACTGGCCTGGAGCCCCAGCACCAAAGGCAAAGGCGTCACCGCTGAAACCATCACCCTCCCTGAAACTGTCACAGATTCCATGGCCTTCCAGAAGTGGTTGCCCAACGTGAAAGGCAAATTTGTGCTGATCTCCATGCCGCAGCCCACCGGAAGACCCGATTACAACTGGCAGGAGTTCGCCACGAAAGAGTCTTTTGAGAAAATGAAAGCGGAGCGCACCGCCCTAACCGAAGCCTGGCGCACCAAGATGGCAAAGATGGGATACACTACCCGCACCTTGCCCGTGGCCCTGGAAAAAGCCGGAGCTGCCGGAGTGGTCATGTCTAATTGGTCAAACGGGTTTGGAGTGAACAAGATCTTCAGTGCCTACACGAAGAAGATTCCTACGGTAGACCTTTCTTTGGAGGATTACGGAATGGTGTACCGCCTCACCGCTTCTGGTCAGAAACCCAAAATCAACGTGCAGGCCGAATCTAAAGAGCGCGGCATGGTACCTACTTTCAACACCATCGCGGAGATAAAAGGAACCCAGAAACCAGATGAGTACGTGATCCTGTCGGCGCACTTTGACTCCTGGGATGGCGCTACTGGTGCCACTGATAACGGAACCGGCACCCTGGTCATGATGGAAGCCATGCGAATACTGAAGAAGATCTACCCTAACCCTAAAAGAACCATCATGGTAGGGCATTGGGGTAGCGAAGAGCAAGGACTGAACGGTTCCCGCTCATTTGTGGAAGACCACCCGGAAATTGTAAGCAAAATACAGGCAGTGTTTAACCAGGACAATGGTACCGGCCGCGTGGTCAACTTAGGTGGCTCTGGCTTCCTGCACTCTTATGAATTCCTGAACCGCTGGTTGGCTCCGGTACCGACAGAGATCCGCTCCCACATACAAACCAACTTCCCGGGTGCCCCGGGCGGCGGCGGATCAGACCACGCCTCGTTTGTAGCAGCGGGTGCTCCGGCGTTTTCGCTTAGTTCCCTGAGCTGGTCTTACGGCACCTACACCTGGCACACCAACCGCGACACCTATGACAAGATCGTGTTTGATGATGTGCGTAGCAACGCCATTCTTACTGCTATTTTAGCTTACATGGCCAGTGAAGACCCCACTACCACCTCCCGTGAAAGAAGTGTGTTACCAGCCAACCAAAGAACTGGTCAGCCTGGTACCTGGCCTGCTCAAACCAAGCCTACTCGCAAAGGTGGGGGTTGAGTAGAACTTAGCAAAGTAAAAGCTCTGATCTAACATATCACGAGTTCTGTAAGAAAGCAGAAAGCCCCCGGAAGACTGAACTTCCGGGGGCTTTCTGCTTTTATCCACCTTAAGGCTTTTTAAATAAGGGCTATGATGTTCTGCTGCGCGCCAACAAAAATCCTCCAGCTACTACAGCTAGCCCCACGCCCACAATGGCTGCCCAGTTTCTGGTAGCAGTCGTTACAGGGGTTTGCATCTCCGCGGAAAGCAGCGGTTCATAATTAATGCCGCTGGTAACGGTTAGCACCAATTGTACGGCTTCTTCCGGAGAATCCCATTGCGGGAAGTGACCGCAACTAGAAAACCAATGTATGCAGGCATCAGGAAAAAGGCGCAAAGCCCTGGAAGCTTGCTGCGGAAAACAAACCCTGTCCTGCTTACCCCACCCAATAATCAAAGGTGCTTGCAGGGTACCGCGCGGAACTCCTTTTTGGGGTTCGCCATACGTTAAGTTGTACAACAAGTCATCAAAGGAGGCAGACGTAGCAAAGGTTCGCATTTCTTCCTGCACCAGTTCTGCGTGTAGATCCCAGGGACGGGCAGAAAACTGGGGCAACAGCAAGGTGCGACCAACCGGGTTCCCTGCGATAGCAGGCATCACGGGTTGCAACCATTGCACCAGCCTTCTGGAAGCCGCCACTGAAAAGTAGAAGAATGGTTTCTCCCAGCCTTTCCAGAATCCGCCCGGGTCTAAAGACACAACTGCCCCTACTATCCCCCCACGTCTTACTAACTCCAGCACCAGGCGCGCACCCATGGAACTGCCCACGGCATCAATCCCCAAAAGATTCTGGCTTTCCAGAAAAGAGGTGACCGCATCGGCTAAGGTGCTAATGGAAACTTCCCCTTGTAACGGGGGGGTAGCACCATGCCCCGGTAAATCAATCGCAATTACCTCACGGCCTGCATCTGCCAGCCCGTCTATCATTAAGTCCCAGGAGCGGGAGCTTCCGCCAATGCCATGTACCAGTAACAGAGGTTTCCCTTCGCCTCGCCGGATGAAATGCATGTCCATTTGAAATCAGGTTAAGTGCTCAAAGCGTTTTGAGACTGCTTAGAGATACGGGGTAAAAGCACCCTTGTTCTACCTTCTGCTACCCTAAAACTTTCCTTTTGTAGGTAAAGCCAAAAAATGAAGGCCCTGTTTTAAGGCAGATTTAATAAAAATTGCTTCAAAACAGGGCCTCCTTAAAGTTCATCAATCAGCAAGAGTAAGTGGCCATGGACCTAAACCTATGATCTTACTGCACCCGTTTCTGAGTCACATAGAAGTTTGGATCTACTTTAATCCCGGTGGCACCAGCAGCAAGGGTAGCTTTTTTCCAGGTGGTGGAGACCGGTTGTAACCACGTTTCTTTTCCAGCTACCAAAACTTTTACCGGCAGGTTAAAGCCCTTGACGACATTGTTCCAGCGGTACGAGAGGGTTTTTCCTTCCACCTTATACTCCAGTTCAGGAATACGAACATCGCGGAGGTACTGGTCAAAGAAAGCTTTCAGGTCCTTTCCGGTTTGTTGACTGATGTAGTTTTCAATCTGGGCGGTTGTCACCGTCTGGTGGTAAAACTCTTTGTTCAGGCCACGCAGTAGTTTCCGCCATTTCTCGTCATCATTCACCACTTGCCGAAGGGTGTGCAGCATGTTGCCGCCTTTGGGGTACATGTCACCGGAGCCGCTGAAGTTTACATTATATATCCCGATGATGGGCCGGTCATTTCTGATTCCGCGACGGGTACCGATCACGTACTCACTTGCGGCTTTTTTGCCATGGTAATATTCCACAAACAAGCTCTCTGAGTAGTTGGTAAAACTCTCATGAATCCACATGTCAGCGTTGTCTTTGTAAGTGATGTTGTTGGCAAACCATTCATGCCCACTTTCGTGGATGATGATGAAGTCGAACTTCAGGCCCCAACCCGTGCCGCTGAGGTCCCGACCCAGGTAGCCGTTCTGGTATTTGTTTCCGTAGGTCACTGAGCTCTGGTGTTCCATGCCCAGATACGGCACCTCCACCAATTTATAGCTGTCTTCATAGAAAGGGTACGGCCCAAACCAGTGCTCAAAGGCTTTCAGCATCTGGGGTACTTGCTTGAACTGCTCTTTGGCTTTGGCCAGGTTCTCGCGCAGCACATAATAATTGCAATCCAGCTTGCCTTTTTCGCCGGCGTAGGTTTCTGAGAAGTTCACGTAATCGGCAATATTCACATTCACGCCGTAGTTGTTGATGGGATTTGTAACCGCCCAATGGAAGGTGTGGGTGCCGTCTGCGTGCTGCTCTAGTTTGCGCAAGCGCCCATTAGAGACATCAACCAGGTCTTTCGGCACCGTTACCCTAATCATCATGCTGTCGGGCTCATCGTACATGTGGTCTTTGCAGGGCCAAAACAAGCTTGCGCCGTCGCCTTGCACCGAGGTGGCAATGAAAGGTTTACCGTTGCTGTCTTTCTTCCAGGTAACGCCCCCGCTCCACGGCGGATTGGTGCTTACCTGGGGTTTGCCGCCGTAGGTTACTTCCACGGTCTGCAGGGTACCAGGCACTTGTTTGGCAGCTAGCTGAATAAACCAGGCATTCCCATCCTGCTTCACCCTCAGGTTCTGCCCGTTCTGCCGAACCTGCTCAATGCGCATGGGCGGCTGCAAATCAATCTGCATCACCTGGTGGGGCTTCAGCACTTTGTAGCGCACCAGGTTCACGCCCTGCATTGTACTGTCTTGCGGGTTCACTTTCATGCTCAGGTCATAATGCACCAAATCCCACCAGGCCCGCTCCGGCGTGATAGAGCCCCTCAGTGTGTCTTGCCGGGTAAAGGTAGGAATAGATTGGGCCTGGGCATCTATTCCCACCACCAGTAAAAGGAAGGAAAGCAGACCCAACAGAGAAGAAAACCGATGTAGCATTTTTAACCTGTTTTTGAAAATGTAACCTAAAAAAGCCTAAGGATAATAACTCTTATTAAGCTTCCAGCTGCTTAACTAGAAAAATGGAGCTTAAATAAGAGTTATTAACACCTTCATGCTGGTAGATATAAGCATCTCTACTACTTACTTTAGGTAAATGGAAACTACTAATAAAAAACCTTTTCAAGCTGCTTTTCTAAAAACATACCTGAAACGGTTTCAAAGGAATAGGTACCCTTCTAGTTTTTTTCTAGCCATACGGCTTCCACTTCGAAGGTGTAGGATTGTGCCCCTGCAGTAGTCTTTTTATCCTGAAGGATAGAAATTTCAAGCTTCTCTGCTTGCTTTAAATTAAAAGCCACAGCCTTAGCAGCCGAAAACCTGAACGGGTGGAAGCCCGGATAAGGCCTGGGCAACAGCATGAAAGAATCTGGTTTCAATGTGTTTAAGGGTATCTCAATGTCTTGAAAGTTCTGGCTGACATTCACCCTAGCGGTATAGCCAGCGGCATCAGAGGTGATTAATCCTACCTTCACCGGCAATGGGGTTGCATTAGATGTTCTGATTCTGATCACCAGTTTGTCAAAGGTTCCAAGTTCACTTTCACGACCCTTCAGTTTGTCTCCTATGAAGTGCTGGAAGCCCATGGTTTGTTCTGCCGTTAGTTCTTTGGCAGTTAGTTTCAGCACCAGTTGCTCAGGTTTTTCTGCGGTGATCAAGGCCCGCTCATCTCCCCTCCAGAGGTTCGGGAAGACATAAATGGACCGGTCTGTAGTGGCGTTAAACAGAGACAAAGCTCCCTTGTCAGAGGCGACAAACGTTTGCCAGGTGTCATTCTGGTAATAGTCCCAAGCCCAGGGATCCCCCTCGTATCCTCCGGGGAATGTCACCTGCTGCGTTCCATCCTGCACCATGATCCGGTAGTTGATTAAGCCCGGCGAGGTGAGATCAAAAGGAATTTCGGCTTTGTATTTACTACCTCCCAGGCTCTCCATCGCTACGGTTTTGTAAACCCCAGCCTGGTTGTTTAGCTGCAAAGAAATCTTAGCCTCCCGGGATACACCCACTACTTTGGCGTACAGCACAAATGGCTTTCCGGCGGATACTTCTTTCAAGGGCTGGTGCGCTACAAAGATCTTCGTTTCTGTGGGCTGAGGAGCTGCGAATTCTTTGATCTCCATGTTTCCAAAAAAGGTCTTTCCTTTCAGCGGTCCTTTTCCTTTTCTGGCCAGTAAATAGACTCCGGGTTTTATTTGAAAACCACCCTCCTTTGCAGAGGCTTTGTAGGCATTTCCCTCATTCACACTGGTTATGGTAAACTCCTCCCCCAGCTCAGCCAGCCTGATCTGCATGGAGTGGTTCAGCCACTGAATGCGGGTTACTTCTTTGTTAGGTGATGCTTTTGCGAAGGGGTCTCTGATGTGCACTGCATCAGGCATTACCTCCAGCCGCCAAACTCCTTTCTCCAGCTTGTCCAGGAAATAAGATCCAGAACCGCTGTAGGTTACCACTGGCGAACTTCCTACCCCAGCCACCTGGGTTAACTTACCAACATTCACTGGTTTGGTGTGGGTGGTATTGGTATACAGGAATGCCCTCTGCGTGTTCATCTCGCTCAGTGATTCTTTATAACTCACCCTAAACGCACCAAAAACACTGTCTGCCGGGTAGGTGCCGTAGCTCTTGCGTAAGGGAAGTTGATGGAAGGCCTCGGCCGCAATCATGAGGCTGATAGCTTTAGAGGGAGTGTACGCCAAGTTCAGGTAGTGGGTCTGGTATTCAGTATTTGCGTAAGCGGTAGCCATTGGGTCATAGGCAAACTGCGTGGCCCATTGAAAGCCCGCCTCCCGAAAACTCTTGGCCATGGCCGGGTACATGTAAGAACCTAGTACGTCTCCGGCATCAAATTCATACACCATCAAAGCTTTGTTTCTGAACTCCGGAATGGTGTCAAATGGGATGTTGTAGCGGTCAACATGAGGCAGGTAATTGCCCTGTAAAGTGTGGTTGGCCACCAGTCCTGTGGGGTACCACTGAAAACTGAACCCGTCTACATTGGCCTTGGCTACGGCATCAGCGTACCGCGGAGATTCACTGATGTTGTAAAAGATGGGCTTGGTCCAGCCAGTTGCCCGAATGGCAGCCACCATTCTGTTCACGTACTCGGTGGTCCTGGCTTTGGGGCCGGAGTGCTGTGGTTCATTGTTTACCTCTGCGGCAATAATGTTGGGGTCAGCCCCGTACCTGAGTTTGGTATAGGGATTGATGTGGTTCAGAAACTGTTTAAGGTAATTCTCCTGCGCTTTAAAGGCATACTCATTTACCAAAGCTTTCTGTTTGCCGTACAGGCGCGAAAAGCCGGGGGTGTTCTCATCTTTTTCAGGGTAGCCGTTTCCCCAGAAAGCAATGGGAGTCAGCATGACCCTTATGTTGCGCTGCTTTAATTTGTAGACCAGGTAATCAAAAAGGCGCAGGTGCTCATTCTCCAGCAGGTTGCCTAAAGTATCAGAGATCTCCGTATCCCACACGTGCACTCTGAAGGCGTCTAATCCTAAACGAGCCATGTGGTAGACATCCTGGTCAATGGCTTTCTCAGGATCTACGTTGCGAGCTTTAACAGAACGGTAGCCGTAGGCAAACGGAACGGTGTAGTTTACCCCGAAGAAAGCTGCCTCCTGGTTGTTTTTGTTCCAACGCATGATGCCCTTTTGGTCAACATACACCAACTCCTGGTTTTTGGAGGCTTTGTTTTGGGCAACAAGAGAGGAGAAGAAAAAAGACCCATACAGGAAGAACAGGAGAAAGAGGGAGGTTTTATATTTCATAGTTTGTCTTATACTGCTTTAGCCTAAACAGGATTAGCCTCGACAAACTTACACAAGGAAGCGTTTTCCCTTATCTTCCTCCTTCCTATTTATCTATACTTACTCTATAGATGGTGTACCAAAAGACTTTTTAAAGTAGTGCTTGATAAGAAAACGCACAGATAGTTACTTACTGGCTATATGCCCGAAGCAGTCCTTTCAAAGAGGTGGCGATTTGCTCTAAAGGGGGAACTTCCTGGAGTTACCTGGTTATTCCGTAGCATGTTCTGCACCTCATTGTCAAAGGAAGTTGAAAGTTGCCGCGCCTGGTGAAGCACCCTTTCTCTTTCTTCTAAGACAAGTTTCATTTTTCTTAACTCAAAATGCACATTCACTAACTTGGCCAATGCTTTGAGTGACTGAATCTTTTGCTCCGTTAATTCCCGGGGCCGGGTATCAATGACGCACAGGGTTCCCAAAGCATGACCATCAGCACTTTTCACGGGTACTCCCGCATAGAAAACGATTTTAGGGTCTTTGGCTACTAAGGGGTTATCATGAAAACGCTCGTCATACCGTGCATCTTCCACTATAAAGGGTTCGTCTGGATTGATGATGGCATGGGCGCAAAAGGAAATCTCCCGTGGAGTTTCATCTACGTCAAACCCCTGCTTGGATTTAAACCATTGGCGGTCTTTATCTACCATGGTGAGCAGAGCAGTTGGGGTGCCACAAATTTCTGAGGCAATTTTAGTTACCTCATCATACACCTCTTCTGGCAGGGTATCCAGGATATTATGTTGACGCAGTGCATTTAAACGTTCCGACTCATTTGAGGGAATTGGGGCAGACATCATAAAATTGAAAATTAAAAATCAATATGCATTTTCCTCGCCTTTCACAGCATTGTACACTGTCAAAAACATTATACGGATGTCAAGCCATAAGCTCCAGTTCTCCAGGTACCATAGGTCAAATTCAACTCTTTTTTTGATGTGGTACAGTTCTGTTATTTCGCCTCGGTATCCGTTTACCTGGGCCCAGCCGGTTATTCCAGGCTTTAAAAATTGCCTGATCATGTAATCATCAGCCTGGCTGGAGAAGTCTTCGGTGTGTTTCAGCATGTGCGGTCTGGGACCCACAATGCTCATTTCTCCCTTCAGCACATTGATGAATTGAGGGAACTCATCAAGGCTGGTCTTTCTCAGTATGCGTCCAATTTTGGTTACCCGTTTGTCGTTCTTGGTGGCTTGCTTGGCGGGGTCATTGTTTTCGCCCATGCTCCTGAACTTATAGCAGTTAAACGGTCGATTGTTCTTTCCGCTTCTGAGCTGGCTAAAAATGATAGGTCCTTTAGATTCTAGTTTGATCAGTAATCCAATGAGCGGGTATAGCCAGGAAAGAATAAAAACAATGACCAGGGCGCTCACAACAATATCAAAAGCCCTTTTGGTAAACCGGTTTACTTCTTCTTCTAAGGGCTCCTTTCTTACGGTAAGAATGGGCAGGTCATTCAGGTAATCTATGTAAATGGGCCGGTTGATGAAATAAGAGAAGTCTGGTACAATCCTGAACCTGACCAGATCTTTATCTGCCTGCTGCATCAGGTTATATACCTGGTGGTTGTTTTCAGGCATGATGGTAGAATAGATTTCATTCACCCTTAATTCCTTAGAGATATGTAAGGCATCCTGGATACCTTTAAAAACAGGGTAGCCCGGCGAAACAGCCGTCCCTCCTTTATCATCCACAAACCCAATGATATTTACCCCTGCCCCCTGTTTTTCAAGGTAATTCGTAAGCTTCTTAGCCACTTGGTTGTTACCCAGAATTAAAATTTTCCTTTTTAAGTGCACCGTTTTTTTTACCCATTCCCTTATAGAGAAATAAATAAAGCGGTTAATGATTAGACCAAAAAGGAATACAATGACAGTGGTAAAAACAAGTGGCTTTGATAGTTGAATTACCCTGGGTAAGTAAAGGTAGAGGATGTTGATTCCGGCCCAGACAAAGTACACCCGGAAGGTTGCCCTTAGAAACCTCTCAAAATAGCTAATGCTATCTGTTGCATATACTTTCCCAAACCAAGCTAAAAGAAGCCAAATCCCGTTCATGATCAGCCAATACTGAGAATACCTCATGTAGAAATGAGACTCGGGATCTTCTTCAAATATCTTCTGCGCTATCAGATAAACGACATTTAGAACGACAATATCTAATACAAGAAATAAAAGTTGTAAAAACCTTTTAAATGAATTGTTCATTCTATTTCAATTAAACCCAGAGAAATTAAGGTTGCGAGGGAAGGCAGATAACCGGGTTAAAAATATAAGGTTTTACCTTATCTCTTGTACTTCATCCGCAAAAACAATGTACGGGTTTCCTTTAAAATTAAGAAAATCGGTCTCAGCCGGATGCCCCTGGTAAGGAGTCCAATACATATCTGTAGTGTTTGACCATAGCATAAAATAGGCAATTTCTACGGGTTGGTTTCTGAGAGCAGGCAATAACATATTTGTAAACCAATCTGCTTGAGGAATTTTATCCAGGCCCGTCTCTGTAAAAGCCGCTACTTTGTTATTTCTAATGGCATAATCAGAGATGATTTTCAATTTCCTACTGACTACGTTAGGGTCATTGTTAGGTGATAGATCGTAATAATTGTCCATACCCACAATGTCTACATAGGCGTCTCCGGGGTAATACTCCAGGTATTGTGCCTCCGTGGTGAAGGCTCTGTCTGGGGACCAGGCGTATAGAAAGTTATGCACTCCTAAATTATCACGCAGGTATTTTACCGTAAATTGGTACAATTGTTTGTACTCCTGCACAGTGCAATGCCCTTTTCCCCACCAAAACCAAACTCCGTTCATTTCATGAAAGGGTCTGAAAATAATGGGGATCAATTTACCATCAGCTCCAACCAAAGACTTGGCATAATCAGCAAGTTCTCTCAAAGAGTTCTTATATACTTCATGGTGACTGCCCCTTGGTAAGATATGTTTCACCGCCTCTACCTGAGCGTCACGCCACCAGATGCCTTCTTTGGCGACAGGGTTATGATAATGCCAGCTATAGGTATTGATGCCTCCTCTGTTGTAGGCTTCAATGGTTAAATCTCTGGTGATTTTTGTTTCCCAGGCTTTTCTGTCACCAGTATAGAAATCAACTATTCTCATGAAGTCCCAGCCATACACCACCGGATGCGCACCGGTTACTTTCTTGACATCTGAATCTATGATGTAGGGAGCATTAGGATTTGCAGGATCAAATTCATTAGCCCACATATACCCCGTTTTGGTATCGTCTTGGTGACCTAGTAAAGAATTGGTTTTGCTTATGCTTTTCAGATTGTTGTACAGGGCTACCGTTTCTAGAGTAGCTGATCTGTCAACCGGGGCAAAAGTAGACTGACCTGATGACGGTCTGGCATTCTTGAAATTTGTAGAATAAAAGCTGGTGTCTTCTTTTGACTTTACGGGAAGATTATCTTCGCAGGAAAAAAAACTAGTACCTGCGAGAAGGAGGGTGCTTAAAATAAATTTAGGCGAAAGGGTGTAGAAGTGTACCATGGTATGCTTATTTTAAGGGTGAGCAAAAATCTAATCTATAATAATTAAAATATTAATTATAATAAAATAAATATTAGTTAACATTAAATATTTTATCGATGCTCAACCCTTTGTTGCTTGGGTCACTTTACTTCTCTCTTGGTTTCTTTTAATTGATTGTAAATTATGGGAATAAAAGGGGTGCTTTCTACAAAATAGCGTCTAAACAATCGCTTAGGCTCATTGGCAAAACGCCAGAACCATTCCATGCCTACTTGCCTGAAAACTTTTGGGGCTCTTTTGATAGAACCCGCCTCAAAATCAAATGAAGCGCCAATGCCCAAAGCAACATTTATATCCAATTGCGCGATGTTGTTGTACATCCACTTTTCCTGTTTAGGCGCTCCTACCCCCACAAAAAGAATATGAGGCTTCACCGCATTGATCATTTCTACAATCTTACGGTTCTCCTGCTGGTTTTTGTCAAACCCAAATGGCGGACTATAAACGCCCACCACATTTAGACCCGGAAATTTCTTTTTCAATTCATCGGCTGCTTTCTGCGCCACTCCTTCCAGCCCACCTAAAAAGAATAACCGAAATCCCCGGTTTGCAGCATGACGGCATAGGGATGGGAATAGGTCAGAACCGGTTACCAAAGCCTTGAGGGGAGTACCTAAAACTTTAGACGCCCACACCAGCGGGTTACCGTCTGCAAGCACCAGGCCCGCCTGGTCATAACAGCGCACAAAGTCTGGGTCTTGTTCCAGTTTTACAATGTGGTCCAGGTTGGGAGTGACCACGTAGGTTTTCTGGTTATTGACAATCATGGAATCAATGGCCATGATGGCTTCCTGCTGGGTTACGTTGTCAACATACGCCTTGCCTATTCTTACCTTTTCCAATGCTCCTCGTTTTAGGGTTATCTTTAGAAAACTAGCTAAAAACTTCTTCCTCTATTAAAGCCTCTACGATTCTCAAAACCTTTGCCGGATTACCCACCACTACTGAGTTGGAGGGCAATGATTTTACTACGATAGATCCGGCTCCTATCACCACATTATCTCCAATGTTGATGTTTCCAATGATGCAGACATTAGAACCAATCTCCACATTATTTCCAATGACCGGCGATGCACCTTCGGCTTTGCTGTTGCCAATAGTGGTTGAATGCCGTATAGTGCAGTTTCTTCCTATGACAGTTGCTTTATTTATAACTGTTGACTGACCATGGTAAACTCTTAACCCTGGCCCTACTCTTGTGGTCCAGGGTAGCTCAAATCCCATCATCCATTCCACAAAAACGCGGTATAAGATCAGGTAAGGGAAAAACAGGAGTTTTGTTTTTTTCCTTTGTGAAACGTACCCTGCTACTCTGAAAAGAAGTGTAAGAACTTTGCCTTTGGTGTTGTCTTTATTAGCTGTAAAATCCTGGGTTATGTACTGTCTAAAGCTCATTTAAGTAATCTTATTTGATATTAAATTTTTGTATAGATTCAAATATCCTTCTATGCAATGCGCAACAGAGTATTCCTGCTCGGTCACGGGTACGGTGGCGTTCATCAACTGCTCTATTTTGCCTGTTTCGTAGTCTGATAACAACTGAATTAGCTTTTTGGCGCAATCCTGAATGTCTCCGTTTCTAAATAAGAAACCCCTTGAGGTACGTGATATGATTTCTGCGGGACCTTCAATGTCTGAGGCCAGCACCGGCAACCCGGCGGCAAAGCCTTCCAGAATAGTTAACCCGAATCCCTCGTACCGAGAAGGCTGTACTAATAGATGGTAATTGGCTAAATGGAGGTAAAGCCAATCCCTGTCTCGTTCGCCGGAAAAGACCACCTCTTCCGTTAAGCCTAACTTGGAGGTTAGTTCCTCAAGGTAGTCCAAAGAAGGTCCTATTCCCACCAGATCTAGAGTAAAATTAGAAAAGCCGTACTGGTCTTTGATAATTTCTAAGGCCTGCAGCAGCACATCCTGCCCTTTCTTTTCGTGCATCAACCTGCTGAGCTGCACCAACTTTATTTTCTCACCCTCAAGTTTGTACCCAGACCTTTTTCTGAAAGCAGAGGCATCAATGCCGTTGTACACGGTTATGATGGGCCTGTTTATACGGTGAGCCACATCTTTGTGCACCGCGTCTGAAATGGCCACCAAAGCATCATAATGGTGGTAATCTGTCGTGGGGATGCCTACATCATGAATGGTATAGATCTTTTTACCCACTCCTGCTTTGATGATCTTTCCAATGTTAGGTTCATGAAGATGAATGACATCGGGGCTTATTTGCCTAAGCAATAGGTTGAACTTCACCAATGGCCAGGGATTCCGGCTACCTTCCTTTCTGTTTATTAGATGTACTACTACCCTTTTATTTAACTTTCGTAGCAGGGCGCTGCTGTGAATGTTGTTCACCACCACCAAATGCATTTCATGCGCCCCGCACATCCCATTGATTAGATCAACGGCCAGCACCTGGGCACCTCCCATTTCAAAAGTATAAAAGCAATGTACAATCTTCATAAACCTCCTTTTTATTTCTTGGATGTGATTGCTTTGTTCAGGATCACAGAAGGGGTTACAGAAACAAAGGTTTTGTAAAGCCCTTTGTTTGGTACCGGCGAGGCATCTATCATAGCCTGCGTTTCCTTTTTCTTGTAGGCGGCAATACCCAACAGCACCGCGTGCTGAAACTTTTTCATATACCCTTCTGGATCAAATTGGTACAAGTCTTTTCCGTACAGGTTAAAGTAGAAACTGAGGTACGTAAACTTGCCGGCAATAGCCTCTGTTGATTTTAACCGAAGAGTTTTGGTGAGGTTATCCGTTCTTTCAAGGTCTATCCAGGTAATAGTTTCGGGCACTACCATCTGCGGTTCTGTATGTTTGATGATCCTCAGCCAATTCAGGTTCTCATAGGCCCTGAACTGCTCAAAAAAAGGAAACTGCAATAACACTTCCCGCTTGATAACGTGCGTAAAATCACCATATACATGCTCCGTAAGCCACTCTTTGTAACTGGTAGTATAAGGCGCAGAAGCTACCTTGGTTTGGTTAGAAGAGACGTAAAACAGGAAGTGTTGAATATGCGGATTTTCATTAACGTAAGTCACCACCTTGTCAAACCCCTGCGGAAAGAGTTTATCATCACTATCCAGAAACAGAATGTAGTCACCGGTTGCTCTTTCTATGCCGCGGTTACGGGTATAATTCACGCCTCTGTTCCCCGGGTTCTTCAACACCTGCAGGTTCTTGATCTGCATGGTTTGCAGCAACTCATAAGACCCATCAGTAGAGCCATCGTCTACGGCAATTACCTCATAGTTTTCATATGCCGTATCAATGCTTTCTAGGCAGCGAGGCAAATCAGCTTTGCGGTTATACACCGGAATAACGATGGATATCTTCTTCATAGAGCGGCTCTTCTTCAGTCTGATATGAATACGCGTGAAAGCCTACTATAGAGGCTAGTGTGATGATAGAAATGGCCGTGGTATTAGTGGCCATAGAGTTGTTCCCGGAAGCAATCAAGAAGATCACAAACAGGAGTATGAGCTTAACCGGAGTATCCAGGTGGTGGAACAGGCTTAAGAGGAAAAAGAACAAGGCTACCCCTAAGCAACCGGTGAGAACATAGCCATATTTGAAAACCCAGATAATCCAGAAGTTCTCAATGATATCTACCTTCTCCAGGTACATGGCGGCTAGAATCTTATCTTCCCCAATGCCCCACATGAGGTCACTGGGTGTGAAATGCCGGAACATGTCAAATACGCGGGTTCGTACATCGGCACTGTCATCATCAAACTTTGAACTGGCGAAAATACGCTCGCCAAAAGGAGTGCTCACCAATACGAACACACAAAGGGCAATCATCACAAGAAAGAGCACCAGGTAGTTGAAGAACTTACCAGCTGCTTCTTCACTGCCGTAGTTTTTCAAATCAAAATACAGCAGGAACGGAAAAGCCATCAGCACCCCGGCCAGGGCGGTTCGTCCCCCAAACGCAAAAATGGCCATGATCCCCAGCCCCAGGAAGAAGAACTTTTTAAGGGTAGTTTCTGAAATAATGACGAAAAACAGCGTCAGGAAACCCACTACCAGTGAATTGTTGAGCGGGTGCCCCAGGAGTGCGTACGACCGGAATGATTCAAAAACCGCTTCTACGGAGGGTCTTAAAATAATGGTACTTAAGCCCCTTTCCACAATGGCCAGCGAGCAGTTTATGATAAAGAATACTTTCAGCCAGTAAAGTAACTTCTCCTTGAACTCATCAGGCTTATCCTGTAGGTAATGGATCAAGAGAACCGGAGCGAAAAGCGTATCCAGAATAAAGAAGTTGGCTTTTGATTTGCCTAAAGTGATGGAGTAAATAAATACCAACAACACCACAATTCCGAAGGCACGCTCAGTGAAGCTGTCAATGTTATAGATGGAGTTCTTCTTGATGAATTCCACTCCCCAAAGCCCAAAAAGTAAATACGTAGCAGGGTGCAACCGGAAGATAGGACCACTGGTAGGATCAGACTGCGGGTAGTGCAAAACATCCAGCACATTCTGGCCCAAAAACAGGAACAGAACCAGCAGGAATGGCAGTAGCGCTATGGTGTTTGATCTTTCCAATCAGTCTTTTTTATAAAGTTTCGCCGCAGGTTATTTCTTTGATCGCTTTTCCTTAAAGTTCAGAATTAAGGGCTGTACATACCCGTACACCGATGAAAAGTAAAAATACCGTATCCCTAACACCTGGGTTTTGCTTCGGTACAGGTACACCCACATTAGCAAAGCAATGGAGGTTTCAGTCAGCAACCAAGCCCAGGCCGCTCCTATGTAGCTGTAGCTTTGGGCCAGCCAAAAGTTTAACCCTAACCCAATTACCCCACCCGCCGCTATGATGAGGGTGTAGGGTTTGTCCATTTTGAGGTTCACCATGGCCTGCACACCCATCAAGTTACTAAGCCCCATCACCATTGGTATAAAGCACAGAATCCGCAGCACGGTAATAGATGGCCTAAATTCCTCTCCATAGAAAATGGTCACAATATAAGGGGCCAGAAGCCATACGCCTGCTCCCATCAACGCCGTGAGGTACACAATAAAAGGAGCCGTCATTTTAATGCGCTCGATGCCTTTCTCTCGGCTAATGCCAAAGCTTTCTCCAATATAGGGGAAGAGGGACATGCCCAATGGAATGGTCACAATGGTGTGCATAATGATCACCAGCCGCCAACTGGCCGAAAAGAAGGCTACAGCCTCACTGCTTTGTACTAACCCCAAGACCAGGGTGCTGGCGTAGGTGTACACATTGATGGAAACAAAGGAGAAGAAGATGACCTTTTCGTTCCATAAATGGCGCAGCACTTTCTTAAGGGGCACGGCATACAACTTGATTTTATACCGCTTTACCGCCCACCAAAAAGCCCCTATGCCTACTAAAATATGCGCTACTCCAATGAAGAAAGGTTGCCAAACATAGTCTTCCCTTTCGCGCACCACAAAGAGCACCAGAATGGTAAATAGCAGCTTGGTGACAAAGTTGAAGATAGCAATGTTGTGCAGTTCCTGCATGCCCTGGTACAGCCAGTTGGGCGTGAGCACAAAGGAAAAAACTATGATGAATGAGTAAATGGCTACCTTCTTCTCACTGGCTAGCTGAGGCATAAAACTGAGCAGCGCCCAAAATAAAGCGGTAGAAACGAGGAACAACAGGATTTTAGCAAACAGAACATTATTGAAAATCACGCTTCGGGCTTCCAGGTTGTCCTTGTCCAGGGCTACTGCTCTGGTAGCCGTTAAATCAAACCCGTAGTTGGTCAGCAGCACAAAATAAGAAACTACAACCGAGGCAAAATTGATAACCCCAAACTTGTCTGGACCAATGATGCGCACAATGATAGGAATGGAAATAATAGGCAACACGTTGTTGGCTACCTGCAGCAAGCTCAAAGAAAAGAAGTTCTTAAATAATTTACTTTGGTTTTTAACTGCGTCCATTCACCAGATTAATGTGTATGCAAAGTATAAATATGGTCTTCAATTAGTAATTGAGTGAAGGCATAAAGGTTTTAAGAAACTTCTCCCAGCCCATAGAAGCAGTTTACCTCAAGACCGCACCAGCCTGCGATATAAAGAAAACAGCTGCTCGTTTAACCTGGCCAGATTGTATTCTGCATCAATTTTACGTTGGTTATTTTCGGCCATCCTAATCATCTCCTGGGGGTTGGACTTTACAAAAGCAATGTGCTGGCAGAGACTCTCCACATCGCCGGGCGTTATCAGAAAACCATTCACACCTTCGGTAACCAGATCAGGAATACCTCCTACCCGTCCGCTGATGATGATCTTACCAGCAGCCATGGCCTCCAGAATAGACATAGGCAACCCTTCGTTGTATGAGGGAAGGATCATGGTATCGGCTCTTTTAAGCCATTCCATTTTTTCTTTCTCCCCTATCCAACCCAGTACCTGTACATTGTTTTGCAAGCCTTTTTCCTGCACAATTCTGTGCACCTGCTCTATTTCCCCATCACCGGCAAGGTAAAAAACGAGGTCATGGTGGTGGTGCCTGTTGACCAGGATGTCTGCTGCTTCCAGTAGGTCATAAACACCTTTTCGTTGACCTAGCCGCCCTAGAAACAAGAACTTAGAAAGGTTTGCGGGCATGGTATAGCAGGAAGCAAAAAACTGGGTATACACGCCATTATGTAAAACCTCTACATTCTTGTTTGAGATGTTCTTTTCAAAGAAATGCCTCCAAAACCCAGACAGCACCAGAATGCTGCTACAAAAAGAGAAGATCATCCGGATATACCACTGGGCAATAGACGAAGAGGAGTTGTAAAAGGAATCAAAATCTGCCCCGTGCACGTGCATGACCACTGGTTTGCCACGTAATTTACTGAGCAGCACAAAGAGGCTTTTCCGGTAGAAACTGGCGCCAGATGCCACGTGAATGTGCACCAGATCCATCTTACTGGTTTTCAGAAATTCAAGGATCGCATCAAGATTTCGGGAGATCTTTTCAGAAGCGCTTCCTTCCACATGTGATACAATATGGGTAAACCGAACCTCAGGATTTCGGTTTTGCAACATGTCGTTGATCACCGTAGCCATTCCGCCTTTTGTCCGGGTGATACTAGGACCTACAATGACAACCTCCATAGACTTCAACAGAAAAGAAATTTAATAAAATTTTAATATTCTGTGCTTCTTAATGGCAATACCTACTTTTCTGACCTTGTGTTGCAGCTAATACCTTAAGCAGAGTTCCTCAACAGCAGTCCTGTAACACGTTTTTAGCCTGTTCTCAATAAAAAAGGCTGAAATCAGAATCAAATCTGCCTTCTGAAACAAGCCTTTCGTTATTAGCTTCTTACAAAAGCTTTCTTCTTTGCAGGAATATTCTCATACCCGTACCCATACCCGTATCCATAATACCTACTCAGGAATCCACGTGGTTTCACATCATTGAAGACGATAGATAAATTAGGAAGCGCCTCCAGGGCAGGATCTCTTTCCAGTTTTTGCAGTTGCGTCTCAGGAGTTTTTCCTTGCCGTATGACTAATAAGGAGATATCACAGTATTTAGAAATAAGGTAAGCATCTGTGGTTTGCTCTGTGGGGGAGGTGTCTAATATAATAAAATCATACCGCGGCTCTAAAGAGGCAAAAAGATCCTGCACATCAGGGTGTAACAGAAACTCAGCGGAGTCTTCAGGCATGCTACCCGTTGGCAACACACTCAAATTTGGGTACCCAGTTCTGTAAATCACCTGCTCTAAGGTGGCAGTACCCTTAATATAATCAGTAAACCCCTGCTGATCTAACAAGTCATGCAAGGCAGAAGTATCTGGGGTTAAAAGATCAAAATCAATCACCAAAACGGTCTGCCCAGCCGATGCAAGGCTCATGGCAAGTTGGTTTGCAACAAACGTCTTCCCCTCCTTCTCAATGCTGGAGGTTACCAAAATCTTTTGCTTTATCTCACCGGTTGAAAATAACCCCATTGCTGCCTGCATTTGCTTGAACTGAGCAGTAAACACCGGCATAGGTACAAGGGGCAGGTTAGGAATTTTTCTTCCTTTCACATGAACAATCTCTGCCACCACCGGTATGCTGGTCCCTCGTTCTAAAGCAGACCTGAACAAGATTTTACTGGTGAGCCCCTCCTTGATCAATATGTAGAGTATTCCTAGCGCAAGGGAGGCAATTAAGGCCCCAATCAATATAAACAGCCTTTTTGAAGCCACCGGAGTAACACTTGCCTCAGCCCGATCCACCACCCTACTGTCTGCAATGGTAGACGCGGAACTCAGTTCGGCCTCCTCTTTCCGTTGAAGCAGAAAAGCATATACATCATTCTTGATGGCCTGCTGGCGGCTTATTTCCAAAAGCTCTCTTTCTTTTCGGGGAATGTTTCTGATGAGGGAATTGAACTTGCCACTAGTTGCGTTCAAGTTGTTTCTGCTGGCCTGCAAGCGCTGACGTTGGTTACGCACAATGCTTAAGACATTAGGCCTTATTTTCTGAATTTCGCCCTGGATCGCCTGGGCAATGGGGTTATTTTCCCCAGTAGTCCTGCGCAGATTGGCGTATTGCAGTTCAAGTTCATTCAGAGTCTGCAGTAAATCGGTTAACACCGGGTCATTGATCCCCAAGGTGGTAGGAATAATGCCCGTCCGGTTTTCACCTGAGCGAACATGTTGTTCCACCTGGCTTAAAGCCGCCAACTGCATGTCCAGGTCAGACGCTTTACGGTCGTTTTCTGAAACATTCTGCAAATACAAACGCCCCTGCTCACTTAAGTCTACCACTCCTTCTGCCGACCTGAAGTTCTGTATCCTGCGGTTAATGGAGTCCAATTCCTGTTCCAGCAGGTTCACTCTTTCGGTGACAAAGGATAGGGTATTGGTAGCCAACTGGTTATTATTCTGAATGGAAGCGCGGGTATAGGCATCTATCAATGCATTTACAATGTCCTCGCCCCTTTCAGGTACCTCATCTGTGTACTTGATGTTTACCACCGAAGATAACTTGCTAGTAGCGCCCACCTCCAGGTTGTTTAGCAACCCCACCGTTGTTTTGCGGGGATCAACCAAAGAAAAATACAAACTGCGGTCAGTAGACCTTTTTTGTTCGGGGTTTTTCACAAACCTGAGGGTACCGTATGGGAACGTAATCCATTGACCTAGTGGGTGCCTTCTCCCCTCCACATGAACTGTATTGGAGGCTTCGTTATACTCAAAACTAATTTCAGGCTGTTCTTTTACCTTATTTAGATTCTGTACTTCTACCCTTACCGGAGAGGTTAGGTAAGCGGAAGCCGGTTTAATGCGTCCTTTTTCAAAAACAGGCGCATACAGGTGTAGGTTGGTCACTACATCCCGCATAAGCGTTCGGGACTGCAATACAAGAACTTCGTTTTCTACAATCTTTCCCCCGGCATAAAGATTAAGTGACTGCAGGGTTTCTGACTCTTCTACCCCTCTTACTTTATCTTTTAATACAAGAGTAGCGGAAATTACATAAGTGGGCGTGATGTATTTGGTGAAGACAACTGCAAGGGACAGAAATGTAAGCCCCAGTAACACAAACAAGGGCCAGTAAGGCAAATACCGGAACGACAGGATACTTAAAATACTATCTCCGGAGTTATCTGCTACCTTTCTTCTTGGTTTCATATTCCCTTTCTACTGCGCAAGTCTATCTACCACAATTACCACCACTGAGAGTGCGCTTATCAAGGCCGGTAATAATTGATTTAAACGGGTAGCCCCAGCCACTCTTGCTTTGTTTGGCTCAATGTAAACTATGTCATTCGACCTTAAATAGTAATAAGGTGATGTGAAGATTTCATTTGAGTTCAGGTTCACCCGGGTGGTGATTCTTTTGCCGGCTTCCTCGCGTATCACCAGTACATTATCGCGTTTTCCATAAATAGTTACATCACCAGCCAAACCAAGCGCTTCCAGTAAACTTATTTTTTCTCCCGGTACGGTAATAACCGTGGGCCGGGTTACTTCTCCCAGAACAGTCACCCTGAAGTTCAGGAATCTGACTTCAACTACAGGGTCAACTAAAAGTTTACGGGAAAGCAAAGCATTTCTAAGGTTATTCTGCAGTTGGCTTTTGGTTAACCCTTCTGCTTTCACAGCACCTAGCATCAAAAACCTGATCATCCCGTCTTTGTCTACCAAATACCCCGCAGGTTCCATGACATCACCAGTGGGGGTTGAACTACGAACTTCAGATTGGTTTGGCAGATTGAAAATTCTGGAAGCCTCAGGGTTCAGGCTACTTACCGTAATGCTCAAAAGATCATTTTGTTGAATGATGGGCTCAGGAATTTCAATGGTTGCAAAGCTAGCGTTATCTCCTAAATCATTGAAGTACGTAGCCTTTCGGGAATTGACACAAGAAAAAAGAAAGGGCAAAAGCAGAATTGCAAGTAGAACTTTACTCCTCATATGGTAGTGATAGCGCCTATTTTAGGTACAAGTTTCCCTTTTATTTTTAGGTGATACAAGCTTTAAAGGCTTTATGTTTAGTTAAGTTACTTTGGCTATTGTACTTCTCTCAAAAGTAACTCAAGTTATTGGGGGAATAAACCTGATGATTTAATTTCAATAATACTTTAATCAAGGTCAAAGAACTGATTCACAACCAATTCTTTGGCAAATTAAGAGGGGAACCGTTACTGTTGTAATAAGTATAGCTTAATTTCAAAAAAGCCATATCCTGCTTTGCTCTAAAGCACATCTCACTTACTGCATGTCACTTTAATTATGATCTATGACTTAAGTAAGTAGAAAAACAGGTATTGCTATTCTAAAGCTTCAAAGTTAATTTATTAGGGCACTAGTTCAAGATGATCCCCAAATTTTGTTATGACCAAAACAGGAGGATTTCTTAGTTGTCTGGAAGTAAGTATTATGACCATATACTGGAAATTCTGCTCCCAATTTACGGTTGTAGCATATCAAGTTCTTATTTGGAAAAGTATTAAGTAGGAGTTGGTGTTCTGAGATACCCTACTTCCCTGTTTTAGAGATTAATAGAACTATCATCATATTCATTTTAGGATGGAAGTGATAAGGTTGAATCCTAAACCATGGCTAAATAATTTACCAAATCCTTTATCTCGTTTAATTTGATTTGATGAGGAGACCCCAACCCTGCAAATTAGGTTTATTATTAAAAACAAGAGGTGAAACCCATAGGCTGTCACCTCTTGTTACTTGTTTTGTGAACGCAGTAAAAGATATCATCTACAGAAGATAGGCGGAAGTCTCTTTAAGTGGTTACTCATGCGACTAAAGATTTCTTAAAGGCTGGCAGATTGTTTCAGGTAACTACCAGATTTAGTTTTCCATTCAGCTTTGGCAGCTCATAGGTCTGCTTTGAAGGCCTCATTCTGGAAATAAGCGGTAAGCATCTGGTGGGCAAGAAGGCGGGCAGCCTCATTGTCGCTGGGATAGTGGATGCCCATGATTTCGCGAGATTTTCTGATCTCTTCGGCCAAAGCCAGAAAAGCTTCTCTTTTCTCCGGAATGATCTCGCTCCAGGTGTAGGCTTGGAGAAACGCCCACAGGGTATGGCCACTGGCAAAAGCTGGGGAAGACATTCTGGCCATGGGTTTCAACGCAGGCTCTAAGTGGTACGGGCGAGGCCGCAACTGCTGGTATTTCACAGTGAATTCCATAACGCGCATGTCTAGCATCACCCCTTGCAGCAGTCGGGCTATTTGCGGAAGGTTTTCGGCAGTTGCCCAAGGCCCCAGCACTTCTGTTCCTTCAAAGAATAGATGACGTAGGTTCTCCTGATAGCTGGGAAGACCTGGAAAGAAGTTCATTTGGGGCCAATAACCTATGTTCCCCAGAAATGTTACCCGCTGCTCTTGTTCAGGGGTGCGCTTTTTTTGTAATTGAAGAAGGTAGTCTAGTTCCTGGCGTGTCTGGTCAGAACTATTGGCCGGTGCCTTTACGCTATGACTTATTTTGTGCAACTGCACACGGGTAAGATAATGGGGTGGCACCAGAAGATACGTAACGGAACTACCATACTCGGCGGCCGGATACTGCACCGTATCCAGTAAGGCTCTTTCCGGGTTAGGAGCGGCGTTTACTTGTTGCAGGGCTTTGTAGTGACCCGATACAGATTCCTGAAGATGTTGAGCAAAGGAAAAAAAGGATAGAAGCAGAAACGGAAGCAGTAGCATCTTTTTCATAAGTTGATGTTAGTTTAAGTTACATTCAACCCGAAGACGCGGTGACCCCGCAAAAGACGCAACATGTCTTTTAAATTTCTTTTATTTAAGTGAATTAGCTTTCAAATCAAGAAATGCACCCGCATATAGGTTAGTTAAGCAGCTCATATACTCTTCTCCATTGACTTAACAAAAAGCCCCTGCTACTTATGGTGTACCAAGGGCTAAGTCAAGAAGAATTATTTAAGGCTTGTCTCTAGGTGGGATTATCCCAGATAGACTTTAAAGTATACGCCTTACTGTCCTGTAATTTTGTAGTACCCGTTGACACCAACTCTACTTTCGTAAATTCTTCTGTTGGGAAGAAGATATCCGTCATAACGGTTCTTCCGTCATTGGCGAAAACTTCAACGGACGCTACGTCTAACAGGAGATGCAGCCTCAGTTTACCGTTCTCTAAGGATAGGGGTGATGTATGTTTGCCAGAGAAAGTTTCCTTGAAGTCCATTTTCCCGGACTTGGTGCGGTCAATGTAAAGCACTTCACCAGCCACGGAGTAGCCAACATCCACATGCTCTCCCTTGGTGTTGGAAAATCTAAGGATCACCTCCTGCGCTTGGGAGACATCCAGGTTCAGGTCCAGTTCCTGGAGTGGGGAGGTAAGTTTGTAGCGGCTGCTCAGATCAAGTAAACTGGTCACTTCCTGGCCTTTGATGGAAGTTGAGCTAGTCCGAAGCTTCTGCAGCTCTTTGACCGGAACATTCGTCATTCTTACTCCCTCCCTGGTTTGTTGCAGCTTGAGTTCGCGGGGAACGGTCATGGCACTGCGCTAGGAGGTGGTGGGCACTTCATTTGCGTACAACCAATTGCTCATCCAACCCAGTAACAGGCGGCGTCCGTCTGATTCAGGAACATTGGCCCAGGTGACGCCGGCATAGTTATCAGTGCCATGGTCAACCCACAAGGTAGTTTGAGGTGAATTGTCGTTCTTGAACGTTTTTCCGTCAAAGTCTCCAATGAAGTATTGGGTGGCAGAACCTTTGTTGGGACCGCCTGGGTTGATACTCACCAACAGCACCCATTTCTCTTGCCCATTCACTTTAAGCGGAAATAAATCTGGGCATTCCCAAACCCCGCCATGAGCACCGGCAGTTTGCCCAAACTCGCTCAACTTAGTCCACTCCAAAAGATTTTTGGAGCCATAGAACTCAATATGATCCAGAACCGCTAAAGCCATGATCCACTGCCCGCCTTTCTCGTTCCAGGAAACCTTGGGATCTCTAAAATCCCGTATTCCTGGATTCTTCAGGACCGGGTTTTTAGGGTACTTCTTCCAGGTCCTGCCGTTATCTACACTATAGGCAATCCCCTGCGTCTGGTAATCATTTCGTCCGGCTTTTTCCATTTCGGCATTGTGGTAGGTAAAGATGGCCACCATAGGTGGGTTCTCTTTGGTACCCAGGCCTGAGGAATTGTTTATATCTACTACTGCGCTCCCAGAGAAAATGGTACCGAACTCATCTGGATAAAGGGCGATGGGCAGGTGTTCCCAATACACCATGTCCTTACTGACTGCATGCCCCCAATGCATGGGTCCCCAGGTGGTACCTTCAGGATGATGCTGGTAAAACAAATGGTACTCCCCGTTATGATACACCATTCCGTTAGGATCATTCATCCACTTGGACGGTGGCGTAAAGTGAAATTGCGGCCGGTGCTGCTCGGTCACCTGACGGCTCACGGACCCTTGGACAGGTTTGGAAACGGAGTCTTTGCTAAGATTGCAACTCCAGGTGCCGGCCAGCAGAAGGGCACTTAAAAGGTGGAGGGCTTGTGTTCGTATCATATGTTATTGTTTACTCACTTCTTTGTTTCTTGTTTTTAATTCTTTTTCGGGAAAACAGCCTTAAACCTTGGTAAGACTTCTTTAGTTTTTCGTGATTATCTAAAATCCTTTGGACTTATTATTTCTCTAGTTTTCAGTCATGGACATCATCTTTTCCTTCCTTCCAGTAGGAATTATAATTTGGTCATCTCTTCCTTAAGTGGCGAGCATACTGAAAGTATATCCATATTTTCCTAAATCATTTCTAATTCCATGACCCTGCTAAACTCAACCTTTGGTAAGGATGTCTCTGAATATCTGCTATTTGTCTATGCTTTGGTTATTTTTTATCTTATCTTCAGAATAGATAGTTTCAAGCGGTACTAAAATGAGGCTAGAAAATTCTTGGGGTAAAATCAAAAACAGCATCCTACGGTCTTATCACCCGGTTAGATATGCTGCGGTTTTACTTTTGGTTTTAAGCTTTATTTCTGTTTGCAACGCCGCACCTGAGAAACCGAAAAAGAAGCGCACAAAGAATGTAGTTATATTAGTAATTGACGGCCCCCGGTATACTGAAACCTGGGGTGATCCCTCCCTCCAGTATATACCCAATATGGCCAAAACGTTAAGGCCACAGGGTACCTTTTTCTCTCATTTTTACAACGATGGGTACACCTACACCACTTCCGGGCATACTGCTATTACCACAGGCGTGCGCCAACCCATAGACAACGACGGATTGGAACTGCCCCTTAATCCTTCCATTTTCCAAGCCTGGCTAAAGAAATCAGGCAAAGCTGCTACAAAGGCCTGGATCATAGCCAGCAAAGACAAGCTTTCGGTGTTAGCTAATACTACTAACCCTGAGTGGAAAGATACATATCAACCGGAAAGTAACTGTGGTACCGATGGCGTTGGCAACGGCTATCGAGCTGATTCCACCACCATTCGGGTAGCGAAACAGATCTTAACAAAACATAAACCTAATCTGGTGCTAATAAATTTGTTGCAACCAGATGGTGCCGGGCACGCGGCTAATTGGGAGGCTTACCTAAGAGGCATTTCAACTTCAGACCATTACGCTAAGCTTTTGTGGGATTTTATACAAATTAATAAAAACTACAAGGATAAAACGGCCCTGCTGATTACCAACGACCATGGCCGCCATTTAGACGGCATTCTGGATGGATATGTATCTCATGGAGATGATTGCGAGGGCTGCCGGCACATTAGTTTACTGGCTTTGGGGCCAGATTTCCAAAAAGGCCTAATAATCGAAACGACCTATAACTTAACTGATATAGCAACCACCGTTGCCCAATTACTTAAATTCCGGATCCCGACCAGCCAGGGAAAGATTATAAGAGAATTATTATAGATAAGTAAAATAAGTAAAGTCCTTATTCCACGCCAATTGATCACCAAACTTAATGGTGTTTTTAAGCTTATTATTATTCCATCAAAACTTTACTACTAATTTGAATTAGCACCCAAAATGCTTAAATTAATTTATACCTTTTGATATCATTCCCTCTACCCTGCCGGTAACCTGAGCTATCTACCCGATAAACCTGGTTTTCTCTTATACCCTCCTACTTTTTTGGTATAAAATAAGCCCTTGGTTATGCCTATTGCGCTTGAGTTTAACAGGATCAAACACCAGTTCGCTATCTTCTATGGGGCTTTAATTTTTGGGCTGTTCCCCTCCTACCACGTTGGCGCCCAAACAACTAACCTCCTGAGTTTTACTGAAAGTAAAGATTCTACTGCCGCGGCTAAGAAGCGGGACAAGAAAGTAGTCCTATTTTCAGACGAGGCAATTCTTGAATTTAAGCTGACTGCCAATTTCAGGGAATTGAAAAAAGATCGGGATGAAGACCGAGCGTATCATCCGGCTATTGTTTCGGTGCTGGATAGTGCAGGGACAGGCGTTGCCATGGATTTAAAAGTAAAAGTGCGGGGCAATAACCGACGCAACCCGGCAGTATGCGACTTCCCACCTATTCTGCTCAATTTTTCCGCCAGAGGTACCCGGAACACAGTTTTCAGGGGGGTAGATAAACTTAAACTGGTTACCCACTGCCGCTCTGATTTGTATGTAATACGGGAATACTTGATTTATAAGCTCTATAATATTTTAACCAATCATAGTTACCAGGCCCGGCTTTGCCGAGTCACCTACGAAGATACCTCTACCAAGAAAGTAGTAGAAACGAAATATGCTTTCCTGATTGAGGATGATGAAGCTATGGCCAAACGAAACAGTGGAAATATCGTGCATAAGGAGCGACTACTTCGCATGGACCAGACCAACCCCCAAGCGATGGCTTTGGTGTGTTTTTTTCAATATATGATTGGAAATACAGATTGGTCTGTGCCGTACCGGCATAATATCAGGATTGTTTCGCAACAGGCACTTGACCCAGGTATACCGGTGGCCTACGATTTTGATTATGCAGGTCTGGTATCGGCTCCCTACGCTAAACCACCAGCCGAACTAGGAATCACTTCAGTGCGCCAAAGATTATTCCGGGGCTACCAGTTTGAAGACGAGATTTACACAGAGGTAATCAAAACCTTCAATACACACAAAAAAGAACTATATAAGGTGTATACGAGTTGTCCGCTCCTTGATAAAACCTACCTGAAACAAACGCTCAGTTACCTAGATGCTTTCTATAAAACCATCAATACGCCTAAAGAATTTGAACGCAATATTGTGAAAGTGGGTCAGCAGAACCAAAAAAGCATGGTGGTTATTAAAGGACTAAAATAGTGGGTGACTCTGGAAAAGGGTCAGTTCATGCTTAATTTAGACCTTCAAAAAGGTGCTTACACCTACGGTTGTGATACTACCGTGTTATCCACCATTTTGCTGTGGGGGTTATACCCGGTATGACTTTCTTCCCCATGATGGGTGTCACAAGTTCTATGTTGTTTTGTGAGGCCAATTCAGCTACCATATTGATAGATTCATCCCATGGGTGTAACGCTAAATCAAAAGTTGAGTAATGAATGGGGAATAGCAGCTTGGCGTCTATATCCTGGCAGGCTTTGATGACCTGCTCCGGGAAAAGGTGGGTGTTCGGCCATCCTTTGCTCCACGCATCTATCTCAATAAAAGCAAGGTCAAATGGACCATACTTCCGGCCTATTTCTTTGAAATGCTCACCATAGCCTGTGTCGCCACTCCAGTACAGGTTCTTCTTTTCTCCCTTGATGACGTAGGAAGCCCACAACGTCTTGTTTCTGTCATTATAACTTCTTCCCGAATAATGTACGGTAGGGCAAGCGGTGATTTTCAAAGATCCATGGGTAACGGTTTGATTCCACCCCAATTCGGTAATCTTATCCTTTGGCACACCCCAGCCCTGTAACCTGGCTCCTACGGCTAGCGGAGCGATGAACTTTATATTCTTATCCGCTAAAAACTTAATAGTCTCAGCTTCAAGATGGTCATAGTGGTCATGGGTAATGATGACAATGTCAACCTCTGGGAGCTCTTCCCTCTGCAAGGGAGATACGCTCATTCTTTGGGCAATCATAGGTAGAGGGCCTGCATTCTCAAACACCGGATCCATCAAAACCCGGTAACCGTCAAGTTCAATGATAGCCGTAGAATGCCCTAACCAATAAGCAGCATAAGAAGAAGGCACTTCCGGGAAATCCTTTCTTGTGAGTACTTGTTTGGGTAACTCATATTCAGGAGCATTGGGAGAAGTTTTAAAGAACCTCCAAAACCCAGACTTTCCGCCAGTTACTTGATCAGCATAATAAACGATTTCCTTGGGGCTTATGAATTCGTCTTTTTCTGGTGAATAGTAGGAGTGTTTGGCATAGTCTCCTTTGCGCTCTTTAGCAGAATCCATTTTGCCAATTTGGTTATTAACATAGCAACCTGTTCCGCCTAAAGAAAGGAGTATTGTAATCGCTAAAAAGCTTAAACTGTTTTTCTTTCTTAATCTAAAATTCATATGCTGTCTGTGCTGATGAGGTAGAAGTCGCCCAGTAAGGTTTGAACGGATTTCTAGGTGTTACAAACGTAAACAATGCTTCATTGGAGAGGCAAAAATCCGCTATTAATGCCGAGGCTGGTACTAGGCGCCTGTTTTTACTCTTCACTTGTAAGGTACAATGTAAGGCCTGCAAAGGTAAAGGAATGTGGAACATCTAACTTTACCTGGTCAACCTTATTTACTGAGACACCAGCAAGGAAACAGAAAGACGCAGGCTATCTTTTGCCGCACCAAGCTTGCCTATAGGAAGTAATGTGAGAGATAGCCTTTAAAGGCAAATCGCTCCTGCTGCCACAAAAGTAAAACATGCAAACACGAGGATAAGGGAAAGAAACAAAAACTAGACGGGCTTACGTGTATATAGAACTGGACTCCGTATGTTTATTCAGGTAAACGAACTGTATCTTTTTTGTAATGCTATCCCCGTACAGAATCATTAGGAATAAGTCGCTCCTACCCATTTACCTAATCATATTAGGCGGTGGTTTGCTATCAATTAATTTTTCCGGCTTACGGGAAAAATCAGCGGCAACTTCATCTCCTCCTAGCCCCTGCTTAGTGCCCGCATCGGAGCCAACCAGCATAACCACCCAAGTTCCACAAGGCGGTTCGTTGTTTGAAAAGAATCTGCCCCGGGGGTTTACTTTGCCTGAGGCAGGCGACTGGGTGGCGCGCAGAATTCTAAAAGCCCATGGGGCGGTTTTCGTGGCTCAGGGCAGCGTTGTTTGCCCACCCTCAATTATATTCACTGATGCCGCTGGCTGCGCCAGTTGGCAGGTACGGGTAAACACCCGCCGAGAGAATATTAATGGCATTCCAGTAGAGTTGCAGACGGAGGCGATGGAAGCATTGCTCGCGGCCCGCAGCGAAGCCACCCAGAGGAACCTGCGAATTACTCCGCGTGGTACCTGGGCAGCCCGGCGAAACTACCGGGACACAGAAAAAATTTGGAGTCGCCGCGTGATTCCGGGCCTAGCCTTCTGGCAGAGGCGTGGAAAGCTGAGTGCCCGCGACGCGGCCAGGATCCGCGGCCTAGCGCCTGCACAACAGGTGGAGGAGATTTTACGGCTAGAAGCCCAAGGGCTATTCTTCAGCAAGGATTTCTCCAGGCCGGTGCTGTCCTCGGGTTCGGCTCCCGGGGCTTCGCAGCACATCTCCATGCTGGCCCTTGATATAAACGAGCACAGCCGGGCGGCGGTGCGCACTATTTTAGCCCGGCACGGCTGGTTCCAAACGGTTGTCTCAGACCTACCCCATTTTACCTACTTGGGCACCCTCCAGGAAAAACTTCCCGCGCTTGGTTTGAGAAAAACAGTTAAAAACGGGCGGGTTTACTGGACCCCGGCTAAAATGTAGATTTTATTACCCCAAAGTAACCTTTACCATCCCCTCTTATCCATGTCACTTCTGTTTCATGCATCCTGTGTTCTTAGCCAGATGATTATTTACCCTGAGCCATTGGCATTGTCTTGTTTGCTCATGGTAAAACAAAGAACACCTAAATAGCCAAGCCCTATACCAGCTATGTAGGTAGGTACCATAGGGATCTCTTCCTCTGTATTCAGACGGAGAGAAAGCCTACCCTTTTCAAGGCGTATGGTGACAGTGGAGTTAGTCTCCCCTAAGTAGTAATTTCAAGAATATAAAATACAAACTTCATCCGCTAAAAGAGTTGGAATTTACAGGAGCCGTGAAATTCTGAAGGACTTAACCAAGGTGCGCTTTAATACGGGTTTCGTTCTTTAGCCTAGAGATGTCTTAAATTCTCATTAATACTGTCAGATGTAAATGTCAAATCAGGTCATGAAAGAAAGTTCATAATCTGCGGACGAGAATGTAGCGGCGGCTCTTTTTAATTCCTTTGATATCATATTTAACCTTTTTGTTATATCTTTATAGGATTGCAATCGGTTTCATAAGGGATTTTTACAATAAACATGAAAAAACGAAAACTATTATCAGTTGTACTGCTACTAATGGCAGCCTTCAACTATGCTGCCAGCCAGGATTTGAAACTCAATGATCGGGAGTATTTCGAGATGCAGGGTGTCAATGTCCTGGTGTACAGTAATCTTTTTACCGGGGGTTTCAACGATGAGAAGAACGCCGGTATAGAATTGATTCACCATGGCGTTAGAACAGCACAAGGTGGCGCAGTGAGATTGTCCCACACACCAGAGCAGTGGGATCTTATTCCTGAAATACTAAACCGTAAGGTAGACCGTGCGTCAAAGACCATTGAGGCTACCCTACGGTATAAAGATTACAATTTCGACTCACGGGTAGTAGTTACAGCAAAGGGAAAAGGCGTTGAAATAGCTGTTTACTTGGATAAACCCCTTCCCAAAGCAATGGAAGGAAGTGCCGGATTTAATCTGGAGTTTCTTCCCTCCCAGTATTGGAATAAGGCTTATTTAATGGATGGGCGCCCAAATAGATTCCCTCGTTATGTGGTAGGCAACACCATTACAAAACCAAATAGCCTTAAGCCAAAGCAATACAAAGGGTATGTAACTGCCGACGACAGAGGGACCGGTAAATACATTGATCCGCTTCCGCTTGAAACTGGCCGCACCTTACTAATGGCACCAGATGAACCCGAACGTTTGGTAAAAATTACCTCACAGAATGCAGATCTAATGCTTTTTGATGGCCGTATGCTGGCGCAGAACGGCTGGTTTGTGGTTCGCAGTTTACTTCCGGCTGGAAAAACGGGCAAGGTGTTGACGTGGACCATTGAACCAAATGCCATTAAAGGTTGGGAAAGAGAGCCTAATATAGGTTTCTCTCAAGTAGGTTACCTCCCTTCGCAACCCAAAGTGGCAGTTATTGAACTTGATAAGAAAGACAAACCGCTGGCAAAATCATCCATCTACAAAGTAGGTAATGACGGCAAAGCCACCAAAGTATTCACCGGTAATATCAAGTCTTGGGGAGACTATTATAAATACCACTATGTGAAATTCGATTTCTCTTCCGTTAAGACCCCGGGTATCTACTATATCCAGTACGGCGATATCAAGACCAATAATTTCCTGATTGACAACAGCGTCTATAATAAGATCACCGACGCCACCAGCGACATATGGATCCCAATACATATGAACCACATGTTCGTGAACGAGGCGTACAGGGTGTGGCATGGCGAACCTTTCAAAGAGGGTTATCGGCAGGCTCCGCCCAACACCGATCACTTCGACCTTCACGCCCAGGGACCAACCACCGATACCAAGTATAAAGCCTTGGAATTGATTCCTGGCCTAAACGTAGGCGGGTTTTTCGATGCCGGAGATTTTGACATCGAGACCGGATCTAACATTAGCGTGGTGCAGAACTTTGTGAGAACATGGGAGTCTTTCAAACCCATGCGTGATCAGACGTTCATTGACCAGAAACAGCGTTATGTAGATCTTCACCGCCCAGATGGAAAACCGGATGTATTGCAGTTTATTGAGCACGGCATATTGAACCTGGTAGCGCAGGCCGAGATTATCGGCCACATGTCCCAAACGCTCTCTAACGCTGTTCTGGATAATTACCATCACCTCGGTGACGCCGCCTCCCTAACCGACGGTCTTCCTTATAACCCAAAGCTTGGTCCTTACGAGGTAGCTCCTGACGGCCGATCCAGTGGAGTAAAGGATGATCTATGGGCATTTACCAGCCGCGAGCCTGAACTCGATCTCAGGGCAGCCACCATGTTTGCGGCAGCAAGCCGGGCCTTGAAAGGCTATAACGATGATCTTTCGGCACGCGCGTTGACACAGTCAAAAAGACTATTGAAAGAGGCAACAGCATTACTCGCTAATCAGGCGCAGGATACATCTGGCAGAGGCAATGCCGCCAATATGTCCACCAACCTTCAACTCTACATTGCTACCGGCGAAAAACAATATGTAGATAGATTCCAGCAACTTCTATGGCCAGCCCTTGAACGGAACGTGAGTGGCAACCTTTTAACAGCACTGGATGCTATTCCGCACCTGGACGCCTCTTACAAAGAAAAGCTCCGTCCGTATGTGGTGAAGTACAAAGAATATATCGGGGGCCTTGAAAAAGATAATCCCTACGGAGTTCCTATTGGCCTTACCAACTGGGCAGGAAGCGGAGACGTGATGAACTTTGGTACAACCATTTCTTTCGCCAGCAAATACTTTCCGGAGATCATAGAAGACAGCCATGCTTTTAAGGCCGCGAACTATCTGTTTGGCTGCCATCCGTACCATAATTATTCATTGGTGGCTACGGTGGGTGCTACCCGTCCCAAAGCAGTTTTTTACGGCAACAACCGGGCTGATTTTTCCTTTATTCCGGGCAATGTTGCCCCAGGTATTTTATTCAGAAAGCCCGACCACTTTGAAAACTACGATGACTGGCCATTTCTTTGGGGACAAAATGAAGGAACAATTGGTGGAAATACCAGCTATTTGATTTTTGGATCAGCTTTCAAGAACCTGGTAAAGTAAGTTTAATTGAACGGCCTGGATCTGATACTGATACAAACTGTTCAAATTTTAGCGCAAGTAATAAGTCCTTTGAGTTGGTAGCTTATTACTTGCGCTATTTTTTTGTGCAAAAAATATGCTGATTACTATCTATCGTTTAAATGAAATCAGAAAAGACGTGAGAAAGAAGAGAAATTTCTGGAAAAAGTCTTTGACATCTTCAGCAAAAACCATGAGCTGCGTGAAATCGATAGCTCGGGTCAGGGATTGCACGTGAAAAGGATTGTGGAGAGTAAGAGTGGAAGAGCCTGGAGGGTAGCGGATGCACCTTCTATTTTACCCTTCCCCTCGCAACCGTTGGGCCGTAGGCGCCGAACTAGACATGGGGTACCCGAAAGTCATGGGGAGATATAAGCTAGGACCTTGTCCCATTTTCTTGAAAAGCATCCATTACACCCTGTGAATTTTGCGGTGTAGGAGGAAAAGTGTTGGTGTCATCGCTAAGGGGGTAGGCTACTTTTACTGGCAGGCCTATTTTCTACAGGCAGATACATTTAGGCGTAGAGGTCTTCGCCGAACTCCTCTCTAGTGCCGTCTAGTAGGAAACCAACCAGCAAAACACTTGGAGGTAAAGCCCCGCCTTTCTAAAGACTGGTCTTTAGAAAGGCGGGGCTTTACCTCCAAGTGTCCAAAGAACATAAGCGGAACTCTGCTTTCCAAGCCTAAGAAGCTGTTTAAATTTCAGTCTTTGCTTTACCTAGGGTAATCATAAAGCAAGTCATATAATTAGGAAGTGCCCCTCACATCCATTTCTCAAAGGAACCAACATACAAAAAGCTGGAACAGAATATCTGATTGGAATCAAAAAAGTTTCTAAGAAGAAGGCTCTGGTATATGTGCTAATTAATTGTCTCAGATATCAGAGTCTCTTTAATTTATGAACTTCTATTTTATTTTGGTCACTCTCCAGACCATGCCTGTCCCTCTGTCAAATTCCATCGGGAAATGTCCGTCTGCAATGCGCTTCAGGCTGGTGCGGTGTGATCCGAAATCAACGATGTACATAGCGCCGTCCGGCCCAAACTTTACATCATATGGTCTTTCTATTCCTTCGCCCAGCTGGCCTTGCTGAGAAGCGGGACCTATTTTCTCGTTTTGAATAAACGCATGCAAGGTGTTTTCACCGCTGCCGCTTGTCTCTACTCGGGCGATACGGTTGCCGGCAAACTTGTCCCGCATTGGGTTCGTAATCCACTGAAAATCGCCGTATTCAGGCACAAAAAGATGGTCGGCGTACTCTCCCCAGCTTTGAGGCGCTACATCTGGCTTTGAAGGAGAAGAGTTTACTTCATGCAGCGCCAGGATCATTGATTTATCTGGCTGTTCCAACCCACTTGCCTCATGGTCAATTAGAAAGTGGAGTTCTTTGGCAACCCTTTCTTTACCTTTAAAGGTAGGTGGAATAGCCGAACTGCTTGGTTTGAACTTTGCATCAATAACAGGTTCAAAATTGGCCGCAAAATCAGGCCATCCGTACCAGGCACCTTGTCTCACGCGGTAAGTGCCATCATGATAATCGTTAATTGGTCTGCCGGCAGCATTGTCATAACCATTTACAGCTATGAACATTTCATTTTCCCTGTTCCATGCAATACCTATGGCATTACGGAAGCCCCACGCATAAGGCATTACCGTAGCCTCGGCATTTTCCGGGTCAAACACCAGAATTGAACCGCCACACTTATTGCGGCCCTTAATTACCTGGCCTGGTTCGGTTGCTGTGCCAAAAGGCACAAAGGCACCAGTTAATACGGTCCCCTTGCCCCCTTCCCTAAAATCAGGCAGTTCAATGTTGTAACCTGTGAGTACAATATCTTTGGCCGTGGTAGGGTGCCCGTCAGGAGCCTTCAGCACAAACGGGATCATGTTTTCATCCATATACCCGGAGTTGCCGCCTATGCCCACACACACATACATTCTCCCGTCTCTCCCCACCCGTATGTCATTCGGCTGGTGGTCAGACTTGCTGTCAACAATTCCGCCCAGTATCTGCGTTACTTCACCATCTAGTGTTACCCTAGACACCGCACCATGAAAATCCATCTCTCTATGTGTTATATAGAAAGCTCCGTTGTGCCAGGTCATGCCTGATATGGCAGGATAGATTTTGCCATCAAGATTGACTACTTCCCTGAACATGCCGTCGGCTTCCAGGCGCAGAATCCTTGCCGAGGCATCTTCCTCATCCAGGAAGGTTCCTCCAGCCTCGGCTATGTACATATTGCCCTGGTCATCCCAGGTAACTGAAGTGGGGTAGGTAAGGCCTCCAGCTATTCTTTCTATTTCATACCCCTCTGGTAAACGAATCATTGGAAAGTTGGCCGAAGCCTTCAGCTTTTTACTATCAGCATCATGGCTTAACTCAGTGAATTTTTCCTTCATCATGTTAATGCCAACACTTACAGCCCCCGCTGCTGCAGAGGCCATAGTGCCGCGTCTGGTTTCTTGCTCTTCGTTCTGGTCCATAGTTTATATATCTTTAAGGTGAAAAGGTTATCAGGTATAAAAGGAGGAAGTTAATTGGACAGTTATTGCTGATTCACTACCAAGAAGAAACCCAAATTTATCTGAATGCCAAGGAATTACCTTTTAACTGATGAAATGCAAAAAGCAGGGAGTCTCTTTTTTACAAAACGACTGTTTTACTTTTTGGTTTTGAAATAGACGTTGCCCTAAAGCTTGTTAGAATTATAATAAACCAAGTAAGAAGAGGCAGATTAAAGTTTTGCCTACTGATTTATTGCGTAGCATTAGAAATGAATGGAGAGAAAGAAGTACGGGGACTGTTTCTAGTACTACTGATTTGCAGCGCGGAAGGCTGGTTTCATCATTCTCTTAATTTATGTAGGACTGTTTTTTCGTACTTGTAGACAGGAAGCATTTTTTATCCTGAAACGATACCGAAACCATGATGGCTCCTTTTATTTCCTGGGCAGTCTGCTCAGCCATTGTCTGGGCTTTTGACTTGTCATACTGTAACTGAAAAATAAAGGAAAAGCGCCAATCCAATCTTCAAAAAAACTTATGATAATTTTTGTGAATTTATGTACTGATTGAGTTGCCTCTAAGCCAATATTGTCCATTATACAACCAACGGGTGTATCAAAACAGCAGCTCTCCAACACCTGCACAATTTGTGAAAGGCGCCATTTACATGTTAGTTGCTCTGCATAGGCCAAGGAGCATAGGTTGATTTTCAAAAGTTCATGGTATATTATGAGCAGTTGCAGCATTAATTCTTCCTTGCTGGAAAATAATGGTATATACTTCCTTGTATATAATTCCTTTAAGCCAGCTACATGCTTTCCCTAAGTCAACCATGGAGGCTTTATGATACCCATTTCCCCTAAAAATCAGCTAGGTTTTGCCTATGATTGGCTCTTTGCTACCCTTCATTCTAGCCATGGGTAAGAACACCTTTGATGAATGTTGACGATTATTTTTATTAGGTTTTAGAAGGAGGTGTGCTTAGGATAGGGCATGCACTGCTATATAAATCTCCATCAGCCAACCGACCTGCAGGGTGCCCGTAGAAACGGGTAACAAAGCAGTGCTATAGCATCATAGGTTTATCCTTTTAAATCTTTACATACCAGTTGGTCATGAAACAAACATCCTCCCAAAGCTTCCATTTCAAGGCTACTTATTTGCCAAAGGCCGAAGACACGATTCCTTTTCCGCTGGACAAAACTGCTTTGTTAGTCATAGACCCTGTAAATGATTTTCTTTCGGAGGGTGGAGCGGTATATGAACTGACCAAAAACTCGCTTAAGCTTCAGGATACGATAACGCATCTTAAGCAGGCAATTGAAGGGGCGCGCGCAAGTGGGATACCGGTGCTTTACGGACCAATGGCTTACACAGAAGATGATTACATTAATGAGAAGTTGCAAAAACGAAGCGGCATTAACCGCATCATGTTTGAAAAGAAGATGTTTCTGGCGGATAGCTGGGGGGCAGACTTTCACCCCGACTTGCAGCCGCAGCAGGGAGATATAATTTTGCTGCCACATAAAACCTGCAATGTTTTCAGAAGCGACCTGCCCGACCATCTGCAACGGTTGGGTATCACGCACCTGGTAATTGCGGGCATGGCTGCAAATCTATGCTGTGAGTCTACGGCCCGCCATGCCATAGAAGACGGCTATGATGTAACTATGCTAAAAGATGCCATGGGCGCAACCAGCATTCCTGAATACGAAGCTGCAGTACATTTGAATTTGCCGTTAGTCTCCAATGCTGTGATTACAACAGAAGAGTTCCTGAGGGCCCTAAACACCATCACTGCTGCTCCTGAGCAAACCCTAAATGTACAGGAAGGAGATACCGTTAAAGGATCTGACAACGGCGATATAGGCACTGTGGAAAAGGTGGTGAAAGCCAGCGGTGGCACAGGGGGCTATATCCTGGTGCCACGGGGGCTGATCTTCAAGACAGACACCTATATACCAGTAGATGCTATTACCAAAAGAAGCGGTAATGCAGTGTTTATCAATGTACCTAAGATACTAGTGGGTGAAATGCCTTGGAAAGAGGCCCCTACACGAAAGGACTGGGAAGCCAAACAAGGACCTTCTGCCAAGGATGTGAAAAAGCTGTACCATTCCAGAACGGCGTCAGCCTTGGAGTTAAAGCCATTACCTTAGTTTACTGGCAAAAAGGCAAACAGCTATGGTTAGGGCAGTTCAATAACTTGGAAAATTAACAGCCGTACTACCTCAAATGTACACGAAAAGTCAACCCCTACCTTAATTCCTTATGCAAGTGTTTCAAGCTGATGTAGAAAAGTCCCGTGACTTTCTTTATGAATTATTCAAAAGAAACACTTCTGATGAAGCTACAGATTGGCTAAATGATAAGTTAGAAAAAGTTAAAGGTGCCAACAGTGCCAGAGAACTATACTGGGCCTTTAGCGCGGCTCCGCGTTTCGTAGGGAAAACTGTGTTACAGCTGCAAGAGAGCGAACTTAGTAAGGCTGACGTCCTGCGGCCAGGATTTAACCCTTCTAAATGGACCACCGACCAAACAGCCCGCACGCTTCTTCTACTTTCTATTCCGCACCAAGACCAGAACGAGTTCTTACATAAGCTAAACCAGCTCTTCAGCACGGCAGAGATGGGTGAGTTGGTGGCCTTGTATGCCAGCTTGCCACTACTTCCTTATCCTGGAGATTTTAAACTCAGAGCGGCTGAAGGCATCAGAACCAACATGGGTACGGTGTTTGAGGCTATTGCCCTGGACAACCCCTACCCCGCCGATTACCTGGACGAAGGGGCTTGGAACCAGCTGGTGTTGAAGACAGTGTTTGTAGGGAAGCCACTCTATCGCATTTACGGCCTGGAAATACGCAGCAATCCAACGCTTGCCCGCATCCTTTCGGATTACGCCCATGAACGCTGGGCAGCAGGGCGCACCGTAACCCCTGAACTTTGGCGGCCGGTGGGGCCATTCCTAAATGCGTTCCTGATGGAAGATATCAAGAGGGTATTCGCGCACCCGGAACAGATTCAGCAGGAAGCTGCCGCTTTGGCCTGCTCCCAAAGCAACTTCATTCCAGCTAAAGAGCTGCTGGAAGCACACCCAGTCCTGAAAAACAAAATAGAAACCGGAGAGCTTAACTGGAATTACATCGGCCGCAAATCTCTGCCGGCAAACTAACCTAATCCTTTTCACCATGGCACCAGAAAAAATGATGTTTATTGACCCGCATATTCACATGACTTCCCGGACAACAGACGACTACGCCCGGATGCAGGAAGCCGGCATTGTTGCCATTATTGAACCCTCTTTCTGGTTAGGGCAGCCGCGTACTGAAATTGGTTCCTTTAAAGACTACTTCAGCAGTTTGCTGGGCTGGGAACGGTTTCGGGCAAGTCAGTTCGGGATCAAACATTACTGCACCATAGGCCTTAATTCAAAAGAAGCCAACAACGAGGCCCTGGCCGAGCAGGTAATGGAGCTTTTGCCGCTTTTCGTCCTCAAAGAGGGCGTAGTGGGGGTTGGCGAAATTGGCTACGATGACCAGACAGCCGCCGAAGACAAATATTACCGGCTACAACTTGACCTGGCCAAAGAGGTAGGACTGCCGGTGCAGATTCATACCCCGCATCGCGATAAAAAGGCGGGCACCATCCGGAGCATGAAGGTTGCCATGGAACATGGAATCAAGCCCCATATGGTGATTGTAGACCATAATAACGAAGAAACCGTGAAAGACACCCTGGATGGAGGTTTCTGGGCCGCTTTCACCATTTACCCTAACTCTAAAATGGGTAACGAGCGCATGGTAGAGATTGTGAAGCAGTACGGCACAGAGCGGATTATTGTGAACAGCTCGGCAGACTGGGGGGTAAGTGACCCATTATCGGTTCCTAAGACAGCTTCGCTAATGCTGGAGCGAGGTATACCGGCAGAAGATGTCCGTATGGTATGCTACCAAAACGCCCTAGATGCATTCGGGCAGAGTGGCCAGATGAACGAATCTGATTGGCTACAGCCGGCAAACGTTGACCAACGCGATAAATTCCAGGATAACTCAGTTCTTAGAGGGGGGCAGACTCCTGTAGTGGGAGAGTTTAAAACTAGAAACGAACTGAAAGAAAACATTGTAAAGTAATGGAGATAGGTGCCTATATCAGATTGATGCGACCAGCTAATATTGTGACTGCCATAGCAGATATTCTGATGGGTTTTGCGGCTTCAGGTGCCTTTCTCTCTCTAACGGTTGGTGGATACAGCTCTTTCTCTTTTACAAGCCTGCTGCCACTCTTATGGCTGGTACTTTCTACTATTGGCCTATATGGCGGCGGTGTGGTTTTTAATGATGTCTTTGATGCAGACCTGGACAGGCAGGAGCGGCCTGAAAGACCAATTCCCAGCGGCCAAGCCACTGTTTCAGGTGCCGCCGTTCTTGGGGCTTCTCTTTTAGCCGTAGGTATACTGGCAGCCTGGCAAGTGTCAGAACTTAGTGCCTTCATAGCCATTGCAATTGCCGCCTGTGCCCTGCTGTACGACTGGAAAGGCAAGCACCATGCTCTACTTGGCCCTGTGAATATGGGAGCCTGCAGAGGGGGTAACTTGCTTTTAGGTATCAGTGCCATTCCAGCTGCCGTAGAGCAGTTCTGGTACTTGGCGTTAATTCCCATTGTGTATATAGCAGCTATAACCATGGTCAGCCGCGGCGAAGTACATGGGGGCAGCAGCTCGGCTTTAAAGGGAGCTGTTTTACTGTATACCATGGTAATAGGCGGTATTATCAGCTTAACCCTATTACCACAATTTAACGTATGGTATAGCCTGCCTTTCCTGCTGCTGTTTGCTTTCCTTATTTTTCCGCCACTTTTTAAAGCCATGCCAACCAAAGAACCTGCCTCTATTATGCGGGCAGTGAAAGCAGGCGTATTGGCCTTGATTGTGATGAATGCAAGCATGGCGGCAGGATTTGCCGGTTGGCAGTATGGGCTTCTGGTGCTTTTGCTCCTGCCTGTGTCACGCTACATTGCCAAGAACTTTGCCGTTACGTAAGTTCTAAAAAGCGACTTGTATATGGAAGCTGTTTAGAGCTTTTTAAAACTTGGGTTTATAAGCGACAAAAGTGTTTCGGCAGATTTTTGCTATGGCCATTTGCAGCAAAATGCTAAATTTAAACGTGCTCAAAACTCAACTTTAGTATTTTAGATATCGCACGCATTTCGTCCCCCTTTGAAGGCAGTGCCGTTAAGTTCTAAAATTTTCACTGGTTCAAGTTTTCAACTTGGACCTATAATGACTTGAAGTTTATAACTTCAGTGAGGCGCGAGCCCCAAAATATGTAACATTTACAAGGCAACCTTGACAAAAGCAGGCCATTGATGCAGAACTTAACAGCCCTGCCTTTAAAGGGGGATGAACGGGAATACCATGCAGGGCCAGGCAACTTCTTGGTACATTTACTTTTGAATGTCACCCTGAACTCAGGATATGTAAAAAAATTAAGAAGGCTTTATTTAAGCACTAAAAGCTCTTTTTTCTAGTTATAAAAAAGCTAAAGCCGAACTTAGAGAATTTAATTTTTTGCAGGCGGAATCTCCCGCTTTTGCACTCGTCTGCAATAAGGCTTCTGTTTTCAGGCTGTTTTCTAATAGTAGCCTGAAAACGCAAAACCAAGCGGAAACTTACGCCAGGTATGCCACTTGAAAATAGGATGTAAAAACCCCTAACAGGTTCATCAACGTATTTCTATGAAACCAATCATACAAGAATTCAAAGTACCCTTTACCTACGGCGTCTATTTTACAGAAGGCATTTTCAAGAAGGAGAATAACCTTCTGGCCGATATCGTAAAATTAAAAGATAGCAGTGCTGCACCGACTAAGGTGCTTTTTGTATTGGATGAAGGGGTAGCAAAAGCACACCCAAAAATAGCTAATGATATAGCTGCTTATTCCGCCTATCATTCTGATACCCTAACTGCAGTTGCCGCTCCTGTGCTGATACCTGGCGGAGAAGAGGCTAAGAACAATCCGGCTTTGTTGAACCAAGTGCTGGAGGCTATCAACGATTTAGGGGTGTGCAGGCACTCTTACCTGGTGGCCATTGGTGGTGGTGCCGTGTTGGACATGGTAGGTTTTGCCGGCGCAACGGCACATAGGGGCATTCGCCTTATACGAATTCCAACCACTGTGCTTTCTCAGAACGATTCTGGCGTAGGCGTGAAGAACAGTATGAATGCCTTTGGTAAAAAGAACTTCCTGGGCACGTTTGCACCGCCTTTCGCTGTACTTAACGATAGCAATTTTCTGCTCACTTTAGAAGACCGCGACTGGCGCGGCGGCATAGCGGAGGCCGTGAAAGTGGCCCTGATTAAAGATGCCGCTTTTTATGAACAGATAAAGCAAGATGCACAAAACTTGGCCGCCCGGAAAATGGCACCCATGCAGGAACTGATTTTCCGTTGTGCCGAGATGCACATGGAGCACATTGGCGGCGGCGATCCCTTTGAGTTTGGTTCATCAAGACCCCTGGACTTTGGGCACTGGGCGGCGCATAAGTTGGAGCAGATAACCAATTATGAGCTACGCCACGGAGAGGCTGTTGCCATTGGCCTTGCCTTGGACGTCACGTATTCTAAACTGGCCGGCATGTTGAGCGAAAAAGAGTGCGAAGATATTTTAAATCTTCTATCAGACCTGGGCTTTGACCTATATGTGCCGGAGCTGTCAAAAGGGTTAGAAACACCAGCCCAAAAGCTACACATTTTGCAGGGGTTGCAGGAGTTCAGGGAGCATCTGGGAGGAGAATTGACCATCATGCTGCTTCAGAAAATAGGCGTTGGCGTGGAAGTGCACCACCTGGATGAGGCTTTGATTTTAGAAGCTGTGAACCAGTTGCAGCAATGGCAGACTGTCAAATTACTTGCCCCTACCGCGTAAAGCCTTTACTACACTTATAATTTTGAAAATGCGCGTAAACGACCACCTACATTTGTCTTATTGCACCAACATTCACCCTGGTGAAACCTGGGAAGATGTCTTTAGTAATTTACGAGAGTATTTGCCAACCCTTAAAAATAACCTGTCTCCTGACAAACCATTCGGTATTGGGCTGCGCCTTTCAGATCTGGCAAGCAGAGAATTAGCCCAACAACACATACTTGCAGACTTTCAGGAATGGCTGGAAAAGCATGGACTGTATGTGTACACCATGAATGGTTTCCCGTACGGAGGATTTCATAACCAGGTAGTAAAAGACGGGGTACACAAACCAGACTGGACCACTAACGCCCGGTTGGAGTATACCAAACGGCTGGCTCATATCCTGGCAACGCTTCTGCCCGAAGGTTTGGAGGGCGGCATCTCCACCTCGCCGCTATCTTACAAACCCTGGCACCCTAGCCAAGCCGAAACGGATACGGTTTTCGCCAGCGCCACCGCGAACCTACTGGAGCTGGTAGATTCCTTGCTTCATATCAGGAAACAGACCGGAAAGACTATCCACATAGACCTGGAGCCAGAGCCGGACGGATTGCTTGAGAACAGCGAAGAGATAATTAGATATTTCCAGAATTGGCTACTTCCGAAAGGAATTAAAAGGCTAAGTGAGGACCACAGCTATAGCCCAACCATGGCTAAGGAAACCATACTAAACCATATGCAGGTTTGTTATGATGTTTGCCACTTTGCGCTTGCCTTTGAACAGCCAGAAGAAGCATTTGCGAAGCTTACTTCCGCAGGCATTAAAATTGGCAAAATACAGCTAAGCGCGGCCTTGAAAGTAAGATTGCCTTCTGATGCCACGGGTAGAGCAGCCCTAAAAGAAACGCTTTCCCCTTTCGCTGAGTCAACCTACCTGCACCAAGTGGTGGCAAAGAACCATGATGGTACCCTTACCCACTACACCGACCTTGATTTGGCTTTAGATGCCATACAGGAAACTAATGCCCAAGAGTGGAGAACGCACTTTCATGTGCCGCTTTTCACAGATACATATAACGGCTTGCAATCAACCCAAGAAGATATACAACAGGTTCTGGCGCTCCTGAACAAACAGCACATCACCCATCACCTGGAAGTGGAGACCTATACCTGGGAGGTTTTACCTGAAGGATTAAAAACAGATTTAGCCCACTCCATTCAGCGGGAGTTGGAGTGGGTCATTGAAACTATAACCGAAAACCAACATGCAAAAAACGGTGGTCATCAACGTGGTGGGGCTCACCCAATCGCTCATAGGTAAGCATACACCCTTTTTAGCGGAGTGGTCTGCGCAAAAAGCAAAGGGGGCAGCTATCCGTCCGGTATTTCCTGCTGTGACCTGTACTGCCCAGGCTACTTATCTCACAGGTAAAACCCCGCAGGAGCATGGTATTGTAGGCAATGGCTGGTATTTTCATGAAGAGTGCGAAATAAAGTTCTGGAGACAGTCAAACAAACTGGTTCAGGCTGAAAAAGTGTGGGAAACCGCTAAAAAGCTTGACCCTTCTTTTACCTGCGCCAATATGTGCTGGTGGTACAACATGTACTCTTCCGCTGATTACTACCTTACCCCAAGACCACAGTATCTGGCCGATGGGCGTAAGCTACCCGACTGTTACACCCACCCCGCCAGTTTGCGCGATACGCTGCAGCAAAAATTAGGAACCTTTCCGCTGTTCCATTACTGGGGGCCTAAAACCTCTATCAAGTCAAGCAAGTGGATTGCCGATGCGTCTAAAATAACAGATGACCTGTATGACCCGACGCTTACGCTCATCTACCTGCCGCACCTGGATTACAACCTGCAACGCATGGGCTCAAGCGATACCCGCATTGCCACCGACCTGCAAGAAATTGATGCCGTATGTGCAGACCTGATTACCTACTATGAAGCCAGAGGTGCCAATATAATTGTACTGTCAGAATATGGTATTTCAGCAGTAAACCAACCTGTGCACCTGAACAGAGTGCTACGCCAGCATGGCTTTATTGCCTTAAGGGAAGAAAGAGGTTTGGAGCTTTTAGATGCAGGTGCCAGCGAAGCCTTTGCCGTGGCAGACCATCAGGTAGCCCATATCTATGTAAAGGACAGGAGCCGGGTGGAAGAAGTAAAAAGGATTATCGGACAGGTACCGGGTGTGGAAGAAGTATTGGCCGGCAACGAACGAAACAAATATAGCTTGGGCCATGACCGCTGCGGAGAACTGGTAGCAGTAGCCCGCAAAAACGCCTGGTTCACTTACTACTATTGGCTTGATGATAAAAAGGCCCCGGACTTTGCGCGAACGGTAGAGATACATAAAAAGCCTGGATATGACCCGGTAGAAATGTTCGCAGACCCCAAAATAAAGTTTCTATTGCCCTTGGTTGCCACTAAACTCCTCAAGAAGAAGCTAGGGTTCAGAACGTTGATGGATATCATTCCGCTAGACGCCACGCTTGTGAAAGGTTCGCATGGGCGCATTCCTGATACGAAAGACGAATGGCCTGTCTTCATCACCAACAAGAGCGAATTGGCTCCTTCAGCAGATATTCCGGCCACGGAGGTCTACCAACTTATTCTCCACCACTTGGGGGCAAAGCAGCAGCAACATACGTTTGATATGCCTCAGATTAATCCTGTCCTGAACTAAGATTTAGCGAACTACAGCAAATTTTCATTTAAATGTTGATTATATGCCTTCTACTTCTTCTGCCATTCTAGCCACCCTTCAGCACCATGCATCAGCAATTAATTGGCAACAGCTTCTTTCTGAGATAATTTCGTCTTTTGACTGCACTACTGGCACCATCCATTTCCTTGATAAGGATTCTGGAATGTTAAAATTGAAAGCACAACAGGGTATACCCGAGTTCCTAGTGCCTAAATTATCAGAAATTCCAATTGGAAAAGGAATGGCGGGTATTGCTGCTGAACGGAAGGAGCCGGTCGAGATGTGCAATTTACAGACGGACAATTCAGGTGTGGCCCGGCCCGCAGCAAAGGAAACGAAAGTGGAAGGCTCCATTGCAGTTCCAATGCTACTTAAGGGAAATCTTTATGGCACGCTTGGAATTGCAAAGCCTGTTCCTTATGATTTTACGAAAGAAGAGCAAAACTCTTTGATGCAGATTGGGGAAGAAATGAGCCGCTACATCCAGGAACATGCTACGGCAGGTAGTAGTAGTGTCTGAAGCGCATATCATTTAATACTTATTTTCTTTTATGGTATAATAAGTATCAGGTTATTTACGGATAATTTTATGGTCATAATCATGTGTTATCGGTTGGAGTACATAAAACTTAACAGTTTTATGTACTCCAAGGGACTTTATTTTCTTCTATGAAGGATGGCGCTGTTCCCATACGTAGACTTACCCTCCATTTGTGAAAACAGTGTAGTGAAAGGGGAGTTTCCCTATATGTTGCTTTGTTTTCCTCTAAATTTGTCATGGAATTGAAATAGCCGATTCCATCCAATCCTGCTTTTCGTATGCTGCTGGTTTTCTCCCACTTGGCATCTATAAAATCATACCTGCAATCATAAGAGCTAGGCACCGACCTACTTTCCAATATCAATGTACTTACAGGCCTGAATCATTCCTCTTTCTCCAGTTTCATGAAAAGGGTATTCAGCGATTCGGCATAGAGCGGATGCGCAAACACCATGTCTTTTATTTGCCGCCAGGTAACATTCCCCACCATGGCCATTTGCAGCACCGACATGACTTCACCGCCCTCCTGCCCCACGATAGCCACTCCAAGTATCTTGCCGGTACCGGCATCTACAATTGCTTTCATCATGCCCCGGGTGTCGCCGATTTCTATGGCCCGGGCTACATGAGCCATCGGTAGGGTAGCAACTTTTATATTCAGGTTACTTTTCCGGGCTTCCTGTTCGGTTATACCTACCCTGCCTAACTGCGGATCGGTAAACATGGTATAGGGCACCATCCGGTTTTGGATGGAATCGTTTTTTCCCTCCACCAGGTTTTCATAAAGTATCAGGTAATCGTTGTAGGATATGTGGGTGAAGGCCGGTCCGCCCTTAACATCACCGATGGCATAGATACCCGGCGCTGAGGTTTCCAGTCTATCATTTGCTTTTATGTAGCCGCGCTTATCCAGCTCCACCCCGGCGGCCGGTAAATTCAAGGTATCAGTATTGGGCGTACGGCCGGCTGAGACCAGGATATGGGAACCCGTAATTATTCTTTCTTCGTCACCTATTTTCAGGGTAACGTTAAGGTATTTCCCCTCCTTTTGCACCTTGGTGGTTTGCGCCCCGGTGATTACCTGAATACCTTCTGCCTCCAGAAATTTTAGTACTTCGGCGGCAATGTCTTCATCCTCCCGGGGTAGCAACCTTTGGTTATGGTCCAGTATCGTTACCTGGCTGCCAAAGCGGCGGTACATCTGGCCGAATTCCAGACCAATGTAGCCGCCCCCCAGAATAATCAAACGTTCGGGTACTTCCTCCAGCTCTAGGAGGGTGGTAGAGGTAAGGTAATCTGTCTCTCTTAAACCTGCTACATCGGGAAGGGCAGCCCGGGTACCAACGTCAATAAATATTTTATTGGCGGACAGGGTTTCTTCTCCACCATCTTTTAAAGTAACCCGCAAGGTTTTTCTATCTATAAAAGAGGCTTCACCTCTGATAAAGCACAGGTTTTCAGTTTCTTCCATTCCCTTTTCTGAACCTTGGCGAAAACTCTCCACTACTTTTCTTTTGCGCTCCAGTACGGCCGGCAGGTGTAATTTAAAATCGTTGACTTCTACTCCCCATTTACCTGCCTGAGCTACGGTATAAGCCACTTTGGCCGAAGCAATCATTGTTTTGGTGGGGGTGCAGCCCACATTTACGCAGGTGCCGCCGGCATATTGCTTTTCTACCAGCGCAACGTTCCAGCCCTGCTGGGCTAATTTCATAGCCAGCGGCGTACCACCCTGTCCTGAACCGATAATAATGGCTTCATATTGTTTCATCTGAATTATTTTACTGTATTACCTCTACGCCTTTCCAGAAGGCCACCCTGTTTTTAATTTGTTTTACGGCATCCTTTGGTTCGGGGTAATACCAGGCAGCATCCTTATTTCTTTCGCCATTTACTTGCAGCGTGTAATAAGATGCCAGTCCCTTCCAGGGGCAGGTGGTATGGGTATCGGAGGGTTGGAGGAAGTCTTTTTTTACTGCTTCTAGGGGGAAGTATTGGTTGCCTTCCACCACAACGGTATCATTGCTTTCGGCAATTACCTGATTATTCCAAATAGCTTTCATGAATTTATTCTGTTAGGTTTAGTTTAATCAGGAGTGCCTGAATTTTTAGGGTCAGGCAAAAGAGTGGTACTTATTTTTACGGGTTTGTGCAGCGTTTTGTGCACGGGGCACCTTTCCGCTATTTCCAGAAGCCGCTGCCGCTGCTCCTTAGTCAGGTTGCCTTCCAGCTCTATTTCCCGCCATATATGGTCCAGGAAAGATTTCTTTTCGGGGCTTTCGGAATCTACCTCATGCACCTTTTCGTGGTGCAGGTGCACGAGAACATTTTGCAGGGGCCACTTTTTGCGGTCAGCATACAGGCGCAGGGTCATGGCCGTGCAGGCGCCCAGCCCGGCAGTCAGCAGGTCATAGGGCGTTGGCCCCAGGTTAAGTCCCCCTACCGATTCCGGCTCATCGGCCATAAAGGAATGTCCGCCCGCCATTACCTCAGTGGTCAGGGCATCCGGGCCAATGCGGACCGCCACGCGTTTGCGGGCGTTAATGGGTTCCGCTTCGGGCAGCTGCAGGTAGCGTTTTACCCAGGAGCCAATGACCTCCCCCGTGTAGAAAGAGTCTTCAGGGTTACTGAGCAAATGGTCTGCCCCATCTAACGAGATGAAACTTTTAGGGTGTCGGGCCGCTTGGTAGATGTCTGCGGCATTGTCAATGGAAACCACAACATCCTGGGGAGCGTGCAGCACCAGCAAAGCCTTACCCAAGGTGTTTATGGCCAGTTTTGGGTTAAACTCGCTTAAATCATCCAGAAATTCTTTTTTTATGGGAAAAGGCCTTCCTCCTATGTTTACCATGGCCACTCCTTCCCGTTCAATGGTTTCCAGGTCATCATGCAACAGATGGCGGACGTGGGCCGGGTGGCAGGGCGCCCCTATGGTGACCAGGGCCTTTACCGTGGGTAATGAATTGGCTGCCATGAGCACAGCCGCCCCGCCCAAGGAGTGGCCAATGGCCAGGACGGGGGCTTTGTAATGCTGTTCCAGAAAATGGGCGGCACTGACCAAATCGGACACATCAGAAGAAAACCCAGCCTGTTCAAAATTTCCATCACTCTGCCCCAGCCCGGTAAAATCAAACCGGAGCACCGCAATACCCTGCAAACTCAAAGCCCTGGAAATATTACGGATAGCGGTGAGGTTTTTAGAGCAGGTAAAGCAATGCGCGAACAAGGCGATAGAATGGGGACGGCCATCAACCGGCATTTCCACCCTGCCAGCTAACATTTGGCCTTTTGAGTTGGGAAACGTAACAGGTATGCTTTTCATAGATTAAGTAGGTTTTTAGCAACCACCTTCTACTCACCTGCATAAAATCACGGCCAGAAGTTGAAGGCTTCAATAATCTATTAACGGTAACCGTCCACGTAAAGCTGACCAAACTAGCAATTTGTCGGCTGACGGACTTGTGTAAAGTTCATCCTACAAGAAATAATTTGACCATACAACACAGTACCTCTATGGGAATGTTTTAGGCCCTTTGATTTCCTTTTGGAAAGTGCTTAGGTATAATAGATAGTACTTCCAAAACAACAACTGGCCCCTTTGCCCCCACAGTAAGCTGATAGTCAGATTTTTTTTTGGCCGTATGTATTACTAACTTACCTCACATTTTCCGTCTTTGACAATGAAGTACTCAACCCAATGAATTCCCATATAACAGGAATACTCCTTTTGGTTGAGGACACATTGGCAAAGGTTGCTGGAGTAAAATATACCTTTCCATAAACCAATTTCCTTGGCTGCCTCATAGCATGTGCTCACGATTTGCCAATACTTATCGCAGGGTTTAGGCACATCAGTGTTTGCCACGAAGAAGATATCTGGTCTTTTGGGTATGACCGTATTTCCATCGATGTTACTCACCTGCCTTTATCATCTTTGTAGTGCCCGTGCACTTCCACAATGTAGGGGTTAACCCTCGGCCATTGGGGTACCTGAAGATGAGAGACAATCAGCAGTGCGGGGAATAGTTGCCTAGCTGATAGCGCTCTCTTATGCTTTCCCTCATACCTTCCGCCCTTGCAGATTACAGGATTTCAAGCTAGCTCGCAGGTAATAGGCCTAACTGGGTTTTTATAATCATATTTTATTTTGATATATTCGCCAAGCGCATTCTTCTTGTACAATTCTTTGTCAGTGTAGCCGGCAAGTGCAGGGAGAGGGGATTCATTTGTCATTTATCTATGGAAAATTATTAGGTGTGCATGATATTATCTTTACTTCGGAAGGCATATAATTCAATATTTGGCACTGACGCCTCCTCTTTCCTGAGGGCGCAGAAGGTACCCATAGATTGCCGCGCCGGTATCCACCTAAAGCGAATACCGGAGGTTGACTCCAGGAGAATACCCACCTACCCTAGGTTCACGGTTTATGACCTGGACATAAGCGAGGGGGAGGACCAGCTCATATTCGACTCCAGCGACTTCGACGTCGTCAACGCCAGGCTGGGCGGCACGATCCAGAAGGGCGGCTTCCTGCAGCTTGGGCCCAAGAGGTACCTGGTGGCCGATGTGCAGGTCGAGCTGATGGGGTGCTTCGATGACTACTCGCTGGACCAGTACTGCCACTCGGGCGGGATCCACCGGCACTCCAAGGTATACCAGGGAAGGCCCGTGCCCTATAACGTCCTGATGGTGACGAAGGTGCGGCGGGCAGTGCCGGCCACCACTTTGCCGGGCACCTCCTGGGAACACCTTTTAGGCAGGGCGACGGCCAGCCCGCTTGCCGAACCGCTTCTTGCCGTACATCAGGGATAAACAACAGGGATGCCGTACAGGGAAAAAAGCAATGGGGAATTGGCCCGGATACTGGCCGAGGTCGAGGGGCTGGGGGACGCGCACGGCAACAACGGCCATGCGCTTGCCGACCAGATGGGGAAGGCGCAGCTGGTTTTCGGCGGCCTGGCCAACCACGGGTTCACCGAGGACCACTTGGACCACATCATCAACTACTGCCGATCGCGGGTGGAGTACGTGCTGCACCAGGTGGAGCGCGGGGAGCGGGAGGATGCCTACCAGTTGGCCAAGCTGACCTTGGGCTACTACCTCAGGAACAGCCATATGGATACCGGCAGCGAGCTGGAACTCTGACGGGGCAAAACAAGGTTCCCCTGGGGACGACACTTATGGGAGCGTCGGACCGGTAACCACTTCCTGTTGCTGGGCTTACTGTTCGATAGGGCTCCAGGAACACAGGTAAATCCTTCGCACTCATTAGAAGTTAGTAGAGTCTCCCCTCTTCCGCTTCCTGTCCCTTCCCTGATGCCAAGTTTGACTAGGCTTCCTTTGTGCCTTGCCCACTTACTACCGCCAGCTGCCTCTCGGCAATTTCCGGGACCGGGACCTTCAACCATCCAAGCGGGGCAGGGTCTTTGGTGGAGGGTTGCTTTCATGGACCTACCTGCCAGTGTGTCCCATGCTTCCCTGCAGCATGGGACCGCTTCGATGGTTTCCCTTGCCTTAAGCAGGTTGGCGAGCACGGCCGCCTCCAACAGAGCCACCTGCGCCGCAACCTGTTCAGGCTGTTCCCGCATGGCTCTCTCAAGGAGCCACAATTCACTCTGTGCCGTCCTTATGAGCCGTATGACGTGGGCTTGGGGCTCTCTCAGTATGATCATGGTACTTTCTGGATTTGCGCTCTACTTTGTCTCCTCACTTCTATAAGAAAGCTTTGTAAGCAATCGGGCGCAAAGCTTTCTTAAGTTTCTTTTACTAATATTACACCTTTAAAAACTATCATGAAAAATAATTTCGCCGCTCTCGCACTCATGGCTTCTATGGCCGTCTTCATGAGTGCCTGTACTTCCTCTACTCAAGAAACCCCGCCGGAGCAGGCAGCTCCTGTAGTGCAGGAAGACACGCCTGGCAATACGGCGGCTCAACAGGACACCATCAAGAAGAGTATTCCATCCCAAGCACAGGGTGCCATCGGTGGAACAAGTATTAAAATTAGTTACCATGCACCGGGTGTGAGAGGCCGCGTGATCTGGGGTGGCTTGGTAGCCTTGGACCAAGTATGGGTCACGGGGGCGCATAAAGCAACGGCTGTCACCTTTGATAAGGAAGTAATAATAGACGGGAAGGAAGTGGCAGCGGGTACTTACGCCTTTTTCACTATACCAGGGAAAGAGGAGTGGACCATCATTTTAAACAAAGATCATGAACAACACCTGGCAGATAACTATGACCAGGAAAAAGACATTCTGAGGGTAAAAGTAAGTCCAGAAATACTAGGACAGCATCAGGAAAGGTTGAAGTTTGAGATTACTTCCACTACTCCCACCAAAGGTGCAATCACCGTTGCCTGGGACAAAGTCCGGGTCTACTTGCCAGTAAGCACTGACGCGTAATAAACCCTATGGCAAGGGCAAACAATTATTTTTCTTCTCCTAGATATGCAGCAATATTAGCATGAGTAGCGCTTTCCTTTTACATATGGTGTTGCACGTGGTTGTTCCGGTGGCTATTGCCTGGGTTTTCTATCGGTCAATATTCAAGCGGGCTTCCTTGTTGCTGTTGGCAGGGATCCTGATTGACCTTGACCACCTGCTGGCCAACCCAATCGTTGATCCAAACCGGTGCAGCGTAGGGTATCACTTGCTCCACCAATACTGGCTCATCCCAGTGTATGGACTACTAGTTATTTTCCCTAGAACCCGGCTGGTAGGCATTGGGCTTGGGATACATATAGTTCTTGATTACATAGATTGCCTCTAACGGGCATTAACAACGCCATTGCATTGAAATCAAATCATGGAAACAATACAAGACCCAGGGCTCGTTGAAGCTCCTGCCTCTCCCCTATTGACTTGCAGAAGCCGGATATCTTCTCGGAGAACACCTTCACGACCTCATAGACTGTTTCTTTCAAGTCCTTCACCTGCCGGTCGGTGGTCTGCCCGCTTGTGGAGACCCGGGTGTAGATGACGGCTTTGGTAGGCGCTTCTTTCACTTGCCTATTACTTCAATTTTGACATTTGCTAGAAGTGAAACGAAAGTAAGAGACACAACCTGCTTAAACTGGAGCAAATAAGTAATTTGAAGCAGGGATTAATTTGAAATAATCTTCCCTTAGGAAGCATATTCATTATAGCTGGTTCAAAGTATGTTTTTCCTCCCGCACATAGGCAACCCAGCTGTATAAACTTGGCCCCCGCTTAAACGAAGTTGTATATCAGCCAGGGGCAGTCAATACGATCAATCTTCGGATGTTCTCGGGTGACCTATCTCATATTTCGACTCCAGCGACTTCGACGTCATCAACTCAAGGTTGGGCGGCACGATCCAGAAGGGCGGCTTCCTGCAGCTTGGGTCCAGGAAGTACCTGGTGGCCGATGTGCAGGTAGAGTTGATGGGGTGCTTCGATGACTACTCGCCGGACCAGTACTGCCACTCGGGCGGGATCCACCGGCACTCCAAGGTATACCAGGGAAGGCCCGTGCCCTATAATGTCCGGATGGTGGTGAAGGTGCGGCAGGTTGCCCCGGCCACTACTTAGTTACCGTGAACACCCCTCAACGGAGTTTATAACCGAGCAGAGAAAGTTTTCCTGCACTATGTTGGTTGTTTAAGCCAAGACCTTTTACAGTACAGATGGAGGCGAGGCAGGGCCTACCCTTTTGCCAGAGCGAAAACACAGTAGAAAGGACCAGAACAAAGGGAAGGCACAGTAGCCCCTGTGCATCCATCCGATCAGCCAGCTTTCAGGCAATCCCAAGGCCAATCCCGAGCATTTATTACCCTGCTATGCAGCGAGACCGAAGGGAAAGCCCTGTTTATCTAGGAGAGGGCTTTCCGTTTCAATGACCCAGGAGGTCACTGAATTTGGTGCTCTGCCTTCACCTCGAACTTGCCCTCCGAATCCTTCGTCTGGTCGACCTGCTTGGCCACCTCAACATCGTTCAGGAAGATCGTGCCCGCCAGGCTGGCAGAGGTGCTGCCCTTTGCCTTGGCCTGAAGCTGGAGTTTCTGTTTTGAGGGGTGGGTGAAGGTGGTGTCCCACCCGTTGGCGAAACTCTTCTTAACACTATAGTTGATATTGTTAATGTTATATTTTATCTCCTCAACTCCATCCCCATCCACAACATACCTGACCTTGTAGGCCTCTGCCCCATCTTCATCCGAGCAAGAGAAAAACCCCAGGCCTAAGGCCAGAAACAGAATTTTGCACACTTTTTCCATCAGTTCTTTTTTTCTCAAAGAAAGGCGATGTATTCGGCATTCGCAAACGCGATTTTTTTCATGTATGTGCTTAATACAATTCTTTGTTGCAGGCAAGAGGCTTGGGGAAAGGATTTGACACCGGTTACCTTTTCCCATTCGGCGTACGCTATCATATTCTTGCAACAAGCTCCGCCACCCAGTGGGGGGATCGGTTTATCGCATAATGCCAAAACCACTGCCATTCCTGGCAGTGGTCTCGGTGAAAGGGGGCAAGCCTGGTTAAGGGCAGTGCTATTGCACGGGGGAATAGGCTGTGGGCACCTCGTAGAACCTCAGCTGCAGTACCTTCAGGCCGCTGTTGTCGTAGTCCCAGTAGTACCCCTCCAGCTCATCGCTGAACAACGGGTAGCGCACCGGGTTGTCTATCCCGTCATCCGTGATGTCGGCCACTATGCTGAGCAGCTGGTCGGAGACATTCTGGAACTTGGAGCCGCCTTTCTCCCGCATGGTCACCAGTGACTCCAGGCTGCAGACGTCCTCGCCGGTGGCCACGTCGGTGGCGCAGGTGGTGACTACCACGCCCCCGCCCGGCTTGCCAAGGGCCCGGGCATAGACGGAGTACGAGGTGAGCCCGTCCCCATCGGCGTCAGGGCTGGGCAGCTGGAAGGTCGCGCCGTCCCCGTCAGTCCCGTTGGCGTCCAGCACCCTGAACGCGCCGTCGGTCAGGTCCGCGTTCGCCAGGTTGATCTTGGTCTTGCCCTCCAGGTTGACGAAAATACGTTGGCCACTGTTGCTGTCCATGGGAGCCGACTTCCCTTTCGGGACGCCGATGATGTTGAGGTTGTAATGAGCGCCGCTGGGGGCACCGTTGCCGGTCAGGGAGGCCGAGGACTCTACTCTAAGCGCATCGGGGGCGATGCCCTCTTCTTCCGAGCAGCTGGACAAAAACAAGGCCGGGACCAGCATGGCCCCCATCAGTTTGGATAGGTTGGGTTTGAACATAGAGTGTAGGTTAAGTGATTAAAATAATAATGCAATTATTAATTTTAATGTTTATAATTAAATATTCATTATCACAAATCCAAACTCCTTTATATTAATTTTTTATAATATTTGAAAATACTATTTAGAAGAAACTTTATATATAAAATCTTTAATACTCACATTGATTGTATGAAAAATTCTTAACGACTTTCATTGAACTAAACTGTTTACTATCCCATGCCTTGCACCGCAAGGAATAAAGGCATGGGATAGATAGATTCATGTTGAAGGGCATACACAGGGTCCATAGCCCTAATGCCTATCGCCAAAACTTTCCAATTGCCCAAGCCTGGCGGTATGCGAAGAGCTCCTGGCTGGATATCGAATAGCCTTATAGCGGCATACCTCTACCAAGGCTTTTTCAAAGATACGAACCAATGGAAAGCGGTGACAAGGGAAACTTTGCGGTAAAGCTATGTTTTACCCTCTTTTGAACTTTCAAACTACAGGATATTCTACTCTATCAATCTATATGACACTGCACTGTATTACACTGATGATTAGTTATAGGTAAGGCTTAGATAGTTTCACTCAATTGATAACCAAAATTGTGTAAACCTATGAGACTTTGTCAATCACCATAGCTTAAATGTTTGAGGGACATAAGAGTCGCCTTATATTTAAAAGCGGATGATAGCCAGGACGTTTAAAGCGCTTTGCGCCAGACTGGGCGTGTCTACTTACTCGTTGTGGCATTTTTTCCTACACAAACAGGTAAGGCCCTGCCATGGAAGTTTTCCGTGGAAAAAGCAACCGTAACCCTACCCATATTGTTTGGCAGAGGCGGATGAGGCAAAGTTTAGTCAATCAGTTACTCAGTCAGGCTAGTAAGGTGCTTGGTGGCACTATCTGCACTTATAGCGCTATGAGCATGCTTAGCCTTCTAAATAGTTCCGGGAGACAGGGAGGGTAAAATATTTTGTCAGCCTCAGGCCTAGCAGCCTGCCTTGGCTGCGTATAAGCCAAGTGCCGGCTCAGCCTAAAAGCCGAAGTAAGTACGCCAACCTATCCTATCAACCCTCCAGCTATAGTGACTATGCCTTCTTCACCTAAAAGAACCCGTGCAATCACCCCAACCCACAAACAAACACAAACCAGGCGGGCCAAATCCCAAGTCGGCAAAAAACCCCGTACCCGGTTAGGCAGGAGAAGGATAAGCGCCAGGTCCGCTGTGAAGGGGGCGGAAAACAGGCTCAAGAACTTCAGGCAGGCGTCCATGCTCGCGGTGGCCATCACCGGCTTCATCATGCTTTTGGTCACCCCTGGGGAGGCGGGGTTGGCCCGGCAGGATCCTTTGGTGGAAGATAGCGCAGCCTCTGCCGAAGACCTCGGCGCGGGAACTCCCGAAGACACTGCCTTCGCGGACAGTGTGCAGGCCTTGTCTGGCAAGGAAGCGACGGACGAAGCCCTGGGGGCCATACAGACCCTATGGGACAGCTTCCACTACAACCTCCCCAAGTTCCTGATCGCCTTGGGGACCCTGCTCCTGGCTTGGGCCGTAACCTGGCTCCTCAGGAAAGCGCTGCAGAGGCTGATCGGGAACTACCATACCTCCGGGGCCGTCATCTCGCTGGCCTCCATCTCGGTCTGGCTTCTGGGGATCGGGATAGCGTTTAGCGTGGTCGCGGGCGACATACGGGCGCTGGTGGGTTCCCTAGGGTTGATCGGCCTGGCCCTCTCCTGGTCCCTGCAGACGCCGATAGAGAGCTTCACTGGGTGGCTGCTGAACTCCTTCAAGGGGTATTACCGGGTCGGGGACAGGATCAGGGTGGGCGAGGTATTCGGCGACGTGTACCGGATCGACTTCCTGGCCACCACCGTGTGGGAGATCGGCTCGCCTTTCCAGGCTGGCTTCGTGCATGCCGAGCAGCCCACCGGCAGGATGGTCACCTTCCCCAACAACGAGATCCTCACCGGCACGGTGACGAACCTGACGGGGGACTTCCCCTTCCTGTGGGACGAGCTGTCCATCGCGGTGGCGAACGAGTCCGACATCCCACTATCGGTGAAGGTGCTGGGGGACGTCGCCTCCAAGCTGCTGGGGGGCTACATGGAGGAGCCCGCTAGGCAGTATGCCCAGATATTAGGGAGGGCAAGGCTGCAGTCCGACGTACCCGGCAAGCCCCAGGTGTATATCTCCCTGGAGGACTCGTGGACGAGCCTGACCATCCGCTACCTGGTCGGGGCCAGGGAGCGCAGGAAATGGAAAAGCGAGCTTACCCTGCGCGTGATTCAGGAGTCCGCCAGACCGGAGTACGCGGGCAGGATCATACCCGTCTACCCACGCCAGCAGGTGCAAGTCATTGGGCCATCCGGGCTCCCCATGGATGCCGGGCCTTTCGGGGGCAGCCCCGGAGAGGACAGGGAAGGTGTATAGGCATCCTCCCCGCTGCCAGCCGGCCCTTCTATGGCAAACGGCTGAAAAGCCCGGCTAGGGTCGGAGCCGCTACAGCCCTTCCCCGCCCGTGCCAAGCACCCGTAGGACCTCTATCTCGAACCCTGCCTTCCGAACGGCGTCTTCTATGGCCTGCGGGTTCGGGTTCTCCCCCGAGACGCTCAGGATATTCCCCTCGCTCCCCGGGTCAACGGCCCACCTGCTGATGGCCCCTTCATTGTTCAGGAACCCGGAGACCCTGCCGATCTCCTCCTCTCCCTCGATGTTGGTTTTGAACTTCAGTAACTTCATCTCAGAGTTGTTGCTTCAGCTTTGGTATACCCCCAGGGCCGAAACTTTGTTCCGTCCCAAGGGCCAACCATACCCTGACCGTCTTGTGACAGGCCTGGCCTCACCGCATGGCACCCGTCTTCTGTTCGCCTTTCAAAGGATTCAGTTTCATAAGGCCCGGGGGCCCCGCCCAAGGCGCTAAGGGGAAGGGTACCACCGCATGGCGGCGAAACACTGGCGGGGGGGGATGTCTGCCGCGGGTGAGCCTTGCAAAGCATCCCTGCGCTGAGGTGGCGTCAGGGTTTTCCCCAAACCCTTTACCTTAAGCCTCGTTTTTATAAAATCATGCATGGGCGACAGCGCTACTGAAGGCTGGGAGACAACGGATTTAAAGGAACGAGCTAACCCAAAAAACTATGAATTACCAACAGTTCGAGAAATGCATCATTGCCTGTTACAGATGTGCCACCGAATGCGGCAACTGCGCCACCTCCTGCCTGAAGGAGCCGGACGTGAAGATGATGGAGCGGTGCATTGAGCTGGACCTGCTCTGTGCCGCCTGGCGGCCATGGCCATGGCGCGGGCCGATGAGCACACCCTGGATTACGTGAGGCAGATATGCGGCCTGTGCGCCACCATCTGCGAGGCCTGCGGCGCGGAGTGCGCCCAGCACGAGTCCGAGCACTGCCAGCGTTGCGCCAGCGCCTGCATGCAGTGCGCCGAAGAATGCAGAAGCATGGCTGCCTAATCAAGGGTTGCCCTGGAGGAAGGGTGCAGCCATCGTAAACCAGGGAAAGCGGGGCAAACTCGCGATTTCCCTGGCTTTCTTATGCAGGCGACTTTTGAAGGCACTTGGCCCCAGGGAAAGCTCTCCCTTCTTCTTGCTGCGGCGAGAAAGCCCCTCCCCCCGGCAACCGCCGCAGCCATGGTCGGGATAGGGCACTGAATATTTTGAAAGGGATAAATAGTAAAGTTCCCTACTATTCCCTACTATAAGACAGGCCCATTCAGACCATGATATCATTATAACCAGCAACTAACAAGCATGGAAAACAACAACTACCTAAAGTTCGCCCTCATGTTAGCCGTCTCGTTTCTGATCATGTACGCCGTGATGTTTGTGAACGTGGACAGGCTTGAGCACATCTACCTGAGCACCACCAGGCTTTACATGACCTTGTTGATGGTCTCGCCCATGGCCGTGGTGATGCTGCTGCTGATGCGGGGTATGTACAAGAACACCTCCTTGAACCTGGTGATCATCGCGACGAGCTGTGCTGTGTTTGCAGGGGCCTTCCTCCTGCTGAGGAACCAGGTACCCATAGGTGACGGGCAGTACATCAAAGCCATGATCCCTCACCACTCGTCCGCGATCCTGGTCAGCCAGGAGGCAGACATCAAAGACCCTGAATTGAAAAAACTGGCCGAGGGGATCATTGCCTCACAGGAGAGGGAGATTGCCGAGATGAAGGCGATACTGAACAGGGTGGAGGACTGAGGATCCTTTGCCTGCCCACGGCGCTCAACAGTAAAATAAACTCCTTTGGTATTTTTAAGAAACGCTTTCTGCTTTTGAGGTTTTCTCTGGAACATACACGACAACCTAAAGAGAGCGTATATGTACCCAAAATGAGTTGCGTAACGATCTAGAACCAAAATTTATGTAATACTTAGGGAAGACTCACTTTGCTTAAATGGCTCATACTTTTAGTAAGGGACTTTAAAAACAATGAATGATTTAATAAGAAATGATAAATAAATAATACCATCTTATTCAATCAGATGTAGCCTAAAGGAAAAACAAAAGACAACATTGTAGTTAAGACATCTAAGTTCACTTTGAATCATGATCTCTCCTGGAATCAGCCAACAGATATATACTGTTGACAATCACAGTTAGATGCTCTTCCTTAAGATAACAAAGTAACAGTATTCATGAGATGAAAGTCATGGTAAAGAGTCAAAGCCGTATTGCTTCATTTACCAAATTTGTAGTAAATGTTTGCAAATAAAAAAGCCACTCACAAGTCTGACCTTATAAGTGGCTGATTTTTAAGTGATCCCGTTTGGATTCGAACCAAAGACCTACTGCTTAGAAGGCAGTTGCTCTATCCAGCTGAGCTACGAGACCATCGAAACAAAAATGAGTAATGGAGAATGTCTTTACATCCAACATTACTCATCTTTTTTCGTCGGGGTGGCAGGATTCGAACCTACGACCTCCACATCCCAAATGTGGCGCGATACCGGGCTACGCTACACCCCGAGTCTTGCAATTACAAAGTTTCCAACTTCTCAAACTTTCGTTCTCCGTAATCGCGGTGCAAAGATATGAAATGAAATCTTCTTTCAAAATTTAATTTTCAAGAATATTTCGCGGAGAGAGGGGGATTCGAACCCCCGGTACCCTTTAGAGGTACGGCAGTTTAGCAAACTGCTGGTTTCAGCCACTCACCCATCTCTCCGGGTAGCTCTTTCGGTTAAAGAGTGTGCAAATATAGCCTAACTAAAATGAGATTACCAAAGCTAAAGGCAAAATAATTTATGCCCCTTGTGCGCTTACGGCACCATTGTATTCTCTACCAACTGCTTAGGAAAGAAGAAAATTTTAAAATTAATCTACTACCCTGTCGTTTTAAAAAGGTCTATACCCACTTTTGTTTCATCTCTGCATTCCAAAGCCGGTGAACGCATTTGTTTCTTTCTTTTTAACTTGCCTCCGCATAGTAACTGCACAACCCGTTTTCTTTTATGACCTGGTATCTACCTTTCACTTCCATGGAGTTCTTTTTCCTGCTTCTGTTTGGGGTGCTTTATGGCGGATACCTTTACAGAATAAAGCTTCTGGCCAGGCAGTTTTCCCAAAAAGCGAACTCCATCTGGATCAAAGCCATCATTAGAAGTGTTTACATGGCCCTGCTTGTGGTAGCTTTGTTAGGGCCCTCTTTTGGGGCTATGACCAAAGAGATCAGGACAAACGGCAAAGACGTATTTTTAGCGGTTGATCTTTCCCAATCCATGAAAGCAGTAGACGTCTCCCCTTCCAGGCTGGAGAAGGTGAAGCTGGAACTTCATGATTTTATTTATAACACCAATGCTGACCGGGTAGGATTGATTGGTTTCTCCTCAGAAGCTTTTGTGTTGAGCCCACTCACCTATGACCAAAGTGCTTTAGAGCTCTTTGTACAGTCTATGAACACAAACCTGGCTCCACCAGAAGCAGCACAGGTAACCCCGGTGTTGCAATTAGCCCAACAGAAATTCCAAGACAGTGAAACAAGCCGGGAGCTGGAACGATCTAAAATCCTGATCATCTTTTCAGACGGCGAAACCTTTGGCGAAAACACTCAAGCAGCAGCCAAGGCCCTCCTCAACCAAGGGGTGCGGGTATATTGTGTAGGTATAGGCACGTATACGGGAGGAAAGATTCCTGTAGGGCGCACGTTTAAAAAAGATGCTGACGGTCAGACGGTCCTCACCAAACTGGAGCCTGAGGTTCTTAAACGGGTTGCTCAGAGTACAGAAGGAAACTACTTTGAAATAAACCAAACCATAAGTGAAATGCCCCGGTTACTTAGTGCCGTGAATGCGGTTAAAAGTGAGTTGCGGCAAACCAAAGTGGTGGAAGTAGCGGCAAACAAATATTTATACCCGCTTTTAGCCGCCCTTCTTTTAATTGCCTTAGATGTGTTATGGACCTTACAGGTGCTTCGGATATGAGGATGTGGTGGGTCTTACTTTTCCTGGCTTTTTCTCCTTTTGACGGACTTCAGCGCATTGCGCTCAGAAATCAGTATGCTGTGCAAGCTGAAGCAGCTTATAAAAAGAAAGAGTACCAAAAAGCTGCCTATCTATATGAGCGGGTTCGGCAAAACGAAGGTGGAAAGCCACACTCCTCTATTATATTGAATTTGGCTCACTCCTATTTCCACCTGCACGAATACTCCCGGGCATCCCCTTTGTACCGTACCCTCCTGAACTCAAAAGACCCTCAAATGCTTTCCTCAGTGGCTACCCAGCTTTCTTTCATAGAAACGGAAGAGGGAAATCTCACCAAGGCCATAGGGTACTGCAAGCAGGCTTTGAAAGCAGATGAAACAAACCAAGCTGCCCGGTACAATTTTGAGCTGCTACAGAAATACCTGTTGCTCCACCCTGAGAAACCCAAAAGCCCACCCCCACCCCAAAGGCGCGATCGTAAAAATGGAGCAGGAGGCAGCAGGCAACAAAATACCGCAGGTACACCCACTATGGGCGGGACTGGAACGGCTTCCAATAGCGGGACAGCCCCTTCTTCCATTAATAACAGAGAAACCAATCCACCCGGGGGAACCTCCAATGCAACCCGACAGGAGAACTTCGGCAATAGCCCAGGCTCAAAACAAGGGTTAAGCAACCAGAGCTCTCAAAATAGTAATGCCATGGGTAAAAGCAATGGCAGCAACCAAGCAGGTCAGGAAGGCGATGCCTTGCTGCAAACCCGTTTTGAACGCCTGAAGAAGTTACAACTAACCCCTGAGAAGGCTCGCCAGCTTCTGGATGTCATGCGCCAGGAGGAAGCCCAATATTTGCAACAGGTACCGCGCAAAAGAACTAAGCAATCGGATAAAAATACCCCTGATTGGTAAAGAGTATCCTGCTTTGAAGCCCCTTTCAGAAAAGTGGCTTTAAAACAGCACACAGAGCAGGGTTCTATTACCTTTTCAGAAGCGGATCAACCACAACTGTTTTTAGGCGTTTTTGCTTAACAATGGTTGAAAGAGCATGCTAAAACTCTAGCCTGCTTTAGGTAAAAGTAAATTTCTATAGTAAAAGCCCTCTTCAACATTTATTTTATTACCTAAGAACCCATTCTACCTAACAAGCGTTTGGTTATTTAGAACAGAAAAAGTAATTTTAAATCAACAACCAGAAAACACTCCTGCTTTATCAAATTTAGTAAAGTGTATATGGTTACTGATTGGCCTATTTTGATTTTCATTATACCATAAAGCCTTGCTACCCAATGGAAAGCACAAGTAATAGAATAAAGGAAGTTTATGTAATCTCGGCTGTCAGGACCCCTATCGGGAGTTTCGGCGGAGCTTTGGCTAGTTTGACTGCTCCTCAACTGGGGGCCATTGCCATAAAAGGCGCTTTAGAAAAAGCCGGGATTGACAAAAACCTGGTACAGGAAGTAATTATGGGCAATGTGTTGTCTGCCAACGTAGGGCAGGCACCGGCTCGTCAGGCAGCTATTGGCGCCGGATTAGGATATGAAGTGGAATGTACCACGATCAATAAAGTATGCGCTTCTGGTTCTAAAGCCATTATGTTCGCCTCGCAAGCCATTATGCTGGGCCACAAAGACATTATTGTTGCCGGCGGAATGGAGAGCATGTCTAACGTACCGTATTACCTGGACAAAGCCCGCTTCGGCGCGAAGATGGGCCACGGGCAGATGATTGACGGCTTGGTGAAAGACGGCCTTTGGGATGTGTACAATGACTACCACATGGGTAGTGCCGCTGAAAACACAGCCCGTGAATTGGGAATCACCCGCGAGATGCAGGATGAGTACGCCATCAGCTCGTACCGCAAATCGGCGGAGGCTGCCAAAGCTGGTTTCCTGAAAGACGAAATCATTCCAGTAGAAATCCCACAGCGCGGCAAAGACCCTATCTTCATCACCGAAGACGAAGAATACAGCAAAGTGAACTTCGAAAAAATTCCGGGTTTACGCCCTGTGTTTGACAAAGAAGGTACCGTAACCGCTGCCAACGCTTCAACCTTAAATGACGGAGCCGCTGCCCTTCTGCTCATGAGCAAAGAAAAAGCAGAAGAACTTGGCGTTACTCCTATTGCCAGAATCCTTGGTTTCGCGGATGCGGAACAGGAGCCGAAATGGTTTACCACCACCCCAGCGTTGGCTATTCCTAAAGCTTTGAAAGTGTCTGGCGTAGATCCTTCAGAAGTTGACTTCTACGAGATTAATGAAGCATTCTCTGTGGTTTCTTTGGCCAACAACCAAAAGCTGGGCTTAGAAGGCGGGAACGTAAACGTGTACGGTGGAGCCGTTTCTTTAGGACACCCATTAGGAGCTTCCGGTGCGCGTATTGTGACTACGTTGATCAACGTGCTGCACAAAAAGAACGGCAAAATTGGCGTAACTGGCATCTGCAACGGCGGTGGCGGAGCATCGGCTATTGTGCTGGAGCGCATGTAGGACCAAGTTGAATTATACTAATTGTAAAAAGCCTTACGTTACATGTAAGGCTTTTTTTGTTGTTTTGTATCCATGAAAAGGATTCTGTTTCTCTTTGGGTTTTTGTTTATTTCCTTAGGATTCCAGCTGGAATCCCAAGCACAGGTTAGGGTGGTCACCTACCATGATTCCCTGCAATCGGCTATCAAGGAGGTGTACTTCATAAAATCCACCACAGATTCTGTCATGCACGGCTACTACCGCAAATACTACCCTACCGGTCAACTGGAAGCAATGGTAAAAGTAGTGGAAGACAAACGCGACAGCCTCTATACCGAGTTCTTTCCTAACGGTACTCCCAAACTTACCGTACCTTACAAGGAAGGCAAAAAGAACGGACCTTTTTCAGCCATCTACCCCAACGGGAAGAAGCTGCAGGAGGGCCAATACGTGAACGACCTGCAATCTGGTCCTTTCAGAAGCTACCATGAGAATGGCCAATTAAAACAAGAGACTACGTTTGTGGAGGGTTTTCCTGAAGGTTCGGTAAAAGAGTATTTCCCAGACGGGAAACTGAAATCGGAGATCACGTACACCCGCAAAGTACAAAGCGGCGTAGCCAGAACCTTCCACCCTAATGGCGAGAAAGAATCTGAAGCCAAATACCGCAACGGCATGATAGAGGGCGGATACCGCACCTTCTATGACAATGGCCAACTGGAGACTGAAACCATCAGCCTGGGCCCAACCAAACCTGCTACTTTTAAGACCTACTACAAATCGGGCAAACTCATGACCGAAGGAAGTGTGTTGGCGGGCAAGCCCGAGGGACCTTCCGTGGCCTATTACGAGAACGGACAACGCCGCGCCACCCTCACCTATAGCAAAGGGGTGCGGGTTGGTTTAGCCCAATCTTTTGACGAGAATGGCAAGCTGCAGCAGGAAATAAAGTACAGCAACAACGAGCGCGACCGCAAGATCACCCGCTACTATCCTACTGGCGTTATTGCGGCCCAAGAGGAGTACAAGGACAACAAGCGCGTGGGCACCTGGCAGGAATTCCATGAAAACAAACAGGTTAAAACCACAGAGCCGTACAAAAATGGTAAGATCAATGGCGAACGCCTCACCTTCCATGACAACAGTCAGCCAGAATCTAAAGCAACGTACCTGAACGGAAAAATCATCAGTACGCTGGTCACCTATTTCCCTTCTGGCAAAGTGAAGTCAGAGACCTTCTACAAAGACGGGCTTCGCTTCGGCACCTTCAAGCAACTCTACGAGAACGGCAAAACCGAAATGGCCGGCACCTTCCGTAACAACCGCGAGACCGGCACCTGGACTTACTTTGACGAAACAGGCAAGCCCACCAAAAAAGTGGAATACCGTAACGGCCAAGTTATTGCTGATAAAAAGTAGTTGCTTATTGTTGAATTGATTTTCAACCCATATTCAGAAAACTAGACAAAAAGGCGAAGCTTGTGCAGGAATTAAATCTTACACCGGTCTCACCCTTTTCATGGGAAGCGGAGGTGTCATAGTAAGCCTATGGATTTGTTTTAGGAAATAATCCACCTAAAAAATTCCATCCATCAACCACTAGCAACTAACAACCACCTCTCCCCTTTTAGTCTGATTTTCAGAAAACAACCTAAAAACAGCCTAACGAGGGTTAGGTTCTAAGGTAAAAAATTTCGCCTATTCCTTTTTCCGCCGTACTTTAGGCGTCTAAACCAGACTTTTCAGACTATGACGGATGCCCTGAACACTGCTCCACTTCGCACAGATTGGACCATGGATGAAATTCGCGCCATCTACTATAAACCTGTGTTGGAACTCATTGTAGAAGCTTCACAGGTACACAAACAATTTCAGGCTACCGGTGAGGTGCAGGTATGTACTTTACTCTCGGTGAAAACCGGAGGCTGTCCCGAAGACTGTGCCTATTGCCCGCAGGCGGCCCGCTACCATACAGAGGTAAAGGCCCATAAACTGCTGAGCAACGAGGTAGTATTAGATGCTGCCCGCAAAGCCAAAGAAGGTGGTTCTACCCGTTTCTGCATGGGTGCCGCCTGGCGCGAAGTTCGCGACAACCGCGACTTTGACCGGGTGCTGGAAATGGTGGAAGGCGTAAACGAAATGGGTCTGGAAGTGTGCTGTACCTTAGGCATGGTGAATGAGTACCAGGCTGAACGTTTAAAGCAAGCCGGCCTTTACGCCTACAACCACAACCTGGACACCTCAGAAGAAAACTATAGCAACATCATCACCACCCGTACCTACGGTGACCGCTTGGGCACTATTGAAAATGTACGCAAAGCGGGTATCTCTGTATGTAGCGGTGGCATCATAGGCCTTGGCGAAACAGACGATGACCGCATTGCTATGCTGCACGTGCTCAGCAACCTGCCGCAGCACCCAGAATCTGTGCCGGTGAACGCATTAGTTCCAGTAGAAGGTACCCCGTTGGCCGAACAGCCTCGCGTAAGTGTCTGGGAAATGGTGCGCATGATTGCTACTGCCCGTATCTTAATGCCGAAGACCATGGTACGCTTATCGGCGGGCCGTCAGGAAATGCCGGTAAGTGAGCAGGCACTTTGCTTTTTAGCGGGAGCTAACTCCATCTTCTCCGGTGATAAACTGTTAACCACCCCTAACCCTGGCTTCGCAGACGATAAAGCGATGTTTGAGTTGCTGGGTCTAAACCCACGCAAATCCTTCAAGGCAGAAACCTCTTGCGGCGGCACGGTAGATGTATCTGCGGAAGCTGCGCTTGCTGCTGAATAAACAATACGAATGGTTCCGGAACGTCTGCTACGCCAGTTAGAGGCAAGAGCCCAGAAAGGTACGCTACGGAAATTAACGGTTCCTGCCTCAGGTTTGATAGACTTCAGCTCCAATGATTATTTGGGGCTGAAGTCTTCAGAAGTTCTGGCCCAGGCTATTGCAGCTGAGTTAGGTTCTACCCCAGCCCACGGTGCGGCAGGATCTCGGTTACTAAGTGGCAATACAACTTACGCAGAAGAACTGGAAGAGGAACTGGCTGCCTTTCACGGGGCAGAAGCAGCCCTCCTGTTTAACTCGGGGTATGCGGCTAATGTAGGTTTCTTCTCGGCAGTACCTCAGCGGGGCGACACTATCTTCTATGACGAGGCAAGCCATGCTTCTATCAAAGAAGGGATTAGGTTAAGTTTTGCGCAGAGTTTCCCATTTCGGCACAATGACCTGGAAGACCTGCAGCAGAAACTGAAGCGCGCGCAGGGAGATGTGTACGTGGCCGTAGAATCTCTGTATTCAATGGATGGTGACTTTGCACCGTTACCAGAATTGGTGACTCTTTGCCAGGAGAAGGGATTGTATCTGGTGGTAGATGAGGCGCATTCAAATGGGCTTTACGGCTCTAAAGGAGAAGGCCTAGTTTCTGCATTGCACCTGGAAGAAAAAGTGTTTGCCCGCATCATGACCTTCGGGAAAGCAGTGGGTACGCACGGGGCTGCTGTGGTAGGACCTAAAGTGCTCCAGCAATTTCTCCTGAACTTCAGCCGGCCTTTCATTTACACGACTGCCCTGCCCCTGGCTTCCCTGGTTTCCATAAGACAAGCGTACCGGCTGCTTCCTGGGCTAACCGAAGAAAGAACGATAGTTCATCAACTGGTAGAAACGTACCAAACCAGCCTCCAGACAAAAGGTATTTTCCTGCCCCTTTCAGAAAAACAGCCTTATAACAGCCCCATTCAAGCCTGGCCGTTGGCTGATCCGGTGGCTCTTCGGGCTTTGTCAAATCAATTACAAACCAGTGGCTTTGATGTTCGTCCGGTTTTCAGCCCTACCGTACCAGTTGGCAAAGAGCGGTTGCGGCTGGTGCTGCACGCTTTCAACACTTCAGCCCAAGTAGAAGAATTATGCACCCTGCTTACCCAGCATTCCCCAAAAGATATTTCGTTACTGGCATAGGCACTGACGTGGGTAAAACCATAGCCGCCGCCGTGCTCACAGAAGCCTTGCAGGCAGATTATTGGAAGCCTGTGCAGGCAGGAAATCTTGAGTTCACTGACACCCATACTGTTCAAAGTCTGCTTTCTAATTCCCGCTCTGTTTTCCACCCGGAGGCCTATAGACTCCAGATGCCGGCTTCTCCGCATACTGCCGCTGCCGCCGAGAACAGGGAACTAAGGTTGGAAGAAATTGTGCTGCCAGAAACAAGAAACCACCTGATTGTGGAAGGTGCGGGAGGTGTAATGGTGCCCTTAAACAACAGAGAACTGGTACTGGACCTTATCCAGAAGCTACAATTGGAAGTGGTGCTTGTTTCCAGAAATTATCTGGGAAGTATAAACCATACCCTGATGACAGTGGAAGTTCTAAGGAGCCGGAACATCTCCATTGCGGGTATCCTTTTCAACGGGGCACCTACTCCCTCGTCAGAAAAGCTTATTCTGAACTACACCCAGCTATCCGCTTTCCCGCGGCTATTAGAGGAATTTAATTTTGATAAAGCAATGGTGGTTCGCTACGCCCAAACCTTTCAGGAATATTTCAAAAACCATGCATAACAGCCTTTCTGAACGTGACCAGCAGGTAAACTGGCATCCGTATACCCAGATGCAAACGGCTCCCCCACCCATAGGCATTGTGCGCGGGGAAGGGGCCGTCTTGTATTCTGAAGACGGAAAAGAATACATAGACGCGGTTTCATCCTGGTGGGTAAACATTCACGGGCACGCTCATCCGCACATAGCGGAGCGGGTAAGCCAACAGTTGCACACCTTAGAGCACGTTATTTTTGCTGGTTTCACCCACGCCCCAGCTGTAGAACTCTCAGAACGGCTCTTGAAGCTTCTTCCCGCTAACCAATCGCGGGTCTTCTATACCGACAATGGGTCAACTGCCGTAGAAGTAGCCCTGAAGATGGCCTTGCAGTTCTGGTTTAACCAAGGCATCAATAAAACCAAAATTATTGCCTTTGAAGGAAGCTACCACGGTGACACCTTCGGGGCTATGTCCGTAAGCGAGCGTTCGGTTTTCACCCGTCCTTTTCAGCAATATTTGTTTGATGTGGCGTTTTTACCCGTGCCAGTTCCGGACCAGGAAGAAGCCGTGCTTGCCCAACTGGAAAAATTGCTCGCGCAGGAAGACATTGCTGCCTTTGTCTTTGAACCCCTGGTCTTGGGAACAGCCGGTATGGTCATGTACTCCCCTGAGATTATGGATAAATTGCTGGCGCTATGCCGAGAAAGAAATGTCGTTATCATAGCCGATGAAGTGATGACGGGATTTGGAAGAACGGGTAAACGATTCGCCTGTGACTATCTAAATCAAGAGCCAGACCTGATGTGCTTTTCTAAAGGCATCACTGGCGGAACCATGGCGTTGGGTGTTACCACCTGTTCGCACCAGATTTATGCTTCCTTCTTAAGCGAAGACAAAACAAAAGCGCTTTTCCATGGGCATTCCTACACCGCCAACCCGATAGCCTGTGCCGCAGCCCTTGCAAGTCTTGACCTGGTGGAAGCAGCTGAGTTTCAGGAAAACTTAACGTGTATCTCCTCCTCTCATTCCGCTTTTGTCAAATCACTAGTAGGAAAGCCTGGCATCAAAGAGATTCGGCAGACCGGAACCATTCTGGCGGTGGAATTTGAGGTGGATCAGACGTCCTACTTCCATACTTTACGTGATGACTTGTACAATTTAGCCCTAGATAACGGAGTACTACTGCGCCCCTTAGGTAATATTGTGTACGTTTTACCGCCATATTGCATTACGTCTGCCCAGCTAAACCAAGTATATGGGGTTATAGAAAAAATGCGTCTCTTTGTAGCCGAGTCATTTTAGCACCATTTTCAGAAAATCACCAGTAAAACAAATGGACAGAGGAAGGGACCAGGAATGGATTGTCATACGAGGAGTAGGTTCTGTCTCTGGCTTAGGGGGAACTCCTGAGGAGGTGCAAGCTTCATACGCCAGCGGTAAGACAGCCTTTACGTCACTCCCTTCTTTAGGAAATGACACTCCAGTATCCCCAATTTCACCTGCGGCTGAGCACCTGCTTCAATCCCTATTGCTGGAAAATACCACTTATACTTCCTTAGACCGCACTGTTCAGCTAGCTATTTTAGCTGCCAGGCAAGCTGTGGCCCAAGCAGGTTGGCAGAAGGAAGAAAGTGCCGCCTCTATCGGGATAAACATTGGTTCGTCCAGGGGCGCTACCGGGATGTTTGAGCAGTTTCATGCAGATTTTCTGAAAGAGCCAGGTAAACGGCTTTCTCCCAGTGTTTCCCCTAGCACCACTTTGGGTAACGTGGCCAGTTGGGTAGCCCATGACTTGCAGGCTAGTGGTCCGCTCATCAGTCACTCGGTGACTTGCAGTACTGCCTTACAAGCTTTCGCCAATGGGGTAGCCTGGCTTAAGGCGGGTATGGCCAAACGGTTTCTGGTGGGAGGCACTGAAGCTCCGCTCACCCCGTTCACCATTGCTCAAATGAAGTCCATCGGGATCTACTCTAAATATAAAGCGGAAGAAAAGCCCTGCCGACCTTTAAACAGAGACACCAACACATTTGTACTGGGTGAAGGAGCCGCGGTGTTTGCGCTGGAAAGAATGACCTTGGGTGAAATGCAAAGTCTTGGTTTAACAGAAGCTGTTGTTTTGTTGGCAGTTGGAATGGGATATGAGCGTAGCCCCTCTAAAACAGGCCTTTCTGCAGAAGGATTTCATTTCCAGGCGGCCATGCGTGATGCTTTGAAACAGGCTTCATTGGCACCTTCTGCTATTGACGCCCTAGTCTTACATGCTCCTGGAACAAAAGCAGGCGATTCAGCAGAGTTACAAGCTGTAGAATCTGTGTTAGGTCCTGAGGCACCTCTTTTTTTTACAAATAAAAACCAGATTGGTCACTCACTAGGTGCTTCCGGAGCTTTGTCCGCTGAGTTAGCTATGGCTTTAGTGTCAGGCAAGGTTTCTCCTTTAAGGCAGCTTTCTACTATGCCCTTTTCTAGTTATACTGCCATTTCTTTTGTGATGGTGAATGCTGCGGGTTTCGGAGGAAATGCAGCGAGTTTATTGCTGCATAGACTATCTCTAGATCAACAATCCTAGCCGTTTTCTTTTATAGATTACTTTCATTAAACCGGCTATAAATCCCGTTCATCGAAATTATAGCCTAATTATCCCTCTTTTAAATGTTGTCGCCTGTAAAAAATAGATTGTTAAGATAATCCTAAATATTAAAAGATCCTTATTATTTTTAATTATTAGCTTTTCTTAATATTAAGAATTTCTATTAATTTAACTAGACACTTCTATAAAATAAATTTCAGTATTTAATTATACTGCTATCCTTTTCATCGGAATTAGCTTACCTCCTAGTTTTACAGAGACTACTTTTGATAAACCTCAATGGTACTATCTCTTACTATTGTTATCAAAAAATGCAAGCCAAAACTTTTTCTCCCCAAGCTAAACAACGTTGCCTCTTTACCCCAATTATTTTCCTTTTCTTCCTGCTTTTTACTTCCAGCGTGGGGGCCCAAACCCCAGGTTTGATTTTTCAACCAGCATCAGAACCAGGTAGAATTGTCCTGGACCCAAACCGTGACAATTATGTTTCTAAGTCCAGCACGGGCTATGTAGGAACTGCTGATATTGGAGCTGCTGCTAATGAAATTCCTTATCGGTTGCTACCTCAAATAGGGGCTGAGCCGCTGAACGACCTTGTAACAGGGTCTGGAGGTGGCCACACTGATTTGGCTGCAAACCCACTTTACATGGCTTTCAATGGTAGAGAAGTCCTGTTCAGAGTTAGATTAGGTGGTAATTCATCAGCATCTAAAGGATATAGTTTTTTGATTGACTCTGATGGCGTCTTCAACAAACAACGTCTAGCAAATGGAACCTTGGTAGACTATACTACTCCTTCCAAAGTTAAAAACCTTGGTTTTGAGTATGAAGTAGTGCTAGCCTTAAACTTTGACGTGGTGGTATACCGCCACAGAGGAAGTGGAGACGACAATGACCCATTCACCAGTAATGTGATATGGCGTGGAAGTACCAACGGAGGGTACAGCCAATTTCTTCAAAAAGCAATTGCCGCTTCAATGGAAGGTAGTAACGCTGACTACTTTTTTGATTTCTACGTACCACTTTCTGCTTTCAGCGGAGATGGTGGTACCGGCATCAGCCCCAATACTCCGCTGCGAATTACCGGGTCTTCCGTTACTAGTGCGCAAACCGGACTTGAAGGTACTATTTCAGATGTTGGAGGATTAGATGACCGGTTATACGGTAATGATAGATATGCGATCTGGAGACAATTGATTCCAGCTTTTCCTCCAACTTCATTGAATCAAATTCAATCCGGAGAGTTTTGCCAATCAGCAGCAGCTGCTGCCCCTTCTATTACTACTTCTCCTATCACTACTTCTACCACCATAATCAACGGAAACTCTTCTGAGAATGAAGGAACTGTTTCGCTCTTTAGGAATGGAGTACAAATTGCTACCAATACAGTAGTAACTGTTTCTAATGGAACATTCTCATTCCCCTTACCTAGCGGTACCACTTTAACTGCTGGCGATGTAATTACGGCAAGGGTAACAAGAGCAGCCAGTGGTAATTGTACTGCCTCTACATCTGTTTCCTCTAATTCAGTAACTGTAACAAACGTGGTGAAAGGCCAGTGCGCCACAGTTGCCCCATCAAATATCAGGACTGGTAGTGGCTCTAAAACCTTAACCATATTTCATCCTTCTAATGCATTAAATTCAACTACATTAAAAGTATACCGAGATGGAGATTTACTACCTGGTACAGTATCTACACCTGTAGCAGCCACTTTCAATGGAGTCAATGGTTTTGATTACACATTTACTACAAGTATAAATTCAACATGTTCTCAATTTAACTTTGGTTATGCTTGTTCTAATGCTGGAAGCTATGCGACCTTATCTGCCACTGCCACTCTAAATGGATGTGAATCTGCCAGATCTACACAAGTTTATTTGAACGGTAACACAGTAAGTACAACTTCAACAACAAGTACTTCTGCTACACCTACTATTTCTAACACCTCCTTATGTTCTTCATCTAATGTATTATCAGGTACCTCAGAGGCAAATTCTTTAATTTATTTGTATATAGATAATGAGCCTGCATTAACCGGATCTGATGGGAGTATCATTGCGTCTGCAACTGCTAATGCTAGCGGTGCCTGGAGCTTTGGCCTGAATAACTTTTTGATTGCTGCAGGCGAAGTTGTCACAGTCAAAGTTAAGGCACCTGCTACATCATCTCAAGAAGGTGGTACTCACAAGGGTCTTTCTCCTGCATCTAACGGCATCACTTTTGGATCGAACTGTACGACTTCCGCTCCTACAATAAGCTCAGTTACTCCATGTCCTTCTGTAACTACAATCTCGGGTACTTCACCTGAAGTAGATGGAACATTTGTTATAGTTTATAGGAGAAGAAGTGGAGTAACAGATTTAAGAGTCACTGAAGCTGGCACGGTTACTAGAGCAACTTCTACAGCTACTACCGGAAATTGGACAGCTCAGATTAGACCTGAAATTAAACTACAAGGAGGTGATGTTTTATATGCCATTGCCACAGCACCAGGGGGTAAGACGGCAAGCACCTTTCCAAGTCCAACACCAAACCCGTTACCTACTTCTGCTACCACAGTAAGATCAGCTGAAATCGCATCTTCTTATGGCTTAACTTTAACTGAACCTATCAAAGAAAGAGCAACAATCATTACTGGTACCAGTTCTACCGATGGAATCGTAAACTTGTACATCGAAGGCCTGCGTATTGCAGGCACAGCTATTGTTTCCGGTGCTTCTGCTACAACACCCGTGTCCTGGTCAATTGCAATCTCACAGACAAACCAGCAAAACCTTTCTGCAAGCACATCTGTCACTGCATCCATTTCACCTACAGGAGATGTATGTGAAAGCCAGCAGACCGCAGCCGTTAAAGTAAGCTGTGTAGCACCTTCTACTACCCCAACGTTGGCAACTGCTGCTCAAACTGTTTGCTATAATAATGCAGCAGTACTTACTGTTAACAATACAGAAAATGGTATAATTTACCAGGTTTATAATGGTGATGTCGCCAGCGGACCTTCAATGGTAGGCAATGGCGGAACTATTACGATTTCTTCAGGAAACCTAACATCTGCAACTGTCTTAACGGTGAGAGCTTTCCAGGTAGGCGCTCCAGATTGTCAGGCTTCTTTAACCGGAAACACTTCAATCACAATTGCTCCAGTACCTACTGTTTATGCAGTCTCCCCTTCATCTTCCTCGGTTTGTAACGGGGCAGCTGCATCTGTAACAGTAGCAAACTCAGAAGAAGGTGTATCTTACCAGATTCAGGTATTAATTTCAGCAACCGGAGCTTACTCCAATACTGGAAATGCAGGAGCTGGAACGGGGAAATCTCTTACTTTGTCCACGGGTACTCTTACATCAAGTGGCACCTTCAGAGTAGTAGGAGTACGTAATGGATGTACTACAGAGATGGGCAACACATTTGCAGTTATGGTTCCGTCTAATGCCTTGACCATAGTACCTTCAGTACAATCTGTATGTGCTGGAAGTACCGCTACTGTGACAATCCAGAATTCAGACAACGGTGTTATCTATCAATTGCAAAGACTTGAAGGTTCCAACTATGTCAATACCGGACAATCAGTAACTAGTACAGGTGGCAACATCTCACTTACCACCGCTGTTCTTTCTGTAACCGGAGCAAATACCTTTAGAGTATTGGCCAGTTCAGGTCAATGCACTCCATTTGCTTTAACGCAACAAATTACGGTAAATGTGTCATCAGGAACACCACTTACCTATAATGTTACACCAACTACACTTTCTATCTGTAGCGGACAGGCTGCTTCTTTAACTCTTTCTGGTTCACAATTGGGGATACACTACCAAATCTACTCAGGTACAACTCCTATAGGTAACATAGTGGAAGGAACCGGCAATGCTATAACTCTATCCTCTGGTGCTATTACTTCGGGCGGAACTTTCACCGTCAGAGCTTCAAATAGCTGTGGAAACTCTGTTACTATGGGAAACACTACCGTTACAGTAAACCCTACCCCAACAGCTTTTGCCTTTACTCCAACTTCTCAGGCCGTCTGCAACAATGCTACAGCATCCGTTTCTTTGGCAGGTTCACAGCTTAATGTTAATTACCAAATTCAGGTATATAATCCTGGCACAGGTACATATAACAACACAGGTGCAATTGTTGCTGGCACAGGGGGGGCCATCACGTTAATCACTGGTGCATTAACAAGCAGTGCCAACCTGAAAGTAGTAGCGACAAATTCCAATGGTTGTTCATTAGACATGAGCAACAGGGCTTTTGTGGCTGTTCCCTCCAACAATCTAACTGTATCTACAGTTACTCCAACAGTTTGTACCGGTAGCACTGGACAGGTAAGAGTAGTTGCTTCTGAAACGGAGGTATTCTACCAGCTTTATGTTGGCACTACAGCGGTAGGAACGGCTATGGAAGGAACGGGAGGGGACATCATTCTGGTTTCTAACGCCATCACTGCCAATACCACCTTTACAGTAAGAGCCACAGCTTCAAGCCCAGCAGGCTGTACTTTCCAGGTGGGTAGTTCGGTCACTGTGAATGTATCAGCGCCGGTTAACCAGACTACGACCCTCGCAACTACTTCTAGTATTTGTAGGGGTTCTAACGGCAGCATAACGTTAGCTTCTTCCCAGCAAGGAGTAACCTACCAGATGTACAATGGAACAACTCCTACTGGTACTGGGGTAGCCGGAACAGGCGGGGCAATCACGTTAACGTCAGACCCCTTAACTTCAAATGCTAGCCTACAAGTGTTTGCCATCAGTTCTGGTTGTTCCAATACAGCTATTGGCTCCAGTTATTCTATTACAGTTAATTCACCTCCTACCCAATATTCTTTTGAAAGCACACAAAAAATTATTAGATCAGGAGATAATGTTTCCATTGAATTACCAATCACACAAAATGGAGTAGAATACCAGATCTATAACGGAAGTACACCAACCGGCAACCGCGTAATGGAGACTGGCGGTGGTATTGTCTTGACATCAGGGCCAATTTCTTCATCAACCACTCTCACAGTACAAGCAATTGGCACCGGAGGCTGTGGTAATGTGACCATGAAAGGATTCACCTCCGTTAGCATTGATTCTGCTCCTCTCCCGGTTACCCTCACCTCTTTCTCTGTTAAGGCTACTGCTAACAGCATCCAACTACGCTGGTCCACCGCCACAGAGAAAGACAACGACTTCTTCCAGGTAGAGCGTAGTATTGGCGGGAGAACCTTTACCAGCATTGGGCAGGTAAAAGGAAACGGAACTACTAATGTAGTGCAGACCTATACTTTCATAGATGCCTCTGCCCCTGAAGGAAATGTGTACTACCGCTTGAAGCAAGTAGACTTTGATGGTAAGTATGAATACACCAAAGTGGTTTCAGTGAAAAGCTTTGGAAACAAAGTACTTTCAAAAGTTTCTGTAACTCCTAACCCTTTTGCCCAACAGGTATCTATTTCCATCAGCAATGCAGAAGAAAATACGGTACAGGTAGAACTGTATGATATAAACCAGAAGTTGATGTATGCTGAATCAGCAGAAGTTACTTCAGGCAAAGTGCTGTTAAAGAAAGATCTTTCCAGACTTTCCAATGGTGTTTACCTGCTGCGCCTGACAACTAAATCTTTGTCTGAAGTCATCAGAATAGTTAAAAAGGACTAACAGGATAAGTTCTTCTGAAAAACCCCACTACTTGCTTTGTAAAAAAATGCAGGTGGTGGGGTTTTCATTTATTATTCCCCGTTTCATTTAGTAAATTCGCAGGTTTTATTTTATTTTATATGAAAATCATGAAATTTGGGGGCACCTCCGTTGGTTCTGCGGAACGCATGGGTGCCGTCTCACAACTGCTCCCTACACAGGAACCAGTGATTGTGGTGCTTTCAGCTATGTCTGGCACAACTAATCATCTGGTGCAGATTGGGCAGCAACTGGCACAGGGCAATGTAGCCCAGGCCGAATCTCTCACAAACCAACTGGAGCAACACTATAAACAGGTTGTTACCGACTTATATAAACAGGAAGCTTCTAAGGACAAGGGGAATCAGGTGGTACAAACCGTATTCGCTGACATACGCGCCTGCTTTGAACGTACCTTCTCTCCAGCATCAGAAAAAATCATTTTAGCACAGGGCGAATTACTTTCTACCCAGCTCTTCCAGATTTTCCAGCATGAGAATGGCATTCCTTCAGTGTTGCTTCCAGCGTTAGAGTTCATGAAGATCACGCCAGATGAGGAACCTGACCAGGTGTTCATTAGGGAGAACCTGAGAAAGCAACTGGAGAAGTACCCAGATGCTCAGTTGTTCATTACCCAAGGCTACATCTGCCGCAACGCGAAAAACGAGATTGATAACCTGAAACGTGGGGGAAGTGACTACACTGCTTCTATTGTTGGGGCCGCGGTAAAGGCTTCTGAAATCCAGATCTGGACCGATATTGACGGAATGCACAACAACGATCCGCGCATCGTGAAGAACACCTACCCTATTGCGGAGCTGTCTTTTGACGAGGCGGCAGAGTTGGCGTATTTCGGGGCGAAAATTCTGCACCCGTCCAGTATTTTACCTGCTCAGCAGCACAACATTCCAGTGCGCTTGCTGAACACCATGCAACCTGAAGCACAGGGTACTACTATCTCTTCTAAGAGAACCGGAAACAAAATCAAAGCGGTCGCAGCCAAAGACGGCATCATTGCCATCAAGATCAAGTCAAGCCGTATGTTGCTGGCCTACGGTTTTCTGCGCAGCGTTTTTGAGGTGTTTGAGCGATTCAAAACCCCAATTGACATGATCACCACGTCTGAGGTGGCGGTGTCTTTGACCATAGACAACGGAACGTACCTGCCAGAAATCACTGAGGCCCTGCAGCGCTTTGGTACGGTAGAGATTGACTCTGACCTGACCATTGTGTGTGTGGTAGGCGACTTCATGGAAGACCGTCCGGGTGCGGCTTTGAAGGTAGTGCAGTCTTTGCGTCACATCCCGTTGCGCATGATTTCTTACGGCGGAAGCAAAAACAACATCAGCTTCCTGGTGAACACCAGCTATAAAGAAGATGCCTTAATATCCATCAATGAAGGTGTTTTCCAGGAAAAGGAGGAAACCAATGCTTAAAGAACACCTTCACACGTTCTCTCAGCAACCGACTCCTTTTTACGTGTATGACCTGCCTCTCCTTCGTCAGACGTTAGACGTGGCGAAAGCTGAAGCGGCTAAGTACGACTTTCACATTCACTATGCCCTGAAGGCAAATGCCAACGCTCCTATTTTGGCCGAAGTGCTGGAAAGAGGCTTTGGGGCAGACTGCGTGAGCGGGAACGAAGTGCGCAGAGCGCTGGAAGCAGGTTTCGCCCCAGACCAGATTGTTTTTGCAGGTGTGGGTAAGTCTGATGCCGAAATCAACTTTGCATTGGATTCTAACATCTTTTGCTTCAACTCTGAGTCTGTACAGGAGCTGGAGGTCATTCAGGAGCTGGCAGCAGCCAAAGGGAAAACCGCTCAGGTGGCGCTGCGAATTAATCCGAACGTGGATGCTTACACGCACAAGCACATTACGACTGGGCTGGAGGAAAACAAATTTGGGATTAACGTCTGGGAGTTGGAAGAGCTGGTACCTAGATTTTCTCAGTGGCCAAATTTGAAACTCATTGGCTTACACTTCCACATTGGATCTCAGATAACCGACCTTAGGGCGTTTGAAAACCTATGTGTAAGAGTGAATGAGTTGCAACAATGGTTTGAAGAAAAAGGCTTGGTGTTCCCACACCTGAATGTAGGTGGCGGACTTGGCGTAGACTACCGTACACCGGAGGAAAACCCCATTGCAGACTTTGCGGCGTATTTCGCCATTTTCAACAAACTGCTGGAAAAACGTCCGGGCCAGGTAATTCACTTTGAATTAGGTAGGGCGTTGGTTGCACCAAGCGGAAACCTTGTTTCAAAGGTACTTTACCTAAAACACGGCCAAAAGACAAACTTCGTGATTTTGGATGCAGGTATGACGGAACTGATGCGCCCGGCTCTTTACCAGGCTTACCATAAAATTGAGAACCTCACCAGCGAGTTGCCGCCTATGACCTATGACATTGTAGGCCCCATTTGCGAATCAACTGACTGTTTCTCTAAAGCCACTGAACTGCCAGAAACAAAACGCGGTGATCTGGTTGCCATCAGAACAGCCGGAGCCTATGGTGAAGTGATGGTCTCTGAATACAACCTTCGGGACAGAGTTCAGGCTATTTACTTAACCTAGTTTCCTGCAGCGCGAGGACTGACTTTTATTTTTAGAGCCTCCTGTTTAGGAGCAGTTTTAGTAAAACTGCTCCTAAACAGGAGGCTCTTTTTTGATCAGGTGGAATTGGCCTATTTGGCGATACCACTCTAATTCCGATTATCTAAGCTAGTCTATTTGTCAAGTACAATTGGTCATTAAAACCGCTCTATAGATAAAGAGCTAAAAAACAGAGTACATCTTCAATTCTGAAAATGGCCTTAAAACGAAAACACCCGCCATTATTGCCGGGTGCCTGCGAGGGTAAAACGAACTAAATAAAACAAGCTACTTTCTATGGGGAGCTCACCCCTTTATATCTGGCAGAGTAAACTTCTATTCAACTTTGAGATTAAGATACCTGCACTCTTTCTTTGGATCGCTTCACATGAGCTCCTACAAAGTCAGAAGACAAAGCCATGATGTACGCTCCAGCTTTTCTGATTTGCTCCTGCTCTCTTATCAGATTACCCAAGGAAACGGTACCAATCACGCTGAAAGAATCATTTTCCCGCTGAACATTTTGGAGGTTCGTTAATCCTAAAGACACAATCAGGTCTGGCTCGCTGCTGCGGAGGTAAACCTCAAACTCAAAATCAAGGGCAAGTGCTGGCGCGTTGGTAGTTTTGTGTAACTTTTTGTATCCGTAAGAATACCCGCTGTTGATAGAAACTATATCTGACAACACGGCGGCTCCGGTGGGGTGACCACCTGCACCACGTCCTTTGAACAGCTGAGCACCTGAGTAGGCGCCTTGCACCACTACTCCGTTGAACTCCTGCTCTACCACAAATAAATCATCTGAGGCATCAACCAGACTTGGCAACACTACCGGTACAAGTTCGCCGTCTGAGGTTAGATGCGCAGAGGCTACCATCTTTATAACAGAGCCGTTCTTTTTGGCAAAGTCACAATCTTCGCCCGATAAATAATCAATACCAAAGAATGCTACTTCCTCAGGGGCAATTGGTCTGCCAAAGGCATGTGCCGTTAATATGCATAGTTTATGGCGAGAGTCTGCCCCTGCCACGTCTAACCAAGGATCTAATTCAGCAAATCCCTTATCTTGCGCTTCTTTCAAAGCTTCGGCGTAGCCTTTCTGCAGTTTGAAGATCTGGCTCAGGATGTAATTGGAAGAACCATTTAAAATTCCATGCACCCGCTCCAACGGTTCATTGGAAAAGTACTCCTCAACCGTTCTAATGATTGGAATGCCTCCGGCTACGGCGGCCTCATATAAGAGGACGCCTCCAAATTCCTGCTGCAATTGAAGGAGTTCAGGCAAGTGGTAAGCAACCAGCTTTTTGTTTGCAGTCACCACTTTCTTACCCCGGCGTAAAGCTTCGGTTACAATGGTGTACGCCTCATTGGCATCACTTATGGCTTCCACCAGAATATCCAAGCTTTCATCCTGAAGTACCTCCAGCGGATCATACGTAAAGCTTTCTGTAGGCAAAGGCCGAAGCTTTTTAGGGTCTTTCACGCAAATACGCTCTACTTTATAAGGAAGCGCTTCTTCGCGGGAAAGGATATCATATAAGCCCTGGCCTACGCAACCAAACCCAAACAAACCAATTTTTAGAAGACGGTGGGAATCCATGTTTTTCTCTGTTGTTTTTTTTGTAAAAAAGTATCTAAAAGATGGCTTAACTGAGCCGTCTCTAATAAAAAGCCATCATGTCCGGCTTCTGAATGAATGATTTGAAAAGAAGCATTTGGAATATACTTGGAGACAAAACGCTGCTCATTCACGGGGAAGAGCTGGTCTTTGTCTACTCCAATCACCAGGGTTTCAGCTTGTACCTGCCGAAGTGCCTCTTCCAGCCCCCCTCTGTTCCGGCCTACGTTATGGCTGTCCATCATTTTGGTTAGCTGCCAGTAAGAGAAGGCGTTGAACCGTTTGGCTAATTTTTCGCCCTGGTATTGCTGGTAAGTAGCCGCCCGGTAAATCTGTTTCAGATCAGAGGAGCTTTCCTTCTGTGCCTGGTTGTAGGAATTGTAAGTGCGGTAAGACAACAAGGCGACCGACCTAGCAGTTTTCATACCTTCCAAACCTGCGTCATCGGTGGCAAGTTGCCAAGTCATATCCTGTTCAATGGCCATACGCTGGCTTTCGTTCAGGGCTATGGCCCATGGAGTTTGGCGGGCGTTTGCGGCAATCTGTACCAGACGGCGGGTAACCTCAGGGTATTCTACTGCCCATTCCAGTGCCTGCTGTCCTCCAATAGAACCACCAATCAAAACGTTTATCTGTTCAATTTCCAGATGTTCCCTTAAGGCGTCAAACGCTTTAACAGAATCTCTGATGGTGAGGATTGGAAATTTATGGTAGTAGGGCCTTCCTGTATCAGGGTTCTGGCTCAAGGGTCCGGTAGAACCATAGCAACTACCCAGGGAATTTGCACAAACTATGAAGTGTTTAGCTGGATCAAAAGTTTTTCCCTCCCCGAACAAATCACCCCACCAGTCTTTCACGAAGGCGTTACCGGTAAAGGCATGGCACACCCACACCACATTGCTGCTGTCTTCATTCAAAGTACCCCAGGTAGTGTAGAAGAGTTGGAAGCCGGGCAACGTTTGCCCAGACTCCAACGTGAATTCATCTGTGTAATTAAAAACGCGTCCTTTCAACATGGCTGTTACTCCTTATAAAGAGGCCTCCAACTTCGGTTCCCTTACTCTCACTTTGGCAAATGCCTGTTCAAAATCAGCTTTGATATCATCCAAGTGTTCAATACCCGCTGATACGCGCAACAGTGTTGGGTTCACACCCGCTGACAATTGCTCTTCTTCGTTCAACTGCTGGTGGGTGGTAGAAGCTGGATGGATGATCAACGTCTTGGCATCGCCTACATTGGCCAAATGGCTTACCAATTCAAGGCTGTTCACAAATACTTCGGCTTCTTCTTTTCCACCTTTCAGGTTAAAGCTTAACACTCCCCCAAACCCCCGCTTCAGGTATTTTTTTGCTAAAGCATGATATGGGCTGGAAGGCAGTCCAGGATAGTTCACGCTTTCCACCAAAGGGTGTTGCTCCAGCCACTCGGCTAAAGCCTGAGCATTTTGAACGGTGCGGTCAACCCGAAGAGAAAGCGTCTCCAACCCTTGGATTAACTGGAAGGAATTGAAAGGGCTTAAGGCCGGACCGAAATCCCTTAGTCCTTCTACCCGCGCCCGAATAGCAAAGGCAATGTTTCCAAAGGGTTCATCAGAACCGAATACTTCCCAGAAGTTCAGGCCGTGGTACCCTTCAGATGGTTCGCTGAACAGCGGGAACTTGCCGTTGCCCCAGTTGAAGTTTCCTCCGTCTACAATCACGCCACCCACGCTGGTGCCGTGTCCGCCAATCCACTTGGTGGCCGAAGCTACCACTACATTAGCTCCGTGCTCCAAAGGACGGAACAAGTAGCCTCCTGCGCCAAAGGTATTATCGACCACTAAAGGAAGGTTGTGCCCTGCGGCCACAGCAGCAATCGATTCAAAATCCGGAATGTTGAACCGTGGGTTACCAATTGTCTCTAAGTAAAGAGCTTTGGTGTTCTCGTCAATCAAGGAAGCATAAGTGGCCGGTTCATCATCCTTAGCAAAGCGCACTTCAATGCCTAAGCGCTTAAAAGCTACTTTGAACTGGTTATAAGAACCACCATAGAGATTACTGGAAGCAATGAAATTGTCACCCGCCTGCAGAATATTGTTTAATGCAATAAACTGAGCAGCTTGTCCAGAGCCTACCGCCACAGCCGCTACTCCCCCTTCCAAAGCCGCAATGCGTTTCTCAAACACATCGGTGGTGGGGTTCATGATACGGGTATAGATGTTACCGAATTGCTTAAGGGCAAACAGGTTGGCCCCGTGCTCTGCATTTTCAAAAACGTAGGAAGTGGTTTGGTAGATAGGCACTGCCCGTGAACGGGTGGTTGGATCTATTTCTTGGCCAGCGTGTAGCTGAAGGGTTTCAAAATGATATGAATTAGACATGATTATAGCCGGTAACAATTGGAAAATTGAACAAATTCAAGAGCCAATAAAACGAACAGATAACAGGTTTCCTCCTGCCGCTGTGCGTCAGGCCCCTAAAGAAAAAATTAACTAACTTTAGCTGAAGGGATTAGCGACAACAGCAACAAATATCCGTCATGGAAATTGTGCGCATTCGCGTAATGGATGAGATAATAATTCGTGTGTTACCGTTTGCCGCCATGGTCAGGTGCGGCGCTGCATTGTCAGAAGTGGCTTTGATTTGATTTTCCATCTTCGTATCAATTTATATTCCCCAGGTGGCAATATGTCCCCTGGGATCAGGAATTAGCACCTTACACGGCTGGTAGGTTGCTAGAGCTTCATTGAGCCTGTCTCTCCGCTCTTCTTTATAAATCAACTACCGGAATAATTGACTTGATGCTGCAAATCTATCAACCAAAACTTAAACCCCAAATAAATTTAGAAATTTTTTAACATTTATTTTTAAATACAAACAATTGTTAGTAAATGGAGTGCAGAAGGAGGAGATTTGATAAAAGAATAATATTGCCCCGTCTGTATCCTTTTCTAACTTTGTCTTCCTTAGTCATCTGCTATGCAAGCGTTAAAAGAAACAAATTTCCACTTTCCAGAACAGACCGGGTTTTACCGTGGCAAAGTAAGGGATGTGTATTACTTCAAAGACAAATTAGCCCTTGTGGCCACTGACCGCATCTCAGCCTTTGATGTGGTATTACCTAGGGCTATTCCCTACAAAGGACAAGTTCTTAACCAGATTGCCGCTTCTTTTCTGGAAGCTACGGCCAGTGTGGTTCCTAACTGGGTATTAAACCAACCAGCCCCTAACGTGACTATTGGTCGCCAGTGCGAAACATTCAAAGTGGAGATGGTGATCAGGGGATATCTGGCCGGACATGCCTGGCGGGAATACAGCGCTGGCAAACGTACTTTATGTGGGGTTACTTTGCCCGAAGGTTTGAGAGAAAATGATCCTTTTCCAGAGCCTATTATCACTCCTACCACCAAGGCCGCTGAAGGTCATGATGAAGACATCTCAAGAGAAGAAATCCTGCGCCAAGGAATTGTCTCTAAACAGGATTACGTCCAACTAGAGGCCTACACCCGAGCGCTCTTTCAAAAAGGTACTGAGCTGGCTGCAGAAAGAGGATTGATATTAGTTGATACAAAATATGAGTTCGGGAAAGCAGATGGCATCATTTATGTAATAGATGAAATACATACGCCAGATTCTTCAAGATTCTTTTACTCAGAGGGTTATGAAGAGCGGCAAAAAAGCGGAGAACCACAAAGACAACTTTCAAAGGAATTTGTACGTCAATGGTTGATTGAGAATGGGTTTCAGGGAAAAGATGGCCAGCAAGTACCAGAAATGACCGATGCTAAAGTTTCTGAAATCTCTCAGCGTTACATAGAATTATACGAAAAGCTACTGGGCAAAAAGTTCCTCCCCCAAGACTATGCCAGTCAGCCACATACACTGCAAGAAAGCATTGCGGCCAACATTTTTTAGCTTACATTGTTAAAGATATTCCACCAAAAATTGGTAGATTCGCACTCTAAACCTTTTTGCTGTTACTTATGAAGTACACAATTGATAAAAAAGAGAATTACACCATCATCACTATAGATGAAAAGAAACTAGACACCACAATCGCTCCTGATTTGAAGTCTGAGTTTGTGAAGTTGAATGCAGAAGGTATTACTAACCTGATCCTAGATCTTACCAACGTAAAATATACTGATTCCTCTGGCCTTTCCTCTATATTGATTGCTAATCGTCTTTGCAATTCTTCCGGAGGGGTACTTATTCTTACTGGCTTGCAAGAGCACGTAACTAAATTGATCACGATTTCTAAACTGGAGTCTGTGTTGAACATTCTTCCTACTGTTGAAGAAGGCATTGACCGTGTGTTTCTGCACGAGATTGAGAGCGATCTAACCAAAAAAGAAGAATAGTCATTAAGCGGGTTGCAGTTTGGATTTTGAGCTGAAAATACTTGGTAGCTCCTCTGCCACCCCGTCTTTTGAACGAAATCATACCGCCCAACTCCTCACAGTTGGCAATCAGATCAACCTGATTGATTGCGGAGAAGGTACACAAATGCAGCTGATGCGCTATAAAGTAAAGCATCAGCGCATTTGTAACATCTTTATAAGCCACCTTCACGGTGACCACTACTTTGGTTTAGCTGGCTTGCTCTCCACCATGCACCTGCAGCAGCGGACGGGCCATCTAAACCTTTTCGGTCCTAAAGGTTTAGCCGAAATCATTACTCTTCAATTCAAATACGGCGGTACCCAACTTCCCTACCACATCAACTTTGTGGAAGTGGATACCACTGTTTCCAGGAAAATCTTCGAAGACAAATACATGACGGTGCACACCCTGCCCATGCAGCACCGGGTGCCTTGTTGTGGATATTTGTTCCGGGAGAAACCCAAGCCCCGGCATCTCCTCAAAGGAAAGCTTCCCTCCTTTCTGACGCCACCTCAACTGGTGCGTTTAAAGTGGGGCGAAGACATCATAAATGAGCATGGTGATGTCCTAGTTCGCAACCAGGAGGTAACTTCTGCCCCTAAACGGAGCCGCAGCTACGCCTACTGTTCTGACACCAAATACAAGGAAGACATTCTGCCATTGGTTCATGGGGTAGATCTGCTTTACCATGAGTCTACTTTCCTGAGTGACCTGGAACACCGAGCTACACATACGTTTCACAGCACCGCTGCTCAGGCAGCCACATTGGCCGAAAAGGCTCAGGTAAGACGTTTGTTGATTGGGCATTTTTCTGCCCGGTATAAGGATCTCTCGCCTCTGTTAGTGGAAGCTCAGTCTATTTTTCCTAATACAGCTTTGGCGACAGAAGGGAAAACGATTAGTGTGTTAGAATAAGGGTTTATTCTGAAAGCTTGTTCTGGTTTTAAGCAAATTGTGGGTTCAGAACTGGTGCATGGCTTTTGTTCTCGCTGGCGTGGTTGCTGGATGATGCGGTGCCTGTATGCTTGGTTGTTCTATCTTCTGCGGTAAGCGCTCACTGCCGCGAGGCCTCGTTTTTCCCTCTCGCACTGCCCATTCGTCCTGTGCTGTCTGCTCTTCTTAACTACTGCTTTTCTACGGCCAAAAGCGAGGCGCTCTAGGGAAAGACTGGAACAGGGGAAAGTAGCATAAGCCTTTTTCACTTATTCTTTACACTTCCCTCTCCATGATTCAAGTCTGTGACTTGGACCTATCATGACCTGAAGTTTGCAACTTCAGTGGGGCGAAAGACCCAGAAGCGAAATCTAGATTTACATCCAAAGCAGCATTCATGGAAAAACTTAAATAGTCTTAATGCTTAGTTTAAGGCATACTTTATAAAATAAGGCTATAAAAGCATTCCCCCTATTATAGCAGTTCTGCAATTGTTGCAATCTCATTTCAAATTCACTGGCTTTCCCCCATCTTTACAGCCAACATCATGATTCACTAATATCATCTTTACCTAAATGCAGCAGCTTTCTTCCTCTAAAACTTCTATGGGCTACAAGAAAAGGCAGCTCTTTATGGTGTTGTGTGGAATTTTTCTAACCAATGCCTTACTGGCGGAACTGATTGGAGTGAAGATTTTCTCGGGAGAAGGAGTATTTGGTTTGACTGGGGCGCAAGTGCCGGTGATGGGTACGAAATTAGATTTCAACCTGACGGCGGGGGTAATTATCTGGCCAGTCGTGTTTATCACTACAGATATTATTAATGAGTATTTCGGGAAAGATGGGGTAAAACGGATCAGCTTCTTGACAGCTGGGCTAATTGCCTATGCTTTTGTAGTGATACTGGCGGCTACGTCCTTACCTCCCGCCCAGTTTTGGCAAGACATCAACAGCCAAGGACCCAAAGGAGCAGCGTTCGACATAAATTTTGCCTTCAATAAAGTCTTCAGTCAAGGCCTGGGAATTATTGTAGGTTCTTTGGTCGCGTTTCTGGTTGGGCAACTTCTGGATGCTCATGTCTTTCATTTGCTGAAACGGCTGACAGGTAGCCGCAAAATCTGGTTAAGGGCTACGGGATCTACGCTGATCTCGCAATTAGTAGATACGGTGGTGGTATTGTTTATTGCTTTCTACATCTTCGGGGATTGGGACCTTACTATGGTGCTTTCTGTATCTGTCATCAACTACCTGTACAAATTCACGGTGGCAGTTCTTTTAACGCCTTTGCTGTATGTGGCGCATTCAATTATTGACCGTTACCTGGCAGGTGATCAGGAAATCTCCACGGAACCTTTTCTGTCAAATGACTAAACCTGCCCCTGTTTTCTGAGTAGACGACGTACATGCATTCCCCTCCCCTATACCTGCTCAGTGGTTTATGCGCTGATGAACGACTGTTTCAATTCCTTCAACTGCACCACCCTAACCCCAAAGTCATCCACTGGATCACCCCAGAACCCCATGACAGCATGGCAACTTACGCTGGCAAGCTAATCCAGCAGATTGACTTGAGTCAAGGACCGCCTGTACTGTTGGGCTTGAGTTTTGGCGGCATGGTCATTCAGGAAATAGCGAAGCAGATTCCGGTAAAGCGGTTGATTTTGTTGTCCAGTTTAGCAGACACAAAAGAACTGCCCTGGCACTACAAACTAGCAGGCGCAATGCAGATGCAGAAGTGGGTACCTTTGGGTATGTTTAAGAATTGGGTTAAACCTGGCTATTGGCTGTTCGGGGCACATTCACAGGAAGAGAAACAGATCTTCAAATCTATCATTCAAGATACAGACATTACCTTTCTTCGCTGGTCACTTAACCAAATACTGAACTGGCGGCACAAAGCAACCTTTACTAACGTGGTAGTGATCCATGGTGATAAAGACAAGATTTTACCTCCTCCCTCTTTCCCCTATGTTCATCTCATCAAGGGCGGAGAGCACCTGATGGTGATGAGCCGTGCCGAGGAAGTCAGCAGGCTCATCAATCAATACCTGAATTAACTCCTTTCCTCATCGTTTTCTAAAAACAGGCCAAAAGCAGAACACGCTTTCCTGTTTGCCCATCAATCGCTTTCTTTGCACAAACTTTTAGTAAACCATGGCACGAATCCTTACCGGCATCCAAAGCAGTGGCCGTCCTCACTTGGGCAACCTGCTGGGTGCCATTCTCCCAGCGATTGAACTTTCCAAAGTATCAGAAAACGACTCGCTTTACTTCATTGCAGACTTGCACTCCCTTACCTCTATCAGAGATGCTCAGGAGCGTCGCATGAACACGTATGCTGTGGCGGCTGCCTGGTTAGCGTTTGGGTTTGATACAGACAAGAACATTTTCTATCGCCAGTCAGACGTGCCCGAGGTAACAGAATTAACATGGTATCTGAGCTGCTTTGCGCCCTATCCTATGTTGGCCAACGCCCACTCTTTTAAAGACAAATCGGCGCGGCGCGGACTTTCAGACGTGAATGCCGGGTTGTTCACCTATCCTATTCTGATGGCAGCAGACATTCTGCTGTATGATGCGGAGTTTGTGCCTGTAGGCAAAGACCAGGTACAACACCTGGAAATCACCCGTGATGTTGCCAGCTCTTTTAACCATTTGTATGGTGAGACCTTCGTGTTGCCAGAAGCTCAGGTAGACGAATCTGTGATGACCGTTCCGGGTATTAACGGCGATAAAATGAGTAAATCATATGGTAACACCATTGATATCTTCCTGCCTGAAAAGGAGCTTCGCAAACGGGTGATGAGCATTGTGACCGACAGCAAAGGACTGGAAGACCCCAAAGACCCACAAACAGATATCACTTTCAAATTGTATTCACTTCTGGCCTCTGAAGACCAGGTTGAAACCATGCGCCAGAACTACCTGGCGGGCGGGTTTGGCTATGGACACGCCAAGCAAGCCTTGTTTGAACTGATCATGACCAAGTATGCTCAACCGCGTGAACGTTTCCATTACTACATGGAAAACCTTCCTGAATTAGACTCAAAACTGGCCGAAGGCGCCGCTAAAGCAAGAGCTATTGGTGCACCTGTATTGAAGCGGGTTAGAGAGAAGCTTGGATTCTAGTTTATTCTAAATTTTGCATACTAAGTAGGACGACCATATTTTAGATAAAACAGCAAAGCCGAGGTAATAGCCTCGGCTTTGCTGTTTTAGGAGCTCTCCTTTACAAAATAGGCTTTCAGCGTATCTGCTGAAAAATAGAAAGAATACCTCTTCCCGAAAAAGGTTCTGTCTATGGTTACTTCCTTCCACTTCTCACCCGTAGAGCGCTTCTTTAACTTTTTAAGAGAGGTAAAAGGAATAATTTCAGACTTGTCGGGATTAAGGGTTGAAAACGAATGAATGCTTTTTCTCTCATCGTCTAACAGGTATAATTTACCCAACCCTTTCACTTCAAGGACAGGCACCCCATAATCAAGTTCATTGAAAAAACCATCATATCTATAGCTTGCCAGTTTTCTGCCATTTACGTGATAGAAAATGAGATTCTTTGTCTTTCGGTCATAGGTACTGTCCCACTCTTTCTTTTTTTTATCGAAAGACCATTGCACGTAATCATACAAAGCAAAGAAGGTGGTATCTGAAATAAATCTGGCGGTAACCATATCTGGTTTCCCAAACTCAAATGAATACCCATTTGGTCCGTAAAGTGTGTGGCAGGTTAAGAAGTACTTCCGGTTAGGGTTAGTATGAACCTGGCCATCACACCCGTTTCCACCGGTGCTGCTATAAGATTCCAACTGCAACAGGTTCCCTTTCAAGTCAGTGGAGAAGAAGGAAATACTTCCAAAATCGCTAAATGGCAGCCCAAACCAAATATCAAACAAAACCCTCCCATCTTGGGTGATTCCCCTAAATTCAGGAGCCATGGGTACGCTTTCAATAATGAAACCGTCATTCTCTAATTTAAGGAAGTCTTGTTTGGTGAATCTCTTACTGTACACGGGCTTCCCATTCTTGGTCAAGTTAATATGATACACGTGGTTATGAGCTTTGATGATTCTTACCGCGGTGAGTTTACCTTGGACACTGTCTCTGTGTACCTCAGTCAGGGAGCTGTCATTCAGGCTATAACTTTCAGTGACGGCTTTATAGGTATCAGAACCTGCTTTGAACTCAAACTGACTTTTTTGGTAGGGGTATTCGGCTCTTTTAAATGGCTCCTGCGTTTCCCTGATGGTGTCTACTGATAGGATAGTAGATGTTGGCGGTCCAGTTTTTACCTCATTTTGGGAAGAAGGCACCTGCTGCTTTTCCTGAATTGGCTTCCGGCTTTCACAAGCAGTTACCAAGATGAAAGTCATAAAGCCAACTAACCATGTATACTTGTTCATGGCTCATTTTAGGTACAATCAGATTGATTTGCAAGAGCTGGGTAACTCCCAGCAGCAGCTTATAAAAATATTTTTAAAAAATAGCCCTAAAACAGAAAAGGCTCCTGCTGGGAGTTACCCAGGCAGGAGCCGTACGTTTCTAACTGATGTCTGATGCAAAAATTAGCCAGGAAATGGGAGCTTACTCAGCTCTCCAAACTTCCTCGCGCACCTGTTTGCCAACGCTTAAAATAATGCGGGTTGGGTTTGGCACCAAAACCAGGCGAGCTTCTTTGTTAGGGAATGCGTCTGCTTCTACCCACACTCCTTGCTTACCGGTGATTTCTACCTGGCCTTCGCCGTTCAAAGTTTCAGGCAAGTAGGCAGTAGGCAATAACACATCTGTATCTGGGCAAACCTTCACGTGTACATCACCTAAAATATCTTCCAGGTATTCGCCATAATTATCGTTGAACTCATCTTCTAAATCATGCAGCTCCTCTTCCACGTCATCATAGCGGTTGTCATTATAAGAGAGCTTGCTTAGTTCCTGCTTCTTCTGGATGATGGTAACCAGAGCGGTATTCAGTTCCTGAATGTTCATTCGTTTTTATTTTTTACAAATTTTATAACATCTGCGGCTATTTCCAAGTAGACGCCCCAAAACCCTGCCTCAAATTCTATTTTCTTTCCTGCGCATTTATTCTATTTTTACCTTAAATGAGATTCTAAACAGAACGTAACGGCAAAAAACTTTCTCTATGGCAGAACCTACCGATTTCCTTCCCCTGAACGGTACAGATTACATTGAGTTTTATGTGGGCAACGCAAAACAAAGCGCCTACTATTATCAAAGTGCCTTCGGGTTTGAGTTGGTAGCTTATGCAGGCCCCGAGACCGGTGTACGTGATCGGGCCTCCTATGTGTTACAGCAGGGGAAAGTTAGGTTCGTGCTCACCACTTCCCTCCTGCCAGATTCTCCTATCTCTGAACACGTGCGCCTGCACGGTGATGGGGTGAAGGTAATGGCGCTTTGGGTAGATGATGCTTACAAATCTTATGAGGAAACTATCAGCCGCGGTGCGAGATCAGCGGGAGAACCACAGACCTTAACCGATGAGTTTGGCGAAGTAAGGATCTCTTCCATCTATACCTATGGCGAAACCATCCACACCTTTGTGGAGCGCAAAAACTACACCGGTGCTTTCATGCCTGGGTATAAACCGCGTAAAAGTTTTGTTCCGGTAAATCCAGTAGGCCTGAAACACGTAGACCATTGCGTTGGGAACGTGGGCTGGGGCGAGATGAACACCTGGGTTGATTTTTATGCCAAAGTGATGGGTTTCCAGTTGCTGCTCACCTTTGACGACGAGGACATTTCTACAGAGTATTCGGCGCTGATGAGTAAAGTGATGAGCAATGGCAACGGGTACGTGAAGTTCCCCATCAATGAACCGGCAGAGGGAAAGAGAAAGTCTCAGATTGAGGAATACCTTGATTATTACCACAGCCCGGGCGTACAGCATATTGCCATTGCCACCGATGATATAGTGTCCACCGTAGGCGAGTTACGCCGGCGCGGGGTAGAGTTCCTGAGTGTACCCAGTTACTACTATGCAGACCTGCTGGATCGCGTAGGTAAAATTGACGAAGACCTGAAACCGCTGCAAGACCTGAACATACTGGTAGACCGTGATAATGAAGGTTATTTGCTACAGATCTTCACCAAACCCGTAGAAGACCGACCAACGGTTTTTTATGAAATCATTCAGCGCAAGGGGGCTAAATCATTCGGGAAGGGAAACTTCAAGGCCCTATTTGAATCAATTGAACGTGAACAAGCCCTGCGGGGTAACCTATAATTATATATGACGTTTTGGGACTGTTTTACTTAAAACTGCCCCAAAGAGCTACTACTACAACTGAACTATGGAAAACAATTTATCGCTGGAGCCAGCCGTATTAACCAAGGTAAACACCTGGTTAGAGGGTGCCTATGACCAAGACACCAAAACAGAACTGCAACGCCTCATTGACAGCCAGGATGCAGACGCCATCACAGATTCTTTCTACAAAGACCTGGAATTTGGAACAGGTGGTTTGCGCGGCATTATGGGTGTGGGCAGCAACCGGATGAACCGTTACACGGTGGGCATGGCTACCCAAGGCCTGAGCAATTACTTGTTGAAGTCTTTCCCAGAGCAGCAGATCAGCGTTGCTATAGCCCATGACAGCCGTAACAACAGCCCTTATTTCGCCAACGTGGTGGCCGATGTGTTCAGCGCCAACGGCATCAAAGTATATTTCTTTAAAGAACTTCGTCCTACCCCAGAGTTGTCCTTCGCCATTCGTCACCTGGGTTGCCAGAGCGGGGTGGTGTTAACGGCCTCGCACAACCCTAAGGAATACAATGGCTACAAAGCCTATTGGAACGATGGTGGTCAGGTAACAGCCCCGCATGACAAAAACATCATTGCCGAGGTAAACAAGATCACCTCTTTAGACCAGGTGAAGTTTGAGCGCAACGAAGCCAACATTGAATACATTCTGGACGAGGTAGACCAGGCCTACTTAGACAAAGTAGCTACGTTGTCGGTGGATCCGGAAATGATCAAGCGCCAGCATGATTTGAACATCGTGTTCACGCCTATTCACGGAACTGGGATCACATTAGTACCTCGCGCTTTGGAGCGCTTCGGGTTTACCAACGTGCACGTACTGGAGGCCCAGGCTACGCCAGACGGGAACTTCCCTACCGTGGTGTACCCTAACCCAGAGGAAAAAGACGCCATGAACCTGGCCATGCAGAAAGCAGAAGAGCTGAATGCCGAGCTGGTATTGGCTACTGACCCAGACGCTGACCGCGTGGGTATTGCCGTGCGTGATTTAAGCGGTAAATTCGTGCTTCTGAACGGTAACCAAACGGCTGCCCTCCTCACCTACTACATCTTGCAAGCCTGGAAAAAAGCAGGCAAACTGACTGGTAAGGAGTACGTGGTGAATACCATTGTAACCACAGACCTGATTAACCGTGTGGCCGAAGGTTTTGGTGTGGACTGCTATGAAACTTTAACTGGCTTCAAGTACATTGCCACCATCATGCGCGAGAAAGAAGGCGAAGCCCAATACATCTGCGGTGGCGAAGAAAGCTATGGCTTTTTAGTGGGTGATTTCGTGCGTGACAAAGATGCCGTGTCTTCCTGCGCTATGATTGCTGAAATGGCCGCTGCTGCCAAAGACCAAGGTAAGAGTCTGTTTGAACTCATGATCCAGATGTACCAGGAATTTGGGTACTACAAAGAGGATTTAATTTCCCTGACCAAAAAAGGCCACCGTGGTGCCCAGGAAATTCAGGAAATGATGCAGGAACTGCGCGAGAACCCGCCTAAGACTATTGCCGGTTCTGAAGTAGTAGAGCTGATTGACTACAAAACCGGCTTCCGCAGAAATCTCCATACCGGTGAGGAAAGCGCAACCGGCCTTGAAAGCTCTAACGTGCTCCAGTTCCTTACTGAAGATGGCACAAAAGTCTCAGCTCGTCCATCTGGTACAGAACCAAAAATCAAGTTCTACTTTAGCGTACGTGAGCCCTTGGCTTCTGCTCAGGAGTTTGAACAAGTGGGTCAGAAACTGAATGACAAAATTCAGAACATTATCAGTGACCTGAAGCTAAAATAGCCTTTATAGCCTATACTCTGAAAAGCCCTTTCTACTCATATTAGAAAGGGCTTTTTTCATTAAAAGGCTGTTTTGCCAATACAAGAAGCTTTTCGTGCCGCACCATTACTAATTATTTTTTTAGTCCATAGAAGTAAAATAAATTAGTTAACTATAGTTCATCTTATAATTATTAAAAGAAAATTTTAAATCGTAAAAAGTAATTAAAAATAGCAGCTTATCAATTTAATGTTAATATTGGGTATATTTTAAACATATTAATGAGTTTAGAGTACTCTTTTAAGAAAATGCGCATACACATCATTTATGGAAGATTCTTTTTTACCCTCTCTAAATGAAGTATTTTTAAAGTCTTAAGGTTAATTTCCGTCTTTAGAGAAGGGACATAGTAGATTTTGAAGAGTAGATTTTAGGTGAAAGCAAGATTTGTTAAAAACTTGGCCAGCATCTAATTTTACTGAGAATGTTTTGATGTACCTTAAATAATAAAATCAGCTTTTTTACGATTAATAACAAGAGGTTCATACACTTAAGAAGAGCGAATATTTGATATAACTATTACTACCCACCTACATCTGGATCACCCACCAAGGACCCCTATCTGGATAGGCCTACGCAATAGTTCTGTAAAGTTTTCTCCTTCAACAAGTTTACCTGTTTTGATGTTGTTAACTTATTTCATAAAACCGAATGCATTCATTCAAAAGCTATCTGCTGATATTTGCGATCTATCTCTATAGCTCCTCTTTGCTTCATGCGCAGACAACCGCCACAAAGTGTGGTGCTGCGATCACCCCTCCAGCAGCCACTACTGTCTGCTCTGGAACCCAGCTGACAGCTACTCCATCGGGTAACTTCTTTTACCAATGGCAAAAAGATGGGGTTAACATTCCTAATGCAAACACCAGAACCTTACCTCTGGAAGAGTCCGGCAGTTACAGAGTCATTGTAAGAGGCGCCTCTTGTGCGGCAGATACTTCTGCAGCAGTGGCCATGACTGTGAACAAAGAGGAAGCCCTTTTCAGCATTGATAAGCGGGAAAGGGTAAATCCACAGAGTGCAGATACGTGTGGTATTCCAGTGAAGGTGACCTTGAAGAACGAGTCTAAGCCAGCCACTGGATTAACCTACACTTGGGAGATCTTAGAAGGAGAAGATCCAGCTGACCCTAAGTTTGTCAAATATGTGGAAGGAACATCCGCTACTTCAGAAAACCCAATTTTACAGTTCTACAAAAAAGGCCAATATAAAATCAAACTTAGAATTAAAGGGGCTTGCTTTGATCCGGCAAACCCAGATGGCCCTGTTGATCCGGTTGACCCAGATGATCCCGATGCAGAATCGGACGGAAGATATGTACACGAGGAAACAGTTGTTATTGTCTACCCTCAGGTTCAGCCACAAGGTTTTGAAGAATGCGAAGACCCTACTCCTGGGGCAACTATTACTTTGTCAGGAAGTCAACTTGCTACCCTTGATTTAAACTTAGGAACCCTAAGACCAGGATCCATTACCTGGACGGTACCTGCGGGGGTAACTATTGATAACCCAAACATCGAGAACCCTCAAATAACCTTTCCAAAGAGAGGCACTCACGTGCTGTCTGTCAAGTTTGCAAATGAATGCGAGTTTTCTGATGCACTTCCAGGATCTCAGGTTACTCGCATTGAAGTTACGTTTTCTCCCAGACCACCAAAACCGGTTCTTTCCAGATCAGAGGCTTTTGTTTGCGCGGGAGGAACGTATGAATTGGCTCCTACCCTTAATGACCCAAGAAGATTATATAACTTCTATGCAAATGAGTTCAGCACTACCCCACTTAATACGGGTGGACCAGCGCCTTCCTATTTTGCAGGACCAATAAATGGTAGAATGGTCATTTATGTGGCCGCAATAGAAGGTCAGTGTGAGAGCTTTGAACGGACACCCTTCACCCTGAATGTAATCCAGCAAGACATTGAAAACTCTATTACCGCAGACCAGACCATTTGTGCCAACACCAAACCAGTTGCTTTAAATGGATCTAATGCGCAGGTAGGTACCACCCGGCCTATTTACCTTTGGGAAAGCAAAGCCACTGGTGAGGCTAACTTCTCGCCTGCAGCAGGAACAAATAACCAACAAAGCTACTCTCCTGAGGCTTTAACTGAAACAACCGCATTCCGCAGAACCGTTACATTTGAAGGATGTGATGTACCTAACTTAAGCAATGAAGTCATCATAAATGTACTTCCAGTTATTGATCCAAGCACTAACGTTATTCAGACAAACAAAACAGTGGTGTGTAAAGGTGATGTGCCTACTTTAACTGGTAACTTGATCAGCGGTGACATTGATTACCTATGGGAAAGCAGCACCACCAGTGCCACTACAGGCTTCATTCCGGCCGTTGGTTCAGATAATACCAATGGGGCACAGTTCACGCCGGGCTTTATCACGCAAACTACCTGGTACCGCAGAACGGCGAAATACAAGAACACTCAGTGCGAGCCTGTTCCATCAGCAGAAGCAATCCAAGTAACCATAGATGAGTTGCCAGCAGGACCGGCGGTGAAAGCAACCACCGCTTCCACTTGTCAGGGAGGTTCAGCTGTTTTGGAGGTAATTCCCGGAACCAGCACCACCCCGCTTACTTATGTATGGTATACTGAATCATCAGGAGGAACTCCTATTGGATCTGGAACTCCTTTCACTACACCTCCTTTAACACAAAACACTACGTTTTATGTGGAGGCAGTTAATGCTAATAAATGTGTAAGCCAGCAACGTACGTCTGTCATGGTGACCGTACTCCCTATCACTGCTGATGCCGGACGTGATACCACCATTATTGAAGGGCAATCCATCACGTTGAGAGGATCTGGGGCTGCAGGAGCTACGTATACCTGGTCTCCGGCTACTGGCCTCAGCAACCCCAATGTGGCTAATCCAGTGGCAACACCAACTGTAACTACTACTTACACTTTGACCGTTTCCAATGGTGATCAGGACTGTGTGGCTACGGATGAAGTGACCATCACTGTTATCCCTCGCATCAGAATTGTTAACACGTTCAGCCCTAACCGTGACGGCATTAATGAGTTCTGGGAGATTGAGAACATCCAGAATTTCCCTGAAGCTACCGTGGAAATCTTCAACCGCTACGGCGCGCAGGTATTCAAGTCAAATGGATACAGCCAACCTTGGGATGGTACGCATAACGGAAATCCGCTCCCGCTGGCTACATATTACTACATCATCCGCCTGAATAAAAATGAGAAACCATTCACGGGCAGTGTAACCATTATCAAATAATCAGATGAAGAAAATTTTAGGTGCTTTTCTGGTTTTACTGCCCCTCTCTGCACCGGTTTGGGCGCAGCAGCGGCCGCAGTACAGCCAATATATGATCAACAGCTATTTGCTGAACCCAGCTATTACCGGTATTGAAGATTACACGGAGGTTAAAATAGGTACCCGCCAGCAATGGGTGGGTTTGGAAGGAGCTCCCAGAACCTACCACGTGAGCGCCCACACTCCCCTGAACAAACAGGTAGCCAGTGTGCGAAGAGCAGGAAAAGGAATTACCAGCACGCGCACGGTAAACAGGAATCGCTTCACGCGGGCTTATCCGCACCACGGGGTGGGTATCCAGGCCATCAGTGACAAAACTGGTCCCTTACGCAGAACAAACGTGAACCTGACCTATGCTTACCATTTACCTATCACCAAAACCATCACCATCTCCATGGGGGCTAGTGCGGGCATCTTGCGTAACAGCATCAACCCAAATGAAGCTACCTTTACCAGCCCAGACCCGGCTATTTCCAGCGGCTACGTAAACCGGAATTATTTCGACATGGGATTAGGAACCTGGATTTACTCTAATAATTTCTTTGTGGGTCTATCTGGAGCACAGCTAATCAAAAGCAGAAGAGACCTGAACCCAAGTGAGGTGGAGGAAGAGGACAATGATATTCTACAGAAGCATTATATAGGAACGGTAGGCTACAAGTTCAACTTAAGCCAGGATGTTACTATCATTCCATCTGTTTTAGCCAAATTAAACACTCCCAGCCCCACCACCATTGACTACAACGTACGTGCTATTTACGCAGATCGTATCTGGGCCGGAGTTTCTTACCGGAATCAAGATGCTTTTGCATTCATGACCGGCGTGAACATCAGTCATATCATGGATGTAAGTTATTCTTATGACTACAATACTTCTGGCTTGAGTATAGCTAACACAGGAACCCATGAAGTGGTGTTAGGTCTGAAACTCTTTAACAGAGGAAAAGTGATTTGCCCTAGGTGGATGCACTAATTCTTTATTCATCTATAAAACAGAAGAGCTCCACTTCACATGAAATGGGGCTCTTCTGTTTTAAAGCTAGTTTTCATAAAATAGCTCATGTTAACATCAATATTTATTAGTACATAAACTGTTTCAGGTTGTGAAAAGCAAATCTATCTTAACTCAATCTAGCAGTAAACCTATAGGATATTCCATGTGGTTTCCCTTGGTTTCTTTCGCAGCAACTTCTAGAGAAGATACAAAAAGCTATAAACCCATAAGTATTAAGTTCTAATATCCGTGGGAATGAAAAAAGACACCCACATAGAATTGCCTCTACACTAAAACAAAAAGGCCCTACCTCTAGGCAAGAGGTAGGGCCTTTTTGTTTTAGAACTTTAAGGTGCTTATGACTTAACAGCCGTGATGGTTTGGATAGTACCGTCAGGATTGTGCTTCAACTCAGTTACTTTGATGTTACGCAGGTGCGTTTTACCTGAAAGTTGTGTGTCATGATAGAAGATATACCACTTGCCTTTGAACTCCACAATAGAGTGGTGGTTTGTCCAGCCTTCTACTGGTTTCAAAACCACACCCTTATAGGTAAAAGGACCTGCAGGAGAGTCGCCCACTGCATACGCTATGTTGTGGGTGTCACCGGTTGAGTAAGAGAAGTAATACTTGTTGTTGTATTTATGAATCCAAGCGGCTTCAAAGAAACGCTTGTTGTGCTCGGTAGCCGGGATTAGCTTTCCGTTTTCATCCAAAATACGCACATCTTTCACCGGACCTTCAAACCCTAGCATATCGGCACGCATCTTTGCCATTTTAGGAAGAAGAGCGTTGCCGGTGGCTGGTTCAGGAGCGGCGGTAGAATCGTATTTACCGGTTGCCCAACGCTGCAACTGTCCTCCCCATATACCACCGAAATACATGTAAGAAGTACCGTCTGTATCAGTGAATACTGTTGGGTCAATGCTGAACGAACCAGCAATTGGTTTAGGCTCTGGCTTGAATGGACCCGTTGGAGAAGTTGAGGTGGCTACCCCAATTCTGAAAACATCTTGTTTGTCTTTAACCGGGAAATAGAGATAGTACTTTCCATTCTTGTAGGCCGCATCTGGTGCCCAAAGCTGGCGCCCAGCCCAAGGAATGTCTTTGATATCCAAAGCCACTCCATGATCGGTTACTTTACCGTTGATGCTGTCCATAGAGAAGACATGGTAATCTCTCATGTCAAAGTGATCTCCGTTGTCATTTTCAGGAGTACCAGCCTCTATGTCATGCGATGGGTATATATAAATTCTACCGTTAAATACGTGTGCTGATGGATCTGCCGTGTACATGCCTGGAACCAATGGCTGAGAAAGGTATTTTCCAGCAGTTGAGTCTGTGCCAGCCGTGGTTGGGGTAGTGGCAACAGGGCTTTGCACCTCAGTAGAGGCAGTTTCTGTATTGGTCTGCTTCTGGCAGGCACTGGTGAAGGCCGAAGCCGCAACGAATACCAAAGGCAGGTACTTTGCAGATTTAAGTTTCGTCATCTTTTGTTTGAGGTTAAAGATTGTTTTGGTGAAGATATATAAAACAAAACCTTTTTTGCAACCGATTTCAATAAAATTAGTCATCTTGAAACAGCTGCTATTTTAAGAAAATGGTAAAATAGGAATCCACTTAAAAAAAGGAAAGCTGCTGCCCTGTAGTTACTGATTGTTTCTGGCGCGCTTTCCAAAAGCTACTTCTAAAGATTAAACTTCTTCACTTAGCTATAAAATTTAAAACCATTTCTACTATTACTTTGTCTCTGCCGTTTTATGCCTGGACTACATAAACCTACCTTATACTAACTCTAAAACGAGCTTGATTCTTAGTATACTCATCAGAATCAATGGTATGCCTTTTGCGGAACAACCCTAACGAACGCTTTATAGGAAAATTCCATAAAGGTATTTCGATTTGGTAAATCCAACTCATTTGCTTTTTGCACAACCTTCTTTAAAAAAAACTTCGTTAAAGACTTACTAGTACATAAGTGACGGCCACAAACTGTAAATCAATATGACTGCAATACACCCAAACCTCAACGTAACTGAGAGCTTTGATCAATCAATTGTTTCCAAGAAAATTGAAGAATCACAGGAGGTAGCACCCCAGGAGGACGCCAGTACCTCCAGAGGAACAGACAACCCTTTGCCCCGGGTAGTACTCCGGCCTAATACCTATTCTTTGCTGGATGGCGAATGGAAATTCTCGCTGGACCAAGAAGACCGGGGTTTGCGCGAGGGCTGGTACCTGGGGCATAAATACCAACACACCGCCAACTGGCCGGGATCTGTAGAGGAACACATGGCCGCAACTACTGGAGACCAAGCCCCTCCTGCGTGGCAAGACAAAGTGATTGCCTGGTACGAGCGTGAGTTCACCCGTCCGGAAAAGCTGGAAAGCGGCGGAAAAAGAATTTACCAGATCACGTTTGGAGCCTGTGGCTATGAAACCCGGGTATGGCTAAACGGAAGGTTGCTTACCGATGTGGAAGGCGGAGATGTACACTATGGTGAGTACAATTCCTTCTCCTTTGAAATAAATGAAGACCACCTGCTGCCTGTCAATTGGCTCACCGTTCGTATTTCTCACAGCAAGGACGCAGAGGTTCCCCGCGGGAAGCAGGAATCACACGTGTACAAACGAGGAGGCATCTGGTACCAGACCTACGCCGGTGCTGTTCGCAGCGTGTGGCTGGAAACCGTTGAAAGAAACCGGCTGCGTTCACGAGTTGGGGTGCAAAGCCTTATTGAAGACTCACTGGTTCGCTTTAGTTTTACTACCAGAATCCAGGACCCCGGCCAGTACCTGCTTAAGCTGAACATCTATGAGCGTGGGGCTGACGATGACGCTACCCCGCTTGCTACATCAGATTATCCGCTGAGGTTGGAGGCTGGGCAAAAGCAACAGTATGTAGTCATAGAGGTACCCAATGCCAAGCTTTGGAGTCCTGAAGATCCGCACTTATATAAATTTGAGGCCCAGCTATTTGACAACAGCGGCTACGCTTCAGAGATTGAAGGGCACTTTGGTTTGCGGAAAATTGAAGCCCGCGGCCGGCACATTTACCTCAACAACAAAGAAATTTACATTGACGGTATTCTGTATCAGCCTGGCACCGCTACTTACGAAGAAATGCGCCGCCACATGTACTCCATGAAAGAACTGGGCTGTAACCTGGTGCGGGTACACATTGCCGGGATTGACCCCCGTATTTACAACCTAGCTGATGAGATAGGATTACTGCTCTGGGTAGAGGTACCTAGCCCCCACTCTTCCACCCGCCGAAGCCGCGTAAACCACCGCCGTGAGTTGCTCCGTATGCTGGCCCTTATTGAAACCAACCCATCGGTGATCATCTGGAGTTTGTACAATGAGGACTGGGGTGCGCAGGACATCGCCACTAACCCAGAAACGCGGCAATATATCATGGATATCTTCCATTTTATGAAAATCAGGTATCCGCAGTTCCTGGTAGTAGACAATGATGGTTGGCAGCATATTTCTCATGAAGGCAAGCTGAAGTCAGATATGCTCACGGCTCACTTGTACACGCCTAAACTTGCCAAATGGAAAAAGCTTCTAGATAAACTTACCGCCGGAGAAATGGAAGGCGTAGCGGTTTTACCATTGGTAATTGGTGACCAATACTTCTACCGCGGACAAACCCCTTTGATTGTAAGTGAGTGGGGTGGCTTTGGGTTCTCAGATTACGGTGGACCTGAAAGCTCAGAGGAACGTACTGAACGAATCAAGGCTTTCAAATTAGAACTCCGCAAACGGAAGATCGCTGGAGATGTGTACACCCAGGCAACCAACATTGAGGAAGAGAAAAATGGTTTGATTGACTTCCACACGGGAGAGCTTTCAGTACCAGCGGGATTACTCAGCACCAGAGATTATGTAGAAAAGCCTAAGAAAGCTCCTAAGAAAAAGAAGAGCTAATCTAATAGGATGAAACAGATAGGAAGAACCTGTTTATGGCCCTGTTTTAGAAAACAAGCCTCAAACAGGTTCTTTCTTTGTACCTTCTTTCCAGAAAGAGCCACTTAAACGTAACTGGTGCTGAAAACATTAGTCCCTTGTTAGTTGTATACCTCACATGACCAAACCACACACCAAATGAAACTGAAAAACTTATTACTCTTGCTGATCTGCGTTTGCACGTACTCTGCCTGGGCCCAAACGTTAGCTACGCCAGACAGAATTAAAACTAATAAAGGAGATTTAGTCATACAGCCTGTCACGCATGGCACGGTGGTTCTGCAATGGGATAACAAAACCATTTGGGTTGACCCTTATGGAGGCGAAGCGTTGTTTACCGGCCTTGCTAAACCAGATTTAATTCTGATTACCGATATTCACGGCGACCATCTGGACTTGAAAACCTTGCAGGCCCTGCCTACCTCCGGTGCTACTATTGTGGCCCCTCAAGCCGTGGTTGATATGTTACCAGCTTCCATGAAAGCCAAAGCCATTGTACTGGCCAATGGAGCTAAAACAAAACAGATGAATATGGAAATCATGGCGGTGCCCATGTACAACTTGCCAGAAACCGCTGATTCCCGCCATCCAAAAGGAAGGGGCAATGGCTATGTGCTCAACATTGGGAACAAGAACGTATACCTGTCAGGTGATACAGAAGATATTCCTGAGATGCGCGCTCTAAAAAATGTTGACGTGGCATTTGTCTGCATGAACCTCCCCTTCACTATGGATGAGACGCAAGCTGCTTCTGCTGTGCTGGACTTCAAACCCAGAATTGTGTACCCATACCACTATCGTGGCCAAACCGGCCTCACCGATGTGAATGCTTTTAAAACTAAAGTAGAGGCTGAGAAAAACCAGATTGACGTACGTTTACGCAACTGGTACCCAGTAGGTAATTAGATAATAAGCCTTGTAGAGCCTTTGGAGATAAAGTGCTTTAAGAGACTCCTTTTAACAAAACAGCCCCTAAAAGCAAAAGCGGGTTTCTCTTTAAGGGAGAAACCCGCTTTTGCTTTATTTAATGGTCTAAAGCCTGTTATAATCGGCTTCTTCAGAGTTAGTAGTGTCACTGTCTAAAGGCTGGTCATTCATACGCACCCCATTGGCACTGCCATCCATGGCATCATAGCTTCCTTCGTATTCAAAGCCAGGTCCTTGCGTGTCAGATTCTTTGCTATCCGGGTCATTGGCTCCGTAACCGGTTAATTCATTACCGCCAATGTGCAGGTTCTCTAGCTTGTCTTTCTGGTCATTGCGTTCTGTTTCCCCATTAAGGCCAATGTTACGTTTAGCCGAGGGATCAGGATGATTGCCAGGAGCATTGCGCTGGTGATAGTCATCATTCACGTTATTAGCTGATTTTGAATCTTCTTTATCGTCTTTGAAAATATCTAGAATACCCATAGTCTTAAAATTTATGTTCTACGCTAGTTTACGGGTACAGCTACAGGTTGTTTAAAACCAAGGACTTCTGCGCAAATAAAACCTGTACAAAAAAGAGGACCTGCTGGCAGCAGGTCCTCTTTTTTGTGCGCTAAGTATCACTTCAAAACTATTAGTGCTTCTTGCCCTTTTTCTTTTTACCACCCTGGTTTCCGTGACCATGGCCGTTCCCATTTCCATTCTTTTTCTGCTGACCGGGCGCATACGCCTTCGCTGATTGTCCACCATAGACTTTCTTAGCTTGTCCTGGAGGTAGCCCTTTAGATGAAGTAGTTCTACCGTCCGGGAAAAAGATGCCTGGGAAATCTGAGGTTCTTTGGCTTTTAGAGGTGCGTGAGCCCGAAGGATAACGGGAACTGCTGGTATTTCTGGAGCTGGAGCAGGAAACAGCACTTACCAGGAAAACCAGCAAAACAACTAATTGTACAATCTGTCTTTTCATATAAAATCTGAAATGCGGAACATCTGCAAAAGTGGCTGCAAGTATAAAGCCAAAAAATTTACGAAAAGAGGTTTTCAGCTTCGCATTAGAAACAAACCCTGAAACGTTCTTTTAGCAGCGGCTGTTCTGTCGTTACAAATCCATTGATTACCTTCTCTTTAAGAGACTTTCGGAATGCCTAAACTGATTTTACTTTTTTTCCTTATTTTCATAATTACTGGAGTAGTTGCTCAGGAAAGAGCTGTAACTCCAGAGGCAACGGTAGTTTCCTCTCCGGGTATTCCTACCGCTCAGGCCAAATCTATAGATGGTTTGTCCCGCTATATTAATGCTCATTACAGAACCCCTCAGGAGAAAGTACAGGCTCTTTATAGTTGGCTTACCTCCAATGTGGTCTATGATGTTTACGCCCTCACCAACATGCCCCAGTATTATGAGAAGCAGGCGCTTATTAGCCAAACCTTAACCACAAAAAAGGCGTTTTGCCAGGGTTATGCTGAGGTATTTAATGAAGTATGCGCTAAAATAGGGGTGCCGTCTTATTTAGTAACGGGCTTTGTCATACCCAAGGGTTCTTCCAAGCCTGTATCACATGCCTGGTGTGCGGCCCTATTGAACGGAAAATGGTATTTGTTTGACCCAACCTGGGGAGCAGGTTTTGTAGAAAACGGAAAATTTGTATCGCGCATTAATACCCGGTACTTCATGGCTCCGCCAGCCAAGATGATCCAGACGCATATTCCGTTTGATCCTTTGTGGCAATTCTCCACCCAGCCCCTTACCTATCAGGAGTTCATTTCTTCCAGGACTGGTTTGGCAAAGCCCACAGTGGCAAAACCTAAACCTCTTTTTTCTTATCGTGATTCGCTGGCTGTGTATGCCGCTTCTTCGCATAAAGCGCAGTTGGTAAGCACCATCCGCAGAATATCGGCCCACAAAGCCATTCCGCCAGTGGTGTTAGACCATTTAAACCACACCAAGAAAAACCTAGCCATTAATAACCAAAACGAAACAGTTGATTTGTACAATGAGGCCGTAAGTTCTTTCAACGTGGGGATTGATCAGTTAAACCAATTTATCGGGTACAGGAACAACCGTTTTCAGCCTGCTAAATCAGAACAGGAGCTAAAGCAGATGACCCAACATTGCGCAGACAAGTTCAGTGAAACCAAGCGGTTGCTCCAGCAGATTAAACCCGGAGATAATACCAACCTTTTCCTTTCTTTGCAGAACATGAAGGCGATGGTAGAGAAAGCCTTGTTACAGGTAGAGAGCCAGCGGATGTTTGTAGACCATTATTTCAAAACCCCGGTAAAGCAACGGCCCGCCTTGTTTTACAAGCAGGCACTTGCTGAGCGCAACTAGGTTTTAAATATTTTTCCACCCACTTTCTTCCTGCGTTTTGGTTTAAGGCTGGTTTGCAGAAAACAAGCTTTAAACATGTCTCAGAAGATGTGTATATTGGCTTATACATCCGTCCACCAACTACACAAACATGCTACAAAAAGTTATTTCCAGCAGATCACGGTTGTCTGTCTGGCTTCTGGCGCTTTCCTTGGCAGGACCTGCCGCCATGGCACAGGGGCCAAAAGACCTCAACCTCCCCTACCAGCGTCCTGCTGAATCTATCGCGAAACTGATTGAAGCGCCGGCTACTCCTTCTGTATTGTTTGATTCAAAGGGAGAATGGATGCTGTTAATGGAACGCCCGGGTTACCCTTCCATTGAGGAAGTGGCTGCTCCCGAGGCCCGTATTGGTGGACTCAGAATCAACCCTGCCGTGAATGGAGCCAGCCGAGGTTCTTCTTTCAATAACCTTAAAATCAAAAAAGTAGCAGGTGGTCAGGAGTTTACCGTGCAGGGCTTGCCTTCCAACCCAAAAATCACTGACGTAACCTGGTCACCCGATGAAAAGCAGGTAGCCTTCCTGAACACCGTCACCAATGGCATAGAGCTTTGGGTGATGAGCGTTACTGATAGAACGGCCCGTAAATTAACCTCAGCCACCGTGAACGATGCCTGGGGTGACGCCTTCAGCTGGACTCCGGATGGCAAAAGCCTGCTGGTGAAACTTGTGAACCCGTCACGTGGTGAAGCCCCCAAGTCAACTACCGCACCTGTGGGTCCCATTATTCAGGAAAACCTGGGCCGCACCGCTCCTTCCCGTACCTACCAGGATCTGCTCAAAAACCGGCAAGACGAAGCTCTGTTTGATTATTACCTCACCAGCCAACTGGTGCAACTTTCTTTGGATGGAAAGCAAACTAACATTGGGGCACAGGGCATTATCCGGTCGTTTAGCGTTTCTCCAGACGGACAATATGTGTTGGTAAGCACCACGCATCGGCCTTACTCCTATCTGGTTCCTTCTTACCTGTTCCCTTACTCTGTGCAGGTATGGGACCGCCAGGGAAAAGTGGTGAAAGAAATAGCTGATATCCCGCTGGGTGAAAACATACCAGTAGGGTTCAACGCAGTAGCAACTGGACCACGTAACGTTTCCTGGCGGGCAGACCAACCGGCTACTCTTTATTGGGTAGAAGCTCAGGACGGAGGCGATGACAAGAAGGAAGTACCTATAAGAGACATTGTGTACACCCAAACGGCACCCTTCTCAGAAAAGCCGGTTGCATTGGTAGGAACCAAACTTCGGTACAGCGGTATCACCTGGGGTACTAACAACTTAGCCCTAGTAACTGAACGTTGGGTGAAAACCCGACAGGAACGCCGTTTGCGCGTGAACCCAAGCCAGCCCGGCGCCGAGCCCGTGCTTTTAGTAGAACGCTCCTATGAAGACTTGTATTCTGACCCCGGCTCACCAGTATTGCATAAAAACCAGTTTGGCCGTAATGTGCTCCTGACAGATAAATCTGGCCAGAACCTGTACATGATCAGTGAAGGAGGCTCTCCACAAGGAAACCGTCCTTACCTGAGCAAGTTTAACCTGGCCTCTAAGAAGGCAAATATTCTCTGGCGCTCTGAGGCGCCTTACTATGAGTTTCCGGTAGATGTCATCAATGCTGAGAAAGGCACCTTCATTACGCGCCGCGAATCAGAAAACAATCCGCCTAACTATTTTATCCGCCAGGTTGGGTCTAAAAAGCTGACAGCGGTTACTAAATTCCAGCACCCTACCCCTGAGTTGATTGGGGTTGACAAACAGCTTTTGACTTATAAACGCAATGATGGCGTGACGCTTACCGCCACCTTGTACACCCCTAAGGGCTACAAAAAAGAGCAAGGTCGTTTACCTATGCTGATGTGGGCTTACCCACGTGAGTTTAAGGATGCCGCAAGCGCTGGGCAGGTAAAAAGCTCTCCTTATGAATTTACCCGCATTTCCTCCGGGTCGCCTCTCTTTTGGGTAACCAGAGGGTATGCCGTGTTAGACCGCACAGATTTCCCGATTGTGGGCGAAGGAGATGCAGAACCAAACGATACCTACGTAGAGCAGTTGGTGGCCAGCGCCAAAGCCGCTATTGACGAGGTAACCAGAATTGGCGTTGCCGACCCATCCCGCGTAGCCGTGGGCGGACACTCCTACGGGGCTTTCATGACAGCCAATTTACTGGCGCATTCAGATTTATTTGCAGCTGGTATTGCCCGAAGCGGTGCTTACAACAGAACATTGACTCCGTTTGGGTTCCAGGCCGAAGAGCGTACTTTCTGGCAAGCGCCTGAAGTATATTCCAAGATGTCACCGTTCAACTACGCGAACAAAATCAAAACGCCTTTGCTTTTGATCCATGGCGAAGCAGACAACAACTCAGGCACGTTCCCTATTCAAAGTGAACGCTTCTACAATGCTTTAAAAGGACACGGTGCCACCACCCGCCTGGTGTTTTTACCTGCTGAAAGCCACGGGTATGGAGCCAAGGAATCTATTATGCACATGCTTTGGGAAATGGACCAATGGCTGGAGAAATACGTTAAAAACAAGCCTCAGCCCCAGACCAAGCTTTAAGACTGAGATATTGAAAAAAGTCGTTTAAGGTAATTCTTAGGCGACTTTTTTCTTTTTAGGGAGGCCAGAAAAGGAAAATTGCAGTAACTTGTGAGCCAGATAATTGAAGAGCGGAAGTAAATACAGTTGTGTTTTCAGCTTCCTAATCCCCATTGACAAACAATGCCAAAGACTGAACTGAAGAAACCAAATGGAGACGTTTTTCTCATTGCGGAGCGTGCCCCGGACAACTCCTACATTCATGCCCAATGGATTGGAATTCAGACGTTGGATACAGTAAAGCAAGGTGGAAGCTTGTATATAGAAATGCTGGAAGATCAGCCCTGCTCCCGTCTTTTAAACAACCATAAAGAACTGATAGGCCCCTGGGACATAGCCCAGGATTGGATTGTACAATACTGGACGCCTAAAGTGATGGAATTAGGTTTGGAATACATGGGCCAGGTATTGGCTTCGGGCATCTACGGAAAAATGTCATTCCACCAGTTGCACCAACACATAGGTGACAAATTCCAGATTAAGATGTTTGAAGAAGTAGCTCCAGCTTTGGAATGGCTACTCACAGTTGATTCAGAAAAATCCCATCTTACCCCAACTAGATAGCTATTCATATTTTGATAGGGAGAAGGTACCTAATATAAACCTTAACTTATTTTGTTTAAGGCAGTTTCTTTAAAATACCCTTAAAACCTATTATAAATTAAGAAATATTTCCTTTCCACCAACTTGTCCCAAGCAGGATAAAACAAAGGCTCAAAAAAGTGTTTAAATAAAAAGGTAGGAACTCATCCCTCCTTATACAAGTACATAGACTTGCAACTACTGTATTTTGTCAGAGTTACTAAGTTTTTTGCTATAACTGTGACTACCATGATAAAAAATAAAGTATAGCCCTTTTCTATTCTGGGTTAGCTCATCTATACTGTAAATGTCCTTGAAACTATTTCAGAACTATCTTTTTAGAATAAAGGAATTTAATATGGATCAGAGTTTAAATAGTTGTTACTACATTAACCTTGCTTCCTTTAAATAACCGGCTATCCCACGTGAGTTTGGAGGCCGTAGCTTAAAGCCCACGTGGGATAGCCGGTTATCTATCTATTTTTGTAAGCTTATCCTGATCAACTTATTTACATTAGATCCACTAAGGCGTGCCATGTAAATTCCAGCTGGTAAGTCATTTTCAATCGAGAAGCTATACTGAGTGCCCTTCTTAGCATAACCTGTACTAATGCTCTTCACTATATTCCCTTTTACATCGTGTAGAGTCAGAGAATAGTCTCCTGCTTCAGCTAGGCTAAAAATTATTGTAGCCCGTTCATTAAACGGATTAGGATAAGCATGAATTTGAGATTGTGCCTGTTCCACTTTCATAGTAGTAGAAGCCGAGGAATTGTAAGACTCACCTGAAAGTAGGAACATTGGCGGAGTAGCTGAGAATGAATCCAGAAACCGGCACTCATCAAAGCCATCATTTATATTTCCCAATGCCTTTGTGAGATCACCTAGAGACATTGCCGTTGCCCCTCCCCCAAGTGCTTCATTGGCCATAGCATAAAGTTGGTTTACAGTCTTACCCACAGCAGATAAAGGAAAGGTAAACACTTCTTCTGTTCCAATGACGGGTGAAGATTCAGCTTTGCCGCATTCAGTAGCTTTCACTGTTACCATGTACATGTCCCTGATCACCATAGACCCTAATGAAGTATTGTCCATTTTTAAGTTTAAGCCTAAGGTGATTGTTTGACCTAATAAAGTATTGGTAAATCGTCCTTGTTTATTAACCGGAATACTCATTTGTGTCAAACAGGTATTAGCATTGAAAGAACTGTTTCCAACCAATGCTTTAGCAGGTCCACCAGCTGGTAGCTTAGAAATGATGCAGGCGGCATCACTGGCTTTTATAGTTAAAGAGTTTGAACCTATCTTACCAATCACCATGCCCCCTTGCCCATATTTTGAGAGAAGGTCGCTTATAAGTTGAACAGAAGTACGGCCATCACAATATTTACCTCCAGAGTTACCATAGAACCCTTGAGACAAAGTACAATTTAAATTTGAGCATGGCTCTTTTACAACATTTACTGTAGCGGTACTTGTACAACCATTTACTCCGGTGACTGAAAGTGTATAATCCCCCGCCATATCAACAGAAGGTGTTAAGGTATTACCATTAGTTATTGAAGCCCCCGGAGGACCAACCCAAGTATAGAATACTCCTTCCCCACTTACTGATGAACTTCCTGTCAGTTCAACCTTAAGTACCTGGCAGTTTAACACACCTGTAGCCGTAGCAGTAACTACTGGTTTTGAAATGTCCTGCACCACTGTAGCTTTAGCGGTTAGGGTACAGCCATCAGCACTAGTCACTGATAAAGTATATTCCCCTGGCAGATTGACAGATGGAGTTAAAGTATTACCATCAGTAATGATAGCTCCTTCAGGACCGGTCCAAGCATAGGAGGTTCCTACTCCCTTTATTGAGGAGGATCCGGTTAGCTCCACGGATAGAACACTACAAGTCAATGTCCCATTTGCCATAGCTGTAATAGTGGTGGGCATAGTACCAGACACAGTATATTCACCCAGCGAGGCATAATCAGAATCAGCTCCCAAGGCACCTTTTGTACCATCAACCGTTAAATAGTATGTTCCTGGCTCAAGAGTCAAGTCCAGAGAAGCTGACAAAGTAGAAGGGTCGGCTGTTGCTACTATGGTGTTAGCCACATCTCTCAGAGTTAGAAAAATATCTAGATTGGGATAATCAGGATCAGGGTTAACCGTAAGTGACACCCGTCCTCCTATGGTGGTAAAGGAAAAGGCATCTACATCGTTACGGGTCGTAATGACACCTTTATTTGATAAGGGCATAATATTTCCGGCACATTCTACCAAACCGGTTGCTGTGACATTGTCATTCCCATGGTCATCTTGGCGATAGCTAAACCCATTCATTGTGGTTATAATGGACAGGTCATTCTCCCGGTTATTTGCGTATGGGTATTCTCCCTGACTCCATTGAACAACTTGTCTGGAATAACCAACTCCCATTATTGGCGCCCAATTATTTTGCCCGTAAAAATAAGTTTCTGCTGGAGAAGTTCGTCCATCATGGCCCAACCTAAAGGTATGCCCCGCTTCATGTGAGCCTGCTTCCCCTGCATATTTACTAGTAGGGTTGAAAACCCAACAGGGAGTTTCGCCATAAGAGGTGCCACCCCAAGTAAAGGACCCTATATAAGCCACTCCTCCGGCACCCGGATAAAAATAGGTGGTGGGAGTGAAGATTACCCGCATCCTTCTGTTCACGGGGGCACTGTTAAATACAGCTTCGCTGGTAGTTACATTTAAAGCAAAGGGGCGATGGTCTTCACTCATCATTTTCCAAACCTGCACCATTTCTGTTTGGGTTAGGTTAGCTGGAGCGGCAATTATTGGATTACCACCATTAAAATAATAATTCCAAAAAGTATTGCTTACCGTTTGACCATCAAAGTCAAGGTATAAGACTGCCTGAGCTCCAGGTAAACTTTGAAGAGATGGAACAGTAGTACTTACATTGATAGTTTGACTGGGAAATGTTGTAGTTGCTTTCGGTTCCTCCAGTAGCCCTACACAGAGCACTTTATCAATATCTTCTTCGATCAGGTAAACCGAACCATTAGAGGTGGTAGTATAACGGTAATATTTCTTTTGTTCCCTCATTATAATGGAACCAGAAGCCTCACGTCCATCAATTTTAAGATAAAAGGTACTGTGTTTGATATTATTAACTTCACCAAAGAAGAGATCAGAGGTTCCTTCACGCTTGCTTGATTTTAGCTTAAGGTTAATTTTTTGATTTTTTGGCAATGGATGACTGACTTGATTCTCAACAGCTTTCGCTTTATTAGCTGCTCCCTTGGCTTTATTCTTGTAGGTAAGTGATAACTCTTCAATTTTACCAATGTAAACAGAGTCTTGGGCAAAAACTATTTTAACAGGAACAAAAAACAGTATAATAATGATTAATTTTAGAAATTTTTTTTTCATAATACAAAATTTAGGGGTTAATTATAATTATTTATATAAAAAAGCATTTTGCATATATAAACTATAATTATTTAAAAAACATAGTTTATATCCATTATCGTAAAAGATGTTGTTTTATTGAATTTTTTTAATTATATATAAAAATTTATAGAGCCCCTCCAATAAGAAAGACTCTAAAATTTGGAAACCGAATTTGTTGCTAGAAGACTAAACTGAACTTTATAACCTTATGATATAAATTATACTATACAATGTATAACTTTTTATTTAAAAAATTACATAAAATTAAAAATTATTTCTCTTGTCCATCTCTGTCTTTCCCCATTGATATGCTTAGCATGTAGGGAAGTATGTAAATGATAGAAGTAAGAAAAAATATCAGTAACATCATCTACCATTCTCAAGAATAGAAGAACATGGAACTCTAAGAAAGCTGATGACCTACTTATATACATCAATCCTCTTAAGGCAGCTTTCAATTGATGATATTAATCTAAATATTATGAGAGTTTCAAAACCACATCTCCTTCAACCGGGTACCCCACGCACGTTAAGATCAATCCCCGATCTACTTCCCTATCTGTGAGCACTTCATTGTAAGACATCCAAACTTTACCTTCCAGACAAGTAGCAGCACAACTTCCGCACCTACCGGCTTCACAACTATAAGGCAAATTGACTCCTGCTTTTTTGGCAGCTTGCAAAATAGTATCAGGGTATTGTACCTGAAAGAGATACAATTCCCCTTTAAATTGCGCCACCACCTTGTGAGGCTGAGTATCTGGTGGGGTTACCTTGACCTGAATTTTAGAAGTGCTAAAGGTTTCCTGCCGAATGTTCTGGGCAGGTACCCCTACTTCTCTTAAGCCATATAAACAAAGCCTGCGATAGTTTTCAGGCCCACAAACATAACATAATATTTCAGCTTTAGACGCTGCTGCATACTCCCTTACAATGGCCTTGAGCAGGTCTTTGTGCAGCCTTGCCTGGTCTAACTTGGGTGAATTGCTGAAAAGAAATTTGATCTGAAAACGATCGGGAAACTTTGCCTCCAAATGAAGAAGGTCCTGATAAAAGATGGTGCTTTGTGGGTCATGATTGCTGTACACCAACACCACCTTTAGAGTGGCATGCTGGTATAAGACGGTTTTAAGCAGCGAATAAATGGGAGTAATTCCGCTGCCTCCAGCCCAGAAGAATACCTGCCGGTAAGAACCATGTACCCCTGGCAAGGTAAAGAACCCGGCCGCCCCAATGGTCCAAACCTGGTCACCCTCCTTCGCATGGTCAATTAACCTCCGGGAAAAGTAACCATTCTCTATCCGTTTTACCCCAATGGTTAAGGGTTCTCCAAGTGCAGGAGATGACGTAATGGAGTAGGACCTTCTTATTTCCTCCCGAGCATCAGGGGCTACCAAGATCAGGTACTGTCCCGGTAAATATGAGATTGAGGCAGCATCTTCCGCTCCAAACACAAAACTTTTTACCCCCGGCACTTCTTCTTTGACCTGGGTAATGGTAATGGGCAAGTAGGATAAACTCATGAAGACGCTCTAAGGTAACACTGCCTTATTACGGAAAAGCCTTTAAAAGAGGATGCTACTTGTATAGGAACTTAGGCTCAATTTGCAGATTACATTCTGCAACGAACTTCTAAGAGAATAAGACAAATAATCTGGAGGACCAACAAAGAGGCCAGACTTATAAAAACTTCAGCAAAACCAGTAGTTAGAACCCTATAGCACTAGGGAAGTTAGGCATTATCTGATACAGTGGAAACTTGTTTTCTTCTACCGGCTGGTCACACAAGCGTTCAACCTTGGTAACTCCTTTAGTAGTAAGGCTAAGCAAAGGAGGCTGGTGAAGGGGGGAAATTTTTACGTATTCACCCTCTATAAGCATGTTCAAATGAGGGATCAACTCTTCAACACTTAAATTCAAGGATTCACTTACCCTTTGCGTATAGACGGGGTATCCTGCTGGTTTTTCCAGTAGGGGTACTAAAGCGTAGATGGCACTTAAAATGATATTTTCCAAGGTAAGCAGACTATGATCAGAATGCTTTACGGAAAATGAAAACTTTAATCTATCTTTTCTATGTACAAACATCAAAATAAGTGTTTACCACAATGCCCATTTTAATTGAAAGAATTGTTCATTTTACCTCTAGTTTATAAAATATAAAACCTTAATTATAACTTTTTATATTCCTTTCATTGTTAAAAATTACTTCTCACAATTCAAGTATAGTTATTAAAAACCTCACTATCACTCATTTAGATTATATTCCTTAAAAATTCTTATAAATCACCATCGTTCTGAGAAAAATAATAAAAATTATTTTTCTCAGAACGATAAATTCTTCTGTGCAAATCATAGTATTTGGCCACTGAACAATCTTCTGTAATCAGAAAACTCACTCAGTGGCAAATGTCTATGGGTTAAATCAATTTTCTACTCATCAAGCAAAAAGGTCTTTTCATTACCCATTACTATCCCCTTCTGATTTAGCGTCATCGTTGTTGATTTTTTTCTTGCGTTTTGGCTGCCCTTTGGCAGTTACTTTACCAAACTTGTAGCTGCCGCTAATTTTAAACTGACGGGCATAGAGGTACATGTTGTTAGTCTGCTCTACCGATGGCGTTTTCAAAATGATTTTCTGCTTCAGGGTTTCATTGAATGGATTGTCTACCCCCACGCTAATGCTTCCGTTTTTGGCGAGGATGTCTTTTTTGACCGCAAAGTTATAAATTGCAAAAGGGTAAACCTTTCCTTGTAAGGTAACTTTAGGTGAGTTGTACTGGGCAAAAGCCTGGGCACTGATTCCTTTGTTGAAAGCATAAGATACATTCAGGTTTGAATTATACATCATGCTGGCATTGGAGGCATTCAGAAGCGTGCCTTCACTTTCCAGATCATTGTAAAAAACATTTACATTGGCGCTCACGCTACCTTTTTTCAAGAACTTGGCGCTACTGAAAAGGCTTACCCCGTAACTTGAGTTCCGGCCGATATTGGCAAAGGTGGTGTAATTCACGCCTTCTTGGTTAGGGATTATGTAGGATTCAATAGAATTGTTGGTTTGCCGCCAGAAGAAAGAGGCATTCACCGAGAAGCCATTCTTGAAAAAGGTACTGTAGCCCAACTCATAAGCATTGGTGATCTCAGCCTGCAGATTGGGGTTCCCCACCTGAATGTTGAACGTGTCTGTGCGGTTCTCAAACGGGTTCAGGTAACCTAATTGCGGCCGCTGAATACGTTTGGTGTAGTTGAATTTAACCGTTTGGTTGTTTTTTAATGATCTGGAGATGGCAATGCTGGGAATGAAGTTGTCATAGTCCTGCACTACCGATGTTTTGGAGGAGGTAAAGTCACCGTTCACGTGGGTGTACTCATACCGGGAACCCAGTTTGAAATTGTATTTCTTTTGCAAGCTGAATTCATAGGATGCATACGCTGCTCCTACGTTCTGGTCATAGGAAAATACATCGGTGCGGTTAGGTACCTCCACAAAAGGTGCTGAAGGCGGATTGGCCTGTAAAAACTGGAAATCACTTTCGGCGTAGCGCAGAATAACTTTTGCTCCTACCTCCAGGAGGTGTTTGTTTTTAAAAGGATGGGTATAATCTACCTGAAAGGTCTTTTCCTCGTTGTACGCATCGTTCAGGTTTTGCTCTTTCAAGGTTAACTGTTGGTCGCGGTTAAGCACATCAGTAAAGTGGGCATTATTGCGGTTGCTGCGGCTCAACAAACCCAAAACACTGAGTTCCTGGCCCGGTTTTGATAACTGGGTGGTAAAATCCAGGTTAAGGTCGTAGTTGAGATTGTCAAAGGCACTGCGGTTCTTTCTGGTATTGGCAGCAGTTACCCTGTCATTCCTAAACTGGGTGGAAGTAAGGGAAGAATTATACGCAAACTCCCCGCTCTGCATCCGGAGGCCCGCTGATAAGCTGCTTTTCTTGCTCAGGTCGTAGTCCGCACCTAACTGCAGCATTTGAAACTGCCCTTCCCGACTTCCTGCCATAGTTTGGCTCAGGCGATCAATGGCCGGTATACCCCTGTAGTAAGTCTCTCTATTGCTTTCCAAAGGATTATTCCGCCAGTTACGCCCAAGAGAGGTATTCAGCCCGAACTTGCCTTTTCGGTAAATTACGCTTCCGTTTACACCGCTGATGCGGTTTCCATAGGTAGCGTTCACCACTCCGTTTATCCCCTGTAAGCTGTTTTTCTTGGTAATGATATTGATGATTCCGGCAGTGCCTTCCGCGTCGTATTTAGCCGAGGGGTTCGTGATGATTTCTACGCTCTTAATCAGGTCAGAAGGAATCTGCTGCAGGGCGGCTGCCACGCTGGTTGCCATAACCGCCGAGGGTTTGTTGTTAATGAGCACCCGTAAGTTAGAGCTGCCCCGCAAGGACACATTCCCGTCTAAATCAACGGTTACTCCTGGTACTTTCTTCAGGACATCGCTGGCAGTGCCACCTATGTTGGTGATGTCTTTTTCAGCGTTGTACACCATGCGGTCTACCTTGTCTTCAATCAGGAGTCTATCGCCGGTTACGGCCACTTCATCCAGAACTTTAGTATCAGATTTTAAAGAAATAGCGCCCACGTTGACTTCCTCTTTGTTACTGATGCTGATGTTCTCAATCACCCTGGATTGATACCCCAGAAAGCTGACGGATAATTGGTACAGCCCAGCAGGCACACGTACCAGGGAGAACTTTCCTTTATCATCTGAAACGGTGCCATCTACTGTTTTACCGGTTGCTTTGTCCACCAAGGAGATGGTCGCGAACTCCACCGGTTTCTGTACGGCTTCATCTAAGATAACCCCAGCTATTTTCCCATTCCCTTTAGGAACAGATTGGGCTGCAACTGCAACATGCTTTGTGTTGTCGGGCTTGTTTTCCGGAGCCTGGGCAAAAGTAACGCGCGCCGACAGAAGGCCGGCAAAAGCCAGAAGTAATACGTTTTTCATAAGTGTTTCTTAAAGAGTAAGTTATATACCACCTATCAGAAGAAGCCCAGTCTACATTCTGTCACCTACTCTTAGGATTGTGTAAGGAGGAAGCCAGAAATCAAGACTGTAATTGCTTAGCGATGGGACAAGATTAGCCTGCATTTAGCAGTTCAGAAACTAAATGTGATGAAAGCCAGAGAAAATGGGGTGAACACTAATTCACCTGTCTAATTAGGTAGTTTCAGCAGAGAACAGACTATGGAATCCATTTAAATTTGGAAATTGATGGGCAGAAATCAATTCTTCAACCAAGTAAAAGCGGAACAAATGAAGCTTCTGATCAGAAAAGCTTAAGGAAACAACATGTGCAACAACTTGCTTAGAATATTTTGAATATTTAACATTTTTTAACACAACTATAGAGAAAACAGCCTCTAAACAGCTATAGATGGGATTTTAGAATGCAATAGAATCTGCCTTTTCACATGAAATGAATTCCGGCAATCTTATTTGAAGATGCATTTACCAGGCCTAAGCTAACGCAGAGGTGTACTAGCTGGCTCATTCACGTCTTCTCAAATCTTGCGTAAAAGGAACCATGAACCCCTTTGAAGAAGATAAAATACCCGCTATTGACAAGCTCACGTACTCCTCTCCAAAAACCGCTACATTAGCGATGGGCTGCTTCTGGAGTCCGGAGTCCCTTTTTGGGTCTATAGGTGGTGTGATCAGAACCAGGGTAGGTTTTGCCGGAGGAACCACGGAGAACCCAACCTACCGCACCCTCGCTGATCATATTGAAACGGTACAGCTGGACTTTGACCCAGAGCAGATATTATATGCCCAGCTACTGGAGAACTTCTTTGCCCACCATACCCCTACCAAGGAGCCCCGCAAGCGGCAATACACCTCAGCCATTTTCTATCATTCTCCTGAACAGAAACAAGCAGCCCATGAGGCCATGAAAGCTGCTGAAGTGAGGCTTGAACAAAAAGTAATGACGGAGGTACTTCCCTACCAGGTATTTTACCTCGCAGAGGAAAGGCACCAAAAATGGAAGCTACGGCGGGTACCTGCAGTTCTGAATGAATTGCAGAAAATCTACCCTAAAGAAGAGGCATTCAACAACTCTACTGCCGTTGCCCGGGTGAACGGGTATCTTGGTGGAAACGGAGAAAAGGAAAGGTTTATGGAAGAAATGGGGAGCTTAGGCCTCTCCTACCCCGTACAGCAAACGTTGCTGGCCCATTTCTTGGCCAAGGACTTAGGAGATCTCCCGTTCAAGGGTTAAGAATCAACTTCTTTATCTGCTTTGGGCTAGATTTCCGGAAAAAAGCACCAAAACAAAATACCCCGCTGGCGCGAGCCTCTGGCTCGTGTCCGCTGGCGTTTTGGAAGCTACCGTTTCAGAGTAAAACTGTAGATCCAATATTTATGGACACGAGCCGGAGGCTCGCGCCAGCGGGAATTTTATAATAAAACAATCCTACTTCTGCAGGAGAATAGACTCAGCGTTGATGCAGTAACGGACCTGGCTGGGGGTTCGTGGATCTGGGAATAAATGCCCCAGGTGCAGACCGCATTGGTGACACAGCAGTTGAATACGCTCACGGCCATAGGTCTCCAATAAGTGCTGCTGTACATTTTGCCCCAGGTGTGCCCAGAAGCTGGGGAAGCCGGTCTTGGAATCAAACTTCTGGTCAGAGGAAAACAAAGGTGTACTGCATTGGCTGCAATGGTAGGTTCCTTTTGGTTGACTCTGCTCGTTTAGGTCCCAGTCTATTTTCCTGTTCTCAAACATCTGCCGTTGGTTTTCTCCATTCCTCCACTATAAAATCATCGTCTTGGATGCGTACACTGTAAATCTGGTCAAATCCTTCCTCAAAGGAAGGTGGTTCCAGCTTTTTGCGTACATCATACAAGGCGATGTCTTTTACTTTGTCTCTTCCTTCGCGGGCACTGTTGCGGGCCAGGGCATCCTGAACGGAAGTTTGAAAGAAATACGCCACCACCTGGTAGCGCCGTTCTTTCAACTGGGCAATGTACCCTGCCCTATCTTCTTTCCTGGGGTTGGTATTGTCTATTACCAGTTTGGCGCTGGTTTTCAGGCAAAGCTGCAGGAACAGGCGCTCCCGGTTACGGGTTCTGAGCAGGTCCATGCTGATGCGCACGTGGGAGTTGAAGAATCGTTGCTTGTAAAACGTGGACTTCCCCGACGCCTGCAACCCCATGAAGATAATGCCTTCCAACCGCTTCTAAATTGGTTATTTATCCTGCGCAGGCACAAACTCCATCGAGATGGAATTCACACAATGGCGGGTGTTCTTTGAGGTAAACCGCTCACCAAGGAACACGTGCCCTAGGTGACCTCCGCAGTTGGAACACACAATCTCGGTACGGCGCCCATCAGCGTCTGGCACGCGGTTCACGGCTCCTTCAATTTCATCATCAAAGCTTGGCCAGCCGCAATGTGATTCAAATTTATCTTCAGAGCTGTACAGTGGCGCATTACAGCGGCGGCAGATATACGTGCCTGGCTCTTTTACGGTGTACAGTTTCCCGGTGAAGGGACGCTCCGTGCCTTTGTGCAGGATGACGTATTCTTCTTCGGGGGTGAGGTCGTTATATTTTTTTTCTTGGTTTTCCATGGTTCTGTTCAAGTTGACTTCTGGTGTTTGTACTGACTTTAGGCAGGTCTCGTTGCTGTTTACCTAACGTTGCAAAGTTAAATAGAATTGCAAATGGTGGTTTAAGGGCTGTTTTGGTAAAAAAAAGTAAAAACAAAATCGCCACTCCCATTATGAAAGTGGCGATGGATACTACGACAGAACGTATTTTATAAGCTACTTCGGTATGTGTCTTAATTGTAACATTGATTATAGTTGTGCCAATTCACTTTCTTAAACAGGAATTCGCCTTTTTCAAAAGAAACAGAGTCCTGGGGGTTAGCTTCATTGTAAAGGGTACCGTAGAAAGTTCCTTTAATGCCTTTCTGGGAGAAGCCGGGTAAATCATAAAACTCCTTTACCTCTACCCAAAAAGCAGGTTTGTCTGTCTTATTGACGTACACTTTAGGAGCCCCTCCTGAGGTGTTAACCCGAAGGCTTACATAGGAGACAAAATCTTCTTTGTAGGAGTTTGTAATTGGGTAAACTCCTACCCTTGTCAGGTCAAATATTTGTAGTCTAAGTCCTTCCTCGCTCCAGGTATTGTCCACCATTTTTGCATCTCTACTTGCCACAATAGTGAAATAAGGCTTGCCTCCTAAATAAGACCATGCCCCATGAAATTTCTGCATGCATTTATCCTCACCTATTTGGCTGGGTTGCCACCTTTGGTTGTTAAGCTGCATACTAAAGGAAGTCACAGGCTCTGGAGTTTGATCCACAGCATCATCATCTTGCTGGCAGCCTACTAGCAAGAGGAACACCCCATATAAAAGCGGTAATACAAATTGAATTCTCCTTTTCATAACTAATATTAGATAAGATTTTAAGATTAAAGACTTAAACTATATTACTAAATGATTAAATATTGTATAAGGAGAGTTTTGGTAGCTTATATCACCTCAATACATGAAGCGCCAATATTTTTTGCACCTCATAGACATTCACAGACTTGTTGAAGTTCTTCCGGATACTGGGCTCCACCTCACCCGATACCCATATTTTCAGCTCGGCGTCCAATTCAAACGTACCGGCTGTTTCCACGCTAAACCGGGAGATACTTTTGTAGGAGATGGACAGGTATTCCACTTTACTTCCGGTAACGCCTCTCACTTCAATGATGATCAGCCTTTTGGAAGTAAAGATGAACGTGTCGCGTATCAGTTTGAAACCAAGTTCTATCTCTTCTCCTTCGGCGAGCAGTTTGCCGTAATCTTTTAATAAATCACTTTGGCTAACCGCTCCTGCGTTACCCAGTAAGGCTGAAAAGAATCCCATGTTTTTAGAGTTTAAGATGTAAGGTTAGAAAAGTTGCAGCTGAAGATTGGCCTGTTGAGGGGCTGGGAGAAAGTCGTCGTAGTTCTAGGGAAGTAGCAGCATTCATCGCCCTTTTCCTGTTCTTACCAGCCGAAATGAAGAACGGGATACTTCCCAACGTTAAACCGGCACCTCCTATGACTACAAAAGGAAGAGTATCAAAAGACACATTCCCTGGGGCCGCATACGCAAGCAGGGCCATTCCTCCACCTAAGAATATGAACCCAGCGACCTTTTGGCTTTTGCTCAATTCCAGGTACTCAGCTTTCGTTTTAAGCGGAATAATTGCTTTCTCCTGGCTGTAGACTTTACCCGCAAACAGGAGCAAAAACATCAAAATGAAAATAGACCTCATTTCTTTCTTTTAGATTAGCTCTGTGTACCATCGCAGATCATACACCATAGTTATGGAAGGCCTTTCCAAAGACTTCAGAAGGTTTCTTTCCCTGTTTACGTTTCCTTTTCCATTTCTGCTTATCTTTTAAAAAAAGAGCTTTAAAACGGGAGTGCTATCGCGCATGGGTAGCCCATACTTTTCAGTATTTTGAGCATTGATATTGAATGTGCAATATATTGAGTTCAAATTAATAAATTATTATAAATAGGTGAGCTTTAACAATTTAGTAACTTCTACAAAAAACATATACCAATGGCCAACCTTATAAAATATGGGTTAATTCTCTTTTTATTCCTCGGAGGTATGGAAAACGTCTTGGCACAACAGGGTGCTTCGGTTTCCTTTGAAAAAGTGATCAGCTTGAAACAGGTGGGGTCTCCTCTTATATCACCCGACGGGAAAACCATCGTGTACAGTATCTCCAGCACAGACTGGGCTAATAACAATTATGATTCCGAACTCTGGCTTTCACGCGACGGCAATGCTCCCCAGCCCTTAACCCGAACGGCAAAAGGTAGCAGTACCTCCGCCCGGTTTACCCCAGATAGCAAGTACGTGAGTTTTCTGGCAGACCGCGGAGAGAAAAACCAGTTGTACCTAATACCGGTAATGGGCGGAGAGGCTCTACAGGTGACCAAAGATGAAGACGGGGTAGGCAATTACGAATGGAGCCCAGATGGGAAGCGGCTGGCCTACACCAAGGCAGAGGCAGAGAGCAAAAAAGAGAAAACCACAAAGGAGCGGTTTGGGTCCTTCTTCATTGAAGGAGAAGAATTTAAGCAAAGTCACCTTTGGTTATTAAACTTCCACTATGATTCTATAGCCTTGGCCGGACAGGTACCTTGCTACCCTATAAGGAAAGATTCTCTACAGACCGCTACTACTCCTACTGTTCAGGCCTACGATTGCGTGAAGCTGCCGATGGCGAAAAGGATCACTTCCGGTGATTTCACGGTAACCAGCTTTCAATGGAACCCTGATGGCAAAACTATCGCCTTTAACCGGCAGCCCAATCCACTGATTACTAGCAGCCTCCGGTCAGACATTGTGTCTATCAATGTAGACACCAAAGAAAAGAAAACCTTAGTGGCCAATCCCACCGGAGATTTCTTTAGCAGGTGGAGTCCAGATGGAAAAGCCTTTGTATACAGCAGCTCCTTAGATGATTCTACCACCTACTTCTTCAAAAACAACCGCTTATTCATTTATGACGTCCCAACTGCTAAAAGCAGAGAAGTAGCCCAATCTATTGATGAGAACAAGAACGTGCTGGACTGGAACAAAAACGGTCTTTACCTGAGTGCCTATGATAAAACCAGCCAGAAGGTTTTTGAAGTTGATCCCAAAACCGGCAAATCGAAACCCCTCAACCTTAGCCTGGACTTGGTGAACAACGTTTCCTTTAGCAAAAACACTGATTTAGTGGCCTTAAGCGGCCGGAACCACGCTGATCTGGGAGAGGTTTATACCGGTAAATTAAGTAGATCGCTTAAAAAACTCACCAACACCTCTGAACAGATCAAGGGCTGGAATACTCCTATCAATGAGGTCATCACCTGGAAAAGCACTGACGGCATTTCCATTGACGGCGTTCTTTTGAAACCCCGTAATTATGACACCGCTAAGAAATACCCTCTGTTGATTGTCATTCATGGAGGACCTACAGGCATAGACCTTCCTGACCCTACTCCCTCTTACGTGTACCCCATGCTACAATGGGTGGAGAAAGGGGCTTTGGTGCTGCGCGTAAATTACCGCGGTAGCGCTGGGTATGGAGAGAAATTCCGCTCACTCAATGTGCGCAACTTAGGGGTAGGCGATATGTGGGACGTGATGAGCGGAGTGGATTACTTGGCGAAGAAAGGCATGATTGATACAACCCGGATGGGTTCTATGGGGTGGAGCCAGGGCGGCTATATCTCGGCTTTCTTGACCACCAACACCAACCGCTTCAAAGCCATCTCTGTAGGCGCAGGTATTTCTAACTGGGTAACCTATTACGTCAATACTGATATTACGCCCTTTACCCGCCAGTACCTGCAAGCCACTCCTTGGAGCGACATGGACATCTACCTGAAAACCTCGCCCATGACCAACATCAACAAGGCCAGCACTCCTACCCTTATTCAGCATGGTGAGTTTGACAAACGGGTTCCCATTCCCAATGCCTATGAGTTGTACCGGGGTTTACAGGACCGGGGAGTTCCTTCCAGGCTGATTGTCTACAAAGGATTTGGGCACGGCATCAATAAACCCAAAGAAAGGCTGGCGGCTACCTGGCATAACTGGCAATGGTTCAATTACTACGTCTTCGGCGAAAAAGAGCCTGCATTACCGGTAGAGTAGCCTTCTGAATATTCCTGCTATTACCAATGCAAAGCGGCCTGACATGATCATGTCAGGCCGCTTTGCATTGGTAATAGCAGGAATATAATCAGGACGAAGTCTTCGCTTTTTTAGGTTCAGCCTTCTTTGCTTCTACTTTCTTGGTCTCCTGCTTTTTTGGATTAGGTTTCTTTGCTTCTACCTCTTCAGTCTCTGTCTTTTTACCCTTATCATTCTCTTCTTCACCTTCCGCTCTGATGATCTCAAAGGCTTTTAGAAGCTGTTCGTCTTTTTTTGCGAGGGCTCCTTTGAGCGTGGGTTTTACTTGCAAATCAACCTTCACTCCCTGTCTTTGTGTAGGCGTGTTGTCTGGGTAGAAGATTGCGTTGCCGGAGAACTGCACCACGTAGTTACCGGGCAGGTTCAACCGTTTGACATCCCCATCGGCCCCGGCCGTTTGCTCACCAATAGTAACACTGTTGGGGAACATGTGCTGGAGGTTCATGGCAAGCCACTCTCCTATGCTTTGGGTGGCACCATTCACCAGAATCACAACTTTGCCTTTGTAAGTAAATCCTTCAGGAGTAACGGTGGTGGGAAAATAGACCTCTGGCTGGGTGAGTAGTTTATAGGTACCCACGTTGGCAGAATTCATGAGGTAATAACGTGCAAAATAGTTGTTCTCCTTCCCAAATTTCCTGTACACATCCTGAAACACAAAATCGCTGTTGTCTGGGTCGCCGCGCAGATCAAAGATGAGGCCTTTGCCTTTCACCGCCACCTTGAACAAAGAGTCCATAATAGCTACCTCGCGTTCTTCAGATGCATTTTCTATGTAGCGGTTGGTGTCATGCGCTTTGAACCGGTAGATGTCTTTGGAAACCATTTCCAGTCCCACTCTCTTCTTAGCAGGAGTTAGCTTCTTCTTGAAATAGGCGTCTACTAGTTTCGCTTTAGCAGGGTCTGTTGGGTTCATTAGCCGCAACGTAGTGCTTACGCTATCCTCGCCCCGTAACAAGGTCGCTTTCATCACCGCATCTTCAGACCTGAACAGGAAATTATCGCCGTACTCCCCAACCCTGTGCCACAGCGCCTGCGGGTTTGATACCGATAAAACAGATCCCAAGGCCTTTACCCATTCGGTCAGGGCTATGTCATCTAAGGCCACCAGCACATCACCTGTTTTGATGTTGGCTCTTTTGCACAAAGCAGGATCAATAATGCCAGTCACCAGGATTTTCTCTTCTACCATCTGGTAATCAAAAGGTGGGTAGTAACTGTTTTTGAAAAGCTTTTCTTTGTGGTGCAGCTGCCGGAAAAAGGAGTAGGCTTGGGTGTCATTCAATTTGGCATTGAGGGTGAGCAACAGCCGCTCGTATTCTTCCCGGGTTTCACATTGGGCAAACAGCGGAATAGCCTGAGAAATGGCAGCGTCCCAGTTCTCGTCCATGACGTATTTGTAAGGAAACAGGTAATCTATGGCTGCTTTGAACTTAGCCAAGGCCAACATCCGCATGGGGTACGGCAGGTTCTCGTTTACCGCAAAGGTGTATTTTGGCTCATTGGGCAGTGTACCACCATATGGATTGTTCCGGATAGTGACGTAATGATGCGGCTCTGCAGTGTACCGACGTTGATATAAGTTATCTAACTGCTTGCGGGTGTTCCCATTCAGGAATTTAGACTTTGCGTACCAGCGGTCATCCAGGTTATTCAGCAGCAAAGAGCCCTTAGGGTTATCCCGCAGTTTCTCTGCTTTACCCGATGGGGATGGCCCCACCTCTTTCAGCATGGCTTGGTACACTGAATTAATTTGCTTCTGGTTTTTAGCGGAATCTACTTCGGGGAGGTAGCGCAGGAAAAGAGAATCTGCGTTGAACTTGCCGGTGGCTAACGTGGGGTGTTGGTATTTAAGTAAACCCCAGATGTTGTAAAAGTGAAGGTGCTTGTCGGTTTGCAGGTCGTTTTGCCCAAGTGCAGTAAAGCTACTCCAAAAGAGAAGCAGGAAAAGCAAAGGTGCTTTAGACAAAAGCCGTGAGGTAAAGCGATAAAGAAAATGAATCTTGTAGGGCTGCATCATAAAGCTGATTATTTTCTGCCTACTTTCTAAAAGGAAAAGAAGGAAAGTATAGGGTTGAGTATATATACGCGAGAAGTACCCCCTACCGTTGTGGAAGGTAGCTTTTGTGGATGCCTTTACCTTAATTACTGAAAAGCTGCTTTGCAGGCGTTTTCTCTAAAACAAGCGTAAAGCCATTTCTCAACCAGAACGTCTTTCCTATTTAAGTTAGTATTATTCCACTACCGGAACTCCCCTTCCAGCTAAAGATTCAGCGAAGTGCAGGTCCTCTAATTCATTGAATTCAAGGGTTCTCCGACGGTTGTTTTTCAGGACAAGGGTTAGGATGGGCACTTGATTAGCTGCCCGGTTTTCTTTTTGGACCTTTACTATTTGCTTTAGGTTGATTTCATCTCGGCTAGCGTCTTTGATACCCCGGGTATATCCTACATACAGCCAAAACAGAACCACTGCCGCTGAGAAGGCAGCAAACAAAAGCTGCGACAAGCCATGTGTAATGAGATACGTTTTATAATGCTTCTGCCCCTGTAAGGTAAAAAAAACAACCCAGCAGACAGCCGCAAGGAGGTGCAGAAGTTTCACATATCCGGCTTGGCCTCCACTGATGAGGATACGGTCACCCTCTATCTGCAGGACCCCCTTTTTTAACTGAAACGTCTTCATTTTATGTAACTAAACCAACTCTTCCACGAACTTACCACAACTGGGGCAGAATTGGAAATACCTTCATTTGCCAGCCCAACCCTATACGGATAATTACAAGGTTGCGCCTTTGAAACGGAGATGTTTTCAATCTCTTTTCTCTAAACAAGCAGTATTCCCTACTTCTTCAGCGCTTGCAACATTTTATCAAGGGCTTTTCTATCGTACACCTTCCCTTTGGTGATAACGGCATTGATACCAGAAGCATTTTCAATGGAGACCAAAGGGTTCTTATCAAGCAGAATCAGATCTGCTACTTTTCCTTTGCCTACACTTCCGTAGAACTTCTCTTGTCCGAAAAATTTGGGTCCGTTAACTAAAGAAGTGGTTAAGGCTTGTTGAGGCGAAAGCCCTGCTTCCACCAACATCCGGGGTTCCCCATGCAGCGACTCGCCAGGATACACGTAAGAATTGAAGGCACCACAATCTGACCCGGCAAGTAAGTTAACTCCAGCGTCAAACATGGGCACCATCATTTTCATGGTCTGGTTTTCCATCTTCTGGCGGAAGGTACTGCCGCTCGCCTTCGCCCTTTTAGCACTTTCTACCCTTCCTCTGTAAGTCCTCTGAATTCTGGGGCCTATGTAAGCCAATAATGAATCCTGGCTATGGTCAACATCTGCCACCTGCGCCAAGGTTCTGCCTATGTAGAGGGTAGGCGTAATGAAAACATTATTGGTTCTCAATTTTTGAAATACATGTTTTGCCAACGCAGGATCATAGGTTTCTATGATTTTGTCCATCATGCCATATCCCAGATTAAGGGCTGTAAGGCTATCGGCTAGCGGGGAACAAGCTTTTAAGGTGTAGTACAGGTGTTCTGACCCGTCCAAGCCCAAGTCAATTGCTTTCATTAAATCAGCGGACATGGGCATATGACCCGTTGTTTTTAAGCCTCGCTTTTCTGCTGCCTTGATAATTTCATAAAAGGCTTCGCTCGAAAGGGTGCCGTCATACATCTTCACATACTGAGCCCCTAGAACTTGTAATGAATCCAGAGCAGCTTCAATCTCTGTTGAGTTCGTGACTTTAATGGAACCAGGCCAGGCAGGCTTTGGTCCATCCAGTTTTGGACCTGAAGTAAAAATGGTAGGACCAGCCAAATCACCTTCTTGTATTTGACTTTGCCAGGTCAGGACGCTTGGGGTGATATCACCTCCGGCATCTCTTACGGTAGTGATACCAGAAGCCAAAAACAGAGGAAGCAAGTCTTTATTTTCCTCAATTAAAGAATCTCCACCTCTGAAATGCACATGGTTGTCCCACAGACCTGGCATCACAAACTTTCCTTTGGCGTCCAAAACCTGACGAGCTTTGTATTTTCTTTTGCCGGCACTTGCCTCCACCACCTGAATAGTGTCCTTAGAGATTGCAATCAGTTGATCCTGTGTAACTGTACCTGCTTCAACATTAATGATGTTTGCATTATGAATAAGGACATCATACCTCTCCTTCTTTAAACTTTGACAGGAACTCAGCAGCCACACACCCGCCACCAGCAAATACAGTTTCTTCATAGCTTCCAAGTTAGATATTTCATTACACTAACTGTACTCACCCAAGTTTGTTTCAAAGCCGATTTCTTCATTTCACCTGCCAAACACAAAGGCCACTCCTTTCTAAGAAGTGGCCTTTGTGTTATAATTCTTTGTATTTAATTAGAAGGGAGGTGCGTCATCAAAAGACGAGGCTGGAAAACCACCGCCATCGTTCATTTTGCTGCCTAACCTGATGGTGTTAGGTCCTCCGGCAGTAGTCGGACCCTCAAAGTCTGAGGTTGGGAAACCTCCGCCTCCACCGCCGTCAAAACCTGCTCCACCCCCGAAGTTGTCTTCCAGGTTCCCGAATTTGGTAAATTTACCAATAAATTTCAGGTGCACGCTACCTACTTCACCGTTCCGGTGTTTGGCGATGATGACCTCACCCACACCCAACGTTGGGTTACCCATCTCGTCTTCGGTAATCCCATAGTATTCCGGACGGTATAAGAACACTACCATATCGGCATCCTGCTCAATGGAACCAGATTCACGTAAGTCGGAGAGCATTGGCTTTTTGTCGCCGCCACGGGTTTCCACGGCCCGGCTCAGCTGCGAAAGCGCGATTACCGGTACGTTCAATTCTTTCGCCAGCTGCTTCAGAGCCCGGGAGATAGACGCGATTTCCTGTTCACGGTTACCGCCACCTTTGCCCTCGGTGTTTCCGCTCATGAGCTGCAGGTAGTCAATAATAACCATCTGGATGTCATGCTGCGCCTTCAAACGACGGCACTTGGTACGGAGCTCCCGGATGGAAAGACCTGGGGTATCGTCAATGAAAATTGGCGCCTGGCTCAGGCGGGAAATTTTGTGGTTCAGCTGCGCCCACTCGTAATCGGCGAGGTTTCCTTTCTTGATTTTCTCCCCTTCCAACTCCGCCTCGGCGGAGATAAGACGGTTTACCAACTGAATGGACGACATCTCAAGGGAGAAAATAGCCACGCCTTTGTTGAAGTCTACGGCGGCGTTGCGCATGGCTGAAACCACGAACGCCGTCTTTCCCATTGCCGGACGAGCCGCCAAGATTACTAAGTCTGAAGGTTGCCAGCCGGAGGTTACGCGGTCCAGAGCAGTAAAGCCACTTGGCACCCCGGTTAACCCTTCTTTCTGGCTTTTTTTGGCTTCCAGTTCTTTAATGGCCTTGTGCATCAAAGACTGCATGTCATCGAAGTTCTTCCGGATGTTGGATTCAGACACCTCAAACAGCTTGGCTTCGGTGCTGTCCAGCAGGTCAAATACGTCGGTGGTGTCTTCGTAGGCGCGGCCTAATACCTCAGAAGAAATACTGATGAGGTCGCGTTTAATGGCAGCCTCCGTGATAATACGGGCGTGAAACTCAATGTTTGCCGCCGAGTTGATGCGGGTAGTGAGCTGCGTCACGTAAAAGGCGCCGCCCACAAACTCCAGTTCGCCCTGCTCGCGCAGTTCCTGGGTAACCGTTAAAATATCAATCGGCTCTGATTTGTCAAACAGTGCCAGGATTGCTTTAAAAATGCGCTGGTGCGCGTCTTTGTAGAAACTTTGTGGTTTTAATAAGTCAATTACAGCCGTAAGGGCATCTTTCTCCAACATGAGCGCACCCAATACCGCCTCTTCCAGCTCCAGCGCCTGTGGCGGAAGCTTTCCCATACCAGGAGATACGGTCTGCTTGGGGTTCCAGGCAGCCTTACCTCGCGTCGCTTTTAATTTCATCTCCTCCATAAAAGCAAATGTAACTAAGTTCGGCCCTCCGGTAATCCACAAAAAAGACCTACATATCCACACTTTCATAAGCGGATGCCTGACTTGAAACCTATCTAGCTGATTGCCTTTAGGTCAGTGGCAGAGGATGACAGAAAAGGAATTTAAAGAAACTACCCGAGCCAGAAGCAATATAGTCACTGAGACAATTCTGAAGGATTATTATTTAGAAAGTCTACAAGACGAAACCTTCAGTAAAGAACCAAAAGCCTTGCTGCCGTTTAGGAGCTATTTTGATAAAACCACACCTAAAACAGAGACGCACTTTTAAGTTGTTAGAGCTATTTAATGAGACCTCAGCGGACTACACTGGGAGAGTAATCCACAAATTTTAGGGGAGATATCCACAAATCCGTTGGTGCTCACGTAGAAGGGCGTATTCTAAAATCACTACATTTGCTCTCTTTGATTGAGACTACATGAGTACAGAGGCGTATCAACACATTCACATGATTGCCATTGGAGGAAGCATTATGCATAACCTCGCCCTGGCATTGCACCGGAAAGGCCTGAAAGTAACAGGCTCAGACGATGAGATTTTTGAACCAGCGAAAGGCCGCCTGGCTGCCGAAGGGTTGCTCCCAGAAGCGGAAGGCTGGTTCCCCGAAAAGCTTCATTCCACCCCCGATGCCGTGATTGTGGGCATGCACGCCCGCCCAGACAACCCCGAGCTGCTCTACGCCCAAGAACACAACATTCCTATTTTCTCCTTTCCGGAGTTCATCTACGAGCAGTCTAAAAACAAGCAGCGCATTGTCATTGCGGGTAGCCACGGCAAAACGTCTATCACGTCAATCATCCTGCACGTATTGAAGTACCACAACCGCCTGTTTGATTACGCAGTAGGTGCCCAGTTGGAAGGTTTTGACCTTATGGTAAAACTCACCGAGGAGGCTCCTATCATTGTAATTGAAGGTGATGAGTATCTATCCTCCCCTATTCAGCGGGTACCAAAGATTCATAAATACCACCACCACATTGGCGTGATCAGCGGCATTAGCTGGGACCACATCAACGTGTTCCCTACGGAGGAAAATTACCGCGAGCAGTTCCGCATTTTCGTGGACATGACGCCTAAAGCCGGTACGCTCATTTACAACCAGGACGATGAGCAGGTGCAGGAAGTGTGCGTGCCCAACAACTCAGACGTCAACTACATTGGCTACACCATCCACGAGCACAAAATCAAGAAGAGCGGCAAAACCGTGCTTAAAACCAAAAAGGACGATGTAGAAATCCAGCTTTTTGGCGAGCACAACCTTCGCAACATAAGCGCGGCCAAGGAAGTTTGTAAGCAGATAGGCATCAAAGGTCAGGCGTTCTACGAGGCGTTGGCAACGTTCAAAGGAGCAGCCCGCAGATTAGAGAAGATTGGTGAGAACGAGCATACCCTGGTGTATAAAGACTTTGCGCACGCGCCTTCTAAACTGAAAGCCACTTCTGAGGCTTTGAAAAAGCAATTTCCAGACCGCCAGTTAATTGCCTGCCTGGAGCTCCATACCTTCAGCAGTTTGAACAAAGACTTTCTGCCGCAGTACAAAGGCACCTTTCTTTCTCCAGATGTGAAGATTGTGTACTTCAACCCGAAGACCCTGGAGCACAAACGCATGCCTCCGCTTGATCCACAGGATTTGAAAGCTGCCTTCGGCGATGAAAACATAGAAGTGTACACAGATAACCAAGCCTTGCAGGAGTATCTGCTTAATAATAACTGGAAAGACAAAAACCTGCTCATGATGACGTCCGGGAACTTCGGGAACCTGGACTTGCAGAAACTGGCAGATACCATCACCGCTTCTTAAATCTTGCCAATGAAACTACATCTGCGCAAACCCATCGTCTTCTTTGACCTGGAAACCACGGGAGTGGACATCTGCCGCGACCGCATCGTGGAAATTAGTATGTTGAAGGTGTTGCCCAACGGGGAGGAAATCCTCAAGACCACGCGCGTCAACCCCACCATACCTATTCCCATTGAATCCAGCATGATCCACAAGATCTACGACGATGACGTAGCCGACTGCCCTACTTTCGCAAAGCTGGCGCGGTCACTGGATGATTTTCTAAAAGGCTGCGACTTGGGCGGTTTCAACCTCATCAAGTTTGACATCCCCTTGCTGGCCGAGGAGTTTTTGCGCGTAGACATTGACTTTGACATTGAAAACCGCTCCATTGTAGACGTGTGCCGCATCTTCCACCAGATGGAGCAGCGCACCCTATCAGCGGCTTACAAGTTTTACTGCAACAAACCCTTGGAGAACGCCCATTCCGCCGAGGCTGACACTATTGCCACCTATGAGATTCTGAAGTCACAGGTGGAAATGTACGAGCAGGTGCCGTTGCCTGGAGCTGAAGACCAAGCCATTTACCCGGTGCAGAACGACATGCAGGCCTTGCACAAGTTCACTTTCCAGAAAACCGCTGATCTTTCCGGACGCATTGTGTACAACAGCAACGGTGTGGAGGTCTTTAATTTTGGGAAGCACAAGAATGTGTCAGTAGAGGATGTGTTGAAGAAAGAGCCCAGCTACTATGACTGGATGATGAAAGGTGACTTCCCGTTGTACACTAAGAAGGTTTTAACCAGAATCAAACTTCGCGGGGCTTTGCAGCAAACGGCTTTCAAACTATAAAAGTGAGATAAGGCAGAACTCTAGTTTTGAACTCCTTTTCATAAAAAGGCTAAAAAGAAAGGCCTCCTTCAAGTTTGAAGGAGGCCTTTCTTTTTAGCCTAAGCTTATCTGTAGCGCCATTTATCTTGCTTTGTCAGATTTCAGCATGAGTGCTATTAACACGGCACTGAATACGAACCACTTGGTTTTACCTTTCATGGCTTAGCGGCGTTTGTAATATTTTTTCGCTTCTGGCAGGTTCTTTTGGATATCTGCGATACGGGTTTCGTTGGAAGGGTGCGTGCTTAGGAATTCTGGTGGCGACTGTCCGTTGCTTGAGGCAGCCATCCGCTCCCAGAAGGAAACAGCGGCTTCTGGATTGTAACCGGCCATAGCCATAAAGATTAGCCCTAAACGGTCAGCCTCAGACTCCTGGGTACGTCCAAACTTCATCAAGCCAACCCCAGCACCAATACCGTAGGCAGTGTTCAGGATTTGAGAAGAGGTCCCACCTCCTAAAGCCCCGAGGGAGGTACCCAACCCTTGAGCGGCCATTTGCTGGCTGATTCGTTCATTGGAGTGCTTCGCAATAGCGTGGGCAATCTCATGCCCCATCACTACCGCTAACCCCGTTTCATCTCTGGTGATGGGCAGCAAACCAGTATACACAGCGGTCTTTCCACCAGCCATGGCAAACGCGTTCTGCTGCTTGTCATCCTGAATCAGGTTAAACTCCCATTGGTAGCCTTCTAATTGAGCAGAGGCTCCTTGCTGGCGCATAAAGCTTTCAACTGCACCTTGTATACGTTGTCCTACCCGCTTCACCATAGCAGTTTGAGAGGCATTGGTAGACAATTTACTTTGTTTCATCAGGTCATTGTAGGCCTGGAAAGACATTTGCATCACTTCCTGATCACCCACCAGCGACAACTGCCGACGGCCAGTAATTGGAACTGTGGTACACCCTACCATCAGCAGTACTGCTAACGTAAGGAGTGCATTTCTAAACATGCTCATTTTCATAGATAGGTTAAGGTAATACAATTTAGATCCTGCTCCGGCACGGGCCTCTGCATAGGAACGATGACCTATACGGAGAAAAAGTAACAAAGTGTTAACCCCTCAGAGATCCGGCCGCAAATCTATGTTTATTCCTACATACAATTCCATGCCAATTTTATTTTTGGCTAAGTCTTTTTGCCAGACTTGAGGCGGCAGGGAGAATGTCCTATCTTTGAAAACAAAAAATTTGCTATGAAAATACTTGCCATAGGTCGTAACTACGCCGAACACATTGCTGAGCTGAAAAACGAGGTACCAGACGAACCCGTGATTTTTTTCAAGCCAGATACCGCCGTTCTGCGCAACAACGAACCGTTCTATTTCCCTGACTACAGCACTGATATTCACTACGAAGTAGAACTGGTGCTGCGCATTTGCAAAGAAGGCAAGAACATTCAGCCCAAGTTCGCGGCCAAGTATTTTGATGGCATTGGCATTGGCATAGATTTCACTGCCCGTGATTTACAAACCAAAGCCAAAACAAAAGGTCTGCCCTGGACCTTGGCCAAAGGCTTCAACGGCTCTGCCCCTATCTCAGACTTTTTACCTGTTGAGGAGTTCCCGGCTTTTGACAACATCAACTTCGGTTTAAAACTAAACGGGGAAGTAAAGCAGCAGGGAAATTCAGGCATGATGATTCATGACTTTGGCGCAATTCTGGCGTATATGTCCCGGTTCATCACCCTCAAGAAAGGTGACCTTATTTTCACGGGTACGCCTGCAGGTGTGGGTCCGGTTAAAATAGGAGACAGACTTGAGGCGTTCATTGAAGACAAAAACCTTTTGAATTTTGAAGTTAAATAGCGTACGCTCATTTTTAGTAGCTTTTCTTTTAGGGAGTAGCGGGTCTGTACTGGCGCAGGCACAACAGGCGCAACCAGCCCCTGCTCCTCAAGCCCCTTTTACCGCCAATCCGTTTGCCTTTCCTATCAAGCCCGGCACCCAGAACTTTCTTTCGGGCAGCATGGGCGAGATACGACCCAACCACTTTCACGGCGGCATTGACATTAAAACTGAAGGCAAAATTGGCTTACCCGTGTATGCAGCCGGCGATGGCTATATTTCAAGGGTAAAGGTTTCCAGTTACGGGTATGGTAACCTTATTTACGTGACGCACCACAACGGGCTGGTCACCACCTATGCTCACTTGCACCACTTCCCAACTGCCCTGGCAGATCATATGCTGGCGTTGCAGTACCAAAAGAAGTCGTTTGAGGTAGAAGCCCAGTTCAACGAATCCCAATTTCCGGTAGTGAAGGGTGATGTGATTGCTTTTTCCGGGAACACGGGCGGCTCCGGTGGACCCCACCTGCACTTTGAGGTTAGGGACAGCAAGAACAACCTGCTGAACCCGCTTCGGTATGGTTTTCCCGAAATTGTGGACCAAATCCCGCCTACCATTTACAACTTCGCCCTGAACCCGCAGAGCATTGATGCCCGTGTGAATGGCGAATTCGTGCGAAGGGAGTTTACTCCGGTAAAACAAGGAACCACTTATACAATTTCTGATACCCTTTCCGCGGCAGGTTTGCTAGGATTGGAAATACAGGCAATTGACCAGTACAATGGCGCGGCCAACACCAACGGGGTACAAGCCATGGAACTGAAGATCAATGGAGAAACTATTTACCGGCACAACATAGACGGAGTACCATTTGACAAGCAGCGCCAGGTTTCTATCCACATCAACTATCCCGTTATCAAGTTGAAAAACCGGGCTTTCCAGCGCCTCTACGTAGCCGACGGGAACACCCTGCCTATTTATGAGATAGACAACAACCGCGGCCGTTTTCGGGTGGAAGAGGGCAAAGTCTATGAGGTGGTGGCAGATTTAACCGATTCTTACAAAAACGTATCGCAACTGCGGTTCTATATCAAAGGAGAAAGCAGTGCTTACAAAGTGACCGCGCCCCCTACTCCAGTAACCTCTACCAAAATAGGCCATGAAGTGATGGAGAGTTTCCTTAAAATCACCGTGGCAGATACGGCTAAAGTAGCACGCAACCTGGATCTGTACATGGGCAACTACAAGTATGCGGTGATTCCGTCTTATACCACCAAGGCTGGTTCTGTGTACCTCTACAACATGATTGGCGGTTTGCCAGACTCAGCGGAGGTATCAGGCAAGCGGGTGCGGTTCCCGTTCAGTCACCTGGTTCCACCCGGTACCGAATACCTGTATTCTAACCGGTACATGGACATCACCTTCCGGGAGAACTCCTTATATGACACCCTTATTCTGCAAACGGACCGGAATGCGCAGGATGTCTTCAGCATCAATAACCCGCTGGTTACCCTTTTCCAACCCGCTAAAGTAACCATCAGACCTTCTAAGCTGCCAGCAGACAAGTCAAAGGCAGCAGTTTATGCGATGGGTTGGGGAAAAGGAGCCGGTTTCCTGGGCGGCACCTGGGACGGAGATGCCATCACCTTTAGCGCGAAAGACCTGGGCAAGTTCAAGGTCTTAACTGACACTGTGGCACCAACAATCAAACTGTCAGGTAAATCCCCGAACCAAATCAGCTTCAAGATTTGGGATAACTTGTCTGGTATTGCTTCCTGGAACTGTGAAGTCAATGGCCAGTGGCTGCTGCTCAAATGGGAGCACAAAACCTCTACCCTTACCTCAGAGAAATTAGATAAAACTGTACCTTTAGCCGGTGACGTGGTACTGCGCGTAAAAGATGCCATGGGCAATGAAGCGGTGTATACCACAAAAATTTGATATTGCTGATTGCTGATTGTTCTCAAAACAAAGACCCACAAAGTCATCCACAAGCAGAAGCCATTTAGGGGCTTTTTTCAGAAACCAGCTCCAAAACCTGCTTTCATAAAATGAGCAAACAACAATCAATAACTAACAATTAATAATAAAATAGAATGCTACAAATTGGTGATGATGCCCCAGACTTCGAGGTGAAAGACCAAAACGGTCAGCCGGTGAAGATGAGTGATTTTAAAGGAAAGAAAGTAGTCCTTTACTTCTACCCCAAAGACGACACCCCGGGTTGTACGGCCCAAGCCTGTAACCTGCGGGATAATCATGATGCATTGCTGGCCAAAGGGTATGTGGTGTTAGGCGTAAGCGTAGATGATGAGAAATCACACCAGAAATTCATCCAGAAGTTTGATCTTCCATTCCCATTGTTGGCAGACACTGAGCACGAGATTGTAGAGAAATACGGTGTTTGGCAAGAGAAAAGCATGTACGGCCGCAAATACATGGGCACCATGCGCTACACTTTTGTGATTGATGAGGACGGCAAAATTGAAGACATCATCACCAAAGTAGACACCAAAAACCATACAGCGCAGCTGTTAAAATAAGGTATCAAGGGGCTGCTTCTCTCCTGCTGGGAGAAGCAGCCCCTTTCTGTTTATGTTCCTTTTTCTGAAAAGCAGGCTTAAAACAGAATAATACGTACAATATCCTCAATTAAATAGATCTCTCATCTTACCATAACAACATGAACCCATTCAACTACGACACGGAACAACTCCTAGACGTGGCGCACCAGGTACGTCGCGATATCGTGCGCATGGTGCACGCCGTTAACTCCGGCCACCCGGGGGGCTCCCTGGGCTGTACAGAATTTTTGGTAGCGCTGTACTTCCGTCAAATGACGCACAAGCCTGAGTTTGACATGAACGGCATTGGGGAAGACCTATTCTTTTTATCTAACGGCCATATTTCACCCGTTTGGTACAGCACCCTGGCCAGAGCGGGCTATTTTGACCCAAAAGAACTGGCGACCTTCCGTAAGTTGAATTCACGCCTTCAGGGTCACCCCGCCACTGAGGAACACTTGCCGGGCATCCGGATCGCCTCCGGTTCATTGGGCCAGGGTCCGTCAGTTGCAATTGGCGCAGCACAGGTGAAGAATTTGAACGGAGACGACAAACTGGTGTACGTGCTTACCGGTGATGGTGAGTTAGAGGAAGGACAGGTATGGGAAGCCGCCATGTACGCCGCCCACCACAAAGTAGATAACTTCATCTGGACAGTAGATTATAACGGTCAGCAGATTGACGGTCCGGTAGACGCAGTAATGAGTTTAGGTAATCTGCGGGCTAAATTTGAGGCCTTCGGCTGGAAAGTTCTGGATTGTGATAACGGCAACAACTTCGCCAGTTTAATTCCGGTGCTGGATGAAGCCAAGTCCTTAACGGGCCAAGGCAAACCAATCTGTATTCTGATGAATACCCAAATGGGCTACGGGGTAGACTTCATGATGGGGTCTCATAAATGGCACGGGGTAGCACCAAATGATGCTCAGTTAGAGCAAGCCTTGATTCAGCTTAAAGAAACCCTAAACGACTATTAATTTTTAAGGGGGGCAGTGCTACCGTACCCTTCTCCCTTTTCTTCTTAAGTATGAAGCAAATGCGCTCTGTTGGTCTGTGGCTGGTCTGCCTTCTGTTAGGAGGTTTGCTGGCCCTGCCTGCAGCTGCGCAAAACCAGGCTCCTGCCCCTAAGAAGACCCGCATTCTGTTTCTGCTGGACGCGTCTGGCTCTATGCAGGCAAAGTGGGAAAATAGCCAGCGCTGGGATGTGGCCAAAAGAATGCTCGCCCGCATGGCCGACTCGCTGGATTCCTATGCCAACCTGGAGATTGCTTTACGGGCATACGGACACTTGTCGCCGGCTAACCTGAAGAACTGCAAAGACACCAAGCTGGAGGTTCCGTTTGCGGCCCATAATGCCGGAAACATAAAGAAACGGCTGCAAGTAATTACGCCCAAGGGAAACACGCCCATCACGTACTCGCTTGAACAGTCAGCAAACGACTTCCCTCAGGACCCCAATGCCCGGAACGTGATTATCATCATCACCGATGGGCTGGAGAGTTGCGGTGGAGATCCTTGCGCCACGTCACAGGCTCTACAGAAAAAGCGTGTTTTCCTGAAACCGTTCATTATTGGGTTAGGCGATGACCCTGGGTATGCGCAACAATTTGGGTGCATGGGCCAGTACTACAATGCCTCAGACATCAAGACTTTCCAACAGGTGCTGGACAACGTCATCAGCATCGCGCTGAAGAAAACAACCGTATCTGTGGAACTGACCGATGAGGCCGGACGCCCCGTGGAAACCAACGTGAACCTGACGTTCATGAACAGCGTGACTGGTCAGCCAGAGTACAACTTTGTGCACTACCTGGACGCCTCAGGCAAGCCCGATATGCTGGAAATAGATGCGTTGCTTTCTTACAACCTGGTGGTGAATACCTTACCTGCGGTACAGCTCAAGAACCTGAACATTAAACCAGGCCAGCACAATGTGTTTAGGGTGAAAGCGCCTCAGGGATATTTGTATTTGCGGCAGGATGCTCCCACGGGCTATGGTTCTGTAACAGCACTGGTGCGCGAAAAGGGAGAACAAAACCTCTTGCAAACGCAGCGTTTTCCCAGCCAGCAAAAGTACCTGACCGGAACCTATGAAGTGGAGCTTTTGACCCTGCCGCGCATCAGGAAGACCGTGACCATCAGGCAAGGACAGGCAACGGAAGTAAGTTTTCCGCCACCGGGTTCGCTTAACATCACCCAGGACCTGCAGGGCTACGGCAATCTGTATTTGCTTAAGAGCGACGGAAGCCAGGAATGGATTTGGAACCTGCCCGAAGGCAGCAGCAAAATAAGTTTACCTTTACAACCAGGCCGTTACCGGGTAGTTTACAGGGTTAAATCTGCCAAAGGAAGCAGGTTCACGGACGTGAAGAATTTCAGTATTCAATCGAATTTAACGACTACGATAAAACTTTTCAACTAAGATGAAGGACTTCCCTTATTCAGAATCTAAAGATACGCGCTCCGGCTTTGGGGCAGGTTTGTTGGAATTGGGCCGCACCAATCCGAACGTAGTAGCGCTGTGCGCTGACTTGGTGGGCTCGCTTAAAATGGGCGACTTCATAAAGGAGTTTCCCGAGCGTTTTTTCCAGGTAGGTATTGCCGAGGCCAACATGATTGGTTTGGCAGCTGGTATGACCATTGGCGGTAAAATCCCATTCACGGGTACCTTCGCCAACTTTTCTACCGGCCGGGTGTACGACCAGATTCGTCAATCTGTGGCCTATTCTAGCAAGAACGTGAAAATTTGCGCTTCGCACGCTGGCCTTACTTTGGGCGAAGACGGTGCCACGCACCAGATTCTGGAAGATATAGGCATGATGAAAATGTTGCCCCACATGACGGTGATCAATCCTTGCGACTTCAACCAGACCAAAGCTGCCACCATTGCCATTGCTGAGTATGAAGGTCCGGTGTACCTGCGCTTCGGGCGCCCGGTGGTACCTAACTTCACCCCTGCCGATCAGAAGTTTGAGATAGGCAAAGCCGTCATGCTGAATGAAGGCACAGACGTGACAATTGTTGCCACTGGTCACCTGGTATGGAAAGCAATTCTTGCCGGCAAATTATTAGAAGAGCAAGGCATCAATGCCGAGATCATCAATATCCACACCATTAAGCCGTTAGATTCAGAGGCCATCTTAGCTTCTGTGCAGAAAACCGGTTGTGTAGTAACGGCTGAGGAGCACAACTACATGGGTGGCCTTGGAGAATCTGTGGCCCGTGTTTTGGCGCAGAAATTACCAACACCACAGGAATTTGTGGCCGTGAATGACACCTTTGGGGAAAGTGGTACCCCAGAGCAATTAATGGAAAAATATGGTCTGAATGAGCAAAGTATTGTAGCTGCCGTTCAACGTGTTATCTCCCGTAAAAACAAGTAAGAAATTTTATTCAAGTCTTTAGTTATCTTCCGCTTCTGTTTCAATGCCGTTATTAAGAAAATGGTATTGAAACAGAAGCGTTTTCTCCATTTACAAAGCTGCACCATTTGAGTAGACCTTTACTTTTCAGCTAAGAACCTATCACCCTACTAAAGACTATCTTCCCTTGGAAGACAAAGAGATCCTGGAGAAATTCCAGAACCCAGACTCCCGTAACCTGGCTTTCAACCAACTGGTGCGCAAGTACCAGCAGAAGGTCTATTGGCACGTGCGCAAAATGGTCATTGACCATGATGATGCCGATGATCTAACTCAGGAAGTCTTTGTGAAAGTCTGGACACACTTAGAGAACTTCCGGAAGGATTCTCAACTCTACACCTGGATCTACCGCATTGCCACCAACGAGTGCCTAAACTTTTTAAGCGCTAAAAAGAAGCGTTTTTTTCTCCCCCTTCATGACGTAGCAGCCGAGCTTTCTGAAAAGCTTGACTCCACTGACACTCTCTCCGGTGACGAGATCCAACTGAAACTTCAGAAAGCACTTCTGCGTCTGCCTGACAAGCAACGGCTGGTCTTCAACATGAAATACTTTGATGAAATGAAGTACGAGGAAATCTCTGAAATTCTGGGTACTTCTGTTGGGGCGTTGAAAGCCTCTTACCACATTGCGGTAAAAAAAATAGAAGATTTTTTGAAAAAAGATTAAACCTCTGGTGTAAAAACACATCTAAGAAACAGATGGACAGGAAAAAGGAGTTTGATATGGCAGATTTACCCAAAGACCCGGGCTTTAAAGTACCGGAGCATTATTTTGATGCTCTGCCTACGCGCATCATGCAACGGACAGCCTATGCCTCGGCTCAACCTACATCTGCGACTTCCTGGTTCTGGCAGATTAAAACAGCTGTAGCCGGTGCTTCTTTGGGCGTGGTATTTGCACTGTCTTTTCTGGCAACTCAATACTTCTCTCCAGATTCACAACCTGGTGTAGACATAGCACAGATTTCGCAGAAAGAAATTTACCAGTACCTGGTGAACCATGAAAACCTGGAAACCGCTGATCTGGCTGAAGTACCTGCCGTAAAGCCTAGGCACTCCTTAGAGTTCCTGGACGTACGCAACACCGATTTCAATGTTGAGCAAACCAAAGAGTTGTTGGACGAAGAGTATGATTACCGTTAAATCTAAAAGAATGAAGTTTATAAAATTGCTGTTTCTTTCCTTTATGTTTCTTGCCGGAACTGTTTCTTATGCCCAAGGTCATAAAAAAGAAACTCCTGAAGAACGCAAAGCCCGCATAGAAAAGATTGAGACAGCCAAAATCGCTTTTATCTCTGATAAAGTGGAGATGACTGGGGAGCAGGCGCAGCGTTTCTGGCCCGTGTACCGCGAGCATGACCGCCGCAGACACGAGTTACGCCAGAAGAGCCGCCCCTACAAAGAGCAGAACATCAACGCCCTGACAGATGAACAGATTCAGGCTGGTTTAGAGAGCCGCCTTAACATCCGGCAACGTGAACTTGACCTTGAAAAAGAGTACATGGACAAGTACCTGCGCATCATCAGCCCCAAACAGCTGGCTCTTTTTTACCGTGCAGAGCGGGAGTTTACTAAACTTCTGCTGGAGCGGTTGCAAACGGCCAGAAAATAAAGATTTGGTTTTAGTGTAGAAAAAGGGAGACTTGCGTCTCCCTTTTTGTTTTTACGCAGTTTTGTAAAAACATCCTGTAAACAGTAGTGCTATACAGTTGGTAAGTACAGAGAAGCCCTAAATTCCTTATTTGTATCTTTGCGGGGAAACAAGTTCAATTATTATGCTTTCTCCCCGCCAGCTTTTTCTGCAACACCAGGCCCAGACCACAGATTTCCCTTTGCTCTTAGAGGTTGAGAAGGCCAAAGGTGTCTTTATGTATGGTCCAAACGGGGAGCGGTATTTGGATTTGATTTCGGGTATTGGGGTCAGTAACGTGGGCCATCGGCACCCAAAGGTCTTACAGGCCATTCATGACCAACTAGACAAGTACCTGCACCTCATGGTATACGGTGAAATTGTGCAGACACCTCCTGCCCAGTTGGCGCATGCGCTGGCGCAAACCCTTCCGGCAGGGTTAGACAATGTGTATTTTGTCTCCTCTGGGAGTGAAGCGGTGGAAGGAGCCTGTAAACTGGCCAAACGGTATACCGGCCGTACAGAACTCATTGCGTTCAACAACGCTTACCACGGGTCAACGCACGGCTCATTGTCCCTGAATGGTTCGGAAAGCTTTAAGCGTGCCTTCCGGCCTTTGTTACCAGATGTGCGCCACATTCAACATAATGTGCTGGAAGACCTGCACTTCATCACTTCGCGTACGGCGGCAGTTATTCTGGAAACAGTGCAGGGTGAGGCTGGGGTGCGTGTTCCCTCTCTAGAATATATGCAGGCCCTTCGGGAGCGGTGTACAGAGGTAGGCGCTCTATTAATCTTGGATGAAATCCAAAGCGGGTTTGGTCGCACAGGTACTTTCTGGGCATTTGAGCAGTTTAACGTGGTGCCAGATATTTTAACCTGTGCAAAGGGCATGGGAGGCGGTATGCCCATAGGTGCTTTCATCTCCCGCCAGGAGATTATGCATTCGTTGAAGAACGACCCTATGCTGGGCCATATCACCACCTTCGGAGGGCACCCGGTTTCCTGCGCTGCTTCCCTGGCTACTTTGCGCGTAATTCAGGAGGAAGATCTTCTAACCCAGGTTAACGCAAAAGCAAACCTCTTTAAAGAGCGGCTGGTACACCCAGCCATCAAAGGAATAAGAAACCAGGGGCTGATGATGGCCGTGGAGTTTGAGTCATTTGACTTGCTGAAAGCCATCATTGACAATGCCATTCTGAAAGGGATCCTCACTGATTGGTTCCTGTTCTGTGACAACTCCATGCGCGTTGCCCCTCCCCTTACCATTACCTTAGCTGAGATAGACGAAGCTTGTGACCTGATTATGAAAGCCATAGAAGAAGAGGTAGGTTTATAGTCAATTTCCCTTAAATTAGGCTAAAAATAACCATATGCGAGTCTTGAACCTTTTATACGTGATTGCAGTACAAGACACGAATTAGTTTAAGCTAAGTTTACGCTTTGCCTTTCCGAACCCACGTAATAAAAACGTTTACGTTTAATCTTGTCCAGCCCTCATGGAGATAGCCTTAGTTCTTTTTTTACTTTTGGCTGCCGTTGCCATGTTCGCCTCAGAGAAGCTCTCTGTTGACGTGGTGACCCTCATCATTCTGATTGTCTTAACCAGCTGTAAGATCATATCCCCCGCAGAAGCGTTTGCCGGCTTCAGCAGTGACTTCATCATCATTCTGGCCTCTATCTTCGTGCTGAGTGCTGCGCTGGAAGACACAGGTATACTGGACTTTCTGGTGAACTGGCTTATGCGGCACGCGGGCCACCGGCCCAACACGCTGCTGTTTTTCATCATGTTTTTCCCTGGGCTGGTATCGGCTTTCATGAACAACACCACGGTGACGGCTCTCTTTGTGACCCCAATTGTGGGCGTGGCGAAGAAAATGCGCACCAGCAGCTCTAAATACCTTATGCCTCTGGCCTATGCTTCCATATTAGGAGGAACCTGTACGCTTATTGGTACCTCCACAAACGTTGCAGTGAGCGGGTACATGAGCAAGGCGGGGTATGAACCATTTGGGTTCTTTGAGTTCAGCGGTATTGGTCTGGTGATTTTCGCAGTAGGCATTTTATACATGATGACCATCGGCAAGCGCCTTCTTCCGCAAACGACCACTCAGGGACTCACCACCCGGTACAACATCAAAACTTATCTGACAGAAATCATTGTACAGGAAGACTCCCCTTTGATTGGACAGGTAGCGTTTACCTCAGATCTTTCCAAGATGGGTTTCCGGATTCTGAATATCATCCGGAGCAAAGAGAACTTCCTGCCTGACTACCGCACGCGCATTAGAACCAATGACGTGTTGTTGGTGGAAGGTGAAATTGAGGATTTGATCAAAGTAAAGGAAACCAAAGGTATCCAGATTCTGGCCGATGTGATTGTGGAGGATGACCTGGTTGGCGGAGACATCCGACTGGCAGAAATCCTGATCACGGGTAAATCTGATCTTCTGAAAAACACCATCAAGCAGGTAGAGTTCCTGAGAAGATTTGGCTTAGTGGTACTAGCCGTTTCACGGCAGGGCGAAACCATCAGAACCAAGATTGGCGATGTGCAGCTGCAATTAGGAGATATGCTTCTGGTACAAGGTTCCGCAGAACGTTTGGAATACCTGAAGATGAACCAACACCTGGCTGTTCTTGATGAGTTCAAGCCCATCTTGTTCAAAGAGCGCAAAGGCATTCTAACCATGGCGTTCTTTATCCTGGCAATTGTACTGGGTAGCTTCAATATACTACCTCTATCTATCTGCTTCCTGGGGGCGGCAGTGCTGAGTGTGTTGTTCAAATGCATCACCACAGATAGAGCGTACCAGGTGATTGACTGGCGGCTGCTTATTTTGATTGGCGGGATGACCGCTTTTGGTATGGCCATGGAAAACACCGGCGCCGATAAGTTTTTGGCCAATGCCATTGTAGGTCTGCTGGAACCTTTCGGGCTTATTGTCATCCTGGCGGGATTCGTGTTACTAACAGTATTCTTAACCCAACCTATGTCTAATGCTGCAGCGGCATTGGTGGTGTTGCCAGTAGCTATCCAGACAGCCATTCAGCTGGATTCTAATCCCCGGACGTTTGCCATTGCGATTATGCTGTCTGCTTCGGTTTCTTTAGTAACCCCCTTTGAACCTTCCTGTATTCTGGTGTATGGCCCGGGGAAGTACACCTTCAGAGACTTTCTTAAGATTGGCTCCGGGCTCACGCTTCTGCTGGTGACCATTATCTTAGTAGTTGTGCCTTTTTTCTGGCCTATGTAAGCTTTCGGGTTTAGCCAGATTGAGGTTAAAACCAGAAAGTTTAAACAGGGAACCTCGGGGATCGTACAAATAAAGGAACATCCACCTCCTGCGTATGAACCGTTTCCTCTACATCTGCCTTTTGGGGCTGGTAAGCTGCTCTCCTGAAAAATCTGCTGAAGAGATTTCTACCGCTCCTGCGGCCTCTGCCAATTCTCCCGTCCTTGAACAGGTGGCCGACTCTGTGAGCAACACCCGTGAAGATGGTACGGCCACTGCTTCTTCTCCACCCATAGACATAAAGCAACAACTTCCTGCTGAGTTGGAGGTTCACTTGGACCGCACGCATGGTCTGTGGCAGTTTCCTACTCTCACAGACGCTGACGTGCAACGGATACCACAGGAAGAACAGGGACCATACTTTGTGCAGGCAGACTTCAACGGAGACAAACAGCAAGACTACGCCATCCAGTTAATGGAGCGCGACTCAGCTTTTGTGTATGCTTTTGTGAAAGAGAAGGATAATGAATTTAAAGAGTACCTGTTAGAGCGGAACAAGCTACTAGACGTAGCCGCTAAAAAACGTAGTATCCGTTACCTCAGGTTGGCCAGCAAACAAGCCAAGTATTATGACTATGGTACCCGCAAGAACATCAAGATTCCGTATGACGGAGTTTCTGTAGGGGCAGAAAACTATACCGCCACGTACGTGTGGGACAACGGAAAATTCAGAAAGTATGAGACAGGAGATTAAATTGAGGTTTGTTACTGCAGCTCCAAGAAATCAAGGGCTTCCTGTTTGATTTCTTCGCGGGAGAGCCCGTCTTTTACACCGGTGGTGATTTTCTTCACCAACACGCCCACTACCGCTTTCCGGAAGCCCATCTTGGTCGCGATATCAATACAGAATTCCATCTCACTGTCATCTACTATTCCGTCTGCCAGCATCATCTCTACCAAGTCATAAACCTGATCAAACCTATCAAGGTCATTATTAGGCATGGTATGTTTCACATTACCACTGTCTGCCAAAAGGGCGCGCACATCCTGGGCACGCATTCCCTTCCGTTCCCCAATGGAAATTATATGCTCCATTTCGGTCGCATCTATGTGTCCATCAATTTTAGCTAAAGCGCCTAAATTAACAATGTGGCTCTTTAGCCGTTTTGTTTCTTCACTCTCAAAAATTGAAAACATAGAAATTGATAGTAGTTGGTGTGAGATTTTTCAGCTGGTGGCACTGCTTTTGCGCAATTAATTGCACAACCGGATTAGTACGATTTAATCTACGCACATTCGCAAAATTTGCTACATCTTTTCATGAAAAGTATTTTAATTTTTCATGAAAAGCCATTTTTAATGCCTTTTTAGAAAAATTCTTGAAAAATACGGAGGCAGCAAAATGAGTGTGGCGAAGCCTTTGTAGTAATTGCTTGTGCAAAAAGCTTGAGAATTCTTAGGTAATGCCTTACTTTGTGGCTCCGTATTAGATGTTAAGATGAAGAAAATCGCTGTTTTTACGTCTGGGGGAGATGCCCCGGGCATGAATGCCTGTATCCGCGCAGTGGTGCGGACGGCAGTTTACCATAAATTAGAAGTATACGGAATTGGTCGTGGCTACAACGGCATGATTCAGGGAGAAATCTATCGGTTATTTTCCCACTCCGTGAGCAATATTATCCAAAAAGGCGGCACCATTTTAAAATCTGCCCGCTGTCTGGAGTTCCACACCCCTGAGGGCAGAAAAAGAGCCTATGAGCAAATCTCAAAATTTGGGATTGAGGGCATTGTGGCCATTGGGGGGAACGGTACCTTCACGGGGGCCCAGATCTTCCATAAAGAATATGGTATTCCAATTATGGGCTGCCCTGGCACCATAGACAATGACCTTTTTGGTACAGATTACACCATTGGGTATGACACCGCCGTGAATACCGCCCTTGACGCCATTGACAAAATCAGAGACACCGCCGACAGCCATGAGCGCGTGTTCTTCGTGGAAGTGATGGGCCGTGACTCAGGCTATATTGCCCTCCCTTGCGCCATTGGTGGCGGAGCCGAGATGGTGATGATTCCGGAAACCATTACTTCTATGTCTGAGGTAATTGAGACCCTGCAGCAGGGCTGGCGCCGGTCTAAGACCTCGTTCATTATTATTGTGGCTGAAGGCGATGATGAAGGTGGAGCCACCGAGATTGCCGCAAAAGTGAAACAAGCGCTTCCGCAGATGGACGCCAAAGTGACAATCATAGGGCACGTGCAGCGCGGAGGTACCCCTACCGCCGCTGACCGGCTTCTGAGCAGCCAAATGGGAATGGCCGCCGTGGAAGGCCTCATTGCTGGCCGCGCCAATGAAATGGTTGGTGTGATGAATGGAGAAATCGTGTACACCCCCTTTCATGACACTATCACCAAGAAAAAGCCTATCAGCGAGAGCTTCCTAAGGTTAGTGGAAGTTTTGAGCGTATAGCACGTAATAAAGATCATCCTGTTAGGGTGCGTTTAAGGGCAGATTTTTAGAAATCAGTCTTAAACGCACCTTTTTTCTTTAATACTCCTGTAAGCTCAATTGATTAGACCTAAACCAATAGAAAGGATCGTCGTTTCTAAAGACTCATCCTTCTCAGACACAAATGGAATTTAAACAACTAGGGGCATCTGGGCTGAAGGTGCCCGTGCTTAGCTTCGGAACGGCCACTTTTGGCGGTGGTGGCGAATTCTTCAAAGCTTGGGGCAACACGCAGGTAGACGAAGCCATCAGAATGATCAACCTGTGCATGGAGGCCGGAGTTAACTTCTTTGACACTGCCGATATTTATTCCCAAGGCATGTCAGAAGAAATTCTGGGCAAGGCCATTGAAGGCCAACGGGACAAAATGATCATCTCTACCAAGGGCACCTTCCCTTTCGGTGAAGGTCCAAACAACCAAGGCTCTTCCCGTTTTCACCTGATGAAGCAGGTGGAAGGCAGCCTCAAACGACTGAACACAGATTACATTGACCTGTACCACATGCACGGCTTTGACGGCAATACTCCGGTGGAGGAAACCCTACGGACGCTGGATGACTTGGTGCAAAGTGGTAAAATACGGTACATTGCCGCCTCCAACTTCTCTGGCTGGCACCTAATGAAATCTTTGGCTGTTTCTGAAAAATACGGCTGGAACAAGTACGTCGCCCACCAAGTCTACTATTCTTTAACCAACCGTGAGTATGAGTGGGAACTGATGCCGCTAGGTTTGGATCAGAATGTAGGTGCCATTATCTGGTCTCCTCTGGCTGCTGGCAGATTAGGCGGAAAATACCGCAGAGGCCAGCCGCATCCTCAGGATGGCCGCATCGCACAAGGTGGCAGCCCGGTTCCCGAAGCCGTAGTCAACGAAGAAGTTTTTTACAACATCATTGATGTGCTGGATGAAATTGCTGCAGAAACCGAAAAGACCGTTGCGCAAGTATCTTTGAACTGGCTTTTGCAACGGCCAACCGTTTCCAGTATTATTATTGGCGCCAGAAATGAAGAACAGCTAAAGCAGAACCTGGGATCAGTTGGCTGGAACTTGACCAAAGAGCAGGTGAAGAGACTGGATGCGGCAAGTGAGACACCTACTATTTACCCATACTGGCACCAACGGCAGAACACAAAACTGAACCCGCTTCCGCCCTTGTACAAAGGCTTGAAATAAATTCTATTGGTAAGTAAATTTTAAAAAATGATTAGGGGCTGATTTCATGAAATCAGCCCCTAATCATTTTTTAAAAAAGGCTTATTGCTAAGAGTAAGACCTCGTTTCCTTTAGGTATAAATGGATACGAGGTCTTACCCTAGGAAAAGCTCACTACTATTTCGCTTTGGTTATTTCACTTTGGATGTACTCCAAAACCTGAGTGAATTGATCTGGGTGGAACCATTGAATTTCAGGATCACGGTTAAACCAGGTTAGTTGGCGTTTGGCGTACCGGCGGCTGTTACGTTTAAGTACCCGCACTGCCTCTTCAAAGGCATAAAGCCCATCTAAGTAATAGAACAACTCGGTATAGCCAACCGTTTGAAGGGCCTGGTGTTGCCGGTAAGGCAGCATTTGTTTTACTTCGTCTAAGAGGCCTTGCTTTAACATCAGGTCCATACGCTGGTCAATCCGTTCGTACAGTTCCTCCCGATCTCGGTTAAGGCCTATCTTAATGAGGTGGAAGTCTCGTCCTTTGCCCGTGGTTTTAGTTCTGAAGGAGGAATAGGGCTGTCCGCTACTCAGACATACTTCCAAGGCCCGCACTACCCGCTGAGGATTCTGCGTGTCTACCTCTGCGGCATACTCAGGGTCCACTTCCTGTAAGCGCTGTACCAGAACCGGAAGTCCTTCCTGATCCAGCTGCTGACTCAATTCTTCCCTTATACCCGGAAGAATTTCTGGCATTTCATCTAAGCCTTCGCACAGCGCCCGCACATAAAGCCCGGAGCCTCCTGTGGCAATGACTACTTCATGCTCCTTGAAAAGGTTTTGCAATAGTTTCAGCGCATCTTCTTCGTACTGCCCGGCATTGTACTCCTCCAGAATGGAATGGGAATCAATGAAATGGTGCACAACCCCACCCTGCTCCCTTGGACTTGGTTTGGCGGTACCAATTTTTAACTCCTTAAAGAACTGCCGCGAGTCCATAGACAGAATATCGGTTTGAAACTTTTTGGCCAACTGAACGCAGAAATCAGTTTTGCCAACGGCCGTTGGGCCAACTACCACTACTAAAAAATGCTTTGGCTTCATAAAAATCTGGCGTAAAGTGCAACTAGCTTTTGGCCCTCTGTTTCCCAGCTCCATTCCTCACGTGCTATCATGCAATTCTGCCGAAGCTGTTGGTACGTTTCTTGGTCCTGCAACAAAGTTAACATAGTGTTTCTTACTTCAAATACCTCATTCTGAGTAAATAATGCCACTTCATAAGCAGAATTCAGCCTTTGGTACTCCGGAAATGGCACACACACCTGCGGAATACCTGCCTGCACGTAATCAAAAAATTTATTGGCAAGAGAGTAATAGTAACTAAGCCCTTGATTGTCCAGCAGCATGAGCCCGGCATAAGCTGAAGAAGTTATCTGCGCAAGGGCATCAGGTGCTACATTGCCTTTGAAAATCACCTTGTCCTGCACCCCCAGTTTTGCCGCAATTTCATGTAAATGTGCTTTTAACGGACCCTCACCGCAAATCACCAACCGGGCTGGAACCTGCTGCATGGCTTCCAGCAGGGTCTCCAGTCCTCTTCCTATGTTTAAGGCTCCTTGGTAAATAAAGTAAGGAGGAACTTCAGGCTCTCCTAGTTTCTTCTGTCGGAGCGGCATGTTCCTGATCAGGTGCACTTCCCGTTTGTATTTCTGCTGAAAATAAGAAACTAGGGAGGAACTGACCGTATAGGCCAGCGAAGCACGGGCAAAGGCCATTCTCTCTACTGCAGCCCAAATGTCCTTTACTACAGGCCGATGAACCACCTCCGGCATTTCGGGAAAGAGTTCGTGGGCATCAAAGACAAAAGGCTTTCGGCGCCACATAGAGGTGATTATACAAGCCAAAGCGGTGTCTGCGTCTACTGCTCCATATACCTCAAAGGAGTGGGTAAAAAACCAAAGCACCAGCCGAAGGTTGTATTCCAGGTAAAAAAGAGGCCCTTTTCTAAAAAGACACTTAAAACGGTGCTGCCGGAAATTTTTTTTCTGCAGAGCGGGCGAATGAGGAAGTACCCTTCCTACCAGTGTCACGTTAAATCCGGCCTCGGCCAAAGTACCCGCTATCCTGAGCATGCGCTGGTCATGGCTGATATCAGTGGTGACCGTAAAAACAATGGATTTTGGCATTTTGGGCTGGAGAACGGGTCTTAAAAAGTGACGGTGCAAATAACCAATTTTTAGGCTATTTTTGCTAAAGAGGTTTACCTAGTCAAGTGCCCCAGGCAAGGATTTTGGCTCCTCCTCAAAACAGCAGTATTCTTAGTATGACAACAATTCTTTCATCTGTAGACAGAACAGCGCAAATAGCGGCCGCAACAAAATTGATTAACCTGGCCGAACAGGTGAGCGGAAGCCGCAAATACATGTTTGTGTGCGCTCCAGATGGAACCCTCCTTTCATCTAACCAACAGGCCAAAGAGACTTTCTTCAAAAGTCAGAACTTGTCTGAGGAGATGAATATTAAAGAATTACTGGACGAGAAGCAACGCCGGGGATTTGACCGTAACCTACGGCTGCTGAGGAACCGGAAAAACCTGAGTGGGTTTATTCAACCCAAAGATAAATATCTTGATACCCCGTTGCTTTACTTTAAGTCCAGCCTGGTTTATCAGGACGGGTTTGAGTTGTTGTACATAGCGGTAAGGGCCGCCTCTGCTGAGGTAATGCCCGCAGGTGACATGTTTGCCACAGAGTCCAGTTACCGCACCATTTTTGAGGAAAGCAATGAGTCTTTGTTTATTCTAGACAAGAAGGGCATGTTCATTGACATCAACAAAGAAACCGTTGGCCTTATCCAGATTGAAAAGCAGAACCTGATTGGCAAAAACGTTTTTGAGGCTTTTGACTTAAAACATTCTGAAAAGATTGCCTTTAAAAAAAGAATACTACAGGCTTGCGATTGGAAAACACAGGTCTTTGACTGGTGGTTTAAGAGCAGTGAAGGCACCCTCGTCCCACTCCTGCTATCCTTCAGATGCGGCAGATACTTTGGGCAGGAAGTTGTGCTAGGCACTGCTAAATCTTTGGAAGATCCCAGAATTCAGGCAGAAACCGGCCGGCAGCGGCAGGAACAAGAGGAGTTCATGAGCAAACTTCTGCCGCGTTTCAATAATTTGAAATCTGCGGAGGACATTTTAGCGGTAGTTTTAGACGAATTGCTGAAATTACCCAATATGAATGGAGGTGGAGTTTATGTATTCCAGCCTGCCACGCGTATGGTACAATTGGTGCACAGTAAAGGAGGCCAGTCTTATTTACTAAAGGATAAGAGTGTTCTGGCGTTGAATCCTGAGTTTCTGATCCAATTAGAAAACAGAAACAAGCACCGTTCACTAGTAAGCATCTCCCGCAACTTCCAGAATCTTTTCGAAAAGAAAGAAATACTGGCAGTGCCCATCAGCACTGACAAAGATTTCTTAGCTACCTTGATCCTGTTGGTAGATGATGTTGCTAAAATAACCAGCAGCTTTACTGAACTGGTGAACCATGTTGGCCTTGAGGTGAGCTCTTACCTCTCAAGGTTTGAACTTCGGCAGGAACTTCATTACTCAGAGGGCAAATACAAAACGCTTTTTGAGTCATCCAATGATGCCATTTTCCTGCTAAACAACACTCAGATAGCTGACTGTAACTTTCAGGCCTCGGTGCTGCTGGACTGCGACAAACAAGACATTGTGGGCAAGCGCCTGGCAGATTTCTCACCCGGCCTACAGGCTGACAACTCCTCTTCCGTTGAGAAATCAGTACAGATTATTGAACAGACCTTGCAGGACGGCCAGCCCCATACCCTGGAATGGCGGATTGAGAAAACGGACGGGTCTATCTTAGACAGTGAAATCAGTTTCAGCGCCATCATTCTGGAAGGCAATAGCTTTGTGCAGTGTATTGTGCGGGACATCTCTTCCCGTAAAGAGGCCCAGGCCTTGGTACGCAGACAAGAAGTATTGCGGGAATCTATGCACCAGTTCCGCTCTTTTTTGAGCCAGGTGAACCTGGCTTACGTGAGCATGGATCTGGATTTGCAGGTGCTGTACGTGAACGATTATTTCCTTCAATACACAGGCTACAAACGTGAAGAAGTAGTAGGCAAAAACTACTATGAAATGTTTGTCTCTGAAAAAGAAAGACCTGCCCGCATTCAGGAGATAAGAAAGGCGCTGCAAAACCAATCATTGCGCTCATACTATGAGTGGGACCTGATCACAAAGTCACAGTCGGTGAAGATCCTGCGCTGGAACATCATGTTTGAGATGGATGCAGAAGGCAAAGTGATTGGAGTAACCGCCGTAGGCAAGGACATGACCGATAAGCGGATTGCCATGGAAGCCTTGAAAGACAACAAGATTCGTCTGCAGGACTTGTTTGACAATGCCCATGACTTAATCCAGAATATCTCTACTGATAATAAATTCATCTTTGTAAACCGTGCCTGGAAAGAGAAACTAGGGTACAATGACTTTGATATTGAGAACCTTACCTTAAATGACATTGTACACCCTTATTACAAGGCCAAGCTGATATACCAGCTCAGAAACCTTTACAAGGGGGACGATG